>CAWGAS010000039.1:0-72206 GCA_963820645.1 uncultured Acidobacteriota bacterium | reverse complement strand
GACGGCTGGGGTTTCTGCGTGCGGTCGGTGTCCGTGCCCCTGGCCGGCTCGCCGCGCGGCCCGCCGAGGCCGTGCCGATCGAGCTTCCGGTAGAACGCGCGGCGGCTGACACCGAGCGCGCGCGCCGCCTCGCTCTTGTTGCCCCGGGTGCGCTCGAGGATGCTCAGGATGTGATCGCGCTCGACGAGATCGAGGCGATCGGATTCCCCGGGCGCCGCCCGGCGCGTAATCGTGGGGGCTTCATCTGCGGCGGGCCGGCCGATCTTGGCCGCCGACATCACGTCCCGTTCGTTGATCAGGTCGCCTTCCGCGAGCATGGCGGCGCGCTCGATGGCGTTGCGCAGCTCGCGCACGTTCCCGGGCCAGGGCGCCGTCATCAGCGCCCGTTCCGCGCCGGCGGTCACCCCCGTCAGCGGCTTCCCCATCCTGGCCGCGCACTCGCGGACGAATGCCGCCACGAGATAGGGGATGTCGTCGCGCCGATCGCGAAGCGGCGGCACGTGCAGCTGCACGACGTTCAGACGGTAATAGAGGTCCGATCTGAACCGGCCTGCGGCGGACTCCCCCAGGAGGTCGCGGTTCGTCGCGGCAATCACGTTGACGTCGACCCGCTTCGCCTGCAGCGCGCCGACACGCTGGATCTCCCCGTGCTCCACCACGCGCAGCAGCTTCGCCTGCACGTTGAGCGGCAACTCGCCCACTTCATCGAGGAACACGGTGCCGCCGTCGGCCGCTTCGAACAAGCCGGGCTTGTTGTCGGTCGCGCCGGTGAACGCCCCGCGCATGTGCCCGAAGAGCTCGCTCTCGAACAGTGTCTCGACGACCGCGGCGCAGTTGATGGTGACGAGGCGCCGTCCGCGCCGGGGCCCGTGTTCGTGCAGCGCCGAGGCGACGAGCTCCTTGCCGCTGCCGGTCTCGCCGGTGATGAGCGCGGTGCGCGCGTGCGGCGCGAGCCGGCGGATCAGACGGAAGAGCTCCTGCATCGCGGGGTCGCGCCCGATCATCTCTCCGCACACCAGGTGGCGCGCCGCTTCCTGGTCCGCCGCGGCCACGGCGCGCTGCCGGTCGCTTTCGGAGAGGACCGCCGCCAGCAGCTGCCCGAGGCGGCCGAAGTCGAGCGGCTTGCTCAGATAGTCCATCGCCCCCGACTGGATGGCCTCGATCGCGCTGTCGACCGTCGCGTGCCCGGTCATCAACACGGTCTGGCACTGCGCGTCCGCCTCGCGGATCGCACGCAGGACGTCGAGGCCGCCGATTTGCGGCATCTGCAGATCGACGATCGCGATGTTGGCCGTCTGGGCGTGGAGGTATTCCATGGCCTCGGCGCCTCCACCGCAGGTCACCACGTCGAAGCCCGAGCGATTGCCGAAATCGCGCAGGAGCCGAAGGATGCTCGGCTCGTCGTCGACCACGAGGAGAACGGGACGCCGTGCGGTCATTCGTGTGCCTGCGTCCGGGCAGTGCGCGGCGGCACTACCCGACCGTGGCGGCGTTGAAACGCACGAAACGGCCGCGTGGCGCCGACCTCGCGTTCGCGAACGGGCGGCGCGTCGTGTATGGGGGCCATTGTCGGGGACTGGAGATGGGCCGCGCGCTTTCCTCCGAAGGCGCAGCCGGCCGTCGCGCACGCGATTCGCAGTCATGCGAGCGCGACCAAAAAGCCGGTAAAACTGTAGCGCGTTCAGAACACACCAGCTATACGTACCAGTACGTACCCAGTACGGATGTACTCGAAACGGTTCAGCTGTCGAGGGTGATCAGACCCCGTCGGAGGGCGTATCGGAACAGCTCCTGCGGTCCGTGGAGGCCGAGCTTGGAGAGGAGCCGGGCTCTGATGGGCCTCCACGGTGCGCGCGCTGACGGACAGGAACGCGCCGATCTCGATATTCGTGTGGCCGTCGGCGACAAACTGCAGCACCTGGCGCTCGCGTGCGGTCAACCGATCGTAGGAGTCGGTGTCGGGGCCCGACAGCGCGGCGTAGGCGCGCAGGCGCTCGACGGACAACGGCGTGCTGAGGAACCGCCGCCCCTCGGCGACGCTTCGAATCGCGCGGACGAGCTCGCTGCCGGTCGCTTCCTTTAAGTACATACGCCAGCGCGCCGCTGTGCAGCGCTTCGTGGACGTAGGACTCGTTCGCGTGCATCGAGAGCACGACGATTCGAGTGCCCCGGCTTCGCTCGCGGACCTGCCGGGCCACCTCGAACCCGCTCACGCCAGGCATCGACAGATCGAGCACGAGCACGTCGGGCTGGATCTCCACGGTGCGGAGGATCGCAGCCTCGCCCTGTCGCCACCTCCTCGACCACCTGCAGGTCCGGCTCGCGCTCCAGCAGCAGCCGGACGCCCGTGCGCACGATGGCGTGGTCGTCGGCGATGATGATCGACAGCATCAGGTCGCCTGTCCCTCACGCTCGGACCGGGCCTGGCGCCGGCCGCGCGCCCGTTCGTACGCGGCGCGGGTCCGCGCGAGGATGTCCGGAATGGTATGCCGTTTCGGCGCGCGGTCGAGCGGCAGCGCCGCGCGAATGACGGTGCCGGACTCGGGGGTCGAACTGATCCGGAAGGTCCCGCCGAGCAGCGTCGTCCGCTCGCGCATGCCAGACACACCGGTCGACAGGTTCAGATCGGTGACCGCCGGATCGAAGCCGATGCCGCGATCCACGATCTCGAGCTCGATGTCGCTCGCCGTGCGGCGCACGCGGACCGTCGCTTCGTGGGTGCGCGCGTGGCGCGCGATGTTGGTGAGCCCCTCTTGAACGATCCGGTACGCGGCCGTCTCCACGTTGGCCGGCATGCGATCGCGCGGGCCGTCGTGCAGCAGCTTGATCTGCACGCCGGTCCGCGCCGTGTAGCGCTCGATGTGCCACAGCAGCGCGGGCACCAGGCCGAGGTCGTCGAGCATCGCCGGACGAAGATCGAGCGACAGATCGCGTACCTGTTCAATCAGCCGCTGCGCGATCGAGCGCGCGGAGCGGAGCCCGTCGGACGCGCCGGCGCCCGCCACCGACATCTCGAGCTGCAGCTTGAGGCCGGTCAGCGCCTGGCCGATCTCGTCGTGCAGCTCGCGCGCGATCCGGCGCCGCTCCGACTCCTGCACGTCCACCAGGCGGACCGACACCGCCTCCAGCCGCAGACGGGCATCGCGGGCCCCTTCGAACAGCCGTGCGTTCTGGAGCGCGACCGCGAGCCGATCGGCGACCCCGCTCGCCAGCTCCGTCTCGGAGGCCGTCACGTGGCCCGCGCCGCTCAGGTGGTTGATCTGCAGCAAGCCAATCGGGACTCCCTGCGCGACCAGCGGCAGCGCGAGCGAGCGTGCCGCCGGCTCGCCGGGCCCGGCCGGGTCGTCGCCGAAATCGCGATCGGTGAGCGGACGCGTCGCGACGATCGGGCCGCCGGGATCGCCGCGCGCGGCGAGGAGCCGTGCCTCGCCGGCCTCGAAGTCGTAGGCGATCACCGCAGAGCCCCGGCACGGCAGCAGATCCTCGATGTGCCGCAACACCGCCGCCGCGATCGTCTCCGGCTTCTGCAGCGCGAGGATGGCGCGATCCGTGTCGGTCAGCGCCCGCAGGTATCGCGTCTGCCGGAGCAGCGATTCCTCCACGCGCTGCCGCTCGGTGATGTCCTGCCCGACGGCGACGACGCCGCGGCGGCCCCCGTCGCTGTCGGCAAGCGGCTGGATGTTCCACAGCAGGACAGTGAACTCGCCGTCCGGACGAACGACGACGTTCTCGAAATCCGCAATGGCGTCGCCGGCCGCCACCCGCCGGAAATCGGAGCGGACCTTGTCGCGCACCGCCGCCGGCAGCAGCATCGGGTAGTCCTTCCCGAGCACGTCGGCGCGCCGCCTTCCGAACACCCGCTCGGCGGCCGCGTTGAACTCGGTGATCCGGTGCTCGAGATCGAGGCACACGATCGCCGACCCGGCCATGTTCACGACGGACCGGAATCGCGCTTCGCTTTCGAGCAGCGCATCCGCCGCGTGCTTGCGTGCGGTGATGTCGATCACGGTCCCCGCGATCTCGGGAGCTGCGGTGTCGTCCGACACCCGCCCCGCGCTGGCGAGGACCCAGATGACGGATCCGTCTGCCCGCCGCAGGCAGGCCTCGCGCACCAGGTGCGTCGTCGTCTCGTGTTCGAGCTCGGCGAGCACGCTGGCGCGTGCATCGGCATCGTCGTGGAAATCGAGGATGCTCCGGCCGATCAGCTCTCCAGCAGACTGCACGCCGAGCATGTGCGCGAACGCGTCGTTGCAGTCGAGGATGACGCCCTCCCACGAAGTCCGGAAGATGCCCGCGAGGTCGTTGTCGAACAGCAGGCGCATGTGCCGTTCGCTGCGGGGCCTCGCCACACGGTTCAGGAACCCGGTGGCGATATCAGGCTCGTGTGACATAGGATGCCGGAATGAACTGGCTCTTCAAGGAAGAACCCGCGAACTACAGCTACGACGACCTGGCGCGAGACGGCAAGACGTCCTGGACCGGCGTGAGAAACCCCGTCGCCCAGAAGCACCTGCGCGCGGTGGCGAAGGGCGACCTCATCTTTTTCTATCATACGGGAGACGAGAAGGCGGTTGTCGGCATCGCAAAGGCCGCCGCTCCTGCCTATCCCGATCCCGCCGACCCCAGCGGTAAGCTCTACGCCGTCGATATCCTGCCCGTCCGAAAGTTGAAGCGGCCGGTGACCCTGGCTGCGGTCAAGGCCGACAAGTCGTTTGCCGCCTTTCCCTTGACCAGGATCCCGCGCCTGTCGGTCATGCCTGTCAGCGACGACGAGTGGAAGAGGTTGGAGTCCATGGAGCGCTAAAGAGAGCGGAAAAAATCCGCCACGGTTGACAGGAAGGGGTCAAACAGCGCACGATCAAGGTCCCCCAGCTGTAAGTCCCAATAATGCCTGAACAACCGGACTCCGGATCGCCACGGGTCTGTCCGGCCTGCGATCGCCGCGTGCCCCCGCGCGTCGGACAGTGCCGCTGCGGCTACGACTTCTCGTCGGCCGGCGTCGGGGCCGTCTCGGCCGTCGAGCCCGAAGAGCCCTCGGAACGTGCCTGGATCGGTCCGACGGTGATCATCGTGCTGATCGTGGTGGCTGTCACGGTTTATCTGGTGCGATCGACGCCGAAGGAGGAGCTCACCGAGCTGGCGGTCGCCGGTCAGATGCCGGCTCAGCCGGCGTCAGCGCCGGCCGCCGATCCGGTCGCGGAGCCCGCTGCCGTGCCCGTAACCCGCCGCGTCATCACCATGCCGCTGCCGGTTCCGGCGGCGACGCTGCCCCCGGCCAACTCCTCATTCGAGGAGATTGTCGGGAACGCCGCGGCGGCGGTCGTGTCGATTGAAGCCGGCACCAGCCGCGGGACCGGGTTTTTCGTCAGCCCCGAGCTCATCGTGACCAACGCGCACGTGGTCGAGAACAACGGCTTCGTGACGGTGAAGCTCTCGGACGGGACCTCGATGCCCGCGCGCGTGCTGCGGACCTCGCCGGTCGTGGACATCGCGATCGTCAGCCCGAACGCGCCGCAGCCCCGTCAGAGCGTGGTGCCGATGGGCTCGTGGTCGTCCGCCCGTGCCGGACAGGAAGTGATCGCGATTGGATCGGCGCTCGGCGTGCTGCAGAACACGGTCACGCGCGGCATCGTCAGCGCGGTGCGAAACGCCAATGGCGTCATGTTGATCCAGACCGACGCGGCCATCAATCCCGGCAACAGCGGCGGTCCCCTGATCGATCGATCCGGCCGGGTGATCGGCATCACCACGCTCAAAGCCTCGATGAATTCCGAATCGCTGGGATTCGCGGTCGCCATCGATCATGCCAGGGCGCTGCTCGAGGGACGTCCGGCGGAGCTCATCGGCGCGCCGGCGGGTTCATCCGCGGCGCCGGGCCCGCTGGCCGGATCGTTCGCCCCGAACCGGTCGCAAAGCGACACCGACAGGGATCAGGGGTCCGCCTTCTACGATCGCACGATGAAATCGCTCGCCAACCGCGCCGACTCGATCGACGAGTACTGGGGCCGGTTCCGGACGTCGTGCCGCCCGGCCGGGACGTTCACGGGCGGCGATCGCGAGTGGTTTGCGATCTGGGACAGGAAGCCCGCCATCGATCCCCGCGATGCGCAGTGCACGCAGTGGCTCAACGAGATCACGCAGCACGCCAACGGCCTGCGCGCCTCGATGTCGTCGGCCGACGAAACGGCGCGCGCCGCGGCCGTCTATCCCGGCGTCCGGCGCGACCTGCGCAAGAAGTACAAGCTCGGGTGGGACGGGTGGGACCGGTGAGTGAATCCCTAATCCCTAATCCCTAATCCCTAATCCTTGAATCCTTGAATCCCTGAATCCGCGCTCCGAAGCCATGCAGCGACCGCTTCCGCGCGTTGCTCGCGCGCGACCGACGCGAGGCCGAGTCCGCGCGCGCGTGACTGCCGCTGCACGACGGAGTCTGAGGATCGCGCCGCGGTCACGCGCTGATCGCGCATCGGAAGATCCTGGACCCGCCCTTCATCGACGACCGCCGCGCCAGCGTCCGCCTCGCCGACGCCGAGATCGCCGGCGCATGCCGCGGGCCGCTGAGATGCTCGGCCCGCTGCCTCAGTCGCGTGCCGCGACCACGGGACGCAGCCGATCCGTCGCGGCTTGGCGCCGGGCCCGTCGAGTCGACGCCGAGCCGTGAGGGCTGTCGCGGGTCGAAGACCGGCGCCTGATCGGCAGCGATGAACACGAGGCAGCGCTCTGAGATCCGCTGGCGGCCGCTTCCGGTGACGACCGATCTGAGCGGGACTGGCGCGCGATGCCCGCTCAGCTCGTCGCCCGGAAGCGACGCGCGAGCTCGATCGCGGACTCTTGCTCAACGACCGGAAATGCAGATCTCATCCTCGCCCTGCGCCTCTTTCGCGGCTCCCGCCATCAGGCTCGTCGCGCCGGCCCGCACATCGAGCCGCCTCGTAATTCCGGTGCTCGATCGACGGGTCCGCCGCCGAGCTCCGACGCGATCTCCGCGCCCGTGTTTCCGTCGCGAGACTGCCGCGATCACGAGCGATATCAACGGTGTGCCGACGGCGGTGGTTTCCGCGTCTGCAGGGATGTAGAAAGGACCGTCGTGACCACCGTCGCGTCCACGCACTGCCGATGCCGATCCATCCGTTGACGCTCGAACACTCCGGTCGTCGCATCGTCTCGAGCGGCGTCAACGACAGCGCGTTCCGCTTCACTGCAGCGTTGCGGTGACGAGCTGCGGAATTCGGCCCGCCGAAGCGGCCCATCGGGATTCGCGATCAGGGATTCGGGATTCAGCGATTCGGGATTAGGGATTAGGGATTAGGGATTCCCGGGCTTGAGCATGAGGAACCCGAGCGGGGGAAGCGAGAGCCGGAGTGAATCGGCGTGGCCGTGCGAGGCAATGGGCTCGCTGAAGACGGCGCCGGAGTTGCCGAGATTGCTGCCGCCGTAGACGTGGCTGTCACTGTTGACGAGCTCCACGTAGGGACCCGCGGCCGGCACGCCGATACGGTAGCCGTCGCGCGGCACCGGCGTGAAGTTCACGATGGCGACCACGAAGTTCCCGGGGGCGCGTCGCGCGGCGGATGAACGAGGCGACGCTGTTCTCGTTGTCGTTGCAGTCGATCCACTGAAAGCCGGCCGGGTCGAAATCGATCTCGTGCAGCGCGGGCTCCGACGCGTAGACACGGTTCAGATCCTGGACGAACCGGCGCAGCCCACGGTGCAGGGGCTCGTCCAGCAGATGCCAGTCGAGGCTGTGGTCGTGGTGCCATTCGGCGCGCTGGCCGAACTCGCACCCCATGAACATGAGCTTCTTCCCCGGGTGCGCGTACATGAAGCCGTAGAGCGCGCGCAGCGTGGCCGCCTTCTGCCAGTCGTCGCCCGGGATCTTGCCGAACATCGATCCCTTCCCGTGCACCACCTCGTCGTGCGAGAACGGCAGGATGAAGTTCTCGGTGAAGGCATAGAGGAGGGAGAACGTCAGGTGGCGGTGATCCCAGCGGCGATGGACCGGGTCCTTGCCGATGTACTCGAGGATGTCGTTCATCCACCCCATGTTCCACTTGTACGTGAACCCGAGGCCGCCCACGTACGTCGGCCGGCTGACCGACGGCCACGAGGTGGACTCTTCGGCGATGGTGATGGACCCCGGCTGCTCGGCGTGCGTCAGCGTGTTGAGCTGCCGCACGAAGTCGATGGCGTCGAGATTCTCCCGGCCGCCGAAGCGGTTCGGCACCCACTGCCCCGGTTGCCGCGAGTAGTCGAGATACAACATCGACGCGACCGCGTCGACCCGGAGCCCGTCGGCGTGGTACTCGTGCAGCCAGAACAGCGCGTTCGACAGGAGGAAGTTGCGAACTTCGTTGCGCCCGTAGTTGAAGATGAGCGTGCCCCAGTCGCGATGCTCCCCCTGCCGTGGATCCGCGTGCTCGAAGAGCGAGGTGCCGTCGAAGGAGGCGAGACCGTGCGCGTCCTTCGGGAAATGCCCGGGGACCCAGTCGAGGATGACCCCGATGTCCGCCGCATGGCACGCGTCGACGAACGCCTTGAACTCGGCCGGCGGGCCGAAGCGGCTCGTGGGCGCGAAGAACCCGATGACCTGGTAGCCCCACGATCCGGAAAAGGGATGCTCCATCACCGGCAGCAGCTCGATGTGCGTGTAGCCCATCTCCTTCACGTATGGGATGAGGCGGGCCGCCAGCTCGCCGTACGTCAGGTAGCGGCTGCCGTGCTCGGGCACGCGCCCCCACGATCCGAGATGCACCTCGTACACTGCCAGCGGCCGCTTGAACCACGACGCCTGGCGCTCCCGCGATTGCATCCACGCGTCGTCGGCCCACTCGTACCGCGGCACGCTGACGATCGACGCGGTGAGCGGCGGGGGCTCGAACTCGAACCCGAAGGGATCCGACTTGAGCAGCACCTCGCCGTAGCGCGAGAGGATCTCGAACTTGTAGCGATGGCCGATGTGGGCGCCGGGGACGAAGATCTCCCAGACGCCGCTGACCCCGAGCACCCGCATGGGATGCCGGCGGCCGTCCCAGCTGTTGAAGTCGCCGACCACGCTGACGCGATACGCGTTGGGGGCCCAGACCGCGAAATGCACGCCGGCCGCCGTGCCGATCGTCATCGGGTGCGCGCCGAGCTTGTCGTAGAGGCGGGTGTGTTTGCCTTCGCCGAACAGGTAGAGGTCGACGTCGGAGAGCACGCGTCCGTAGCGGTACGGATCGTCCACTTCGACGTTCACGCTGCCGGGAAACGCCACCTGCAGCCGATAGTCGGGGATCTCCCTGGCCTCCGGCAGCGTGGCCTCGAAGATTCCCGACGCGTGCCGCCGCGTCATGTCGACGGGAGGCGACCCGGGACGTGTGATGGTGACGCGCTCGGCCGGCGGGATGCACGCGCGAATCACGACGCCGCCGGGTTCGACGTGCGGCCCCAGCACGCTGAACGGATCGGCGTGGCGCGCTTCGGCCAGCGCCTTGAGCATCGCGTCACGTCTCATCCGGACGCCTTCGCGCTCGCGTCGCCGCGACGAACGGACGGATCGGCGGCGCCGGCGCGCGGGGAGGCCGCCCCCGATCGAAGGCGTCGAACGGGAGTCAACCAGCCGGGGCGTCGCGCCTCGTCCGGACGATCCCCCGGGCCGTCGATCGAAGAGGCGCCGGTCGCGTGATACACAGGGCACCACCCGATCACCCCGGACAGCATCAGCGCGCCCCCCGCCATCCGCACGGGCCACCGCGCGGGACGCGGAGCCAGGCTGGCCGCCAGCCACGCCGCCGCTCCGGCCGTCGTCCTCAGCGCCCGCTCGAAGTCGCCGACGTTCTGGACGTCGAGACGCTCGAACACGGCGGCCTGCGAGAGCATGTCGACTTCGACGAGCGCGCCGGTCAGCGAGTCGTTGTCCGGTTCGACGAGCGGCGGTCCGCCGAGACCGAGATCGATCGTCGGCGTCCGGCGATTCCCGCCGTTGAGCGCCATCGCGCGGTGAAGGGCCTGGAGGTCCTCGTCGATGTTCACGTATCGATGCGGGACGCCGAGCCTCCGGAGATGCCGGAGCGAACGTCGCGTGTCCTCGCACCAGTCGGCGCCGTAGACAATGATGATCATGAGCTGAGTGCCGGTGTCGCTTCCTGATTGTCGGACGAAATCGCTCCGGGCGCCATCCTTCAGAGCGCGGCCAGCAGGCTCCCGCCGATGGCCGCGAGCGCGAGCAGCAGCGTCCACGGCGCGGCGGACGCGGCCGCGCTCGTTGGCGAATCGCTGCCGGACGTCGCCCCGGCGGTTCGGATGGTCCACGCGGATATCTGCTGCCAGCTGGCAAACGTGCAGCCGAGGGCGGCGAACGCCAGCGCCCAGCCCGTGCCGAGCAGGGCACGCGGGATCCCCGCGCGCATCCCGGGCAGCCACGAGGCGAGCGCGGCCGACAGCATCCACGCCGTGATGGCCATGACCGCGACGAGCCGCAGCTGGCCGAGCGCCCGTTCCGTGGCCTGCCGCCGCACTTCCGCCGCGAGCGCTTCTTCGGCGCGCCGCCGTTCGGACTCGATCTGCGCGCGTTCGAGGTCCATGCGCGTGCGATCGCGGTCGAACGCTTCCTTCAACGCCGCGACCACGACGCCGGCGAGGTGGGTCTCGAGCCTGCCCGCTCCCGGTTCCTGCGTCGCCGGCACGTCACTGTCCGGCGCGGCTCTCGGCCGCAGCTTCGCCCCCATCTGCGCCAGGCCGCTGACCGTATCGATCACGCGCATCCACTCGGCAACACCCATCGCTCCAGCTTATGGACGCGGCCCGGCCGACGCAAGCCCGACCGCACGCCCGGATGAAACGGCCGCGCTGGCCGGGCCCTTCACGAAACGACGCCGGCCGGCCTTTCGCGCGGCGGGGGTGGGTTATTCTTCCCGGATGGCCGAGTGCGAATGGGCGATTCTCTGCGAGCATCCGTTCCGCGACGCCCAGCACCGCCTGGGCATGATCGGGATCTTCGACGCGATCGCCTTCGACGATCTGCCTCAGCCGCTGCGGCACGGTTGGCTCAACCTGAAGTTCCGCGGCAACCCGGGAGAAGAGGTGCCCTTTGCGGTCCGCATCTTTTCACCGCAGGGGAACGTGACCGAAACGCCGGACCCGCCGCCGCTGGCCATCGGCGACGCCGGGTCGGTGGAGATGTCGCTCGATCTGCAGGATCTGGTCATCGAGCGGTTCGGCCGCTACGAGATCGAGATCAGCGTCAACGGCCAGCCCGGACTGGTCACCACGCTCGTCGTCGTCCGCTCGCAGTGAAACCGCCGAGCGGGACGGAATTGCAACAGTCAGGGTTTCTTCTGCGAGAGAATGGCGTCGATATAGGCGGCCACGAGCCCGGGCAGATCGTCGACCGGTCCATGGAGGCTGAACACCTTGCGGAAGCGCGGGCCGGAGATGGCCAGGTCCCATCCGCCGCCGGACTGTGATTTGAAGAGCGACAACCGCCAGTTCTCGAACGACGGGCGCCAGCGCCTGATGACGTCCTCTACCGCACGCGCCAGCTGAGAGCGGACGACGGCATCGCCGAGCTGAGGGCAGCTGATCGATACAGACACAAGAGTTCACGTCTAGCACGACGCGTACCCGTACACCTTCCACGCCTCAAACGCTCGAGTCTCAGTTGTGTTGAAGGTCGTCGCGTCGCGCACTAACCGCGCTGCCTGGCAGGCCTGAGGCGCTGCGCTACTCCACGGCGGGCTACCAGAAAAAGGAACCCTGCCTGGGCCGTAACGGACAACCCTGTCCAAAACCGAACAGCCGCCGAGTTCTCTTATTGGTATCCTTACAGGAGGAATGTCCATACGGCCGGCCACCCTGACCGGCCCGCCCCAGGGTGTCACTTTCATTCGACCTTCCGTTGACGGCACGCCCGGCGGCTCGGGATTGGAACAGAGGGAATCGAGAAACATGCCCGTGGACCGCAAACGGCCTGGTCACGCGGCTGATGTCACACCGGACGTCATCGCTGAACCCACCGCGCGCTTTCTGAGCCCGGAACGCACCGTCAGCCCCGCACGCATCCTGATTGTGGACGACGAACGTCACAACAGGGAGCTGCTGGAAGTCATGCTCTCGCCGGAGGGCTTTCACCTGCAGACGGCCGTCAGCGGCGAAGAAGCGCTGGCCATGATCGCGCTGCAGCCGCCCGACCTCATCCTGCTCGACATCATGATGCCGGGCATGGACGGATTCGAGGTGACGGCCAAGATCAAGGGCAACCTCGCCACCAAGAACATTCCCGTCATCATGCTCACCGCGGCGGACGATCGCACCGCGAGGATGCTCGGGCTGACCGCGGGAGCCGAGGACTTTCTCACCAAGCCCGTGAATCGCGCCGAGCTGTGCGTGCGGGTCAGAAACCTGCTGCGCCTCAAGGCCTACGGCGACTATCACGACAAATACAGCCAGATGCTCGAAAGCGAGGTGGGCTCCCGGACGGCCGACCTGGTCGAGAGCGAGCGGCTCTACCGGTCGACCTTCGACGCCGCGCCGGTCGGGATCGTGCACGTCGCCCTGGACGGGCGCTGGCTGCGTGTCAATCAGCGCCTCTGCGACTTCCTGGGGCGCTCGCGCGCGGAGTTGCAGAGTCCTGCCGCCCGGGAGCTCGTGCAGTCGGAAGACGTCGATGGTGAGGTCGAATCGTTCCGTCAGATGGCTGCCGGCGCGCTGGACCGGTACGTCATCGACGAGAAGCGATATCGCCGGGCGGACGGCAGCTTCGTCTGGGCCAGGGTCAACATGTCCGTCCATCGCGACGCCGCGGGGCTGTCCCAGCACGTCATCTCGGTCATCGAGGACATCACGGAACGGAGGACGCTCGAAGCACAGGTCCGGCAGGCGAACAAGATGGACGCGATCGGGCGATTGTCTTCGGGCGTCGCCCACGATTTCAACAACCTCCTGACGGTCATTCTCGGGTTCGCCGAGATCGTGACCGCAGACGTGCCGGAGAAACACGCGCAGGACCTCGCGGAGATCATCAAGGCGGCGGAGCGCGCCGCGGGGCTGACCAAGCAGCTGCTCGCGTTCAGCCGCCAGCAGGTGCTGCACGCCGTGCCTCTCGACGTGAACGCGCTGATCAGAGACATGACCGGCATGCTCCGCAGGTTGATCGGCGAGCACATCGAGATCGCGCTGGCCCTGCCGCCCAGCTCTCGCTCGCGCTCGCGGATTCGCGGTCAGCTGGAGCAGGTCGTGATGAACCTCGTGGTCAACGCGAGAGACGCGATGCCCGATGGCGGGAGCGTGACGATCGAAACGGCGGACGTCGAGCTCGAGAGCTCCTCCTTCCACGACGAGCCGGTCGTGCCCGGCCAGTATGTGATGCTCGCCATCACCGACACCGGCACCGGGATGACCAAGGAGACCCAGCGGCGCCTGTTCGAGCCGTTCTTCACGACCAAGGAAATCGGATCGGGCACCGGCCTCGGCCTGTCGACGACTTACGGCATCGTCAAGCAGAGCAAGGGGTACATCTGGGTGTACAGCGAGCCCGGCCGCGGGACGACGTTCAAAGTCTACCTGCCGCGCTCGACCCGTGACGTCGCGGTGAAGGCGCCCGGCCGAGGCATCACCGCACCGGTCAAGATCCCGTCGGAGACCGTCCTCCTCGTCGAGGACGAGGACGCGCTGCGCCGGCTGGCGACGCGCATCCTCGAAATGGCCGGCTATCGCGTGTTGGAGGCCGCGAACGGAGTCGACGCCGAGCGAGTCTTCGCAGACCACGCGGGCTCGATCGATCTGGTTGTCACCGACGTGATTATGCCCGGCCGTGGCGGTCCGGAGCTGCTCAGCCGGCTGGAAGCTCGAGCGCCGGGGCTGAAGGTGCTGTACATGTCCGGCTACACGCTTCAATCCACGGTGCACAAGCTCGGATTCGATCGCTGGCCTCCCATTCGTCCACAAGCCATTCACGGCGGAGGAGCTGGAGCGGCAGGTGCGGGACGCGCTGGATCGATGATCGCGACGAGCGGAGAGCGCGGCGCCGGCCGCGTCTCCGCCCGTCGACGCCCTACTTCGCCATCACGACCGTATCGATCACGTGGATGACGCCGTTCGACTGGTAGACGTCGGCCGTCGTGATGGCGGCATTCATGCCCTTCCCGTCGCGCAGCCACAGCGTACCCCTTGTCCAGGACGATCCAGAGCTTGTCGCCGCTGACGGTGTCGAGCTCGGTCTTGCCGCCGCCCTTCTTCGCCCAGGCCATCAGCTCCTTCGAGTCGTGCCGCCCGGCGACGACGTGATACGTGAGGACGGCTTTGAGCATGCCGGCGCTCTCCGGTTTGAGGAGCGTGTCGACCGTGCCGGCCGGCAGCTTGCCGAACGCCGCGTTGGTGGGCGCGAAGACCGTGAAGGGGCCTGTCCCCTGCAGCGTCCCGACGAGCCCGGCCGCCTTGACGGCCGCGACGAGCGTGGTGTGGTCCTTCGAGTTCATCGCATTCGCGACGATGTCCTTCGAGGGATACATGGCCGCGCCGCCGACCATCACCGTCTTCTCCTGTGCCTGTGCCGTTCCGAGCGCCGCTACGCAAACCGCCGCCGCCAGGACCCCGCTCATGACGCTTCGATGCATGTGAACCTCCTGCGCCATTCGCGGCGCTCAACCGCTCTACGGAGGGGTCCCGCAAGGCGGATTGCCGCTCCTACCGCGAGCGAAGCGAGCGGCCCTTACCGCCGAGCGTCAGCGAGGCGGCCCCTACGCGCGAGAGCGAAGTGTGCGCGCGCCCCTACCGCGGGAGCGAAGTGAGCCGCGGCCCCTACGCGAGCGCAGGAGCGGCCCACATCCAAAACCCGGCCCCGGCACGTAGAGAGAACTGAGGGGCGACACGCGACAAGGGATGGGCATGACCGGGCTGGAAGTGGCCGGCGGCGAACCACACGCCGCGGACCGCGCGATCCTGAATCGCGTGGCCGGAGGCGACCCGTCCGCCCTGGCCGCGTTGTACGATCGGCACGGCCGAGGGGTCTACTCGCTCGCCTGCCGCATCGTCACCGACCGCGCCGATGCCGAGGACGTCGTCCAGGAGGTGTTCACCCAGGCGTGGCAACAGGCGTCGCGGTACGATCAGGGCCGCGCCACCGTGACCGGCTGGCTGTTGATGATGACCCGGGCGCGCGCCATCGATCGCGTCCGCGCGCGGGCGGCGCGTCCGGCGACGTCGAACGCGTCCGACACGTCGCTGCCGGACGTGCCGGATGCGGGACCGGGAATGGAAGCCGAAGCGATCTCGGCGGAGTCGGCCGCGCGGCTGCGTCAGGCGCTCGGCGATTTGCCGGAGGCGCAGCGCCGGACGATCGAGCTGGCATACTACGAGGGGCTGACCCAGACGGACATCGCGGAGAAGCTGCAGGAGCCGCTCGGCACCGTCAAGACGCGGATGCGATCGGCGCTGCAGAAGCTCCGCGCCGCGCTGCAGGCCGGTGGAGACCGATGACAGACCACGATCGCCTCGGCGAGCTCGCGGGACCGTACGCGCTCGGCGCCTTGCGCGAGGACGATCGCTGGGCGTTCGAGGCGCACCTCGCCGCGTGCGTGGCGTGCCGGCTCGAGGTCCGCGGTGCGGCCCTGGTCGCGGAAGGACTCGGACGCGCGGTCGATCAGCAGGAGCCGCCGGCAGGGTTGCGCGACCGGGTGCTGAAGGCTGCGGTCGCCTCTACGAAAGCCTCTACGAACGCTTCTACAAAAAATGACGCGCGCCTCGAGGGCCCCGCGTCCGGGTCTCTGCGCGGACCGTGGCTATTGCTGGCGGCGTCGCTCGCGGCCGTCGCGCTCGGGCTGTATGCATGGACGCTGCAGACGAGGCTGCGCGAGACCGACGCGGCCCTGGAATCCGCACGAGCGCAGCTCGCGGCGCTTCAGACGCAGGTCGTGGAGCTGCGGCGCGGGATCACGGACGATGCGTGGCGGACGGCAGAGGTGCTGGGCGCGCCGGATGTCGTCCGCGTCGAGCTCGCCGGTCAGGCGGCTGCGCCGCAGGCGACCGGCCGGGCGTTCTACAGCCCGTCGCGCGGGCTGGTGTTCACGGCGGCCAATCTTCCGTCGTTGCCGGCCGGCCGCGTCTATCAGCTGTGGGTCGTGACCGGCACGGTGAAAGTCAGTGTCGGGGTGATGAGTCCCGACAACGCGGGCCGGCTGCGCGACGTCTCGCAAATCACGGCCGGTCAGCCCGACGCCATCGCCTTGACCATCGAGCCGGAGGGCGGCGTCCCTCAACCGACGGGGGCGATGTACCTGCTGGGATCGCTGTGACACGGTCTCTACTACCAATGGTCGTAGTTCACGCGATGTGGCAGGCTATAGACGTCACCGACTGACTCGGCTTAGCCGCGGATGCGCTACCAGGCATTGATCGTTCTCGTGACGCTCGTCACGTTCGCCGCGGTGAGCACCGCGACGGCGGTCGGCATCGGTTTGTCCTGGCGCAGGCTGGACGCGGCATTCCGCCGGCTGCCTGCCAGGGCGCGCGCGAGACGGCTCGTCGAGCTCCGCCTGGCGCCGTTGGTCTTCGGCCTGCTCGCGTGTGTCGTCAGCCTGCTTGCGTTCCTGCGGCACGAACCTCGGAACACGCTCGAGTCGCCCGGATGGATCCTGCTCGGCGGCGCGGCCGTCGGGGCCGCTCTCGTAGTCTCCGGTCTGTGGCGGCTGATCGGTCGCTGCCGGACGACGTATCGATTCCTTCGGATGGTGGAGCGCACGGCCACGAGGGTCGCCATGCCGGACGTGCCGCTGCCGGCGTGGCAACTGGACACCACCCTCCCGCTGGTGGCATTGGCCGGCATCTGGCGGCCCTGCCTTCTGGTTGCCCGGCGCGTTCTCGAACAAGTCCCCGGTGATGAGCTGCAGGTGATCGCGAAGCACGAGCTCGCTCACGCCCGCCGGCGGGACAACGTCGTGCGGCTGCTGCTGAGTGGGTTGCCGGACGTCCTGAATCTCGTGCGACCGGACATTGAGCGCGCGTGGCATGAAGCGGCCGAAGAGGCCGCCGACGACATGGCCACTGTCGATGACCCGCTGGCACGCCTCAGCCTGGCATCCGCGCTGATCCGCGTGGCGAAGATGACGGGAATACAGGCCGTTCCCGCGGTTCCAGCGCTCGCGTTCCACAGCGGGGAATGCGTCGAGCGGCGTGTCCACCGGCTCCTCAACCGGCCGGAGGACCGATCTGCGGCGCCTCTGCTCCCGCTCGCCTTCCGGGCGGCTATCGTTCTGTCAGCCGCCGCGGGGTTGTGGCTGAGGGCGGACGTCCTGCTCGGCGCGCATCACGCGATCGAGTGGCTGGTGAACGCCCGCTTGTGAGTGAGTTGTGCCCCGGCCGCGCGTGAAGGAGGAGCCGGGGTAGAGCTCGCTGGCTTGCCAACCGAAGCTCGCTCAAGAGCCCCGGCGAGCGAAGGATGGCGGAGAGGGAGGGATTCGAACCCCCGTGCCGGTTACCCGGCAAGACGCTTTCGAGGCGCCCCCGTTACGACCACTTCGGTACCTCTCCTTAGAAAACTGATGCAGGGCTGAAGCCCTGCGCTACGTACGCCGGCTGAGCCCTGCGCTACGTACGCGGCGACGACTTGCGCCGCGCTTCAAAGAACTCCTGCACGAGGGCCCGGCACTCGCCTTCGAGCACGCCGCCCACAGCCTCCATCCGATGATTCAGCGACGGGTGCTCGTGGGCGCGCATGGCGGACTCGATCGCGCCCGCCTTCGGTTCGCGCGTCCCGTACACCAGGCGCGCGATGCGTGCGTGAATCATCGCTCCGACGCACATCTGGCACGGCTCGATCGTGACATAGAGCGTCGCGCCCGTCAGCCGGTAATTGCCGATCCGGCTCCCCGCGTCGCGCAGCGCGACGATTTCCGCGTGCGCCGTCGGGTCGTGCGTCGCGATCGGCTGGTTGTATCCCACGCCGACGATGGCGCCGTCGATCGCGACCACCGCACCGACCGGCACTTCGCCGTGCCGCTGTGCCTCGAGCGCCTGCTCGAGCGCCGCTCTCATCAAGAGCTCGTCGATCGGCGGGTTGTTCAACTCATTATTCTAGCATTTTTGCTCCAGCCGGACCGTTGCCACGTGAGGGAGAATGACCGGGATGAGCTCCAACCCATTCGATTCCGACGAGCCCGGCCTGCTGGATGTCGTAACGCGCGCGGCGGGGCCCCCGGGCTCGCTGCCGCTGACGAGCGAGATGCTTCGAGATCTCCCGTCGGGGCACCTGTTCGGGTGGAGCCAGAACGCCGGGATGGGATGGGACCCGTCGGCGCTGACCGGCAAGGAGTTCCTGATCCTCTCGACTCACGGCGGCATCCGCGCGCCCGACGGCACCCCCATCGCCCTCGGCTATCACACCGGCCATTGGGAAGTGGGCCTGTTGATGGAGGCCGCCGCGCGGGCGTTCAAGCAGGAGGGGGCGATCCCGTTCGCGGCGGCGTGCACCGACCCGTGCGACGGACGATCGCAGGGGACGACCGCGATGTTCGACAGTCTCCCTTTCCGGAACGACGCCGCGACGATCTTCCGGCGGCTCATCCGATCGCTGCCGACACGGCGGGGCGTCCTCGGCGTCGCGACGTGCGACAAGGGCCTGCCGGCGATGATGATGGCGCTCGCCGCCAGCCACGACCTGTCGTGCGTCCTCGTTCCAGGCGGCGTGACGCTGCTGCCGTTCGAAGGCGAAGACGCCGGCCGCGTCCAGTCGATCGGCGTCCGCTTCGCCCACGGCCAGATCGATCTGGCCGAGGCGGCCGATGTCGGCTGCCGCGCCTGCGCGTCGCCCGGCGGCGGCTGTCAGTTCCTCGGCACTGCCGCGACGTCGCAGGTCGTGGGTGAAGCGCTGGGGATGGCGCTCGGCCACTCGGCGCTGGCCCCTTCGGGCCATCCCATCTGGCTCGACATGGCGCGCCGGTCCGCGAAGGCGCTGATGGAGATGGAGCGCCGTCAGGTCACGATGCGCGATATCGTGACCGACGCCGCGATTCGCAACGCCATGGTTGTCCACGCGGCGTTCGGCGGATCGACGAACCTGATCCTGCATCTGCCGGCGATTGCTCACGCGGCGGGCCTGCGCAGGCCCGACTCGCGCGACTGGGCGGCCGTGAACAGCGGAGTGCCGCGGCTCGTCGATGCGCTGCCGAACGGCCCTCGCAATCACCCGACCGTGCAGGTGTTCATGGCCGGCGCGGTCCCGGAAGTGATGCTGCACCTGCGGCGTGCCGGACTTCTCGATACGCGCGTCCAGACAGTCGGCGGGTGGACACTCGACGAGCAACTGAACGCGTGGGAGTCTTCGAGCCGCCGCGCCGGGCTTCGACGTCAGCTGCGCGAGCGCGACCACGTGGACCCGGACCACGTCATCATGTCGCCGGATGACGCGCGCCGGCACGGGCTCACGCCCGACGGTCTGCTTTCCGCAGGGCAATCTGGCGCCGGAGGGCGCCGTCATCAAGAGCACCGCGATCGACCCGAGCGTCATCGGCGCCGACGGCGTCTATCGCCACACGGGTCCGGCGAAGATCTTCGTCACGGAGCCCGCGGCGATCGCCGCCATCAAGGCCAACCGGATTGCCCCGGGCGACGTGCTGGTCCTCGTCGGACGCGGTCCGATGGGGGCGGGCATGGAAGAGACCTATCAGGTGACGAGCGCCTTGCGATACCTGCCGTTCGGGAAGCAGGTCGCGCTCCTCACTGATGCGCGTTTCAGCGGCGTGTCAACCGGCGCGTGTGTCGGTCACATCTCGCCCGAAGCGCTGGCCGGAGGCCCGATCGGCAGGCTCCGCGACGGCGATCTGATCGAGATCGTGGTCGATCGCCAGACATTGGCGGGCTCGATCAACATCGTCGGCGACGCGGCCGGGACTGTTGGACCGGAGGCCGCCGGTCGCATCCTCGCCGGAGCGTGCGCCCCACCCCGAGCTGGCGCCGGATCCCGAGCTGCCCGACGACACGCGCATCTGGGCCGCCCTGCAGGACGCGAGCGGCGGGACCTGGGGCGGCGCGGTGTTCGACGCCGATGCGATCCTGCGAGTCATCGCCGCCGGGAAGCGCGCGCTGAGCGAATCGCCGTAGTCCGGCTTCGGGGTACCGGTCCTGCGTAGCTGGTCCGGCTAGCCCTCCAGGATCTGACGTCCGGCTAAAGCCGGACGCCACGGATGGGTACGATGCGCGCGCGATGCACGCCGCTCTCGATCCGCGACGAAGTCCACATCTGGTTTCGGCGGACCGAGCCGGCGACCGCCGCGACCGTCGAGGCGGCGCGGGCGACCCTGTCGGCCGGCGAGCGCCTCCGCGCGGACCGTTTCGTGTTCGCGGAGGATCGGCGCGACTTCACGCTGGCCCACGATCTGCTGCGGCGGTGTCTCTCGGCATATCGCCCCGTCGAGCCGGGCGCGTGGGACTTCCAGGCCGACGCCGCCGGGAAGCCGTACCTTGGGAGCGACCCGACGCTCTCGTTCAACCTGTCGCACACGCGGCAGCTCGTCGCCTGCGCGATTACCGCCGGCGCGCCGGTCGGCATCGACGTCGAGCGCGCCGCGAGGCTGGTCGACGCGGGCGCGATCGCCGGGCGCTACTTCTCGACGGTCGAGGTGGCGTCGCTCGCGCGCTGCCGGGACGACGCCCACAAGCTCCGGTTCCTCGAGCTGTGGACGCTGAAGGAGTCGTTCGTCAAAGCGGTCGGCGTCGGTCTGACGATGCCGCTGGACTCGATGTCGTTCGGGCTGGACGACGAGCACGCCGTCAGTTTCCAGCCGCCTGCCGGATACACCGCGTCGGAATGGCACTTCGCGCTGTTCGAGCCGGCGGGGTCTGCTCGAATCGCCGTCGCCGTACAGGCCGCGCGCCTCCGAGATTCATCGCGCGAGCAATCGTCGGAGCGGACCGGCGGTCGACGTGGACGAGCTGGCCCCCTCACGGCTGAGCCGGGCCGGCGGATTCTCCCAAGCCTTTGAACGTTAGAGGACGCCGCCGCTGACCGGCCACGTCAGGCTGGCCTGACCGTCTCGCCAGGATCATTTCCGCCGCACGTGTACGAAATGCCCATTCGACGCGTTTACCTCCTCTGTTAATCAGGCTCTCAAGGAGGTTGAGCGATGCGACCACACACTGTCCTGCCGGTCGACGAGGTTCCACATCTCGTTCCGCTCTGTGAAACCCCGCTCCCGACTCAGGCCGCGCCGACCGACGCCGCGCTCGACGACGCGGTGAACTACATCCTGGATGACTGCTTCTTCAGCGTCGGACAGGCGGTCGGACACCGCAAGGGTGTGGGGCACGCTGCGGTCGTCTGGTGGAGGGATCACTTCCGCGCCCTGTTCCTGCGGACGCTCCGGCAGTCGGGCAACACCTGGCTGAACGACCGAGTACGAGTCACGGCCGTGGGCCATCTGCTCGGCGAACGCGCGGTCCGTTACGCCGCCGATCGGCCGTCGATTGACGTCGAGTGCGCCCGGAAGGCGGCGGCCGACGTGAAGGCCTACTGCACCCGACGTGCGGAGATGAGCCGCCGGCGATCCGTCGTGACCGCAGACGGCGCCGTGACGCCGCTGCGCACGGGTTACTGGTGTCTGCCGAAGTGAGGTAACCGCGGGGGCATCAGGTGTCCATCATGTTGAGAGACCAAGCCGACTCCGATCCGTTGATCCATCTCGTGCGGGACGCCCAGCAGGCGTCCGACATCCTCCCTCGGGCTCGTCGCGACCTCCCGGCCCGAGGTGGAGACGGCGAATGCATCGCCGTCGACCCCCGCACACGTGCGCTCCTGTCGAGCGTCGATCGGGTGGCCGACTCGGACTGCGCCGTGCTGGTCACCGGAGAAACCGGGACCGGCAAGGAAGTGATCGCCCGCAAGCTCTTCCAGAGAAGCAGTCGCCGCCGTGCGAAGTTCGTCCCGGTGAACTGCGGGGCGCTCCCCGACACGCTCGCCGAGAGCGAGCTGTTCGGGCACCGCCGTGGAGCGTTCACGGGCGCGGTGGCGGACAAGGCGGGACTCGTCGAGGAGGCGGATGGCGGCGTCCTGTTCCTGGATGAGATTGGCGACATGCCGCCACCGATCCAGGTCCGGATGTTGAGGTTTCTCGACAGCGGTGAGATGCGGCGCGTCGGCGACACGGCCGTTCGCCATGTTGACGTACGGGTCATCGCCGCAACGAACCGCTCCCTCGAGCATGACGTCAGGAAGGGGAGCTTCCGGGAGGATCTCTTCTACCGTCTCAACGTGATCGCCCTGCACGTGCCGCCGCTGCGCGAGCGCCCGGGCGACATTCCGGCACTCGCGTCGCACTACCTCGCGCGCAGCGCGGCCAGGCTGCGCAAAGCCGCGCGGACGTTCTCGACGGACGCACACGCCGTGCTCCTGCAGTACCCGTGGCCGGGGAACTGTACGCCAGCTGCAGAACGTGGTCGAATGCGCGGCGATCGCGGCGGCCGGCGAGATCGTGACGCCGGGCGATTTGCCGCCGGCGGTGCGGCTCGCCGGGCCGGCGGCCGATCGCGCCGGCGAGGCGCCGCTCGACGGGGAACTGGAGCAGGTGGCACTCGCGCTCGTGCGCTACAGCGGAAACCAGCAGCACGCGGCGACCTCCCTCGGCATCAGCCGGACGACGCTGTGGCGCCGCCTCAAACGGCTGAATGCCGAAATGGTGTCGTAGTTCCCGGCCGTCCGGCTTCGAACGCCACTTCGGCGAACGCGGGAGTCTGCGCCATCCCCTCGACGAGCTCGTCGTCCACGACGACGCGCCATTGGCCGTGCAGCGCGGCGAGCAGCAACCTCACGCGGTCGGCTCCCGCGACCGACGATTCGAAGACGCCGACGAAGTCCTTGAGTGGTCCCGCGACGATCCGGATCGGATCGCCCGGCTTCAGTGCAGGCGCGAGCCGCACGCAGCCATCGTCGCCGACGCGCCGCTGGATCACCGCGATGATCGACTCGTCCACGGGCGTCGGACGATCGCCGACTCCCAGGATCTTCGAGACGCCCCTCGCGAAGCGGATGCGGTGCGTCATGCCAGGGTCGTCACACCTCGCGAACAGATAGCGGGGGAACAGCGGTTCGACGGTGACCGTCCACCCGCGTTTCGATCGTCCTGGCGAGACGTGCCGGGCGAGTGGGAGGAAGGTCATGACGCCCGATGTGCGCAGGTTGGCCTCGGCGCGAGCCTCCTGCCGCGGCTTCGTCTGAATCGCCCACCACGCGCCAACTTCCCGCGCCAGTCTCGAGGGATCGCTCATGTCGCACGCCTTTCGAAGCGGGCCATGTGAACCAGGTGGCCAGCGCCTGAGAGAGCAGCAAGGCTCGAGCCGTCAAGACGGACGGTCCATCGCAGCAAAAACCAATCATTCGAGGGCCTGGAGGATCGGTGGGGGCGGGGGCAGGTGAAACAATGTTGCACGAGCCACGCAAGAGAGCGCTCGTGTTGCACGAGCCGCCGCAAGGGAGCGCTCGTGTTGCACGAGCCGCCGCGAGGAAGCGCTCATGTTGCACGAGCCACGCAAGGGAGCGCTCGTGTTGCACGGGCAAGAGCGCCGGAAAGCCGGTACGGGTTGCACCCGGCCTCCCGGCTGCCGGTCGGGCGTCAGGCGGCGTCGAGCGAGGTGATCCCGTAGACGTTGGAGGGGAGCGTCCTGCCGCCGGTGACCTTGTTGACGAGCCAGCGGAACAGGTTCCGCGGGGCAAGGACCTCTTCCGACGCGAGGTTCAGAGCGAACGCCTTGACATCCATGTCCATCCTCATTTTCTGCCGGCAGTTGCTGAACATCGATGGGCCATGACCGGCCTGGTCCATCGACCCTCGAATGTGCCCGGCGGAGGGTTCCGCGCGAGCGCTGGCGTTCCTGGACAAACGCCCCCCGAGACGAGGAGTCGTGTGGGAAAGTGTAGGGCGCGCGGCAGGCGCGGTGCTCGGCGCATCTGCTGAAATACTCGGCGTTTATTCTGAATCGCGGGTCGCGACGGCCTGCAGGTCCGCGACGGGTGCGAGGGGGACCGAGAAGGGACGTGCGAGCGTCCGCCGATAGTCCCGCGGGGTCACGCTGGTGAGCTTCTTGAAATCGCGTTCGAAGTTGGTGAGATCCTGGTAGCCGACGTCGAGGCACACCTCCGTGATGCTCAAGTACGGGTCCAGCATCAGCTCCTGCGACTTCCGTATCCGGATCCGCTTCAGGTACGCCTTGAAGGTCACGCCGCTTTCCTTCTTGAAGAGATACACGAAGTGCTGCGTGCTCACGCCCGAATCGCGCGCCAGCTGGCCGAGCCGGATCTTGGAGCGGAAGTGCCGGTGGATGTAGTCGATCGCGCGTCCGATGCGGGGGTCCATGGGGGGATGGCCTTTCTCAGGAAATCACGTGCTTCAGGAATGCGATCTTCTCGTCGAGCATCGGGATGGCCCGATCGGTCAGGCCGACGAAGGACTTGCGGAAGCGCGGCGACTCCATGACGTCGAGCAGGTAGCTCTGCACGTAGAACCGCCGCTGCTGATCGAGCAGCTCGCGGCGGGTGTCCATGACGGGATCGTGCGCGGCGCCGATGGCGCAGAGGTTCTGAACGTCGAACCGGCTCACCTGCCTGAGCGCGCCGTACAGGAAGTCGATCAGGGTGAAGTAGTCCCTGATGGACTTGACGATCCGCTTGTCGTCGTACGGCCGCAGCAGATCGTCGAGGAGCAGCTCGTCGAGCGTGACGTGGCCGGCCTCTTCAATCCAGTGGTACTTCAGCAGCATCGAGAAGAACGGATCGAGCGGCTGCGGACAGTCCTTCACCGAGCTCAGGTAATTGATGTACGTCATCACCTCGCCGTGGAGGATGAACAGGAGGACGCCCAGCGGGTCGAACTTGAGCACGAAGCGCGAGAAGGCCGGCGTCCGCTCGATCGTCCGGCACGACACGCCGACGTCGCGCTCGAACTTCTGCCGGAACGACTGGAAGAGCAGCGTGTGCTTCATCTCTTCACAGATGAAGTTGGTCAGCGCCTGCTGCGTCTCGTGCGGCGCCACGTAGCGGTGGCGGCCGACGTAGTTCCACAGGAAATCGACGATCACGTCTTCGATGAAGATGATGATGCTCAGGTACTCGTTGCCGCGCATCTGGCTCAGCCTGAGCTGCACGAACGGATCGATCTTCTGCCTGGCCTCCGCCGACGTCACCGGATCCGGCATGAAGGGCAGCGTGAAATCGAACGCGAAGTCCCGGGTGGCAATCTCCTCCAGGTTCCAGCCGTGCCGGACCGACTTGTAGTACAGGCGGAGGAATTCCTGGTCCCGGGCGAGCGCCGGGTTGGCATTGATCGGCAGGTACCGTGGCTGTAGGTACGTGGCACTCACGGGTTTACCGTCCCTTGCGGAGCTGGGCGAGTTGGTCCGCCGCCTGCGGGTAGTCCGGGTCGATCTGCAGGACCGCTTCGAGCGCCGACGACGCCTTCTGCGTGTCTCCTCGCCTCACGTAGTAGCTGGCCAGGAAGAAATGCGACTTCGCGCTCTCGGGCTTCTTCGCCACGACGTACCGGTAGTAGTTCTCGGCGCGCGTCACGTCGTTCGCCTCGAGCGCCGTTTTGCCCGCCCTCAGGAACAGCGTATGGTCGAAGACTCCTGCGGCGAGCGCCTTGTCGAAATCAGCCACGCCTTCGGCATACTTCTCGAGCACGAAGTTCGCGTAGCCACGAAGCATGTAGCATTCGGCCGAACCGAGCGCGATGCCCTCGTTCGCCATCGTCAGCGCGCCCTGCTTGTCGCCGCCCGCCAGCGCCGGAGCCTGCAGCTTGCTGATGACGAGATGGCGCCGATACGGATACCCCCGCGGGTTGATCGCGAAGGCCTTTTCGAACACCGTGGACGCCTCGCTGGCGAGCCGCCACTTCGTCAACGGATTCGACGTCTTGCGCACTTTGCTCAGGACGATCTGACCGCTCTGCAGGTAATGCAGATCCTGGTTCGCCTCGAGCCGGATGGCCTGGCCGATGGCGGCGGCGGCGCTGTCGAGATCGTCTTGCTCGCGGAGCAGCTGCGCCTTCAGGTTCGCGGCGCCGGCCGTCGAGATGCCGTTGTGAATGAGGTCGTCGACACACCGCCGGGCCGACAGCCGATCCCCCGGCACGAGCGTCACACAGTCCTTCAGCCCGGGCCAGGTGCGGACGTACTGATCGAGCGGAATCCCCTCGAGGGGCTCTTCCTTCTGGGCCAGGGCCGGCGCGCTGAGGCAGAGCGTGGCGAGCGTGAGAACAAGCAGGCGAAGCATGAGCGTTCTCCCTGAAGTGACCGATCGTTGGCGAATGTCCCCGTGCGTCGGGGCCCGGCGCGAGGACCTACTTGGGGCTGTGCGTCAGATAGGCCGATTCCCTGGGCAGCGGTGAGCCGTGGATATGCACGATTTTCCAGTGGCCATCCGACCTCCGGAATATGTTCGTCGTCCGCGCGATGAATTTCTGGGACGTGCCGCCGACGTACAGATAGATGTTGGTGTAGTTGTAGTTGACGGCGAGGTCGCCGTACACCTGGTAGACGTCCTCGTGCGTGGTCATCCTGACCACGGCGGTCGCCGGCAGCGATTCGAAGAACGTCCCGATGAGCGCCTGTGCGCCCGATCGCCCCTCGATCAGCAGGGGCGCGAACGGGTTGGGCAGAAACAGCGACAGGTCGTCGGAGTCGGCGAGGGTCTTCATCAGCCCGTCGAGATTCCGGGTCTCGTAGGCGGTAGTGAATTCGCTCATCACCATTTTCAACGCCTGCACCGCGTCCGGCGCGGCCGCGCGGCGGTCCTCGCCGAAGCCGGTAGAGGGCGAGAGGAGCAGCAGCAGCAGCACCCACGTCGAGGACGACCGCATCGCACTGACCATCACGTGCCTCCTTTTACGAAATGACGGGCCCCGCGGCTTTCACGACCATCGCGATCCGTTCCCCGAGCGATCCGAACGACGTCAACAGGCACGCGCGAGGGTTCGCCGGCCGGGAGCCGTGCACCAGATCGAGCACGGCGTGCGGCTGCGGCGCGCGGCCGGCGAGACCGCGATGCTGTATCGTGAGCACGGCCGCGGCCGCCTGAAAGGCGCCCATCGCGCCGTGCGTGTCTCCAAGCTGCGAACAGATCGCCACCACCGGCACGCGCCGGCCGGCGAAGACCCGCGCGAGCGCCTCCGCTTCCGCCTCGTCTGCGGCGGGATGTCCTTGCGCACCGCTGATGACACAATCCACTTGATCGGGTGTGATACCGCTCGCCTCGAGCGCGTCTCTGATGACGGCGATCATGGGCTCGGCATGCGCCTCATGCGTCGCGAACACGCACGGATCGAAGGCGGTCGCAACGCCTGAGATTTCCGCCAGGACGTTCGCGTGCCGGGCGTACGCGTCCGGCGCGCGCTCGAGAATCAGGCACGCGCTGCCCTCGCCCGGCACGACGCCGCGGCCGGCGAACGGTCCCGGCCAGTGCCCGTTGGCCGGGGTGTCGTCGCGGTACAGCCGCCCGCCGCACGCCGCGGCCGCATACGTCGCGGCGCACAGCTCCTCGACGCCCCCGGCAATCACGACCGTCGCCTCTTCTGCGCGCAGGACCTGCGCACCGACCGCGATCGCTTCCAGCCCCGCGGCGTGGCCGCTCGACAACGTGGACGTCTGACTGTGGTATCCCTCGAAGACCGAAATCTGGCACGCGGGCGCCGACACGCCGGTGTTGGGAAACATCAGCGGATCCACGAACCCGCGGCCGGCATCCCGATCGAACTCCAGCATCTGGCTGGTGCAGGATCCGTTGGTTCCGAGCACGACGCCAGTGGCTCCAGGGTCCGGTGGCGCCTCGACCAACCCTGCGACATCGAGCGCGCAACGCGCCGCGGTCCGGCCGAAAATGATCGACCGGTTCAGATTCCGCAGCCCTTTCTTCGGCAGGTAGGCCTTCGGATCGAGGTCTGACACCTCTCCGGCCAGGTGACACGGCAGGCCCTCCGTGTCGAACAGCGTGGCGACTCTGATCCCGGTCGCGCCGGCGGAGGCGTTGGCCCAGAATGCCGCGCCGCCGATGCCGAGCGACGAGACGACACCCAAGCCGGTGACAACGATGCGATCGTCAGTCATGGCGTCAATTCCCTTGGAACTTGCGGAGAAGAAGGGTCGCGCAGTTGCCGCCGAAGGCGAACGAGTTGTTCATGGCGACGTCAACGGTCACTTCGCGCGGCTGATTCGGGACGATGTCCAGCGCACACTCCGGATCCGGGGTCTCGAAGTTGATGGTCGGCGGGACGACGCCGGTCTCGATCGCGCGAGCGCAGACGATCGTCTCGAGCGCACTGGCCGCCCCCATGGTGTGACCCAGCATGGACTTGATGGAGCTCACCGGGACGGTGCCCGCCGACCGGCCCAGCAGCGTCGTGATGATGTGCGTCTCGATGCGGTCGTTGGCGGGCGTGCCCGTCCCGTGCGCCGAGACGTAGTCGATGTCTTCGGCGTTCACCCGCGCCCGCCGCATCGCCCGCTGTCCGGCGAGGATCCCGCCGCGCCCTTCCGGATGCGGGCCCGTCATGTGATACCCGTCCGCGGCGATGCCGCAGCCCGCCAGTTCCGCGTAGATGCGCGCGCCCCTGCGGCGCGCCTGGCCCTCTCGCTCGAGCACCAGCATGCCGGCCCCTTCGCTGATGAGAATGCCCTTGCGGTTGCGATCGAACGGACGGCACACGTCCGGCGAGATCGCCATCATCGCGTTGAAGCCGTAGTAGGCGATGCGGGACCACGGGTCCACGCCGCCCGCGAGCATGTAGTCGGATCTCCCGGATCGCAGCGCTTCACACGCGTAGCCGATCGCATAGTTGCCGGCGGCGCACGCGGTCGGAATCACGCTGGCGGGTCCGGTGAGGCCCAGGTGAACCGCCACCATCGACGTCATCATGTTCACCGGGTAGAAACCCATCCGGTCGGCATAGCCGCGGAAGTCGCCCCCCGCGCTCACGTGATCGCGAAGGCCCTCCGCAATCGGGCTTTCTCCCATCGTCGTGCCGATGTAGATACCCGCGTGTGCCGCTTGCAGATCGCGCGGGGACAGCCCGGCGTCCTCCATGGCGAGCCGTGCGGCCGCGAGCGACAACTGGCTCCCGCGGCCCATCGCCTTCGCGGTCGGGCCGTCGTCGAAGTCCTCGATGCGGAAGCGCTTCACTTCGCCGCCGAATTTGTTGGGCAGGCCGCTGGTATCGATCCGTTCGATCGGCGAGATGCCGGACTTTCCGGACACGGTGTTGTCCCAGAACTCGCGAACGCCGATGCCATTGGGCGCAATGGGGCCACAGCCGGTGATCACGATCGCCTCGTCCACGGTGCACCTCTCGTTACGGTCCGGCTAAAGCCGGACGCCACAGGTGGCTACGCTCCGGCTTTGCGCCTGCTTGTAGCGGTGGCGTCCGGCTTTAGCCGGACCTTCCGGTTTGCTTCGTAGGAAATGCGTTCAGGTAACTCCACTGTTCCGGCAGCCGGACCAGCCAGTTCTCCAACTGGCTGTAGACGCCGCTCGTCACCGCCTGATCCGACAGCCGCAATGCGGGGGGAAGCCCTGATGGACCGGCGAGTCCAAGCGGCTCCCCGAACTCGAGCCGAACCTTCCAACTGCCGGCGACCGGATAGATGACCGCCGGAATGATTGGCGCGCCGTCGTTTCTGTGGAGCCAGCCGACTGCCGCTTCGACCGGGAACGGATGTCCGAGCACCGTGGCGTTGGTGCGGGCCAGGGCGGCCTTTCCCCACGACTGGTGGACGAACTGCTGAACCGCCTGCTGCCCGATGCCGTGCGTGTCGGCATACAAGAGCACGACGTCTCCCTTGCGCAGCGCGGAGACGAGATCGAGAACCCCGCGCACGTCCGGACCGTAGAACTTCAGGCGCTCCAGCGCGTAATGCCGGGTGACCGCGCGTTCGATCGCCTTCTCGCGCTCCGAGACCGATCCAATGACCACATGCACGCGCAGTCCCATCTTGACCAGCAGCGCCGGCAGCATCCAGTAACAGCCGAAGTGAAAGCTCACGAGGACGACGCCCCGGCCGCGCGCCAGGCACTCGCGCAACCGCTCCTCGCCTGGCGGTTCTTTGTCGAGAAAGACGTCGAGCCATCGAAACAACCGCTTGACGCGTTTCCCGGTCGTCGCGAATGCCAGGTTGTTGCGTGTGCCCTGCCGGCAGTACTCGAGAGCCGTCGCCTGGACGGTCGCGGGCGGCAGGCCCGGAAACAGCAGCCGCAGGTTCTGCTCGGTCGGCGCCCGTTCCCGCTCGTAGCGGGCGCGCCCCTCGAAGAACCATTGGAGACGGCAGAGCAGCCGTTCCCTGATGCCCATCGGACAGAGATCGATGAGCGCATAGACCTGGGGATACACCGTGATCTTGAGCAGGTGCATCCACAACCGTCTCGGATCCGTGGCCGGCGCAAGCGTCCGTCTTCCGTCCACGCTCTTGACGAGGCCGGCTGTGGCGGCGGCCTCGAGCAGGGGCGCGAGGTTGACGCGCTCGGGCTCCATACCGGAGGCCCGACCGAGCTCGCGCTTCGCGGCCTGGATCGTGGCGCCTCGCCTGAACAGCTTCAGCGCGCGCAACCCCGAATCGCTCGTCAGCATGACGCCCGATGTCCCCGGCCGGACGACGAGCCACTGTCCGGTCTTGAAGAACTGCGCAAAGAAGTAGAAGACACGAATGACCGTCGTCTCGGTCACCTCGATCGCGCCTGCCCCTGCCGTCAGGACGACCGGATCGCCGTCAGTGCGTTGGGGCCGTGGCATGGCGTGGGAAGAACGAGATCCAGTGCGCCCATTGCTCGGGGCGGGAGTACAACTCCTGTTCGTAGCGTTGATAGACGAGCTCCATCGTCCGCTGCGTCCACTCGACGCGGGTGTGCGTGCCGCGGTCCGCAGGCTCGAACGGCGCGCACTCGAAGCTCACGTCGCCCTCCCGATTCCTGACAACGGACGAGATGACCAGGGGCGATCCCGATTGCTCCTGGAGCCAGACCAGTCCCGCGTACGCCAGGATCCTGTGTCCCAGGAACGTCAGCGGCAGCTGGCTTCGCTTGTTCCATGAGCCGGCAAACAGCTCGTCACGCTGATCCCTCGGTCCGCCCGGGTCCTCGAGGGACCGGATGTCCACGTCCGGGGAAATCACGACGACCTCGCCACGTTGCAGAGCCCGGAGCAGCTTCATGACCCCGGCCGGACGCAAGTCGTCCACCACCGAGAAATACATTCGAGTCCGCCGGGGCCGCGCCATCGACATGCCGAGGAGCGTGACCTTGAAGCCGAGCGCGCTCAACAGCAGCGGCACGTACTGGATCGGGCCCATGTGGTAGTGAAAGACAATGGCTCCCTGGCCCTGCGCGAGCGCTGCCCGGAGCGGCGCGACGTCATAGCGCGTCATCGTCCGGAGGATCCAGCGGCAGATGCGATCGTCCGGCGCCACCTGGAGCAGCGCCAGTTCCGCGAGCGTCTGAACGAACCCTCCGACGAACCGGTCCGCGTGATCGTTCAACTGCTCGACCGGCGCGTCTGACCAGGATGCGCGCCATGTTGTGCTTCAGGCGATCCACGATCCGGCGGCGTCGTCTGCGGATCGAGAGCGCGACCACCGCCCGGTTCACGGCGAGCATCCATCGCAACGGCAGTACCCGGCTGCCGGCCGTCTCGAAGAGGCGAGCCGCTTCTGATGGGACCGCGCGTACGAGGTGAGAGACTCTGGCGGCCGCGAGTTGCGTCCATCGCGCGTACGGCGCTTCGACCTGGCGGTCGTCAATCCGGTGAACGAGACCCGCATCGAGCAGCCGGCTGACCAGATCGACGTAGCTGATGCCGGTGCCGGCGTTGAACGCGTGAAGACGTGCGGTCGCTTTCGACAGGACCTTGTCCTTCAACAGGAACCTGAGGGCGACCGTCTCATCAGCCGTCAGGAAGACTGACCGCGTGCTGCCCAGGCCCACGACCCGGAATTTGAAGTGCGTCCGAGTAATCGCGACGGGGAACAGATGGACGGTGCTCTCCACCGCTACGGCCGGGTGCATGGCTGGGGGCGCTGCGGACGCGGGCTGCGGCACCATGTGATCAGATCACCGCCAGGGACTGCAGGACGGTTCCCGGCGTCAGCATCCCCGGCGTCAACATCGTGCGGATCGGCTCGAGGCTGCGGCGCCTCGACGACGCCGTGAAGAGATCGCCTGCCCACTTCGACGGATCGAGGGTGATGCGCCACGCGTTGACCCACGGGGGATGCGGCAGGTCGCGCAGCTTGTGCGGATGCACCTCGGCCACCGCCTGATAAAAGAGCGCGATGGCCCATTCTTCGAACCGGTCCAGGTTGGTGGCGAAGTCCGCCAGGACGGTCTCGATCGGCTTGTCGTTCGCGAGTTCCTCGTGCAGGTGCCTGAAGTACGGGATGTCGTACGGCGCGAGGTGCTGGTAGTCGCTTCGGCTCTCGACGGCGGCCGCCCAATCGCAAAACAGATCCTGGACCTGCTTGTGAAGCAGCGAGAACTTCAGTCCGTACTCGAGGAGCCGCGGAATCAGCTCGGGCCGCTGCAGAAGATCGCGGAAGACGAACTGCCCCGTCCACACCCAGTACAAACACGTGTCCCAGGTGAATTTTTCGGTGGCCACCTGCTGCGTGCCGAACACGGCGTAGCGGTTGGTGTACGTCTCGAGAAACGTGTCGATGAAGGTGCGGTAGAACCGATCGAACGATCTGCGTCACGGCGGACGTCAGCCGGCCGGCCCGGTCGAGCGCGATCAGCTGCTGCGTGATCGTGTTGCCAATCGCGATGGTGTCGCTGCCGGGGCTGTAGAACGGATCCAGGAACACGCCGGACTCGCCGACGCACGCCCACCGGCGCTCCGAGAACACCTGCTTCGACAGGTAGCTGAAGTTCCGGAGCGCCTTGAAGTCCATCAGGGGGCGATGCTTCAGGTACGCCGACACCTGCGGCTCGTAGGTGTCGAGCCACCGAAACGCCTTCTCGACCGTCGAGTAGGTGCGAACCGGATGGATGTTCTCGTCGGTGACGATGCCGATGCTGGTGTTCCCGGAACCCAGCGGGATGAGCCACACCCAATAGCCCTTGCCGAGCAGATGGTTGGTCGAGAAGTACCGCATGCCTCCGGGAACCCGGTCGTGCCACTCGGCGTGCGCCGCGGACACGAGGTCACCAACATCGAGGCGGCCTTCCATGCGGAACCAGACGGCGCTGGCCTTGTGGGGGCTTTCCCGCGTGAGTCCCAGCTTGCTCTGCAGAAACCTGCGTCGCCCGGTTGCGTCAACGAACCATCGACAGTCGAGCGTCAGATGCTGTCCATCGCCGCGGCGCAGGATCTCGACGCGGTGGTCCGCCTCGGCGGGATCGAGCACGACGTTGGTCAACTGGTGTCCCTCGTACAACGTCACGCCGGCGTCTCTCCACCATCCCCCGCAGGTCGTGTTCGAGGACGCCGCGATCGAGCTGATAGGACGGCACGGGCAGCGCGCGGTTCGTGCCCCATTCGGCGCGCAGATGAAATGGCTGCGACGAGGCGCCCATGAAGTAGCGGAGGCCGAACTTGCGGTAGTGGCTGCGCAGCAGGTACGGTTCGAGCTGCAGCACCTCGCCGAAGTAGCGTGCCCCCACTTCCACGGAGGACTCGCCCACCTTGAATGCGGCCGGCGGCAGCGGCCTGACGAGCGGATCGATCACCGCGACCGTCACCTCAGGCAGGTGGAGCGTCAGCTGACGCGCCAGGGTCAAGCCGGCCAGCCCGCCGCCGGCGATGACCACGTCAAATCGCGTGTTTGTGCTCATGAAAACAGCTCGTCTGATACAGGATCCTCGAGGCGCCCTGCTCTTCCTGACTTTTCCGCCAATCCGCGCCGCTTTCTCCGGCGTCTCGCAGCACGCCGCGAACGCTTCCCGCTCGGCGAGGAGCGCGTCTTTGATCGACGCGTGGTCCGAGCTCCGGTTCAGCAGCTGCTTGGCGGATCGCACGGCGAACAGGCTGTTGCTCGTCACGCGGCCGGCCCAGCGCCGGGCTTCGTCCATCAGCTGCGCCGCCGGCACGACGCAGTGCACGAGGCCCAGGGCGTGCGCCTTGCGGGCGTCGAAGAGCTCGGCGGTGAGCATCACTTCCTTCGCGTGGGCGAGCCCCGTGATGCGCGGCAGGAAATAGCTCGAGCCCAGCGGCGACACCACGCCGAGCCCGACCTCGGGCAGGCCGATGAACGGCACCGGGTCGCCCGTGCCGTTCAGCACGCGGTCCACGCAGACGCGAAAGTCGCAGGCGAGCGCGAGCTCGAGCCCGCCGCCGATGCAGTACCCGTTGATCGCCGCGACGATGACCTTGGGGCAGGAGGAAATCTGCTCCATCAGAACGACCGGAATGTCGATGAACTTGCGGGCAATCTCGCGGCCGTTCAGCAGGTCGAACTCTCTCAGATCGGCGCCGCCGAGGAAGACGTTGCGGCGCCCGGTGATGATGATGCCCTTGACCTCGTCGTCGCTCTCGAGCTGGTAGATGCAGAGCGCGAGCCGCGTGAGCACCTCGAGCTTCAACTGCACTTCGTCGAGCACAATCGTCGCCAGGGCCCCGTCATGCTGCACGCTCAATCCGAGAGGCTGTCTCATGGTCATCCCCCGTGACGCTTACTCCGGGAAGTAGTCGCTGACCTCAGGAAGCGCGGCGCTGTGCAGGTGCACGATCCGCCACCGGCCGTCCGCCTGTTTGGCGAGCACCATCGTGGTCCGGCAGAGGAGCTTGCGTGGCAGGGCGCCCGCGTTCAGGTAGTAGTTCTGATAGCTGTAGCTCAGTGCGACGTTCCCGTGGACCTGTACGATCGTCTGGTGCCGCGTGACCTGGAAGGCGGCCTGTTTGGGAAGATTCTGAAACAGGATCTCGAGCGCCTTCCGCGCCGTGCTCGTCCCCTCGATGCGCATCGGCACAAAGGGCATCGGCAGGAAGAGCGTCAAATCGTCAGACGGGGCCAGCGTCGCCATGACCCCGTCGACGTCTCGGGCGCTCATCGCCGTGTCGAAGCCGGTCATGACCGCGTGAATGCCGCGAACGTCGGGCGAGCCCGTTTCGGCGAGCAGGCCGGACGAGAAGCTACTCAGGAGCAGCAGGATGCCGGTGGTCTGTTTCAGGGCCATGGTGTCTCCAGGAGCCGGCCGGACGGCGCGCTCACGGGATGCCCCCGTCGAGCACGAGCACCTGACCGGTGAGGTACTTGCTTTCGTCCGCGGCCAGGTACCGCACCGCGGCCGCGATTTCGTGCGGATCGCCGAAGCGGCCTGCGGCAACCTTTTCGAGCGCCCGCTTCTTCTTCTTTTCCGGCATCGCCTGCGCCATCCCGGCGTCGATCCATCCCGGCGCGAGCGCGTTCACCGTGATGCCGAACGGCGCCAGCTCCCAGGCCATCGACTTCGTGAGCCCGATCATGCCGGCCTTGGTCGCGCTGTACGACGCCTGCCCCGGCTGCCCGCGCATTCCGCTGATCGACGAGACGTTGATGATCGTGCCTCGCCCCTTCCGGACCATGCCGAGCGCGGCGAGCTGCGAGCACAGGAACGTTCCGGTCAGGTTGACCGCGACGCTCCGGTTCCAGGCGTCGAGGCCCATCGAGATGAGCGGCGCCGACACATTGATGCCGGCGTTGTTGACCAGCAAGTCGATCGCCCCGCCGCGCGACGCCAGGCAGTTGAACACGCCCGCCATCTCATCCTGGTCCTGGACCTTGGCGCGGAACTTCAGCACCTCGCCGCCTCCCAGGCTGCTGGCTTCTTGCTGCACCGCGGTCGCGGCGTCGTCGTTCGTCTCGTACGTGAAGCCCACCGTCGCGCAGTCGCGGGACAGTTCGAGCACTACGGACTTCCCGATGCCGCGGGAGCCGCCGGTCACGAGCGCCACTCTGCCGTTCAACGCGAACATGTGGTCCTTCCGTCCAACGGGGTCCGGCTCAAGCCGGACGCGGCCGTCTGGTCTACACGACGTCGATCAGACGTCGATCAATCGGGGTGGCGGGGCTGCATGAGCAGGAACTCCCCTTTGACAATCGGCTGCCCGGCCACCCGGACGACCCCCTTCAACGCGATCGCGCCTTTGAGAATCCGAACCGCCTTCAGGTCGATGATCAGCCGATCGCCTGGATAGGCCGGCTTCAGGAATCTCGCCTCCACCTGGCCGAGGAATTTCGTTTCCGCCCGCTCCCCTTCGGTCTCGTCGACGCTGAGCGTGTAGAGCACGACCCCCGCCTGGGCCATCGCCTCGATGATCAGCACGCCTGGCATGATCGGCTTGCCGGGAAAATGCCCTTGCAGGAACGGCTCATCGCCGGTGATCCGCTTCACCGCCACGATCCGCTCTCCTTTGTCGAGACGCAGCACGCCGTCCAACAGGAGAAACGGGGCCCGGTGCGGCACGAGCGCCATGATGGAGGCGAGGTCCAGCAACGGCTCGTCACCGACGGCCGTTGCGGCCTCCGCCACCGGGCTAGTTGGACCGGCCATCGAGATTGGCCATGACGACGTCGACGACGGAGCGGAGCGTCCGGAACTTGTTCATCTCGTTTTCGGGCAGCGTCACGCTGAATCGCTTCTCGAGGTGCACGAGCATGCTGACGGCCTGCAGCGAGTCCATGTCCAGGTCGTCCACGAAGTCGTCCTCCTCGCTGAAGTCTTTGACCTCGTCCTCGGAATCAAGAATGTCGATGACGATGGCTTTGACACCTTGCTGAACCTCTGCTCGAGTCATGGGAGTGTCCTTTCCTCGGGTGGCGCGGTTGCCGAATCGATGGTCGCAGTGTGACGGCCGGGCAGGGGCGCACGCTCAGTAGTGTCCGAGCGACCCTCGGCGACGGGCGTGGCGTTCGCACCACCTGAAGATCAACCATCCGCCGACGAGGTAAGCGCCAGAGTGCAGCGCCAGCCGCGCGAGCGCGCCGTCGCGCGCCAGCGCACCGAGCGTTTCCCCGTCAATGGTCACGGATCGCAGAACGATGATGCCCGTCGTCGTCGGGAGCGTCGTGGCGAGAGCGGCCATCCACCCCGGGAACTGATCGACCGGCAGGAGCGTGCCGTTCAGAAAGAGGAGCATGTTCTGCACGAGGTTGGTGAACGCGTCGATCCGCTTGAACGCGAGCGTCGCGCCGGCCACCATGAACCCGAATCCAAAGACGCCCGTCAGCGTCAGGAGAAACACGGGCACCACCGCGGCACTCAAGCCGACACGAAGGCGGAAGATCGCGACGAGCGCGCCCACCATGATCAACCCCATCGCGGTCGTGGTGACGAACGTCGCGAGCGCGCGGCCCACGACGATCAGCCCTGGCGGCGCCGGGCTCATGTACGTCTGCTCCAGGGTCCCGGTCTGCGCTTCAATCGCGAGCGACGAGCTCATGTTCACGATGGCCATGAAGGCGTAGTACCAGATGACGAATCCCACGAGCATCGAGGGGAGCACCACGGCGTCAACACGTCCTCGCCCCATCAGGAAGCCGATGCCGACGAAGAGCAGGCTGAACATCACCAGCTGGGCGAGCAGGTTCGCCTTGTAGCGCCAGACGTGGAGGAGCCCCTTGTGAATCTCGTTCAGCAGGACGAGCAGGTAAATCGTCATCGCATGACGGCCACGGCTTCGTTGCCCATCAGGCGGCAGTAGACGTCCTCGAGATCGGGATCCGCCGGAGTGACCTCGAGCAGCGGGGCGTGCCGTCGCCGAAGATCGTCGAGCACGCAGTACAGCTGCACGTCGTCCGTCACGGTGCCGAGCAGGATCGTGTCGCCGTCCGCCTCCGCGACGTCCCAGCCTTCGAGATGCCCGCGATACGGGGCGGTCAGCGGTCCCCTCACCCGGATCCGGTAGGAGCCGGCGCGAGACAGCTCGAGCAGTTCGGCCATGGGCCGGCTGGCCACCACGCGGCCCACGGCTCATGATCGCGACGTGGTCGCAGAGCTCCTGCGCCATGTCGAGCTGGTGGGTCGTGAGCACGACCGTCTTCCCACGCTCGCGGGTCAAGGCCCGCGATCCAGGCCTTGACCTTCCGCGCGGCCTCCACGTCAAGTCCGAGCGTCGGCTCGTCGAGCAGGATCACCGGCGGATCGGCGACGAGCGCGCACGCGATCGCGACTTGCTGCTGCAGGCCTCTCGAAAGGAGTTGCACCGCATCGTGCCGCCGCGCCCAGAGACCGAGGTCGCGCAGCAGCGACTCGGCGCGCCCCTTCAGCCGCTGCCCCCAGCACCCTCGCAGCCGGCCGAAGTAGAGCAGGTTCTCCGACACGGTCAGCCGCCAATACAGATTGCGGGTGCCCTCGAGGACGACGCCGATGCGTCGAACCGCCCGCCTGCGGCATCGCAGGACGTCGTCCCCTTCAACGCGGATCGAGCCGGATGTGGGCAGTCACGAGGCCGCAGATCATCTTGATGGTCGTCGTCTTGCCGGCGCCGTTGGCCCCGAGCAGTCCGAAGACCCCCCCCGTGGGGACCGTCAGGCTGACCGCGTCCACCGATTTCACCGGAGGACCTCCGGCTCGCGGGTAAATCTTGGTCAGCTCTGCCACCTCGATGGCGGGGTGATGCACGGGTTCCCCTCACTCGGTGCGAAGTGCGACCGTTGGATGCACGCGCGCTGCGCGGTAGGCCGGCAGGTACGCGGCTGCGATGCAGATCGCCGTGAGGATCAGCGCCACGCCACCGAAAATCACGGGATCGAAAGCGTTGACGCCGTAGAGCAGACGCCGGAGGAACAGGCCCATCGGCAGCGCCACGGCCATGCCGATAAGTGTGCCGATGCCGCAGACCGTCAGCGCCTCCCGCAGCACCGATCGGAGAATCTGCGCCGGCCGCGCTCCCACAGCCATGCGGATGCCGATCTCGTGGGTCCGCCGGCTGACCGCGTACGTCGTCGCGCTATACGTGCCCGCGGCCGCCATCAGGACCGCGAGGATGCCGAACACCGAGAACAACTGTCCCCACAGACGGGGGATCCAGTTGGCCAGGTCCCGCACCTCGGTCATCGTGTAGATGTCGTAGACGGGGATCGTCCCGTCCATCCGCTGCAACGTGCGTCTCACGTCAGGCGCCACGGCGGTCGGGTCCGAGCGCGTCTGGAGCGCGATCGACACGACGCGGACCGGGCTCGACGCGTACGGGACGTACACCTGTTCACGTGGCCAGGCGTCGAGCCCGCTGACCTGATACGGGGGCTGGACGTCGCCGACGGTGCCGACGATCGTCAGCCAGGGACCGGGCTGGCCCTGGACGATCCGGATGCGATGGCCGATCGCGGTCGTGCCGGGCCAGAGCCGCCGGGCGAGACGTTCGCCGACGAGCACGACGTCGGCGCCGCCGTCGATTTCCGACTGCGAGAACTGGCGTCCCTCGAGGAGCGGGATCTCGAGGGTGTCGAGATACCGGCCCGTCACGGCCTGGCGCGTTGCGATTCTCGTTTCGTCGCGCGTGCGCTCTTGTCCATCGACGTCGATGTGCACGGCCTCGTACCCGGCGGTGCTCGCAGGCAGGTAGGTGGCCGCGCCGGCCGCGACGACGCCAGGCAGTGCGCCGATCTGTTCGGTGGCCTTGCTCAGGAACACCCCGCGACGCTGCGGATCGCGATACTGCTCGCCGTTGAGCGAGATGCGCAGGGTCAGCACGCGATCCGACCGGTACCCCGAGGGGGCCTGCGTCACGCGCAGGAAGCTGGTGATCATCAGCAGCGCGCCGACGAGCAGGATGGCCGACATGACGAATTGCGCGGTCACGAGGACGCGCCGGAGCCGGTTCCCCGACGTCGTTTCGCCGATCCGGCCGCCCGATCTTCAGCGCATCGGCGAGGTTCGGTCCCGAGTAGCGCAGCGCGGGCACCAGACTGAACCCGATGCCGGCGACGAGCGTGACCGCGAGGGCGAAGATGAACGCGGTCCGGTCGAACTCGAAACTCAGCCAGTAAGGAATAGGAATCTGGACCAGCGCCCGCAGCCAGGTGTCGCCCCACATGGCCACGGCCGTCCCGACGGCGCCGCCCAGCAGCGCGAGCACGACCCCTTCGGTGAGGAACTGCCGAACCAGCCGCCGCCGGTCGGCGCCGAGCGCGCTTCGGAGGGCGATCTCGTTGCGCCGTGCGGCAGCCCGCGCCAGCATGAGGTTCGCGACGTTGGCGCACGCGATCAACAGCACGAACGCCACCTGCACCTGCTGCGCGAGCGCGCTGAACCGGGTGACTGGTGGCAGCCACGCGTCGCGTAGCGTCCGCAGGCGCACGCTCCATCCTTCGTTGGTGCCGGGGTAGCGCTCGGCGAGACGCCTCGCGATCGCGGTCATTTCATCCTGGGCCCGCGCGGTGGTGACACCAGGAGCGAGGCGCGCGATCACGTCCAGGCGGCGTCGATCGCGCTGCAGGTCGTTCGGATCCAGCGCGAGCGGCGTCCAGATCTCGGCGAAGTGCGGGAATTTGAACCCGGCCGGCATGACGCCGACGATCTCGTACGGCCGCTCGTTCAGGTAGATCGTGCGCGAGAGGATGCCGGGATCCGCTCCGAATCGGCGCTGCCACACAGCATGGCTGATGAGCGCCACGGGGCGCGCGGCAGGCCGATCTTCCTCGACGCGGAGGTGGCGCCCGATCCCGGGATGAATACCCAGCATCGGGAAGAGCCCGGCCGAAACGGCCGCTCCACGGACGCGCTCCGGCTCATCGTTCGAGTGCAGGTCGAAGGTGAGCTGCACGAACGGCGCAATGGCGCCGAACACCGTGTTCTGTTCCTGCCAGTCGCGCAGGTTCGCCGCCGCGACCCCACCCTGCGTCCGCTGCAGCGCGGGCTGCGACTCGTTGAGCGCGACGAGCCGCTCCGGATCGGCGAACGGCAGCGGACGCAACACCATGCCGTTGAAGAACGTGAAGAACATGGTGTTGATGCCGATGCCGAGCGCCAGAGTCAGCACGATCACGCCGTACCCGGCCGGCCACCTGCGCAGGGCGCGCAACGTAGACCGGATATCCTGCAGCAGGCCCGTCATGCCTCGCCTTCCACCACCCGACCGCCAGGGGCGCGACACGCGCCTCGCCCGCGCACGCAGTCCTGCCTCGCCGGGCACAATTGCGCTCGCGGCTGACGTGCCGAGCATGTTCGTTTGCTGCAGGGGCGTTGTCATCGATCGATTCAAGGATTCAAGGATTCAACGATTCAAGATTGTGATTGGTGATTGCTCCAGGCTGCCGCCCATCCCCGACATTCGGGCCGCCGTTCCGCAGCGCCCAGACAGCCGGCGCGTGTCGTTCGTCAGCAACCCACGTACCGGTGATTCCGGGACGCGCCGCGTGGAAAAGCGGCGCAGAACGCCAGCGTCGGCCGGAGAGACGTTTCACGCGGCGCTTCCGGCGTGAAACAGTGTTTCAACCAGACACGAGTTACCGCGACCCGCGGAAGTGCATCACGAGGTCGCTCGCCGTCCGGTACACGTCGTAGGGCGGCGCGATCTCCATGGCGTGCGCCGTGTCGGGATGGGCCGCGGGGGCTGCACAGGCCTTGCTGACCGCGGCGCGGAGCAACCGCTTGTCCGCCTCGTTGGTCATCCACCGTGCGGCCAGCGCTCCCGCACAGACGCCGCCGATGAGCGCCAGCAGGAGATCACCCGCTGACGCGATCGTCATCGTCGGCGCGAGCCCTCCGAACGCACGACGCGCCCCCAGGCTGGCGCCGATCCCGATCACACTATTGAGTACGAGACCGGGTCGAAGGATGCGCAGGTAAGGACTGGCCTTGACGCGGACCGGCCAGAGAAACAGATTGTCGCTGACGAGCGCGTTCAGGACGCCGCCTGCCAGCCCCGCGAGCACGAACCAGAGGACCGGTGGACCGATCTGATCGGGCATGGGCCCCTCCACATCGACGCGACTCTGCACCGACGGAGAGTCGGGTCGACAGTTTTGTCGGATCCTAACGATCCAGCCCGCTGCTTCGTACGTCCGTAATGCGGATGTTGCAAGAGAGACATAAGAAACTGGATACAATGGCGGACGCCGCGAGCCCGTCCGCGGCCGGCAGATTCCTTTTCCCGCCGGGGTGCGTTATGAGCGCCGACCAGTCGGAAGGCCGAAACGCGCGAGCCGCTTCCACGCTCGCCTCCCAGGAACTACTGCACAGGTTGCAGCGTGGTGACGAACAGGCCGCGAACCGGCTGTTCGCGCGATACCTGCCGCGGCTGCGTAGATGGGCGCACGGGCGCATGCCTCGCTGGACGAAGGGCGCGGTTGATACCGCCGATGTTGTCCAGGACGCGCTGCTCCACACGTTCAAGCGGCTTCCATCATTCCAACCGCAGCGGGATGGCGCACTCCTCGGCTATTTACGCCGCACGCTCGTCAACGGCGTCCGCGATCAGTTCCGCATCGCGGGACGGCGGCGCCCCGTCGTTCCGCTGGATCGCGACCATGCCAGCTCAACCGAGTCTCCGCTCGAACTGGCCATCACCCAGGAGACTCGCGAACGGTATCTCGTGGCCCTCAACCGTCTGCGCCCTGCCGATCGACACGCGATCGTGGCGAGGCTGGACCTCGGGTACACGTACGATCAGCTCGCCTTGATCCTCCGCAAACCCACGGCAGAGGCGGCGCGGCTGGCGGTCCGCCGGGCGCTCCTTCGACTCGCCAGGGAAATGCAAGGTGACTGAACCCCACGCGCTACGGACGATTGCTGCCGCAATTTCCGACGGCGCGGCGGTGGACTGGACGGCGGCTGAGTCCGGCGTTAGCAGTCCGGCCGAGCGCGCGATGCTCGATCAGCTCAGGGCCATTTCGGCGCTGGCGACTGGCGGGCGGCCGCGTGCGGCGGATGTGCCGGCGCGCCGCGCGCGCTGGGAATGGCTGGTCGCGCTGGTCCTGGGAGTGGCAGGTGCAAAAACCGTCCTCGGCGCTGCCGGGTGGTACCTGTCGAATGAGGGCAGGAACCCGCTGCTCGCACCCACGTGGCCTTACGTCATCAATCTCGTCGTGTTCGCGACCGCCGCGGCCGCGCTGTGGGCGGGAGGCCGGGAAGATGAGCGCGCCCGCCGTCTCGGGGCGCTGTTTCTCATCATTGCCTCCGCATTCTCAGACCGGCTGCTGCTCGGCCTCGCCCGCTACGATGCCCTTCGTCCCGTAACGGGTCTGTTGGGAGGATTTCCAGCGGACGCGTTCATCGCATTCGCGTTGTGGCGCTTCGTCTGGTCGTTTCCACAGCCTCCGGTCCGCTCCGTCGACGAGCGGGTCATCCGGTGGTTTCTCCGGGCGTCGCTCGGGATCGCGTTCGTCCTGCTCGCGGCAAATGCGGCGCTCTCGGTGCCAAGCGTGCTGCCGGACGCGGCGCGCCTCGCCGCCGGCTTCGATCGCGGGTCGGCCGCCGGCTATTATTCCCTTCTGCTGTTCGGCACTGCCGCCCCGGCCCTCCCTTTTCTCCTCTGGAAGTCACGGTTCGACGCGCGCGACGAACGGCGCCGCGCTGTGCTCTTCGCCGGCTCGCTTGTCGCCGGCCTCGCTCCGATGCTCGTCGCAGTGCTCATCTCGCCGTTCGTCGACTTCTTCGACAGTCCGGCAAATCGCGAGCTCGTCGGCATCTTTCTCTATGCCGCCCTCCTTTCGGTGGTTCCCGTCACCGCGTACTCGGTGCTCGTGCATCGTGTGATCGACGTCGGGCTCCTCATCACACGGCGAAACGGCATGCGCTCGTGCGGACTGCCGTCTGGGTCGCACGCCTCGCGCCTCTCGCGTATCTCGTGCTGTATGTCTACCTGCGCCGCCACTTGACGGTCGCGGACATCGTCTGGGGGCAGCACTCCCTGCTGTTTCTGGCCGCAGCCATGATCAGTCTCGTCGCGCCTGAGCTGAGCCGCCAGATGCTTCGAGCGATCGACCGGTGGTTTCTCGGCGCGCCTCCCGACTACCCGGACATGCTCGCCCGGCTCGATCAGGACTTCCGCGGCGCCTACGGCGTGCGCGACGTGGCCGCGGTGCTCGAGCGAGCGGCTCAACGCGCGGTTCAACCAGCTGCGTGCGCCGTGTTTTTGGTGGACGAGAACGGCGGAGCGCTAACCTCACCCACCGCCGCGGTGCGTCCGCTACGTACGCAGTCAACCCTCGGGAGAGTCCTGAGGCTGGCGCGCGGCGAAGTGCATATCGGCATGGGGGCTACCGGGCCGATCGGGCGTCTGCTTCCGGAAGAGGACCGCAGCTGGTTGACGGGACAAGGCTTTGAGCTGCTCGTGCCCCTGGTCGGATCCGGCGGGGACCTGCTCGGCATGTTGGCGCTCGGCGAGAGGCGCAGCGGTCTGCCCTTCTCGAAAGACGATCGGCTACTGCTCGTGACGATGGCCAGCCAGACCGCGGTGGTCATCGAGAACCGCTGTTTCCGCGACGTGCCGTATCGGTATCTCGCGAGTGGACCGCGACACGCCGGACCGGCGATCGACTGGGACGACGAGCCGGCCGCGCTGTGTCCGCGGTGTCGAACGCTGTTGCCGACTGGCACCGGGACGTGTGAGTGTGGAACCGCCGCGGTCACGGCGGCGCTGCCGATGATGGTCCGCGGGAAGTTCCGGGTCCTGCGATTGATCGGATCGGGAGGCATGGGTGTCGTCTACCTGGCGATTGATGTCGCGCTGGACCGGAAAGTCGCCATCAAGACGCTCCCCCGGCTCACCCCCGATCGCGTCGTCCGGCTGCGGCGCGAAGCGCGCGCGATGGCAGCCGTGCCGCACCCGAACCTCGCGATGATCTTCGGCGTCGAGAGCTGGCGCGGGGCGCCGTTGCTCGTCGTCGAGTACCTGGAGGCGGGAACGCTCGCGGATCGGCAACCCCAGGAACGCCTGAGCCCCGACGACGCCGTGGCGCTCGGGATCGTTCTGGCCGACGTGCTGGATCAGCTGCACGCCTCGGGCGTGCTTCACCGGGACATCAAGCCGAGCAATATCGGCTACACCCGCGAAGGCGTGCCCAAGCTGCTCGACTTCGGCATCGCGCGCACGCTGGGACCCTCACCGCCGCCGGGGAGAATCTGGGAGGGTCGCTTCGGTCGACCTGTCTGAACCGGCGGCGAACGGCGTCTTCGAGTCATCGCTGACCGACGTCGATCACGTCGCGTGCACGCCGCTCTATCTGTGCCCGGAGGCGCTGGCCGGCGCGGAACCGGACCCCTCTTTCGACTTGTGGAGCGTGAGCATGGTGCTCTACGAAGCGGTCAGCGGCTTCCATCCGTTTCGCCATGCGACGCGCGAAGGGGTCTTCGAACGGATTCGGCACGCGGACATTCCCGACATCAGAACGCGCCGCGAGGACGCCCCGCCGCTGCTGGCAGCGTTCTTCGCCCGGGCGCTCGCTCGCGATCCCGCGATCCGCGCGCGCACGGCCGCGGAGCTGCGGAACTGGCTGCATCGGTTGCGCGCCGAACGGCGCCGCGCGGAATCCTGACGCCGGCGTTCCCTCGACTGTACGAATTGACGCTCTCGCGCGTTCTTATCCCGCCAGCGCGAAACAGGTGCGTGCCGGGATCCGCACGGGAGGTCTGCATGACCGCTGAAGTCGATTACATCCTCGACGACTGTTTTCTTGCCGTGGGTCAGGCCGTCGGCCGGCAGAAGCAGCTCGACCATGACGTGCTGGTCTGGTGGAGAGGCCGCTACCGCGAGGCCTTTCTTCGTGCGATCACGGTGTCGGGCAATTCCTGGGAGGATGACCGTGACCGTCTGAGGACTGTCGGCCGCTACCTTGGCGAGCGCGCCGTCCATCATGCGGGCGAGAAGACTTCAGTCGACCTCGAAAGCGCCGCGAGGGCCTCCGCGGAAGTCGAAGCCGGATGCCGGATGAGTCGGGCGCGATCCGGAGGCTAGTCGCATGCGCCGGACCCTGTTCGTGTACGCGACGGTGATCGGCCTGTCGGTGCTGACGATCGTCGCGATCCTCCGTCTTGGTGAGACGCGCTTTCCGCAGTCCATTCCACCAACGATCGCGCAGGCCGCCGAGCTTCCGGCCGGAGGCGGTACCGCTCCGTTGCTGGCACATGTCCGGGCGCCACTGCCCATCCTGATCATCCAGTTGCTCGTCATCGTGACCGTTGCGCGCCTGTTCGGCCGCGCCGCCTCACTGGTCCGGCAGCCGCCCGTCGTGGGAGAGATCGCGGCAGGCCTCGCGCTCGGGCCGTCGCTGCTGGGACATGTCTGGCCGGCGGCGGCGGCGTTCGTCTTCCCCGACGAGTTCGCTACCCGCCCTCCGGCTCCTCAGCCAGATCGGCGTCATCCTTTATATGTTCACCATCGGCCTCGAGCTCGTCCCCGAGCACCTGCGGAACAGGGCGCGCTCCGCAATCGCGGTCAGCCACTTCAGCATCGTCACGCCGTTCCTCTTCGGCGTGCTCGCCGCGCTGGCGCTGTTCGGCAGTTACGCGCCGCCAGGCGTGTCGTTTCAATCCTTCGCGCTCTTCATGGGCATTGCGATGAGCATCACCGCGTTTCCGGTGCTGGCGCGCGTGCTCGAGGAGCGGGGGCTGTCGAAAACGCCGCTCGGCTCGACCGCGATCACGTGCGCGGCCGTGGATGACATCACGGCGTGGACGATGCTGGCCTTCGTGGTCACGCTCGTGACGGCCGGCGGCGCCGGCCGGATGCTGGTGTGGATGCTGGCGCTCGGCGGCGCGTTCATTCTGCTGATGGTGTATGTGATCAGGCCACTCGTCGCGCGGATGTTCACCGGCGGCCCGGAGCAAGTGACCAACGAGCGCACCGCCGCGGTGCTGGGGATCACGTTCGCGTCGGCGCTGTTCACCGAAGTCCTGGGCATTCACGCGCTGTTCGGCGCGTTCCTGACCGGCACGATCATGCCCGGCAGCGCCGCGCTGCGTCAGCAGCTGCGCGCTCGTCTCGAGAGCTTCAGTGCGGCGTTCCTCTTACCGTTGTTCTTCACGTCCACGGGACTGCGGACCAACATCGGGCTGTTGAACGACGCCGGGAGCTGGGTCGTGTGCGGCGGCATCATCCTGATCGCGATCGCGGGAAAACTGCTCGGCACCATGCTGGCGGCGCGCTGGACCGGATCGACCTGGCACGATGCGTTCGTGCTCGGCGCGCTGATGAACACCCGTGGACTGATGGAGCTCATCGCCCTCAACGTCGGCTACGAGCTCGGCATCCTCTCCCCGACGATGTTCACGATGCTGGTGCTGATGGCGCTGGTCACCACGACGATCACCGGGCCGCTCATCGACGCGGCGGCGTTCGTGAAGGTCCGGCGCTCGGGCTGGCCGGTGCCGCGTCCCGCCGAGAGCTGAAGGCCCCACAGCCGTCTGTCGGCGCTGACGTCGCCGGTCAGCTGCGGTCGTAGAACGCCGGCGGCTCGATCCCCAGCGACCGCAGATAGACGTATCCCTGCCCGCGGTGATGGATCTCGTTGTCGATCCAGTAGAGGAATAGCCCGTAGACTGGCCCTTCCCACTCCCCGAAGGCCTTGTCGATCTCCTCGAAGCGCCGCGGCGGGAGCTGAGGCCACAGCGAGTCGATCTCCCTGGTGACCGCGTCCCAGCGCGCGAGGAGCTGCTCTTGCGTGGTTGGCGCCGGGGCCTTGGAGTGGTGATCGAGATCGCTCACCATGGTCCACTGCCGCGTGGCCAGGCCGCGGATGCCGGCGCTCGCCATCGAGATCATTTCCAGGGCCATGCCCGAGAACGGGCGCATCCCGCCGATGGAGAACCGAAAGAGCTGATCCTCCGGGAAGGCCTGGATGACGCGGCGGGTCACCCGCCGATGCCCCTGCCAGTGCTCGAGGAGCGCCGCGGAGGGGATCACAACACCGGAAGCAGGAGCATCAGACGCCAAGCGAACCTCCCGTGGATAATGGCCGGTGGCCGGAGACAGCAGGTAAACGGTCGACGTATGAGCGCGGCGCTGCCGGCCTTCGGCAGAACGCAGCCCTCGGCAGACGGCGCCTGATGCCATTGCCACCGCGAATCAGAAACATGTCGATCTGCAAGGCGCAGATCGACTCGAACCGGATCTTCGGCGTCGCCTCGCGTTCGACAGCTAAGTGTCTGTCAGCGGTTTCTGGTCCTTGTCCAAAACGGCACAGCGCGAAGTTTTTAGATACGATAGCGTAGAAACCAGTGAAGTTCAGGAGCCTCGCCTTCTACGGGACTCTTGCGTTCCCGCACCCGACGTCTTTACCCGACTCGCAGCGGCTACAGGTGTAACGTCATCAACGCTGGAGCGCACGGCAATGTGCTCGACATTTCCACCTCCTATCAGCTGCCGACGCGGGACAGCTTCGGTGCCAACGTTGTCACCGTCACCGGATTGATCACGAGACAGTCGACGAGTCGATTTGGGCATTCCATGTTGGCGGCGACGTCTCGTTCCTCTTCTCTCGCCATTCTTGGTGTTGGCGCCCGGCATCCGCGTGAACAACGGTATTCTGGTTCGCTGCCCGAACGAGAGTTTCGCGGAGGCAAACGACGAACACGAGCCGGGCGAGAAACAGCCGGCTCTGCCGGTCTTCGGCAGGAAGCCGCGCTATCATCGCCGTGATGCGCACGGTCCTGTCGTTCACGCTGGTAGCGCTGCTCGGTCTCGCGCCCTCCTCGGCGTTCCGTCGTGCCGCTGATGAACGCGTCGATCTCGTCCGCGTCCCCAACGGTGGCATTCAACCCGAAATCGCGGTGGACCGGACCGGAGTGGTCCATATGGTCTACCTCGCGGGGGAGCCTGGCGCCGCGGACGTCTTCTACGTCCGGTCGTCCGACAGCGGAAAGACATTTTCGCGAGCCGTGCGAGTGAACAGCCAGGAAGGGACGGCGATCGCGGCCGGCACGATTCGGGGAGCTCAGCTCGCCATCGGCCGCACCGGCACCGTCCATGTCGCCTGGAACGGATCCGACAAGGCCCTGCCCCGGCCGCCGGTGAATCCCACGACGAAGCGCGCCGGCATGCCGATGCTCTACGCCCGGGCGAATGCTGCCGGGACGGCGTTCGAGCCGCAGCGAAACCTCATGACGGAAACCACCAACCTGGATGGCGGCGGTTCGATTGCGGCCGACGACCGCGGTGGGATCTACGTGGCCTGGCACGGCAATCCGCTCAGTGGAAAAGGGGGCGAAGACGAACGAAGGGTCTGGATTGCGCGCTCCGACGACGACGGCGCGACGTTCGGGAAAGAACGTCCGGTGTCGGATCCGGCGACGGGCGTCTGCGGCTGTTGCGCGCTGCGCCTCGTCGCCACTCCAGCCGGCGAGCTGCACCTGCTGTATCGATCGGCAACCGCCATGGTTCATCGCGACATCTACTCGCTGGTGTCGCGCGATCAGGGCCGCACCTTCGAGGGCGGGCGCGTTCAGGGATGGGAGATCGGCGCCTGCCCGATGACGAGCATGTCCATCGTGGCGGGCACGCGGGTCCTGCGCGCATGGGAGACCGGCGGACAGGTCTACTTCAACTCGACGGCGCCCGGCGATTCACCGAAAGCGCCTTCGGTGACAGCGACGACCGAGTCGGAGCGCCGCAAGCATCCCCGGCTGACGGTCAATGCCAAGGGCACGGTGCTGCTCGCGTGGACCGAAGGCACGGCGTGGGCACGCGGCGGGTCGCTGGCCTGGCAGGCGTTCGGGGCGGATGGCCGGCCAACCGCGGTCAAGGGCACGCACCCCGGCATCCCGGTCTGGAGCTTCGCCGCGGTGCTCGCGCGGCCTGACGGCCGCTTCACCATCTTCTACTGACGGGAGCCGGTCCTGAGAACCACTTGTAGCTTCCGCCTTCAGGCGGAAGGATGCAACGGACGCCTGACTTCCACCTGACGGTGCGACGTCACGAGCGCATTTCAGCGCTTACAGGCCGCCGACAGACTTGTCGTCGCCGATCGACTTCCGGACAGAAATGTAGGACGGCTGTGGCTCCAGCCCGAGCGTCGCCCCCCGGCCGGTGAGGACGATCGTGCGCTTGGTGGTCCACTTCAGGAAGCCCGCGTCGACGAGCGCGTCCAGCACGTGACGGCAGTCGTCCACGCCGAGGCTCCAGAGGCGTACGGCCTGCGGAACAGTCAGTTCGAGACCCGGCATCTCGAGGAAGTCGGCCCGCACGCGATCCACGGCTTTTGCGAAGCTCATGAACGGACGCGGAGCAACCTGCGATCCACCCGCGCGATCTGATCGTCCTCACCCTCTATTCAACCGAATCCCCAGTGAATCCTGTATCGTGAAGGCGCGATCGGCGCCGCGGCCGCCCGGACATTTTCGGACATAAATGTCGTTCGATTGCTGCCGGCGACGAAAGTGTTGATTCGACCGACCGCTGACCGCAGGCTGGCGTCGAATATCCGCGCCGGCCCAGGGCAGCGTTCTTGCTACTACGGCTGTTCCCTTCACCCCGTGCACCGGAGGCCCAGTGAACCGTAACGACATCGCAATCGCCGAGGAGCAGTCCGCCCCGATCTGGACGCGGGAAGAGATCGGCGATCTGGTGTCGCCCACCGGCAGCCCCGCCGAAACGCTCACCAACGTCGTCAACCTGATTCGCAGGCGGTTCGCGACCGACGTCTGCTCCGTCTACCTGCTCGAGCCCGATCGCGCCAACCTCGTGCTGGCGGCGACGATCGGCCTGCGGCCCGAGAGCGTCGGCCGCGTGCGCATGCGTCTGACCGAGGGGCTCGTCGGCCTCGTCGCCGAACAGGTCCGGCCCGTCGTCGTGCACGACACGACCACGCACCCGCGGTTCAAGTACTTCCGGGACGCCGGCGAGGACCTCTATCGGACCTTCCTCGGCGTGCCGGTGATGGACCGCGGCGTCCTGCAGGGCGTGCTCGTGGTGCAGACGGCGGAAGCGCGGACCTTCGGCGACGACGACGTGCGCATGCTGGCGACGGCCGGCGCGCAGCTGGCGCCGATCGTCAGCGAGGCGCGCGCGGTCGGGCAGTTCGTGGCGCCGGTCCACCAGCGGCTGGCCGCGATCGCCCGGAACCTCTGGTGGAGCTGGGACGACGAGAGCGTCAGCCTGTTTCGCGATCTGGACCCGGTCGTCTGGCGCGCGTGCGATCACAATCCGCTCGCGCTGCTGCAGCGCATCCCGATCGATCAGCTCGAGCTGCGCGCGTCGCAGCTCGCGCTGCACGGCCGCATCAACCAGGCGTACCGGCGGCTGCAGGAGTACCTGGCGTCGAAGCACACGTGGGGCGCCCGCCACGCCAGCGTGCTCGGCGCCCGGCCGGTGGCGTACTTCTCGGCGGAGTTCGGCCTGCACGAGTCGATTCCGATCTACTCGGGCGGCCTCGGCATCCTCGCCGGCGACCACCTCAAGAGCGCGTCCGACCTCGGCATCCCGCTCGTCGGGATCGGCCTCTACTACGACCAGGGCTACTTCCGGCAGCGGCTCGATCGCGACGGCTGGCAGCACGAGGAATACATCGACGTCGATCACCGGCTGCTGCCGATTCAGCCGGCGACGCACGACGGCGTGCCGGTGACCGTGGAGATCGAGACGCGGACCGGCCGCATCGTCGCGCGCGTCTGGCGGATCGCGGTCGGACGCAACACGCTCCTGCTGCTCGACTCCAACGTCGACGGCAACAGCCCCGAGGACCGCGAGCTGACCGCCCGGCTGTACGGCGGCGATCAGCGCGTCCGCATCCGCCAGGAGCTGCTGCTCGGCGATCGGCGGCGTGCGCGCGCTGGCCGCGCTCGGCATCTCGCCCGGCGTCGTGCATCTGAACGAGGGGCACAGCGCCTTCGCGTCGCTCGAGCTCGTGCGGCGGCGCATGGAGACCGAGGGGATCGGCGTCGGACGAGGCGATGCGCCGCGTCGCGTCGCAGGTCGTCTTCACCACGCACACGCCGGTGCCGGCCGGGCACGACCGCTTCTCGGCGGCCCTCGTCGAGGAGCACCTCGGCCCGCTGCGCGACGCGCTCGGGCTGTCGCAGGACGCGTTCCTGGCGCTCGGGCGCGTCGATCCCGCCAACCACGGCGAAGAGTTCTGCATGACGGTCCTCGCGCTGAAGATGTCGTCATCGCGCCAACGCCGTGTCCTCGCTGCACGGCCACGTCTCGCGGGCGATGTGGAAGCCGCTCTATCCCGGCCTTGCGCGAGGAGCTCGTGCCGATCGGCCACATCACCAACGGCGTCCACGTGAACACGTGGCTGGCGCCGCAGATGCGCCTCGTCTACGACCGTCACCTCGGCGCCGACTGGGCGGCGCGCAGCAGCGAGACGCCTGTGGGAGGCGATCGAGAGCATCGACGACGGCGAGCTGTGGGAGACGCATCAGACGCTGAAGACGCGCCTGATCCAGGAAGTGCAGGCGCCGCGCGGTGCAGCAGGCGGAGCGGCGGGGCGAGCCGGCGGCGGTGCTGGCGCAGCTGCGTCGGGCGCTGAGTCCCGACGCGCTGACGATCGGGTTCGCGCGCCGCTTCGCCACCTACAAGCGCGCGAACCTGCTGCTGCAGGACCTCGAGGCGCTCGCCGCGCTCGTCAACCATCCGCAGATGCCGGTGCAGCTGATCTTCGCCGGCAAGGCGCATCCGCTCGACGGACCGGGCAAGACGGTGCTGCAGGAGGTCGCGCGGCTGACGCGGGATCCGCGGTTCCTCGGCAAGGTCGTCTTCATCGAGGACTACGACATCGACGTCGGCCGCCACCTCGTGCAGGGCGTCGACGTCTGGCTCAACAACCCGCGGCGTCCGCTCGAAGCGTGCGGCACGAGCGGCCAGAAGGTCGTGCTCAACGGCGGCCTGAACCTGTCGGTGCTCGACGGCTGGTGGGCCGAGGCGTACGACGGCCTGAACGGCTTCGCGCATCGGCCGCGGCGAGACGCATTCGTCGACCGACGTGCACGACGCGCGCGACGCGGCGGCGCTGGCGACGGTGCTGCGCGACCGAGGTCGTGCCGCTCTACTACGACCGCGATCGCGACGGCCTGCCGCGCGAGTGGATCGCGCGGATGAAGCGCGCGATCCGCACGCTCGGCTGGCGGTTCAGCGCCGACCGGATGGTGATGGACTACGTGCTGAAGGCGTACATCCCCGCCGCCGGCGGCACCAGCAGCGACGTCAGCCGGGTGTAGGGCCGCGGCTCACTTCGCTCCGCGCGGTAGCGGCCCGCCTTCGCTCTGCGCGTAGAGGGCCGCCGCTCACTTCGCTCCCGCGGTATGGCCGCTCAGCACCTCGCTCGCGGTAACTTGGCCGCTCACTTCGCTCGCGCGTAGGGGCGCGCTCGCCGCGCTCGCCTACGGCCGCGGCGTGCCGCCTCGGTTAGGGCCGTCGCGCTTCGCTCGCCAGCGGGGCGACGTGGCTCCGGTGCTCCCTCTAGAACATGCCCAGCTGACTCATTCTCCAGGCACGGAGCGAAGTGTGCGCGCCCTTACCGCGGGATCGTCGAAGCCGCAGCCGTGGCGTCGCCGGTCGTCGGCACGCAGCCTCGCCTTGCTCCCATGGTGGGAGCAGGTTATACTGACGGTCGGTGAGGATCATCGCTCGCCGCTCGCTGCGCGAGTTCTGGGAGCGACATCCCGGGGCTGAGCAGCCGCTCAAAGCTTGGTACCACGACACCAGGAAGGCTGACTGGCGCACGCCCGCTGATATCAAACGGGTCTATGCGAACGCGAGCATCGTAGGCGAGAATCGCGTTGTCTTCAACATCGCGGCAACAAGTACCGCCTGGTGGTTGCGATCAACTACCCCTACCGTATCTGCTACATCAGGTTTGTCGGAACCCATCAAGCGTACGACCGCATCGACGTCGCAAAAGTGTGAGGCTGGTTATGGAGATTCGACCAATCAAAACGAGGGCTGATCATCGGGCCGCGCTGAAGGCAATCGAGCGTCTTCTAGAGGCGAGGCCCGGAACGCCGGCGGGAGATCGGCTCGAGGTCCTGACGACGCTCGTCGAGCGCTACGAATCGCAGCACGTGCCGATCGAGCCACCCGATCCGATCGACGCCCTGCTCTACCACATGGAGAGCCGTGGCCTGACGCGGCGCGATCTGGAGCCGTACCTCGGGAGCCGGGCGCGGGTCGCCGAGGTTCTGAATCGCCGCCGGCCGCTCACCATCGAGATGATTCGAAAACTGCACGCAGGACTCGGGATCGCAGCAGACGTCCTGATCCGTCCCTACGCCACCAAAGGCACTGCGGCTTAGCCGCCCTGCCGGCGAGCGAAGCGAGCCCTTCGACTCGCGTGATCCCGTGCGCTACGCTCAGGGCAGCCGCCCCTACGCGCGAGAGCGAAGAGTGCGCGCGCCCCTACCGCGAGCGAAGCCGCGGCCTCTACCGGCGAGCGTAAGCGAGCCGGCCCCTACGGCGAGCGAAGTGTGCCGCCCCTACCGGGCGAGCGCCGGCCTACCGCCCGATCTGGACGCTTATGCTGCCGCTCAGACCGCTCAAGCCGTCGGCCGACGTCGCGCGGTAGCCGACTCCTCCCTGCAGCCGGGCCGACGGGGCGAAACGGACGACGACCTGCGCCTCGGGCTCCGCGACGAAGAACGGGTCCTCGAGGTATCCGTACGGCAGCCCGAACCGCCCGCCCCGCAGCGGTCCGCGGTGGACGAACCCGTCCCGTAGAGGCGAAGTGGCCGTAGTCGAAGTAGCGCCACCCCGCCCCCACGAGACCGTGCAGGTTGACGCCGACGGTGCTGTCGGTGAAGAGGCGCCACTCGAGCACCGGCCCGCCGTAGGTGAGGTGCGCGCCGTTCGTCGAGTTCGTCTGCCAGTAGCCGCCGCCGCCGACGAGAAACCGCCCGTCGAACACGTACCCGAAATACCCGCCGACGAGCCCGCTCGTCTCGTGATTGATTTCGGTGACGCGGAAGTCCGGCGCGAAGACGAATCCGTCCCGCGACGCCGTTGCCCGGACGAGCCGCTCGAGGGCGCGATGGAGGGCGGAGGGGCGGGGCGCCGCGGCGCGGGCGTCGGCTCATCGGAGCGGCGGGCCTCCCGGCTCGCCCTGCATCAGCGACACGTTCAACGGCAACGTCTCCCCGGCACGAATGGTGATGGTGCGCACGAACGTCTGGCGGCCGGGCGATCGAATCTCCACACGGTGGGTGCCCGGTGAGACGTGGACCTCCAGCGGCCCTGGGCCGTCAGGCCCGGTCCAGCGCTCGCCGTCGATGAAAATCTCCGCACCGGGCGGCCGGACCTGGACGGACAGCGTCCCGAAGTCGGTGCGCTGCTGCGCGGCGGCAACCGTGGCGGTCAACGCGGTGAACAGCACGCACGCGATCAGTCGGACGGATACTCGGTAAGACAGCATTGGCAACTCCGGTGTCAGGATTGTGCGCAGCCGTGCAATTGGGAGACCAGGAATCTGCCCAGCACCGGCGGTCCACCTGCGCATTGACCGTCACCAGCGGAGTGCGCGGTGTCCTCACCCAACGACATCCGCCCTAGGGCGAGCGAAGCGAGCCCTTCGACTCGCGTGATCCGTGCGCTCGCTCAGGGCAGGCGGCCCCTACGCGCGAGAGCGAAGTCTGCGCGCGCCCTACCGCGGGAGCGAAGCCAGCCGCGGCCCCTACCGGCGAGCGTCAGCGAGCCGGCCTCTAGTCTGTTCGCATCATAGACGGCGCCCTGCCCGCGATCCATCCTACCCCCTCATCAAACCAAGGGAGAAAGCGCATGGACCGTGTGTGTCGAGCCGCAGCGTGGACGGTGCTCGCCGTCCTTCAGGTCAGCCTCGCGTACGGGCAGACGACGGCCACCCTTCGAGGGCAGGTCCGGGACGCGCAGGGGGCGGCGGTTCCCTCGGCCACCGTGACGGTGAGCAGCGCCACCGGGCTCTCCCGCGTCGTCCCGACGGCGGGCGACGGCACCTTCATCGTCGCCAACCTGCCGCCGGCGGTCGTGGACCTCACCGTCACGGCCCGGGGCTTCGCCGAGGCGAAGCGCAAGGGACTCGTCCTCGAGGTCGGGCAGACGGCGGCCGTGGAGATCGAGCTCACGGTCGCGGGCGTGCGGGAAACGGTGGACGTGGCGGTGAGCGTCACGGGCGTCGACACAGCGCGCTCGGTCGTGGACGCCGTCATCCCGACGAGCGCCATCGAAGCGCTGCCGCTCAACGGCCGCAACTTTCTCGAGCTCGCGCTCCTCGTGCCCGGCAACGCGCCGGCGCCGAACTTCGATCCGACCAAGTCGAACAGCGTGGTCATCTCCTCCGCGGGACAGCTCGGACGCGGCGGCAACATCACGATCGACGGGGCCGACAACAACGACGACGTGGTCGGGGGACCGCTGCAGAACGTGACCCAGGAGTCGGTGCAGGAGTTCCAGATCGCGACGAACCGGTTCACGGCGGAATCGGGGCGCTCCGCCTCCTCCGTGATCAACGTCGTGACCAAGTCGGGCAGCGACCAGCTCCGCGGCTCGGTGTCGCTCTTCGCGCGCGACAGCGAGTGGCAGGGCCTGCCGGCGACCTTCGACCGGTCCTCGGGCGACTCGTTGCCGTTCGATCGGCAGCAGCTGGCGGGCGCCGCGGGCGGTCCGCTGGTCTCGGGAAAAACGTTCTGGTTCGGCGCGGCCGAGTACCGCAACCAGGACGGCGCCGTGCTCGTCGGCGCGCGCGACGTCGCCACCCGCTCCATCCGGCGGACCTTCGCGCCGGCGCCCCTCGACGACCTGCTCGGATCGGGACGCGTGGACTGGCGTCCGAACGGCGCCGACGCGCTCATGATCCGCTATGCGGGCGAGCGCGCGACCGACACCAGCGCCAGCAGCCTCGACCGCGCGATCGGGTCGGCGTCGCAGCGCCAGCGCAGCAGCAACGGCTACCACTCGGTCGTCGGCACCTGGACGCGCGTCTTCAGCCCGGCGCTGCTGAACGCCGCGACGGTCTCGTTCAGCACGTTCGACAACGAGATCCTGCCGGTCGCGTCCGGTCCCCAGCTGACGTTCCCCAGCATCCAGGACGGGACGTCCTTCCGCGTCCCGCAGGGCACGACGCAGACGCGCCTGCAGGTCGCGGACACCGTCACGCTGGTGCGCGGCGCCCACAGCCTCCGCGCCGGCGGCGAGTGGCAGCGCGTCGACTCGATGTTCGACCTCGGCGTGTTCCAGGAGGGGCGCATCGAGCTCGTCGAGGACTTCGCCACGTTCGACCACAACGGCGACGGCCGCGTGGACGATGGCGACCTGCTGTTTGCGGTGACGCTGCGCAGCGGGCAAGCCGGATCAGGCGCTGGTGCTGCCCGATGCCGACAACGATCACGTCGCGCTCTTCGTGCAGGACGACTGGCGCGTGCGCCCGCACGCTGACGCTGAACCTCGGCCTCCGCTACGAGGTGGACACCGACGTCAAGAACATCAGCCGCGTGGACGAGATCAACCCGATCGTGCAGCCGTTCCTGCAGGGGACGCGCCGGCGCGATCGGAACAACTTCGGCCCGCGGATCGGCTTCAACTGGGCGCCCGGCGACGGCCGGACGAGCGTGCGCGGCGGCTACGGCATCTACTACGACCGGATCACGCTGCAGATCCAGTCGCTCGAGCGCGGGCTGGACGGGCGCGCGCTGCCGATCGAGGTGCGCGCCGGCAACGTCTTCTTCCTCGACCCGACGACGGGCCGCTTTCCGCCGTTCGCCCCGTCGATGGCGAACCCGTTCACCGGCTTCATCCTGACCGGCGAGGGGGCGTCGGGGATCAACATCATCGACAACGGCATGCAGAACCCGAGCGTGCAGCAGTGGAACCTCGGGTTCGAGCGTGCGCTCCCGCGCGGCGTCGTGCTCCGCGTCGACGGCGTCCACAACCTCGGCACGCACTTCATCATCGGCCGCACGATCGGCGAGGTGTTCAACCCGGTCGTCGGCGGCCCCGATCGCGTCGTCAACCTCGAGTCGAGCGTGAACACGCACTACGACGCGCTGCTCGTGAGCGCCGAGCGCCGCGGCGCGCGCCTGGGCTTCCGCAGTTCCTACACGTTCTCGAAGGCGCTCAACTACGCCAACGACGATCAGATTCCCTTCGCGAACGGGCCCATCGATCCGACGAACCTGCGCCTCGAGTACGGCCCGACGCCGAACGACCAGCGGCATCGCTTCACGGTGGCGGCGTGGGCGCAGGCCCCGGCGGGGTTTCTCGTGGCGCCGATCCTGACCCTGGCGTCCGGCGTGCCGATGGACATCCTGATGCCGGACGGGCAGTCGCGCATCCCGGTCTTCCAGCGCAACGCCGGCGGCCGGCAGTTCAAGACCGGGGCCGAGTTCAACAGCGCCGTGACCGCCCTGAACGCCGCGGGCGGCATCGACGGCGAGCTCCTGCCGCTCGTCCGCGACGACGTGCGGTTCGGCGACGGGTTCTCGTCGCTCGATCTGCGCGTGTCGCGGCCGTTCACGTGGGGCCGCGTGCGCGTCGAGCCGATCCTGGAAGTCTTCAACCTGTTCAACGTCACGAACATCCTGGGCGTCAGCGTGAAGAACTACTCGGGCTACGCCAACGTGCTCGTGCGCGACAGCGCGAACCCGGCCGATCCCGGGTTCCTGCGGTCCTCGAGCTTCGGTCAGGCCGTGAACACCGCCGGCGGCGTCTTCGGATCGGGCGGGCCGCGCGCGTTCCAGTTCGCCGTGCGCGCCACGTTCTGACCCATGCGGGCCAGCCTCGCCCGGGAGCTCACCCTGCCGGCGGCGACGGCGCTCGTCGTCGGCCAGGTGATCGCCGTCGGCATCTTCCTGACCCCGGGCACGATCGTCCGGACGCTGGCCTCGCCGCTCGGCGTGCTGCTGGTGTGGGCGGTCATGGGCGCCATGGCGATCTGCGGCGCGCTCTGTTACGGCGCGCTGGCCGCGCGATACCCGCATGCGGGCGGCGGCTACGTCTACCTGCGCGAGGTGTACGGTCCGCGCGTCGCGTTCCTCTACGGCTGGAAGTGCCTGCTGATCATGGACCCGGGCATCACCGCCGCGCTGGCCACCGGCTTCGCGAGCTACGCGGCCTACCTGATGCCGCTCGGGAACGTCGGCACGCGGCTCGTGGCCGTCGCCGCCATCGCGGCGTTCGCCGTCGTGCACATCGTGGGCGTGAAGCTCGGGGTCCGGCTGCTCACCACGGTGTCGGTCCTGAAGATCGCGCTCGTCTTCGCGTTGACGCTCGGCGCGCTGGCGAGCCCGGCCGGGTCGTGGTCGCACTTCACGCCGTTCGTCGAGCGTCATGCGGACGCCGTCCCGCTCTTTGGCGCGATCGCGGGCGCGTTCGTGTCGGCGTTCTTCACGTTCGGCGGCTGGTGGGAAGTCACCAAGATCGCCGGCGAAGTCCGGGATCCCGCGCGCACGCTGCCGAGGGCGCTCTGGCTCGGGCTGGTGGTCGTGACGCTCGTCTACACGGCGGCCACGATCTCGTTCATCTACGTGATTCCGATCGGGGAGATCATCGAGGGACAGGCCTTCGTGGCGCAGGTCGGCGAGGCCATCGTCGGGCCCGGTGGGGGCGCGGCGGTCGCGCTCGTCGTGATCGTGTGCGTGCTGGGGAGCCTCGGCGCGATGCAGATGCTGGCGCCGCGGTTGTATTTCGCCATGGCCCAGGACGGCCTGTTCCCGGCCGGTGCGGCTGCGGTCCACCCGCGATTCGGCACGCCGGCGCGGGCGATCGCGACGCAGGCGGTGCTCGCGTCCGTGCTCGTCGCGCTCGGCACGTTCGACACGATCGTCGCCTACTTCGTGTTCATCACCGTGGTGTTCATCGCGGCGACGGTGGCTTCCGTGTTCGTGCTCCGCCGGCGCGATCCGGCGTTCCACGTCCCCGGTTACCCCTGGACGCCGGTCGTGTTCCTCGGGATGGTGGCGGTGCTGCTGATCCTGCTCGCCGTCAACAATCCGCTGCAGGCGCTGCTCGGTGTCGGGCTGGTCGCGGCGGCCCTGCCCGTCTATCAGATGATCGGGAGCTCGCGGCGCGCTGCCGGATCGAGGAGCCAGTCCCATGACCTGGATTCGCGTGATCCCCTTCGACGAGGACGAGACGCTCAAGCGCGCGCAGGAACGCGCAGCGAGCGATCTATCCGATCGAGTACGCGGCGCCGACCCACCCGCATCACGCCGACAGCGAGGGGATCGTCGCGTCGCACTCGCTGATTCCCGACGCGCTCTATCATGCGTTCGCCGCGTTCGGCGCGCTGATGTCGCCCGATCTGCCGCTGACGCGCCGGCAGCACGAGATGATCACGACCGTCGTCTCGGCCACCAACCGGTGCCAGTATTGACTGGACTCACACGCAGAGTTTCTGCGTCGGGTCACGCTGGATGAAGCCTTCGTCGAGGCGCTGAAGAGAGACTTCCGGTCGGCGCCCATGCCGGAGCAGGACCGGGTGATGCTCGAGTACGTCGAGCAGATCACGCGCGACGCCACGGCATCGACAGAGTTCCCCCGCCTTTCACCGGGGTGCGGTGGTGGCTCTTCTGACGATCAGGGCATTCTGCAGATCACTCGGTCGCGTCCTGGTTCAACTACATCAACCGGGTCGCGGACGCGCTCGGGGTCGGGCGCGAGGGCGTGCAGCTCGTGCCGGCGCGGTCCGGCGTCATGCGCCCTGCTTGATCGGTCGACGCCAGCAAGCGGCCGAGGATAGTCGCAGCCGATCCTAGTGTATCGCCAGGATACCGCCCTGCCAGCCTAGGCACGAACAGTCGAACCGATCCCTTTATGGTTACAGATTGCAATCCGCGCGACGTCCTGAGCGTTGACTCGGTTGGAGGCGCGTTCAGAACCTTACCCCCACACCGATCCTGACCTCGTTGATCTGATAGTCGCTGCCGCCGTCGAGGGCGGATGCGACGCCGCCGGCCAGGATCTTCTTGTTTCGAGTTCGAAAGTTCTGAAGAGGCGCTACCATGAGCGGGGCGTTTCGTGAAACGTCGGATTCTGCTGGCCGGTGTCGCAGTCGCGGTCGTCATTCTCGTGCTGACGCACTTGGCGCCGGCGCCGGGACTGTTCGACCTGGCGGCCGGGCCTCGGTCGATCTGGCACATGCCTCGCGCCATTCCACCGACGGTGTATCTCACCTACGACGATGGACCGAACGCGGCCACCACGCCGGCGCTGCTGGACGTGCTGGCGCGCGAGCACGTACGCGCGACCTTTTTCCTCATCGACCGCGAAATCACGGATCGCACCGTGCCGCTCGTCGCGCGCATGTTCGCCGACGGGCACGCCGTCGCGCTGCACTCCGACAGCCGGCTCGATCTGCTGATGTCACCGGCCGCGTTCGCGCGCAAGCTCACGACCGGGGCCGATCGCATCGAGCGGCTCACGGGGCACCGCCCGATCCGCGCGTTCCGTCCGCACGCAGGCTGGCGTTCCGCGGCGATGTACGCCGGCCTGAAACGGATCGACTATCGGCTCATCGGATGGAGCTGGATGCGGTGGGACTGGAACTGGTACCGTCAACGCACGGCCGATGCCACCGTCGCTCGCGTGTTGGCACGTATCAAGCCGGGCGACATCGTGGTCATGCACGACGGGAACGTCTACAATCCCTCTGAAGATCAGCGGCACACTGTCGAGGCGACCGCGCGCCTCATCCCGCTGTTGCGCGCCAAAGGATACGCCCTCGGAAGGTTCTAGAGAGAGCTCAACATTGAAGGTATCACCATGAAAACGACATTCCTATTGCTCGCCGCCGTCTTGTGCGCCTCGGCGCAGGCGCTCGCTCAGCAGGCGCACGTGAACCTGGACTGGAATCCGCACAAGAACACGCAGAACCTGACGCCCTTCGGCGCCAGCGTGATCTCGCCGGAAGTGCGGGACGATCGCACGATCACGTTCAGGGTGAAGGCGGCCGACGCGCGCACCGTCGCGCTCACCGGCGGGCCGATCCTGCTGGCCATCGGCAAGGGGAACACGCCCATCCCCTTCGAGAAGAGCGCCGACGGCGTCTGGACGCTGACGGTCGGGCCGGTCAAACCGAACCTCTACGTCTACAAGCTGCTCATCGACGGCGTCGCGGTCGTGGATCCCAACAACACCATCACGGGATTCTCGGATCAGCCCGGATACAGCACCGTGGTCGTCCACGGAGACGGGCCGGCATACTACGACGCGAAGAACGTGCCGCACGGCGCCGTGACGCGGCACGTCTATCACTCCGCCGTGCTGAACGGCGAGCGGGAGATCTACGTCTACACGCCGCCGTCCTACGATCGGAACCGCCGCTATCCGGTGCTCTACCTGCTCGGCGGCAGCGGCGAGCTCGCCTCGAACTGGAACATCGAAGGCCGCGCCGGCTTCATCGCCGACAACCTGATCGCGGAGGGCAAGGCCGCGCAGATGATCATCGCCATGCCGAACAATCAGGTCGTTCACCGGGGCGATCCCAAGCACGTCGAGCTCACGTTCCCGCTCTTCGAGAAAGAGCTGCGGCAGCACATCGTGCCGCTCGTGGACAAGAGCTACAGCACGCAGGCGGACCGCCGGGGACGGGCGCTGGCCGGCCTGTCGATGGGCGGACGGCACGCCCAGCTGGTCGGCTTCAAGGCGCTCGACCTGTTCGCGTCCTTCGGCATCCTCAGCGCGGGGGATCCGGATTCCGAGAAGAGCACGCCGGAGTTCCTCAACGATCCCGCGACCAACAAGAAGGTGGACTACCTGTTCGTCGGGCTGGGCACGCACGAGAACCAGCCGTCCAACCGCAGTGTCCAGTTCCATCAGATCCTGGACAAGCACGCCGTCACGCACGACTACTACGTCGGCGGCGACGGCGGCCACGACTGGGGAACGTGGCGGGCGCACCTCGTCTACATGCTGCCGAAGCTGTGGCGGACGAAGCAGGCTGGCTCCGCGACGCGCTGAGCACACGAAACCCACCGGCAGGCCTGAAGGCCGGGGTCCCCCTGAGAACACTGTGGCTTCCGCCTTCAGGCGGAAGGATGCGGCGGAGGCTGACTTCCGCCTAAAGGCGGAAGCCACGAGAGCGGGCCTGCGCTACGTCGCCACGTTGACGACGAGCCGGCCGGTCACGGCGCCGGCCAGCAGGGTGGGAGACACCGCAATCGCTTCCTCGAGGCCGATTTCGCGCGAGAGGCGCCGCAGCATCGCTCGATCGACGAGGCGTTCGATCATGGCCCAGGCCGCACGGCGACGGTCGGCCGGGGTCAGCACGCTGTTGATGCCGGCCAGCGTCACGCCGCGAAGGATGAACGGCGCGACGGTGGCCGGAAAATCCATCCCCTGCGCGAGGCCGCACGCCGCGACGATGCCGTCGTACTTCGTCGAGGCGCACACGTTGACCAGCGTGTGCGAGCCGACCGTGTCGACCGCGGCGGCCCATCGTTCCGTCTGCAGCGGCTTGCCCGGCTGCGAAAGCGAGGCCCGATCGATGACGTCCCGCGCCCCGAGCTCGCGCAGGTAGTCCGCTTCGTGCGGCTTTCCGGTGGACGCGACCACGTGATATCCCCGCGCGGCGAGCATCAGGATCGCGAGGCTGCCGACGCCGCCCGTCGCGCCGGTCACCAGCACCTCACCATGTTCCGGCGTCGCACCGTGCCGTTCGATCGCCATCACGGACAACGCCGCGGTGTAGCCGGCCGTGCCGATCGCCATCGCGTCGTACAGGGTCAGGGTCTCCGGTTTGCGGATGAGCCACTCCCCTTTCACGCGCGCGCGCTGCGCCAGCCCTCCCCAATGCTTCTCGCCGATTTCCCAGCCGTTGACGATCACCGCGTCGCCGGCCCGCCAGTCAGGACTCCGGCTCTCGACGACGGTGCCCGCGAGGTCGATCCCCGGCACCATCGGAAAGCGCCGGATGACCGGCGACCTTCCGGTGATCGCGAGCGCGTCCTTGTAGTTGATCGTGGAATACGCGACGTCGACCGTCACGTCCCCCTGGTCCGGCAGATCCCCGTCGTCGAGCTCGCGGACGAGTGCCGAGGTGGCCGTCTCGAGGTATATCGCGCGGAATGTCATGCCCTGATCCTCTCGTGGCTTCCGCCTTCAGGCGGAAGTTCCATTCTTGTAGCGCCGACCTTCAGGTCGGCCCCGACCTTCAGGTCGGCCTGGCCTTCAGGTCGGCTCCGATCAGGCTGGCCTGAAGGCCAGCACTACGTTCGTGCATCATAGGTAGAATGCTGGCCAACATGGCGCCTGCTGCAGATCCCGCCGCCACACCCCCGCTGAGCGGTATTCGGGTCCTCGAGCTCGGTCAGCTGATCGCCGGTCCCTTCTGTGCCCGGCTGCTGGCGGACTTCGGCGCCGACGTGATCAAGGTCGAGCCGCCCGGCGCCGGCGATCCGCTGCGCAACTGGCGCCTGCTCCGCAACGGCACGTCGCTCTGGTGGCACGTGCAGTCGCGGAACAAGAAATCTGTGGCGATCGATCTACGGCATGCGGACGGCCAGGAGCTCGTGCGCGCGCTGGCGTCGCAGGCGGACGTTGTCGTCGAGAACTTCCGCCCCGGAGCGCTCGAACAGTGGAACCTGGGATACGAAACCCTGAGCGAGGCCAATCCGGGCCTCGTGATGGTCCGGATCTCCGGCTACGGACAGACGGGCCCATACCGCGATCGGCCCGGGTTCGGCGTGATCGGCGAAGCGATGGGCGGACTGCGCTACCTGACCGCCGAGCCCGGGCGGATTCCGATCCGCGTCGGCGTGTCGATCGGCGATTCGATCGCCGCCCTGCACGGGATGATCGGGTTGCTCATGGCGCTCTACCACCGGCAGGGGAATGGCGGCCGCGGGCAGGTGGTGGACGTCGCGCTCTACGAATCGGTCTTCAACATGATGGAGAGCCTCGTCCCGGAGTACGACGCGATGGGCGTCGTGCGCGAGCCCGCCGGCAGCGCCCTGCCCGGCATCGCGCCGTCGAACGCCTATCGCTGCCAGGACGGGATCCTCCTGATCGGCGGCAATGCCGATGGCATCTTCAGGCGCCTGATGCGGTGCATCGGGCGCGAAGACCTCGCGCAGCGCGCCGACCTCCAGAGCAACGCCGGCCGCGTCGCGTGCATGAAGGAAGTGGACGACGCCATCGAGGCGTGGACGCTGCGCAGCCGCGTCGCCGATGCGCTCGAAGCGCTCGACGCCGCGAGCGTGCCGGCCGGGCGGGTCTACTCGGTGGCCGACATCGCGCGCGACCCGCAGTACCTGGCTCGCGACATGATCGTCCGCCAGACCGCCAGCGACGGCGAGGACGTCGCCATGCCGGGAGTGGTGCCGAAGCTGAGCGCGACGCCAGGCTCCGTGCGAGACCGGGCGCCGCGCCTTGGCGAGCATACCGACGCCGTGCTGCGCGAAGCCGGCGTCTCCGACGAGCGGCTCGCGCGGCTCCGCGCGAAGGGCGTCATCGAATGAATGTTTTTCACCACAGAGTTAGCGGAGTTAACGGAGAAACATACGAACGAAATTTCTTTACTCCGTTATCTCCGTTATCTCTGTGGTTAAACCTGCGCTGGCTGCAGATCAGTTCTTCGTCATGGTCAAACCGGTGACGGTCGCTTCGGTGTTGTGGCCGAAGCGGATGCCGTAGATGCCGTCGGTGGACTTGAGCTTCCCGGCGGTCACCAGCGCGGCCTTGTCGTAGCTGCCGACGACGGTGCCGTTGATCGCGCACTCGACCTTGTCCCCTTTGACCGAGACGGCAATTTCCTGCGTGACGGGCTTTCCGGTGCCTTCCGCTTTCTTGACCGCGGGATTCGCCTCGCCCCGGCCGTTCACTCGAAACCCTTCGGGCCCGAATCCGCGCACGATGAAGTTGCCGGTGCCGTAGGCCGCGCAGTACAGATAGCTCTGCTGCGGGGTCCCGAGGTCGTTGCCGGCGATGACGATCCCGTACGGGTGCGCGTGATCGTTCAGGCCCATGAACTTCTCCTCGGTGAACGTCGCCTTCACCGTGTAGTTGCCGGCTGCCTTGTTGGCCGGATTCCAATACGCCACCGCGGGGCCCGTGGTGGCTTTCAGACGCGTTGCCTTCCTGAACGAGCTTCGCGTTGTTGAGTGTCTGTCCCGCCTTTTCCTCGCTGGCGTCGATCTTTCCCGTCCATCCCTTGGCCGGAGATACCGCCGCCGGCCACGGCGCGTGGCCGCGTCCTGGGCGTCGACGACTGGCGGAACGAGCATGACGAGCGCAGCCGCGAGTACCGATCCGTACTTCAATCGCATGGTGTGTCCTCTCCAAGAAGAAATGTCGCACCCGGCGCTGCGCGCCGGTCGTGCGGTTGACGGCCCGATTCTACTCCGTCCGGTCCGGGATCCGCATGGCATCGGCAGAGCTGCCGTCCTCTATCCCCCGTCTCGTCCCAGCCGGCGCACTTCCCCGACGATCAGCTCTTCCACCGCCTCGGTGAACGGGCCCGGCCGGCCGTAGTAGATCATCGCGTCCCCTCCTTCGTAGCCGCCTTCCCGCAGCACGCGAACGGAGGGGACGTACCCGAAGACATCGTTGCTGTATCCCGCGACCCACATGCGGCGCGCGGGTATTCACGGGCGAGGCGCAGCGCGTAGTCGACCACGACCTCCCCTCCGAGCGCAACGAACGTCAGCTCCGGACCGAGCCGCCAGACCTGAACGGGATCCGGCTGCACCGCCGGGAGCCGGCCGTCGCGGGCAATGGCAGCCTTCATGAGCGCGGCGTGGCGCTGCATGTAGACGTCCTCGATCGTCAGCTGGCTTCTCCACCGGTCGCGCGCGGGCTCGCCTGCGAACGGCAGGTCCACGGTGCCGTAGGCGGTGCGTCATCGACGGATCGACCGGAGCCGCCGCCTTCAGCGCGCGGTCCACCGCGTCCGCGAGCGCCGTGCCGTGCGCCTCGACCAGCTCCAGCGTTCCGCGCGGCATCGGGTTCGCGTCGGCGCCGCAGCCGGCGACGAAGAGCGCCGTCGTCCCCGGGTGCCGCCGTTCCAGCGCGGCCTGGGCGACGCCCGCGTAATCGCCGTGGAACTGAACGAACCGGTCCTGCAGCGTCGTGTTGTGGCACGCGTACCCGAAGACGATCGCAAACGGGACACCGTCGGCGCCGTCAACCCTCAGCACGGGCACGGAGCGATCGACCGGACCGAGCGGAGTGAATGCCCACGCGCCGGTTCGCGGCAAAGCCGGCTTCGTCGCGCGCGTACGCGAGCCGCGCCGGACGGAGTCGAGATACGGCGTCTCCGATGACGGAGGCGAGCTTGCCTTCGAGCTCCCCTGTGTAGGCGCGGATGTCGGCCCATTGCTGTGGCGACACGTCGTACGCGACCGACAACTGTTCGTCGACGACGGGGCCGCAGTGCGTGTGGCTCGCATTGAAGAGCAAGTCCGCGCGGCGGATTCCGTGACGGCGGCGAACGAGCGATGCGACTCGGCCCGTGATGCGGGCCGTCAGGCCCAGGAGATCCACGGTCACCAGGACGGCGGTGGGCTGACTGCCGCACTGGAGCGCGAGCGCCTTGGCGTACAGCGGCATCGCGACGCCCTGCGACGGCTGCGTGCGGCGCGCGAAACCGGCCATCCAGAGCGAGCGCCCTGGCGTGATGTCGATCGTCGCGACGCCCGCGCGCCACGCCGGCGCCGCGCCTGCCGCGCCTCGCCCCGTCAGGCCGATCGCCGCAACGGCTGTCAGGAACTCGCGTCGCTTCATGAGGAATAAGGTAGCGCAATACGCAACGCGCTGTGCGGCACGCGGTCCCGTCCGGATACAATACCGGCCGGAACAGGAGGGCGGTAATGGTTCGACGGCGGTTGCGCGCACGTGTGGGGTTGTTGTGGGCGGCGAGCGCTCTCGCCGCGATCGTGACGGCAGCCTCGGTGTCCGGCCAGGGGACGCGCCTCGGTCCGTTCGATGGCCACGGAGACGTCGGCTCGCCGAAGATCGCGGGATCGGCCACCTACAACGCGGTGTCTCAGGAGTTCGCGCTCGCCGCCGGCGGCGTGAACATGTGGGCCGGGCGCGACGAGTTCCGCTTCGTCTGGAAGCGCATGACCGGCGACTTCATCCTGCAGGCGCGCGTGCAGTTCCTTGGACAGGGCGTCGATCCGCATCGCAAGGCCGGCTTGATGGTGCGGCCCAGCCAGGACGCCGACTCCGCCTACGTCGATGGCGTGGTGCACGGCGACGGCCTCACGTCGCTCCAGTTCCGCCGCACGAAGGGCGCCGTCACCGCGCAGACCGCGCTCGCCGTGAAGGGCGCCGACGTCCTCCAGCTCGAACGCAAGGGCGGGACCTATATCTTCTCGGCGGCGAAGTACGGCGATCCGTTCACCACGGCCCAGATCGCGGACGTCAGCCTGGGCGACGACGTGTTCGTCGGGCTGGCGTTGTGCTCGCACAATGCCGACGTCACGGAGCGGGCGATCTTCCGCGACGTCCGGATCGTCAGGCCCGCGAAGGACACGTTCGTGCCCTACCGCGATTTCATCGGCAGCGTGCTCGAGATCCTCGATCTGCAGAGCGGGCACCGCCAGATCCTCCAGCGGTTCGAACAGCCGATCGAAGCGCCCAACTGGACGACCGACGGCAGCGCGCTGATCTACAACCGGAGCGGGCGTTCCGAGGGGTGGGGCGGTCTCTATCGCTTCGACCTCGCCACCCGTCAGTCCACGCTCATCGACACGGGCGTGGCGAACCGCAACAACAACGACCACGTCCTCTCGTTCGACGGCACGATGCTCGGCATCAGCGATCAGAGCCAGGCATCCGGAGGCCGCTCGACCGTCTACACGGTGCCGGCCGGCGGCGGCACGCCGAAGCGCATCACGACGCTGTCGCCGTCGTACCTCCACGGCTGGTCGCCCGACGGCAGGGATCTGATCTTCACCGGCGGACGGAACAACGAGTTCGACATCTACCGGATCCCCGCCGACGGCAGCGGGCCGGAGGTCAACCTCACCAACTTCAAGGGACTGGATGACGGGCCGGAGTTCACGCCCGACGGCAGGCACATCTACTTCAACTCGGTCCGGAGCGGGACCATGCAGATCTGGCGGATGAAGCCGGACGGCACGAATCCGGAGCAGATCACGAACGACGAGTACAACAACTGGTTCCCGCACATCTCGCCGGACGGTCAGTGGATCGTGATGATCAGCTTCCCGAAAGAGGTCACACCAACCGATCATCCGTACTACAAACGCGTGTACCTGCGCCTGATGCCGGCCACGGGCGGCGCGCCCAAGGTGATCGCCTACGTCTACGGCGGGCAGGGCACGATCAACGTCCCATCGTGGTCGCCGGACAGCAAGATGATCGCGTTCGTCAGCAACAGCGACGTGTACTGACCACGTGCATGCGCCCACGCAGACTGCTGACCGGGCCGCGAACCATCAGCATGGGCGATGGTCATTTGTCCGATGGGCCGCTCAGTGAGACGGCAAGCCGCAGCACTTCGGCGAGGTAGACTGCGGCCGCACCGACAATCGCCGATTCGATCGCCCGGGCCCGCCTCACCGACTCCAGCCATCCGGCGAGACGCTTCCCGAGCCGGGGCCGCTGCAGCGCAAGATGTGCGCGCTCACGGATCCGGGCGCGGCGGTGGCCGGCGGGTTCGTGCACCGGGAGCGACGCGAGCGCGCGGTCGAGCGCATCCATGTCTGTCTGACGCCGCATCATGAGCTCACCTCACTGGACGCTCGCTGGACCGGCCCCTCGATCGTGTCCAACTGGCGCCGTAGACGTCCACGCGCGCGCGACAACCGCTGGCGAAGCGTCACCGCGCTGACCTCACAGATGAGTGCGGCTTCGGCCGGGCTGAACCCGTCGACGCTCACGAGCAGCAGGACTTCCCGATCGCTGGCCGGGAGGGCGACCAGCGCTCGCTCGACGCGGCGTTCCAGCTCGCTCGCCGCGAGCTCCTCGAAGGGGGAACTTCGCGGGACGCCCGCGGGCCACACGCCGATCAACTGCCCGCAGCACTCTTCGTCGAGCAGCCGCGACCGGCAGGCGCTGTAATAAAGGTTGCGGGCGACCGCGAACAACCAGGGGCCCAGCCGCGTATCGGCGCGGAGCCGACGCGCGTTGGTCACGAGCCGCAGCCACGTCTCCTCCAGCAGATCGTCCGCTTCGTCCCGGCTTCGGCTGAGCCGGGCCAGAAACGAGAAGAGGCGCGCGCGGTATTCGTCGTAGACGATGTCGAACGCGGCCGGATCGCCGTCGTGAAGCCGGCGCACGATCGCGAGCTCGGTCTCCCGGTCCATCACGGTTAGAACGCTCCGCGCCCGCCAGCGTGACAGCCGTCACAAAGGGTCACGTGGCGCGTTGTACTCCTCACGAGGAGGTGAGCGTTGCTCGGAATATACCTGATGTATTTTGCCGTCGCCGTCAGCGGACTGGGCGTCCTCGGCGTGGCGGTGTCCTACGCGTTCAGGCCAACCGAACGCAAACTGGCGCTGATGCGGCCGCTGTCGCTGTCCAGCATCTTTGCTGCGCTCGCGAGCCTCGTGGCAGGATGGGCCACGGTGCTCCACGGAGCGGCCGCCACCCCCGTGTGGAGCCCGCCAGGCGTGCAGCGGCTGTTGATGGGATCGTCGGAAACGCTGATTCCCGTCTTCGTGACGTTTGCGTTTCTATCCGTCGCGTGGCTGTTCGTAGCCGTCGGGATGCCGCCGGGGCTGGGCATCGCGGAACGCGTCTCCGCCGCCAGGAGGAGGCTGCGTTCAGCCGACGTCGATGCTGCGGAGTGATCGTCGCGGCGCTTCCGCGTCCCGTCGGCCGCGATCGGTGTGTGAGGCTGGGGACCCTCGGTATAGCATGGGGGGATCCTGCCGGGACCGCACGGTGAACGCCGACGCCGGATGGGCCGGAGACCCTGGAGCATCAACGACAGCGGCTCGGCGGCGCTCGCCGTGGACTGCGAGCACGCCTTCGCCGTCGAGGCGCGAACCGGCGTGGCGGCCGAGCGCGCGCTGGAGTGGCGCTCCTGGTTTGCTCATGGTGGCGAAAGTTCGTGAACACATGACCACCGAGGCCGTCGCAACCGATCTGCTCGCCGCGCTCGACGGAAACGCGATCGTCGGTCCGATCACCGGCCGCGATCCCGGGTTCGATGCGGACGCGGCGTATCTGGTCAGCGCCGAGATTCTGCGGCGGCGGCGCGCCCGCGGCGAGACGCCGATCGGCCGGAAGGTCGGCTTCACCAACCGGACGATTTGGGCCGAGTCCAGCGTATTCGCCCGATCTGGGCGTGCGTCTACGACAGCACGGTGACGCACCTCGATGAGCCGGAGGGCCGCGTGGCGATCGGTCATCTCGCGCAGCCGCGGCTCGAGCCGGAGATCGTGCTGCACTTCAAGAGCGCCCCGCCTGCGACGAAGGACGAGGCCGACCTGCTGTCGCACATCGACTGGATCGCCCATGGCTCCGAGATCGTCCAGTGTCACTTTCCCGGCTGGAAGGTCACCGCGGCTGATTCCATCGCGGACTTCGGCCTGCACGGCGCGCTCGTGGTCGGTCCCAGGCGGCCCGTCGAGGGCCCGGCTGACGTCGTCCGGGCGCTGCGCACCTTCACGATCGCGCTCGCGAAAGACGGCACGGTCGAAGCGCGTGGAAGCGGATCGCACGTGCTCGACAGTCCTTTGCTGGCAGCCGCTCACCTGCTCCAGGTACTGAAGCACCAGCCGCTGTTCGAGCCGGTGCAGGCGGGCGAGTTGGTGACCACCGGCCGCTCCTGTCACCGCCGCCGATCCACGCCGGCGAGACGTGGACCACGGAGCTCTCCGGCATCGAGCTGCCGGCGCTCCATCTCCATCTGGAGTGACGCGCGGCCGAAGATCGGTGGAGGAGATCCGATGAGGGCGTACGTCATGACGACCGGCGCGGTCTTTCGCCTGATCACCCTGGCCCATATCCTGCGCATCTTCGCGGAAGGGCGGCGCGTGGCGACGGACCCGTGGTTCGTGCTCCTGACCGTGGCGACGGCGATGCTCACCTCTCTGGGCGTGGCGCCTGCTTCGGCTAGCGCCGCGCCCGTGACGTGTGAAAGAAGCAGTGGCGATCGAGCATGGCGTGGACCATGCGCATTCCCGAAGGACCAAGCTATGGCCCGCCCTTCCGATAGATCAAGGCCGTCCGCGCCGGCGGTCACCCCTGACCGACCGCGTTCGGTCCATCGCGGGTATCAAGCCGCCGCAGGACCAAGACGGCCTGGACGCCGCGCTGCGGGCCATGGCGGCCGAGGGCTCATCAGACTGGCGGCGCGCCGGGGACCAATGCCTGCGGCTCGCTCGCGGCCGGTCAAGGTAAAGGGCAAGCCAGTCTCCCAGACGATCATCGACGATCGTGGAGATCGCCTCTATAGCGGGCGCTGTATCGTATCTGCATGGCGTCTGATCGATCGAACACACGCATCGTCTATTCCACCGGCGCCGGGCGCGTCTGTCCCAGGTG
>CAWGAS010000038.1:0-38811 GCA_963820645.1 uncultured Acidobacteriota bacterium | reverse complement strand
ACCATCCGCTCGCACTTCGGCACGGGCTCGGACAACTCCCTGCAGGGACAGCTCAACCGCCGCTACACCCGCGGCCTGCAACTGGGGGTCGCCTACACCCTGGCAAGACGACCACCGATGGAACACGGTTCAACACCCTCCGACCGGGACCGGCGTGGAACGAGGGCCCGACCACGTCGACCCAGCGCCACAACCTCGTCGTGAACTACACCTGGGACGTGCCGAACGGCAGCCGTCTCTGGAACAACCTGCTGACGCGCGGGCTGCTCGACGGCCGGCAGGTGTCCGGCGACACGGCGGTCGTGAGCGGCGACTGGTCGGGCGCCAACAGCCCCACGACCACCGACAACGTCGACTTCACGGGCGGCGACGGGGGCACGAGGGCGAGGATCTCGGGCGACGTGACGTGCGGCAGCAACTGTGACCCGACGCCCGACAACCCCGGCAGCTACCTGAACCCGGCGGCGTTCAGCCGCCTGACCGGACGCGGCGACATCGGCAACGCGCCGGTCACCCTGTTCCGCCTGCCGCCGATCGTGAACACGAACCTCTCGGCCTTCAAGAACTTCCAGATCGGCGGCGGGCGCCGGATCCAGTTCCGCTGGGAAGATGTACAACGTGTTCAACCAGGTCAACTGGTCGGCCATCAACACCACCGCGCAGTTCAACCCGGCGGGCGAGCAGGTGAACCTGAACTTCGGCAAGGCCACGGGCGCCCGCAATCCGCGAATCATGCAGGGGGCGATTCGGTTCACCTTCTGAGCGAAAACCGCGTGAGTAGTTTCACCACAGAGCCAACGGAGAAACGGAGCAAGCACGATTGTTTTTCGCTGTGATCTCCGTTGGCGCTGTGATCGGTACGATGTCGGCCTCCCTTGTTCCCCGGAGTCGGGGACGCGGGAGCTATCGCGCCGCGTTCCTCCGCGGCCTCTCGAGAGTGACCTGTGACCAAGCGTCTGTTGTTCGCTCCTCGCGTTCGTGGGATTCGTCGCCGCAGCTTCTCCATGCGCCGCGCAGAATCCGCATCTGGTGGTGTACGAGGGCACGAAGGGCCCGGGCGCCGGCAAGCACATCGTGTTTCTCGCCGGCGATCACGAGTACCCGCTCCGAGGAATCGCTCCCCGCGCTGGCGCGGATTCTCGCCAGGCACTACGGGTTCAAGTGCAGCGTGTTCTTCACGACGAACCCGCAGACCGGCTTCATCGTGCCCGGCAGTTCCCACATGGCCGGGCTCGAGGCGCTGCGCACCGCCGACCTGCTGGTCGTCTTCCTGAGGTTCCAGGACTTCCCCGACGCGCAGATGCAGCACATCGCCGACTACCTCGAACGCGGCGGGCCCGTGGTCGGCTTCCGCACGGCGACGCATGCGTTTCAGATCAAGCGGGCGGACGCCAAATTCCTGAAGTACCATTGGCAGACGGGCGATGAGTACAAAGGAGGCTTCGGCCGCCAGATCCTGGGCGAGACGTGGGTCTCGCACTACGGCACGAACCACAAACAAAGCTCGCGCCTGCTGCTGCAGGCGGATCAGGCCGCGCATCCGATCCTGCGCGGCGTGAAGGACGTGTGGGCGCAGTCGGGCGGGTACATGGCGCATCCGATCGAGGGCAGCCAGGTCCTCGCGACGGGCAGATTCTCGACGGCATGACGCCCGATGCTCCGCCGGCCCCGAACAAGGAAGTCGTACCGGTGGCGTGGGTCCGCAGCTACACCAGCCCGTCCGGCAAATCGGGACGCGTGTTCACGACCACGCACGGCGCGTCCGAGGATCTGCTGAACGACGGCTTCCGGCGGATGTCCGTCAACGCGTGCTTGTGGGCGGCCGGTCTCGAGGCGAGCATCCAACCGGCCGGCAACATCAGCTTCGTCGGTCCGTATCAGCCGACGACCTTCAGGTTCGGCGGGTACGTCAAGGGCGTGAAGCCGTCCGACGTGGCCGGCTGGGACACGCCGATCCTGCCGGCTCCGAAGTAGCGGCGGCATTTCCGGGACGCCAGTCCCGGATGACATTCTCGATATCGGGAGACCTTGAGATGACGAAGACGGGCAGACTGTGGGCGGCGTCGTGCACGGCAATCGCGCTGATCTGGCTGGCTCCCGGCGGGGGAAACGGGGCCGCGGCGTTCCAGGCTCGAGAGCCGTTCCAGCTTCGCGAGAAGGACCACATCGCCATCATCGGCAACACGCTGGCCGAGCGCATCCAGTACGACGGGTGGCTCGAGACGTTGGTGCACGCGCGGTTCCCGAAGCACGACCTGGTCATGCGCAACCTCGGGTGGAGCGGCGACACCGTCACGACGCGCATGCGCTCGAAGAACTTCGGCACGCCGGACGAGTGGCTGAGCGGAGAGCCCGCCCCGATCGGGGGCTACACCGAGAATCGCTTCGCGGGCACCAACACCAGGGCGGACGTCGTCTTCGCGTTTTTCGGCTACAACGAGTCGTACGCCGGGCAGGAGGGGCTGGAGCCGTTCAAGAAGGAGCTGGCGGACTGGATCACCCACACGCTCGCGCAGAAATACAACGGGAAGTCGGCCCCGCGCGTGGTGCTCTTTTCACCGATCGCGCATGAAAACCTGGGCGATCGCAACCTGCCCGACGGCCGCGAGAACAACCAGCGCCTGGCGCTCTACACGAAGGCGATGGCGGAGGTCGCGGCCGCCCACAACGTGCGGTTCGTCGATCTGTTCACGCCGAGCGGCAAACTGTACGCCGACACCGCGCCGCCGCTGACTATCAACGGCGTGCACCTGAACGGCGAAGGGAACCGCCGGATTGCCGAGGTCATCGATCGGGACCTGTTCGGCGCTGCGCCGGCCACAAAGGACCTGACGAAGCTGCGCCAGGCCGTGATCGACAAGAGCACGGTGTGGTTCAACCGCTACCGCGTGACCGACGGTTTTGCCACCTACGGCGATCGGGCGTTCCTGACCTTCATCCGCAACAACCCGCGCAACGTCAACGAGGCGGTCGCGTCAAAGGCCGGCAAAGAGAACGTCCTGCCGACCAACTACGAAGTGCTGCAGCGCGAGTCCACGATCCTCGACGCGATGACCGCCCATCGCGACCGGCGCGTCTGGGCTGTCGCGCGCGGGTCCGATCTCAAAATAGACGACGAGGCGCCGCCGCCGATCGACGCGCAGACGAACTTTCCCGGCAAGGGGCCGAAGGGCGAGCACGTCTTCCTGGACGGCGAGGAAGCGATCCAGAAGATGACGCTCGGCAAGGGCGTCAAGGTCCAGCTGTTCGCGTCGGAGAAAGAGTTCCCGGAGGTCGTCAATCCGGTCCAGATGGCGTTCGACACGCGCGGCCGGCTCTGGGTCGCGGCCTGGAAGAACTACCCGCACTGGCAGCCGAAGACGCCGATGGACGACAAGCTGCTGATCCTCGAGGACACCAACGGGGACGGCAAGGCGGACAAGCGGACGGTCTTTGCCGGCGACCTGAACAATCCGACCGGCTTCGAGTTCTACAAGGACGGGGTGCTCCTCGCGCAGGCGCCGAATCTCGTGTTCCTCAAGGACACGAACGGCGACGACCAGTACGACGTCCGGGAGATCCTCCTTGGCGGCTTCGACACGGCCGACACGCACCACACCATCAACAGCTTCACCTTCGATCCCGGCGGCGCGCTCTACGTGCGCGAAGGCGTCTTCCATCGGTCGCAGATCGAATCGCCGTGGGGGCCGGCCACGCGCCTCGCCGACGGCGGCGTCTACCGGTTCGAGCCGCGGACGTGGAAGTTCGAGGTCTACATCCCGATGAACTTCCCCAACCCGCACGGGCACGTGTGGGACTACTGGGGCCGCGACATCGTCACCGACGCCACCGGCGGGCAGCCGTTCTACGGGCCGGCGCTCTCGTCGAAGCAGTCCTTCCCCGCCATGGTGAACAAGAGCGCCGCGCCGTCACCCGGGAAGGTGCGGCTGCGCCCCGTCGGCGGAACGGAGCTCCTGTCGAGCCGTCATTTTCCCGAGGCGATGCAGGGGAATTTCCTCGTGCTGAACGACATCACCTTCAGGGGCATTCTCAGCTACAAGGTCAGCGAAGACGGCGCCGGCCTGAAGACGGAAGAAGTGGAGCCGCTGCTGGACTCGGCGGACGAGAACTTCCGCCCCGTGGACGCCGAGGTCGGGCCCGATGGCGCGCTGTATGTCGCCGACTGGCACAACCCGATCATCGGGCACATGCAGCACAACCTGCGCGACAACTCCCGCGACAGGCTGCACGGCCGGATCTACCGCGTCACCTTCCCGGACCGTCCGTTGCTGACCCCGGCCCGCATCGCCGGCCAGCCCATCCCGCGGCTCCTGGAGCTGTTGAAGGAGCCGGAGGATCGGGTCCGCTATCGCGCCAAGATCGAGCTCAGCGGGCGCGAAACCAACGAGGTGATCGGGGCGGTTCAGGCGTGGATGGATCGCCTCGATCCGAAGGACCCGAAATACGAGCATCACATGACGGAAGCGCTGTGGGTGCACCAGTGGCACAACCGCGTCAACGAGGCGCTGCTCACGCGCATGCTCCGCTCCAGAGAGCCCTGGGCCCGTGCCGCCGCCACGCGCGTGCTGTGCTACTGGAGGGACCGCGTGAAGAACCCGCTGGCGCTGTTGAAGGTCCAGGCCAACGATGAACATCCTGGCGTGCGCCTGGAGGCCGTGAGGGCCGCCAGCTTCTTCCAGTCGTCCGAAGCGGCGGAGGTCGCGCTGGCCTCGCTCAGCCAGCCGCAGGATCGGTTCCTGAAATTTGCGCTGGACCAGACGATGAACACGCTCAAGCCGTTCGTTAAGTAAGAAACCGCGCAAAGCCTGTTGTGGCATCCGGCTTCAGCCGGACCGTGGCGGTTTCGAACCGCTTGTAGAATAAGGAATGCCCCAGCGGCGTTCACCCACCGTCCTCTGCGGCGCGCTTCTCGGGGCGATGCTCCTGTCGCCCCATTCCGCGCACGCCGATCAAGCGCCGCGCATCCTGCTCGATCAGCCGCCTCGCGCGGTCGAGTACCAGCTCGGCCGCCTGACCAACGAAGAGCTCACCCTCGTCGAGCGCAAGGACACCGACGTCCGGTATCGGCCCGTGTACTTCGCGCTGCTGACGCGCAAGAACCTCGCGGCGCAGTTCCGTGACGAAGCCCTCGCCGCCCTGACGAAGATGGACAAGGCCGGCGCGAGCCAGGTGTTGCTCGAGGCGCTGATCAAAGTCCCCGCCGACGATCCGCTGACGGCCGACAAACTGCTGGGGCTCCTGCTCGGTCAGCCGGCGGACACGCTGCGCCAGCAGCGCGACAGGTTCGTGCAGGCGATCGATGCCTCGAGCGGACCGGCCGTCCTCCGCGGCGCGTACGGGGCGCTGACGATTGCCGACGGCAAGCCCGATCAGGCGTGGGAGACGGCGCTGAAGCACGACGGTCACCTGCTGGAGCTGTTGCGGAGCGTGCGCCATCTCGGCAACGCGGACCTGCGCGCCGCGCTCTTCACGCCGATCGCCGCGCTCGCCGGCGAGACAACGGATGCGGCCACGCGCGCCGAAGCGCTCGCGGCGCTCGGGTGGACCCGCCGCGACGGCGCCACGTTCGATCTCCTCGCGCAGGCGGTCGTCAAGGACACGGATCCGGAGTCGCGGGCCGCGGCCGTTCGATCGCTGCAGCTCATTCCCCAGGCCTCCTGGCCGCCAGGCTCGATTGAGCCGCTGGCGCGAGCCATCGTCGCGCGCGTCAAGGACACCGCCCCGGGGTTGCGGACCGAGCCGGCGGCGGTTGATGCGATTCAGTTGGGCGAGAAGCTCGCGGCCGCGCTGCCGGCCGAAGCCGGGCGCAGCGTGCGCCGCGATCTGCGCGCCATGGGCGTGCAGATCGTGCGAATCGTCGCGGTCCCCGAACAGATGGTCTTCGATTTGAAGTGGTTCGCGGTCGAGGCCGGCAAGCCCGTACAGATCGTGCTGGAGAACCCCGACGCGATGCAGCACAACCTGCTGGTCAGCCAGCCGGGATCGCTCCGCGAGATCGGGACCGCGGCGACCTCGATGCCGCTGCCGGCCGATCCGGAGGTCAAGCCGTACGTCCCGGACAGCCCGCTCGTGCTGCAGGCCACGAAGCTGCTCAGCGGCGGGGAGATGGATCGCCTCACCTTCACGGCGCCGGAGAAGCCCGGCGAGTACGTCTACCTGTGCACCTTCCCGGGGCACTGGGTGCGGATGTACGGCGTGATGCTGGTCGTGGAAAAGCTCGACGCGTGGGAAGCCGCGCCGACGGTGCCGACCGATCCGATGACGAACAAGCCGTTCACGTCGCAGCGGAATTGAAAGGTCCGGCTGAAGCCGGACACCACCGAAAATTCCGGTGGCTCTGGAGATCCCGGTGGCGTCCGGCTTTAGTCGGACCTACTCGTGCCTCAACGCCAGGATCGGATCGATCCGGCTCGCGCGAACCGCGGGGATCAGGCCTGCCACCGTCGAGACCACCGTCAGCAGGACCAGCGTCGAACCGGCCATCCAGGGGTCGCGGGAATCGATGCCGTAGAGCTGCGACGACACGAAGCTTCCGAGCGCCATCGCGGCCGGAATGCCGACGGCCAGGCCAATCGAGAGCAGCAGCAGCACCTCGCGCATGACCATCCAGATCGACGAGCCCCGGCTGCGCGCCGAGCGCCAGGCGGATTCCCAGTTCCTTCCTGCGGCTAGCCACGACGAACGCCATCACGCCGTAGAGGCCGATCGAGGCCAGCAGAGTGGCGAGCAGGCCGAATCCCGCGGACAGCAACGCGATCAGCCGATCGGTCAGCAGCGTCTCGTCGAGCTGTCCCTCGACCGTCTTCATCCCGTACACCGGCATCGCCGAGTCGAGCTGCTTCACCTCGTTGCGAATGAGACTGAAGGCGCTCGAGGAGCCCGTCTGCGCACGGACGTAGAACGTGGCGCTGTTGCGGCCCCAGTTCGGCACGAACACCTGACGCCGCACGCCTTCTCGCGGCCCTTCGTAGAGCGAGTCGGCGACCACGCCGATAATCTCGATCGTCAGCTTCGTGCCCGGCGCGGTGCCCCGGCCGAGGCGCTTCCCCACCGCGCTCCTGCCTTTGAAGAAATGCTCGGCAAAGCGCCGGTTGACGATCGCGACGTTGGGTTGTTGCATGAGGTCGGTCTGCCTGAAGTCGCGTCCCTCCAGGATCGGAATCCGCATCGTCTCGAAATAACCCGGCGACAACGCGTTCATGAACGCCTGCATGTCTTCGCCGTCCGCGGGGCGATGGCCTTCGACCGAGGTCGAGCTGTCCCATTCATCTCCGCTGAGGATCGGCACGGCCGCCATGGCGGCGGAGGTCACGCCCGGCGCCGATCGCAGACGCTCGAGGAGATCGCGGCTGAACTGCACCGCGCGCGTCTCGTTGTACCCGCTGAGCGCGGGCGAGAGCTGGAACGTCACGAGGTTGTCGAGCGCCACGCCCGTCTCCGTCGTCTTCAGATTCTGCAGACTGCGGACGAACAAGCCCGCACCGAAGAGCAGGAGGAAGCTCAGCGCCACCTGGGCGGCGACCAGTCCCTTGCGCAGGAACAGCGACCCGCCCGTGCCGGCGATCGATCCGACAGTATCCTTCAACGTGGTCCACGGGTCGGGACGGCTCGCGCGGAGCGCGGGGAGCAGCCCGAAGATGATGCCGGTGGCGAACGTCAGCCCGAGCGTGAATCCGAGGATGCGCCAGTCCGGCTGCGCGCTGATCAAGAGCGGCCGTCCCTCGGACGGCACGAGCGCGAGCAGGCCGCGCGTCAGCACGACCGCCAGACCAAGGCCCACCAGGCCGCCTGCAAACGACAGCACCAGGCTCTCCACCAGCAACTGACGCACCAACCGGCCGCGCGACGCGCCCAGCGAGAGGCGCACCGCGAGCTCTTTCTGGCGCATGAACGCCCTGGCGATCAGCAGGTTCGCCACGTTCGCGCATGCGATCAGCAGCACCAGCCCGACCATCGACATCAGCACGAGCAGCGCAGTCGAGAAATCGTTGCGAAGACCCGAGTAGCCCATGGCCGCGCTGTCGACCAGCATCTGGCCCTTCATGAACTGGTCGCGAGAGTACGGCGACCAGTCCTTCGCCGCCGGCAGCGTCATCTCGTAGGTGCGGACCTGCGTGAACAGTCCCTGCAGCGGCGCCTTCGACGACGCGATGGTGTAGCCAGGCTTCAGACGCGCGAACACCTGGACCCATCGGGCTCGCCGATCGTCCATGTGGAGCCAGGTCCAGTCGGGCAGCATCACCGGCTTCATGAGCACGGGCACGCGGATCTGCGGCGCCTGCGCCGGATCGATGCCGGCGAATCCCTGCGCCGACACGCCGACGATCGTCATCGGGTAGTCGTTGACGAGGATCTTCTTGCCGAGCACTTCCCGATCGCTCGCGAAGCGGCTCGCCCAGTAGTCGTAGCTGAGCACCACGACCGGGTGGCCCTGGTACACCTGGTCGTCCTCCTGGGAGTTGAAGACCCGCCCGAGCGCCGGGGCAACCCCGAGCATCGAGAAGAAATTCCCGGAGACCAGCTCGGCCTCCACGCGCTCGGTTCTGTTGTCGATGCTGAGCGACGCTGCCACCAGCCGGCGGCACAGCACGTCAGCCAGCGGCTCGGCGCGCTTCTGGTAGTCCTGATACATCGGATACGAGTGCATCCGTCCGCCCATGTTGCTGCCGTTGTGGTTGCCTCGCTGGTAGAGCATGACCAGCTCGTCCGGCGCCTTGACGGGCAGCTTGCGGAGCAGGATCTGGTCGATCAGGGTGAAAATCGCGGTATTGGCGCCAATCCCGAGGGCCAGTGACAGGATTGCGACCGTGGAGAAGAGCGGGCTGCGGCGGAGGCCGCGCAGCGCGAACCGGAGGTCAGCCAGGGACGTCGTCATGTGGTGGTTGGACGGTCCCCGGAGCTAATGGGTTGCTGACAACTCCCAAGAAACCAACTCCCAACTCCCAAAGAGTCTGGGGGTGAAAGTCGCAGCGAATTTCACCCAGTTGGTGCGAGGCATGCGCCTTGGGAGTTGGGCCCTTCTGGGAGTTGGGAGTTAGACGCGCTCGTCCACCCTGACGTCGATTTCCCGTCGATCGGCGCCGCGCAGCACGACAATTCGTACGGACGTGCCGATCCGCGCCTCGGTGAGCGCGCGATGAAGATCGTCCAGCGTCTGCACGGGCTGTCCGTCGAACGCCGCGATGAGATCTCCCTCGCGGAGACCGGCGGCGATCGCGGGCCCGCCGGGCTCGAGGAAGGTGACGAGCACCGCTTCGGCCTGATTCAGCCGATGGAAGCGCGTCACGCGCCGCAGTAGAGGCACGTTCTGGCCCGCGAGCCCGAGGTAGCCGCGGCGGACGCGTCCGTCGCGCAGAAGCGCCGGCAGTACAGCCGTCACGGTGCTGATGGGGACCGCGAAGCTGAGCCCCTGACCGCCCGCGATGATTGCCGTGTTGACGGCGACGACCGTTCCGGCGCTCGTGACGAGGGGACCGCCTGAGTTGCCCGGATTGAGCGCCGCGTCCGTCTGGATCACCTGCTCGATCAGCCGGCCCGAGCGCGATCGAAGCGACCGCCCGAGGGCGCTGACGACCCCCGCGGTCACGGTGTGGTGGAAGCCGTAGGGATTGCCGATGGCGACGACGAGCTGCCCCGGCCGGAGCGTCCGCGAATCGCCGAACGTCACCGGCACGAGGTCGCTGGCCGTGATGCGGAGCACGGCGATGTCGGTGTCGGGATCCTGCCCGACGATGTCGGCGCTGCAATCGCGCCCGTCCGGGAGGGCGACCTTCACGCTCGAGCTGCCCTCCACGACGTGACTGTTCGTCAGAATCAGGCCGTCGTCCGCGAAAACGAAGCCGGATCCGGCGGCGGCTGACGGATCGTACCGGCCGCGGCGCTCGGCGCCCTGTTTCGAGACCTCGATGCTCACGACCGACGGGGCTACGATCTCGACCGCTCGCGTGACGGCACGTGAGTAGTCGTCGAGCAGATCCCGGTCAGAGACGCTGATGGGTTGAGGGTTCATCCTAAACCGTTGGACGCCGGTCGCGGCTGCCGGTGCCCAGGGATGTGGTCGGCGGTTGGCAAACACTGCCATGTGTGGGTAACCCCACGACTGGGGTCTGACCCGAATGCGCGTGCTACGATTCGGCGTTTTTCGCCTCACCGGGAGATTCGCCCATGGCATCCGAGCGCGCTCCGTCCGTCACTCTGCTGATGTTGGCAGTCGCCGGCAGTCTGTCCATCTCCACGCCCGCGCAGCAGGAACCGACGGTGACCCCCAGCCTCTTTGCCGAGATGCGCTGGCGCAACATCGGCCCTTACCGAGCGGGCCGCACGAAGGCCGCGGCCGGGCATCCCAGCCACCCGTACACCTTCTATATGGGCATGTGCAACGGCGGCGTGTGGAAGACCACCGACGCCGGCCGGACGTGGAAGCCGATCTTCGACGACCAGCCGACGGGATCGATCGGCTGGGTTGCCGTGGCGCCGTCGAATCCCAGCATTCTGTACGTCGCCACCGGCGAGGGGCTGCCGCGGCCGGACCTGTCGACGGGGGACGGCATCTACAAGTCCACCGACGCCGGTAACACCTGGGCGCACCTTGGCCTGCGCGACGCGCAGCAGATCCCCAAACTCGCCGTGGACCCGAAGAACCCGGACCGTTTGCTCGTCGCCGCGCTCGGACACCCGTACGGTCCGAACGAGGAGCGCGGCATCTTCCGGTCGACCGACGGCGGCCGCACCTTCCAGCGCGTGCTCTTCAAGGACGTGAACACCGGCGGCAAGGACGTCGACATCGATCCCATCAACCCCGACATCGTGTATGCCACGCTCTGGGAACAACGGCAGGGGCCGTGGGAGAACGCCGCCTGGAACGGCACGAACGGAGGGATTTTCAAATCGATCGACGGCGGGACGAGCTGGAGGCCGCTCACGCAGGGGCTGCCCGCCGGCATCGTCAACGCGGAGATCGCTATTGCGCCCACGAATCCGAGACGCGTCTACGCGACGGTCGAGGCCGCCTCCGCTGGCGGTACCGGCATCTATCGATCGGACGATGCGGGAGAAACGTGGGCGCGCGCCACGACCGATACGCGGCCGACCGCGCGGATCAACGAGGTGGTCCCGCACGTGAGCCCGAAGGATCCCGACACGCTGATCGTCACCGACATCGTCAGCTACAAGTCCACCGACGGCGGCAGGACATTCGTGCCCTTCAAGGGAGCGCCGGGCGGCGACGACTACCAGAACATCTGGTGGAACCCGGACGATCCGAACATCATGCTGCTCGTCGCCGATCAGGGGGCGGTCGTGACGCTCAATGGCGGGCAGACCTGGAGCTCGTGGTACACGCAGCCGACGGCCGCGCTCTACCACGTCATGGCCGACAACGCGTTCCCGTACCGCGTGTGCGGCGGACAGCAGGACAGCGGATCGGCGTGCGTCGCGAGCCGCGGCAACGACGGCCAGATCACGTTCCGCGACTGGCATCCGGTCGGCGTCGAGGAGTACGGCTACGTGGCACCCGACCCGCTCGATCCGGACCTCGTCTACGGCGGTAAGGTGACGCGCTACGACCGGCGGACCGGCCAGGTGTCGAACGTCGGCCCAGTGGCCGGAGGCAGGGGCGCTCCGCCGAGTGCCGGCCCCGCGTACCGCACCGTGCGCACGCAGCCGGTCGTATTCTCGACCGTCGACCCGCGCGCGTTGTTCTACGGCAACAACGTGCTGTGGAAGACGATCGATGGCGGCATCAACTGGAAGCAGATCAGCCCCGACCTGACCCGCGAGAAGTGGGACGTGCCGAAGAGCGTCGGCACCTACACGTCGCGCGTGCAGGCGCGCGAGCGGGGCGCGATCGGCGCGCAGGTGATCTACACGATCGGCCCGTCATACCGCGACATCAACCGCATCTGGATCGGCACCGACGACGGCGCTGATCTACACGACGGCCGACGGCGGCTTGAACTGGACCAACGTCACGCCGCCGCAGGTGACCGACTTCATGAAGGTCTTCACGATCGATCCGGGACGCTTCGATCCGCTGACCGCGTACGCGGCCGTCAACACCCTGCGGATCGACGACATGAACCCGCACATCTACCGCACCCACGACGGCGGCAAGACGTGGAAGGAGATCGTCAACGGCATCCCGGCGGTGCGCCCGTCAGCGTCGTCCGCGAAGATCCGAAGCAGAAAGGGCTGCTCTTCGCGGGATCGGAAACGCAAGTCTACGTGTCGTTCGACGACGGCGACCACTGGCAGTCGCTCCGGCTCAACATGGCGCCGTCGTCCGTGCGCGACCTCGTCATCAAAGACGACGACCTCGTCGTCGGCACGCACGGGCGCGGCATCTGGATTCTCGACGACATCACGCCGCTGCGGCAGATCGACAGCGACGACGGCGGCGCAGGAGGTAGTGCTGTTCCAGCCGCAGAACGCGTGGCGCGTGCGGTGGAACATGAACACCGACACACCGCTGCCGCCCGACGAGCCGACGGCGCCGAATCCGCCCGAGGGCGGCGATCATCAACTACTACCTGAAGTCCGCGGCGTCAGGGCCGGTGACGCTCGAGATCGTCGGGCAGGACGGCAGGCTGGTGCGCCGGTACTCGAGCGCCGACGAGGTCTTCAAGCCGGATCCGGCAACGATCAACGCTGCCGCTCTACTGGTTCCGCCCGCTGACGGCGCTCTCGACCGCTCCGGGCATGCACCGGTTCACGTGGGACCTGCACTATCAGCCGCTGGACTCCGCGCAGGGGCCCGGGCGCATCGGGGGCCCGGCGCTGGCCATGGCGGCGATCGGCTACAACACCGTCGCCGGTGCCGACGACGCCCTGGGTGAATCCCGGGCCGTACACGGTGAAGCTGACGGTGAACGGCAAGACGCACTCGCAGCCGATCGTGGTGAAGCAGGATCCGCGCGTGAAGACACCGGCGCTGGCGATGCAGCAGGTCTACACGCTGTCCAAGGCGGCGTACTACGGCGCGGTCGACGCGCAGCAGGCGGCGCGTGAGGCGCAGTCGGTCCGCGATCAGATCGCCGAGCTGAGGCCGCAGGCGACGGGCGCGGCAGGTGACTCCCTCGCGGCGTTCGACAAGAAGCTCGAGGCGCTGGCGCCCACGCCACCAGCGGGCGGGGGTGGCCGCGGCGGGCGCGGCGGTGCCGGAGGCGGCCGTGGCGCGCCGGGCGCCGGCTCGTCTCCTGACTCGCTCGGCGGTGCGAGCGCGGCGCTGGCCGCGGTGATGAACTCGCTGCAGGGCGCGGACGTGCGGCCGACGGCCGTTCAATCGGCCGCGATCGCGCGCGCGCGAGAGGCGGCGTCACGCGTGATGGCACGCTGGACCGCCGTCAAGGCGACCGACCTCCCGGCGCTGAACGCGAAGCTGAAGGCCGCAGGGTTGCCTGCCATTGCACCGTGATCTCGGATCGGATCAGCGAAGCCGGAACCGCTGCAGCTTCCCCGTCGCCGTCTTCGGGAGCTCGGCGACGAACTCAATCCAGCGCGGATACTTGTACGGGGCGATGCGCGACTTCACGAATACCTGAATGTCGCGCGCGGTCTGCTCCGAGGGTGCCGCGCCGGGACGCACGACGACGAATGCCTTCGGCTTGATGAGCCCATCGGTGTCCGTCACGCCGACGACGGCGCACTCCAGCACGGCCTCGTGCGCCAGGACGGTATTCTCCACTTCCACCGGCGACACCCAGATCCCGCCGACCTTCAGCATGTCGTCGCTTCTGCCGCAGTAGTGGTAGTACCCGTCTTCGTCACGGAAGTACTTGTCCCCGGTGTTCACCCAATGGCCTTGAAAGGTCGCCTTCGTCTTCTCGTGCTGCTTCCAGTAGCCGGCGGCCGCGCTCTCGCCGCGGACCATGAGCGTGCCGACACCGCCCGCGGGCAGCGGAACGCCGTCGTCGTCGACGATTCGTGCCGAGTAGCCCGGCACTTCGACGCCCGAGGTGCCGGGGCGGCACGCGCCGGGACGGTTCGAGAGAAAGATGTGGAGCATTTCCGTCGAGCCGATGCCGTCGACGATCTCGAGATCGAACCGCTCCTGCCAGCGGCGAAAAATCTCGGGCGGCAGGGCCTCGCCTGCCGACACGCAGAAGCGCAGCGACGACAGGTCGAAACGCGCCGCCGCGCCCTCGACCTGCAGCATCGCGGCGAACAGCGTCGGGACGCCGAAGAAAATCGTCGGGTGAAACCTGTCGATCGCCTCGAACATGGCTTCCGGCCCGGCGCGACCGGGGAACACGATCGCCTGCGCGCCGGTGCCGAGTGGAAACGAGAGGCTGTTGCCGAGGCCGTACGCGAAGAACAGCTTGGCGGCCGACAGGCAGCGATCGTGTTCGGTCATCTGGAGCACGGCGCGCGCATAGCCCTCGATCGTGTAGACGATGTCGTGCTGGAGGTGAACCGCTCCTTTCGGCGTACCGGTGCTGCCGGAGCTGTACAGCCAGAATGCCGGCTCGTCCTTGTGCGTGTCCGCGGCGGCGAGCGTCGGGCTCGCACCGTCCACCAGTGCTTCGAACGAGGGCAGACCGGCGAGCGCGCCGCCGGAGACGATGAGGTGTTTCAGCCATGGCAGCAGATGCACGATCGGAAGAATCTCGCCGATCGAGCGGTTCGCTGACGATGGCCGCGGCCGCACGCGAGTCGTTGAGAATGAACTGGTAGTCACCCTGCCGGAGCAGCGTGTTGATCGGAATCGGGACCGCGCCAATCTTGATGGCGCCGAGGAAGCCCGCGTAGAAGGCGCTCCCGTCGTGCATGAGCAGGACGACGCGCTGTTCGGGGGCGAGACCGAGGGCTCGCAAGCGCGTTCCCGGCGCGATTCACGAGCGCGTCCAGCTCGCCGTACGACATCGGTCCGTCCGGGGTCACCAGCGCAGTGCGGCTGCCGTGCGCCTCGCGCACGTGGCGCGCGACGAGGTAGTCGGCGATGTTGAACGCCTCGGGGACGACCGTCGATACCGCGGCTGGCAGGCTGGACATTATTTACTAGCTCGCGGGGCCCCACCCCCACTCGCCGCGCTGCGGGCTCGAAGACTCGCCCTCCGCGCGGGGGCCGCTCTCCGGGAAAGTTATCGCCGCAGTCTAAGCGATTTTCCGCTCGGGTCGCCGATGCGGCGCGCGTCCCGCGAGGCTGAACCAACCTTCAGAAGCCGTCGTCCAAGAGACCCGTGCTCCTCGACCCTGTCTGGCGCGACATCCGCTTTGCCGTCCGAGGCTTCCGGCGAGCGCCTGGCGCCGCGCTGACGGTCGTCGCCACCCTGGCGGTCTCGCTCGGGCTGAACGCCACGGCCTTCTCCGTGTTCAACGCCTACGTGCTTCGGACGGCCGACGTCCGCGATCCCGATTCGCTGTACCGATTCACCTGGCGGGACCGGCTCGAGCGCACGCATCGATTCACGTGGCGGGAGCACGAGCAGCTCCGGCGCGACACCATTGGAGTCTTCTCGGACGTGATCGCTGTTCACCGGCTGCGAACCCGGATCAACTATCAGCAGGTGCACGGAGAGCTGGTGACGGGCAACTATTTCTCGATGCTCGGAGTGCCCGCCGCCCTCGGCAGAACGCTGACACCCGCGGATGCCGCCGTTCCCGGACGCGAGCCTGTCGTAGTCCTGAGCCAGTCGGGCTGGCAGCGCCTGTTTGCCGGCGACCCGGCCGTTGTCGGCCGGCATCTCAAGATCGGGGAACTGTCGATGGAGGTCGTCGGTGTGACGGCCGAACGCTTCGTCGGACTCGACATCGTGCCGCCCGATTTCTGGGGACCGCTGACGCTGTCCGGCCTGATCGCAGACGGTCCCGACCTGTTCGGCGCGGCGCAGCCCGAACGGCTCGAGGTCACGGGACGTTTGCGGCCCGAGCACACGAAGGGTTCCGCCGAGGCCGCCTTGATGATCTGGGCGCGACAGATGACCGCCGATCGGCCGGCCGACGAGCGGGCCGCGGCGCCGATCCTGCTGTCCGCCGCGACACCCATCGCCTTGTCGTTCGAGGTGGGCCTCGCGTTTGCCCCGATCGCCGTTGCGTTCGGCCTGGTGCTCCTGACCGCGGCCGCGAACATTGCCGGCCTGATGCTGTCGCGCGCGATTGCGCGACAGAAAGAGATTGGCATTCGACTATCGGTGGGCGCCACACGCGCCGACATCGTGCGGCAGTTCCTGACCGAGGCGGTGTTGATGGCCGCGATCGCGACCGTCGCCGGCTTCGCCCTGGCTCGGGTGACCCTCGATGTCGGTGTCCGCCTGATCCTCGCAGACCCTTCCTGCCGATTTCGCAGACTACGTCCGCCTGGTGCCATTGCCGCCAGATCTGCGGGTGTTCGCGTTGATGCTCGCCGCAGGGTTCCTGGCCGCGCTTCTGTTCGGAGCCGTGCCGGCTTTCCAGGCGACACGCGGAGGGCTGGCCATGAAAGCCACAAGGCGGCTCAACGCCGGACCCCTCGTCGTCACGACTCAGACATGGTCTCGTCATTGCGCAGATCACGATGTCCGTCCTGTTGATCGTCACCTCGGGCGTGCTGCTGCGCGGCGCCACCCGGCTCGCCGGCACGGATTTGGGGCTCCGCACCCGCGACGTCCTCCAGATTCGGACGCGCGATCGATCGAGCCTGACGGCGCCGGCCGCGCTGGCCTCGAACGCGCTGGTCCGCAGTGTGGGCGTCACCTCACAGACGTTCCTCGACCCGGGGTCGACCATCCGCGTCGCGCCAGTCGATAGAACCGGCGCACCGGAGGACCTGATCGCTCATCGATTCGCATCGCCCGAGTACTTCACCGTCCTCGAGATCCCGATCGTGAGCGGGCGCACGTTTACCGGCGCGGAGGCGAGCGCCGAGAGCCCGGTCGTGATGCTCAGCCAGTCGGCGGCCGAGCGGCTCTGGCCGAGGCAGAACCCCGTCGGCCGCACGGTTCGACTGGAGCCACGGCCTCAGGCCCCTCAGGGCTCGCGTCCCATTCGCTATCGCCTGGCGGAGGTCATTGGCGTGGTTCGCGATGTCGCGACCGCCTGGAGGGAGAGGGATCGGGCCGTCGTGTACCTGCCCACATCGGCGAGTGCGCAGGGCAATCTCTATCTCGTCGCGCGGATCGCGGGCGACGAGGACGCGGTGCGGCGACAGCTCGACACGGCGCTGATGACCGCGGACCCCGGATCGGTCGATCAGATTGTCACGCTCGACGACTTTGCGGCGGGACGGCTGTATCCATTCCGCGCCGCCTACTGCCTCGCGGCCGCGATCGGCGCGCTCGCGCTGCTGCTGACAACGTCCGGCATCTACGGTGTCTTGAGCTACGCGGTCGTACGGCGCACGAAAGAGATCGGCATACGTATGGCGTTGGGCGCCACCTCCGGCACCATCATCGGACAGGTGCTCGCGCATTCCCTGCGAATGTGCGCGGCGGGGCTGACGCTGGGCACCCTGCTCGCCCTCGGCACATCGAAGCTGCTGGCCTCGGCGCTCGTGATGATGAACACGTTCGACGCGCTCGCCTTCGCCTCGGGGGTTGTCGTCGTGCTGACCGTCTGCATGGTGGCGGCCTTCTACCCCGCCCGTCGAGCGGCACGGATCGAGCCGCTGGTGGCCCTCCGCACGGAGTAGACTCCCTCTCGTGGCTTCCGCCTTCAGGCGGAATTCGGACGTCCGTATTCAGGCGGAAGTCGGTGTCCGCGTAGTCCTTCCGCCTGAAGGCGGAAGCCACGAGAATAGGCAACCTGCCGTTAACGCGCGCTCGCCGGCGGAACGATGTTGTTCATCCGCGCGTAGACGACGAGCTGGCCGTAGTGATCCGACGCGTGCCAGACGGCGAGCGTCGCGATCCCGAGCCGTGTGCTCGAGCCGCCGTACGGACCGTCAACCGGGTCGAGCGCGTTCGACGGGGTCGTCTCGCGGATCACCCGGTCGCCGTACGAGAACGAATCCTTGAGATACGTCAGCAGCTCGGCCTTGGTCCGGGCCGGATCGGGCCCGCCGGCCCCACAGTTGGCCGGCGGCGTTTTCCGCTCGATCTCGGTGAAAAACCCCATGTTCGCGCAGGCGACGTGCTTCACCTGCTCCGCGAACGTCCGCACATCCTTGAACGCGCCATCGGTGGGCTTGAATGCATAGCGGTCCTCGGGCATCGCCTCCGCGAGGCTGACGAACGAGCGCTGAATCATGGTCCACCACTGCCCGACGGCGCCTCCCATGGTCACCTCACGTGACTGGGCGGCGAGCGGCGCCGGCCTGAACGAAGGCGTGCCGACCGCAAGAACGGCAAGGATCACAAGAATCGAAGTGGGCTTCATGGCAGGTCTCCCGGCTACGTGATGATTATCGTTTGCCGGCCATGCGCATTGGTATCGAGCGGCGGCAGTTCGCAGCACGAAACGGCAACAGGGCCTCTCTACAGTGTCGAACCGGCTGTTTCGCGGGCACACGCCGTTTCTCATATCGAAACTATTCGCAAACGGCAGTATGGCTTTGACAGCGGCGGGACCGAGGCGTAGTTTCAACGCCAACAAGGAGTCCCCAATGCCGCGAATCGCCAGGCTGCTCGCATGGGCCACGGTCGTGCTGCTTGCGCCGTCGGTCTCGAACGCCCAGATCGGAGGCAGCGGGTCCATTCAAGGAACCGTGCTCGACTCGTCCAAGGCCGCGCTTCCGGGCGCGACCGTCACCGCCACGAACACCGCCACGGGCATCGAGACCGTCAGACAAACGACCACTGCCGGCGTGTACGCATTGATGCCGCTCGCTCCAGGGGAGTATCGCGTCACGGTGTCGCTCGAGGGCTTCCAGACCTTCGTCCGCGACGCCATCGTCGTCGACGGCCTGACCGTGGTCGGCCTGAACGTGACCTTGCAGGTGGGCGCCGTCAAACAGGAAGTGGTCGTGACCGCGACGGCGCCGCCGCTCGCCACGGGCGACGCCCGGCTCGGGCAGACGCTTCGCAACGAGGTCTACACCGCCCTGCCGCTGGTGATGAACACCGGCGGACCGCGCGACCCGACGGCGTTCATGTTCCTGATGCCGGGCGTGCAGTCGGTCGGCCGCTGGGGCAACGTGATGGGAGGCCAGGACTTCACGACCGACATGTACGTGGAGGGCATCCCGATCACCAACGCCGTCGTGCAGGGTGAAGGCCGCAACCTGAGCTTCGGGATCTCGGTCGAAGCGGTCGATCAGTTCCAGGTCGAGACCAGCGGCACCTCCGTGACGTTCAACGGCCAGGGCGCCTCCAACTACATCGTCAAGTCGGGGACGAACACGTTTCGCGGGAGCGGTTTCGAGTTCTTCCGGAACAAGGCGCTCGACGCGAAGGCGTTCTTTGCGAACACCAAGCCGGACGACAACCAGCACGAGTACGGATTCACGTTCGGCGGCCCGATCCGCAAGAGCCAGATGTTCTTCTTCATGGTGTACGACGGGTACCGCGACCGCCGGCAGACGCCGTCCGTGCTGACGTCGATACCCACGCTGGCCCAGCGCAACGGGGATTTCAGCGCGCTCCCGGTGACGATCTACGATCCGCGAACCACCCGGCCGAACCCCAACGGCACCGGGTTCGTCCGCGATCCGTTTCCCAACAACGTCATCCCGCAGGATCGCATCTCCTCCATCTCGCGGTACTTCGGGTCGTTCCTGCCGGATCCGACCAGCGGCGGACTGCAGAACAACTATCTCGGCGGGTCGCTCCCGATCGGGTTCAACAACGACAACGTCACGGCCAAGGTGGACCTGAAGCTGACCGCAAAGCAGCAGGCGTCGGTGCTGTTCTCCCACGGCAAGCGCAGCCAGGCGACACCGTACCGCGGCGGCGGGAACCCGCAGACCGCGCTGCCGCTGCCGTACACGGAGACGCGCCTGGTCGAGGAGATCCCGACGAGCGCGCAGGTCAAGCACACCTACGTGCTCGGCGCGAGATGGGTCAACCAGGCCAGCCTCGGGTTCTCGCGCCTGTCGGTGCCGATCTTCAACGCGACGATCGACGAACAGTACCCGATCAAGGCGGGCCTGCGCGGGCTGCCCGCCGGCGAGGCGGACTCCTCGTTTCCGGAGATCGCGTTCGCGGGACCGAACGCACCCACGCAGTGGCGCGGGACGGACGCGCGGGCGTTCACGGAGTACCTGAACAACTACACGTTCCAGAACAACCTGAACTGGACCCACGGCAAGCACACGGTGACGTTCGGCCTGCAGGCGCAGCGCATGGACGCCAACGAGCGCGAGCGCACGTACGGCAGCCTGGCCACCTTCGGCTTCAGCAACGTGCAGACCGCGGGGTTCGGCCCGACCGGCACGCTGCTGACGACGTCCGGCAACGCGTATGCGAGCTTCCTGCTGGGCGATCTCAACGCGACGAACATCATCGAAGACTCCGAGGTCGCGACGAGCGGTCGCTTCTACACCTACGCCTTCTGGGCGCAGGACGATTTCAGGCTCCGGCCCAACCTGACGCTCAACCTCGGGCTGCGCTACGACATCATGAAGCCGTACACCGAGGTCTACGATCGGTGGTCGTTCCTCGACGCGGACCTGGCGAATCCGGCGGTGGGCGGCTACCCCGGCGCGGTCGTGTTCGCGGGCGACGGCCAGAACAGCTGCCGCTGCCGGACGCCGATCAAGACCTACTACGGCGCCATCGGCCCGCGGCTCGGCGTCGCCTACAGTCTCAGCGAGCGCGCCGTCCTGCGTGCGGCATATGGCGTCAACTATTCCCGCCGCGGCGCCGTCGGTGGCCGCGCCGGCGCGCGCAACGGAACCGGAACGCTCGGCTTCTCGGCCAACGCCAGCTTCCCGAGCGCCAACGGCTTCGACCCCTCGTACAACTGGAACAACGGCGTGCCGTCGTATCCGGCGCCGCCGTTCTTCGATCCGGCGCTCAACGCCGGCTTCGTGACCGGCCGGGGCACCGGAGGCGGCGTGACCTACGGCGATCCCGAGATCGGCGGACGGCCGCCCCGGTATCAGAACTGGAACGCCGGTTTCCAGTACGCGCTCGCGCGGACGCTGACGTTCGGCGCGACGTACGCGGCAAGCCTCGGCGATTTCCTCGGCGGCAGCGGGCGCGGGTTCTTCTCGAACCAGCTCGATCCGCGCTTCCTCGCGCTCGGCAACCTGCTGACGCAGCAGGCCACCGCCGCCAACATCACCGCCGCGCAGGCGATCGTGCCCGGCATCGGCCTGCCGTATCCGAACTTCTCGGGCACCATCGCGCAGATGCTGCGGCCGTTTCCGCAGTACTCGGGCGTCACCGACGTCTACGGCAACGTCGCGGAGTCGACGTATCACTCGCTCCAGCTCACCGCAGAGAAGCGCCGATCGGACGACGGCCTGACGGTGAACTTCAACTACACGTTCAGCCGGACGGAAGACAACCTCGCGGCGCGGACCGGCTACGACTTCGACCAGGACTGGGCCGTCGGCGTCAACGATCAGCCGCACGTCTGGAACGCGATGGTGGTCTACAACCTGCCCTTCGGCGCGAGCGGCAAGCCCGGCAGCGGCAACCCGATCGTCCGGGCGATCGTCAAGGACTGGCAGGTGTCCGGCATCACGCAGTTCCGATCGGGACGTCCGCTCGGGGTGATCGGGGCGGCGTGCAACCTGCCGAGCGCCGGCGGGTGCTACGCCGATTTCAACCCGAACTTCACCGGCGACGTGCGCATCAACGGCGACTACGGCGACGGCGACGTGCTCGGCACGAACCCTCCGTCGTACATCGACCGCGCCGCGTTCCAGTCGCCCGCCGCGTTCACCTACGGGAACACGCCGCGGACGCTCGCCCACGATCTGCGCAACCCGAGCTACTTCAACCAGGATCTGAGCGTGCGGCGGGACTTCCCGATCTCGAGGGTGAAGCTCGGGCTCGGCTTCGACGTGTTCAACCTGTTCAACAACGTGATCTTCGGAGGGATCCAGACGAACATCACGAACGCGAACTTCGGCCGGGTGAGCTCACAGGTCAACACCCCGCGCGTCGGGCAGATCAAGGTGCGGCTGGAGTTCTAAACAGGAGATCAGGAGAACAGGAGATTTAGGAGATCAAGAGAAAAACATGGAAAATTCTCCTGAACTCCTATCCTCCTGTTCAACACTCCTGATCTCCTGTCAGATCCGATTGACGATGCCCTCGTCGGTGGCGCGGTTGTTCCGCACGAGCGTCACCACGGCGAGCGTGGCGCCGAGCGGGATCAGGCTGGCCGCGATCAGGATCGGTTCGAACGAATAACGATCGGCGACGACGCCGGTCGCGTACGTGGCGAGGATCGTCCCGATGCCGGCGCCCGTGCCGCTCATGCCGCTGACCGACGCGACCGAGCCGGTCGGATAGATGTCGGCCGGCAGATTCAGCACCATCGTCGAGAACGCCGCATAGGCGAGCGTGGACATCGCAAAGCAGCCGACGAGCCAGGTATACGAGTCGGTGAACACCGTCGGGATGAGCAGCGTCATCCCCAACCCGGAGATGACGACGACCAGCTTCCGCGCCGCACCCACGGACCAGCCTCGGTTGATGAGCCAGCTCGACAGCCCGCCGCCGGCGAAGTTGCCGACGTCGGCCGCCAGAAACGGAACCCAGAACGCCAACAGGCTTTCTTCGAGCCTGTAGCCCTTCGAGACGAGATAAATCGCAAACCAGTCAGTAATGAAGAACCAGACGGGATCCGTCAGGGTCTTGCCGATGATGATGCCCCACGTCTGTGGCAGTGCGAGCAGCGTGCGATAAGTCAGCCGCCCGGCGCGTGCGCTGTCGAGCGGAGTCCGCGTGTCCGCACGCTCAGCCAGAATGTACTCGCGTTCCTGCTGCGAGAGACGCGGATGCTCTTCGGGGCTGCGATAGAGCGAGCGGAACAGCATGAGCCACGCGAAGCCCAGGACGCCGGTCACGATGAAGGCCGGACGCCAGCTTCCAAACGTGTGATACACCCAGAGCACCAGGAACGGCGCGATCGCTCCGCCGATCGACGAACCGCTGTCGAACAGCGCGACCGCCCACCCGCTTTCGCGTTTCGGAAACCATTCCGAGACGGCCTTGGTCGCGCCGGGCCAGTTGGCCGACTCGCCGAGCCCCAGCAGAAAACGGAACGCGGCGAAGCTGCGCAGGCCGGTCGCCAGCGACGTCAGCATCGCGGCCATTGAATAAAACGCCACGGTCAGGCTCAGACCACGCCGTGTGCCAACATGGTCGATAAACCGGCCCGAGGCCGTCTGCCCGAACGCGTACGCCACCCGAAACGCGATAATCAGCATCGCAAAGTCAGTGTTGGTCCACTGGTATTCGGTCTTGATGTAGGGCGCGAGCACGCTCAGCGTCTGCCGGTCGATGTAGTTGACGACCGTCGACAGAAACAGCAGGCCGCCGATGTACCAGCGGAGGTTCTTGATCGGTGATTTCACGTTTTCACCAGAGGCTTTCGCCCGGAGACCGATCCGGCGTACCATGCCATCGCAAACGGAGATTATCAAAAAGGCGTATGGAGTCGAGGGTGTTCGTGAGGAATCTGAAAACCGTCCTGCTGGTCGTCACGCTGGCGCTGGCCGTCGCGCAGGGGACGCGGGGGCAGTCCCCGGCGCCGCCCGGCTTGCCGGTCACTCCTGAACGGCTGCTCAACGCCACGGCGGAGCCGGGCAACTGGCTGACCTACGGTGGCGACTACCGGAGCCATCACTACAGCAGCCTCAATCAGATCACGGCCGACAACGTCCACCGGCTCCGCGCCAAGTGGATCTATCAGATGCACCGGACCAAGGTCGAGACGACGCCGATCGTGGTGGACGGGATCATGTACGTCACGCGCCCGCCGAGCGACGTGATTGCCCTCGACGCGGAAACCGGGCGGGCGCTCTGGATGTTCGAGTACAGAGTGCCGGGCCGGGTCTACACGTGCTGCGGGGAGGTCAATCGCGGCCTCGCCATCCTTGGCAGCACGCTGTTCCTGACCACGCTGGATGCGCAGCTCGTCGCGCTCGATGCGCGTTCCGGCCGCGTGCTGTGGAAGAAGGCGATTGCCGACCCCGGGCTCAACTACTCGGCGACCGGCGCGCCGCTGGCGATCAAGGACAAGGTGATCGTCGGCATCGCGGGCGCCGAAGGCGGCATCCGCGGGTTCCTCGATGCGTACGACGCCAGGACCGGCGAGCGGGCCTGGCGTTTCTGGACGATACCGGCGCCGGGCGAGCCGGGCTCGGAAACCTGGGGCGGCGGCGACGCGTGGCGGCACGGCGGCGCGTCGACGTGGCTGACCGGCTCCTACGATCCGGAGCTGAACCTGCTCTACTGGGGCACCGGGAATCCCGGGCCGGACTACAACGGCGACGTGCGTCCCGGCGACAACCTCTATTCCTGTTCGCTGCTCGCGCTCGATCCGGATACCGGCACGCTGAAGTGGCATTTTCAGTTCACGCCGCACGACACGCGCGATTGGGATGCCACGCAGGTTCCGGTGCTGATCGATTCGCCCACGGATGGGCGCAAGCTGGTCGTCGTGCCGAGCCGCAACGGCTTCCACTACGTGCTCGATCGCAAGACGGGGGAATTCCTTCTCGCGAAACCTTTCGTGAAGCAGACCTGGGCGAAGGAGATCGACAAGAAGGGCCGGCCCGTGTTGAATCCCGGTCAAGAGCCGACGCACGACGGGAACGATTCGATCTGGCCCGGCGTGGACGGCGGGCACAACTGGATGTCGCCCAGCTACCATCCGGGCACGCGGCTCCTGTATTTCAACGCGCGGGAAGAGCGGCGGCGCTTCTTCAAGACCGATGCGCCCGAGTTCCGTCCGGGCGAGCCGTTCTTCGGCGGCGGCGGCGGCGGCGGATCGCGATTCCGTCCCGAAGAGAGCTGGGGCAAGCTCGTCGCGATGGTTCCGGAAACCGGAGAAGTCCGCTGGGAGCATCGCATCCTCGCACCGCCATGGGCGGGCGTGCTCTCCACGGCCGGGAACCTGGTCTTCTCCGCGACGCCGAGCGGGAACTTCTACGCCCTGGACGCGCGCACCGGCAAGGAGCTGTGGCACTTCAACGGCGGCGATCGCGTCTTTGCCAGCCCCATAACTTTTCTGAGCCGCGGCCGGCAGGTCGTCACGATTCCGATCGGCGACATGCTCATCGCGTTCGGAGTCGAGTGATGCGTCACACGTGGCTGATTGCGTGCTGCTGGATCGCGTGCGTGTTGTCCGCGCCGGCCCAGACCCCGGGACGGCAGGCCCGCCCCGCGCCGGCCAACCTGCCGGAGACGAACCCGTACACGTCGGCCGCCGATCTCGCCATGGGCCGCGCCCTCTACAACGGCCGCTGCGGCCATTGTCACGGGCAGAACGGCGAGGGCGGCCGCGGGGCCGTGCTGAACACCGGCCGCTTCCGGCACGGCGGCTCCGATCGCGAGTTGTTCCTGACGATCCGCCAAGGCATTCCCGACACCGAGATGCCGGGGACGTTCAATCTTCCCGAAATGGAAATCTGGCGGATCGTCGCCCACGTGCAGCAGCTGGGCCGTCAGGGCGCATCGGATCCCAGTCCGGGGGACGCGAAGGCCGGCGCGGCGGTGTACGCCCGGAGCGGGTGCGCGCAGTGTCACACGATCGACGGACAGGGAGGCTTCGTGGGACCCGACCTGTCCGACATCGGCGCGCGGCGCGCGGTCCGGCACCTGCGCCAGTCCATCGTCGATCCGGGCGCCGATGTGACGCTCGACTACCGGTCGGTCTCGGTGACCGACACCAAGGGCAGGACCACCAGCGGGATTCATCTCAACGAGGATGAATACTCGGTCCACCTCCGCGACCTGACCGGCAATCTGCGCACGTTCATGAAGAGCGAGCTGGCCGGGGTCACGCTGCCCCGGCAGTCGATGATGCCGGCTTATCCGTCGCTGTCCCCTGCCGATCTGGAAAACGTGGTGGCGTATCTCGGGTCCCTGCGGCCCGCGCGGAAGGTGCCATGACATCGACGACTCCTGTCCTCGCCGGCGCGATCGCGCTGGCGGTGTTGTTCATCGGTCGCGGGGGCGGTGACATGGCGCACGCGACCGGGCAATCCGACACGGCCATGACGGTCTGGACGTTCGACCGCCTGGAGAACATCGGCGGCCACAAGACGACCGTGCTGGGCCAACCCAAGGTCGTCGACTCGCCCCTGGGCAAAGCGGTCGAGTTCGACGGAGTGGACGATGCGCTGTTCATCGACAACCATCCGCTGGCGACTGCCAGGACGTTTACCTGGGAGGCGATCTTCCGGCCGGACGGCGGGGAGCGGGAGCAACGGTGGTTCCATCTGGCCGAGCACGATCCCGCCAAGGGTCCCGACAGCGACCGGATGCTCTTTGAAATCCGGGTCACCGGGACGTCCTGGTACCTGGACAGCCACATCCAGTCCGGAGCCGCGAGCAAGACGCTGATGAACCGGACGTCGCTGCATCCGCTGGGTGCGTGGTACCACGTCGCCTCGGTGTACGACGGGAAGGAATTCAGGAACTACGTCGACGGCGTCCAGGAGGGGGCGGGCGAAGTCGACCTCGAGCCCCACGGTCCCGGCCACACGTCGGTCGGCGTACGGATCAACAAAGTGTTCTACTTCAAGGGCGCCGTTCACCTCGCGCGCTTCACGCGCCGCGCGCTCTCGCCTGCGGAGTTCCTCAAGCCACCGGCCAAGCCGTGAGTCTCCGCGGCACCTAAGTGTCTCGTCACGAAGCGACGCGCATCCTGCCTGATCAGAAGCGTCCCTGGGCCATGATTCACATGCGCGCCGCCCGATGAGCCAAATCGCGCTTGGCGTTCTCGCGCTGGCCTGGCTGGCGCTCGTCGGCTGGACCGCATCCGTGAACGGCCTGATCTACCTGCCGTTCTGGATCGCCGCGGCCGCGCCCGGAGTACCGCTCGGGTTGCGTGTCTTCGGACGGCACGCGGCCGGGTGGGTGGCGGGCGCAGCGGCCGGCTACGCGCTGACGTGCCTGACTGTCTGGGTCGTCGTGGCCGCTGAGCTCGCCTGTCCGACCGGGTTCGCAATCGCGTGGGTCGTCGAGTCCGTCGTCATCGCGTTCGTTGCCCGGCAGATCCGCACGCCGATCCTGCCGTTGCGGCCGTGGACGCCGCGCGACACGGCGGCCCTGTGCGTCGTGCTTCTGCTGGTCCCCGGCCTGATGGCCGCCCCGTATCGAAACATCGGCGCGGCTGATGCCGAGGGGCGCACGTATTACCGCGCGTACTTCACGGCCGACTTCGTGTGGCACGTCGCGCTGACCGCGGAGCTCGGCCGCTTCACGATGCCGCCCCGTAATCCCTACATGGCCGATCGCGATCTTCATTACTACTGGACGTACTTCCTCGTGCCCGCGGCCGTCACCGGATCCGTTCCTGGTCTGGACGACGTGGAGTCGGCGCTGAAGGTCAACGCGGAGTGCACGGCGATGCTGCTCCTCGCGTCGATCTTTCTGTTCGCCAGGACGGCGGGGGCAACCGCCCTGGCCACCGCGCTCGGCGTCGTGCTCGTCGTGCTGGCTTCGAGCGCCGAGGGGTTTGCGGCAATCGTGGATCTCCTCTCGCGAGGACGGCCGCTGTCGGCGCTTCGCGAGGTCAACATCGATGCGATAACCGCGTGGTGGTACAACGGCCTGCGGATCGATGGCGTGCACCGCACGATGTTCTACAACCCGCAGCACGGCCTCTCGGGCACGCTGGGACTGCTCGGGCTCCTCGCCGCCGCCGAAGCGGGAGCGCGCGCGACGAGCAGGGCGGCGCTTGCATCCGGCGTCCTGCTCGGCCTCGCCACGACGTTCAACCCATTCCTCGGGGCCGCCTTCTCGGCGATCTACGGGCTTGCCGTGCTCGGTGACGCGATCGTGACCCGTGCGCCCGTGCGCGCCATCGTGGCGCACTGGCCTGCCGCGATCCCGCCGGTGCTGGCGGTCGGGTGGGGCATCCTGAACAAGATGGGAGAGGGGGCCGGCGATGCCGTGACGATCGGGTGGGCCGGCTTCGCGCGGAATGCGCCGGTGCTGACGCTGCTGCTGGGGCTGGGCCCCGTGCTCGTGCCCGCCCTCGCCGGTTTCCTTCCGGCAAAGCGCCTGCCGGGCCAGCCCGCGCGCGTGGCGCTCGCCGGACTTCTCCTCGGGCTGTTCCTGTTCTACTTCGTGGTGCTCTCGGAACGATCGTGGGTGGGCTTCCGCGCGGGGCAGATCATGCTCGCGATGCTGCCGTTGCCGCTCGCGCGCCTGTTCGACGTCCTGCTGGCGAGCCGGATCCGCCCGCTTGCGGCTGTGCTCGCGCTGGCGATCCTCGTCGTCGGATCGCCGACAACGGTCGTGGACACGTTCAACGCCTCGGACATCACGAACCGCGAGATGGGCCCGTCCTTTCCCTGGACCTTGACGGTGAGCCCCGCGCAGCACGAGGCGCTCGCGTGGGTGCGCGCCAACACGCCCCCGCGCGCCATCGTCCAGGCCGAGCCGATCGTCCGCGGCCGCGCCCATTGGAGCTTCATCCCGACGTTCGCGCGCCGCCGCACGTCCGCCGCGCTGCCCATCTCGCTGCTGCCGGAACCGGAGTACGAGGCGCGATCCCGGCGCGTGCAGTCGATGTTCACGAATCCGGACATGGACGGCGGGCGTCGCGAAGCACGCCGCCTGCGCATCGACTACCTCTGGGTCGATCGCGACGACCGCGACGCGTATCCGGAAGGCGTCGAGCGCCTGGCGCGCACGCCGGACATCTTCCGGCCGGTCTTCAACAACGCGGAAGTCACGGTCTACGAGATCCGGTGAATTCTTCGGTGGCGTCCGGCGTCAGCCGGACCGCGTCCGAGTCAGATTGATCCGCCACCTTGCGCGCCGCGACGAACGTCTGCCCGATCCAGTACGGCACCTGGCGGGCCGACAGCCCAAGTCCCTTCGCAACGGCACGCGACGATCGCGACAGCGCTCCGCTGACCACCGCTCCGCGCGACAGCAGGTAGTCGAGCTCCAGCCGCTGGAAGTGCGCCCGGATCTCGATCACTTCGAACCCGTGGCGTTCGAGCAGGCTCCTCATCGTCTCGCGCGTGAAGTAGTAGAGATGAACGGACGACAGGAACGGCCATCGGCGTCCGAGCGCCCTGGCGATCCAGCTGCCGATGTCCGGGTAGTTGACGACGAGAACCCCGCCCGGCCGGATCAGATAGCGGACGGTCCCGATCACGCGCGTCGGATCCGGCGTGTGCTCGATGACGTCCCATAGCGTCACGACGTCGAACGAGCCCGGGGCGAATGACTGGTCGAAGAGCTCGCCGGTCCGAATCGGGATCCCGTAGTGTCGGGAGCCCCACTCGGCCAGCCACGCGTTGGGCTCGCAGCCTTCGACCTGCCACCCGCGTCCGCGCGCCGCCGCAAGGAACGCGCCCGCCGCCGTGCCGACGTCCAGGATCCGCCCGCGCCCCGGCAGGATTGTCTCGATGTGGGCGACCGCATCCGCGAAAGTCCGCTCCCGCGCGGCCACCTGCGACACGTACGCGGGATCGTCGCCGCCCGAGTACGCGTCCACGATGTCCGACGCCAGCGGGCGCGGGCTGACGTACTGCAGTCCGCAGCTCCGGCACCGCACGAGGCGATCGACGAGCAGCTCGTCGCCGGATGCCCGGAACGTGCGCACGAGGTCGCGGGCTGCGCCGTCGAGATGCTGCGCTTCGTAAATCGTCTCGGCGTCGTCGGCGCCGCACACGTTGCAGGGGACGGATTCGTATCCTGCTCTCTCGACCCCGGGTCCGATGGACGGCTTAGCCAAAACCCGAAGATGTTACCACTTGGTCCCGAGGGAATACACGAGGTTGACCTCGACCAGCTGCCTGGCATCGAGAAATAGGACGCTCGCCGCTACTCCCCTCGCAGCACGAGCGCGGGATCGACCCTCGAGGCCCTGACGGCCGGGAGCAGCGCGGCGGCAAGCGCAATCCCCACGAGGATGCTTATCGACGCCGCAAGCACCGGCGCGTTCGGCGCACCCAGCTGCGGCATCTTCGTGGCAATCAGGCGCACGACCCCCGCGGAAAGCACCAGCCCCACGACGATGCCGAAAGCTGTCTGTCGAGCGCCGTCGCGGAACACGAGCGCGAACATCTCGGGCCGCGAGGCGCCGAGCGCCATCCGCAGCGCCAGCTCCCTCCAGCGCTGCGCGACGCGATAGGCCATCACGCCGTAGAGCCCCGTGGCGGCCAGGAGCAGCGCGACCAGCCCGAGCGACGACAGAATCGCCGTCCCCAGCCGCACCGGAAACATCGGCAGCGACGTGTACTCGTCGAGCGTCGTCACGCCGGTCAGCGGCAGGTCCGGGTTGACGGACGCGAAGACCTGCCGGAGCGCCGGCACGAGGTCGCCCGGCCTGCCGGTCGAACGAACGTGCACCGTGATCGACGCGGGGGTCTGCTGCGCGTACGGCAGATACACGTGCGGCGGTGACGACTCCTCGAGCCGGTCGAACCGGTATTTGCCGTTGGCCGCGACTCCGATCACCGTTGACTGTCCGGAGCCCGCGTCGATCGTGAGGCCGATCGGATCGCGGCCGGACAGGAATCGCTGAACGAACGCCTGGTTCACGACGACGACCTGTGCGGTGCCGGCCTTGTCGCGCTCGTCGATCGCGCGGCCTTGAAGGACCTGAATCCCCAGGGTCTCGAAGTAGCCGCCGGCAATTCTATTCGACAGGATCGCCATGCTCTCGTTCTCGGCGGGGACGTAGCCCGGCACGCGAATCGCCACCGATCGGTAGCCGCTGAACCCCAGCGGAACGAACGTCGCGGCCGTGGCCGACTGCACGCCGGGGAGCGCGCGGACTCCCGAGAGCAGCCGATCGACGGCGACCAGGCGCTGCTCCGGAGAGCGGTAGCCCGCCTGATCGAAATCGGTCGAGACGAGCAGCACCGCTTCCGGCGCCCTGAAGCCGCGATCGATCGCGGAAATCGTCGTCAGCGAGCGCAGGAAGAGGCCGGCGGAGACGAGCGCCGTCAGCGAGAGCGCGAGCTGCGCGACGACGAGCGCCGACCGCAAACGGGCGGAGGCCCGCCCCGCGCCGCCTCTCGCCAGCCTCAGCGAAGGCATGACCGCGCCCCTGAAGGCATGGATGGCGGGCAGCAGGCCGAAGACGGGGACCATCGCAGCGGCGAGCAATACGCCGAAGGTGAGAATGCGAACGTTCAGGCTGCCCTGCAACGAGATCGGCAGCGGAGACGGCGGCATCAGCGCCTGGAGCAGCTGCTGACCCGACTGCGCCACGATCACTCCCAGAATCGCGCCGGCGCCGGCGAGCAGCATCGACTCGCAGAGGAGCTGACCGATGATGCGGCCCCGCCCGCACCCCAGCGCGAGGCAGACACCGATTTCGTAGCGGCGGGCCGCGCCACGCAGCATCAGCAGGTTGGCCACGTTCGAACACACGATGAGCGTCACGAGACCGGTGAGGCCGAGGAGCACCGAGAACAGCGACCCCAGCCGCTGCGCCGGGCCGATGTTGAGCGGCTCGACGTACGCCTCGCGTCCCGCGTTTTCCGGAAACGTGGCGGCGAGGCGGCCGCTGATCATCCGCAGTTCCTCGCGCGCCTCCAGCAGCGTCGCCCCGTCGCGCAACCGCCCGATCGCCTGCAGCCAGCGGGTATCCCGCGTCTCGAGCGCGCGGGCCTCGCCGGTCAGCACGGGATTCATCGTGATGGGGACCCAGACGTCGAACGCGAGCCCGGCAAACGTCCCGCCGAAATTCGCCGGAGCCACGCCGATGATCGCGGCGTCGATGCCGTTGAGCCGGATGTGCCGGCCGATCGCGGTCGCGTCACCGCCGAAGCGCTGCACCCACAGCCGATGGCTGATGACGGCCAGCGGCGCCTCTTTCGCGACGCGCGACTCGCCGCGCGCGAACGCGCGCCCGACGATCGGCGACACGCCGAGCACGTCGAAGTAGTTGTCGGTGACGAGAAGCCCCCAGACGGACTCGGCCGCCCGGCCGCCGTCGTCGCCGGCCGCACGGAGCGCGAACTGCCCGAAGCCGAATGCGGCGAGCGCAGGGATGCTCTGAGTCTGATCCCGCCAGTCGAGGTAATCCGGATAGGAGACGCCCTGCTGGCTCCCTTGCGCGCGGGTGGCCACGCTGACGACGCGGTCAACGGCCGCTACGGCGGGCAGCGGCCGGCGCACCAGGTGATCGGTCCATGCGAAGACCGTCGTCGTGGCGCCGATGCTCAGCCCGATGCAGAGGACGACCACGGCGCTGGCGAGAGGTGCGCTCCGGATCGATCGGACGGCGTATCGAAGGGTCAACAGCATGCAGCCACGGTAGGCCGATTGACGCGGTCGCGCAACGACGAACCCATGAGCGGAGGGTTTTCCCGCGTGAGCGGCCTGGGACGGGGATAACCGGTAGGCCTCATCGAGCGAATGGGTGAAAGGCGCTAGCCGCCCCCGGCGCTGGCGGATTGGTCAGAATCGGGGCTCAATCCGTGATGCGGGTTCGAGGCATCCCTGAACCCACGGCGAGCATCTTCCTCACGACCCACACGGCGCCGGCGATGACGATCACGTTGACGACATAGGGGGCGACCAGGAGCCACCTCGTCTGCTGAGGCATCGCACGCTGCTGCGGCCAGATGAAGGCGAACCATGCCGCGGCCAGCACGACGAGCACGAGCGGAACCCAGTGAATCACCACCTCGTCGCGGTGCGCGGGCGGCGGCGTGGATCCCGGGGGCGGCGTGGGTCTCGCGCGCCGTTCGAGGTAGCGCCACACGACCCACGCTCCGGCAGCCAGCGCGCCGCCGACCAGCGCGTTCTGAAGCAGAATTATCAGGAGGATCCACACGGGCAGGAACGCGCTTTCGAGCATGGCGTGTCTCCACTTCTCACGGGCCGCGGGGCGCCAAATCGCCCGCTATTCTACTCCTTCCTGATTATTGGTAGAACGGCCTTCCCTTCAGCCACCGCGGTCCGTAGATCGGGAGCGGCTGTCCGACTTCGTAGGCTCCCAGGTCCGGCGCCTTGCCGCCGAACCCGTCGTTCACGTTCGGCAAACGCACACCCGCGTCCACCGCTTTGCTCCCGGGCTTCAGCCGGAAGTCCAGATCCGCGGCGTGGTACGGCGTGCCCGGGCTTCGACGAGTCCGGCGGCGCCGGCGGACGCAGGCTCTCGAAGATGTCGTAGTCGACCTCGATGCCGTGGGTCTCCTGCCCCGTGGCGGCGGCCAGTTCCGCGAGCGTCTTGAACCGCTGCGCCTGGTTCGGCGGCTGTCGTAGTCGACGCGCACGCCCGGCTTCGGGCCGAGCCACGAGTACTGGAACTCCGCGCCGCGGTTGGGGCGGTACCCGTTGTAGTCGTACGTCGAATACGCCGTGGGCCCGCCGAGCACCGAGATGCCGACCGGCGCATCCGTGCCCAGGAACAGGTTGTTCTGGAAGTGCGCGTTCGACAGGCGCTGCGCGGTGCGGTTCTCCGCGATGATCGTGTTGTGATAGACGATCACGCCGGCCGGGTTGATGAACTTCAGCGCGACCGGCGTGTTGTAGACCACGTTGCGGATGTAGTACGCCGGGCCGCCGAAGATCGGCTGCGCGCTCAGACCCGGTGTGGGCCGCGTTCACGCCCCGGTTTCGCATGACGCGGATGTTGTGGACGCCGCCGTCGGCTTCGATGAAGTCGTCGCCCGTCACGTGGACGTCGTTGTTGTAGATGTCGATCGCGACGGCCTTCACTCCTGCGGTCGCTCGGGAACGCCGTGCGTGCAGACGCTGATGCCGTCGTGGAAGAACGCCACCGCGTTGTGGGCGATCACGTGGCCGGATCCGTAGACCTTGACCGCGTAGTAGCTGTTGATCGGATGCGCGCCGTACAGCCCCGGGTTCGCCCAGCCGAGCACGCGGTTGCGGTCGTCGCGGCCGAGGAAGATGTTGTCGGCGATGTAGAAATCCTTCGACCCCGCGAACTGCGTGGTCACGCCGACGCCGACGTTTTCGATCCGGCAGTTGCGGACGGTCAGCCCCTTCGCGCCCGCGACGTCCTTCACGCCCGCCCAGAACGCGACCTCGGTGTTGCGAATCGTGAGCCCCTCGAAGATGTGGTAGTCGGCGCCCATCACGTCGAACAGGCGGAAGGCGCCGTCGCCGTCGAAGATCACCTCGCCGTCGCCGGCCGCACGAATGACGATCGGCCGATCCGGCGTGCCCTTCGCGGTGAGCAGATAGGTGCCGTCGAACGTGGTGCTCAACGGATCGACGTAGTTGCTTCGATCGCCCTTGTACAGCCCCGCGTGCACGAGGATGAGGTCGCCGGGATCGACCTTCCGCTGGTAGACCACGTTCCAGTCGCCGGTGCCCGCCCCGGCGTAGGCCGCCATGAGCCCCGTGTAATTCGGCTCCTCTTTCGCTCCGCGCCACCCGGGCGGGTAGACGTGCAGCACGCGCCCGCCGGTGGCCGCTTTCGGCTCGGCGCGCGTGCGGACCCTGGCCGTCTGCACGGCCTGCCCGTTCACGCCGTCCGGATCCGACATGGTCAGGCGCACTTCGTACTCGGTATCCGGATCGAGGTCGAGGATGCTCCCGGCGAATCGATCGGGAACCGTGTAGGGAGCGCGGAAAATCTTCTCGCCGCCCATCCGCAGCAGCGGCAACGCCGGCTTCCACACGTCCTGGCCCTCGAGGCCGGCCTTCGCAGCATCGAATGGGTCGCTGCTTCGGCGCGGCACGCCGGTCCGGGATCGCCGGTAGGTGACCGCGACAGACGCGTCCCGGTTCTGGTCGCCGGAGATCTCCCATTCGAACCCCAGGCAAATCAGCGTCGGCGGCTCGACTACGAGCTGCCCGGCCTTCGCAGCATCGAATACTTGGCTGCTTCGGCCCGGCAGGCCGGCCTTGACTGCATCGAACAGTTGGCTGGCCGGGCCGGGCGACTGCGCGAACGCACCGTCGTCCGCCTGAAACACAGGACTCGTCAGAAGCAGCAGCGCGAATGTGGTCGTGAAGCTTTTCATGGACGCCTCGCGGCAGGAGTATAGCCTGTGGTCTCGCGACGCGCCCGCCGTCGCTTGTCGCGCGATGGCCACGAGCGACAAGCTCGAGACCGCAGTAAACCCATCCGCCGGGAACTACGTCTATACCTGACGTGTGTACTGTTTAGTATAAACTTCCGCCTGAAGGCGGAAGCTACAAGCCCGGCGGAAGCGACAAGACGATGACGAGCCCGGAACCCCGTCCCCTGTCCCCGCAGTGGTTCCAGATCCTGCTGGCGCTGGCCGACCGCGACCTGCACGGGCTGGCGATCACCAAGGAAGTCTTCGACCGGACCGAAGGTGTGATGCACCTCTGGCCCGGGATGCTCTACGGCGCGCTGAAGAAGATGACCGCCGCCGGGCTGGTCGACGAGGCGCCGGCGCCGCGCGACTTTGCCGCGGCGGGCGGCCGTCCGCGCTTCTACCGGATCACACCGTATGGCCGCCGGGCCTGCGCGGCCGAAGCGGGGCGCCTGTCCCGGTTCGTGGACGCCGCCCGATCGAAGCGGCTCATCAAGCGCCCACGGACGACGTAGGCCGGCCATGCTGCGCGTCATCTACCGGATCCTGCTTTACGCGTGCCCGCCGGCCGTCAGGCGGGACTACGGCGCCGAGATGGAGGACGGGTTCGTCCACGCGCTCGCGGTCGAGCGAACGAGGCGGACCCGCGCCGCCCTGGTCCTCGTGGGCATCTGGGGACTTGTCGACGTCCTGATGTTCGCGTGCCGCGCACGATGGCACGGATGGGGCACCGCCCGGGATACCGATCACCACACCAGATCAAGGAGGCCGCTCGTGATTCTGCGCGACGTTCGGGGAGCCATGCGCCTGATGCGCAGCCAGCCGGCAATGACCACCGGCATCGTGCTCATGCTGGCGCTCGGCATCGGCGCCACCACCGCGATCTTCAGCGTCGTGTACGGCGTGCTGCTGAAGCCGCTGCCCTTTCCCGAGCCGGATCGGCTCGTCCAGATCTGGGGATCCATGCCGTCGCGCGGGTTGGGGAGCACGTCGCTGACCGAAGCGAACTTCTGGGACATGCGCGACATGAACCAGTCGCTGTCGGAGTTCGGCGCGATGCACGGCGCGAGCTTCACGCTGACGGGCTTCGAGACGCCCGAGCGTGTGACGGGCGCGAGGGTCAGCGCCGGGTTCCTCCGAACCCTGGGCGTGCGCCCAGTGGCGGGCCGGATCTTCGAGCCGGGGGAGGACGAGCCCGGCGCGGCGAGCACGCGGGCCGTGCTATCGCACGCGCTCTGGACGCGCCGCTTCGGCCGGGACGCGACCATCGTCGGCCGCACGATCACCCTGGATGGTCGCTCCCACGAGGTCATCGGAATCCTGCCGCCGGGATCGCCGTGGCTCGACGCCGCGGACGTCTTCGTGCCGTTCGTGCGCCGGAGCGACGCCAACCGCACCAGCTGGGAATACACCGCGATCGGCCGGATGAGGCCGGGCGTCTCCTTCGACGCCGCCCTCGCGGATCTCGAGCGCGTCGCGAAGGATCTCGAGAGAAAGTACCCGGCGAACAAGGATCTGGGCGCCACGATGCAGTCGTCACAGGTGTGGATCGCCAGCGATCAGCTTCGGCGGACGCTCTGGATGCTGCTCTGGTCGGCCGGTCTGCTGCTCCTCATCGCGTGCGTGAACGTGACCAATCTCCTGCTCGCGCGCGCGTCGGCTCGGGCACGTGAGAACGCCGTCCGGACGGCGCTCGGGGCGACGCGCGCGGACCTGATACGCGAGCGGCTGACCGAGTCGCTGGCCTACAGCCTCGCCGGAACCGCGCTCGGGTGGCTCGTCGCAACCTGGATGCTGGGCGTGCTCCAATCGGTGAATCCCGGCGGCATTCCGCGGCTGGCGGAGGTCACCCTGAATGGCTGGGTGATCGCGTTCGCGGCGTCGGCGGCGTTGGCCGTCGGCGTGTTGACCGGCCTCATCCCGGCATTTCGGACGCCGCTCGGCAACATCCTGCCGGCGCTCAGAAGCGGCTCGCGCGGCGCAACCGGCGATCGCGGACAGAACCGCCTCCGCAGCATCTTCGTCTGCGCCGAGGTCGCCCTGTCGCTCGTGCTGCTCGTCGGCGCCGGGCTGCTCGTCCGTAGTCTCATGCACGTGCTGTCGGTCGATCGCGGATTCCAAACGGATCGCCGCGTGCTCGTGACCGTCAGCATCCCCGCGTCGTACGGCGAAGCGCGCATGCGCCAGACCGCCACCGACATCCTGGAGCGGCTGGGTTCGGTGCCCGACGTGATCTCGGCGGCGGCGGTCAGCGCCCGTCCGCTGTCACGCGGCAGCACCGGTCTCGGCATCGCCGCGGCCGATCAGCCGGCCCTGCCGGACGCGCAGGTGCCATGGGCCACATGGCGCATCGTCACGAAGGACTACTTCAAGACGGTGGGGCTGCCGCTGCTGGCGGGTCGCACCTTCACCGACCAGGATCAAATCGGAAAGCCGTGGCGCGCGGTGATCAGCAAGCGGCTGGCGGATCTCCTGTGGCCGGGGCAGGACCCGATCGGCCGGACGGCGATCCTCTGGAAAGGTCAGAATGAGAGCCGCGGCGAAGTCGTCGGCGTGGTGGGCAACATGCGGGAACGGGGGCTTGAAAACGATCCGACGCTCGCCGTGTACTTCCCGGCGGGCGGAACCGCCGGCACGTCGCTGCAGCTCGTGCTGCACACCAGAGGCGAGCCGATGTCGGTGGTTCCCGCCATTCGGAGCCTCGTAACGAACATCGATCGGAACCTGCCGGTCTCCAACGTCCGCACGTTCGACGAGGTCGTGACAACGTCGGTGGCCACCCGTCGCGTCACCATGCTGCTGCTCGTGACGTTCGCGGGCGTCGCGCTGATTCTCGCGGTGGCCGGCGTGTACGGTGTGCTTGCCTATTCGGTCGCGCGCCGGACGTCCGAGATCGGCGTGCGGATCGCGCTTGGCGCCGATCACCGCGGCGTGCTGCGGCTGGTGCTCGCGCAGGGCATGCGTCCGGTGTTCGTCGGCGTCGCCGCCGGCCTGGCCGCCACGTTCTGGCTGTCGCGCCTGATGGCGAGCCTGCTGTTCGAGATCGAGCCGCACAATCCCGCCACCTACGCGACCGTCGCCGGCGTCCTGATCGCGGTAGCGACCCTGGCCTGCTACCTCCCCGCGCGGCGGGTGCTCAGGATCGATCCGGCGATCGCACTCCGAACCGAGTAGGGAACAGGCCACCACAGATTGGACAGGTCGCCGTTCGCCCTGCACGTCCAATTCAATCAACGGACTGCGCTGTCAAACAGGCTTCGCTGTTCTTCCAACACGGAGTTCACGGAGGCGACGGAGACTCTAACCTTCACCCTAGCGCACGCACTCGAGCCGCGCTCGCGCGGGCGGGGTCAGACGAGATCGAGGAGACAAGCAGCCCAGTATCGGATCGCTGCTTGCCTCCTCGGTCTCGCCTGACCCCGCAACGCCGGCCTCCAGCAACCCGAGGCCGGCACTCGAGTGCGTTCACGCCATGGACATCTGCAGTCAGTGGTCTGTTTGTGTTCGAACTTGCTGCCAATTGAGCAATCGTGTCGAAATACGAACTCCAACCCAACCGCTTCGCTCCCTGAGACTCCGCGCTCTCCGTGAACTCCGTGTTGGAAAGACCCGCGCAGCCGGGCGTGACAGCTAATCGGGTGTTCACTTGAAAGCGGGGTCGTGTACGCCTAGGATTACCTCCAACGCGGTCTTCCAGCAGGAGGCACAGTCGGTGAACCGAAGGACCTTTTTCAAGGCGCTCGCGACGGCCCCGGCGATCAGCGTGCTCGGTCCCGCCGACGCGGTCGCGGACATGCCGAATGCAAAGATCACCCGGGTCC
>CAWGAS010000037.1:0-26283 GCA_963820645.1 uncultured Acidobacteriota bacterium | reverse complement strand
CTCCATCGCCAACTCCCAGGGGTCACAGCCGATCGGCTGAGATCTCTTTGGGAGTTGGTGACTGGGAGTTGACGCCGTTTCAGCCGTGACCCTTCACAGTGGCCTGTTGATTCTCCTTGCGCTGGTGCTCGTCGCGCCGGCGCCAGGACTCGCGGTCCAATCCGCGACGTCGAAGGCCCAGCCTGCCCCACCGAAGCCCGGGCCTGCCGCATCGAAGCCGGGCGAAGGCGGGAAGCCTCGCCAGGGCACCCGCAAACCCGGTCGCGCTGAGCTGGCGGCTGCCGAAGCGCGCTTGTCGGAAGCCGCGCGCCGCACTCCGGACAGCTTCGAGGCGCACCGTGCGCTCGCCGGCTTCTACCTGCAGCAGGGACAGCCCGATGCGGCCCTGCCTCACCTCGAGCGCGCCCGGACGATCGATCCGGCTCACTACGCGACCGGCTACGACCTCGCCCTCGCCCTCCTCGAGACGGGCAAGCTGGATCGAGCGCGCGACGAAGTCCGGCGCATGCTGGGCGCGAAGGAGACCGCGGAGCTCCACAACCTGCTCGGCGACATCTACGAGCGCGCGGACAATCGCGTCGACGCCGCTGCAGCGTATCAGCGCGCTGCGCGCATGGATCCGACCGAAGAGCACCTGTTCGACTGGGGGAACAACCTGGTACAGCTTCGTGCCTTCGAGTCCGCGACAGAGGTCTTCGCCGCGGCGATCAAGCGGCATCCGGAGTCGGGCAGGCTCCACGTCGCCCTCGGCATCGCACGGTACTCGCGGGGGCAATACGAGGACGCCGTCAACTCGTTCTGCCAGGCGGCGGATCTCGCGCCGTCGGATCCGCGTCCCTACCAGTTTCTCGGCGAGATGTACGGCGTCGTCCCCGAGCTTGGGGGCGAGATTACGAAGCGGCTCACGCGCTTCGTGAAAGCGCAGCCCAGGAACGCGCTGGCCCACTTTCATCTTGCAATGACTCTCTGGAAAGGACAGCCTGCCGGCTCGCCCCCGGCCGATGCGCGCCGTGTCGAGGCGCTGCTCAGACGAGCGGTCGTACTCGATCCGACGCTCGCGAAGGGCTTTATGGAGCTCGGGATCCTGCTCTCGGATCAGCAGCGGTACAAGGAAGCGATTCAGGACCTGGTCGCCGCGGCACGCCTGGAGCCGTGGCTGGCGCAGGCGCACTACCGGCTGGCGCAGGCGTACCAGCGCACCGGCCAGCCGGAGCTCGCTATGAAGGAGCTCGAGATCTTCGCCCAGCTCAAGGGCGGATCCCGCTGACGCGGCCGGCGCGGCGCAGCATCTTCGCAGTGAGGAGCGTGAGATCGTCCGGCTGCGGGCGCCCGCCAAGCCGTTCTCTGACCTGGGACAGGAGCGCGTCCAGCAAAGGCAGTCCGCCGTCGCGATGCTTCGCGATGGACGCGGCAAGTGGTTCATCTCCGATGTCCAGCTCACCCGCGAGCGTATCGGAGATACCGTCGGTATACAGGAGGAGCTGGTCGCCGGGGGCCATCGGAACGGTCTCCTGCTCCCAGATGCACGGAGGAAGCGCCGGGGACACGAGAGGCCCCGTGCTCGTCAGCCGCTGAATCGCGCCGTCCGCTCTCCACAGGAGTCCGGCCGGGTGGCCGGCGTTGACGTAGCGCAAGTCCCCATCCGGCGACAGAAGGGCGGCGATCAGCGTCACGAACCGCTCGGGGCCGAACGCCGACAGGTTGCTCCGGACCCGCTGCACGACCGCCGACGGATCGTACTCGTCGGCATCCGACGCGCGGAACGCCGACTTGACGACGCCCGTGAGCATCGCGGCGGAGACGCCGTGGCCCACGACGTCGGCGATGATCAGCGCCGCGCGCCCGCCGGGCAGCATCGTGTAGTCGTAGAGATCCCCGCCGAGCTCCGAGCACGAGACGTAGCGGCAGCAGATCGCGAGACGCTCGGTCGTCATGTCGCGGTCCGGCAGCAGCCCCTGCTGGAACGCGCGCGCTTCCCCGAGCTCCTTCTCGAGCCGGCGCGTGTGCAGCCGGTTTTCCTCACGACGCCAGCGCAGCTCGAGGCAGCGCTCGACGAGGGTCAGCAGCACTTCGCGATCGAACGGCTTCTGAATGAAATAGAACGCGCGGCCGCGGAGCGCGCGAACCAGCTTCTGGTCCATGTCGTCGATGCTGCCGGTCATCAGGATGATGTCCGGCGCCGGGTCGGTGGACTTGAGCCGGGCCATCAGCTCGAACCCGTCCATCTCCGGCATCCTCACGTCGAGAATGACGAGATCCGGCTTGAACTCGGCCGCCACCGCCACGGCCTGCACGGACGACTGGATTCCGACGACGCGGTGGGTCGCACCGAGCACGCGATCGACGGCGCGGAGCATGCCCGATTCGTCGTCCACGACCAGGATGCGCGGCGGCTTTCTCATTCGACTGCGTGGGAGATCCGCGCGGACGCCCACGGCACGGTCACGTGGACCTGCGTGCCCGTGCGCGGTTCGCTCTTGAGGCTCAGCGTGCCGCCAATCTCCCAGAGAATCGACCGGCAGATGGAGAGTCCCAGACCGTTGCCATTGGGCTTGGTGGTGAAGAACGGCTCGAATACGCGAGACAGATCCTCGGGCGTGACACCCGAGCCCGTGTCCGCGATCGTGATCGCCAGCCGATCCGGTCCGGGCTGGACGCGGACCGTGACCTGTCCTCCCTCGGAGCTCGCCTCCCGCGCGTTCGTCAGGAGATTGAGGAACACCTGCTCGAGATCGCTTTGCCCGCACGCCACCGGAGGCAGGTCGCGCTCGGTCTCGACCACGAGGTTGATGCCACGCCGCTGCATGCCGTCCATCAGGACCGCCAGCGTGGTGTCGAGCGCGGGCTGCACCTGTCCGTGGACCGCGCGGCGGGCCCCGCCGCGGGCGAACGAAAGCATGCCGCCGAAGATGCGGCGGCAGACCTGCAGCGACTTCTGCACCTGCTCGAGATCGTCCAGGTACACGGGGACGTCCATCTTCCCGCTCTGGAGGTCGGTCTGCAGCTGCTGGATGAGCGGCAGCATCGATCCGAGGGCGTTGTTCACGTCGTGGGCGACGGTCCGCGCCAGCTCCGCGATGGCGTGCTTGCGCTCGGCCGTCAGCATTCGCGCCTGGAGCGATTCGGTTCGACTGAGGTTCTGGATGGCGACCGCGGCCTGCGAGCGGAAGTGCTCGACGAGCTTCGCGTCGAACGGCCGCAACCGGCCGGGATGGCGGCCGGCGACCTTGAGCACGCCGAAAATGCCGTCGCGCGTGACCAGCGGCGCGCAGAGCATCGACGCTTCTCTCGAATCCTGTTCGTCAGCGGCGTCTTCGCCCACGGCGTCTCCGCCCGCGGCGTCTTCGCCCACGGCGCCGCTCCGGTTGTAGTCGAGCAGCTCGGCCAGCCGTCCGACCGGCTTGCCGGACCACTCGTGCCAGCGGCCCCCGCGCCGGTCGAAGCCATGGATCTCCGCCGATCCGAGCATGGCGCGCACGTCGTCGTCGAGCGGCAGCGTGAGCCCAATCCGGCGGCTCTTGGCTTTCGTCCACGCGATCTGCTCCGCGACGACGCGGAGCGCATCCTCGCCGTTCTCGCGCATGAGCAGCGCCGACGAGTGATCGTAGTAGGTCAGCGACCGGACGCCGTCGAGGATCTGGTAGAAGAGATCCTTCGGATGGATCTGCTCCATGATCTTGCGATCGATGCGGTCGCGAACTTCGAGCATCCGCTCCCGATCCATGACGTGAACGGCCTCCGACACGGCGGTCGTGATCCGCGAGAGGAGTCGCCGGTCGTCGCGTCCGAACTCCGGCTGCGGCCGCATCAGGCACAGCGCGGCCCACGCGGCGCCGCGCCGTCGAACCGGCGCCATCATCAGATCGCCCCGGGCCGGCGGGTTCGTATGGCGGATGAACCGGCCGATGTGCTGCAGATCCCAGGCCGCGTCCTTCGGTATCGTCAGGAGCAGCCTGGCCTCCGATTCGCCGGCCTCGGCCAGCGCGATGCAGCCCCGGTTCGCCTGGAAGAACTCGCGACTGTCCCGCAGGGCGTGCGCGAGCGCCTTGCGAGGCTCACGGATCGATCGCAGGTTGTGGGTGAAGCCGTCGAAGAACTTGAGGAACTCGAATTCCCTCGGTGGGGGCAGCATTGATTCCGGCTCCGGCGAGACGATCCCGTCAATCGGTGACGCGACCGAGCGGCTGGTGTCGAATACTACTTCAAATACGGTGGCCAGTGAGATAACGGAGGGGACGGAGACAACGAAGTAATCGAAACACGGAGCAGCACGGACAAACGGAGAGAATCTTGGGTTTTGTTGATCTCCGTTCCTCCGTTGCTCCGTGTTTTGGATTGTTCGATTGCTTCGTTGTCTCCGTCCCCTCCGCTACCTCGGGTCGCAGGTTGACACCCTCCACCTCCCCGAGGTAATTAACGCGCTCGCCGGGTGGCCGCACGAATCGGACCGTCAGGGAAGCCCGGCGTCGAGGAGACCCATGATCAACGTGTCAGAGAAGGGAACCCTGTTTGTGTCAGCGGCGTGTGTCCTTGGAATGCTCGCCGGAGCCGCGACGATCGCCGGCGCGCAGCCGCGCATCGAGGTGCGCGGGTTCTGGGTGGACACGTTCAACACGACGTTGAACAACCATGCCGATGTCGCAACAGTCGTGGACCGGGCGGTGGCGGCCAACGCGAACACGATTCTCGCGCAGGTGCGCCGGCGGGGAGACTCGTGGTATCTGAACTCGCTCGAGCCGCCCGCCGACCGGACCCCGATCCAGCCCGGGTTCGACCCGCTCCAGGATCTCATTGTCGAGGCGCACGGGCGCGGGCTCGAGGTCCACGCGTATGTCATCGCGAACGCGATCTGGAGTCGGGCGCCCAACCTCTTTCCGCCGGAGAATCCCAACCATGTCTTCAACCGTCACGGCGGCTACGACGCCGCGACCAACACGATCACGGCGGGGCCGGACAACTGGCTGACGCGGACGCGCATTCCGGACGGCACGCGCCGGCATCACGTTCCAGGGACATCGCTTTGTCGCGAATTCTACATCGACCCAGGCCATCCAGAGGCCGCGACGGCTACACCGCCGAGGTCCTCATGCACCTCGTTCGCAACTACGAGATCGACGGCCTGCATCTCGATCGCATTCGCTATCCGGACATCACCATTGCGGGGCAGACGCCGACCACAGGGACGAGCGTCGGCTACAACCCGACGAGCGTCGCGCGCTTTCAGCGCCGCTACGCCCTCCCGTCCGATTCGCCGCCGCCCGCGCAGAACGATCCCCGGTGGAACCAGTGGCGGCGCGATCAAGTGACGAACCTGGTGCGGCGCATCTACCTCGACGCGGTGGCGATCAAGCCCGCATCAAGCTCTCGGGGTCCTTCATCGCCTTCGGATCCGGTCCGCTCGCCGAGGCCGGCTGGCTCTCCGCCGAGGCGTACTGGCGCGTCTACCAGGACTGGCGGGCGTGGACCGAGGAGGGCATCATCGACGTCGCCATGCCGATGATCTACCAGCGCGATCACGTCACATCCGGCCGCACCGCCTTCGACCGGTGGAACGACTGGGTCCGCAACCACCAGTACGCGCGCTCGGCCGCCATGGGCATCGGCTCGTTCCTCAATTCGGTCGAAGGGACCCTGACGCAGGTGCGTCGCGCGCTCGCGCCATCAGCGCTCGGAAACCGGAACATCGGCGTGACGTTTTTCTCCATGGCGACGAGCAACGTCGCGGTGACGGCCAACCCGCTGTCCACTCCGCACCGGGCCAGGACACGGCGGCGAGGCCGTTTGCCGAATTCGCGTCGGGCCTGGTCACCGGCCGCTACCAGCGATGGCGCGACGCTCCTGGAGGATCCGGCGGCCAATCCCGTGCCCGTCTTCGACCAGCCCGCGGCGATCCCGGATCTTTCCTGGAAAACCAACCCGCAGGTCGGCCATCTCCGGGGCGTTGTTCGCGACGAGTCGGGTGCCGTCGTTGACACCGGCGACGTCACCGTCAGCCGCGTGGTCACCGGGCCGCCTCCCGGCGCCGGGCGCAGCTCGGCAGCGGGCGCCACTGACGGCAACGGGTATTACGGCGCCATCGATCTGGCCCCGGGCGTCTTCAACGTCACGGTCACGCCGGTCGGCCAGGCCGCCTTCCCGTCCCAGTGCAGCGTCCAGATCAGTGCGGGGGCCGTCACGACCTTCGACATCACGATCGATCGGACCGCGCCGAGTGGAAAGCTCACTGCGAATCCCTCCGTGATCTGGCCGCCGAACGGGAAGATGGTCACCGTGACGTTGTCCGGAGCTCTGACGGATGCCGGAACGGGCCTTGGCGGCGCCACGTTCCGCGTGCTCGACGAATACGGCGCCGTGCAGCCGTCGATCGATCCGGTTGACGGCGATGGACAGTCGCTGGTCGAGTTCTCGCGAACGGTCGAGCTCGAGGCGTCGCGGCGAGGCAATGACCGGGACGGCCGGACCTACACCATAGAAGCGATCGTCACAGATGGCGCCTGCAATGCCACGACGCTCCGCACGACGGTCGTCGTTCCGCACGATCGGCGGCCGTCGAATCCCTGATTCGTGATTCAGGGATTCGTGATTAGTGATTCAATTGCCAGCCATGACAACAACAGCTTTGGCTTCCGCTGTCGGCGTTCTCGTGATGTCTCTGGCTTCGGCCGGCCGTGCCGGCAACCACGCGAATCAAACCGCTTCAGCGCCCGGTCACCCTGTCGTCAGACCGAACGACGTCACGTGGAAACCGCTCCGTCCTGGCGCGGAGATCGCGGTGGTGTCGGGCGACCCGAACCAGGCGGGCGCGCCGTTCGTCATGCGGTTCCGCTACCGCGGCGTCGCGCGCGTTCCCCCGCATTGGCATCCGACCGACGAGCACATCACCGTGCTGAGCGGTACCTTCATGGTCGGCATGGGTGAGCGTTTCGACGAGTCGTCCGGCACGGAGCTCCCGGCCGGCGCCTATGCCTTTGTCCGCAGCAAGATGCCGCACTACGCCTGGACAAAGGGTGACACGGTCGTCCAGATCCACGGGATCGGTCCCTTCACGATCAACTACGTGAACCCGGCGGACGATCCGAACAAGCCCCGGTCAAGAAGTGAACGGGACGTAAAAAGAAACTCTCCATCCCTATCGAAAGCTCTGTCTCCGGACTCTTCAATCCTGTGCCTTTGCCTCCTGAAAGGGGTAGTTCAGCTGGGGCGACGGCATGTGTCGGCAACCTCAGCAGGAGGTGGGTATGAAGAGAAGGAAGTTCTTCACGAAACTCGGCCTCGGGTCGGCGGCCGCGGTTGTCGCCGCTCCGCTGCTCGCGCGAGGCCTGGCGCCCGCCGCAGCGGCGCGGCTCAGCGCGACGACCGACGCGATGGCAACATGGCCACCACGATCACGATCACCGTCCGGTGACAGGAGCGCTGGCGAGCGGCACGGTCAGCTTTGGCGCGTGGCAAAGCCAGTCGACAACCCCCCCGGGGGGCCTGGATCGGTACCCCCCACCGCCAATGGGACCGCCGCCGGGCAACGTGCACAAGCTGATCCCCTACCAGGTGACGATCAAGGTCGGTGGCACGGTGAACTTCATCATCGCCGGGCTTCATCAGATCATCGTCTATGCTCCGGGGAAAAGGCCCGACGAGGTCGGTTTGCCGCCGCTCTTCCCCGCGCGGCCCACGAAAGGAGTGCCGCCCGCGGTGCCCTTGATTAACGACCCCCGGGAGCGCCTGTATGCCGGGCTGGATCCGAGCACGCTACACGGCGGGCCGCCGACAGAGACGGGCAATCCACCGTTACTCGACCGGATCGAGGTCGTCCAGTTCACTCGTAAAGGCCGCCATCTCGTCATTTGCGGGGTGCTGCCGCACTTCGTGAACGACAACATGTACGGTTGGGTCAACGTGGTGCGTGACGACGACGACGACCGCCGCTGAAGAGATCCCGACTCTGAGGGTTGATGATCCGATCGGACGAGCGCTGCGCGCGGATGGCTTCCGCGCCGCAGCGCTCGTTCGTGCCGCGCCACGCGCCGTCGCTCGGCGGGCGGCGAAAGCACGGCGGTGTCAGGACGCGCTGGACTTCCGCGCCTCCTGGAGCTCCGGACGTCCGGGCGCATCGCCGGCTTTGCAGATGTCGAGGAGCTGCTTGTAATACCGTCGCGCTTTGGCGCGGTCGCCGGCGAGCGACGCGGCCTTCGCGGCCTCGTAGGTCGCGCGGAACCGGTTCGGCTCCTTCTTCATCGTCGCTTCGAATTCCTTCAACGCGTCGGCAGGCCGATCGAGGGCCAGCAGCATCTCGCCGAGCAGCTCGCGGGCGGGCGCGAGCGGGCCCGGGGAGATCGCGCTCTTGTCGGTGGCGTCTTCCGCGTCGGCTGCCTTGCGCAGCTGCTCCAGGGCCTCGGCCTTCCGTCCCTCCGCGAATGTCACCCACGCGGCCGCGATCTGTTGTTGGATCCTGACTTTCTCCGTCCAGATGGGGTCTTTCGCGGTCTCGAGCGAATCGCCGAGCACGCCCAGCGCGGCGACGTCCGGCCGCGCCGCGTCCGGCTTGCCGGTCCGCGCCGCGCCGAGCGCGCGGGCAAAGCGCGTCAGCGCGTCGACGTACGGATACGGCGTGGCCTGGGGCTGAAGCGCGGCGGCGTCGCTCCACGCGCCCCGTTCGAGCGCGTAGCGGGCGGGAATTGCGGCGGCCGCGTACAGTCCCGCGACACCCGGCGCGGCGCCGCCCATCGCGTTCGGATCCAGGCGCGCGAGCACGCGCGGCGCCTCGTCGACCATGCGCCGGGCGGCGGCGTCCTGGCCGGTCTGGAGGAACGCGTAGACCTCGTAGTCCATGGCGTGCAGCGCTTCGGCGAACGTGCCGTCGCGGATGGCCGCGTCGGCGGAGGCGATGTTGGTGTCGATGGACTCCTGCCAGGAGCCGACCCGCGTGAACGTATGCGCCGGCATGTGCAGCGCGTGCGGCGCCGACGGCGCGATCTTCGCGTAGCTGCGCGCCGCGGCGAGCGCGCGCGGTGCGAGCGGCGGATGATCGTACGCGTGAATCAGGTAGTGCGGAAGACCCGGGTGATCCGGCTGGGCGGCCCACAGCTTCTCGAGGATCGCGGCCGCCTTCAGCTGCTGGGCGTACGTCTTGTCGGACGGCAGGGCCGTCTGATTCACGGCCAGCGCATAGAAAGCGGCCGCCTCGCGGTCCTCCGGATACGTCTTGTAGACGTGCTCCATCGCGCGCTCGTACGCGAGCACACGCGTGCGCTGATCGACGGTGTCGTAGTTCTTGAATTCCTCCGCCACCGCGGCGATGTAATCCCGCTCGCGCGCTGTCGGTTTCCCCGTTGCCTGCGCGCGTCCGACCGCCGCCGCTCCGGCCTCGAGCGCCTTGGGCGGCCGCAGGCCCGCGAACGGGTTGCCCCAGTTGGTCATCGCGATGCCCCAATACGCGATCGCGCAGGAGGGATCTTTGGCGAGCACGTCCTCGAAAGCCTGCCGCGCCGTCGAAAATGCAAACGAGTGCAGCAGCGCGACCGCGCGATCGAACCCCGCGCCCACGCCCGGGGCGCAGGACGTCGCGAAGTGCACCCGGCCGAGCTTCTCGGGCGCGGCATGTTCGTGCTGGGGATTCTGCCGGGCCGCCGGCGCCGCCGCACACAACACAACGGAGAGGGCGATCAGAGCGCGCATGAGGGCCTCCTTCGGCACCAGATGATAGCGCGCTGACACGACAGAGACAAATCCCAACCTCCCCGCCTCCGCGCGCGGGCGATGCTTCGCGCTTCGGCGAGGCCTCGCCAGAGCTTGTCGCTCATGTCTGACCGCGACAAGCGGCGGCGGGCAACTCGTAAGGAACTGACGCTGATAACTCCCCAAAAACCAACCCCCAACTCCCAAAACTTGTCTAGGGCACACACAGACTGGACGGTTCAGAGGAAACCCTACGATCTGCGCGAGAGGCTCTGTCTTTTTGCGTGCCTCACTGGAGGGAACGGAGCGGACGGAGAATCCGGAGACGGTTTCACGTTCGCACCGTCCTTCTACACGGAGCAACGGAGGAACGGAGTAACGGAGAAAACAATTTCTTGGGTGTCTGCCGTTTGCTTCGTTTCTCCGTTCGGCAGTCCGGTAGTTGATTCCAGCTTTCAGCTCGGCCGCCGCCAGGCCACGATCACGCCCATCGTCCCAACGGCTACGCCTGCAACGACGTCCACGACGTAGTGGTAGCGGCCGTAGACTGTCGCCGCCGCGATCGCCATGACGACCGGGAGCAGCGCGTGTCCGAGGCGAGGCACGACCCGCCACGCCGCCAGCAGCGCCACCACCGAGCCGGCCATGTGCGCGCTCGGAAAGGCTCCGCCATGGACGCGGCCGTAGCGCTCGATCCATTCGACGGCTGCGTTGACCGGGCCCCCCGACAGCTCGACCTGCTGCAAGTGTCTGAGGGTGTGGAACGGCCCCTCGATGGGAAACGCGACGAACACGACGTAGCACGCGACGTAGGCGACGGCGCTCGCGAGCATGAACCGGTCGAACTCGTCGCGCCGCCGCGTTGCCCAAAAAGTGACACCCACGGTGAACGGCAGCACAAAGTAGCTCGCGTAGGCCAGCTGCAGCACTTCGGTCAGCCAGTAAGTCGCGAATTGTTCGACCCACACCGTAGGGTCGACGCCGAATACGGCACGATCGATCGCAATCAGGTACTCGTCGAACCATTCCTGATGGAACGCGTGCACGAGAAACTGCATTTCCTCGAAGAAGAAGGCGAAGTACGCAAGGGGATACCACGCGTGGATCGCCGCGAGCACGCGCGACCGCCACGGCCGCGCCAGGAGCAGGATGAGAACAGCCAGGCCGGCATGGATCCAGGCGAGCGCATCCCAGTTCGGGACGTGGGCGCGCCGCAGCAGGATGATGCTGCCGGACGCGAACAGCCATCCGAGCAGGACTCTGTCGGTGAGATTCGCACCCCAGTCGCGGCATACACGCAACGCCCGCCCCCCGTATGGGGGCGCCCGCAGTGGTCGCGGCGACCTGTCTTCTTGGTTCTACCGACAGGAGGTAAGAAGTCAGAAAATAACACTCCTGAACTCCTGATCTCCTGATGGGCCTTTTGGGGTTGGTAGTTGACTCCTTTGAGCTCGAGCGCTCTCACCCGAGCCACCACCAGCTGGCGAGCGCGACGGCCGCGCCGGCGAGACTGTCCACCGCGTAGTGATAGCGTCCGACAACGGTCGAGAGCGCGATGGCGGCGGCGATCGCGAGGAACGCCACGCCGGCGGCCGGCGCCGACGCGAGGACCATCAGCGCCACCGCGAGCGCGGCGGCGACATGCCCGCTGGGGAGCGTGTTGACCTGGTTGCTGCTCGTGCGCAGGATCGCGAGGTTCAACCGGCGGAGCGGCGCCCGATCGGCCGGCACATCCCACGCGGCTGACGCCGGCAGAAGACCCTCGACGACGCGAGGCGGCCGCGTCTGGAGCCACGGCAGCATCGCGTAGCTCGCGAAGCAGGCCGTGAGCACCACGGCCCAGTACCGGGACACCTGGTTCGACGCTCCCGCCAGGTACAAGGCGACGACGCCGAGCGGCACCATCGCGTACACGAGGAGATACGCGAGCTCGAGCGCCCCGCGGAACACCGGAGCGCGCGTCCAGCGGGGCTTCCAGCCGACCGCCTCGAATACCCGCGTGTCGAACGCCAGGAGCCACTGTTCGACGGATTTCATGGGTGCGACGAAGAACAGCCCCGACAGGCGATACCCTGCCACGAGCAGCACGACCGGAAGCCAGGTGCGCACGACGATCTGCCATGTCGCGGTTGGCGCGGGCAGCAGCGCGAGCACCGAGGCGGAGATCAGCGCCGCGATGGTTCCGCTCTTGAGCGCCGGCGAGTGTCCCCGGCTCCACGCGACGATCGCGAAGTATCCGGCGTAGACAACGACGATCCACTCCCAGCGCACCATGCCCCCCGTGTCAGCCATTGCGCCGCTGACTCTCGCGGCCCGCGTTCGGGTCCGTCTGCGGGTCGCGCCAGAAGTCCATGATCGACACGCGGTGCACGCAGCCGATCGTGCAGAACGGCGCGCACCCCTTGGGCGTCCGGTAGGCGCGCTCGATGTCGTCGAGCGTGTACGCGTCGAGCGGGATTCCGGGAGTCCCGCGCTGCTGCGAGCAGTAGTGGACCAGCCCGTCCTCGCAGACATACAGGTAGCGGGCGCCGGCGCGGCATCGCCACGTGTTCGGGCGGCCCTCGACCAGGTTCGCTTCGAACTTCACGAGACCCGAGTACAGGTTCTTGAACAGCCACGCGCCATGCGTGCCGACCGCGCGGACCTGCTCGTAAATCTGCCGTTCTTCGGCCGAGAGCGGCTTGAGCTGACCGTGCCGGTCGTGAATGATCCCCACGGAAGTGGAGAGCCCGAGCGCCCGCGCGCGCCGGGCGATCGCGAGCGCGTCTTCCGCGCGCCGTGTCCCGGCGCCGACGACCGTGTTGACGTGCACGTCGAACAAGGCCTCGCTCGCCAGCCATTCGAGCTTGCGATCGAGCAGCCGCAGGCTCTTCTTCGACACGTCGTCGGGGTTGACGTTGTCGAGGCTGATTTGCAGGTACTGGAGGCCGGCGTCGTTGAGCTCCCGGATGCGCGCGATGGAGAGGAGATATCCGTTCGTGATGAGAGCCGCCGTCATGCCCCTGGCACGAACGCGGGCGATGAGCTGAGCGAGCGACGGATGCAGCATCGGCTCGCCGCCCGTGAAGGAGACGGCCTCGGTCCGAAGCTCCGCCAGCCGATCGATGCGCCGCGTCATCACGTCAGCGGGAACCGGAGGCGAGACCTTGTCGTACTCGTTGCAGTACGCGCAGTCGATGTTGCACCGGCGGATCGGCACGATCTGGACCAGCAGGGGGTGCGTGGTGTCCGCCAGTCCCCTGTGCGATCAGCCGCACGCCACCGGCGATCCGTTGAAGCCGCCGCCAGGTCCGCGCGCCGCGCGCGGGCGCGCGGGGCGTTCCCGGGCTCGCCGCGCGTTCCTCACGTTCGGGTTCGGTCTGCATGGCTGCACGCACCTGATTTCAACCTACTACATCAATGTGAAATCCGCGGCACTTGGGGCTCATGGACAGGGTTCCACAGGGTTCCACGAGGTTCCACTGGGTTCCACAAGGTTCTGTTCCACCAGGTTCCGCGGGGTTCTCGGGTTCTGGGTTCAGGTTCTACTGGGTTCGGAGCGCTCCCGGCAGGGGCCGCGAACCCTGCGGAACCCGGAACCTGCGGAACCTAGAACCCTGCGAACCCTGCGGAACAGAACCCTGTGGAACCCGGTGGAACCCTGCGGAACCCAGCGGAACCCTGTCCGGAGTGGAACCCTGCGGAACCCAGCGAACCCCTATTACGAAGCCCTTCGTATTGACATTACGAAGCGCTTCGTAATAAGCTCCCGCGCATGCCGCCACCCAAGCCGACCGCCGCCGAGCTCCAGATCCTGCACGTGCTGTGGCGGCGGGGCCCGTCGACGGTCCACCAGGTCCAGCCGGAGCTCAAGCGACGGCGATCAGGTCGGCTACACGACGGTGCTCAAGCTGCTGCAGATCATGTTCGAGAAGGGCCTGGTGCGCCGCGACGAATCGACGCGGCCCCATGTCTTTCGGGCCGCCGTCGCCGAAGGCGCAGGTGAAGCGCCGCCTCGTGAGCGACCTGCTCGATCAGGTGTTCGAAGGCTCCGCGATGAGCCTGGTCCTGCAGGCGCTGTCGGCCAAGCGTGCGACACCCGAGGAATTGCGCAAGCTGCGCGAGCTGCTCGACGAAATCGAAGGAGGCCGGTCATGACGATCGTCGAGCTCGGTTGGGTGCTGCTGCACTTCGTCTGGCAAGGCGCGGCCATCGCCGCTGGCGCTGGCGGTGCTGCTGGCGTTGACGTCCGCCCGCGCAGGCGAGGCTGCGGTACGTGCTGTCGTGCGCGGCGCTGACGCTGATGCTCGTCGGTGGCTCTGGCGACTGCCGCGAACGTGATGACGCGCGACAACACGACACCTCAGCGAGCTCGACCTCGCCGTCGACTCGAATGCGCCCGGTCCATCGCGCTCGCCGGAAGCGGCCCGCAACGCTTCCGCCAAGGAGGGCCAGGGACAGCCTCTCCACGGATGCCGGGGAGCGCCGCTCTCACGGCGCGTCCCGGCGCGGGCAATGGCCTGTCATCGCTGGCGCAGCCGAGCGTCGAAGCGGCGATGCCGTGGCTGGTTCTGACCTGGGCGCTCGGTGTCGCTGCTCCTTTCCGTTCGTCTCGCTCGGCGGCTGGTGGCGGACGCGCGCGCTTCGCGTCGACGGCGTCGTCCGCCGGTTCCCGAGTGGTGCCAGGCACAGCTCGACGACGCTCTCGGCGCGGCATGCGCATCGCCCGCCCGGTGGCGATCGTGGCGTCGGTCCGGGTCTCGGTGCCGGTGGTGCTCGGCCACGTGAAGCCGGTCATCGTCCTGCCGGCCGCCGTTCTTGCCGGGCTTGAGCCCGGCCAGCTCGAAGCCATCGTCGCGCACGAGCTCGCCCACGTCCGCCGCCACGACTATCTGGTGAACCTCGCGCAGACCGTGATCGAGACGCTGCTCTTCTATCATCCGGCCGTCTGGTGGGTGTCGCGGCAGGTGCGCGTCGCGCGCGAGCATTGCTGCGACGATCTCGCGGTGACCGTGTGCGGCAGCCGCGCACGAGCTACGTCCACGCGCTGCTCGACCTCGAGGAGCTCCGGCAGCCAGTGCCATTGCTCGCGCTCGGGGCCACCGACGGGTCGCTGCTCGCCCGCGCGCGCCGCCTGCTCGTGCCCGCCGAGGATCGCGCGGCGTCGCCGCGTCTGGCCGCGAGCGTCGATCGCGCTGACCGTGCTCGCGGTCGCAGCGGCCGGCGTGCCGTTCGCCGCCGGCGAGGCGGCGCGGTCGAGGCGTCCACGAGGAGGCCGTCAGCACGGCCGGAAGCCACGAGCGGAAAGCGCCGTCCACGGTGGAGCCCGACCAGGAGGGGCCGGCCGTGCCGGTCATCGTGTCACCGGACACCACCGGCACCCTTGCGAGCCGCTGGACCTGGGCGGAGCGCGCGGCGCGCTCGGCGCAGCGCGCGCGCTATTGGATTGGCTACACCGTGTCGCCGGTCAAGACGTTGCCTCCATTCGTCTACATCGATCGCTCGGCGACCACGCGGGTCGATCGGGTGACGTTCAGCGGCCAGCTTCTCTCCTGCGATGCCAGCGGGATGCGGTTCCCCGGACGTCCTCTCGCGCTGCCGCCCGGCGAGAGCCACGGGTTGAAGATGCTGTTCGGCTTCGACGCCAATGGAGGCGCGGCAGGCTCACCGCCGTTCACATCAGCACGTTGTCGACTCCCGGTCGATACGAAGAACGCACCGGTCTACTGGCTCGGCCCGGCCGATGCGGCGCAGAGCCTCGAGCGCGTCGACGCGCTGCTACGGACGCGCCTCGACGCTCGATCTGAAGAACGATCTCGTGGCCGCGGTGGGCGTGCACGACGCCTCGCCGGCGGTTGTGGCGTGGCTCGAACGCCGCGTCGCCAGCCGCGACCCGGACGACCTGCGCGGCGATGCCACCGAATGGATCGCGTGGCACCCGATTGCCGCGTCCGTCGCCGCGCTCGATCGCATCGCGCGCACGGACCGCGCATCCCACGTGCGTCAGGAGGCCGCCGAAGCGCTCGGCGATCTCGCGATGCCCGAGGCCGCGCCGGCGCTGATTGCGCTCGCGCAATCGCTGGAAGATCTCGACGCCCGGCGGGAGGCGGTCGAGGCGCTGGGGGCACGGCCGGAGCTCGAGGCGCGTGACGCGCTCGGCGTCGATTGCGCGGCAATGACGCCAGCGTGGACATCCAGCGCGAAGCCGTGGAAACGCTCGGCGACTTCGAGGACCAGCGCGGTGTCATGCTGTTGATCGAGCTGGCGCGCACGCATCCGACGCATCGACGTGCGGCGTGAAGCCGTCGAGACGCTGGGCGACGCGCTGCCGAGCGAGACCGTCATCCCCGTGCTCGAGGAGCTCGCGATGAAGGATCCGGATCCCGGGGTCCAGGAGGAAGCGGTCGACACGCTCGCGGGGCTCGAGGATGCGAAAGGCCTCGCGACGCTCATGGCGCTCGCGCAGTCACATCCGCGCACGAACGTCCGCCGCGAAGCGATCGAGGCGCTGGCCCATCAATCGTCCGATCCCGACGAAGCTCGCGACCGCACCATTGTCGATCTGCTGGAGAAGCTGGCCAGGAACGATCGCGACATCGAAGTCCAGCTCGAAGCGGTTGAAACGTTGGGCGATATTCCCGGGGCCACGGCTGCCGGGCGCCTGCGCGAGCTGGCCCGGACGCACCCGGACGAGGGCGTCCGCGCCGAAGCCATCGAGTCGTTGGGCAGCAGCCTCCCGGCCGCCGAGGCGGCGTCGATCCTCGAGAGCGTGGCGCGCGCCGAGAAGTCGTCGCGCGTTCAGGACGAAGCCATCGAGACGCTGGCCGGGCTCGACGACGGCGCCGGCATCGACGCGCTGCTCGCCATCGCGCGCGACCATCCGGCGGCGAGCGCGCGCAAGCATGCCCTGGAGGCCCTGCTCGAAAGCGATCATCCCCGCGCCCGCGACGTCTTCCGGCGCGCGTTGGAGAGGCCGGTGCGTTGATCGGCGGACGGTGGAGTGTCTGCCCGGGGCAATCGTACTCACCACAGAGTTAACGGAGATACGACGCTATCACGCCGGTCACCTGTCCTTCCAACACGGAGAACACGGAGGACACGGAGGCTCTGGTTCGACGGGTTGCAACGCACTCGAGCCGCGCGGAGCGCGCAAGTCAGCGAGATCGAGGATGCAAACAGCCGGCGGATCAGGGCTGCTTGTCCTCGATCACGCCTGACCTGCAACGCCGGCCGCTGCATTCCCCGCCGGCGCTCGAGTGCGTGCAGCGTACTCGATTCGCGCGCGCAGGACTAATCGAGGCGCGCGGCGGCGGGACCTCGACAGGCTTGTCGCTCGTGTCTGAAACGCGACAAGCGCTGCGGGTACGATCCGTGTCAATCAGTGTGATCTCGCGTGAATCCGTGTCACCTGCCCCGAGTGAACTAACCGCAACGCTGGTCGTTCCTGAGACTCCGTGTCCTCCGTGAACTCCGTGCTGGAAGAACAATGAAGCCTGTTTGCAGTGAAGTCCGTTGATTGAATTGAATCTCCGGCGAACCTGAAACTGTCCAATCTGTTTTCTGAGCAGTTCACGAGTCACCGCCGGCTTGCGACCTCTCACGTCGTTCCAGATGTCCAGAGGTGTTGCGCGGCGTACGCGCGCCACGGCCGCCAGCGCTCCGCCGCCGCGAGCAGTTCGCGGGACGTCGGCCTCTTCCCGTTCCGATCGGCCATGGCGCGCAGCAGCCCGATGTCGCCGGCCGGAAACGCATCCGGCTCTCGCAGCTCGCGCATCGCGATGTACTGGGCGGTCCATTCCCCGATACCCGGCAGCGCACGCAGCTGCAACACACAATCCGTGAGGCTTCGTCCGGCGCCAAGCACCTGCGGATCGGCCACGACGGCCGCCGCCAGCGACACGAGCGCCGCGGCCCGCGTCCGCGGCATCCCGAGCGTCGTCTGGTCGGCCGACGCCAGGCGTTCGGGCCGAGGGAAGACATGCGTGAGTCCGTCCGTCTCGAGGCCGGCGCCCGCCAGAGGCTCGCCGTAGCGCGCCACCAGTTTTGCTGCCAGGTGGACGGCGGCGGTGACGGTGATCTGCTGGCCCAGCACCGCCCGGATCGCGAGCTCGAATCCATCCCACCCGCCCGGGACACGCAGCCCCGGGCGCGCCGCAATCAGCGGGGCAAGAATCGGATCCTCGGCCAGGTGCGCGCCGATCGCGTGCGGGTCGGCGCCGAGATCGAACACCCGCCGCACGCGCGCGATGATCGCGGGAAGCGCCGGCAGCTGCGGGCAGCGAATCGCGATCCGAAGCGCGTGGCCGCCGGCCGGCTCCACGGCGACAACGCCGTGCACGCCTTTGATCTCGATCGTGCGCGCATAGCGATCGGCCGACACCGCCTCGATGCCGGGAATGGCCCGGGCCTTCAGGAACGACGCCATCGCCGGCCAGTCGTATGGCGGCCGGTATCGAAGAAGGATGATCACGCCACCGTTCGGGCCGGACGACAGGTCGGTGAGGCTGGCGCGGCGCAGCGTGCTCGGGGGCCGGCCGAAGAGGCACTGGAAGGTCTCGTTGAAGCGCCGGATGCTGCCGAATCCGGAAGCCAGCGCCACTTCGGCCATCGGCAGGCGTGTTTCGTGGATCAATTGCTTGGCGAGGAGAACACGCCGGGTCTGCGCCACTGAAACGGGGGATGCGCCGAGATGCTGTCGAAACAGCCGCCTGAGCTGTCGCGCTCCGACGCCCAGGCGCTCGGCCAGGCGGTCGAGACTGGCGTCATCCACCGCGCCCGCGTCGATCAGCGCCAGCGCCCGGGCCACCGTGTTCGACGTCCCGCGCCAGGCCGCAAGTTCGGGCGCCGTTTCCGGCCGGCATCGCAGGCACGGCCGGAAGCCGGCGGCCTGGGCCGCCGCCGCGGTTGCGTAGAACGACATGTTCTCGCGTTTCGGCGTGCGTGCCGGGCAGACAGGACGGCAGTAAATCCCCGTTGTCCTGACGCCGCTGAACAGCCGCCCGTCGAAGCGCGCATCGCGCGTGCGGAACGCGCGATAACACGCCTCGACGTCCAGATCCATGCTCGATCGTTGCTCTGGTGCGGCGGGGCATGTCTAGCGGTTTTCGGACATGACCGCCGCAGGTGACCGCAGCCGGAAACCGCCAGCAGTTTCCGGTGCGGCGCGCCATCATGACGGACATGACGACCGAACGCGCCCGTGCAGCCGCTTTTCGCGATCTCAACCGCGCCGGCCGATTGCTGCTCCCGAATGCCTGGGACGCGGCGAGCGCGCGCGTCTTCGAAGATGCCGGGTTCGCCGCGATCGGCACCACGAGCGCCGGCATCGCGAACGCACGAGGCCTGGCCGACGGCGAGTGCATCGGACGCGACGCGATGGTTCGCGAGATCGCATCGATTGTCGCCGCGGTCAACGTGCCGGTGACCGCCGATATCGAAGCCGGCTACGGCGACACGCCAGCCGACGTGGCCGACACCGTCACGGCGGTGCTCGACGCCGGTGTGGTCGGCGTGAACCTCGAAGACAGCCGGCCTCGTTCACATGCGGCGGCGCCGTTGTATGGCATCGAGGAGCAAACGGCCCGCAGTGCCGAGCGGATACTTCTGTCGTGAGAAGCCTGTTGAACCCGTCTGGCACCCGCAACCGTCCACCGCAGGAGCGGTGGATCATAGCGAAAGAGAATCGACAACCACGCCACAGTCTATCGGCGACATGACGCGCCCACGGACAGCGTCGTTCGCTCGCCTATGCGCGGGCCACCGCGATACCAGGACAGTTGGCCTCTGCCCACCGGCCGCTTCGTCGGTCTCACCGTCCGCCTTCTTCGCGGCGATGTGCTCGCGGCACCCGATCGCGTACGACATCGCGAGGCATGCCCGCAGCTCGTCGTCGATCGGCCGGCGTTCGCTGATCTCGAAGTGACAGATGTAGTCGCGGCCGAGCGCTTCGATCCGATCGAAGCGGCCGGTCTCGTGGCGTGCCTTGAGCCACAGGTGCCCCTTCATGAAGTCGGCGCCGATGCGATTGATCGCGGCGAACCGCACCTCGACCATCAGCGCGATCCGCGTCTTGACGGCGTGAAGCGTCACCGGCCCGAGCTTCCTCGCTTCGGCAATGAACGCCTTCGCGTGCCCGACGCCGGCGGCAGGCTTGCCCGCGAAGAACTCCTCTACGGAGCGCCTGACGCACGAGTGAGACAGGTTGCGCGTGACGAACTTCGCGCCGCATGCCGGGCAGGTCCACGATGCCACGCGACGATCCTATTCAGGGAGGGCGTCCAACCGGCGGCGAACGGGTTCTCGTCGGCGCTCGGTCCGTGGATCGCCGGCGCCAATGGCCCTGACGATCTCGTAGACGCCGAGGCGTGCTCCCGGAATCAGCGCCATGAGGGAAGGACCGGATTATAGCCGGCCTGACGGCCGACTCGACGAGGAGGGCTGCGGTCGGGCCGTTTGAATCGACGCGGACGCGTGGATCCTGTGAAGGCCGATGGTGCAAACGGGCTCAGCTATTTCGTCCAGAGCTTCCAGCGAAGCCCGATCCGGGCCGTTCGGCCGTTCTGCGGGATGGTGTCCTGGCGGTGCGGATCGGAACCGGGTCTCCGTACTGAGCATCGAAGATATTTCGCACGCCGCCGAAGAGCTCCCAGGAGCGCCCGAGTGGCTGGGTCATGGTGATGTTGACGGTGGCCGCCGATGACGTGCTCGCGCCGGCCAGCGTCTCCCGGCTGCTGAGAAACTGGCCTTCCACGGCGACGGACGAGCGCGCGATTGGGCCCGGGAAGCTGATCCGCGCCTTGGTCATATGCCGCGGCGAGTTCGGAAGCCCGGCCTGGGTCTCCTGATCGACGGCGCTCTGCAGTGCGTAGCTGATCAGCGCCTGCGACTCGTCCGTTGAGGCGCATCTGCGCTTCGAGCTCGAGCCCCTTCGCCCGTACTTCCCCCTGGTTGACGAACGACGTGCCCAGAAGCGCCGAGTCGTTCTGCGACCAGCGTGATCAGCCTGTCGGCCTTGTACCAGTACGTCGACACGGACGTTCGCAGCCAGTCATTGATGTAGCGCTCCCACACGAGCTCGTGGGTGTCGATCGACTCCGGCCGAAGATCGGCGACGCTGTCGCCAAAGTAGAACGCGTTGAGCTCGTAGGCGTTGGGCGCCCGAAACGCGTTTCCGTACAGGTACTTCAACGATTGCGTCGCCGATGGCAGGACGATCACCGCCACGCGCGGCGTCACCCGGTCGAAGTTCTCGTAGCCGTCGTAGCGCAGGCCGGCATTGACGATCATCCAGCGCGCGAGCTTGATCTCGTCCTGAACGTAGACCGCGTGCTGCGTCGAGGAGCGCTGACTGTCGAGCGACGGGCACCGGAGAATCGCTGTACACCGCGGCTCTGGTCCTGACGCACGTTGTCGATGAACTCGACCCCGGCCGTCAAGGTTTGACGCGCCCGGAAGGCCCGAGTCAGTCCGGCGCCGGCGCTCCATCGCGTCCCGACCACGCCGTTACGCCCGACCAGCGGCAGGCGCGCCCTCCGGCTCGCCGGTGAACGGATAGAGGCCGTCGTAGGAGAACCGATCGATAGGAAGCCGCGCAACGTCATGCGCGTCGTCGCTGAACGAGCGCCGGTAGTCGGCATCGAGCAGCGTATGGCGATCGGTCGTCTGCTCCGGCTCCTCCTGCTCGTTGAACAAGGTCCCGAACGACGCGGTCGGCACGTCGCGGCGCCGGGTTCCATACGCGCCGGTGACCGTGAGGCCGTTGAAGGCCAGGCGGCCGTAGAACTGCCCGACGCCTTCGCCGTCGAGCCCATCGGCGATGCCGTTGTTCGTCTCCGGCGCGTCGAACGCCGGGAAATAGAGTTGTCCGACGCCGTCGCTTCGCTCGTAGGTGCCCGACAGCGCGAAGTCCACGCCGTTGGCCAGACGCTGCCCCGACCGACGCGCGCACCAGCCCGGTCCCGAGCGTGCCCGCCTCGAGCGCGATCGCCGCCGCCACCGAGCGAGGCGCCCGTCCGCGTGATCACGTTCACGACGGCGAAGAACGCGCTGTCGCCGTAGAGCGACGAGGCCGGCCCGCGGATGATCTCGACCCGCTCGAACATCGCCGGATCGATGCCGAACTCCGCGCCGATCTCCGCCTGCCCGAAGATGTTGTCGTTCACGCGATGTCCGTTGACGAGCAGCAGGATGCGGCTGTTGTAGTCGCCCGGCTTGCCGAACCCGCGCGTCCCGATGAAGCTGAAGTTGCGATCGTTGGTGACGTACATCCCACGGACCCCGCGCAGGATGTCCGCCAGCGTGCGGTAGCCGTACCGCGCAATCTCCTCCGCGGTGATGAACGACACCGACGCCGGCGCCTCGAGGACGGGTTGGAGCCGCTCGGAGGCCCCGAAGACCTGCCCGGCGTCGAGCTTCATCAGATCCTCGAGGCTCAGATCGGGAAGCGTCGACTGCGCCCAGGCGGAGGACGACACCGCCAGCATGACGATGGGCAGGATCGCGCGCGCGCGGCGGAAGCCTCTCGACGTATCGCGTGGCGGTGTGCAACTAGTCATGGGGTTTCGCCAGCGCGAGAAGCCTCGAGCTGATCTGGAGGCGGGCGCGCTTCGCGGATCCGAGATGAACGCTGAAGCGCAGCCGGCCGTGCTCGAAGAAAAACTGCGCGACGCCCCCCAGCGCCATGAACCCTTCCGCATCGCTGATCGTCAGCACGGGCAAGTCACGGAGGCCCGCGACGAGCAGCGTGGCCTGACCGGAGCGTGACGCCCGACACGTACAGGATGTGGCACCCGCGCTGGGGCTCGGCGACTCCCAGGACCGACACGGCCATGCGGCGGCCATTGAGCTCACGGTCCTTGACCGTTCGCGAGAGCGCCTCGCCGACGGCGGCGTCGCCGACCACGCACATGGCGAGCGGCCCGGCGACCCGCGCGATCTCGGGCGGCCACTCGGTGAATTTGGCGAAGTTGTAGATGAAGGCCGCCTTCAAGGCCGGCTCCGTCACGTCCTGCGCGGAGGCCGATACCGGCATCAGCAGCGCGATCGCGATCGCCGCACGCGTGATGCGCGTGAAGGACGGGAGTCGGGTCAAGACGCCAGCATGCCGGAAGCGGCGGCGCATTTCTGTTCCGATGTGAACACTGTGCGGTTACGGTCGCCGGCCTGCCCTGAGCGAGCGCATGATTCCGCGAGTCGAAGGGTCCGGCTGAGCCGGCGTCGAGTGCCGCCGGGCTTGACGCGCGGTTAAAAATGACTATAGTCATATTTGACCATGGTCACATTTGAGCTGCCCCGGCGGGCCCGCAAGAAGCAGGACACCCGCGACCGGATCGTCGCCGCCGGCCTCGCCCTGTTCACCCGGAAAGGCATCGAGGGCTCCACGATCGACGACATCGCCCTGGCCGCCGACGTCGGGAAGGGCACCATCTACAACTACTTCCGCACCAAGGAGGACATCGTCGTCGCGTTCGTGATGGACATCGAGCGCGAGGTCCAGGAGGAGGTGGCCCGTCTGGCGCACGGCCGCGGGTCGCTCACGTCGATCCTCACGAGGGTCATTCAGTTGCAGTTCACCCTCAAGGAGCCGCACCACGCGTTCGTGCGGGTGTTCCTCGCGCAGATGTGCGCCAGGGCCACGACGCAATCGGCGTGGGTTGCCGAGATCCAGACGGTCATGGATCCCCCATTGATTGAATTGTTCACGGCGCTACAGAAGCGCGGGGTGTTGCGGACCGACGTCGACATGCCCACGTTGCTGAACGCCTTCAAGGTCATGCAGCTGGGGCTCACCGTCTTGTGGGCCATGACGGGGCCTCCGTGGACCCACATGGCCGACGTGATCCGCGCCCAGGTGCGGTTGTTCTGTTCCGGAATCGAGGTGAAGTGATGAGAATCGCCTGGGTCTGCGCCGCGCTCTGGCTCGCCCTGTCCCTGGCCGCGGGGGCCGGCGGTTTCGAGTTCTCCTGGCGCGTGTGGCTTTCGTACGCGGTGACGGTTGGCGTTCTGTACAGTCGCCGCGGCGGCAAGCCGCGCGCGTGGATGGCCGCTGTTCTGGATGCTCGCGGTCCTCTACGGCGGCATCGGCGTGGTCAACATCCAGATCGAATCGCTCGCATTCGGGATCTCTTCGCTGTCTCAGACGGCCCGCGACACGGCGCTTCAGCTCATACCGGTTGTTCTGGCATCGGCAGTCCTCGCCGTTGGCATGACCCGCGGCGTCCCGCCTGACACGGTCGCATCGCGGCTCCAGGACTGGCCCGGCGGCCGTGGCTCCGAATGCCCGTGGTTTCGCTGTCGTACCTCGTGTTGTATTTCGTGGCCGGCGGGCTGATCTACCCGTTCGTGAAGCCCTTCTACGACAGCAACTCTCTCATCGTCATTCCGTCGTTCGGAGTGATTGTCGGGGTCCAGATCCTGCGCGGGCTGGTCTATGCCGCATCGATAGCGCCGCTGATGCGCGGAATGGCCGGCCGCCGAGGTCACGCCGCGCTGGTGGCGGGTCTGGCCTTGTCCGTGTTCGGCGGGATCGCTCCGCTGCTCCTGCCGGTGGACGATATCCTGCCGCCCGAGGTCCGCGCCGTCCACATGATTGAGATTCTCTGCTCCAACTTCATGCTCGGAGTGATCGGCGCGTTTCTCCTCGTCAGACGAGCGCCGTCGCCGCGGCGGTCGCCGACGCCGTACCGGACGACGGTCTCGTGGCCGGCGCGTAGTTGTTAACCTTTACCCGTCTCGCGCGTAAAAAGTGACGAGAGGCCACATGCACCATCGGGGGATCCGTCGGACGTCAGCACCCGGGAGCCGCACCGGCGGATGGGCGCTCGCCCCGTTGGCCTCGGGGTCGCTTTCCGATCTTCGGGATGCGTGCCGCGCGCTGCGCCGGGGGCCAGGCCAGACGTTGACTGTTTTCCTCTGCCTGACCCTCGGCAGCACGCTCACGGTGCTGATGTTCGGCGTCGTCAACGCGATCCTCGCGGGAGAAGTCCCGGGCATCCGCGACCGCGGCACCCTCGTTCGAGTGCTCGGCGAGAGCGGATCGGAGGGCCTCGACTCACTCAGCGCAGGCGACTACAGTGCGCTTCCGGCCGTGCTTCCGGGCCTTGCCGCGTTCGGGGCCCAGGAGGGAGCGCGCGGCTTCGCCGTGAATGTCAACGGTCTCGCGATAACCGCGCAGGGGAGGTACGTCAGCGGCGGCTACTTTGAGAGCCTCGGTACCCAAGCGATCGCCGGGCGCCTGATCGCGCGGAGCGACGACTTGCGCGACGCGGTGCCGGTCGCGGTCGTGGGCCACCAGTTCGCGCTGCGCCATCTCGGCGATGCGACCGCGGCGGTGGGAAGGCCGATCTCGAACGGGCCGGCGATCGCCACGATCGTCGGTGTACTTCCGGCTGGCTTTGCCGGTCTGCGCCCAGCGCGCGTCGGCGAAGCTCCCGAGGATCGCGGCGACATCTGGCTGCCGATGGCGCATAGGCGCGGACTCGATGCTGTTCTTGCGAAGGCCGACGGCCAGGTCGGGCCCTCCATCGTGGCGCGCCTCGGCGATGGCGTGAACCGGAAGGACGCTGAGGCCCGCCTCCAGTTCCTGGCCGGGCAGTTCAACGCCGAGCGGCCCAGGCGCGATCCTCTGACGGCGATCCGGCTTGTGCCCTTCAATCTCTTCGAACCGGACATGACGCTCATCGATTGCATCGGCGGGGTCGCTGCGCTCATGGCGGTGCCGCTCATGATCCTCGCCATCGCCTGCGCCAACGTCGCGGCGGTGTCGCTGTCACGCGCCGTTGGCCGCACCCACGAGCTGGCCGTTCGAGTGTCGCTCGGCGCGACCCGGCCCGGGGCAGGTGGCTCGCCTGCTCGCGCTCGAAACCGGGCTCGTCGCGAGCGCGGCCGGCCTTGCGGCGTGGGGGATCACCACGCAGGCGCTTCGTGTGAGCGGCCTGGTCCTTCCAATCGTCGTCGCCGCCGACGTTCGAGTGTTCCTCTTCTCCCTCGTCCTCCCTCTCGTCGTGACGGTCATCGCCGGTCTGTTGCCGGCATGGCGCGCGACCGGGTTCGACGTCCTGGCCGGTCTGCGGCTCGGTCCTCGAGTCGGCGGCATGTCGCGGTTCCGTCTGCGAAGGGCCGTCATCGTCGTGCAGGTCGCCTTGTCGGTTGTGCTGCTCGCGACGGCCAGCTACCTCGTGCGCGGGTTCGCGACGATGCCCAAGACGCTCGGCCGGCTGCAGGACGATGTGCTCGTCGCCGACGTCCGGTTCTTGAACCTGGAGCTCACACCGCAACGCGAGGCGCTGAGCCGCCTGGCGATTCTGGACCAGGGACGACGCCTTCCCGGCGTGACCGTCGCGGCAGCCGGCGATTGCCTCCTGTCACAGCTCAATGGCCGGATCGCCAGGCCGGTCACTCACGACTGGTTCCAGGCCGCAGGGGCTTCGCGTCCGGGGCGGACGCGGCTTCGGTGCGAGCGAATCCGACGTAGCGGTCGTCAACGAGACGTGGGCCGCGACGCTCGGCGGAATCGACAAAGCGATCGGCGCGCAGATAGTCGTGTCCGGAGGGCGGACGGTCGACGTGATCGGTGTCGTGGAGAATGCCTACGAACGTGCGGCGTGGGGCCACCCCGTGCCGGTCGCGTACGTC
>CAWGAS010000036.1:0-65947 GCA_963820645.1 uncultured Acidobacteriota bacterium | reverse complement strand
CGGGGCTCGAAGGGAGGTGCGGCGACGGCGTCGCGGTCAGCCACTCGTAAAGGGCGCGCAGCCGTCCCCGCGATGCGTGATCGACTGGCTTGTCCAACACGCGACCGCCGATCATACCCGTGGTCCGATGATCAGCGCCGCAGCCGCCATCATTCGCGTCGTCTGCATGTGACTCGCTCCTTTGAACTCCTCGATGCGCATGACACCAGAGGCGCGGCGCCCGATCTATGGGACGAAGACATCGACAAGCTGCGCCTCGCCGCGGAGGCGATCACGCCGTTGACAGCGTGGTCGGCCATCCGCGACGAAGCATTGAAGAAGCCCCTGCTACGCTACCCGCGCAGCGATCTGAAGCCGGCCCGAACTTCCTCTGAGAACAGCTGCGGCTGTTCCCAAGCCGCGAAATGCCCGCCTTTTTCGAGCTTGTTGTAGTGGATGAGGTTGGGATACGCGCGCTGTGCCCAACTCTTCGGCGATGGACAGATCTCGTCGGGAAAGATGCTGACGGCAACCGGAATCGAGACGCCCTTGACGCCCAGATACGAGAGCTTGTTCTCCCAATAGAGACGAGCCCCGGACAGAGCGGTGTTCGTCAACCAGGTGATCGTCACGTTGTCGAGGACATCGTCCCGGGTGAGGCCGGCCGCTTCTCCGGCAAAGACGCGCGAGATCAGCGCGTAGCTCAACGCGTCGTGGTCCAGAAAATACGCCGCGAGCCCGACGGGAGAATCCGCAATGCCGTACAGCGACTGCGGGCGCTGCCCCATCTGGTAGCCATAGGCGACGCCTTTGCTGTAGACAGACTGCAGTCGCTCGAACACGCGCTTCTCCTCGGGCGACAGACCTGCCGGTGCCGGCGCACCAGTGAACGCCGCCTGGTCGACGTCAGCGGGCACCGCGCCCGGGAAGTTGGTGTGAATGCCGAGCAACTCCGGCGCCGCCTGCACGCCCATCTGATCCACGACGAGCCCACCCCAATCGCCGCCTTGCGCCACGAACTTCGTGTATCCCAGACGCTTCATCAGCACGACCCAGGCGCGGGCGATGTGGGGGGCGTCCCAGCCGGTCGTAGTCGGCTTGCCCGAATACCCGTAGCCTGGCATCGACGGAATCACCAGGTGGAAGGCGTCCGATGCGCTCGCGCCGTGCGCCGTCGGGTTGACCAGCGGGTCGATGATCTTCATCTGCTCGATGATCGAGCCGGGCCATCCGTGGGTCACGATCAGCGGCAACGCCCCTTCGTGTTTCGAGCGAACGTGAATAAAGTGGATGTCCAACCCATCGATCTCGGTGATGAACTGCGGCAGGGCACCAAGCTTGGCCTCCACCTTTCGCCAATCGTAATCTGTGGCCCAGTAGCGGGCCAGCTTCTGCATCGTCTCGAGCTGCACGCCTTGCGATGCGTCCGTGACGGTTTCCCGTTCAGGCCACTTTGTCGCGTTGATGCGCCTGCGCAATTCGGTCAGTTCCGCGTCCGGCACACTCGCCATCTGAAACGGGCGAATCGCCGTTGCCTCCACTACGTCTGCGAGCTTCGTCATCACTGTCTCCTTTGCAGTCTGTTCGCGACTGCTGTTCCAAAACGAGTTTCCCGTCCATCTTCACGGCGCTAGCTGCGGCCTCGCTCTCTCGTGATCCATTCGCGGATGTAGGCCGGACAGTTTCTGAGTGCGATGCCATTCGCTTCGCTGAGGGCCAGGAATTCCACCGCATCACGGTCGACCAGCTCGACCTCCGCGAGTTCGATGGCGACGACACGGATTTCCTCGAGCGCGGTGCGAAGGACTTCCAGGTCTTCCCCTGCAATCCGCCCACTGATGCGGAGAGCAACACCCTGTTCAATCCAAAGTCGGTCGATTCTGCACGTCATGGTCGCGCGTCCTTGTTGCCCGCTGCCACACTGGCAAACCGAACGCCAGCCGCACCTCATGGAAAATGCAGCAAAAGCCAAAGATCGAGTGGATTGCGAACTGGTGAGACCGGTCGATCTGGGGGATCTGGTGGATCTGGTGGATCTCGTGACTGGCGGGCTTCAGCGAAACTTGAACTGCGCTTTGTTGATCTTCAATGCCTTGATGCGATTGTCAAGCGTGGATGGCGGCACTCCGAGCTTCGCCGCAGCCCCTGACGAGCCGCCGACTCGGCCCCGGCACGCAACGAGCGCCGCTTCGATGCTCTGCCGCTCGCTGCCGGGCCCGCCTTGAGACGGGGCCAACGCCGCAACACGGGGTCGAGGTCGCACCGATTGTTGCGGCAGCCACGACTCGTCGACGGCAAACACCTCACTGGCGCTCAGAATCACGGACCGTTCGATCACGTTCTGCAGCTCACGGATGTTGCCTGGCCAGTCGTAGGCTTGCAACAAATCCAAGGTCTTCTTGTCGATCGAGCGAATGGTCTTGCCCGCCCGCGTGGCGTAGCGGTGCACGAAGTATTCGACGAGCATCAAGATGTCGTCTTGGCGTTCTCGGAGGGGCGGTACCTCGATGGGGAACACATTGAGTCGATAGAACAGGTCCTGTCGGAAGCTTCCGTTCGCCGCCGCGGCCCCGAGATCACGATTCGTCGCCGCGATGACGCGAACGTCAATGCGGATCGGCTGCGTGCCTCCGACTCGCTCGAATTCCCGTTCTTGCAGGACCCGCAAGAGCGCGACCTGTGTCTCAGGCAGCAGTTCGCCCACTTCGTCCAGGAAGATCGTGCCGCCATCAGCCAGTTCGAAACGCCCAAGCCGCCGTTGCGTGGCTCCCGTGAACGCGCCCCTCTCATGGCCGAACAGTTCTGAGGAGATCAGCGTGGGCGCCAGTGCGGCACAGTTCACACTGACGAAGGCACGTCCGGCCCTCTGGGATCGTTTGTGGACGGCGCGGGCGATGAGTTCCTTGCCGGTGCCGGTCTCTCCCGAGATGAACACGGTGGAGTCTGTGGGAGCCACTTTGGCAATCCGCGACAGAGCGACCTTCAACGTCTTGGAGGAACCGACAATCTCTTCGAACATGAAGGCTCGGTCGACCTCATCCCTCAGTGCCAGATTTTCTCGATAGAGCTGATCCTTGAGCGCCCGGATCTCTGCTTCATCTCGCTTGTGTTCGCTTAGATCGAGCGCAAAGGCGACGCCATCGTTCCCTCGTGTGTCAAACAACGCACCGCCCGTCAGCACCGGGACGCGAGTGCCATCCTTGCGCACGAACTCCTTCTCGTACGGCTGGACGGTCCCCGTCGCTCTCAGATCCGCCATCGCGCGCTCGTCGTGCTGGCGCCAGTCGGCCGGGGTCAGATCGGTCCAGCGGATGCCACCCGAGACGAGATCCTCACGGCCATATTGCAGCATGCCGAGAAACGCGTCATTGGCCTCGACAATCTGTCCATCGACATTCCAGATGAGAACACCGACGATGTTGGAATCCACCAGCCTTCTCACGCGCGCCTCGCGTTCCTGGAGGTCGCTATAGAGACGCGTGTTCTCCATGGAGATTGCCGCTCCCGAGGCAAGCAACTTGAGGACGGCCATTCGGGCAGGGGTGAAGGCGTGAGGCGTGAGACTGTTTTCGAGGTACAGCACCCCGAGTAATCTGGTTTGCTTGAGCAACGGCAGGCAGAGTACCGACCGTGAGCGGTGCTCGCGAATATAACCATCCGCCAAAAACGAGTTCTGGCCCAATGCGTCATGCAAGAGCACGCGGTCTTTGGTCCGGAGAACGTACTGAAACACCGAACTCGGCAGATCCGTGGCGGTGACGCTTGCCTGTCGCAGGACGACGGTCACGTCATCGCTGCTGGTTGTGGCCTCCGCCTCAACTCGATAGTCATCCCCTCGAGGAAGAATCAAGAGACCTCTTTCGGCGCCGGCGTGCTCGATGGCCGTGCGCATCAGCGTATCGATCAGCTTCCCCAAGACAATCTCACCCGACACTGCTTCCGACACATTGATTACGGTGGCCAAGTCGAGGTGCTCGACCGGTGCATGTATCGTGGTCGTGGGCTCCGAGAACGACTTGTCCTCGCTGAGGTGCGGATATAGCTGCTCGAGCTGTCGAGCCTTTCCGTCAGCGCCCCAACATAGGTAGCAGTAGCGGGCATCCCGCAGGTAGGCATTCGCAATCTTCTCGAAGCCGCGCGCCGCGTAAAAGCGCCCTGCAAGCTCGTTGGAGACCGCCTCGTTGTGCACAAAGCCGTTCGTGTGTGCCAAACGGATGGCCTCTTCGTAGAGCTTCTCTGCGTCCAGGATCCTGCCTTCGATTCGAGCAATTTCCGCACCGACAATAGCGGCGCGATTCCCAAAATTGTCAGGGGAATGCTCGGCCCACATTTCGATCTTCTTGAGGTGGACCGCCAAGGCCTCGCAATGCTTCTGTCTCTGATCAGGGGATGCAAGATCCCACGCGCCAGCGTTCGCTAGCGCGGAATAGAGGTGAAATTCCGCGGTTTCGAACATTGGCCCCGATGTCCAGAGCAGCTGCTGCGCGTTCAGCGAGGCGTGAACCGCCGCGACATGGTCTCCAGCAAAGTAGCGGGCCTGCAACTTCCGGGTCCAATAGAAAAATTCGGCCGTCGCCAGATTCGGATTGCTTGCCAAAACACGTTCAGCGTCAAGCTCGCTGTAGTCGCCGTGATCCAGGCACCCCAACGTCGGCGTCAATCCGCGGAGAGTCCGTATCAGGCCGAGCTGCGCTCCGCAGAACTGAATGATCAGGCCGAACAGCGTGCGCTTGGCAAAAGCAAGACCGTGTTCGGCTTCGGTTTGCACTTCTGCGAGTGGATCTCCCGCGGCGAGACAAATCGTGATCAGTTGGACCCGGCTGTAAGAAGCAAAGGTCAGGTCGCCGATTCGGTACGCGGCATCGACCGCCCGTCGTACCAGTTCACGTCCGCTCGCGACGTGTTTCGCCCAGGGAATGACAAGCGCACCGAATGACATGTAGGTGCGAGCCTGATAACGCGTCAGTCCGCGCTTTTCGACCAGGTCATAGCCCAGCTGTCCGAACCGGAATCCGTCCTTGTAGTTGTCAAAGCGCGGGCCGGCGAACATGGCGATCCACACATAGGCGAAGCACGAACCATCGCAGTTGCCGTGCTCGAGGCTGAGTGTGACCAAACGGCAGACAACGAGCGATGCCAGGTGTTCGTCAAAAATCAGTGCCGGCGTGACGATCTCCGTGAAGACATCCATCGTGTCAAGGACCACTGGATCTGTTATCAGGGGCAGGTGCACGAGATCTTCAATTTGCCGGCTTCCGAGCAGTGTCCATATTCGTTCGTATTCGCGCATGACGTCGTCGCGGGTCGGCTGGTTCGACCACACAGTGCCGTCGCGGCGGAGCCAGTCCAGGAACACGTCGACTCCGCGGTCACTCCGATCCAAAGTGGTGTAGAGGGTGAGCTGTAAACGCGTCACCACACAAGAATCGTGGCGGCCATTCGCACGTTGGGCCAACACCAAGAGCCGATTCTCGGCCGCGACCAAGTCCGCGGTCAGCAGCTCGCACTCGGCCATCAGATACTCGATCGAGAAGACGAGCTCGTAGTTACGCTTCCAGGTTGCCTCCGTCAGGAGAGTGCTGCCGGCCCTGAGGTATTTGAGTGCTGAGTCATATGCAGTCGAGATCTTCGCGCGCCGGCCCGCGATCAGATTCAGGTCTGCGGTTCGTTCGCGCTCTTCGACCGAGGCGATGAGGTGCGAGCCCCGATTGAGTTGATTGACGATCTCGAAGATGGCTTCGTCGCGTTTCGCGGGAGGTGTGTGCGCGGCGAGCAGCATGCCGATGCGCAGGTGAGCCTCGGCGCGCAGTTCCTTCGGAATCAGCGAGTACGCGGCTTCTTGCACGCGGTCATGCAGAAATCGATACGAATCGTCCGCACGAAAGATGAGGCCCGACCGTACGGCTTCCCAGAGATGGTCGTGCATGTCCTCGACCGAGCCCTGATACGCCATTCGTAGCATCTCGAACGCTGCACTGTTGCCCATGCAGGCGAACTGCTGGAGCGCCTCCTGGGTCTCCGCCGGCAGGCGATTCAACTTCCCGACCATCAGCTCGACGACATTGTCCGTAAAGCCTTTGGCGTGAATGCGGCTCAGGTCCCAGACCCAACGCCTCTCGCCGTAGTCGAATGAAAGCAGGCCCTCGTCCGCCAGCGTAGAAATGAATTGAATCGCGAAAAACGGGTTGCCCGTCGTCTTCTCGTGAATCAGTTCCGCGAGCGGGGCGGGGCGCTCCGGTTCGCAATGAAGGGAGTCCGCCAGCAACTGGCTCAGATCGTCACGCCCGAGCGGTGTGAGAACGATGTCCTGCACTGCCGCGCCAGCCTGGCGGATCGCATCGAGCTTGCGAACCAGCGGGTGCGTGGCATCGACCTCGTTGTCCCGATACGCGCCGATGAGCAGCACGTGCTGCAGATCGGTGCTGGTCAACAGGTCTTCGAGCAGGTCGAGTGTGGCCGCATCCAGCCATTGCAGGTCGTCGAGGAAGAGCGCAAGCGGATGTTCGGGTCGCGCGAATACGCCGATGAACCGCCGAAAGACCAACTGAAAGCGTCTCTGCGCTTCCTGCGGCGGCAGCTCGGGTACCGGTGGCTGTTCGCCAATGACGTGCTTCAATTCAGGGACGAGATCGACGATGAGCAGTCCGTTCGGCTCCAGCGCCTCCCGAAGCGCGTCACGCCATGCGCGTAAGTCGTCTTCGTTCTTGCTGAGGAGCGGCCGGATGAGGCTTTGAAACGCCTGCGCCAACGTGGCATACGGAATGTCGCGCTTGTACTGGTCGAACTTGCCGGATGCAAACAGGCCGCGGGGAGGAACCAGCGGCCTGTGGAGCTCATTGACGACCGCGGACTTGCCGATGCCGGAGTATCCGGAGACGAGCACCAGCTCCGGCCGGCCGCCCGCGACGATGCGATCGAACGCGGTCAGGAGGGTTTCGACCTCACGGTCCCGCCCGTACAGCTTCTCGGGGATCATGAGGCGATCCGGAGTGTCATGGACGCCGGGAGTGAACTCGTCGACGCATCCCTGGAGCTCCCATTGGGACAGACAGCGCCGCAGATCGCTTTCAACTCCCGCCGCCGTCTGATACCGATCCTCGGCCGTCTTGGAGAGCAGCTTCATCGCGATCGCGGAGACCGAGGCTGGCACACTCCTCAGTCGCTCGCTCGGTGCGGCCGGTTGTCTCGCGATGTGACAGTGCACCCATTCCATCGGATCGGATGCCGTGAACGGCAGGCTGCCGGTCAGCATCTCGTAGAACGTGACGCCAAGAGAGTAAAGGTCGCTGCGGGAATCAATCGAGCGGTTCACTCGTCCCGTCTGCTCGGGCGCCATGTAGGCGAGCGTCCCATCGATGAACTCGGGCGGTGCGGGCGACTGGCGCTCGCGCGGGAGTCGCGAGGCGATGCCGAAGCCGGTGAGCCGGACTCGACCAGTTGCGGAGTCGACGAGCACGTTGGCGGGCTTGATGTCCTTGTGAATGAGTCCGCGTGCGTGGAGCTGACTGAGTGCGTCAGACAGCGACCCAGCGAGTCGGAGAAATCGTCCGATCTCCATGGGCTGGCCGATAAGACGATCAAGGGGCTCGCCTCCTGTGTACTCGACAACCAGCATCGTCCGCCCGCGCTCGCGCACGAGCTCCACCGGCCGCAATGCCCACGTGCCGTCCAAGTGGTCCTTGAGTTCGTGTTCGTGGGTGAGTCGGTTGATACTCTCGAGCGTAGGATGCTCAGCGCCGGAAAGGAAGGGGATGAAAGCGTGCCTATCGCCCGAAGCCCCATCGCGCCCGAGTCTGCAGAAGGCACGTCCGGCGTCTTGCCACAGCACCTCTACAGAGTCGTGTTCCCAACCAGCCCCGAACAAGGCGGATGCCTTCATCGTTCATCCTTCTCTGCGGCAGGCGATTGAGGTCGGACCCGGTACGCCTTCGGCAGCGGCATCGGTGAAAGCTGCGACGGGCGGCTGAAGAGCTATCTCGGAGGCAAAAAAACCGGTCGCCAGCCCCTTTCAGCACAGACGGGGAATTTGACAGCTTACTTGCCGTGGCCGTTTCACACTGTCCCAAACAGAACAGCCTGCGATTCGACCCAAGACGTTTGGTAGTCGTTCGTCGCGCTCGCCGGAATCGCTTTCCAAGCGTGCTGCTTTAGACGTTAGCACCTCTCGCCCGTCAATCCCGCTGGGCAGTAGCCCCCGGGCTGGCGCCACGGTCGCTGCCCAATCAAGACGGTTGGAGGTCTCATTGTGCAGCGATCTTTGAACCGTAGCGTGCAAACCCGCGGTTCGATAAATGAAGTGGGTGTGTCACTTCAGCCGTTTGGAATCAACGGCTTGGGGGTTATGGACCTGACCGGGATCGAACCGGTGACCTCCTGAATGCCATTCAGGCGCGCTCCCAACTGCGCTACAGGCCCACTTGTGGTGAGGGACGAACCCCCATTGTAACGAATCCGTCGCGAAGGGGTCAAAGACGCGCGCGTCGGTCCGGCTGAAGCCGGACGCCACCGGAACACGGCCGCGTCCAATACCTCACGACGCGGCGACAAGGCACGGCGGCAGAGCTGGCCCGCTTCTGGGGGTATGATCGACGCTCGCGTGGCAGACAACCAGGTCGACAACACATCCCGGAGAGGCTTTCGCGCCCTCTACGAGTGGCTGACGGGCGCGACGTCGCCGCAGCTGCCTTCGAACGTCCCGGCCGCGCCCACGGGCGAGATCCTGCCGGCTCGCATCGGCCGCTACGCGATCGAACGCAAGCTGGGCGAAGGCGGCATGGGCGTCGTCTACGCGGCGCACGACGATCGTCTCGAGCGCACCATCGCCGTGAAGACGCTGTCGGCGCCCGCCAACGACGAGACGGCGCGGCAGCGCCTGTGGCGCGAGGCCAGGGCCGCGGCGAGCGTCAACCATCCGAACGTCTGCCAGATCTACGAAGTCGGCGAGGACGGCGGCCGCCTGTTCATCGCGATGGAGCTCCTCGAAGGCGAATCGCTGGCCGAGCGGCTGCAGCGGGGACCGCTGAGCACCTCGGAGGCGCTGCCGATCGGGCTCGGCATGCTGGCCGCGCTCTCCGCGCTGCACGCCCGCGGCATCGTCCATCGCGACCTGAAGCCGTCCAACGTCTTCCTGACCGCCCACGGCGTGAAGCTCCTCGACTTCGGCCTCGCGCGGCCCGAGCTCGACGGCGCGCTCAGCCCGGCCACCGGGCTGACGCGCACCGGCGTCGTGATCGGCACGCCGCGATACATGGCGCCCGAGCAGGTGACCGGCGACGCCGTCGACAATCGCAGCGACCTCTTCGCCGCGGGCGCGATCCTCTTCGAGATGCTCGCCGGGCGCCCGGCGTTCAGCGGCCGCACGATCGTCGAGGTCCTGCACGCGACGCAGCACGAGCAGCCGCCGGCGCTCACCGGCTCTCCGGCCGTGGCCGCGGTGGACCGCGTGATCCGCCGCGCCATGGCCAAGAGGCCCGCGGAACGGCCCGCGTCGGCCGAGGCGATGGCCGAGGAGCTTCGCGCCATCCGCGGCGTGGACACCGGCGCCACGCCGAGCCTGGCCCACCCGCTCACGCGCCTGGTCGTCCTGCCGTTCCGCGTCCTTCGGCCCGATCCCGAGACGGACTTCCTCGCGTTCAGCCTGCCCGACGCCATCGCGACGTCGCTGTCGGGCAACGCCTCGCTGATCGTGCGCTCCAGCGTGGTCGCCGCGCGCTTCGGCGCGGAGACCCCGGACCTCAAGGCGCTGGCGGCGGAAGCCGACGTCGACCGCGTGGTCATGGGCACGCTCCTGCGCTCCGGCGATCAGCTGCGGGCCACGGCGCAGCTCATCGAGGCGCCGGGCGGAACGCTGCTCACGTCGCACACGGTCCAGTCGTCGATGGGCGATCTGTTCCGCCTCCAGGACGACATCGCGCGGCGCGTGTCGGAAGCGCTCTCGGTTCCGCTGTCGGGCGGCATTCCGCCGGCGACGCCCGACGCGCCGCACGACGCCCGCGCCTACGAGCTCTACCTCCGCGCGAACGAGCTCGCCCGCACCTACGACGGGCTTCAGGCCGCGCGCGACCTGTATCAGCGCTGCCTCGAGCTCGATCCGCGGTTCGCTCCGGCGTGGGCGCACCTCGGCCGCTGCCACCGCGTGATCGGCAAGTACATCGAGGCCGACCCCGACAGCGAGCAGCGCGCCGAGGACGCGCTCCGCCGCGCGCTCGCGCTTGAGCCCGCAGCTGTCGGTCGCCCACAAGTTCTACGCGAACCTCGAGGCCGACATCGGTCAGGCGCACGGCGCGCTCGTGCGCCTCCTGGGCGAGGCCGACCGTCACGGCAACGATCCGGAGCTCTTCGCGGGGCTCGTCCACGCGTGCCGCTACTGCGGGCTGTACGAACAGTCCATCGCCGCGCACGCCGAGGCACGCCGGCTCGATCCGAACGTCCCCACGAGCTTCGACCAGACGCTGCTCATGGCCGGCGAGATCGATCGCCTCCTGGCCGTCGAGCCGCCGCGCGTCGTCGCGGGCGCCGACGATGGCATCCGGGTGATCGGTCTGGGACTGGCCGGCCGTCGCGACGAAGCGCGCCGGAAGCTGCTCGAGATGCGCCGGGCGTCCCGCATTCCGATCTTCGAGTCGTGGATCGAGTACCTGATGGCGTGGCTCGATCGCCGCCTCGCGGACATGGCCGGCCGTTTGTCCACGCTCAGCACGCTGAAGATCCAGGACGATCCGGAGGCGATATTCCAGGAAGGCTGGCTGCTGTGCGACATCGGCGAGCACGAGGCCGGGCTCGCCTACCTTCAGCGCGCGGTCGCGAAGGGCTACTTCGTGGCCCCGACGCTCTCGGCCCGTCCGCAGTTCGACGCGTTGCGGAGCGATCCCGCGTTCCGCGCGCTGCTGAAGGAAGCGGAAGCAGGCCGCCAGCGGGCGCTCACCGCGTTCCGCGAAGCCGGTGGAGAGCGGCTGATCGGCTCGTGAAGGGGGCGACGGCCACCGGCGCGCGTCCGGGCGATCCGGTCAGACGCCGGCTGAATCCAATGAAGACTCTCGCACGTAAGCCGTGCAAGGTGGACCTCGTCCGCAGGCTGCGAACGGTGCGGCCGGAGAGCGCCCGCCGCTGGGGACGGATGTCGGCGCACCAGATGATCTGCCACCTCAGCGACGCCTTCCGGATGGGGATCGGCCAGATGCCGGTGAGCGACGTCTCGAGCCGGCTGCAACGAACGCTGGTGAAGTGGTTCGCGCTGTACGGTCCCGTGCGGTGGCCGGCTGGCATTCCGACCCGCCCGGAGATCGATCAGCAGCTGGCGGGAACGAGGCCCGGCGAATTCGCCGCGGACGTCGCCGAGCTCGAGGCGCTTCTGGAGATCGTGGCGACGCGGCAGAAGGGGTTCGACTGGCCCCCGCATCCAATCTTCGGCAGGATGTCGCACGCCGCCTGGCTCCGCTGGGCGTACCTGCACATGGACCATCACCTGCGTCAGTTCGGCGCGTGAGAAACCTCAGGGCGGGGGCTGAGACATAATCGGCGCTGAGCGTTGCGAGACACTGGAAAGTGGTTTCAAAACCCCTTGGTGCGGCTGCCGCCTTCGCCGCCTTCCCCGCAACGCGGCTACGGCGGGCCAAGAAGCCGGACGCCACGAGCGGTTTTTGAAACCGGCTCTAGCGTGCGTTGAGGATGCGGATCACAGGACAGGAGCTTTCAGGATGAAACATCTGTGGCTTTCGATCGCGGTCGCGGCCGTGTGCGCGGCCCACGCGCAGAGTGGATCGGCAGAGCAGGCGCACTGGCCGCAGTGGAGAGGTCCGGCGCTGAACGGCGTCGCGCCCGGCGACGCGCCGCTCGAGTGGGGCGACTCCAGGAACGTCAGCTGGAAGGTCGAGATTCCGGGCCGTGGGTTTTCGAGCCCGATCGTCTGGGGCGACACGCTGTTTCTCACGACGGCGGTGCCGACCGGCAAGGGCGGCGGCGCACCTGGCGACGGCGGCGGCCGCGGAGCAGGCGGCAACGTCGGCGTCGAGGAACATCGCTTCGTCGTGATGGCGATCGATCGCCGCTCGGGGAAGACGCTCTGGCAGCAGACCGCGGCGACCGCGACCCCGCACGAGGGATACCACCGGATCTACGGCAGCTTCGCCTCGAACAATCCCGCCACAGACGGCCGGCACGTGTACGCCTTCTTCGGCTCGCACGGCCTGTTTGCGTATGACATGAACGGCAAGCAGATCTGGAAGCGCGACTTCAACCAGCGGATGAAGATGCACCTCCAGTTCGGCGAGGGCTCCGCGGTCGTGCTCCACGAGGGCAAGCTGATCACGGTGTTCGATCACAACGAGCAGGGACTGCTCGCCGTGACCGACGCGGCGACGGGCAAGGAAGCTGTGGAGCGTCCCGCGCAATGAGGGATCGAGCTGGTCCACGCCGTTCGTCGTGACCCACAACGGACAGAAGCAGATCGTCGTCACCTCCACGCCAAAGGCGATGGCCTACGACTTCCAGACCGGGAAGCTCGTGTGGGAAGTGTCGGGCCTCGGGCGCAACCCGATCCCGATGCCGGTCCAGAGCGGCGACGTCGTCTACGTGATGACCGGCTTCCGCGATCCGAAGCTGATGGCCGTCCGTCTCGGCCGCACGGGCGATCTCACCGGCACGGACGCCGTGCTGTGGGAAGCGACGCGCGGCCTCTCGTACACGCCGTCGCCGGTGCTGCACGACGGCATTCTCTATCTGCTCACCGACAACGGTCAGCTGAGCGCGCTGAACGCGGCGACCGGCGCGCCGCACTATCAGCAGCAGCGCCTGCCGAAGCCGTACAACTTCAAGGCGTCCCCGATGGCCGTGAACGGCCGCCTCTATCTGGCGTCCGAGGACGAAGACGTCGTCGTGGTGAAGATGGGACCGTCGTACGAGGTCCTCGCGACCAACACGCTGGCGGATCAGTCCTTCATCGCGACACCGGTCCCGGCCGGGGGGGATTTGTACCTGCGCAGCCGGACCCACTTGTTCAGGATCACGAAGTAGCCGGATTGTCGATGCGAAGCTGGATAGTCCTGCCGTGCGTCTGTTTGTCGATCGCTGCGGTCCAGGGTGCCGAGGCGCAGCGGACGCCGCGGCTTCTTCATCTCGCAAGGGTCGGTACTCCTTCTAGGCTACCCCGAGGACGACACGCTCTTTGTCACCCGCGATGGGGAGGAGTTGACGCTTCAGCCTCCAGGGCCCGGCAGGAGCGGGCATCATACATACCCGAGCCTGTCTCGCGACGGCACTCTCGTGGCGACTTCGTATGTGAAGAGTCCCCATCCGCGCTATCGCGAGGGGATCGCCACGTACTCCCTTGTCGACAGGCAATGGAAGACATACGACGGCGGTGATTTTGTCCGTGTGTGGGCCGTGACCATCTCGCCTGACGGATCCACGCTGGCCTTCAAAGCCGAGCGGGAGCGGGAGCGAATGGAGCCGCGGCCGTTGTTGCTGCTATTGGACTTGAAGACCGGCGACATGAGGGTCCTGATTGAGCCCTTTCACGCCACCCCACCATTGAGCTGGTCACCTGACGGCCGTTATTTTGTCTACGAGCACCGGGTCAACCAATCGGATCCAAACGTCTATACGGGAGAGCACGAAATCAGGGTTCGTGACCTCCGGAACCAGCAGGAGCGCAGACTGGTGACTGGATCCGATCCAGCATGGTCGCCATCAGGGACGTGGATCGCATATCTCACCGGCGGCGGGGTCGCCATCGTGCATCCGGATGGAGCGGAGGCAACAGCGCCCGTGAGGCTGCGTCGCAGCCTGCCCTGGTTCCATACGCGCCGGTTCATGCACCCCCCGGTGTGGTCACGGGATTCGAAAACGCTGCTGTTGAACGAAGCCGCCGATGACGAGACCGCGCGGGCGCTGATTCATCAGTTCGATCTCGAGTCACGAACGCTGCGAAAGAAGAAAGGAAAGGGAGTCGCCGTTTTGGGATGGGCGCCTTGACGGCCGGGCCTATTTAATCTAGATTGTATGACTAATGTCGATTCAGGCCACAATCGGTCATTTCGAACAGCTCGTGCTGACCGCCATCCTCTCGCTGGGCGAGAAGGCCTACGGCGTGACGATTCGTGAGACCGTCGGCGAGCTCGCGGCCCCGAAGACGCGTGTCGCTCGGCGCCGTGTACGCCACGCTCGACCGCCTGGAAGACAAGGGGCTGATCACGTCGTGGCTCGCGGATCCGACGCCCGAGCGGGGCGGCCGCTCGAAACGGCACTATCGACTCCAGTCCGCCGGCGAACGTGCGCTGCACCAGTCCGTCGAGACGTCCAGGCGCATCTGCGAAACCGTCGAAGGCGTGTGGGGACCGTCCGGCCGGCGCCTCAAGCCCGCCCGTCAGCACTGATCAGAGGACGCGATGCCGTACTCACCTCCACCATGGCTGGAATCGCTCGGCGGACGCGTTGGTGCCGCCGGCGAGTGCCGAGCACGTGCTCGGAGATCTGGCCGAGTCGTCGGCTTCCAACCCGGCCTACCTGCGCAACCTCGTCTCGATCCTGCCGCGGGTGATCTGGTCGCAGGTCCGGCGCCGGGCCACGGTCGGCGGAATCGTCTTCAACGCGGTGTTGATGGCCATCGCGCTGGTGGCCTGCCGGAGGTTCCCCAACGCTCCACACGTCGCCGACCCGTGGGTGTGGATCCGTCTCGGAGCGCCGTGGGCCACCTGGGTGACGGGATGCGCCCTCTCGGAGGCCTACGGGCCTCCCGACAAGCCCGGGTGGGGAACCGCAAGGTGTTCATCGCCACCGTGCTGGCAACGCTTGCTTCCGCCGCCGGCGTTCGGCGTCCCGCTCGTGGGCGCGATCATGGCACTCGGCGTCGTGATCGCGACCATCCTCATGTTCTCCGCCCCGTGGCGGACCACGGGCCCGCTGGCGCCGCTCTCACTCGACACCCTCTCCGATCACGCTCGCCTGTTTCAAAAGGTGATCTGGTGGCGGAACGCCCGCGAGTCACTGGCCGCTGTCGTCGTCCTCCTGCTGAACACGCGGGATCTCTGGCGGGCCGACAGCCAGCTGGCGCGCACGGGAAATGCGCTCCTGATCGCGGGCATGCTGTTCGTCATCTGGTTTCTGCATTTCCGCGCCGGATCGCGAGCGGTCCCCGGGCAGGCGGACACGAAGGACGTGCTGCGGTTCCACCAGCGCGAGATCGCACGTCAACGGGACATCCTGCTCGCCGTGCCGCTGTGGTACCTGCTGCCGTTCGTGCCGGGCATGGTGGCGATCGCCGCGAACAAGTGGGAAACGTCGTCCGCCGGCGGTGCCCTGATTGGGATACCCATTATCATCGGCTTCTTCGCGCTGATCTGGCGTCTGAACGTGTGGGCCGCGCGCTGGCTCGATCGGGAGCTGCACAAGGTCAACGCGCTCGAGGGACAGTTGTGAGCTCGACGGCCCGAACCGTTGCCAGGATCATCGGCCCCGCGCTGGCGTCGTGGGTGCTCGCGATCGCGGCCGCGACCTCGGCGGCAGCCCAATCGCCGGCGACGCCCTCGCCGGTGCCGTCCGGACGCGGAGATCCGCAAGATTCTCGTCGAGCGGATCGACACGCACCGGCAAAGCGTGGGCATCGTGGTGGGCGTGATCGAGCCGGGCGGCCGCCGGATCGTGGCGTACGGCAGCCGCGCGAAGGGCGACGCCAGGCCGCTCGATGGCGACACGGTCTTCGAGATCGGCTCGATCACGAAGGTCTTCACCTCGCTGCTGCTCGCCGACGCGGTCCGCCGTGGCGAGGTCGCGCTCGCCGATCCGGTCGCGAAGTATCTGCCGCCCGAAGTCAAAATGCCCGAGCGCGGCGGCCGCGCGATCACGCTTCAGGATCTGGCGACGCACACGTCCGGCCTGCCCCGGATGCCGGACAACTTCCAGCCGAAAGACCCGGCGAATCCGTACGCAGACTACACCGTGGAGCGGATGTATCAGTTCCTCTCACGGTACCAGCTCACTCGGGACGTCGGTGCAACGGTCGAGTACTCGAACCTCGGCGCCGGGCTGCTCGGCCACGTGCTGGCGCGGCGTGCGGGCATGGACTACGACACCCTCGTCCGCACCCGCGTGACCGGGCCGCTGGGGATGCGGCACACCGCCATCGCGCTCTCGCCGGAAATGCAGGCGCGCCTCGCGCCGGGGCACAGTCCGGCACTGGAGCCGGTGCCGAACTGGGATCTGCCAACGTTTGCCGGGGCCGGCGCGCTCCGATCCAGCGCGAACGACATGCTGACGTTCCTTGCCGCCGCGCTCGGCTACGGCAGCTCGCCGCTCGACAGCGCCTTCGCCATGATGCTGTCGACCCGGCGTCCACCCTCGTCAACGGCGGCGCTCGACACCGCGCTCGGCTGGCAGATCTTCAAAGGCAAAGACACGGAAGTCATCTGGCACAACGGCGGCACCGGCGGCTACCGCACGTGGGCCGGGTACGAACCCCGTTCGCGGACGGGCGTCGTCGTGCTGACCAATGCCGGTACGGCCGCCGGTCCGGACGACATCGGACGCCACCTGCTCGTCCCGTCATCTCCTTTGCTTCAGAATTTTCCCCCGCAGACGCCGCAGAAGCCGCGCACGCAGACGACGGTCGATGCCGCCGTGTTCGACCGTTACGTCGGCCGCTATCAGTTGGCGCCATCGGCGCTGCTCACGATCACCCGCGACGGCAACCGCTTCTTCGTTCAGCTCACCGGCCAGCCTACGTTCGAGATCTTTGCCGAAAGCGAGAAGGACTATTTTCTGAAGGTCGTGGACGCGCAACTCACGTTCGCGACCGACGCCCAGAACAAGGCCGTCGCCGTGGTGCTGCACCAGAACGGCGTGGACCAGCGCGCGCCCCGGATCGAGGGGGAGCCGGTGATCCCGAAGGAGATCGCGGTCGATCCGGCCGTGCTCGAGACCTATGTCGGTGGATATCAACTCAATCCGGCCATCGTCATCACGATTACCCGGCAGCAGGCGAAGCTCTACGCGCAATTGACCGGCCAGCCGGCGATCGAGGTCTTTGCGTCAGGCGAGCGGGACTTCTTTTACAAGGTGGTCAACGCGCAGCTCACCTTCGAGGTGGACGGACAAGGCCGCGCCATCGCCGTGGTGCTGCATCAATTTGGCAGGGACTTGCGGGCGCCGCGGATTGTCCCCTGACGGTCGATCTGCCCGAGCGAGCTACTGGCGCGCCGCCCCGACTTTCAGATCGACCTTGCGCTGCTCGTCCTCGCCGAGGACGAGCGGGGTGGCTTCCTTCGACAGTTCCTCGAAAAAGGCGAGATCGACGGCGCTCGATGGCACGCCGAGCCGGTCTCGCGGTACCGCCGCGATGACATAACGCCCGGGCATCAGACCGGTGATGCGGAAGTGTCCGGTCGGGTCCACGGTCGTCCGCCTCGTCCGCGTCGAGTTGAACCGCCACGACGCCTTGTCCTCCGAAAAGAGAATGATACCGGCGTCGGTGGACGCCGCGCCCGTGGCGTCGGTCACGTTCCCTTCCACCGTCGACACCCGGGTCGTCAGCGTAATCGTGACGCGCTCGTTCGCCTTGAACTCGCGCGCGCTGTCCGTGACGTCCTCGTTGCCGACCGTGACCGACTTGACGTAATTGTCCTGCCCCGCGGCACGCAGCATGAGCTCGCCGATCAGGCCCTTCATCGTGAAGGTCTGATCCGGTTTCATCGTCGCGGGCTGCGGCGACTGCAGGCCTGACATCTCGTCCACGCTGCCGGGCGTCGCCATGATGCGGATCGTGCCGGGCGTCGTCGGCGGCTGGCCCTGCTCGAAGACGACCTGACCGGAAATCGTGACTCCCGGAGTCGTCATGACCAGCACGTTGTCCATGTCGGCGCCGGCGATCGTCAATGGCAGGCTGGCCATTTCTCCGGGATCGTTCTGTGGTCCCGGGGTGAACGGGCGAGTCTGCCTGATGATCAGGCGGTAATTACCCGATGCCACGTTCCGCATCTGAAACTGTCCCTGCTCGTCGGTCGAGAAGCCGAAGCTCGACATGCCGGTCATGCCCTGCGTGCGGCGCATCACCTGGCCGTTGACATGAGGCAGTGGCCGGCCCTGTGAATCGACGACGCTGCCGGCGATCCGGTACAGGCGGCTCTGCGCCAGCCTGATTTCAATCCCCGGTGTCTCCGTGCCGATGCGGGTGCGCACGCGCTGCGCCGACCCTTCGTCCGGTGTGCCGGGGTAGTACGTCGTGACGAAACCGATCTTCTCTTCCTCAGTTTCCGGCGGCGCGTTCGGCGACACGAAGTTGTTGCGCATGGCCTCGGCCGCGACGGCGTAGTCGCCGGGCTGCAACCCGTAGATCCGGAACTGACCGAGGTCGTCGGTCTGACTGCCGGAACCCATCCGCATGCCGCGTGCGCTGCCGGGCGCAAAGAAAAGGGTATAGACCTGGACGCGCGCGAGGGGTTCGGCGTTCTCGTCGGTGACGCGTCCCGTGATGACCCCGCCGCGCGGCAGCGCGATGACCGCCTTGTCGAACGACTGCCCCTCTGCCAGCTGAATGGGCTGTCCGATGTCCATCGAGCCGGGTCCCATTCGGCTTCGTCCCGCCGTAGGCCATCCCGAGGTACTGCGGGGAGAATTGATTCGGCGAGGCCTGGATCCGGTAGGTGCCGGCGGCCAGGCCGGTGAATTCAAAGGCCCCCTGCATGTCGGTCGTCGCCTGGCGCGGCCTGACCATGGCCATCGCCGCGGACATTTGAGCAGGCGGTCCTGACCCCCTCGATCCAGGGACCATCGTCGCCGCTGTTCCGCTTGCGCCACGGCCGCCGCTCATCGGGACCATGGACAGGCTGACGGTCGTCCGCCGGATCGGGTTCCCGGTGTCCGCCGCGACCACGCGTCCCTTGATGACTGCGGTCCCGGCCGGTCCGGCTGGCTCCGCACGGCTGACGGGGTCGCGCGGAGGTTGCTGGGGGGCCCGCGGAACCGGCGGTGGCGCCTGCGCTGGGCGCGACGCCGAGGAAAGCGCCGTGGAAAGCGCCGAGGAAAGCCCCCAGGAAAACAATGATGACGGCAGCCGGGACGTTCACGTGACCCTCCGGTCCAAGGGTTCAGGACGCGGCGAAGAGCACCATTCTACCGAACTTGCGCGGTGGCGTCCGGCTTCAGTCCCCCGCGGGCTGTTAACCAAGCCGCCTGGCGAACGTAGTAGGAGATGTCGGCGCCCATGCGCCATCGTTTCGAGCCGGCCGCACGTCTATCCATGGAGACGCGTATCACCGTGTTTACAATAGTAAGATATCTAAGTAAGATGACTGGGCATGGCACGTCAAGACGCTCTTCAAGGATCGCTTCCGCTGCTGGTGCTCAAGCTCCTCGCGCGCCGCGGGCCGCTGCACGGGTATGGCATGGCCACGCAGATTGAAGGCATGTCGGACGACACGCTCCGCGTCGAGGAAGGGTCGCTCTATCCGGCGCTCCATCGCCTCGAGGAAGCGGGCTGGATCAAGGCGCGCTGGACGACGACCGAGACCGGGCGCCGGGCGCGCGTCTACGAGATCACCGCCGCCGGGCGCAAGCAGCTCGAGTCGGAGGAAGTGCGCTGGAAGGCGATCACCGCGGCGGTCGGCAAGATCCTGAAACACGCGTAGGGATTGGTCCGGCTGAAGCCGGATCCCACGAAGGTCCGGCTGAAGCCGGATGCCACCGGAGAGCGTTTGCAATGTCGATGTGGTCGCGTCTGACGAATGTGTTTCGGAGCGGCCGCGTCGAGAGCGAGCTCGACGAGGAGCTCCAGTTCCACATCGACGAGCGCATTCGCGAGCTCACCGCGGCTGGCATGACGCCTGAGGCCGCGGCCCGCGAGGTGGCGAGCCGGTTCGGCAGCCCGCTGCGGCTGCGCGAGCGGAGCCTCGACGTCAAGCTGCTGCCCTGGCTCGATTCCGTGGTTCGCGACGCGCGCCTGGGCGTGCGCATGCTGCGGAAGGACGCGGTGATCACGGGCGCCGCCGTCGTGTCGCTGTCGCTCGCCCTCGGTGCGTGTGTCGCGGCTTTCTCGCTGGTCGACGCGTTGATCCTGAGGCCGCTGCCCGTGCGCGACCCGCAGCAGCTCGTCTATCTGTCGTTTCCCACCTACACCCCCGAGCGGCCCGAGGCCGACACCTTCAACGATCCGCTCTTCGTGCGCCTGCGCGACGCCTCGCGCGAGCAGGTCGCGCTCTTCGCGATGAGCACGCAGGTGGTGCGGCGGGCGGCACTCCCCGACGCAGGCGGCGAGAAGGAACAGCTCCGCGCGCAGCACGTGTCCGGCGATGCGTTCGCGAGGCTCGGCATCGCGCCGGCGGCGGGGCGGCTGCTGACGGCGCAGGACGACGAGCGTCCGGGAGCGAGTCCGGTGGCGGTGCTGAGCCACGCGTTCTGGCTGCGGCGGTTCGGCGGGGATCCCACGGTCGTTGGACGCTGGCTGACGCTGGAAGACAAGCCGCTGCAGATCGTCGGCGTGGCCGAGCCGCGGTTCATCGGCGTCGAGCCGGGGCGTCCAACCGATCTGTGGGTCCCGTACGCGATGTACAACCCCCGCGCGTTCGGCAACCCCTCGTTCGGCTGGTTCCGCATCGTCGGGCGCCTGAAGGAGAACGTCCGGCTCGAGCAGGCGCAGAGCGTGTTGCAGGCGGCGTTCACGAGCTTCCGCCGCGAATATGCGCCACAGATGTTCGGGCCGGAGCGGTCGCCCGAGAGCGTCGCGCGCTTCCTCGCGACGCCGCTCTACGTGCGGCCGGCGGTCAACGGGGTGTCGCCGGTGCGCCGCGAGTTCGAGCGGTCGCTGTGGATTCTGTCCTCGATCGCGGCGCTGGTGCTGCTCATCGCCGGCTCGAACGTCGCGAACCTGTTCCTGGCCCGGACCGCCGCGCGCGAGCGCGAGATGGCGCTCCGGCTGTCGATCGGCGCGGGCCGGGGCCGGTTGATCCAGCAGATGCTCGTCGAAAGCGCGATCGTGGCCGGGGCCGCGTGCGCGCTGGGGCTGCTCTTTGCCGCGGCCGCCGGGCCGGCGGTGGTTGACATGCTCGCGTCGGCCGACGATCCGGTGCGCCTCGATCTTCGCATGGACTGGCGGCTCGTCGCGTTCGCCGGCGGGCTGACGCTGTTGACGACCGCGTTGTTCGGCATCGCGCCGGCCCTTCGCGCCTCGAGCGTGGCGCCGATCACCGCGCTCAAAGCCGGCGGGCGCTCCGGCGTCCGCGCCGGCGTGATGCGTCCGTTCGTGGCGGCCCAGGTCGCGTTCGGCCTGGTCGTGCTGTTCGTCGGCAGCCTGCTGGTCCTGTCGTTCGCCAGGCTGTCGAGCGTGAACCCCGGCTTCGCCACGTCGGACGTGCTGTTGCTGTCCTCGAGACGCGTCCAGCGCGTGGACGTCGAAGGAGCAGCGCACGGCCCTGCTCGCGGTGCTCGATCGGCTCCGCGAGCGTGCCCGGGGTGCAGGCGGTCAGCTCCGCCGAATACAACCCGGTCGGCCGCGCGTGGACCCACAACCTTCGTATGCCGGGCACCGCAGCACGAGTGGATCGAAGCGACCATGGCGCCGGTGACGCCGGGCTTCTTCGAGACGATGAAGATCCCGCTGCTGGCCGGCCGCGTCGTTCGTCCCGAGCGACACTGGACTCGGCGGCGTCGGCGAGCGTGATCGTCAACGAAGCCTTCGCGAGCGCTGCTACTTCGGTCGCGAGCACGCGGTGGGTCGGACGTTCGAGGGGCGTTTGCGCGAAACGGACGACAGCGCGGATCGCAAGAGGTCGTGGGCGTGGTGGCGGACACGAGGTACGATCTGCGCAAGCCCGCGGTCGCCACCATCTACATCCCGCTGCGGCTGCGAAGCACCGGCACCGTGCACGTGCGGGTGGCAGGAAATCCCGGCGGCGCTCGCCGCGAGACTGCGTGAAGAGGTCCGCGCCGCCAGCCCGTTGTTCCGCGTGACCACCATCACGACCCAGTCCGCGGTCGTCGATCGGACGCCTCATCCGCGAGCGGCTGCTCGCGCTGCTCTCCGGCTTCTTCGCGCTCGTCGGCCTGGTGCTGGCCGCGGTCGGGTTGTACGGCGTGATGAGCTATGCGGTCGTTCAGCGCACGCGCGAGATCGGCATTCGCGTCGCGCTCGGTTCGCGTCAGCTTGGCGTGGTCTGGACGGTCATGAGGGAAGCCGGCGGCGCCGCGATGGTGGGGACCGCCTTCGGGCTGGCGGCCGCGCTGTATCTGTCACGCTTCGTGGAGACGCTGCTCTTCGAAGTCACGCCGCTGGACTTCTGGAGCGTGGCGCTGCCGCTCGGGACGTTGCTGCTCGCGGCGCTGCTGGCGGCGACGCTGCCCGCGCTGCGTGTCGCGCGCGTCGATCCGGTGATCGCGCTTCGATACGAATAACAGAGCCACCAGTACGTAGCGCAGGGCTTCAGCCCGCCGTGATCGTGAACCCGTAGAGGAGAAGATCGATGACACGAAGATTGTTCGTGATGGCTTGTTGTGTGCTCCTGGCCGCGACGTCGATGGCCGCGCAGTCGAAGGGGAAGGAGAAACCGGATCCCGTCTCCGGGACCTGGAGCGGAGAATTGGCGCCGCCCGGCGGCGTGCCCGTGACGCTGGTGCTGAAGTTCGACGGAAAGAGCGCGGTGTCGGGCACCATCGCGGGTTTCTCGAACCCGGGCGATGTGAAAACCGGCACCTTCGATCCGGCGACGGGGGCCCTGAAGCTGCAGTTGGGCAAGAAAGACGATACCGCGGTGCTGATTACTCTCGAAGGCACGGTCGCCAAAGATCAGGTCACCGGCCGCGTCACCGGCGAGGTGAGCGGCGACTTCAAGCTCGAGAAGAAAAAGTAGCGCTTACTTCTCGGTGACCTGGCGGACCACGCGGAGCAGGTTGCCGCCGAGGAACTTCCTGATCCGCTGCTCGGACCAGCCTCGCTTCAGCATCGCGTCGGTCAGCATCGGCAGGTCGCGGATGTCGCGCATGCCGCGGGGCAGCGTCGGGCCGCCGTCGAAATCCGATCCGAGCATGACGTGATCCTCGCCGACCAGCTGGATCGCGCGATCGACGACGCCGAGCCAGTCGTACGGCGTGAACTTGAGGTCTTCCGGGGCCGCGACCCCGACCATCGGGAACTGCGGGGCGGCGAGCCTGTCGATCTCTTCGATCGTCATGCCCGCTTCCTTGCGGCCGATGTCGGTCGTGTCCCAGAACGGCTTGCCCGGCGTGCGCGGTGCGCCAGTTGAAGACCTTCACGTTGTGGAACTCGTTGCCGATCTGGAACCCGATCACGCCCCCCTTCGCCGCCAGCTTCTTGAGCAGATCGTCGGGCATCGTCCGCGGGAATGTCGTTGAAGCTCCGCAGGCCGTGGTGCGTGGCCAGGACAGGGTCGGAGCTGACGTCGATCGCCTGCGCGATCGTCTCGTCCGAGCCGTGCGAGATGTTGATCACCATGCCGAGGCGATTGGCTTCGCGGACGACGGCGCGGCCGCGGTCGTTGAGGCCGTGCCACTTCGGCGGCGCGCAGCAGGAGTCGGCGAAGTTGTTGGCCCAGTTGTGCGCGGGCAGCTGGAACGAGCGCAGCCCGAGGCGATAGAGCGTGCGCAGGACCGCGAGGTCGCCGTCGAGATCGAAACCGCCTTCGAGGTCCATGAAGGCGGCGATCTTTCCCGTCCTGCTGATGCGCTCGACATCCGACGCGGTGAAGGCCAGCTCGATCTTGTCCTTGTTCCTGTGCGAGCTGATCGTAGGCGGCGTCGATGAGCCGGAGCACCTGCTTCGTCTCGAGGCGCGCGGGGTAGTACTGCTCGGTCACGAACAGGCTGAAGAACATCGCGTCGAGGCCGCCCTCTTTCGCGCGAGCCAGGTCGAACTGCCCGTCGTCGACGCGCTGGCCCATGTCGCCGCCGTGGTAGAACTGGCGATTGACGACGTGGACGTGGGCGTCGAAGACGAGCGTCGTCCTGATGGAGCGTCCTGGCGCGATCGGACACCTGACCCTGCGCCAGTGCTGCCGAGATGCGGCCTACACCAGGAGCACACGAGCACGCGAGGAATGCCAGACTGAGAACGTCAGGACCAAAGCTAGAGCCATGACGAGAGCTCTCGAGCTCTCGAACTCTGTCGAACGACTGTCAAGTCCGCGTGTGCTGTGATTGCTGCGGGGCTCGATAGCGCACGTCCAGGTGCGGCGTCTCCAGCCGCTTCTGTCCTTCGAGCCGGGAGGTCAGGCAGCTTTCGAGGACGCCGCTGACCAGCAGCGTTCGCTCCACCGGGTAGGGCGCCTTGCCGGTCTCGAACAGCTCCTCGATCTTGCCGACCAGGCACGCCGAGTAGGTCACGTTCGGTTCAGGCGACAGGAAGAACTGCGTCGACTGCACGCCCGACCCCTTCACGCGCGCGGCGAACGTGAAGTCCTTGACCGCGCCGTTGAGCATCAGCAGCGTCGCCTTCAAACCATCGCGATACTCGATGAAGTACGCCGCCGGATTCTTGACCAGCTTTGCCAGCTCGCCTTTCGCGACGAGGTCCTGCGTGCGGCCGTCGACGAGCGTCTGGCCCTGGGGCGTGTCGCTCCGCGAGAGCGCCGACACGAGCAGCTCCCTGGAGAACCGCCCCGCCTCGCCTGCCTTCCACACCGCGTCGCCTTCGATCATCTGGACGGCCCTCACGCCGGTCTCGCCGCCCTTCCGCCGCTCGACCATGCACTGCAGCGCTTCGAGCCCGTGGAAGTCCATGACGTCGGAGCCGCCGTACCCGACCATCAGCGCGCTCTCGATCTCGCAGTTCGAGCGGCAGCTCGATGTCCGGCAGCCGCCAGGTCACCGGCAGCGACGATCCGGCCAGCATCGGAAACTTCAGCCGCTTGGACGGCGTCCACCATCCACTTCGCCTTCTCGAAGCTGTACGACAGGTGCTTGTCGTTGAAGAGCGGAACCGCCACGCCGTCCTTCTCGAAGACCTCGACGCACTGCTTGACGAAGTCGTAGCGCGGATAGAGCTTCTGTCCCTTCTCGTTTCGCGGGTACTCCCCGTGTTCGCCGATGACCAGCACGGCGTCCACGGCGAGCTTGCTGCCGCCGCAGCGCAGCGCCTCGGCGATCGTGGGATACACCGGGAAGTCGAACTCCTTCGCCCGTGCCGCGCTCTGATCGCCCTCCGGCTTCTGGTCCACGTAGAGCGACACGACCTTCATGTCCGGCTTGTGCCAGGCGCCGTTCCTGGGATATCCGACCAGGAACCGGTCCCCGATGTGCTGCGCGTGGGACAGGTAGCGATAGATCGTCGTGACGACTGCGATCCGTTTCATGTGGTCTTTCTTCTCGTGGCTTCCGCCTTCAGGCGGAACCGGATTCATGTTCTCCAGAACGTCGAGGCCTTCGCCGGCTGATACGGAATCGCCAGGTGGGGCGTCTCGTAGCGCACCTGCTGCCGGAACAGGCTCTCGACGCCGGCCGCGGTCAGCCCGGTGGTCAGCAGCGTGCGCTCCAGCGGATACGTTTCCTTCCCGGTCAGAAACATCTGTTCGAAGTTGTTGACGAGCGGGCTGAAGAAGTTCGCCAGGCTCGTGCGCGCCGGCGGCATCGGCAGATACATCTGCGTCGAGAAGATGCCGGGCTGTCCCTCGACGTGCGCGGCGAAGTTGAAGTCCTCGACGAGGCCGCTCATCAGCAGCATCGTGCACTTCAGGCCGTCCTGGTGCTCGTAGCGATAGGCCATCGGATTCCGCACCAGCGTCCGCATGTCGTCCACGCCGGGGAAGATGTCGTTGAATCCCTCGCGCGCCGGCTTGAGCGTGTGGCTGCGGCACAGGGCCGCCTCGACGAGATCCTTCGGCCAGACGCCCTCCTGGTGGGCTTTCCAGAACGCCTCGCCGCGATAGGCCTGCAGCCACTTGACGCCCGTCTCGCCGCCCTGCCGGCGCTCCACCATGCACTGCAGCGTTTCGAGACCGTGGAAGTCGTAGCTGTCGACGCCGCCGTAGCAGACGCACACGGCTTCCCGGATCCGCGCGCCGAGCGGCATCTCGAGCGAAGGCGTCCGCCACGTGACCGGCAGGCTCGACCCGGCCATCATCGGGAATCCCATGCTGCGCGACGTGTCGTACATCTCCTTCGCCCATTCCCAGTTCCACGACAGGTGCTTGTCGTTGAACACCGGCACCGCGCGCCCGCTGTCCTTGAAGACCTTGACGATCTGCTGGAAGAACTCGTAGCGCGGGTACAGCGTCTGCCCTTTCTCGTTGCGCGGGTATCGGCCGTGTTCGCCGATCAGCACGACCCCGTCGACGGCGAGCGTGCTCCCGCCGAGGGTCAGCGCCTCGGCGATCGTCGGATACAGCTTCATCGACGGGAACTCGCTGAACCGGGTCTTGCTCACGTCGTTGTCCCCGATCTGATCGATGTAGATCGAGACGAGGTCCATCGCCGGGTGATGATGGGTCCCGTTCCAGCCGTAGCCCTCGAGGAAGCGGTCGACGATGTGCTGGGCGTGCGAGTACTTGAAGTAGGTGGTGCAGATCGCGGCCAGCTTCGGCCGCGCCGGCCGCCGCTGGGCGCGCAGGACCAGCGGGGCGGCCCCCATGCCGAGGAGCAACGCTCTCCGAGAGATCTTCATGGGTTCCTCGCTGCTGCTGACGACTCGCGCGGGGTGTCCAGTTGCCATCCGGTTGCGATTCTACTGCCGCCTTGAGGTCGGAGTGCTACGGTCCGCGTGTCCAGTGCGCTGCGGCTGTTCTTCCAACCACAGAGATCACGGAGTTCACGGAGCGCTCCGAGCGACAGCACTCCGCGCACGCACTCGAGCTCGCGCGAAGCGCGGTGCAGGAGTCACGCGAGATCGAGGAATGCAAGCAGCTTAGGGCGTCGGACCCTGCTTGCATTCCACGATCCCGTGTGACCCTGCCAACGCCGGCCGCGGGTGTGCAGCGCGGCCGGCGCTCGAGTGCGTTCGTGACAGGGACATCGGCGGATGCAAGCTGTTCTCGATGTTGATCCGCGCTTGCTGCCAACCGAGCGGTCGTGCCTGACCTGCGCGCTCCGCACGCGCGAGTGCGATCGCGTGTAGCGCTCAATCCGGAGACTCCGTGCCCCCCGTGTCCTCCGTGCTGGAAGAACAGCGAAGCCTGTTGACTGCGAAGTCTGTGGTGCATTCCCCCGTCCGTCTACAGCCCGCTGACGCTGCGCGCCACGCCGTCGAGCAGTCCCTGCGCGAACGCGATCTCGTCGTCGTTGACGAGATGGCCCATGCCGGGATAGATGCGCGTGGTCACGTCGGCGCCCATGCGGGTGAAGAGCTCCGCGGTTTCGATCACCCGCGGTTCGGGCACATGGCTGTCGCGGTCGCTGCATCCGAGAAACACCGGCGTCCCGTCGAAGCGTCCGGCGTCGTCCCACCGGGTGCCGGGCGGGCCGATCGCGCCACCGCTGAACACGACGACGCCGCCGAACCTGGAGGCGTGCCGGACCGCGAACTCCGCCGCGAGGCACGCGCCCTGGGAGAATCCGAGCAGGACGGTGCGCGATCGCGGAATGCCGGCCGCTTCGATCCGCGCGACGACCGACTCGAGCAGGGCCAGCGCGGACGACAACCCCGGCTCGTTGCTGGCGATCTCGGCCATGAAGCTGTACGGATACCACGTGCGATTGGCGGCCGCCGGCGCCAGATACGCGAGATTCGGCCGCGCCAGCAGTGGAACGAGATCGAGGATGTTCGCCGGGGCCGGCGTTGCGGCCGTGCACCATGATGACCGCGGCCGGCGCCTGTTCCAGCGGCGCTCCGGCTTCGACGACTGGCTGCCCGGCATGCGGCCCCACGTCAGCGGTACTCCACCGGCGGCAGGTTCGCCTCGATCGACGCACGGTGCTGTTCCTCCCACGGCGGCAGCTTCAACGCCCGTCCGAGCGACGACACGTCCTCGTCGGCGGTGAATCCCGGTTGGATGGTGGCGACCTCGAACAGCACGCCGCCCGGCTCGCGGAAGTAGATCGAGTTGAAGTAGCAGCGGTCCCGAATGTCGGTCACCTTCAAGCCGAGGCGCAGCAACTCTTCACGGAGCCGCCGCTGTTCGTCGTCGGTCGAAATCGCCATCGCCACGTGGTGCACCGTGCCGAGACCATTTGCCGCCGCTTCGGCATCGGGATCGACGACGATGTCGATGGCGTGGCCGGGGCCGTCGCCGCCCGCCGCCACGCGCGTCCGGTTCCCGGCCTCGTTGACGACCCGGTAGCCGAGCAGGCCGGTCATCAGCTCGAGCGTGCGCCCCAGCGAGCGGACCGTCATCGTCACGCTGTGCAGTCCTCGAATGGCGTGACCCGCGTCGACGCCGTTGCCGGTCCACGGCGTCCGCGGGTCCGCGATCGCCGGCGACCAGCTCGAACGACAGCCCGGATGGATCGGCGAAGCGGACGGCCTCTTCGCCGAAGCGGGTCTCGACGTCGCGGGCGTCCACGCCGCGGCCGTTCAACCGGCTGCGCCAGAACCCGAGCGACGCGGCCGGCACGGAAAACGACGTCGTCACGACCTGGCCCGCCCCTTTCACCCCGACGCGCACGCCGCGGCCCTTGTACGGGAACGTCGTCCAGATTGTGCCGGGGCCGCCGCGTTCGGTCCCGTAGTAGAAGTGGTACACGTCGTGGTTGTCGAAGTTGACGGTCTTCTTGACGAGCCGCATGCCGAGCAGTTCCAGGCAGAAATCCAGATCGGCCTGAGCATCGTCGACCGTCGCGGTGACGTGATGCAGGCCGAGAATCGGGTGGGTCATCGGTCGATTCTACAGACGCTCACGGCCGTTTTCGCACGCCGCGACATGTCGAGCCGATGCCTCACGGCAGGGGTGGCGCAGGTCTGCGGTCCATGGCCGACAGGTAGGTTAGAGTGGAGAGATGGTCAGCTCACAGCTCGGGCGGAACGAACCCTGTCGCTGCGGCTCAGGCCGGAAACGTACAAGCAGTGCTGTCTCGGCAGGACGAGGACGCGGCCCGGCGCCGCGCGGACGGAGGCCGCAGGCACGAGCGCCTCCTCCCGCCCCGGCCGAGGCCTCGCCCGCGAAGAAGGCAAGGCCTCGAACCCATCAGCCCTGGAAGGAACGGCGGCGACGAACACGCACGGATTCCAGCGCATGAGCACGCCGCGCAAGGTCGGCGGCGGAAGCTCAGGAAGGCGCGCACTCACTTCGCACCGCGCGTAGGGGCAGACGACGCATCGCGCCGCGGTCCGAGCTCAGAGCGCGTGACGACCGACCGAGGTCGCCAAGGGGTCGACTTTCGCCTCCGGCTATTTCCTCGCCACCTCCGTCCGGTCGAAGTACCGGTACCTCCGCCCGCCTGCGTTGACAATCGAGAACGTGCCGGTGACCGCATACGTGCCGTCCGGCGTCCTCGCCGTGTGGGTCGTGGTCCGCACCGCGTTCGCGTCCAGGGCTGCCCCGTCGACGAGGGCCTCCTCGAGCGGTCGTCCCTGCACGGACGGCGGAATCGCCATGCCGAGCAGCCTCAGGAAGGTCGGCGCGAAGTCGACGTTCGCGCTCGGCGTGTCGACCGTGACGCCCCGCTTCAGGTCGGGCCCGGCGGCAATCAGCGTGTTGTGGATGTCCCACGGGCTCGAGCTGCCGTGCCCGGCGGTCCCGCCGGACGCGACCGTTCCGCGCATCCCGTGCGCATTCGCCGCGTCCGTCCAGTCCGGCGAGAACAGAATCTGCGCGGACCGTTCGTGATTCCAGCGCGCCGCGTCGAACGACAGCGTGCCCGGCACGCTTCCATCGAACGATCCCGGCTGCGCCGCGCGGGTGAAGATCGCCCCGACTCCCGCCGTCTTCTGCAGCGTCGCCACAATCGAGGTGACCGCCGCCTGGTCGCCGTCGCGCACGTAGATCGCGCCGCCGCTCGCGACAATGCGCGGCGATGCCATCGGGAAGCGTGCCGGCGAACGGCTTCAGGACCGTGTCGAGATCGATGGCGCCGGTGTGCGTCGAGAAGCCGTGGTCCGACGTGACCCAGATGTTGTAGCTGTCGAACAGGCCGGCGGCTTTGAGGCCGTCCTGTATCCGTTTGATCTCCCCGTCGACGTGCCGGAGGACCTCGACCGTCGCGGGGGCGCCAATGCCCTTCGCGTGCGCGGTGGAGTCGAGGTCGCTGAGCCACATCACCGTCACCGACGGGTCCACGCGCGGAATCCCGACCTTCAGGAACGCGTCCACCGCGTAGCGATCGAGCGCGCCGGCCGGCGCGCCCTCGGCCGGCGCGGGACCGAGCGTCTTCATGTCCTCTGCGAGCGGCTCCGGCAGCGCGTACCGGTAGTGCAGGATCGCGCCGCCCGACACCGTGTGGTTGTTCAGGAACGCGGACCCGCTCGACCCCGAGCTGACGACGAGCATCTTCCGCCCCGCCGCCTGGAGTGATTCGCCGAGCGTGCGGGCCGTGAGCAGCCGGCCTTCGACTTCCGCGACCTTCACGCAGGTTGTTGCGGTCGGCGGTGTCGAGGAACTTCGCCGGGTCCACCTTCGGGAAGAACACCGTGTTCCCCAGCAGGCCGTGCGTTTCAGGGTAGGCGCCCGTCGAAATCGAGGAGGCGTTGACGCGCGTCACCGTCGGATAGACCGAGTGGTGCCGGGTGAAGACGACGCCGCGCTTGCCGAGCGCGGTGAGGTTCGGCATCACCTCGGCGGTGACGTAGTCGGGCCTGAGGCCGTCGACGAGGATCAGAAGGTGCCGGCGAGGTGGTCCGGGTGGGGTCTGCGCGACGAGCGGCGCGGCCAGAAGCGCGCACATCAGGACACGGAGCCACGGGGAGCGAAGAGCAGATGTAGTCGTCATCGCGCGGGATTCTACCCGTACGGCGACGTCCAGCTCACGTCCCCCGATTACGTGGCGTCCGGCTCCCACCTCCGCTGACGTCGTGCGTGGCTACGGCGGGCAGGCAGCCGCCATGGCGCTTCCGGTCACGTGCGCGAGCTCCGTCGACCAGGCGGCACTATGCGATGATGGCTTTGTGAACTGTCCGAACTGCGCCGCGCCGATGGAACTGTCCCTGCCCGACGGCTCTTACCGCTGCCGCCATTGCGGCACGTTCCATTTCCCGGACACCGTGGACAGCGAGGGCATCCGCGTGCTCGGGCCGTCCGACCCGGCCTTGTCGTGTCCCGTTTGCGCCCTGCCGCTCGTGCTGGCGCTGATGGAAAAGCAGCAAGTGGAGTACCTGCCCTGCCTGCCGCGGCGTGCTGGTGTCACGCAAGACCTTCGCCGAGATCGTCCGTCATCGGCGCTCGTGGGCCCAGGGTCCACCGGTGATCCCGATTCCACCGGAGCCGGCTGAATTCCGGCGGCAGCTCACCTGTCCGAAGTGCGCGGCCCCGCTGACCGTGGATCGGTACTACGGCCCCGGCAACATCGTGATGGATCTGTGCATCGCCTGCGACTGGGTGTGGCTCGACTACGGTGAGCTGAAGCAGATCGCCGATGCGCCCGGGGTCGATCGAGGCTCGCGCGATCCGTCGTAGCTTGGAGTGAACGGAGATTGCGGAGAGAACGGAGGTATCCACCACAGAGTTAACGGAGTAAACGGAGAAAGAAAAATCTGTGGTTGAAACATTGGTCCGGCTATTCCTCCGCGGGACCGCGTCATTGCACGTTGGCAGTGACCGCGGCCGGGCCGGTCAGCGTGAACGTGCACGTCTTCCTCTTGCTGCCGCCGCTCGAACAGGCGCCGGACCAGACGGCGTCGCGGCCGTCCGAGACGCTCAGCGTGATGGCCGTCCCCGACGTAAACGACGCCGAGCCGCTGCTGCCGGTGGCGACGCTGATGCCGGACGGGCTCGACGTCACACGCTCGCCACTTCGACCGGTCGCGGTGACGCTCAGCGTCGCGGTTTGCGCCGGCGGCGCGGGCGGCGACACGGTGAGGCTGGCCGTCCGGTGTCGTGCCGTTGTAAGTCGCCGAGATCGTCACCGGCGTCGACACGCTGACGGCCGTCGTCGAGGTGGTGAAGGTCGCGCTCGTGGCGCCCGGAAGGACCGTGACGCTGGGCGGCACGGCGGCAGCGCCAGGATTGCTGCTGGAGAGCGATACGACGCCGCCAGGTTGCGGTGCACCGCCCGACAGGGTGACGGTGCCCTGCGCATTCGACCCGCCGGCGACGCTTGCCGGAGCGAGCGACACGCTCTGCAGGCTCGCCGAAGGCGGCTCCGGCGCCGAGGGCGTGACCGTGAGCGTCGCGGTTCTCGTCGTGCCGTTGTAGGCGCCGGTGATGGTGACCGTCGTGGTGGCCGCGACCGGCGAGGTCGCGATCGCAAAGCCTGCCGTGAAGCTGTTCGCGGGCGCCGTTGCTTGAGCCGGCACGCTGGCGACCGCGGGGTTGCTGCTCGACAGGCTGATGAGTGCGCCTCCCTCCAGCGCACCGACGCTCAGGACCACCGTTCCGCTCGACCCGTTCCCGCCCACGACCGTCGAGGGGTTGGTGTCCATCGTGGACAACACCGGCGGGTCGGGCGCCGCCTGAGGCGTGAAGCTGCGCACCGCCGACCACGCGCCGGCGACCCCTGCCGAGTTCACGCCGCGCACCCGCCAGAAGTGCGGCGTCGTCGACAGGCCGCTGGCCACGTACCACGAAGCCGTGACGGTCAGGTCGCGCACGAGCGGCGCGCTGAACGCGCTCGAGTCGTCCACCTGCAGCGTGTACGACACCGCGCTCGGCACGTCGCTCCAGTCGAAGCCGACGGGCTGCGTTGCGCTCTCGCCGTTGAAGGGCGTCTGCAGGCCGGGTGCGGGCGGTATCGCGGGCGGCGCTGGAGGCGTCGAGCTGTCCGCGTCCATGGCAATCTTCGTCACGAAGGCGTCGCCCCAGAAAATCGACGTGTCGCCGCTGAAGATCGTGTCGAAGGCGCCCGTCGTGGCGGGGAAGTCCATCGAGTAGGTGTGGCCCGTGACGTAGACGTCGCCGCCCGAGTCGAGGGCGACGTCGTTGCCGCTCTCCGACTGCGTTCCCCCGAGATAGGTCGAGTAGAGCAGCGCCGAACCGTTGGCGTTCAACTCGGAGACGAAGGCGTCCGCCATGCCGTTGAACGAGCTGTCGGCCGCCCCGGCGGTGACAGGAAAGTCGGCGGAGCTGGTGCCGCCAGTCACCCAGGCATTTCCGGCTGCATCCAGGGCGATGCCGCTGGCTCCTTCACTTGCGGTCCCGCCGAACACGGCTGAATAGGCGAGCGCTGAACCGGCGGCGTTCAGCTTCGTGACGAAGGCATCGGAGCCGTCGGGAACCGTGCTGAGCGCGCCGGGCGTCGTCGGGAAGTCGGTCGAACCGGTTCCGCCGGACACGTAAGCATTGCCAGCCGCATCGACGGTCAGGCCGCCACCGCTGTCGAAACCTGCTCCTCCCAGGTACGTGGAGTAGAGGAGCGCCGAGCCCGCGGGGTTCAGCTTCGTCACGAAGACGTCGAACGCCCCGTTCGCCGTCGTGTCGAAGGCGCCGGCTGTCGTCGGGAAATCCGCGGAGCTCGTGAAGCCCATCGCGTACGCATTGCCACCCGCATCGACCGCGATACGTTCGCCGTCGTCCACCTGCACGCCGCCAAGATAGGTCGAGTAGACGAGCGCCGAACCGGCGGCATTGAACCTGGCGACGAAGACGTCGTACGCGCCGTTGTGGATCCTGTCGAAGGCGCCGGCCGTTGTCGGGAAGTCGCGCGACGTCGTCTCGCCGATCACGTAGGCATTGCCCCCGCCATCGACCGCGATCCCGCGAGCGTCGTCGATGTCCGTCCCACCGAGGAACGTGGAGTAGACCAGGGCGGAACCGGCCGCGTTCAGCTTCGTGACGAAGGTGTCGTACTGGTCGATCCCGCAGCGCGGGCAGTTGGCGATGTTGAACGTCCGGTCGAAGGCGCCGCCGGTGGTCGGAAAGTTGGAGGATTTCGTCTGACCTGTCACGTAGGCGTTGCCCGCCGCGTCGATCGCGATCCTGCGTCCGAAGTCGAAGTTGCCGCCGCCGATGAACGTCGAGTACACGAGCGCCGTCCCGGCCGCGTTCAACTTCGTGACGAAGACGTCCGAGAAGTTGCTCGTCGCGCCTGTTCGCCTGAACGAGCCCGGCCGTGTCGGAAAATCCGGGCGACTGCGTCGTGCCCACGACATACGCGTTGCCGGCGGCATCTGCCGCGATGCCGGTGGCAAGTTCGTGGCTCGCCCCGCCCAGGAAGGTCGCGTATTGAACGCCCGGATCGATCACGAGCTCCTGGTCGGCCCGATAACTGCCGACGGCGAAACCGTAGCGGGCCTTCTCCGCCTGCAGCACGTAGCGGCTCTCGACCGGCACACGCGCGCCGGCGATCGTCTGATATGCCACCGGCGCGGAGTCGCGCAGCACGCCCATGTCCGTCTCGATCAGCAGCGCGCCCGCGTCGTCCAGCACAAGGCCGTTCGACCCGCGGTAGGCCAGACCGATGTCCGCGATCCGCGCGCCAGGCCGCACCCGGAACTCGGTACTTCAGCGTCCCGCCCTGCTCGCGCAGGCTCAGGTCCACTCCCGGCCAGAGCTCGCGATACACGATCTGTCCGTAGCGGGGGAGCGCTCTGTGCCAGCGCGCCGGATCGTTGCCGCGGAAGTAATTGACCTCGCCCGGTGCGCGTTCGTCTCCCAGCACGGCCCGGGGGTTGCCCCCGAGGAACTGCAGCGAGATCGCGACAGCGCTTTTCGCCGGCTCGGCGTTCATGAACGAAAGCACCAGCTCGTCTCGCGTGAGATAGAAGGCATAGCGCGGGCCCTGCGCGTAGTAGCGCACCCGCTCGTCGATTTGTCCGCGGTTCTCCACGAACGCGACCGGCAGGTTCGCGTACGCGTTCAACAGTTGGTCGTGTGAGCCGTTGAGAGCCGCCGCTGTTGGCGCGGCGGGCATGGCAACACCCGGCAGGTTGAACGGGGGCGGCACGAAAAGCGGACGCTGCTGAACCACCGGTCCACGCCACGATGACGGCCGCCACGACCCCAGCCACTGCGGATACCGTGTGCCTGCTGCTTCGCATGTTCGTCTCCTCCGCGCGGAACGGGCCGCGGCACGTCGCCGTTGACGCCGCGGATCGCGATTCTCTTGATGAGACGTGTGGCGGGTGATGGCTGGAACAGGTTTTGGCGCGAATAGGACGGGCGCTCAGACAGGTCCGGCTAAAGCCGGACACCACCGGAAAGTCGTCCGGCTGAAGCCGGACGCCACGGGAAAGTCATCTGGCTTTGCCGGGCGACGGCGACGAACCGGCCGCACGCAGGACGCGCACGGTCCCGTCGAGCGGCCCGAGAATCAATTCCTGGTTCCGGGTCCACGCGAGGAACGTTCCCTGACCGGTGAACGGGAGCCGCAGCATGATGTCGCCAGTGGCGGCATCCCAGACCTCGAAGGCGTTGCTCGCCAGGCCGGCCGCGAGGCGGGAGCCATCGGCCGAGTAGCTCAGGCTGAGGACCGATCCCGATCGCGGCGGCAAGTCGCATGGAGCCATCGTCCGGCTTGCGGATCCCAGATCCGAAACGTCCGGCCGGCGACGATGGCGAGCCGCGCTCCGCTTCGATCGAAGGCGACGACCGGCGTCCCAGCCGCTCCGGTGTCGATCGTCGTGCGAAGCGTTCCCGCGGCCGCGTTCCACAGCCGCACTTTGCCATCCGTCCCGCTCGACGCCAGCGTGCCGTCCGGGCTCCAGACGACGGTGCGCGCGGCCATGTTTCCATCTTTGAGCGTGGCGATCTCCTCGCCGGACGGCACCCGCCACACGCGAACGGCGCCACCGCTTCCCGGCGCCGCCACGAGCGAGCTGTCCGGGCTGAATGCGACGCTGGCGATCTGGCCGTCGAGATCCTGGAGCTCCTTCACCAGATTGCCGGTCGCGGCGTCCCACAGCACGACGCGCCCGTCGTTGCCGGTCGTCGCGATCCAGCGGCCGTTCGGGCTCCATGCCGCATCGACACCCGAGATCTCGTGCCCCCGCCACGATCGGCGCTCCACTCCGGTCGCGAGGTCGACGACGCGGATCCACCCTTCCCAGCTCGCCATCACCGCATGCTGCTCACTCGGATCGAGCGCCAGGGAGTAGGTGCTCTTGGGAAGCCGCCAGACCGAACGGGCCGGATCCAGGGCCTGGAGATCCCACACCTTGACCGTTCCGCCCGCGTCCGCCGTGTAGAGACGCGAGCCGTCAGGGCTCGCCGCGACGGTGTTCACGGCGAGCTCGTGCCCGTGCAGCACGTCGATGGCGTCGCCCGTTGCGCCGTCCCACAACCGCACCGTGAAGTCGCCGCCGACCGTCGCGATCCGCCCGCCATCAGGAAGGTACGTGACGTCGTGCAGCTTCCTTGATCAGCCCTTCAGCGGGCGTGTAGAGCGTGCGTTCGACTTCGGCGCGCGCCACGTGCCAGATGCGGGCCCGCCCATCGGCATAAGACACGGCGAGGCGGCTGCCGTCTGGAGAGAAGGTCAGGTCCCGCACCGCTTTGTAGTCCGCGTTCTTCGGCGGCCAGAGCCTGGCTTTCTCCGTCCAGTTCTTCGTCTCCCAGATGACGACGTCGTAGTCCCATGTCCCGGCGGCGACGAGCGAACCGTCGTGATTGAACGCGATCGATCCGATCGGTTTGACGCCGTGCTCGAAGCGCCGGACGCTCAGCCCGGTTTCGGTGTCCCAGACGTTGATGGTTCCCCACACGCCGCGCTCGCTCGAGCGGTTCCACGAGCTCACGGCGAGGTGCGGCAGCACCGGGTGCCACGCGACAGCCGCGACGCCACGCCCGTTGTCCGGAAACATCCGCAACTGGCTGCCGCCGGCCACGTCCCAGACGCGGACCGAGCCGTCCGACGACGCGGTCGCGAGCCGTCGGCCGTCCGGCGAGAAAACGGGCGACCAGACGGACGCGGTGTGACCGGTCAGCGTACGGATCGTCGCCCCGCTCCTCGCATCCAGCAACGACGCCGTCCCGTCCGCGGCGCCGGTCGCCAGCAGCCGTCCATCGGGGCTCACGCTGAGGTCGGCGATCGCACCGCCCGGTGCGGCGAACGTCGCCTCGCTCCGATCCGACAACGCGTAGAGATAGCGCCACTCCCAGCCCCTGTGCTCGACGGGCGCCTCCGCGAGCCAGTGCTTCACTCGATCCGTTTCGTGGAGGCGCAGCCCGGCTTCCGCGGCAGCGATCGTGGCCAGATAGAGCGTGCTGCGCTCGGCCGCGGCCGGGAGAGGCGCTTCGGTCCGCGCTTTGATCTGAGCGTGTCCGCGCCAGCCGACGGAACTCGCCAGGACCAGCACGCAGACGACAATCGCCCGGACGTGATGTCGGTCACCCACGGATGTTGCTCCTTCCGCTGCTCTCGTGGCTTCCGCCCTATCCTCTCGTGGCTTCCGCCCTATCCTCTCGTGGCTTCCGCCTTTAGGCGGAAGTCAGCGTCCGCCGCATCCTTCCGCCCGAAGGCGGAAGCCACAAGTGGTTCGGTGCCGTTGCCCGCGCCAACCGGTGCTGCGTGACGTGAATCTTGCGCAGGTGGGTCCCAGTCTGTCCGCTGCCGGCTCAGACGTCTTGGAAAATATTCACCAGCCTTCGCTCATGAATGCAGGCGAAGGCTGCCCACCGTAGCCTTGGCGAAGGTGGGCCGCCCCGACTGCGAATGAGCTACGGCTGGCAAGCCGACGTCATGTTCATGACCTGACCCCGACGAGCGCGCCCGGTCGCTCAGCACGCATCGTCGAGGACGATGCTGTCGCCGTCCGGACCGCGGGCGCGCAGGAACTCCGTGGGCGTGTGTCCCGCAAAGGCGCGGAACTCGAGGTTGAGGTGCGCTTGATCGAAGAAGCCGAGCCCGTGCGCGCAGCGCGCCCACGACTGACCTCCGGCGTGCACGTGCCGCAGCAGCGCCTGGAATCGCAGCACGCGCGCGAACGTCTTGGGGGTAAGTCCGACCTCGGTCCGAAACCGATCGATCAGGTGCTTGTGGCTGACGCCGGCTTCCTGCGCGACCGCGCGGATCGGCGTGCATCCATGGGATCGCCCGAGCTCGTGAAGGGCGAGCGCCACGGCGCCGTGCAGGGTGCGATCGACGGAGACGAGGCGCTCCGTCATCCACGCTTCGAGCCGGCTCAATCGCGTCTCCATGTCGGGCGCCTCGAGCAGCCGCGCGCGCCACTCCCTCGCGATCGGGCCCGACGACGTCGTCCAGATCGACGACGCGTCCGAAGAGCGTGCCGGCGGCGAGTCCGAAGACGCGATGGCAGCCGCCAGGCAGGAAACGGACGCCGATCAACTTGGCGTTCGGGGGGGATTCGATGTCGAGCCACGAGTCCTGAAGCCCGGCGATCCAGGACTCGCTGAAGCCGCGCCCTTCGGCGCCGGGCCGTGGCAGGAGCCGGTGCGGCTCCCCGAGATTGATGAGCAGCTCGATCGTGTCGCGCGGGAGCAGTCGCTCGCGGGTGTAGGCGTCCTCGCCGTCGAGCGCCCAGAGCATCTGGACCGCGCCCGCGAGCGGCGCCCGCGGCGTCAGCGTCCAGAACTGCCAGCGCCCGAGCGCGGAGTCGTGGGCGATGCGCTGGAGGCGGGGCACGGGCAATTCTGTCCGAGAAGGAGCGGGCAGGCAAGGGGATGTTCTCCCGATTCTCCTGGACCGCAGGGCCTTCCGTTCGGGATCATGTCCTCGCCGCGATAGCCACGGAAGCGTACGGCCGCACAGTTGCATTAGAGTGGTCGCGTGCGGAGTCTTTCCCTCGCGGCCGCCGGCGTCGCCCTGATATGCCTCGTCGGCGTGTGGACCATGACGGCTTCCCGGCGGAGGTCGGCGCAGCCCGAGCGGCCGGTTGCCGGCGCGCAGCCTTCGCCGGGCGATCGAGACGCGTCCGCCCCTGAAGTGCCCCGGCTGACGGCGCGGACGCTCCGCGTCTACAACGTGCCGGAGGCCGCCCAGGGCGTGGCCGCCGACGCGCGCTTCTTCTATCCGGTGAACAACACGGTCCTCGCGAAATACGAGATCGCCTCGGGGCAGCGCGTCGATCGATGGGACGCGCCGCCGAACGGCCTCATCCGGCACCTGAACAGCTGCCTGGCCGACGACGGGCGCGTGTGGTGCGCGAACTCGAACTATCCGCTGACGCCGATGGGGTCGTCGCTCGAGGTCTTCGACGCCTCCTCGCTGGATCCGGTCAGCAGCCACAGCTTCGGCATGCGCGACGAAGGATCGCTCACGTGGATGGATCGGTACGACGGCGGCTGGATCGCCGGGTTCGCGCACTACGACGAGAACGGCGGCGTCAAGTTCAAGGACCACACGTTCTCGAGCGTCGCCACGTTCGATTCGGAGTGGCGCCGGAACGGCGGCTGGCTGTTCCCGCAGAGCACGATCGATCGCATGGCCCCGAGCGCGGCCTCGGGAGGCGCGATCGGTCCTGACGGCTGGCTCTACCTGCTGGGCCACAACCGCCCCGAGATGTATGTCGTCGCCCGCCCGGCGATGGGCCCGACGCTGATTCACATCGCGACCATCGAGCTCGAGGTCGAAGGGCAGGCGTTCTCGTGGGCGAAGGACGGCACGCGGACGGTGTTCGCGATCGATCGGCGCAAGTCGCTGGTGAGGACGATCGAGATTCCCGCGGTGACGCCGGCCGACGCGGCGACCGCCCTGCGCTTCCGATAGCGGCCGTCACCTCACGGTGCCCCCCGGCATCGTGCGACTGACCTCCCTTACAGATCCGTCTGTCGCGTTCCAGGCTGGCACGTCCCAAAAGGACTGATGACTCGGCTTTTCGTCGATGGCGCCTTCATAGTGGATCGGCACTCCCGTTGCTGCGGGGGACACTATGACTGGAGCCTACCTTCATCGGCTCGTGCTGCTCGCACTGCTGGGAACGCCCACGCTTGCGGCCGGTCAGGACATCCCGGTGCAGTTGCTCTTCGATGGAAAGCCGCTGCGGATCACGGCCGCCCCCGACTTTACCTGTCTCGATAGAAACAGCCACAAGTGGATTGGCTGCCGCATTACCCCTGACCCCGCCACGGACGGATACGTCATGGAGCGACCGGCGCCGGGCCGCTACACGCTCCACATCGAGATCGACGAGAACGGAACGAATCCCGGCCGCTTTCCAGGCGACTACGACGTGTTCCACCCCTTCGAGGTCAGCGCCGACGCCCCCGCCGTGCTCCGCGTCGATGTTCCGAAGCTGATCCATGTCACGTCGCCCTGGGATAACAACAGGAACATGGACGGGATGCTGACCCGGCCGTGGTCGGAGAAGCCGGCGATCGAACCTGGTTCACGATCGACTTCACGCTCGGCGCTCGTGACGTTCACGTGGAACGCCGTCGCGGAAGGGGCGGAGTACCGCTACGTGATCCAGAACACCCGCGACACGCCGTACGAACGGGGGCCAGACGTTGTCCGCGGCACGACTCGCAAGGCAGCGGTCACGCTCCGTCTGCCGTACTCGCCGGACGGACACTATTACGAGTTCGCGATCTCCGCGCGGAAAGGCGGACGCCAGGTCGGAGACTTCATCACGCACGACGCGGGCGTGCAGGCCTGGACCTCCCGATTCGTGGTCCGTGACAAGCCGCGGCCGCCGCCGGCCGACACGGCAAGCCGGGCGACGCGACGGAGGATCACCGCCGAACGGTCGGACAAGGAGGCCGCCTTCCTTGCCGCATGGAAGCAGGCCATTCAGAAGCCCGCGTGGTGGGACCTCGTCCCTCCCACGCCGCTCGCCATTCATTCGTTCGGCGATCTGTCGGCGATGTGGCAGTCGGCGGGGCACGACGAATCGAGCCGGCGGCGCTTCTACAAGCTGACGTATCAAGCGATTCTCGACCACCCTGGCGATGAACACCTCGTCGCGCTCGGCATCGATCTCATGGCTTTCGTTGCCGATCCCGGCGATCGCCTGCCGTTGCTCGAGTTCGGTGTGGACCATTTCCTTCTCTACAACCAGCGGACAGACACGTGCGCCAACTGTCGAGTCGGGGACACCGCCGGGACTATGGTCCGGGACCTGGCCGACGCGTATGTTTCGCGCGGCGAGCCCGAGGCCGCCATCCGGATCATCCAGCGGCTCGTGGACGAGCGCGGGCCGGACGTCAGCGACTACAACCTCGCGCTGACCTTCGAGACGATGTCGCGCGCATACTGGAACATGAAGGACGTGAACCGCGCGAAGGCCGCGATCCACGAAGGGCTGCGGCGTTTCCCGAAAGGCTGGCAGGCCGATCAACTTCGCCGGACCCTGGATCGTTACGAGAAGGAGAGCGGCGGCGCACCGTGAGCAGGCGCCGGTTTGGTGGCCCACGGTGAATTGGGTATGCTCTCTCAGCTCAAATCCACTGCCCGGGCCGAGCCGTCGGCGTAGAACCAGCACATGAAGAAACGCGGCAGCCGGGAAACACCGTCCATCCAGAGCCTGGGCCGCGGCCTCTCGATCCTGGAGGCGGTCGCGGACTCGACCGATCCGGTGCCCCTCAAGCATTTGACGGCGCTGCTCGGCATCGATCGCAGCAGCGTCTTCCGGCTGGCCAACACCCTCAAGCGGCGCCGTTTCCTGGCGAGCCCGAGCGGCCGCAAGGACTACATCCTGGGTCCGTCGGTCTGGCGGCTGTCGCGGAAGTACGGCCAGAACATGTTGATCACGCTCTGCCGCGAGCAGCTGCGCAGCCTGAGCCGCACGACCGGTGAAACCGCGCATCTCGCCGTCCGTGAAGGCACGCACGCGCTGTTCATCGATCACTGCGCGCCCACCAACCGCATCGTGACGGTGCTCGGCCAGACAGGCGAGCTCGTGCCTCTGCACTGCGCGGCCCACGGGAAAGCTCTCGTCGCGGACCTCGGGGTCGCCGAGTTGCGGGCCCTCTTCGGAAGCGCGACGCTCCCGGCCCACACCGCGCGGACGATCGGCTCGGTCGCCGAGCTGGCCAAGGTCTGCACGCGGACCCGGGCCCGCGGCTTCGCGATCGACGACGGCGAGGACGTGGAGGAGGTGCGATGCGTCGCGGCCCCCATCCGCGACGAGGACGGCGCGATCGTGGCGTCGATCGGCATCTCGGCGCCGATGACGCGCTTTCCGATCAGCCGCTACGCCGCAACCGCCCGGCGCGTCTCCAACGCCGCGAGGACGATCAGCGCGTCGCTGCGCCTTTGATCTCCTGGTCTCCTGATCTCCTGATCTCTGTAGGGCACAGATCCCAGTGAGCCCGGCCGACCGCGCGCGGGTGAGCTGGTGGCGGGGCTGGCCGCCGCTCGTGCTGCTGCCGCCGGCTGTCCTCCTGTTCGCGCCTTCGAGCTGGCCGCGCTGGGTCGTCATGTGGACGCTCGCGTTCGCGATTTACTGCGGATGCAAGTGGCTCACGTGGCGGCGCACGCCGGTCGATCGCGTGCCCGCGTGGCGACACGCCGCGTACCTCCTGACCTGGCCGGGCCTCGATGCCGTCGCGTTCCTCGGTGCGGACGCGGACGGCCCACCGGGTCGCAAGGAATGGCTCAGCGGACTCCGGAATCTGTTGCTGGGCGCCGCGCTCTTCTTTGCCGTTGCGAGGGTCGTCGCGCCTCACAGTCTCTATGCGGCCGGCTGGGTGGGGATGACCGGTGTCGTGCTGGCGCTGCACTTTGGGATCTTCCACATACTGTCGTGCGCCTGGCGGAGCGCCGGGGTCGACGCGCGGCCGCTCATGAACAGACCGGTGGTCTCGGTCGGCCTCGGCGAGTTCTGGGGGCGCCGGTGGAACACGGCCTTCCGCGATCTGACCCATCGGTTTCTTTTTCGTCCGATGACCAGGCGGTTGGGTGTGAAGGCGGGAATCGCCGCTGGTTTCCTCTTCAGCGGAGTGGTGCACGATGTGGTGATCTCGGTCCCGGCCGGCGGCGGGTACGGCGGGCCGACGCTGTTCTTCGCCGCCCAGGGTCTCGGCATGCTCTTCGAGCGCAGCCGCTTCGGCCGCGGGATCGGCCTGGATCAGGGCACGCGCGGCTGGTTGTTCACGATGCTCGTCCTCGTGGTTCCGGCTCCCGTCTTGTTTCATCCGCCTTTCGTGCAGCGGATAATCGTTCCCTTCATGAGATCACTGGGGGCACTGTGACGAAGGACGCTCTCGCCCGCTTGCTCTTCCTTGCCGGCGTGGCGCAGCTCGGCGTCCTGATCGCGTCGGCGCTCGTCCCGTTCCGCTTGAACTGGCGCACGGAGTTGAGCTCGCTCTCGCGCCTCCACAGGCAGATGTATTGGGTCTACGGCGGCTACGTCGTGATGGCGATCGTCGCGTTCGGGTTGCTGAGCATCCTGAATGCCCGCGAGCTCGCCGGCGGCAGCGGGCTCGCGCGCGGCGTGTGCGCGTACATCGCGGTCTTCTGGGGCGTCCGCGTGGTGCTGCAAGGCGTGTTCGACGTCAAAGAGCACCTCACTGCGTGGTGGCTGAAGGCCGGCTACGCCCTGCTCACGGTGCTGTTCGCGACGTTCACGATCCTCTACGCGTGGGCGGCTCTGAATCCCTAATCACTAATCCTTGAATCCTTGAATCCTTGAATCCTCGAATCGCGTCCCGCCCTAGTTCGACCTTGTCAGATCTTCCCCAGCGGACCTGTGCGCGGGCGAGCGGGGTCGGCGGCCGACGCGATGCGGAGCACGCCGCCGCAGTGCGCAGCCGGAAAGCGCGCCCGGCGATTCCTCGCGGCGACTCCCGCCCCTGTGATCCGCGTCGCCCAACCTGTACGCCCGGCGCATCAGTGCGCCTGGCAGATGTCGTCCACACGCACCCGTTAGTCGCCGCGGAAGCGAAAGGGTACGAGCCGGGAGCGATTTCCCGGCGTGCGGAGCGGCGGCGGCCGACGACGCCGCTCGCTCGCGGATTCCCGGGCTTCAGATTCTGACAAAGTCGAACTAGTCGTCCGTCGGGAAGATGACGAAGGAATTCAGGAACGCGATGATCGCGCGATCAGCCGGCGAAGCCGTAGTCGTACGGCTTGCGCATCTTGCGCGCCAGGTGAGCGTTCGCGTCCTTGTCACCGTCGCCCGCGAACTTCTCCTTCGAGGCGTCCCAGTGCAGCGCGCGGCCGGTGCGGAGCGCAATCACGATCAGGTGTCCGATCGTCGCGGACCGGTGGCCGTCCTCAACGGGGCTGATCGGATCCGTGCGGGTGCGGACGGCGTTGAAGAAGTTCCCCATGTGATCGTCGCTGACCTCGAGACGGACGGCCGGGTCGGTCAACGGCGTGTCGAGCATCGCCATGTCGCTCGCCTCGATCTTGGTGCGGTTCACCCAGATCCAGCCGTTCGTGCCTTCGAGCCTCACCCCGTTGCGCTGGCCGCCCGCGTTGATCACGGCGCCGAACGGGCTGTCGTCCCGGGTGGTCTTGACGACTTGCGTCACGCCGTTCCCCCACGTGAGCGTGGCCTCGAACTCCGACGGCGTGGTGAACCCGCCGGCGATCGGCTCGGTCAACGCCCGCGCCTGAATGTCGGTCGGGCCGTTCTGTCCAATCGCCCATCGCGCGATGTCGTTGTGATGCGCGCCCCAGTCGGTGACGGGGCCTCCCGAGTAGTCGAACCACCAGCGGAAGGTCTGATGGCAGCGCTCCTCGAGATACTCCACCTGCGGCGCCTGGCCGAGCCACAGGTCCCAATGAAAGCCGTCCGGCACGGGCTTCGTCTTGAACGGGCCGTCGCGCAGGCCGGCCGGCACGAACACCGTCACCTGGGTGAGCGTGCCGATCCGGCCGTTGCGCACGAGCTCGCACGCGAGCCGGAACAGCCGGTTGCTGCGCTGCTGCGTGCCGGTCTGCAGCACGACACGGTGCTTGCGCACCGCCTTGACGAGCCGCTTGCCCTCGTCGATCGTGTGGGTGAGCGGCTTCTCCGCGTAGATGTCCTTCCTGGCGCCGGCGGCCGCGAGGTTGATGAGCGTATGCCAGTGATCGGGCGTCGCGTTGATGATGATGTCCACGTCCTTCCGCTCGAGCACCTTGCGGAAGTCGGTGAACTGCGCGGGAGCCTTGTCCGCGCCCGCGAACTGTTTCGCCGTGGCCGCGGCGTGGTTCTCGTCGACGTCGCAGACCGCGACGAGGTTGCCGAAGCGCATGGCGCTCTTCGCGTCGCCGCGGCCCATCCCGCCGCAGCCGATGAGCGCGATCCCCGGGCGATCGTTGGGGCTCAGCGCGGGTGGGGCCTGCGCGGAGGCCGACAACTCCTGCTCGACAAACCAACGCGGCAGCCCCGTGGCGGCGGCGATCGCCGTGCAATGGCCGAGGAACACTCGACGGGAGATGTAGATGGACACGAGGGCATTGAACGCCAAAGCGCGGCCGAGTGCAAGCGCGCCCGGTCTCTGGAGGGATCGTCAGTGCTTGTTGCGGGCGTTGTGCGCTTCTTCGATGGTGCCCCTCCCGAGGCGCGAAGCGCCCTTCGACTCGCCTGATCCCCTGCGCTCGCTCAGGGCAGGCCGAGGCCCCCTTCGGGCCGTGTATAATCCGGCCACTACCGGCCACGCACCGTCGTTCTCAGCTGCGCACTTTGTCGGATTTTTGGAGGCACGTATGCTCAGAAACGCTGCTCGACTCGCCCTGCTCATGACCTTCGTGTCGGCAGGCGCCGCGGCACAGGATGCCAATGCCGTCGTCGGCAACGCGTCCAAGGCGATGGGCGCGGACAACTTGAAGTCGCTCACCTACGCGGGATCGGCGTACGACCGGCAACTTCGGGCAGAGCAAGACCATTGCCGGCCCGTTGGCGATCACGACGATCACGAACTACACGCGCGCGATCGATCTCACCGTCCCCGCCTCGCGCGCCACCGGCACGACGATGCCGCCGGCGATTCCGGGGGCGCCGCCGCCGCAACCGGGAACCCTCAATCAGAACATCACGGCGACCAACACCGCCTGGACGCAGCAGCTGGAGATCTGGGTCACCCCGTGGGGCTTCCTGAAAGGCGCCGCGGCCAACAAGGCGACGTCCCGCTCGCAACGCATCGGCGGCCGGACGTTCACCGTCGTGTCGTGGTCGCCGGCTCAGAAGGCGCCATCCGGAGAGGCGTACCGGCTCAACGGCTACATCAACGATCAGAACATGGTGGAGCGGGTCGAGACGTGGGTGGAGCACCCGGTTGCCGGTGATCTCCATGTCGACACCGCGTACAGCGGCTACCAGGATTTCGGCGGGCTGAAGGTCCCCGGGAAGATCGTGCGGAAGCAAGCCGGCCTGACGTCGTTCGAGGCCACGATCACGAGCGCCGCCGCGAACCCGGACAACATCACGCAGTTGCTGACGCCCCCGGCGCCGCAAGGACGTGGCGGCGGGCCCGGCGCGGCGCCTGGCGGAGCGCCCGCAGCGCCCGCGGTGCAGGCAGAGAAGCTGGCCGACGGCGTCTACCGGATCACAGGCGGCTATGTGGCGCTTGCTGTCGACATGGGCGATCACATCGTCGTGCTCGAAGGCGGTCAGAGCGAGGCGCGCGGCCTGGCGGTGATCGCGGAAGCGAAGAAGGCGATTCCGAACAAGCCGATCCGGTACCTCGTCAACACGCACGCGCACTTCGATCACGCCAGCGGGCTCGCGCCGTTTGCGGCCGAAGGCATCACCATCATCACGCACGAGAACAACGAAGACTATCTCGAGAAGTTGCTCAGCACCCCGCGGACGCTGGTCGGGGACGCGCTCGCCAAAGCGAACCGGAAGCCCAAAGTCGAGAGCGCCGGCGACCGCAAGGTCCTCAAGGGCGGCACCCGGACGATCGAGCTGCACCACGTCAAGGACCTCGCCCACAGCGACGGCATGCTGATCGCGTTCCTGCCCAAGGAGAAGATCCTCTTCACCGGCGACTTCAACATCCCGGCAGCGAATCAGCCGGTGGCCCCGGCCATCAACACGCTCGTCCAGAACGTCGAGCGGTTGAAGCTCGACTTCGACGCGCACGTGCTGGTCCACGCGCCGAATCCGGACAAACCGCAGACGAAGGCGGACTTGCTGGCGCTGGCGAAAGAAGTCTACAGACTAGGCACATCGCCTCAGCGAGATAAAAGTCAACCCGCGTCTCACGAGGAGAGTGCGCGGTTCTTGCAGAGGGGGCGAGCCCACGGGCCGCCCGCGCCGACGCCTCTGCATGACCGGTGAAGCTTGTGTTGGCGCGTTTCGTGATAGAAAGGCAAGCACGGATCAGTCGATCGTCATCCGCGCTGCACGGAGTGGCCGCACACCTGATCTGTTCTGAGGTCCGCGTGTGTACAGACCCGTCGTCCCGCTCAGAGACCGGACCTCTGACGTGAAAAGCGAAGCCGATCCCGTACGCCTCGTGATTGCCGGCGAGCCCCCGATCTTTCGGGAGGGCCTTCGCCGCCTGCTCGAGGCCCAATCGGACCTCATCACCGTGAGCGGCGTCGGCGGTGAATCGGCCGCCGTCACCCTGGTCCTGTACCCACGAGCCCGATATTCTCCTGCTGGCGCTGACGAAATCGGGCCGGCCGGCTGTCGAAACGTTGGGCGAGCTCGCGGCGTCGGGTGTCACGGTCCGGGTGATCATCCTGACCGACTCGGTCGATAGCCCGGATGTTGTCGGCGCCGTGCAGCTGGGCGCCCGGGGCGTGGTGCCGAGGGATTCCGCGCCCGATGTCCTCTTCAAGAGCATTCAGAGCGTGAAGGCCGGCCATTTTTGGATGGGCCGTGAGCAGATATCGGGCGTCCTGCCGAGTTTGCGGAAGCTCGACGCCGCGCGGCGGCAGAGCAAAGCCTTCGGCCTGACGCGCCGGGAGATCGACATCCTCCGCGCGGTCGTGGCGGGCTGCACGAACAAGGAGATCGCCGAACGCTCCGCGATTACCGAGAACACCGTCAAGTCCCACCTGACCCACATCTTCAATAAGTCCGGGGCCTCGAACCGGGTCGAACTGGCGCTGTTCGCCACCCATCACCGCCTCCTCGATGGGATCTGACCGCGGGCGGAATCCCCAGTGTCGGGGATTCATTCGGCGTCATGCGCGAGTGTACGAATCCTTTACCGCTCATGGATTGAGGCGGATGCTGGCGGAATTCCCTCCCCAAGTATTCAGCGGCCAAATCTGGACGAGCTGACCCGGCGCGAGATTTGCCTGAATCGCCGCGGGTCGAATTGTCTCTGTAGGATTTCGCGTCACAGAAGGAGCTCGGCCACATTGACGGCGACCGCCACCTCTCGAACGCCACCGATCGATCGCCCGATCCGGGTCGTGCTCTCGGACGACGAGTGCCTGTTCCGGGCGAGCCTGCGCCAGCTGCTTGCGGTGCCGGCCCCGGTCATCAAGGACGTCTACGGCGTCGACGTCGGCGCCGGCTTCGACGTGGTCGGGGAAGCCGGGAGCGGGATCGAGACGGTCAGTATCGTGCGGTCCGTCCAGCCGGATCTGCTGTTGCTGGATCTGTCGATGCCTCGTATGTCCGGGCTGGAAGCCCTGCGCGAACTGGGCGACGTCCCGTGAGCCCGTCCGGACGATCCTGCTGGCGGGAACGATCGACCGGACGCAGCTGCTGACGGCGCTGCACCTGGGGGTCAGGGGTCTGCTCCTGAAGGACGTGACCACGGAGGTGCTCTTCGAGGCGATCGTCTGCGTGATGGCGGGGCGGTACTGGTTGGGACAGACGCTGGTGAGCGATCTGGTGGAGACCGTCCGCCCGCTCATCGAGCCGTCCAACATGGCCCCGAAGCCGCTCTATGCGCTCACACCCCGCGAGCGGCAAGTGCTGAGCATGGTTGCGGCCGGGTATTCGAACAAAGAGATCGCCCGGCAGTGCGCGATCAGCGAGCAGACCATCAAGCACCATCTCACCCGCATGTTCGACAAGGTCGGGGTCGGCAACCGGCTCGAGCTTGCGATGGTCGCGACCCAGGTCGTCCACGACGCCGCCGTCTAACCCATAGTTGCCGGTCCGAACAGGCGTCCCCGGCGTCCAGGCCCGGCGGGCTCCCCCGATGGTGCTACGACCCGTAGTCACCTTCGGGGGATTCTCACGAGCCCCCTGCCTGGCGCACCATCGTCTACTGTGAGCGCGGGTCTCCACGACGTGTCCACCTGACCCTTCGCCAGACCGCCAGCACCACTGCATTACCAGCTCCTCGAGTGAGTCTCGCAATGGCCAAAAGCACGATGTTCCTTCGGTCGTTTCCTGTTGCTGCTCGCGATCCTGTCATCCGGTGCGCGGACCGAGGCGCAGTTCGGGCTCCCGCCGCTGCCGCCACCGTCGATCCCCATTCCGATACCCGGGTCGATTCTCAGCAAGCTCGATCCGCTGCTCCAGCAGCGCGTTCCGAGTTTCACCGGACGCTCCAAGGTCATCGTCCGCGCCACCAGCCTCACGTCGATCGGACCGGTCCGGCTGCTCGTCCAGCAACTCGGCGGAGTCCTCGGCCGCCAGCTGCCCCTCATCGAGAGCGTCGTCGCCGACGTCCCCAACATCTCGTTGCCGCTCCTGGCGAACAGTCCGCTCGTGAAGCGCGTCGCGCTGGACCGGCTGATCCTCGGCGCGACCGAGCGGACGGGGGCCACCGTGGGTGCGACCGCCGTGCGGCAGGCCACGGGCTATGACGGGTCGGGCGTCGGCGTGGCGGTCATCGATTCCGGCATCACGCCGTGGCACGACGATCTGTCTCAGAACGGCCTCGGATCTCAGCGCGTCGATCAGTTCGTCGATTTCGTCAACGGCCGCACGATGCCGTACGACGACTACGGACACGGCACGCACGTCGCCGGCATCGTCGCCGGCGACGGCTTCGATTCCAACGGCGCCCGCTCCGGCATCGCCCCGCGCTCGCGCCTGATTGCGCTGAAGGTTCTCGATCAGGCCGGGCGCGGCCGCATCAGCAACGTGATTGCCGCGCTCGACTACGTCGTCGCTCACCAGGACGATCTCAATATCCGGATCGCCAACCTGTCGGTCGCCGCCGGCGTGTTCGAGTCGTACCACACCGATCTCCTGACGCTTGCGGCCAGGAAGGCGGTCGAGCGGGGCATCGTGGTCGTCGCGGCCGCCGGCAACGCCGGCAGGGATTCCCAGGGCCGGAACCAATATGGCGGCATCACGGCGCCGGGCAATGCTCCCTGGGTGCTGACCGTCGGGGCTTCCAGTCACATGGGGACCGTCGATCGCGCCGACGACACGGTCGCGGCATTCAGCTCGCGTGGTCCCACGGCGATCGATCGGGCCGCGAAGCCCGATCTCGTGGCGCCGGGTGTCGGGATCGAATCGCTGAGCGCGCCGGGCAGCGCGTTGTTCGCATCCAAGTCGCCGTACCTGCTGAACGGCAGTTCCCCTTCGGCGTATCCGCCCTATCTCAGCCTGAGCGGTACCAGCCAGGCCACGCCGGTTGTGGCCGGCACGGTGGCACTGATGCTCCAGGCCAATCCGGCCCTGACGCCGAACGCCGTCAAAGCGGTGCTGCAGTACACGGCGGAGAAGTACGACGGCTATCACTCGTTTTCGCAGGGCGCCGGATTCCTCAACACGCGCGGCGCCGTCGAGCTCGCCCGTTTTCTCGCCGGGCCGCCTGCCGCTGCGTACCCGGCAACGGCCGGATGGAGCCGGCAGCTGATCTGGGGCAATCAACGCGTGCGAGGCGGCCGGCTGACGGCCACGGCCAATGCGTGGGCAACGACCGTCGTCTGGGGGACCGCGACGATACCTGGAGGGCAGACGACCACGTGGGGTGTCTTGTGCGCGACGGCCGACTGCGAGGAGGCCGGGACGAGTACCTGGGGAACGCTCTGTTCGGACCCCGGCTGCAGCGGCAACTCCGTCAACATCGTGTGGGGCCCGGCGTGCGGCGGCGCCGATTGCCAGAACACGAGCTGGTCGCCTGACGACGAGGCCATCGTCTGGGACAGCAGCGATACCAGCGAGGACACGGTCGTGTGGGGGACGTCCGACGACAACGAGGACACCGTTGTGTGGGGCACCTCCACCTACGACGAGGACACGGTGGTGTGGGGCACCTCGGGACCCGAGGATGTGGTCTGGCAGAACCCGAGCTGCAGTGAACCGAACTGCAGCGGGGGAGCTAGCCCATGCAGACCTCCTTCTTTCCCAATCCCTTCGGATACCTGCGCGATCTGGCCGGCCGCCGCGCGGCAGACGAGGAGTCTCCGACCAACGCCCTCGGCTGGCGCTCGCTGCCGCTGTTGGCCCGGCTCTATGCCGCCGCCGTCATCGCCGGCGGCGCTCTTCCTGATGGTGAAGTTCTTTCCCACCACCATTCCTGATGCGCCGTCGTTTGCGGCGCTGATCGCGCTCTCGTGCATCACGTCGGCCTGGAAGGTCAATCTTCCTCTCCACACGAGCAGCGGCTCGACGCTTTCGGTCTCCTGCGCGGCCGATCTCATGGCGCTCATGCTGCTGGGACCGCAGCAGGCGATGGTCGTCGCCGTGGCCGGCGCCTGGACGCAGTGCACCTTCAACGTCAAGCGGCCGTATCCGCCGTATCGCACCATCTTCAGCATGGCGGCCGAAGCGGTCACGATGCAGGCGACCGGCCTCGTCTACCTGTGGCTCCACGGCGCGCCGGGGCTGTTGCAGGTGTCGTCGCTGCCCAAGGCGCTCGTCGGCGTGAGCGCCACGTACTTCTTCGTCAACACCGGCCTGGTCGCCGGGGCGATCGCGCTGTCGACGCGCCAGAACGCGTGGAGGGTGTGGCACGACAGCTTCCTCTGGAGCGGACCCAGCTTCATGGTGGCCGGGGCCGCCGGCGCAATGGGCGCGGTGGTGATCGAGCGCGGCGATCACTGGATGGCCATCCTGATGCTCGCGCCGGTGTATCTGACCTATCGCACCTATCAGGTCTTTCTCGGGCGTATCGAGGACCAGCGGCGGCACGTCGAGGAGACGCAGAAGCTGCACAGCGAGACGATCGAGGCGCTGTTGCAGGCGCAGGCGGGCGGAGCGTGCGCTCGCGGACGAGAAGGAGCGCCTCGCCGTCACGCTGCGAAGCATCGGCGACGGCGTCATCGCGACGGATCTGGACGGGAACGTGCTCTCGATCAACAACGTCGCCGAGGGACTGACCGGATGGACCCAGGAGGAGGCCGCGGGGAAGCCGTTCGGCGCGGTGTTCCGGAGCTTCGATCCCGAAACCCGGGAGCGGCGGGACAACTCCGTCGCGAAAGTGGCCTGGAACGCCGGGCAGCCCAGCCTGACGCACAGTGCGGTGCTCGTCGCTCGTGACCTCTCCGAGCGGCCGATCGAAGAGATCTCCGCGCCGCTTCGCGATGCGGCCGGCCGGACGATCGGGATGGTCGTCGCGTTCCGCGACATCACCGACGCGCTCAAGATGCGCGAGGAGCGGGCCAAGGCCAGCAAGCTCGACTCGCTCGGGCTTCTGGCCGGAGGCATCGCCCACGACTTCAACAACATCCTGATGGCCGTCATGGGCAACGTCTCGATGGCGCGCGCGACGATGCCGGCCGGTCCGGCGATGCGGGCGCTCGACCAGGCTCAACAAGCCTGCGTTCGCGCGCGTCAGCTGACGTGGCAGCTCCTGACGTTCTCCAGAGGTGGAGCGCCCGTCAAGAAGACCATAGCGATCCCCCGCATCCTCAAGGAGTCGGCCGGCCTCGCGCTCCGAGGATCCAACGCGAGCTGTACCTTCGAGATCGCGCCGGAGCTCTGGTCGGTGTCGGCCGACGAGGGGCAGCTCGTGCAGGTGTTCACCAACATGATGATCAACGCGCAGCAGGCGATGCCCCACGGCGGCGCGATCCGCATTTGCGCCGAGAACGTCGTCGAGCCGGGCGCGCCGGGGCCGCACGCAGGAAGTGCCGACGCCGGGCGGTACGTCAGGATTACCGTCGCCGACGAGGGCATCGGCATTCCGGAAGAGAACCTCGGCAGGATCTTCGATCCGTATTTCAGCACGAAGCAGAAAGGCAGCGGTCTCGGTCTCGCCACGTCGTACTCCATCATCAAGAACCACGGCGGTTCCGTCTCCGTGGAGTCGAAGCCCGGGCACGGAACCACGCTGCGGGTGAATCTTCCGGCCTCGACCAGCTGCGAGCTCGCGCTCGAGCCGCCCGCGCGGGTCACGCCGCGGATGGGCGGAGGGCCCGGCCGCATTCTCGTGATGGACGACGAAGCCTCGATCCGCCTGCTGGCGGTCAACATGCTCACCTTTCTCGGGCACGACGTCGCCGTCGTCGACAACGGCCGGACGGCGGTCGAACAGTACGCGCACGCGCTGAAGACCGGCGAGCCGTTCGACGCGGTGATCCTGGACCTCATCGTGCCGGGCGGCGCGGGCGCCAGGGAGGCGATGGAGTTGCTCAGCGAGGTCGATCCGGGAGTGAACGCCATCGTGGTCAGCGGCTACGCGCAGGATCCGGCGATGACGGAATACCGCGACTACGGATTCAAGGGAGTCATCTCCAAGCCGTTCACGCTCGAAGAACTGAATAGCGCCCTTCACGCCGTCATGGGCACGGCCAGTAGCCGGGTGCACTGACCATGGCGTTGACTTGTACTCAGGGCCCCGGCGGACGTGCGGGCGCGGCGGGTGGATCCGATCGCGCGGTCCGCGTCGTGCTGGCGGATGACGAGTGCCTCTTCCGGGCGAGCCTGCGTCAGTTGCTCGCCGTGCCGGCCGCGGTCATCAAAGACGTGTACGGCGTGGACGTCGGCCCGGGCTTCGAGGTCGTGGGGGAAGCCGGGAGCGGTGAAGAGACCGTCAGAGTCGTGCGGTCGGTCCGGCCGGCCCTCCTGCTGCTCGATCTGTCGATGCCGCGCATGTCGGGTCTCGAAGCGCTGCGCGAGCTGGGCACGTGCCGCGACAACGTCCGGACGATCCTGCTCGCGGGAACAATCGATCGGACCCAGTTGCTCACGGCCGTTCACCTGGGAGTCCATGGCCTCCTGCTGAAGGACGTCACCACGGAAGTGCTGTTCGAAGCCATCATGTGCGTCATGGCGGGCCGCTACTGGCTGGGCCAGACGCTGGTCAGCGATCTGCTGGAGACCGTACGCCCGCTCATCGAATCGTCCAGCGCGGCCGGAGGAAGACTCTCGTACGGCTTGACGCCACGCGAGCGTCAGGTGCTGACGATGGTTGCGGCCGGGTGCTCGAACAAGGAGATCGCCGGTCAATGCGGCATCAGCGCGCAGACCATCAAGCACCATCTCACCCGCATGTTCGAGAAGCTCGGGGTCTCCAACCGGCTCGAGCTCGCGATGATCGCGACCGAACGCGGTCTGGTTCACGCCGCTGAGTCCGAGCCGCAGCGGGAGACCGTCCGCATGGCGGAGGCACGCCCGGCGATCGCCAGCATTTGCTAGCGGCACGGCTCACCAGCTCGCGCGAGCCGCACGGTAAAAACGACACAGCCCATCGTCACCGAATACACGACGCGGGTGATTCTCCAATGAATCACCCCGTGCTTCGTGGTATCTTGATTTGCGTTCTTCGTCGCTGACGGAATGGGCCGTCGCCGGTCGAGCGAGCGCATTGAAATGGTGAGACGCGAACGGACGAAACTCCGCAAGCCGCGTGGCGCTCGGCGGTTCACGCTGAGGCTTCCCGTGTGGTATCGGGCCGATGGCGAGATCCGGTGGCGCGCGGGTCTGACCGAGAGCATCAGTGCCGCCGAGACCGTGATCCGGGCCGCGCATCCGGCTGCCGGGGATACGGCCATCGCGATCGTCATCTCACTGCCCCCGGCAGCCGCCGAGCTCGGAGGTTGCCTCGTCGGTCGAGGGTGCATCAAAGCCGCTCCGGTGGTGCGGGAGCGGCGCCGGCAGTCAACTTTCGCCGTCGTCGTGTCGGGTTATCGCCTCGAGCGCGCGGATCGGGCATTCCCGCCGCCCTTAACGAACTTTAGAACTCTAGAACTCTATCCCCTCCTCCTACTGGGCTACTCCCGCTAGTCACCTGCGTGTGATTCTCTTCTTGTGAACTCCCCCGTATCTTAGACAAACGCAATCGACGCGAGCCTTTCAGGTGGCGATGGCCACCCGCCGAGCTCGCGGAGAGTCACGCGTCACGAGACGGTTCAGGTGGTTGGGTCGCTCGAAAGTGAGGGACCTCAACCGAAGGGGGCGAAGCCTTGGCAATGGACGACGCGCGGTGGTTTGCGCTCTGGACGAACAGCCACTGCGAACAGCTCGTGTGCGATCAATTGGCGGCGAAGGGATTCGAGACCTTCCTTCCGACCGTAGGCGAGTGGTCGCGCCGCGGCGGCGTGCGGCGCGTGATTCCGAAGCCTATGTTCCCTGGCTATCTGTTCGTCCGCCATGCGATTGAGAAGCGCAGCTACGTGGAGATCATGAAGGCCCGCGGGCTCGTCCGGATCCTGGGAGAGCGCTGGGACAGTCTGAGCGCGATCGGCGACCACGAGATTGGAGCGATTCAGCGAGTCGGCAACAGCGGCCTGGCGGTCGCGCCGTACCCGTACCTGCGCGAGGGCCAGCGCGTCCGCATCACCGAGGGGCCGTTGGCCGGTGTCGAGGGCATTCTCGTCCGCAACCGGCCGAAACAGGGACTGCTGGTGCTCTCCGTCGAGCTCCTCCAGCGCAGCGTGGCGGTCGAGATCGAGTGCGACGCCGTGGATCCCGTCGACACGACCTGCTCGCGTGGCTTCCGCCTGCAAGCGGAAGGCTGCAGCGGGTTTCCGGCTTCCGCCTGAAGACGGAAGCCACGAGGTCACAGCCGGTTTCAGTCGTGAGCAGATGATGTCTCCGAGCCTCGCGTCCAACGTGATCCCCAACGTGATCCCCAATACCCAACGTGATCCCCAACGTGATCGATGTCCAGCCCGAAAACGTCGACGAGCATCTCGTCACGCTACGGCATCGTTCGTCGCCGGAAGCGGAGCCCTACAACGCGCTGCGCTATGCCATCGAGGCGCGAGGCGGCGACGATCTGCGCACGGTGGCCGTCACCAGTCCGTCCGCCGGAGATGGCAAGACCACGACGGCGATCAACCTGGCCGGCGCCCTGGCTCACCGCCGCGAAGGACGGGTGCTGCTGGTGGATGTCGATCTTCGCCGGCCGTCGGTGTGCCCGCGGCTCGGCCTCGCCGACGGCGTCAATCGCGCCGGCCTCGTCGATGCCATCATGGATCCGGATCTGACGCTCGACGACGTGGTCACGCAGCTGCCGGCGTTCAACCTCTGGCTCCTGCCCGCGGGCCGGTTCTCGGACGAGCCGTTCGAGCTGCTGCGGACGGCCCGGATGAAGGATCTGATCCAGCACGCGCGCCGGCAGTTCGACTTCGTCGTGCTCGACACCTCGCCCCTCCTGCTCTTTCCGGACGCGCGCATTCTCGAGCATTGGGTCGACGCGTTTCTGCTGGTCGTCGCGGCTCACCGAACCCCGCGCAAGCTCGTCGAGGAAGCCGTCAACCTGCTCAGTCCCTCGAAGCTGATCGGGCTGGTGTTCAACGGGGACGATCGCCCGCGCTCCCGGGGCTACGGCGACGCCTATGGTTACAGCTACGCGCCGTCGCGCCTGGGAGCGTCCAAGGGGCGGCCGCGGTGGCCCTGACAAGTCAAGGTCATGATGGAACGGTCCCGTGAACACGCAGACCGCGGCCCCGGACCCGAGTACCTGCTCGAGCTCTGGCAACGCCGCAAGTGGGTGGCGATGCTCGTGTTCGCCGCGGTCTTTGCCGGCGCCGTCAGCGTGACGCTGTCGCTCCCGTATCTGTATCGAGCCTCCGCCACCGTCTTCGTCCAGAAGCAGCAGGTGTCCGAAGCCTTCGTGACGTCGTCGGTGACGGCCGAGCTCGAGACCCGAATCGAAGCGATCCGTCAGCAAGTGATGAGCCGCGCGCGGTTGACGGATCTCATCTGCCGGCTGGATCTGTATCCGGATCTCAGAGCCACATGGCCGGCCGACGCGTTGGTCGAACGGATGCGGCGCGATGTCAGGCTCGAGCTCGCCGGGGTCGATCAGGCGGTCGGGCGGGGGCCCACGATCGCGTTCGTCGTGAGTTACAGCGGCCGGAATCCTCAGACCGTCGCGGACGTGGCCAACACCCTGGTCGCCGCCTACGTGGACGAGAACGCGAAGAGCCGTACTCAACAAGCGACGCGCACGTCGGAGGTCCTGAAAACGCAACTCGCCGACGCGAGGAAGGAACTCGACGCGCGCCAGCAACAGGGGAACGCGTTCAAGTCGCGTCACACCGGCGAGCTGCCCGAACAACTTCCGGCCAATCTTGCGGCATTGGATCGGCTCGCCACCGAGCTTCGCCTCAACGGCGAGTATCAGATTCGCGCGATCGAGCGCCAGGAACGGCTCGAGCGTCAACAGGCCGAGGCGCCCAGCGCAGGCCCCACGGCGCCGGCGGCCGCAGCCGGGTTGTCCGATCCGCTTCTGAAACGCCGCCAGGAACTTGCCGAGCTCCGCACGCACTTGCGCGACAAACACCCCGAGGTGATTCGGCTCAAGGCTGAAATCGCCGCCCTCGAGGAGCAGGCGGCCCAGGCGCCCACCGTTGCGGACACGCCCGTCGCGGCGCCGGAGGATCCGAACGCGTACCTGAAGCGATCGCTCGGTGGGGCTCGCCACGAGCTCACGCTGCTGAAGGAACAGGAACAGGTTCTGCGCAAGGCGATGACGGCGTATGAAGTGCGCGTCGAGACCGCACCGAAGCGCCAGCAGGAGCTCGACGAGTTGTCGCGCGACCACGCCACGATCAAAGAGCGGTACGAAACCCTGCTCAAGCGCTACGAGGACGCACAACTGTGCGGAGAGCCTGGAAAAGGGTCAGGACGTCGAGCAGTTTCGCGTGCTCGATCCGGCCATTCCTCCGAACCGGCCGGCCGCGCCCAACCGTCCAGGGCTCCTCATCATCGGACTCATCGCATCGCTCGCGCTGGCATTCGTCGCGACGGTGGCGGCAGACAAGCTCGACACGACGTTTCACACGGTCGATGAGCTGAGGGCCTTCATCAGCGTTCCTGCGCTGGCCACGATTCGGATGATTCCCACGAAAACCGGCGCACGGCGCCGGCGCATCCGGTTGGCGCTCATGACCGTGTTCGTTATTGCCGGTCTCACCCTGATCGTCGCCGGCTCACGCTACGTGGCCGCCGGCAATGAGGGGATCGTCAGGCGGACATCCGGGGCGCTGCGGTGACCGGACAGAAATCCCTAATCCCTAATCCCTACTCCCAAGGTCTCGTCCCTGATCCCAGCATCGCGTGAGAGTCACTGATCCGATTTCCCCCGAATCGATACTCCCGCTCGACCGCCTTCAACTAGCACAGACCGTCCCGATCCGGGACTCGCGATTGGGGAATCCGGGATTGGGACCTTCAGCGACTCTCCATGCACCTTAGGGATTCCGATGCTGTCCCAGCCCTACACCGAGGAGGTTTTCAAGTACCTCCTGGCGGTCGAGCGTGAGCGCTGTGGCCGATCGGGCCGGCCGTTCCTCTTGCTGCTGATGGCGCAGACCCCTCGGCCCGGCGCGCCTGCGCCCATCGCGCGTGCGGTCGCGCGAACGCTCTTCTCGAGCCTTCGAGTGTGTCTCCGCGAGACGGACTTCATCGGCTGGTATCAGGAGGCGCGCGTGGCCGGAGCGGTGCTGACCGAGCCCGGCGAGGAGACGGCGGCGGCTGTCTGCCGCCGCGTGGGTCGAACGATCGGCGGCGCGCTTCGCGAAAGTTGTTCCACGGAGGTGGCGCGCGGTTTCCAGCTGCGCGTCTACGAACACGGCGAACCCGGCGGCGCGACGCCGGCAGGAGGGCTCACCCTTGATCTCTAACGCCCGGCACCGAACCCGTCTCGTCCCGCCGATGGTGGTGGGTTGCCCCGCGGCCCGCACGCCGCGCCGGCCGCGCCGCCGCGCGCTGTCGCTCTCCGCCACGACGGATCGGCTCGTCCGGCCGCGGGTGCTCGACGACGCGGTCTTCCAGGACGTCCTGGCCCGGGAGGGACAGCGCGCGGACCGTTCCGATCGGCCATACGTCCTGCTCGTCCTCGAACTGCAGCCAGGCGAACACCGCTATCGGGAACACTTTCAAGACCGGCCCAGAGCCGGCAGTCATCGACGCGCTCGCGGCCGTCATGCGCAAGACGGACGTTGCCGGGCGGTTTCGGGGCGGACGCCATCGGCGTCCTTCTGCCGGGGGTCTGCGCGTCGAGTGGTGACCGGGTCCGCGAACGATTCGCGGATCGGCTTCGTCGGCTTCGCCCGCCGCTCGCAGCTCGAGAGTGCAGACCGGCTGTCGATTCGAGTCCACGTCTCGCCCGATCCGGCGATCGCGGACGCGGACCAACCAGCGCCGGCCGATCCCATCGCGCGTCCGCTGCAACCGTCACGCCGTGCCGTCGCCGGCGCGATCAAGCGGGCGCTGGACGTCGCTGGCAGCGCTGACGCTCCTCGTTCTGCTGTCGCCGCTGCTCCTGCTCATCGCCGCGCTGGTGAAGCTGAAATCTCCAGGCCCGGTCTTCTTCCGGCAGGTGCGTGTCGGGCAGATGATGAAGCCGTTCAAGATGCTGAAGTTTCGGACGATGCACGTGAACGCCGACCACGCGCCTGCATCAGGCAGTTCGTCAGCTCAGTTCATCAACTCGGCGCGGCAGCGAGTCCGGAACGGCGCCAGGCCTGGCCTGTTCAAGCTCGCCAACGACCCGCGCGTCACGCCGATCGGAGCGCCTGCTGCGCAAGACGAGCCTCGACGAGCTGCCGCAGCTCTGGAACGTGCTGCGCGGCGACATGTCGCTGGTCGGCCCGCGTCCGCCACTTCCCTACGAGGTCGAGCAGTACAAGCCGTGGCATCGCCGGCGAGTCCTCGAAGCCAAGCCGGGGATCACCGGCCTGTGGCAGGTGAGCGGGCGCAGCCGGACGACGTTCGACGACATGGTGCGGCTCGATCTCCGCTACGCCAGAGACGCGCTCGCCTCTGGACCGACATCAAGATCCTCCTCGCGACGCCAGGCGCCGTCATCTCCGGCAAGGGCGCGTGTTGAGGTCGCGCCTGAGGATGAACTGCGATGCTGACATCAAACGACTACGTCTGCATCGCGCCGGACGTGACGCTCGGGAGCGACGTCAAGCTGTCGAAGTTCATCAACCTCTACGGCTGCCTGATCGGCGACGAGACGAAGATCGGCGCCTTCGTCGAGATCCAGAAGAACGCACGGGTGGGCCGGCGCTGCAAGATCTCGAGCCACACGTTCATCTGTGAAGGCGTCACGATCGAGGATCACGTGTTCGTCGGCCACGGCGTCACGTTCATCAACGACACCTACCCGCGTGCGACGACGGCGGCCGGAGAGCTTCAGACCGCGGAGCGACTGGAAGGTCGAGCCGACGCTGGTGAAGAAGGGCGCCTCGATCGGATCGGGGGCGACGATCCTCTCGAACGTCATCATCGGCGAGCACGCCATCGTCGGGGCCGGGAGCGTGGTGACACGCGACGTGCCCGCCGACGCCATCGTGGCCGGCAACCCCGCACGACTCATTCGGACCGTCGTCCTCGAGCGGGGAGAATCAATGAATCCGAGTCACATCGAATTGGTAGACACCGCCCCCCTGCCGGGGCCACTGCCGATCATGAGCGACGCGCCGCCCGTGATCAGGAGCGAGACGAGGCCGTCTTCGCGTCGGCGTGATCGGCTATGGATACTGGGGCCCGAACATCGTCAGGAATCTTCACGGCCTCGAGCAGTGTGAGGTCGTGGCGGTGTGCGACAAGAACGCGGCGGCCCTCCGGCGCGCCAGCCGGCTGTATCCCGACGTCCAGCTGACGACCGACTTTGCGGACGGTCCTGCGATCGCCGGACATCGACGCCGTCGCGGTGATCACGCCGGTCTGGACCCATTTCGAGCTCGCGAAAGCGGCTCTCCAGAACGGCAAGCACGTCTTCGTCGAAAAGCCGTTCACGTCGCACGGCCGCGCAGGCCGAGGAGCTCATCGAGCTCGCCGAGCGCAAGCGGCTCAAGATCATGGTCGACCACACGTTTCTCTTCAGCGGTCCGGTCATGAAGATCCGGGAGCTCGTCGACTGCGGCGCGCTCGGCAATCTGTACTACTTCGACTCGACGCGCGTGAACCTCGGCTTGTTCCAGCACGACGTCAACGTCCTGTGGGATCTGGCGCCGCACGATCTGTCGATCATGGATCACATCATCCATGACAGAGCCGGAGGCGGTCGTGGCGACGGGCGGCAAGCACCTGAACGGCCTCGCCGACATGGCGTTCATCACCATCTACTTTCCCGCGCAACGTCATCGCCCACGTGAACGTGAACTGGCTGTCGCCGGTGAAGGTGCGCACCACGTTGATTGGCGGTGAGCACAAGATGCTGGTCTGGAACGATCTCGAGCCCGACGAGAAGATCAAGGTCTACGACAAGGGCGTGAAGATCACCAGCCGCGAGGACGTCCACGAGCTGCTCGTGAGCTACCGATCGGGCGACGTCTGGGCGCCCCAGGTGGAACAGACCGAGGCCCTGAAGGTCGAGCTCGAGTACTTCGTCGATTGCATCGTGAACGATCGTACGCCCGTCAACGACGGCGCGGCGGGGTTGCGCGTGGTCAAACTCCTGGAAGCGGCAGATCAGTCGCTGAAAGAGCGAGGAAAAGTTGTCAGTCCTTTAACCCTGTCCCGTTCCTCGATCTCGTGGCGCCGCACGTGGAGCTGCAGGACGAGCTGGTGTCGGTCTTCCGGAACGCCCTGGCCACGGCCGGATTCGTGGGCGGCTCGATCGTGGAGGACTTCGAGCGCGAGTTCGCGGCCTTCTGTGACGTCAGGCATGCGGTCGGCGTCGGGAGCGGTACCGACGCGGTTCGATTCGCGGTGATCGCCGCCGGCGTCCGTCCAGGCGATACCGTGCTGACCGTCCCGAACACGTTCATCGCCACCGCTGCCGCGATCTCGCAGGCCGGGGCGCGTCCCGACTTCATCGATGTCGACCCGTGCACCTACACGCTGGATCCCGATGCAGCTCCGCGCGTATCTGGAAAACGAGTGCATGCCCGATCTGCACAGCAGCGGCCTCATCAACGTGCGGACGGGCAGCCGCGTGACGGCCGTCGTGCCCGTGCATCTGTACGGGCAGATGGCCGACATGGATCCGATCGTCGATCTGGCGAGGAAGTACAACCTCCTGGTGATCGAGGACGCCTGCCAGGCGCATGGCGCCCAGTACTTCTCCCGACGGGAGCGGCGATGGCGCACGGCTGGGCTCGATTGGGCACGCGGCCGCGTTCAGTTTCTATCCGGGGAAGAATCTCGGCGCCTGCGGCGAGGCCGGCGCCGTCGTCACCAGTGACGAACAGCTGGCGCGCACCTGCCGGATGCTGCGGGACCACGGGCAGTCGATCGAAGTACGTCCACGACATCGAAGGCTATAACGGACGGCTGGACGCGATTCAGGCCGGCGTTCTGCTTGTCAAGCTTCGGCACCTCGCGGGGTGGAACGCACAGCGGCGCGCCCGGGCGCTCTGCTATGACGGTCTCCTCGCGGGTGCCGACAGCGTCACCCTCCCGTATGTGGCGGACTGGTCGCGTCCGGTCCACCACTTGTACGTCGTGCAGGTGGCCAATCGAGAAGCCGTGCAGAAGGACCTTGCCGCGGCCGGCATAGCGACTGGAATCCACTACCCGTTCCCGCTGCATCTCTGCAAGCCGTACGAGTACCTGGGCCTGCGCGCCGGGTGCTTTCCCGGTGTCGGAGCACGCCGCCCGTCACGTGCTTTCGCTGCCGATGTTCCCCGGGATCTCAACAGAGCAGCAGGAGACTGTCGCCAGGCGCTTGATTGCGTCGGTGTCGTCCGAGCTTCCGCGCGCGCGTTCCTGAACCGACGCGATTCCACAGCAGGCGATACATGTCACAGAGTCTCCGCAAGATCTGGATCGATCTGGACAACTCCCCGCACGTGCCGTTCTTCGCACCGATCGTCGACGAACTGCAGAAGCTGGGATTCGCGACCATCCTCACCGCCCGCGACTGCTTTCCAGGTGCGCGAGCTGGCCGACCTGTTTCATCTGAACTACACGCTCATCGGAAAGCACTACGGGAAGAACAGGCTTCGAAAGGTCGCGGGCCTGGGGTGCCGCGCCCTCCAGCTGTTCCCGACGGTCCTGAAAGAAAAGCCTGACCTCGCGGTTTCGCATTGCTCGCGTTCCCAACTCGTCGCGGCTTCGTGCCTGGGCATTCCCTGTCTGTTCATCGGCGACTACGAGTTCTCCACATCCTGGGCAGTCGTCGAGCCGACCTGGATGATGTGCCCGGACGTGATTCCCGACAGCGGCCATCCGTTGCGATCCGGGCTCGAATTCTGAGGTACCCGGGCATCAAGGAAGACGTCTACGTTCCGCGATTCGTGCCGGACTCCGGCGATCAGACCCGACGCTTGGACTTCGAGAGCAGGATCTCGTCGTGACACTGCCGTCCGCCGGCCAGCGAGGCGCACTATCACAATCCTCGAGAGCGATCTTCTCTTCGACGCGGCCGATCGACTTTCTGGGCGGCCACCCGTACGTGAAGCTCGTCGCACTTCCTCGCAACGAGCGGCAGGCGGCCTGCTTGAGAGAACGATGGCCGCGTCTCTTCTCGGACGGCACGATGCGGATCCCCGAGCGCGTCGTGGACGGACTGAATCTGATCTGGTCATCGGACCTGGTCATCAGCGGTGGCGGCACCATGAACCGGGAGGCGGCGGCGCTCGGCGTTCCCGTGTACAGCGTCTTTCGCGGCCAGATCGGGGCGGTGGACCAGTATCTCAGCACGTACGGCCGGCTCGTCCTCCTCGAGCGTGTCGAGGACGTGCGAACGAGAATCGCGCTGGTCCGGAGAACTCCGCAGGCCCGGATCGGGACGCATGACAGCGCCGCCCTCAGAGCCGTGGTCAATCAGATTGTCACGATCATGGACTCGACCGGCCTCGTGCCGTGCGCACTGTCGCGTGAGGGGTCGTTGTGAGAATCCTCAGCGTCGTCGGGGCGCGGCCGAATTTCATGAAGGCGGCGCCGATCATTGCGGCCATCAACGAGCACAACGGCAGGCTGTCGGCTCGTCCTGGCGACCGGCGCGAACCGTCCGCCGGCCCGATCCAGCACATCCTCGTGCATACCGGACAGCACTACGACGATCTGATGTCGGGGTCGTTCTTTTCCGATCTCAATCTTCCGAATCCTGACGTCCACCTCGGCGTGGGTTCGGGATCCCACGCGGTCCAGACGGCCGAGATCATGAAGAAGTTCGAGGCTGTGCTCCTCTCCGAGAAACCCGACTTCGTCGTGCTGGTTGGAGATGTGAATTCGACCGTCGCCTGTGCGCTGGTCACCGCCAAGATGTCGTTCGACGCGGCCGGTTCCAGGCCGCTGATCGTTCACGTCGAAGCGGGATTGCGGTCTTTCGACCGGACGATGCCCGAAGAGATCAATCGCGTGCTCACCGATCATGTTTCGGACCTGTTGTTCGTGACCGAGGCGAGCGGGCTGGAGAACCTGCGCCGCGAAGGGATTCCGCCCGATCGCATCCACTTCGCGGGCAACACGATGATCGACTCGCTGCTCGCCTTCAAAGACCAGGCCGAAGCGTCGAAGGTGCTCGAAACGCTCGGGCTTCGGGTGCGAACGGACGATGGAGTCGACACGATTCGCCGGTACGCGCTCATGACGCTGCATCGGCCGGCAAACGTCGACAATCGGGCCGCCCTCCTGCACATTGCCGAAGGCATCGAAGAGCTGGCCAGCGTGTGTCCGATTGTCTTCCCCGTGCATCCGCGGACGCGCCGGCGGATCGAGGAGTTCGACTTGAAGGGTCTGGCCGGGCCGGATGTCATGCTGACCGATCCGATGGGCTACCTGAACTTCCTCTGCGTGATGCAGCACGCGGCGCTCGTCGTGACCGATTCAGGCGGCATCCAGGAAGAGACGACGTGCCTCGGCATTCCCTGCGTCACCGTCAGAGAGAACACCGAAAGACCCGTCACTCTGACGAGCGGCACCAATGTCCTTGCGGGAACGACACGAGAGGGCATCAGGGCTGCCATCCGCAGACAGCTGCGGAGCACACCGAACGGCAGCGTGCCTGAAAAGTGGGATGGCCGGGCGGCCGGCCGGATCCTGGACGTCGTCATCCGCACCTACGCAGAGCGGGCCGCCTCTCAATCGCGTCCGGTCTCCGGCGTCTGTGCATAAGGGAATGAAGCCGGTGCTCAACGCCGATTCGCCGGACGCCAGCGCCGCCATCCGGGGGCTTCTGGCCTATTGCCGCGCGAACGAGTGGGCGGGGTACGACCCGTACGATGCGCTGAACAGCCAGGTCTTCAGGGCGCTGCCCTTCCTGAATTCCCGTGTGCCGCAGCTTCTGCTGACGCAGGCGATGAAGCGGGCGCCCGTCAATCTCCGCCGGCTCGCGCTCATTCCGAAAACCCAGAATCCCAAGGCGATCGCGCTCTTTCTCGCGGCGCTGGTCAAGATCGCGCGCGTGGAGGAGTCACGCGGGGACGATCTCGTTCGCCCGATGATCGAGCGGCTGATGGCCCTGCGGTCGCCGGACGCGCGGCACTGGTGCTGGGGCTACAGCTTTCCGTGGCAGACGCGCACGGTGGTCGTTCCCCGGTGGGCACCCAACCTCGTGTGTACGACATTTGTCGGGAATGCGCTGCTGGACGCGTACGAGCAGCATGGCGAGTCGCGCTGTCTGATCATGGCCGTGAGCGCGGCCGAGTACATCCTGGACGAGCTCTACTGGGCCGATGGCGGCTCCGCCGGCTTCGGCTATCCCCTGCCGGCGTCGCGCGTTCACATCCCCAACGCGAACTTCCTCGGATCCGCGCTTCTCTGTCGCGTGTCCCAGCTGACCGGCAACACGAGATTCCTCGGTCCGGCCCTCGAGGTTGCTCGCTATTCGGCCTCGCGGCAACACGCCGATGGCTCGTGGGACTACGGGGACGGCGCCGGACAGAACTGGATCGACAATTTTCACACCGGCTATAACCTGTGCGCCCTCCACTCGATCGGCCGCTCTCTGGGGACGACGGAATTCGAGCCGTCTGTCCGCCGCGGACTCGCCTTCTACCGCGGGCACTTTTTCCGGGAGGACGG
>CAWGAS010000035.1:0-36040 GCA_963820645.1 uncultured Acidobacteriota bacterium | reverse complement strand
CCTCGGACTCATCGCCCTCGTGTTCCATCAGGCACTCCAGTTGTCCAACCCGCGGCCGATCGTGACGGTCAGCAACGCGATCGTGGCGCTCGGCACCGAGCTCCGCGTCAACTGGTCGATAGAGGGCCGCGTGCAGAGGCTGGAGCGCTGGAGCCTCACGCTCGAGGGGCGGGAGGAGGCGACGTACACCCGGGGCACCGACACGACCACCGACACGATGCTCTTTGCGGCCATCCCGCTGGCGGATCAGCGCCCGCCGGAAATCGCGCGCGCCGGCTCCGCGAGCGTGACGATTCCGGCCCGCACGATGCACTCGTTCGAGGCGGCCCACAACAAGGTCGTGTGGCTGATCCGCGTCCACGGCGAGGTGCGCAACTGGCCGGACAGCGACGATGAGTTTCCTCTCACCGTGGCGCCCCGCGACTGATGAGCGAGCCACTCACGATCGCTCCCGCGAGGGGAGATTCCTCTCGAAAGCCGCGCGAGGTGATCGAGCTCGTGGCGCGGTGGTCGCTGCCGTCTGCCCCCGAGTCGCTCGAGATCCGGCTCTTCTGGTTCACTCGCGGGAAGGGCACCGAGGACGTGGGCGTCGTCGCAACGGAGCGCATGCCGGCGCCAGGCGGGAACGGCGAGCATCGCGTCCGGTTCACTCTTCCCGATGCGCCGTATTCGTTCTCCGGCGGGCTCATCTCGCTGATCTGGGCGGTGGAGCTGGTGGCGGACGAAACCGCGGCGCGCTGGGAGTTCGTGCTCGGACCCGAGGGTCGCGAGATTCTGCTGGAGCGGAGCGAGTGATGCGACGCGCCCGCGATAATCCCTTTGCCGTGCACCGGGTCCTTCGCGAACGCTATCGGCTTTCGCCTCCGGAGTGGCAGGGGCTGATGGCGGAGCTCGCGCGGCTCGGCCGGCGCGCCGCGATCGTGGGACCGCGTGGGAGCGGCAAGACCACGCTGCTCGAAGATCTCGCCGGCCGGTTGGAAGAGCAGCGTTGGCGAATCCACCTGCTGCGGTTCAATGCGGACCGGCGGCGTCCGGAATTCCTCGCCGGATGGGACGAGGACGACTTCGTCCTGTGCGACGGCGCCGAGCAGTTGAGCCTCCTCGATTGGCGGCGCCTCGCGCACCGAGCGAGGCGCGCCGGCGGGCTGGTCATCACGACCCACCGCGCCGGCCGGCTGCCCACGTTGCACCTCTGCGAAACGTCCCCGGAGCTGTTGCGCGGGCCTGGCCGCGTCGCTCGGCCAGCCGCTGTCGGCCCGGAAGGCGTCGAGATCCACGCACGGCACGACGGCAATCTCCGCGCGGCGCTGGGAGAGCTGTACGACCGCTGGGCTGGAGCCGGTTTCAAAACCGATGGTGGCATCCGGCTTTAGCCGGACCTGGCGGGTTTTGAAACCACTTCTTCTAGAGACGCCGCAGGCGAATGTCGCGCAGCGCCGACTTCGTCCGAAAGGAGGCGACACCAAGCGGCTGCGACGGATCCACTTCTATCCGCGTCTCGATCTGTTGCCCTTGAGGTCCTGGTTGACGATCTGCCGCTCGTCGAGCCAGGCCTCGATTTTCGCGGGCGTCACGCGGACGCGGATGCTGTACCAGCGTCCGACTCGAACTCGATCGATTGCGAGGTGTCGTTCTCCGACGCATCCATGCCGTTGATGCTGGACAGCCCGACGACGGTGCCGCCCCACCCGCCGAGAATCAGCGAACAGAACGAGGCGTCGACGGGGAACGTCACGCCGGCGAAGAAGTCGCGCCCCTCGACGCGCATGGCCTGCAGCGCGATCTCGTAGTTGGTGGTCGGCAGTTCCGGACCGGTCCAGGTGATGCCGGTCAGCGGCTTGCCGGCCTCCAGGACGAGCTGTCCGTTCTCCACCTTCACCTCGCGTTCGCCGATGAACTTCGTCGGCTTCCAGTTGGCGAGCGTCTTCCCGTCGAAGAGCGGCTGCCAGGCGGGCTCGGCCGCCTTCCCGGTCTGGGTTCGATCGGCGGCCAGCAGCCCGTGGTGAAAGTCTGGCGTCGCACCGAGACGGGCGAGGCGCCTCGCGGGCAAGGCGCGACGACCGAGAATACCGGCCAGTATCGAGGGAGGAGCAACGCAGCCCCCGAGGATGCATCGCCCGTCGAATGCAGCCAGACTTTCACCACGGGCTGCCAGGCCGTGACCAGCACGAGGAACGCACCCGCGGCGGTAAGAAAGGTGCGGACGGAACGCGTGGAGCGCGAGCGGATCGTCATGAAGGTGATTCTATCGGCATCGGCGCGGCGAGGGAATGTTTGCGGTATGATCCCTGGAAATTATCGGGCTCCTGGCGACAGGACTTCTACACCTGGAAGGACACCGTGGCGAACACACCGAAAGACGAATCGAACAAGATTGAGCGCCGCGACTTTCTCAAGAAGACCGGGACGGTTGCCGGTGTGATTGCGGCCGGCTTCCCCGGCATCATCTCCGCCCAGACGGTCACGAACGCCGTCAAAATCGGCCTCGTGGGCGCCGGCGGCCGGGGCAGCGGCGCGGCCGGCCAGGCGCTGAGCGCGGACCCCAACAACGAGCTGACGGCCGTCGCCGACATCGACGAGGCCATCGTCGAGCGGGCGGCGACCCGGCTGAGGGGCAGCACGCGGTTCGGGTCGCGCGTGAAGATCGACCACGCCTTCTTCGGGCTGGACGCGTACGACAAGGTGATCAACAGCGGCGTCGACGTCGTGCTGCTGGCGACGCCCCCGGGCTTCCGGCCGCAGCACCTGACGGCGGCGGTGAACGCCAACAAGCACGTCTTCTGCGAGAAGCCGTGTGCGACCGACTCGCCGGGCGTGCGCGAGGTCATCGCCGCGCAGAAGCTGGCGCAGACGAAGAACCTCGCGCTCGTCGCGGGGTTCTGCTGGCGCTACAACAACATGATTACGGAGGCCGTCCAGCAGGTCCGCAACGGCGCCATCGGCCGGCCGGTCGCGCACTACTCGACGTACTACACCAACCCCGTCAAGCCCATGCCGCCCGAGAGCGAGCGCCCCGCCGGGATGAGCGACATCGAGTGGCAGATTCGCAACTGGTACAACTTCACGTGGCTCTGCGGCGACAGCCTGGTGGAGCAGGCCGTGCACAACGCGGACAAGATCATGTGGCTCCAGAACGACAAGCCGCCGATCAGCGCGGTCGCCGTCGGTGGCCGTGCCGTTCCCGCGAACGGCGGCAACATCTACGATCACTTCGCGATCAACTACCTCTTTCCGAACGGCTACCGCGTGTTCCTGGCGAACCGCCAGTCCACGGGCTGCTTCAACGGCACGCTCGACTACGTCATGGGGACCGACGCCACGCTGCTCCTCGGCGGCGGCAAGCCGCGGATCGAAACCCCGGACGGCCAGGTCAAGTGGCAGTTCGAGGGCGAGGAATACGACATGTACCAGCGCGAGCACGACGTGCTGTTCGAGTCGATTCGGTCGGGCAAACCCAAGAACGACGACCTGAACCTGGCGACCAGCACGCTGCTGGCGATCATGGGCCGGCACGCGGCCTACACCGGGCAGCAGGTCACCTGGGAGCAGGCGCTGAACTCGGAAGTGAGCCTGGTCCCGAGACCGGTCGACTGGACGATGAAGCACGAGGTGCCTGGGCTGGCGCAACCCGGCCAGTCGAAGGTGATCTGAGTCTGTAAGCCTGCGAGCGAGCGACAGCGTGCGAGCCGCCGCGAGTGGGGGTGGGGCCCCGCGAGCGATAAAAATGAAGCCACGTCTCTCGGCAGTCCTCGCCGTTGCCCTGGTCGCGATGGCGGGGACCACTCTCTTCACCCAGCAACCTGAGAAGCCGCTCGACGCGGAGCAACTGACCGCGGTCCGGCGGATTCGTGCGCGCATCGAGGAGCGTGCGAGCAAGACCAAGGGTCCGCCGGCCGCCTACAAAGTCACCATCCCCAACACGACGTTCAGCTACGGCATGGCTCCGATACCCGCCGGCGAGTTCCTGATGGGATCGGCCGACGTCGGCAGTCGGCGAGCGGAACGGAGCGGCGCGCAGGGTCCCGCGAGTGGAGCGAGCAGGGTTCCGGGGAACGCGCCGAGACGTCGGCACCAGAAGGGGGCGATATTCCCCCGGGTCAAACTCGATGCGTTCTGGATGCAGACGCACGAGGTGACGTGGGACGCGTATCTGATGTTCATGTTCGCCGACCAGGCGATGGAGCACAAGCATCCGGATGCGATGGTGGACGCGCAGAGCCGTCCCACGGGCCCGCACCTCGAGATGAGCTTCGGCCGCGGCAACAACGGCTTTCCGGCCATCAGCATGACCCAGCACGCCGCCAACAAGTTCGCGCAGTGGCTGAGCGCGAAGACCGGCGAGTACCTATCGCCTGCCGACCGAGGCCGAGTGGGAGTACGCGTGCAAGGCGGGGAGCGCGGCCGCCATCCCCCGGCGCAGCTCGGCGACTACGCGTGGTTTTCCAAGAACTCACCCCTGCCGAACTTCACCGACGGCACGTACCACAAGATCGGGACGAAGAAGCCGAACGCGTGGGGCCTGTACGACATGCTCGGCAACGTGATGGAGTGGACCCTGGATCAGTACGCGCCGTACAAAGCGGAGGCGGCGCAGAACCCGTGGGTCAAGTCCACCACGCCGTATCCGCATGCGGTCCGCGGCGGCTCGTGGAACGACGACGAAGAAGGTGTTGGGTGCACGGTTCGCGTCGCCTCCGATCCCGACTGGAAGAAGCAGGATCCTCAACTGCCCAAGAGCATCTGGTACATGACCGACGCGCAGTGGCTGGGCTTCCGCCTCGTGCGCCCCGCCACCCTGCCGAGCGCCGAAGAGATGTATCGCGCCTGGAACAACGGCGTCGAGCTGGATCCGTACTGATAGTGATCGTACCGGGACTCGGGATCGGATCCGGGATCCGCCTTCGGGAAGCTGGAGGCGGAAGCTGGATTTGGCAGCGTGGAACTGCAAAGCGGGGAGCTGGAAGCTGGGAGCTGGAAGCTGGAAGCTGTTGTGCCTCGCGATCGCCTTGCTGGCCGGTGCGCCGCGGGCGGAGCTGCATCGCTACGAGGCCGTCGAGCCTCACATGGGCACGCTCGTCCGCGTCACGGTTTACACGCCGGACGAGCGGGCCGCCAACCACGCGTTCCGCGCTGCCTTCGATCGCATCCGTGCGCTTGACGCCATCCTCTCGGACTACCGTCCCGACAGCGAGTTGAATCAAATCACCAGGACCGCCGGCCGCGCGGTCCCTGTCAGCAAAGATCTGTTCGCCGTCCTTGCCAGATCGCAGGAGCTGGCGGAGGCGACCGCCGGCGCGTTCGATATCACGCAGGGCCCCGTGATCCGGCTCTGGCGCGACGCGCGGAAGACCGGGCGCGTGCCCGATCGCGCCGCGTTGCAGGACGCTGCCGGCCGCAGCGGTTTCCGCAAGCTCCGCCTGGACGCCGCGCATCGGACCGTGACGCTCGACATGGCCGGCATGGCGCTGGACGTCGGCGCCATCGGCAAGGGCTACGCCGCCAGTGAGGCCATCGAAGTGCTCGGCGGGCTCGGCGTGCGCAGCGCGCTGGTGGCCGTGAGCGGCGACCTCGCGTTCAGCGACGCGCCGCCCGGTCAGCGCGGCTGGCGCATCGGCGTCCACTCGGGCGACCCGTCCATCGTGAGCGTCCCTGGCAGTGCTGGAGTTGACCAACGCGGCAGTCTCGACGTCGGGCAGCAGCGAGCAGCACCTGGACGTCGACGGCCGCCGCTACTCTCACATCATCGATCCGTCTTCCGGGATGGGGCTCGTCGACGACATCACCGTCACGGTCATCGCACGGCACGGCCTCGACGCCGACGGTCTCGACACCGCCGTCAGCGTGCTCGGCGCCGACCGCGGGCTGGCTCTCATCGAGTCCTGTCCCGGCGCCGCCGCGCTCGTGATTCAACGCACGCGCCACCGGCACGACGGTCCGGCCGTCCTCGCGGTTTCTGGAACTTGTGGCGCGATTCGCTTTGCGGTGATCGTCACGGGACGGCGGCGGCTCCGCCATTCGTGCCGTCGCTCAGTGAGAGGGAACGCCCGGACGGCGGCCGAATGGTGTACATGTACACATCATGAAGTCTCTCAAGGTTGCCGAAGCGCGAGCCCGGTTCGGGGAGATTCTGGACGAGGCCGAAAAAGGGACGCCGGTCATCATCGAGCGGCGCGGTGTCCGGTTCCAGCTGGTCGCCGAGACGGATCGGCCCGCGAGGCCGAGCAAGCCGGTGTTCGATTTCGTCGATGCCGGCGTGATGAGCGGGCAGTGGACGTGGAAGCCGGGCGCGAAGGGCCTGGCGTTTGCCGCGAGACGAAAGCGGCGGTGATCCTCCTCGATACGCACGCGGCCATCTGGATCCTGCAGGGCCATCGCCGCGTCCGGCCTCTGGAACGGTACCCGCGGATCTATCTCTCGCCTGCGAGCGTGCTCGAGATTCAATTCCTGGCAGAGGCAGGGCGGCTGCGGCTCAGCGAAGGCCAGTCGCCGGCGACGCTGGCCGAAGACTATCGGTGGCGGCTCGACGAGCCCGCGGCGGCGAAGTGGTTTGCCGCGGCCTGCGAGCTGAGCTGGACGCGCGATCCGTTCGATCGTCTCCTCGCAGGGCACGCGCGGGTTCGCGGCTGGAAGCTGGCGACGGCCGACACCGTGCTGCTCGAACGCCTCGCGGCCTCAGAAGTTCTCCCGCTGTGACAATCCGCTGGAACAGGCGGCTCGGCCGGACGGGCGGCTCGAAACAGACGCTCGCGCGGAAGCCCGGTGTACCGCATAATCAGCGTCGTCCGGCGGCGCGTGCCCGGTCCTGGAGGCTGATATGACGATCGATCATGTCGCGAGTTCCTCACCACCTCGGCATCTCTCGCGGCCGGCCTGAGCCTCGGCGCGGGCGCGGCGGGGGCACAGACGCAGGGACGCGGCGCAGGGGAGCAGGCGAGACCGGCGGCTCCCGCGGCGCCGCTCACATTCAAGACGAAGCTTCGGAAGGCGCTCATCGCGCGGCCCACCGAAGAGGAACTGACCCAGATCAAGGCCGCCGGCTTCGACGGCGTCGAAGGCCGCGTGATCCCCCCGGACGACGCGGCGAAGATGCGGATCGTGGCCGAGAAAATCGGGCTGCGCATTCACTCGGTCACGCGAGGCTGGGCGGAGTTCAACAACCCGGACGCGAGCGTCGCGCAGAAGACGTTCGAGGTCACCGAGGGCGCGCTGCGTACGGCCGAGGCGTTCGGCGCAGATGCCATCCTGCTCGTGCCGTGCTGGATTGGCGAGCGGAACGGACGCGGGACGCCGGTCGCCATGCCGAGGCCGTGGGAATACCAGATCGAGTTCGACGAGAAGACCGGCCACCTCACGCGAGTGGTGTACGGCGACAACGCGCGGTTCGCGGAGTACATCAAGGTCCACAACCACGCCACCGACACGTCACGGGAGTGGGTCCGGCGCCTGATCCCGCTGGCGGAAAAGACCAAAGTCATCGTCGCGCTGGAAAACGTCACGAACCATCTCTGGGTCAAGCCGGATCTGTTCAGCCATTTCGTCCGCTCGTTCCAGAGCCCGTGGGTCAAGGCCTACTACGACATCGGCAATCACGTGCGGTTCGCGCCGCCCGAGCAGTGGATTCTCGCCCTGGGCGACCAGACCGTGCGGATCCACGTGAAGGACTACCGGCTCGACCCGGCCGATCCGAATGGCATGGGCCAGGGGGTCAACATCCGGGAAGGCAACGTTCGCTGGCCCGTGCTCCGTCAGGCGCTCGAATCGGTCAACTTCAGCGGCTGGATGACGATTGAAGGCAGCGGGGACCTCTCGATGGCGGAACGCAGCCAGCGGCTCGACCAGATCATCGCGGGCGCCTCAGTGTCTCGTCCCATAATCCTGTTGCATTCGGCCGGCGCTGCATCCCGCATGGCTGCGTTGCTCCGCCCTCAAATACGCCCAGTATTCTCGGTTGTCGCGCCTTGCCCTGCGGGCGCATCGCCGCCCTCGGTGCTAACAGGATTTATGGGACGAACGCTGGGCCGATACTCTCAGATCTTGAGTAGTCCGTTCTCGATGATCGGCTTTCCGTCCATCGTCACGGTGGTGCCGGTGAGCGAGACGTAGTAGCCGTACGTGCTCCTGTTGTTGCCGCCGGCCCAGAGGTTGTTCCCCATACCGACGGTGACCGTTCCCGCCGGGACCCACGTGCCCACGGCGCTGCTCGCGGGAAGCTTGACGTTCGGGTTGATGCCGAGGTCAAGTGAGGCTCTTGGTTTGTGCCGGGGGCTTATAATCGGCCATCGCGCCCCTTTGACGACCGAGGCCTGTCCCGAGCGCAGTTGAAGGACCTGTAAACCTGGAGTTGCCATGAAACGCCTGCTGCTTGCCTGTCTCTGCCTGACGGTGACCTGGTCCGCGGCCGCGCAGACCGCGCGGATGGACCTCGAGGCATACGGCCGGATTGTCCGCCTCTCGGATCCGCAGATCGCGCCCGACGCGAAGCAGATCGCCGTGGTCGTGTCGCGCGCCAACGTCGACGAGAACCGGTTCGACGCCGACATCGTGTTGATCGATATCGCGTCCGGCTCTCAGCGCACGCTGACGAGCGCCCGGCGCGGAGTAGGACAGCCGCGCTGGTCTCCGACCGGCGGCGAGCTCGCCTTCCTGGCGCAGGGACCGGCCTCACCGGGGCGCGATCCGAAGCCCCAGGTGTTCGTGATGGCGATGTCGGGCGGAGATGCCCGCCGCGTCACCGACAGCGCGACCGGAGTGCAGCACTTCGCCTGGTCGCCGGACGGCACGAGGATCGCCTTTGCCGCCGCGGATGAACCGGCGAAAGCGTCCGGCATCGAGCGGCACAATCGCTCGTTCGAGATCGGGAACGACGACTTTCTGATCCAGGCGGCGCCGCAGCCGACGCACATCTGGCTGGTGAACGCCGCCGGCGGCGAGGCCAGGAGGCTCACGTCGGGCGCCTGGAGCCTGCCGACCAGCTTCCCCCCGGTCCGCCCGCGTCGCCGCTGTCGTGGTCGGCCGACGGGCGATCGATCGCGTTCACCCGTGTGCCGTCGCCGCATTCCGGCGATTACGACCAGGCGCAGATCCACCTGCTGGATGTCGCGGCGGGCAGCGTGCGGGCCCTGACCGGCCGGCCAAAGTTCGAAGCCCACGCGGTGTTTTCGCCGGACGGATCGCGGATCGCCTACTGGCGTCCGGCCGCCGGGGACCGCAACGACATCAACCAGATCTACGTGGCGCCCGCGTCGGGCGGGGAAGGCGCCAGCGCCACCGCCTCGATCGATCGGCACATGGCGCGGGCGTTGTGGATGCCGGACGGCAAATCGCTGGTCGTCGGCGCCAACGACGGGACCCGCGTCTCGCTGTGGCTCCAGCCGGTCGCCGGCGCGCCGCGGCGCCTGAATCTCGGAGACGTCAGCCCGGCCTCGGCCTTCTGGGTGGATGCCAACGTCGGCAAGGACGGCGCGCTCGCGTTCGTCGGCAGCACGACGACCCGGCCGGCCGAGCTCTATTACCTCGCCTCCGAGACGGCCGCCCCGCGCCGGCTCACGGATCTCAATGCGCCGACCGCGGCGCTGTCGCTCGGCCGCACCGAGACCATCCAGTGGCAGTCGGACGGCTTCGCGCACAACGGGATGCTCACGTATCCGCCCGACTTTCAGCCCGGGCGAAAGTATCCGCTGGTGCTCGTCATTCACGGCGGACCGCGTGCCGCATCGCTCGAGAATTTCGGCGCGCAGGCGCAGCTCTTCGCCGCACGCGGATGGGTGATCTTCCAGCCGAACTACCGGGGCAGCGATCAGCTCGGGCGCGTCTACCAGACGGCGATCGACAACGACACGGGCGCCGGGCCGGGGCGCGACGTGATGGCGGGTCTCGACGTGGTCAAGAAGCGCGGATTCGTGGACGAGTCGCGCATCGCCGTCTCCGGGTGGTCGTACGGCGGGTACATGACCACGTGGCTGCTCGGGCACTATCCCGGTTGGCGCGTCGCGGTGTCCGGCGCGCCGGTGACCGATTGGCTCGACCAGTACAACCTCGGCGACTCCAACGTCAGGCGCGGCGCGGGGTTCGGCGGCTCGCCCTGGACGAGCCCGGAGCGCATGAAGGCGTACGTCGATCAATCGCCGATCACCTACGCGCACAAGATCCGCACGCCGACGCTCGTCATGACCAACATGGGCGACTACCGCGTGACGCCGACGCAGGCCTTCAAGCTGTATCACGCGTTGAAGGACAACGGCGTCGACACGAAGTTCGTCGGCTACCCGCTCCCCGGGCACAACGCCGCCGATCCGGTCCACCAGCGCGACGTGCAGCGGCGGTGGATGCAGTGGATTGCCGATCATTTCGAGCAGCCGAAGACGCCGACCAGCGCGCAGGATCGGAAGTAAGACGGCGCGCGCCTGCCCTGAGCGAGCACACGGATCAGGCGAGTCGAAGGGCACTCGCTTCGCTCCGCGCGTAGGGGCCGCGGCCTGCCCTGAGCGAGCGCACGGAATCAGGGCGAGTCGAAGGACTGGCTTCGCTCCCCGCGGTAGGGGCCGCTCGACTACCGCGGGGGGGAGCCCAGCAGGAGGCGATTCTGCGGGGTGATCGTCGAAGGAATCGTCTGCGTCCAGATGCGATAGCCCTGACCCTGGAGCCGCACGGCGCGGAGGATGTCGATCGCGACCGGCGCGTCCACCCAGCCCGCCAGATCTCCCGCATCGCAGACCGCGAGATCGTGACAGCACGGCAGCAACGGCCACGCGGGCACGGGCCCCCGCGGCGCGCTCGAGGACCCGATCCGTCAGCGCCCCGCAGGCGTGGCTCGAGACGACGACGTCGGTGGGCAGGATCGCGACAGCGTCGAGGCCGTTCGCGACGAAGGTGACTCGGCCGGACAAGCGTGGCCAGGCCCGGGCGAGCTCGTCGCGGACTTTCGCGGCGGAGGGCGGCAGCGTCCTGTCGACGACGAGCGCCTCCGGTGACGAGTCGTCCAGGATGAGCATGATCTGCGCGAGGAGCCCGTGACCTGCTCCGAGATCGAGGACCCGGCCGCCGCGAAACAGTCTCCGCACCCGTCTCGCGACTTCCCACGCCTCGTACAGCTCCTTGCGTGGGAGACACCCCGCGTGACAGACGGCGCGGCCGAGGCGATCGAAGAGCGTGTCGGCGGGGAAGCGCGCGAGGTCGTGCGCGGTCAGGCGCCCGCGAGAAGACGGCCGGAAAGTCACGCGTCCATCTTGTCACTCCTCGCCCCGGCAGGAATGGGTACCGGGCGGCGAAGCGTTGGTGACCCAGGCCCGCGCGCGTTGTAACCTCATCCGGGATTCGTTCCACCGGGGCTTTCACGACACGTAACTCACGGGTGACAGCGGGAGCGAAATGCGCGAAGAACTCGCGAAGACCAGGGGTTTTCAGCTGGTACCGGTCTTGCGAACCACGGATCGTTTGCGAGCGCTTCAACGTTCTCCGTCGGCTGCGTCGCGGCCCGCGCCCTGGCTCCGTTACGGCACGCTCTTCTTGCGGGTGGCGCTCTTCGCGGCCGCTATCCTTGCGCTCGGGCATCAGCTGCGCGCGGTTTCCGGCGAGGCCTTGATGCCTGTTCTTCGCGCCTACGTGTACTACCTCGTCCCGCTCGGCGCAGCAGTCCTGGTCGCCGCCGCGATCGAGGCCCGGCGCTCGCGAGCGTCATCGGGCTCGTCAATGCTCACGGGGCCCGCGGGGCCCGCGGGGCCGGCTCCTTCGGACGTCCCGATTGCACCGGGCGCCGCCGAGAGTGCCTCGCGTCGGTGCGAACCGGGTCCGCCCGCACCGGGTCCGCCCGCACCGGGTCCGCCCGCACCGGAATGGCTGATCGACAACGCCGACGCGTACAATCGGATGCTCCAGGCCATCGCGTCGGCGCGCCGCTCGGTGTGGATGACGCAGCTCGCCTTCGACGCCGACTGTGTCGCGTACCCGAGAGACGTCCCACGCGATTCAGCGTCGCCAGGTGCTGGAACGGTCCTCGCCGAGGCGCTGGCTGCGGCGGTTGCACGGGCCCCGGTTGACGTCCGCATCCTGTTGAACGCCACACTGCTGCTCGACACCACCGGGCCACTGCGCCGGTTCTTTGCCAGCCGCCTGGAGACGCTGAAGCCGATCCCGGGCACGGTCCGTATTCGTGGCCTCAGCCGCTTCCCGCAGCTCCAGCACTCCAAGATGGTCATCGTGGACGGGACCGAAGCGTTTCTTCTCGGCTCGCCGTTCGCCAACGGATACTGGGACGACCCGCGGCATGCGCCGGTGGACGCGCGGCGGCCCGCCCGTGAGCTCGGCGGGCGGCCGCTCCACGATGTATCCGTGCGGCTGACCGGCAGTCCGGTCGCGGAGCTGCAGCGCATCTTCGCAGAGCTTTGGAGCGTCACGGCCGCCGAGCCGGTCCACGAGTCGATCGACCCTGCGGGCGAAGAACCGGCGGCATGCCATCTGTCGGCCGGCGCACCAGGGGAACCCGCACTCGCGCCCGTGCGGATCGTGTGCACCTCGCCGGCCCGTGTGCTCTCGGGCGCGCCAGGCGGCGCCACGCAGATAGTCGATGCGTTGCTCGAGGGGATCGCCGGCGCACGCGCGCTCATCTACATCGAGCATCAGTACCTGAGCGCGCGGCGCGTGGTGTCGGCGCTGGTGCAGGCGTTGAGGCGCGAGCCCGATCTGGAGCTGATCGTCGTACTGAATCAGAACCCCGACGTCACGGCGTACCAGCCATGGCAGAACGCGAGGCTCGCCGAATCCGGCTTGCTGGAGCATCCCCGAGCCGGCGTCTTCGCGTCTGTGGAGCGTCGCGCCAGACGCACGTGGCGCCGGACCGGCGACGTTGAATCAGGTGTTCGTGCACAGTAAAGTCGTGGTCGTGGACGACGTCTGGGCCACCGGTGGCAGTGCCAACCTGGACGGCGTCTCGCTTCACTCGTATGGCGACGACTTCACGGGAAACGTGGGGCGCCGGATCTTCCGCAACGTCCGCAACCTCGACGTCAACGTGGTCGTGCGCGACGGGACCGCTCGCGGATCGCACTCGCGCAGCGTCGCCGATCTGCGCGCGCGGCTCTGGTCCGAGCATCTGGCGCTCCCTGCCGACTCGCTGGCCGGGCGGCCGGCGGACGGCTGGCTCCCGCTGTGGCGCGCGCGGGCCGCCGCCAATGTCACGGCCCTGAGCCGGCCGGGGGCGGACGAGATGCGGGGGTTCGTCCTGCCGTATAGCGCTGCAACGCACGCCGGCGCTCCAGTTGGGCGACCTCGGCGTGCACATCGATCCCGCGCGAATCGACCTGCGCTTCAATCCCGGCTGGCTGGAGGTGCACTTCAGCCCGAACTGGGTACGGAACATGTTTGTATGACGACGCGGCTCACGAGTTCTGCGTCGCCCGAGATGCGGATGGGATCGGGTGGCGCCACGCCGCTGGAGCGGCGCATCCGGGAGGCCTTCGGTGAATTCGTCGGCGACGCGCGTTTTCCATGTCTTGCCGCGAAGACCACCCTGCGGCCCGGCGATGAGCACCTGCGCGTGTATGGCGTGCTCGGTTCCGTCCAGGTGTCCGATGCGCTGGCGACGGACCTCGGCCAGGTTCGCCCGCCAGGCGTCGTCGGGTGGCAGCCGTTTGACCGCGTTCGTCGCCATCTTCACCGGCCGGCCGCCCGCGAGCGAGCGCGCGTTCGAGCGCCGGCTCTGGACCCAATTGCAGCGTCTGCACGAACGTGACGATCCGGCCGCGGGTTGGGATCCGGCCGTGAGCGCGGACCCTCGGGATCCGCGCTTCTCCTTCAGCTTCGCCGGAACGGCGTTGTTCGTCGTCGGACTTCATCCGAGGAGCTCCCGGCTGGCACGCCGCTTCCGCTGGCCGGCGCTGGTGTTCAACCCGCACGCGCAGTTCGAGCGGCTGCGCCGCGAAGGCCGCTTCGAGCGGCTGCGGGACCTGATCCGCGCGCGCGACATCGCCCTGCAGGGGAGCATCAACCCCAGCCTCTCGGACTTCGGCGAGCGGTCCGAGGCCGAACAATACTCCGGACGCGACACGACGGGGAGTGCGTGGCGTTGCCCGTTCCATCGACGTACCCCTGAATGACGACTCTTCTCCGCCACGTGCACCTGGAACCGCAGACGGGGACCGCTCTCGTCGTGAGGCAGGGCGAACGGCTCGAGATCGTCGATCCCGAGGGAGAGCAGGTCTCGGACCTCACCTCGTTCGCGCACGACAACCGCAGCGAGTGGCTGTCTTCGGGACGGTCGATCGACTACGCGAACACCATCTACCTCACCGTCGGCCACGTCCTGTACTCCAATCGCAGCCGCCCCATGTGGACGATCGTCGAGGACACGGTGGGCCGTCATGATTTTCTGTTCACGCCCTGCAGCCCGGAGATGTTCCGGATCCTCTACAAGACCACCGGGCACCATCCGAGCTGCTTCGAGAACCTCGCTCGCAGCCTCGAGCCGTTCGGCATCACGCCGGACGCGATCCCGACCACGCTGAACATCTTCATGAACGTCGACGTGCTGCCGTCCGGCGAGTTGCGGATCCTGCCGCCGCGGTCGCGCGCCGGCGATCGTCTCGTGCTGCGTGCCGAGATGGACGTGATCGTGGGGATTACCGCGTGTTCCGCCGAGCTGTCGAACAACGGCCGTTTCAAGCCGATCGATGTCCGGCTCCATGGCGATCGGGCTGTTCGGGAGGAGACGCCGGCTTCCAGAGACGCGCCGAGTGGCGTGCCCGCAACACCCGCATCGGAGTAGCCGCGTGCCGCAGAATGCGTCCGCGATAGGGAACGCCGCCCAGGATCACGCGCGCGCCGACCGCCAGCCACGAGCAGACCGCGCGCTCGGCGAGCCACGCGAGGCTGAAGAACGAGGCGCGTACAGGAAAGACCCGCGTTCCGCCGTGCCGCGTCCGCCCCGCTTCGGCGGCCAGCACGATCGCGACGGCGCCTGCGGCGAGCGCGCGCCAACGGCCGGTCGCCGCGAGGACCGTGACCGCCGGCAGCACGGCGAGCTGAAGCGCGAGGCGCCCCGGCCGCGCGAGCTCGTCGTACGCCTGCCGCACGCGTTGCGACCAGAAGTGATGCGCGGACGGCGGTCGCCGCAGCACGAAGAGATCGTCGAGCCGCGCCTCACGGCCGCCGGCGGCGACGACCGTGCGCACCAGTTCCAGGTTCTCGAACATGGCGCGGCCGTCATAGCCGCCGGTAGCAATCAGGACGCCGCGACGCACCGCGATCGTTCCGGGCCAGTCGCCCCCTGTCACTCGATTCAGAAGGATACGGCCGGTATCCCAGCACGCGTGCCACGGGAGCGGATCGAAATAGTTCTGCGGGCGGACGACCTCGGCGGCGTCGAGCGCTGCCGCGAGGCGGTTCAGAGCCGCCTCGTCATACCGCACGTCGTCGTCCGCGACAATCACGCGCGCGTGCGATGCCAGCCGCAAGCCGGTGAGCACGCCGCCGACCTTGCCCATCTCGGTCGCGAGCTCCGCCGCCGGCGCGACGTGACGCAGACCGGCGCGGAGCGCGTCAGCCCAGGCCGCGGCGTGCGCCGCGAAGATCGCGGCGGGCGATCCGTCAACGACGATGGTCTCCGCGCGGGCGGTCAGCCAGCGCAGGTACGCCGCCAGTTCATCGGACGGTCCAGCCGTCGCCGATCGGATCGGCATGATGTACGTGAGGCCGTCGGCGTCAGGATCGGTCACGCTCGAGTGTGGCGCCGGGCCGGAGGGAATCATGGTTGACCGCACCCCGCGAAAGAGGTCTGTCGAGGCCGTCGAGCCGTCACGTTCCTCGGCATTGGTGGGGGACCTCACGCCCGAAGCCCTGCGCGCGCACCTGCACCGCGTCGCGGACTGGATCGCCGACTACCGCGCAACCATCGAGCAGCGCCCGATCGTCCCGGCCGTCCGCCCTGGAGACATCGCCGCGCGCTGCCCGGCCGATCCGCCCGATGCCCCCACATCGCTCGATCACATTGTCGCCGAGATGGACACGGTGGTCATGCCCGGCATCGTGCACTGGGGCCACCCGGCCTTTCTCGGCTATTTCGGCAGCACGTCGAACGGCGCGGCGCTCGTCGGCGAGATGATCGCGGCGGCGCTCAACGTGAGCGCGATGACGTGGCAGACGTCTCCCGCCGCGACAGAGCTCGAGACGGTCGTGCTCGGCTGGATCCGCCGCATGATCGGCCTGCCGGATGGATTCACGGGCGTTGTGTACGACACGGCATCGATCGCCGTGCTGCACGCGCTCGCCGCGGCGCGCGAAGGCTGTGGCGTCGAGGTGCGCGAGCAGGGAGTGGCCGGCCGCACCGGCGTTGTCCGTCATCGCGTGTATGCCTCCGACCAGGCGCACAGCTCGATCGAGAAGGCGATGATCGTGCTCGGGCTCGGCGAACGGAACGTGGTCCGGATCCCGAGCGACGGGGCGTTTCGCCTCGACGTCGCGGCGCTGCGGACGGCCATCCAGGACGACCTGCGCTCGGGCTATCGACCGATGGCCGCGATCGCCACCGTCGGCACGACGTCGACGACGAGCGTCGATCCGGTGGCCGGCATCGCGGCGGTGTGCCGTGAAAACGGCATCTGGCTGCACGTGGACGCGGCGTACGGAGGGGCGATGGCGCTGATGTCCGAAGGGAAGTGGGCGATGGAGGGCGTCGAGCTGGCGGACTCGGTCGTGGTCAACCCGCACAAGTGGATGTTCGTCCCTCTCGACTTCAGCGCGCTGTTCGTGCGGCGCCCCGAGCTTCTGCGCGCCGTGTTCGCGCTGACGCCCGACTATCTGCGCGGGGACGCCGCTGCCGGCGAGATCGACTACATGGACTACGGCGTGCAGCTCGGCCGCCGCTTCCGGGCGCTCAAGGCGTGGATGGTCTTTCGCGCCTTCGGCCGCGACGGCCTCGCGGCGAGAATCCGCGAACACTGCCGGCTCGCGCAGGAGTGGGCGCGGTGGGTCGAGGCCGATCCGCGCTTCGTTCTCGCCGCGCCCGTGCCGATGGCGGTGGTCTGCTTTCGCTTCGTTTCCGCCGGGCTCGGTGACGCGGCCTGCGATCGGCTGAACGTCGCCATCGTCCAGGCGGTCAACGCGTCCGGGGAGGCGTACCTCACGCACACGCGCGTGGGCGGGCGTGTCGTCATGCGCGTGGGGATCGGGAACATCCTCACTACCAGCCGGCACCTGGAGCAGGCGTGGAAGCGGGTCATTCAGGAAGCGGAACGTCTCGCGGACAGCGCCCGCGTCGAATCGGTCTTGACGCCGTCGGAGGAGGCGTGTGGGCTCACGACGCGTCGCGATTCGGTTTCCCTTGCGGTCACTGGCTTCGTCGTTGGCCGTGTTTCCCAATGACGGGTCGGACCTACTTGAACGAGGCGACGAGCGCGGACAGGGAGTCCGCAATCGATCGTTTTCCATCGAGGCGCGGCGTCCAGTGTTCGGCGATCTTCTCGCGGCAACCGTCGCCGCACAGGTTTGTGTAGAGGCCCGGGCCGGCGTACTGGGTGTACGCGATGCCATGCGCTTTGAGCTCACGCGTTGTGAGCTCGCCGGCGGTGTAGAACAGCACGCCGTGCCATAGCTGCGGCGGGACCGACACCTTCTGCTCGCTCGCCGCCTGCCTCACGCGCTGGAACAGATCACTCACGGGGCTGTGCGAGCTTTCATGAAACAGCATCTCGAGCGCCGCAAGACCCTGGATGGGTGGGCTCCGACGATGAAATCGTCACGTGTGTCGGCGGACCGGTCGTGTACGCGCCGTTCGGGCCCGCTGTCACGGAGAGGTCGACGGCGACCGGGTCGCTCGGCCACGTCGTGTCGTACGTCCGAGCGAGCGCCTGGTTGAGCGCCGTTCCATGCCGCTCGAGCAGCGGTTGGACCGCCGCGATCCACGCGCGGTTGGCGCGGTCGTGCTCCGGCCACCAGTGCTTCTGATAGATCGGCATCAGACGCTCGAGCGTCGCCTTCAGGCCGGCGTTGATCTCGATCCCATCGAGGCTCGTCTTGTTCTCGGCGCCTCGAAGCGCACTCTTGATGTCGACCATGCCGTCGTCCCGGAGCAGATCGCGAGCGGCGTAAGGCTTGTAGAGCTCGACGCCTGCAGCCCATTGCCTGCTTTCTTCCTCCGACAGGCCGGTCGGGGCCGGGCCGCCGCGTGCGGACGCCCTGGCGAAGTGATGCAGGTTGAGCCAGGGATTGCTGTGAAAAGCAAAGAGCGCATTCGACTGGGCGGCCGGGTGCATCGTCGCGATCGCCCGGGAATCCAGGCCGGCGCCCAGATTGACGACTTGACTGGTGCCCGTCCTGAGGCTTTCTTCGAGCACGCTGTCGATGTGCCGGGTCCGCACATGGACCGCCCGGGCAAGCGTGGATCTGCTCCCCAGGCTGGCCCAGGCACGCTCGGTATCCATTGCCAGGGCGGCGAGGACCGCTTCCGAGCCGGTCTCCTTCAGGATGGCGCGCTCTTCAGGGCCCAGCAGGCGTTCGGCGAGCTGATCACCATTCCGAATCGAGTCGTCGGGATGCTTTGCACCGATCGCGCGGTAAGCAGTCATTTCGAGGGCGGTCGCGGAAGGTCTGCCGGCCTGAGCCATGCAGATCACTGCAGCCGCCATTCCGCCGATCACGACCACGACTGCCGTCCGGTGCCGGGTTCGCCCTGTCGAGTGCAACATACCGCAGCCCTCCGCGGGCAGCCTAGCGAACCTCGAATCGCCGGTCAATGACGCTTCACGCCCGCAGGTCGTAACAGAGCAGCCGCGGCTGGGCGCCGGTCAGAATGTCGCGCGTGTTCTGCGCGACGTAGAGCAGGCCGCGGCTCAACACCGGCAGCCCCCACGACTCGCGAGCGGCGAACAGCCACGCGCGCGAAACCTCTTTGTATCCCTTTGGCGTGAGGTCCATCCAGAGCAGGTGCCCCAGCTCGCCGAGACAGAGGAACTGCCCATCGACGGCGAGCAGCGATCCCCGGTAGGTCCCGACGCGCTGCTGCTGACGCCGGCCGCCCGCATCGATCGTCTCCGTCCATTCGGGCGTTTCGCGCCAGACGACCTTGCCGGTTGCCGCATCAACGCACGCGAGCGACGCGTCGGGCTCATTGCGTCCGTCGAACCCGTAGAGATAGCCGTCCCGATACACCGGCGTGTTGAAGTGCAGCGCGAACTCCTGCGTCGTCCACACCTGTCTGTGGGTGAAGTCCGGCCGGATCTCGAGCAGCGCGCCTCCTGTTCGATAGCTCGCGGAGATGAACACCTTGTTGTCGAACACGACGGGACACGAGGCGTTGACGGACTCGAACGAACGGCTCCGCCACGGAAAGGAGAAATCCACGCGCCCGTTCGACGGATCGACCGACATCAGGCCGCCGGCCGGCGGAGTCGACTCGCCGCCGGCAAACACGAACACGCGCCGCTTCCCGTGGACCACTGCCGGAACCGGCGAGGCGTAGCCAGACCCCCACTCCTTGCCGGCCCTCCACACTTCGCGTCCGGTCGTCTTGTCGAGCCCGACGACGCACGGGCCGCCCGGCGCGCCGACGTTCACGATCAGGAGCTGGCCTTCGACCAGGGGCGTGGACGATACGCCGAAGAAATCCTGGCGGACGCGATACTCCTCTTCCAGGTCGCGTTTCCAGATCACTGTCCCGGTGCCGAGATCGAGGCAGTGCAGTTGTCCTTTGCGCGCCGACCGTGTAGGCCCGCGCGGCGTCGATGACCGGGCTCGATCGCGGGCCGTTGTTGTAGCCGTAGCGATCCTCGAAATCCGTCGGATAGCGGAACCGCCAGTTCGTCGCGCCGGTCTCCGCGTGCAGGCACTCGACGATCTCCTCGTTGCCGCAATCGATGGAGGAACACGAGCCGATCCCCGCGATCGCCGGCGTGGCGTAGCCGGTGCCCTTGGCGAGCTCCCAGATGACGGGCGGCGGCAGTCTTCGAGTCAGCCTCGTCTCGGTCGAGACCGCGTTGTGCGTCGGCCCGAGAAAGGCGGCCCAGTCGTGGGTGACGGCGTCCTTCGACAGCGGTCGTGCTTTCGAGAGGACGCGGGTCTGCGCACCGGCGAAACGCGCGCCGATGGCGTTCGCGATCAACGCCTCGAGCATCGCGCGCCGCGAGATCAATGACATGTCACCGCTCATCCTATCCCGCGTCGCCCGTCCCCTGAGAAAGACTGTGGCTTCCGCCTTCAGGCGGAAGGATGCAACGGACGTCCGACTTCCGCCTAAAGGCGGAAGCCACGAGAGCGGATGGGTTCACATGTAGAGCCGGACGCCATTGGAACGGTTCGGGCGTAGAATCAGCCATCAAGGAGGGCGCAATGGCGGTCTACATGGTCGAGCAGGCCCGCGCCATCGCAGCGGCACGCCACTGAGGCCATGTTCAGCAAGACCGACATGGACCTCATGCGGAAGCGTCACACACAGGGCGAGGGCCAGATTCAGCAGCTCCTTGCGCAGTCTCGAGCGTTTGCGGAGACCACGACGATGTGAACTTCACGCCGCCGTACCTGGGGACGATCACGGCGGACACGCTGATCGTGTTCGGCGATCGCGATCCGTTCTATCCCGTGTCGCTCGGGCTGGAACTGCGCGCGGCGATCCCGCGGTCGTATCTCTGGGTCGTCCCCAACGGCGGTCATGGTCCTTTGTTCGGGAACGCCGGCTCCCAGATTCGCGGAGACGGCGTTGACGTTCCTGCGCGGCGACTGGGACGCAGTCGGACTGGCGATGCCCTTCTCCGTGGGCGTGACGAGTGAATCGAGCGGGAAGGCCTCGGCTGGTGGAAGGATCGTCGGCATGATTGCGTCGTCCAACTCCTTACCCAGGAATCACTCGGCGCTCGAGCTCTACCCGCGTCGAACCTCGAGCACAGGGAGAATTCGCAATATTTCCCGAGGTAGAGACTCCCGCACGGGATCCACTGACTGGCCGCCGGGTTCAACCGCGGGCTGCCCGGCGTCCGGTCAGTCGATCGATCTGGATGCGATAAACGACCACGTTCGCATGCTCGCCTGATTCCAGTTTCGCGGCGCCGGGAAGCCACCACTCGTGCCGCTGCCGGAAGAGCTGCTCCGCGCGAGTGCGCGCCTCGGCCTCGCCGGGATCCTGATGAACCTCTTCGTACCGGCCGATCGCGAGGATGGTCGTCCAATGATCCCTGTCGCCGATTTCCTCGACCTCCAGACAGACCTTCGGATTTTCACGCATCCATTCGATTTTCTGGCCGATTGTCGAGAAGGCGTAGAGACAGTTCCGTTCGGCGTCGAACGAGTAATGGATCGGTACAATGTATGGCTGGTCGTACCGGGAACAGCCAAGGCGCCCCAGATCGTTCCGGCTGAGAATCTCCGCGCACTCGGTGGAATTCAGATCGTGAATCAGCACGGCGAACGCTCTCGTGCCTGAATCCTCAGGCGCCGACGGCCGTGTTCCCTGTGGACGTCTGTTGTGCGGCGGCGACGGGCAGCGGAGGAAGCGCCAGCACCAGCCGGTGGGCCAGGCACAGCACCCGATACGTGACCGACCCCATCCGCGGGCCGAGCACGGGAGACGAGTGCAGTCCCATGACGACAAGGCCCGCCTCGCGATCGCTCGCGACCTTGGCGATCTCCTCGGCCGGTTCGCCGTAGGCGAGGATCGCTTCGGCCTTGATCCGCGGGGGCATGTCTTCGAGCGCACGCTTGAGATTCTGCTCGGCGCGGTAGCGCCGTTCCGTTTCGACCTTCGACAGCCGCGACAATGCCGAAGCGGTCATCCGCACCGGCTCGACGATGTGCAGGACCAGCAGCGGGACATCGAGCGCTTCGGCCAGGCCGCGCGCGATCCGCAGCTGGTGCGGCGTCGCGTCGGTCAGGTCAACCGGCGCCATGACACGCCGAACCACATGTCGGACAGCTTCCAGGCTATCGCACCCGGCATCCGTCCCCGGGGTCACCAGCACCGGCACGGTGGTCTCACGCAGCACCCGCTCGGTCGTCGAACCGAAGAACAGCTTGCGGAACCCGGTGAGGCCGTGCGAGCTCATGACGATGAGGTCGCACGATTTCTCGCGCGACGTGTGGAGGATTTCGGGCGCCGGTTTGCCGGTCTTCACTTCGAGCTGCACGTCCGCGACGCCGTGGGGCCGCGTCCCGAAGGTCTGGTCGAAGAACTGCTGCAGATCGCGCCTCGTGTCTTCGGTCAGGTGCGCCAGGCCCGCGATCTCGTCGGCTTCCTGCAGCAGGGGGTCGTTGACGGCCAGCAGCGTCAGCCGCGCGGCGAAGTGCGCGGCAATCGCCGCAGCGTATCTGAGCGCCCCGCGCGAGCTTTCAGAGAAGTCGATCGGGCAGAGCACAGCAGGTCGGAAGCTCATGGACGCGCTCCTTTCACGGTCGGCGACGGCCGTAGCGGCTGGTCGGCTCGTGTCCTCGGTGCCCGGACCGGCAGAACCGATCGTGCTCGTCCCGGGCCAGCTGACCAGCGCTCACGAGGTAATGAAGCACGCTATCACAGTCGGCGTGTGACAGATTCCACAAGCGCTTCGCTTGCGCGAACGTGAGACGCATGCCGGGCATTTCCTCGAACTCGGCCTGGACGAGCCCCGCAAGATCCTCGAGGCGCGTGACGGGGGGCGTGCGAGTGTGACGTAGTCATTGGGGAGCTCCGTGAACTATCTGTGAACGTGCACGCGCGGTGGAGATCGCGCACTTCCGCGGTGAGCATGAGGATTTCGCCAGGGGACTGGCAGTTCCGCAGGATCAGTGTACCGATGGCCTTCGGGGCGACGGCGCTCGTCAACAGTTCGGATGGGTCGGCGGTCGATCACGTGATGGCGCTCACCAAGGGCGCCGGCGTGGATGTCGCAATCGAGGCGGTTGGCGTTCCCGCGACGTTCGACATCTGTCAGTCCATTCTCACGCCGGGCGGCCGCCTGGCGAACATCGGCGTGCACGGGAAGCCCGTCGAGCTGCATCTCGAGAAGCTCTGGATCGCAACATCGCCATCACGACGAGGCTCGTGGATACGGCGGCGATCCCATGCTGCTCAAGCTCGTGCAGGCGGGGAAGCTGGAGCCGGCCAAGCTGGTCACGCACCGGTTCGCGCTCGGCGACGTCATGAAGGCCTACGACACGTTCGGGAATGCCGCGAAGGAACGCGCGCTGAAGGTGATTCTGACGAACCCGGCGCGCAGCTAGCTCTACCGGGACTCCGGCGGATGGACCTGGCGATCGGGAAGGTCAGGTGTCGCGTCCGCCGGAGGATCCGGACGACCTCCAACAAGAAAGTACGCCTGTCCGGTTTGGTACAAGACACGTCAGGAACGCGTCCACTAGCGTGGCGTCGGTGCCCTGCGTGCAGAGCGAAGCGAGCCGGCCTACCGCGGGTCAGCGAAACCGAGCCGCGGCCTAAGGTTCACGCCATGTTGATTCACGACCTCACACGTCAGGAGTGCGCCGACATCCTGCGGCGCACCAACCTCGGCCGCCTGGGCTGCGCCAGGGACGGCCAGCCATACGTGGTCCCCATCCATTTTTCATTCGATCCGGATCGGGGCTGCGTCTACAGCTTCTCCGGCGTCGGCCAGAAGTCTCCTGGATGCGCGAGAACCCGCGCGTCTGCCTGGAAGTTGACGACATCACCAACAAGGACCACTGGCAGACCGTCGTCGTGTTCGGCCGGTACCAAGAGATTCACGACTCGCCCGAGGAAGGGGAAGCGCGCGAGCGCGCAGAGAAGCTGTTCCAGCAGCGGCCGGAATGGTGGTTGCCCGCGGCCGCGGCCACCGCCGGCTCACGCGTGCGCCACATCGTCTACCGGATTCACGTCGACGAGATCACGGGACGGCGGGCCCAGCGGACGTAGGGCACGAGCGCAGCGAGTGCCCCTACCGGTGAGCGAAGCGAGCCGCCCCTACGCACGAGCGGAGCGAGTGCGCCCCTACCGGCGAACGAAGTGAGCCGGCCCTTACCGCGGCCAGCGAAGTGAGCCTCGGCTCCGACGCGCGGAGCGAAGAGAGTGCGTGCCCCTGCCGCCGAGGTCACCGACTGGTCAGGAGCTGCCACGGGGAACAACCGGCCGTGTTGCAGGCGCGCACCTGGACCGTGTGGTCGCCCGTCACGAACCCGCGCGGGAGTGACGCACGCGGCTCCGTGAACGTGCCCAACAAGGTCCCGTCGATCTGCACTTCGTAGTGCGTCGCGCCGGCCGACCCGTCCCACTCCAGCACGGGACCCTTGAAGAAGATCCAGTACGCGACGCCGCCCGCAATCAGAACAATCAGAAGCGCCAGCGCGGCGTTCCGGGTACGACTCGTCATCCCCACTCCATCCCGGCCGCTTCCGCTTCCCGTTCCAGGGCCACTTCGTCCAGGCGGCCACCTGGAACTCGGTTCGGATTAGTATTCTTCTGAGGAAGTGATACGCCTTGTCAAGAACGAACCGACGATGACATACATGGGATCGCGCCGGCACGCAGTCCCTTCGACTCGCCGAGTCGCATGGGCTCGCTCAGGGCAGGCACTCACGATCGTCGCGGTGTTGTGTTCGCTGCCGTTCGGGTCGTCCCGTCCGGCCGCGCTGCCGGAACAGCCTCAGCCGGCGGCCCGATGGGCTGACTGGGTCGAAGCGGATTTTCCTTTCTTCTCCTCGGTCCTCGATGCGCGCCGCGCCGGCCCGGGGCTTCCCGCGAACAACCTCACGCCGCGCGGGCTGATCGTGAACCTCGGCCGCGGCTACTGGGCGGGCTTCGACACAGACCTCTTACGTGTCGCCGCGGTGTGGCGCGGCAGCGGCGTGACGCCGAGGGCGCTGGCGCCGGGCTCGTACCACGCCCCCGACCGCAAGACGCCCGGCGGGCAATTTCCCGCGCCTGAGCCTGACGGCCAGGTGTGGGTCGCCAACGGCATCTACGCCGGGTGGCAGGCCGGCGCACGGCCGTCGCTCGCCGATCCGCGCGAAGCCGCGCCGAGCCCCGAAGAAGTCGGACGCGGATCCTTACCGGAGGCGATGGGGCGCTTCGTCGCCGTGCGCCTGGTTCCCGGCGGTGCGGTCCTCGAGTACACGGCCGGCCGCGCAAGCATCCGCGAGTGGATGACGCTCTCGGCGGACGGGAGCCCGCTCGCGATCGAGCGGCATTTCCACGTCGGACCGTCGTCCGATCCGCTGTGGCTCGTGTTGGGGTTCAAGACCAATGAGACGACGATTGCGCTGACACCCGGGACGCGCGCCGTCCTGGAGACTCTGCCTGGCCCATCTCCCGCCGGACCGGGGCAGACGTCCGGCGATCCTGGAAAGGTGTGGGCCGTGCGCGTGCCGCCGCACGACGCGCCGATCGAATTCGGGGCCGCGTTCGCCGATGGCGCGACGCCCACCGTCACGCCGCGGGCGATTCCAGCCGGCGTTCCCGCGGCTCGCTGGCCGCAGGACGTCACCACGGGCCGCACCGTGTCGGCCGCGAAGGACGCCTACGTCGTCGACGACATCGCGCTGCCGCTCGACAACCCCTGGCGCCGGAACGTGCGGCCGGGCGACATCCAGTTCCTGCAGGACGGCACGGGCGTGAGCGTCACGCTCGACGGCGACGTCTGGCTCGTCCGCGGTCTCCACGAGCCGGCCGGGCGGATCCGCTGGAGGCGTTTCGCCTCGGGCCTGCACGAGCCGCTCACGCTCGCGATCCGCGACGAGCAGATCTACGTCTTCGACCGCAACGGCATCTGGCATCTCCGCGATACGAACGGCGATGGGGAAGCCGACGTCCACGAGCTCTTCTCCAACGCCTTCGCGCAGACGGCCGACATGCGCGAGTTTCCCAGCACCCTGCGGCTCGCACCCGGCGGCGAGTTCGTCATCGCGAAGGGGAATCAGCAGGCGACGACGATCGGCGAAGCACAACGGCAGCGTGCTGCGGATCTCGGCGGACGGCCGGCGCGCGACGGTGCTGGGCTACGGGTTCCGTCAGCCCAACCTCGGCGTGAACCTGAGGACCGGCCTCGTCACCGCGAGCGACCAGCAAGGGAACTACATTCCCTCGACACCGCTGCACATCGTGCGCGACCGGCAGTTCTACGGGTTCCTGAGCGACAAATTGCCTCGCGAGGTCTACCCGGCGCCGATCGCGGACGCGCTCACGTGGCTGCCGCACGCCGCCAACGCGTCGGCGATGTCGCAGGTCTGGCTGTTTGGCGCGCGGATGGGGCCCCTGAACGACGCGCTCGTCCACATCGGGTTCAACAACCCCGAGCTCTTTCGGGTGATGCTCAACGAGCGGAGCGCGACGCCGCAAGCGGCTGTCGTCAGCGTCACGCGGGCGTTCGACTTCCCGCCGCTGAACGGCTCGGTCAATCCGGCCGACGGCCAGCTCTATCTCGCGGGCTTCCAGATTCTTGGCTGGGGCACGACCGCCACGCGCCTGGCCGGGCTCGGCCGCGTCCGCTACACCGGCGCGGAGACGACGCTGCCGCGCGAGGTCGCGCCGATGGACGCGGGCGTGCTGCTGCGCTTCGACGTGAAGCTCGATCCGGCCAAGGCGACGGACCCGGACAACTACTCGCTCACGAGCTGGCACTACAAACGCACGTACCAATACGGCTCGCCGCAGTTCAAGGCCGACGGCACGTCCGGGATCGATCGGCTCGCGCCCAGCCACGCGTACCTCTCGCAGGATGGGCGGAGCGTCTTCGTCGCCGCGCCGGGCATGAAGCCGGTCATGCAGATGCGCGCCGGCTGGACGCTCGCGACCTCCGCCGGCCGGACGTTCCAGGACAGCGCGTACTTCACGCCCCACGCGCTGCCGAGATTCGATCCGCAGGCGGAGGGCTTTGGCGCTCTGACTGTCGATCTGTCGCCGCGCGCCCTGGCGGCAAGTACGGCCGCGCCGGTCAGCGCAGAGGAAGGGCGCCGGTTGTCGCAGCTCTACGGCTGCATCGCCTGCCACTCCACCGAGAATACGCAGGTCTCGAGGCTCGGCCCGACCTGGAAGGGCCTCTACGGCAGCCAGCGCGCCTACGCGAAGGGCGTCGTGCGGGTCACCGCCGACGAAGCGTATCTGCGCGAATCGATTCTGGAGCCCTCGGCGAAGATCGTCGAGGGATACGAACGCGGTGAGGCGGGGATGCCGAGCTACGCCGGCGTGCTGACGGCGCCGCAGGTGGAATCGGTCATCCTGTTCATCAAAAGCCTCAAGTAATGCACTCTGAAGTTCAAATCGCGAACAGGAGAACAGGAGAAAGAAAAAACAAAAACAAAAAGACAAAAAGAGAAACCAAAGAGCCTCCCTTGCTCCTGTTCTCCTGTTTGCTCTTGGCTGGATTGCAGTTGCTCAGCAGACCTGGGAGTGATTAGTGATCGGTGCGGCCCGCTCGGATCGCTCGAACGGGCCCGGTTGACGCATGACCCTCAGGGAAGATTCGGGCGCCCAGGGACGCGGTGGATCTCGTAGATGGCCCCGTTACTGAGCGACACCACGAACAGGTTGCCGTTGGGCCCGGTCAGGATATCGGTGCCGACGCCGAACCCCGTCCCGAAGCGAAGCGTCTCGCTCTCGGTCGGATCGAACTTGGCCGTGTTGTCGGCGACGCGATCCGCCAGGCGCGGATCCGACAACGCCAGACTGCGGCGGCTCTCCGACAGGTTGAAGCGCAACAGGTATCCCGCGTCGAGCGTGGGCCGCGCGGCGCCGACGAACAGGTCGCCGTCGTACTGGCGCCCGAGCGCCCTGCCGGTGTGGAATCCGATCGCCGCCGGGGCGATCGCGTACTTCCAGGAGAACTGCGGGTCGCGGTAGTGGGCCCCGCGGAGCATGTACAGGCGCTCCAGCGCTTCGGCCGGCGTGTCGGCGATGTTGGTCGGCGGCCAGCGGATCTGCTGCAAGCCGAAGAACGGCGGCGGCATCGTCTCGATCATCTTGAATTCGGCGACCCGGCTCACCGGTCCCATCACCTGCACCCACCCGTTGTTCTGCCCGGCGGTGATGCGGTTGATCTCATCGAAGGCGTCGTCGCTGTTTTCCTGGTTCCACAAGAAACCCGTGCGTGGATCCACGGCCATGCCGAAGCTGTTGCGGACGCCGTACGCGAAGATCTTCTGGAGGTTCGCGCCGACCTCGCCTCTCACGCGGCGGCCGAGGTCGTAGAACGGATTGTCCCGCGGCGTCGTGCCGTCGTCGTTGAGGCGCAGCACCACGCCCGTGAGGTGGGCGTTGTCGGGCCGGGGTCCGCCGAACTGGTCGTCCGGCGTGCCCGGGCCGAATCGGGCCATCCTCGAGGTTCTGCGTCTGTCCGCGGCGGCCGTTGTCGCCGATGATGATGAACAGCCGGGCCTTGTCCCTGTCGTCGTCCCGGCCGTCGCCGCGATCGTTGTCGCGATCGTTATCGCGATCGTCGTCGCGATCGCCGTCGCGGCCGCTGTCATCGTCACTGCGGGTGAACGTGAAGCCGTCGTGATGATCGCCGTGGTCGCGGTCGCCCCGATCGCGGTGATCGTCGTCGCCCACCTCGAACCGGATGATGCCGCCGTTGTGGTTGCCGCGGAGCGGCTGGCCGGCGTCGGCCTGAAACGCGCGCAGCTTGATGAGGTTCCGCTCGTGCCTCAGCGCCGTGCCGTTCCAGACGAAGCTGTCGACGCGGTTGCCGAGGAGCGGCGTGCTCGCGGTGTCGTTCGTGTCGATCGGCGCGCCGGCGGCATCCACCGCCGTGCTCTCCGTCCAATACAGATACACGCGGGGATTGCGGGGGAAGCGGGGATGCAGCGCGATGCTGAGCAGGCCCCGTTCGGAGGCGGAGTTGACGGCGAGATCCAGCGCCGGCGTGGTCTGCACGACACCGTTGATGACCCGCTGCACCTTGCCCGACCCCTTCTCCAGGACGAACATGTCGCGACGGCCGATGAACGCCATCCCGATGGGCTGTGTGAGACCGGAGACGACCGTCGCGACCGCGAGATCGGGATCGAGGACCGCCGGTTCCACGGTCTGGCTTTGAACTGAACCGTTGGACAAGACCACGAGCCCAAGCGCGCCGGCGGCGAGCCCGGCGGACAGATATCGGCGTGCCCGCGATCTTGTAGCGTTTGAATTGTTCCGGTCAGCTCTCGGTTGAGATTCCATGAGTGACTCCCCGCGCAGTCTGCCGCGTGTACCCCTCCACGATGACGCATCAGGTCAGCTCGGCCGGGCGCGGCGGCAGGCACGCGCGGTCGAGCGATCGGCCCGAGCGTCGGAGACGTGCGCGCGTGGTGCACACGATGGGCCAGCCGAACGCGAACAGACCTCTGCCGCGCAACATTCGACCGGTGACTCTTTGCGGAGATGAAACGAGGATGCGATCGCGCGGGAGCTTTACAGGATTTGGAAATGTGTGCCGCGACACGAAAATCACGCGGCCGATGGGAACGATCTACTCCGTCCGTTCCGCTCGGCGCAGCGACGAACGGCGACGGTGGCATTTGGCTCCGGTTCTGCGGTAATGTCCATACATCCTTCGGGCTCGTGCCTTTTTACATCATGCATTCTCCGTCTCGAATTGCCGGTGTCGCGGCCCTCGCCCTGCTCGCTGCAGGCTGCTCGAAGAGTGAAATGGCCCAGGCCCGGAGCGCGGAAGGCGCCAAGTCGGTCCAGGTCGAAATCGTCCGCCAGGATTCCGTCCGTCGCGCGGTTGACGTGGTCGGCACGCTGGCGGCCGTGGATCAGGTCACGATCTCGTCGGAAGCCGACGGGAGGGTGCACGCCATCCTGGCCGACCTCGGCGATCGCGTGACCGCCGGACAGGTGCTCATCAAGCTCGACAACGAAAAACAGCGATACACGTTCGACCAGCAGCAGGCGGCGCTCGCGCGGGCCCTCGCGCAGTACGGGGCGGCCGACCCTCAACACTTGCCCGACATCGAGAAGACGCCCGAAGTGGAGAGTGCCAGTGCGGCGCTCGTCCAGGCCACGCAAATGTTCGACCGGGCCACGGAGCTCTCCAAGCGGACGCTCATCTCGCAGCAGGCGCTCGACGATGCCCGGACCGCGCTCCAATCGAAGAAGGCGGACCACACGGCCGCGCTGCAGAATGCCAAGAACCTGCGGGCCAGCATTCAGGCGTCGGAAGCCACGATGAAGCTGGCGGCCCGGCAGCTCCGCGACACCGATATTCGCGCGCCGTTCGACGGCTACGTCGAAAAACGGCTCGTGACCATGGGCGAGCTGGTCAAGACGCAGATGCCCGTGATGGCGATCGTGCGGCTCAACCCGCTGAAAGTGATCGCCGAGATTCCCGAGAAGATGGCGCCCTGGATCAGCCAGGGACAGCCGGTGGAGTTGCGCGTTGACGCGTATCGGGACCGGACGTTCACCGGCAAGGTGTCGCGCATCAGTCCGGGCGTGAACACCGCGACCCGCGCCTTTCCGTTCGAGGCGCTGGTCCCGAACACGGACACCGCGCTGAAGCCGGGGACCTTCGCCAGGGTCCACATCGAAAGCGGGCAGGTCGACACCGTCGTCACGCTCCCGTACGCGGCGCTTCAGTATCGCTACGGCGTCAACCGCGTCTTCGTCGTCGCCGGCGACAAGCTCGCGATGCGCGAGCTGGCGGTGGGCGAGCGCCTGGGCGATCGCATCGAGGTCATGAGCGGCGTGAAAGCCGGCGAACGGGTGGCCGTCACCGACGTCGACACGCTGACCGACGGCGCCCTGGTCACCGTCAGCAAGTAACCAAGAGATCGTGGCGTCCGGCTTCCTTGGCCGCCGTAGCCGCCGGTGCGGCGAAGGCGGCGAAGGCGGCAGCCGGACCGAGTTCGTCAGGGAGTCCCCACGTGCTATCTGAGCTCTGCGTCCGCCGTCCGGTGTTTGCCACGATGCTCGTGATGTCGCTCGTGGTGCTCGGGACCGTGTCGTTTCAAGGACTCGGCGTGGATCTGTTCCCGAAGGCCGACCCGGCGACCGTGAGCGTGGCCCTGTCGCTGCCGGGCGCGAGCCCCGACGAGATGTCCACGTCGGTCGTCGAGCCGATGGAACAGGCCATCAGCGGCGTCTCCGGGATCGACGAAATTCAGGCACGGATCTCGGAAGGCCGGGGCCAGATCACGGTCCGGTTCGTCCTGGAACGCGACCTCAACGATGCGTCCAACGACGTGCGCGAGAAGGTGGCGAGCGCCATCAGGAACATGCCGCCGGCGCTGCTCCCGCCGGTCATCACCAAGGTCGATCCGGACGCGGATCCCGTGATGTCGCTCATCGTGTCCTCCGACGCGATGAGCCTGCGCACGCTCACCGAGCTGACCGACAAGCAGATCGCGCGCGTGATTCAGACCGTCAACGGCGTCGGCGAAGTCAGCCTCGCCGGCGGACGCGCCCGCGAGATCCACATCGTCGTCGACATCGAGAAGCTCAACTCGTACGGGTTGTCGATCACCCAGGTGCGCGACGCCGTCGTGGCGGAGAACGTCGAGATCCCGGGCGGCACGGTCGAGCAGGGCAAGGGCCAGCTGCTGCTGCGCACGCTCGGGCGCGTCGACGCGACGGCCGATTTCAACGAGATCGTCGTCGCGACGAGGAACGGCACGCCGATCCGGGTCTCGGACATCGGGCACGCGCAAGACAGCTTTGAGCGGCCCAGGGGCGCCGTCTGGCTCGGCAAGACCCCCGCCGTGATGCTCGACATCCGCCGGGCGATGGGGGAGAACACGGTCGCGGTCATCGAGGGCGTTCGCGGCAAGCTCGAGATCATCAAGCGTTCGCTGCCCGCGGTCCGTCAAGGTCACGGTCATCCGCGACGACTCGCGGTTCATCTACGCGTCGATTGCCTCGCTCGAGGAGCACCTGATCTTCGGCGCGCTCTTCGCCACGGTCGTGGTGATGATCTTCATCCGGAACATCCGCGCAGTCCTGATCTCGGCTCTCGCGATCCCGGCGTCGATCATCTCGGCGTTCACGCTGATGGACATCATGGGGTTCACGCTGAACAACATGACGCTGCTCGCCATCACGCTCGCCGTCGGCATCGTCATCGACGACGCGATCGTCGTGCTGGAGAACATCTTCCGCTACATCGAGGAGAAGAACTGTTCGCCGTTCGAGGCGGCGATTCAGGGGACCCGCGAGGTCGCGCTCGCCGTCATGGCGACGACGCTGTCGCTGGTCGTGATCTTCCTGCCGATCGCCTTCATGGACGGGTATGCGAAGCGCTTCATCAACCCGTTCGGCTGGACGATCGCGTTCGCGATCCTGGTGTCGATGCTGGTCAGCTTCACGCTGACCCCGATGCTCAGCTCGCGGTTCCTCAAGCTGTCGGATGCCGCCGCCGATCGCAAGACGAAGGAGCGCGGGTTCTTCCACTGGCTCGACGGGTGGTACACGCGCCGCGTGAACTGGGCGCTCGATCACCCCGGCATCATCATCGGGATCTCGATCGTCACGGCCTTGCTGACGATCCCGCTCAACCGCATGGTCGGGCGCGAGTTCGTCCCCACCGAGGACATGGGCGAGTGGACCGTCCACGTCGACGCCCCGGAAGGCAGCTCACTCGAAGGGACCAGCGAGATCGCCTTCAAGCTCCTCGACGTGCTGCGAGGCATCGAAGGGGTGGCGGATATCGAGCCGTCGGTCGGCGTGTCGGGCATGAACGCCAGCTCGCCGACGCACATCCACTTCCTCTGCCAGGCGCTGCCGATCGAAGAGCGGAAGAACACGCAGGCGGAGATCATCACCGAGATGCGGCGCCGCCTGGCGGCGCACGAAAGCTACCGGCCGAGCATCAGCTCGCGGACCGCGCTGGGCAGCGGCGAAGGCACCGGCGGGTTCGCGATCTCGGCGAACATCCTCGGGCCGGATCTGGATGAGATCGCGGCGTATTCGAAGAAGGCGCTCGAAGCCGCGCGGACCGTGCCGAGCATTACCGAGGTCAAGATCGGCCTCAACCTGTCCAACCCCGAGGTCCACGTCGCCGTGGACCGCAAGCGCGCCGCCGATCTCGGCGTGCGCATGGCGACCGTCGGCAACACGCTGCGGCTCGCCGTCTCCGGCGACGACCAGATCTCCTTCTTCAAGGAAGGCCAGGAACAGTATCCGGTCAAGATCCGCGTGCTCGAGAACCAGCGGCGCGACATCGCGGAGATCGGGCGGCTCACTGTTCCCTCCGAGACCGGGCCGGTCCGCATCGACAACATCGCCCGGCTCGAGCGGGGCCTCGGGCCGACCACCCTGCAGCGCTCGAACCGGCAGTTCACCGTCAATTTCATCGCGGACGTGGCGCCGGGCCACGCCCTCGACGAGGCGTCGAACGACGTCCGGAAAATGATGGCCGGTCTCGGCATGCCGCCGACCATGTCGTTCAGGTTGCAGGGACAGTCGAAGATCCTCGACGAGACGACGGCGAACATGATCATGGCGATTGGGCTCGCGATGATCTTCGTCTACATGGTGCTCGCGTCGCAGTTCGAGAGCTTCCTCCAGCCCATCGTCATCATGCTCGTGCTGCCGATCGCGGTGCCGTTCGCGCTGTTCACGCTCTGGGTGACCGGCCGGAACCTGAACCTGTGGAGCGCCCTCGGCATGCTGCTGCTGCTCGGCATCGTCAAGAAGAACTCGATTCTGCAGGTGGACTACGCCAACGTCCTGCGCGCGAGCGGCCTGCCGCTCCGCGAGGCGATCGTCGAATCGTGCCGCACGCGCCTCCGGCCGATCCTGATGACGACGACGGCGATCATCGCGGGGCTGATCCCGACGTCGCTCGGGCTCGGCACCGGGGGGACGGGGCGCTCGGCCATCGCCGTGACCATCATCGGCGGCCAGTCGCTCTGTCTCTTCCTGACCCTGCTGCTCGTGATCAGGGACGACGATGCCCATGACGAGCGCGGTAACGAGAAGAGTGGCGACGTGCAGCGTCGGCACGTCGAAGAGAACGCTCTGCATCGCTCTTCCGGCCAGCCACGCGCCGATCAAACCGAGAATAGTTCCGGCGCCGAGAAGGCGCAGGCCTAACGAGAGGAATTGCGAACCGATCTGGCCTCTTTGCGCACCAAGCGCCATGCGAATGCCGATCTCGCGCGTGCGTTGGGCGACGGCGTAACTGAGCACGCCGTAAGTTCCAATCGCCGCCAGGAGCAGCGCGACGCCGGCGAAAATTCCGGCGAGCAGCGCGGGCGAGCGACGCGCGATGAGGCTGTCCGCGATCAGCGTCTCCATCGAGCGGATGTTATCGATCGCGATCTCGGGATCGGTTGCGCGGACCAGCTTGCGCAGCGTCTCGGCGAACGCTTCCGGACGCTGGCTCGTGCGCGCGACGACGAAAATGCTGCCGCCGTCGCGATGAGCGTAAGGCAGGTAAACCGCCCCCTGCCCCTGCGCCTCCGTGAGCTCCGTTTGTTTTACCGCGCCGACAACGCCGACAATGGTGAAGAGCTTCGCTTCCTCCGATTCGTTGCCACGAAACACCTGCTGGCCGAGCGCCCGCCGCCTTGGGCCAGTAACGCCGGGCCAAATCCTCGTCGACCACGCAGACGCGTTCCGGGCGGTGAGAATCCGCTGAGGTCAGAAAGCGCCCTTCGCGCAGCGGAATGCCGAGCGCCGTGAAGTAATCGCCGTTGACCCCGTAGGAATAATGACCGTGCACGGATTGGCCCGGCGGCGGCACATAGCCCTTCGGTGTGATCGCGGTTTTGCCGCTATCTCCGCTCAGCGGAATGTTCGTGATCGTTCCGGCGGCGGCGATTCCAGGTTGCTGCCGGATGGATTCCAGCAAGCGATCGACGATACCGACTCGATCGCTCTCAAGTGTTCCACGAGATGGTGCACTCGCCGGCGAGAACATGATCGGCGCGAAAGCCGGGAGAGACCGCCATCACCTTTTTCAAGCTCAGCCCGAGCAGCGCCGCACCCGCGAGCAAGACAAAAGCGAGGGCGATCTGCGCGACGATGAAGCCGTGGCGAAGACGTTGCGTGGCGCGATTGATCGTGCCGGTGCGCGATTCCGATTGAAGCGCATTCGCCAGATGGCTGCCGAGATTGAACCAGGCGATCGGCACCGCGATGACGACTCCCAGAATCACCGCGCCGATCAGGCCGATCGATGCGAGCCAGCCATCGAACGCGATGTGCGCGCCGAGCGGCAAACGATTCGCACCGAGAACCTGGAGCAATTGAGTTCCCCACGCGCCCACCACAACGCCGAGCAATCCGCCGGCCGCGGTGAGAAGGACGGTTTCAGTCAGCACTTGCCTAACGACATGCCGCCGGCTCGCGCCCATCGATTGGCGGATCGCCATTTCTTTGGCGCGGCCGCTCGCGCGGATCAGGAGGAGGTTGATCAGATTGACCGCGCCGATGAGCAGGAGGAAAAACACGCCGGCCTGCATCAACCAGAGGGTCGGCCGGATGGAGCGGACGTGATGCCCGTGGAGGGAAAGGACCGGCGAGCGGAAGCCAGCTTCGGCCATCATCTTCGCCTGCGGATTGTCCTGCTCGACCGCGGCATTGTGCGCGTCGATCTGCGCTTGCGCCTCGGCGATCGTGGCGCCCGGTTTCAAGCGCGCGATCATATGAGTGCCGCCACCGCCGGAATGGCGCGCGGCCGGCCCGCGCTGCTCTCCGCCCGTCTTATACGGCAGGTAAAGACGGGCTTCTGAGGAGAGAAATCGAAAATCAGGAGGCAAGACGCCGACGATCGTTCTCGGGATGCCGTTCACGCGGAGATCGCGGCCGAGGACGTTTGGATCGGCATTGAGGCGCTGGCGCCAGAAGCCGTCGGTGAGGATGACGACTCCGCCATCGTTCGCCATGTCCGCTTCGGTGAAGGGACGGCCCATGGCCGGCCCTACGCCAAGCGTCGTGAAAAATTCAGACGACACGCGCATGATTTCTTCCTGCTCCGTCGAGCCGGGTTCGCCGACGGCCTCGGGGCGGTTGAGGAAGATGGAAAGGCTCGAGAACGCCGGAATGTTGCCGCGCCGCTCGTAGTAATTGGTGACCGACGAGCCGTCGTTCTCGACGCCGGCTTTCGGATAGGTGTTGTAAATCGTGACGAGCCGGTCGGATTGCGGAAACGGCAGCGGCCGGAGCAGGATCGAATTGATCACCGCGAAGATGGCGAGGTTC
>CAWGAS010000034.1:0-135000 GCA_963820645.1 uncultured Acidobacteriota bacterium | reverse complement strand
TATCCCGGCACCGTCTACTGGGAAAGCCATGAGGCCCTCGCGCGGCGGCTTCGGATGCAGCGGACGCCGGTTCCGCGCGCTGACCGTCGTCGGGCATCCGCTGATTCTCGATGTCACCGATGGGAGCGTCGTACCTGCGCTACTTCCACGCGCAGCCCTACGAACCCCAGCTGACCGCCTTCATTGCGGAAGCCGTCCGTCCGGGATCGGTGTTCGTGGACGTGGGCGCGAACATCGGACTGTTCACGCTCCTCGCGGCGCGGTGCGCCTCGCCGGGCGGCCGCGTCCTCGCCTTTGAACCGCATCCCGGCGCGCGGGCGCGATTGCGGCATCTGATCGAACTGAACGGGCTCACGGACGTCGTCACGGTCTCGGACGCGGCGCTCTCCGACCGCTCCGCGCCGGCCACCACTCTCTTCCTGGCGTCCGACAGCGCCTTGTCGACGCTGGACCCGGCCCTCGCGCCGCTGGGCGACTTGCACCCGTTCCGCACGAGCGTCACGGTTCCGGTTTCGAGCCTGGACGACTGGCTGGCGGCATCCGGTCCAGCGTGGGCGCTCACGCCCATCGACGTGATGAAGATCGACGTCGAGGGAACCGAGGAGCGCGTCCTCCGCGGCATGGCACGGACGCTGGCGCGCCATCCGTCACTGAAGATCGTCTGCGAGACCACCGCGGGCAGCGCGGCAGACGATCTGCTGAAAGCCGCGGGGTTCTCGGCAAGTGCGCTCGAATCGCTGCACGGCAGCGTCGGAAACTATCTCTACGTGAAAACGCCGTGAGCGCGAGCCGCACCGTCGACCGGCTGCTCGACACCGCGGCCGCCGCGTGCGCGGCGGCGGTCGGAGGATGGTCGGCGCTCGAAAGGCCGTTCGTGTGGGCCGGTTGCGCGACGGCCGGATTGGCAGCGGGCCGGGCGGTGTATCGGCGCGCATGCGCCCGGCTCGTCGTGCGGTTGCGCGCCGAGGGCCGCACGGTACGCAGGGTGACGGTGCTCCGGCAGTCGCTGCTCCTCGATGTGTCCGACACTCCGGGCTACCGGGCCTACTTCGACCGGCGTGCGTACGAGCCCGCGCTCTCGGAGCTCGTCGCCGGGCTGCGCGAGGGGGACACATTCCTGGACGTGGGCGCCAACGTGGGGTTCTTCACGATCCTCGGCGCGCGGGCGGTGGGACCGACGGGGCGCGTGTACGCGTTCGAGCCGCATCCCGACGTGCGCGCGCGGCTTCTGGCCGCGGTGGCGCGCAACGGCGTCGAATCACGCGTCCACGTCTTCGGCGGTGCGGTGGGTCTCGTGACGGGTGATCGGGTACGGCTGCACGTGAGCGATCGGGGGCTCGAGTTCTCGAGCCTGGTTCCGCATCGCGCCCCCGCGTCCGCGGCCGGCTTCACGGCGTTCGTCGAAGTCGAGACCGTGTCGCTCGACTCATGGCTCGCCGAACGCCCCGTGGACCCCGCGCTCATCAAGATTGATGTCGAGGGAGCGGAGGACCTGGTCGTGGGCGGGATGGAGCAGACCTTGCGCGCCCGGCCGCCGCGCCGCATCGTCTGCGAAACGGTCAAAGGCGGCCCGGCCGACACGATCCTCCGCGGCCACGGCTACCGGGTGCAGTCGCTCGAGGCGTCGGATGGCGCCGGCTACGGGAATTTCCTCTACGAGCGGGACTCAATCGACAAGGGCGCGTTAACATAGCTGACGGATGCCCCCCACAACGAAAGCGCGCGGCGTCAGCAGACGCGACCTGCTGAAAGGCGTCGCGGCCGCGGGGGTCGGAACGATCACCGGGGCTCTCGCGCACGGCTATGTGTACGAACGTCATCGCATCGAGTTGACCCGTCAGACACTGGAGGTCTCGGGCCTTCCGGCCGCGTTGTCCGGACTTCGCGTCGGGTTCCTGACGGACTTTCACCGCAGCGACACCGTGTCGCACGAGATCGTCGATCACGCCGTCCGCATGATCATCGCGGAGGCGCCGGACCTCGTGATCCTCGGCGGTGACTACGTCACCTGGGGCGATCGCCGTTTCGTCGCTCCTGTTGCCGAGGCGCTCGCGCCGCTGTCCGCGCCGCACGGCGTCTTCGCCGTGCTGGGCAATCACGACGACGACCGCGACATGCCGGCGGCGCTTGCCGCGAAGGGCTTCGCGGTGCTGAAGGACGCGCGCACGCGGCTCACGATCCGCGGGGAGACGCTCGACATCGCGGGGATCCGGTTCTGGACGCGGCGCCTGTCCGACGTCGCGTACGTGCTGCGCGGCGCGGCTTCGAACGTGATGCTCCTCGCCCACACGCCCATGCGCCTCGCGGAGGCCGCCGCCCTCGCGGTACCGCTGGTGCTCAGCGGTCACACGCATGGCGGGCAGATCGTCCTGCCCGGAATCGGCGCCATCGCCGCGCGCGAGTTCCCCGTCGTCGCCGGGACCGGGCGGCGTGACGGCACGACCATCTTCGTCAGCCGCGGCGTGGGCACGGTCTACGTGCCGGTGCGCCTCAACTGCCCTCCCGAGGTCGCGCTCCTGACGTTGCAGCCCGTCCTGACCGCCCGTTGACTGCCGGTTGCGCTCGACCCGGAAAGGGTGCATACTGTCGTTGATTTTGATTAATCAAAATTAAAAATATCTACATTCAAATAGTGGAGCGCGTCATGGTTAAACGATTGAAACGGTGGATCTTAAGTTCAGGCATCGTGACCGTTGGGCTGTTCACCCTGGCGGGAACCTGGCGCGATCCCTGGCTGTGGGCGTACGCGCTCATCTGGTCGGCGACGGCCGCCTACGCCATGTTCTTCATTGATGAAGATCTCCTGCAGGAGCGCTTTCATCCGCCCACCGCAGGCGCGGATGGCGTCGCGCTCCATTTCGTCAGGGCCGCCGCGCTCTCGCATCTTGTCGTGGGGGCGCTGGATTCAGGCCGGTGGCATCTGACCTCGGTACCGCCTGGGCTCCGAGCCGTCGCGCTGGCCGTCATGGCGGTGACGCTCGGCATGTTCTTCCGGGCGATGCACGAGAACCGTTTCTTCTCGTCGGTGGTACGGGTGCAGAACGAGCGCGGCCATCGCGTGGTCGACAGCGGTCCGTACAGCATCGTGCGGCATCCCGGGTACGCGGGCCTCATTTGGGCTATACCGTTCAGCGGCCTGGCCCTCGGATCCTGGCTCGCGGCCGGCCTCGGACTCCTGATGTCCGGCATGATCCTGCGCCGTGTGCTGTTCGAGGATGCGTTTCTGACCAAGAACCTCGAGGGCTACGCGGCGTATTCAGGCCGGGTCAGACACCGGTTGATTCCCGGCGTGTGGTGATCACGTCGTCCGATCGGTGAGCCGGCGAAACCGTCTGCCTTCCACGCGCCACCGGCCGTCGAGGATGGTGCGCACGGCTTCGGGATAGATGCGGTGTTCCTCGACGAGGATGCGCGCTGACAGCGTCTCGGCCGTGTCGTCGTCGAGCACCGGGACGGCGGACTGCAGGACGATCGGCCCGCCGTCGAGCTCTCCCGTCACGAGGTGCACCGTCGCGCCCGCCAACGCGGCGCCGTGTTCGAGCGCCTGGCGCTGCGCGTCGACGCCCGGAAACGCGGGCAGCAGCGACGGGTGCACGTTCAGGATCGCGTTGGGAAAGGCCTCCAGCAGCGGAGGGCCGACCAGTCGCATGAACCCCGCCAGGCACACGAGCGTCACGTGCCGCGCGCGCAGCGCCTCTGCCAGCGCGCGGTCGAAGTCGTCGCGCGAGGCGAACTGCTTGTGATCGAGAACGAGGGCCTCGATGCCCGCCGCGCGCGCCCGCTCCAGGCCGGCCGCGCCCGCCTTGTTCGAGATGACGACGGCGATCTGCGCATCGAGTCGGCCACCGTCGATCGCGTCGATGAGCGCCTGGAGATTGCTGCCGCGCCCCGAGATGAGGACGCCGATCCGCCGCCGGGGGTCAGACCCCATCCCGCCACGTTCCGTTGCAACCCGGGGTCTGACCCCGGTCCGACCGATTTGGGCGCGATGCGCGGACGGCAAGCGGATTGCCTTCCACGTTCGCATCATGGCAAGACCTCGTCGCTGGACCCCTGGGGGTTACGTGTATCACGTGTGCAATCGGGGTTCTAGAAAGGGCGTTCTGTTCGACAGTTACGAGGACTATGCCGCGTTCGTCGAGCTCATGAACGAAGCCCGGGCACAAACGACCGATGCGAATAATTGCGTACTGCCTCATGCGAACCCATTTTCATTTTCTGCTATGGCCCAAGGGCGATAGTGACGTTCCCCGTTTCATGCAGTGGGTAACGACTACGCACGCGGGTAGATGGCACCGGCAGCGACAAACCGTGGGAACGGGTGCGGTCTACCAAAGTCGCTATGTGTCCAAGCCTATCAGCGACGCGCGGCACTACTTCTCGGTGCTGCGATATGTGGAGAGGAACGCGCTGACCGCCGGAGTGGTCAAGCGCGCCGAGGAGTGGCGGTGGTGCAGCGCCTGGAGTCACGACGGGTCGGAGCCTGCGTTCGCGATTGATGAAGGTCCGATCCGACGGCCCTCGAACTGGCTCTCGATCCTTAACGATTTGTAGCGAGTACGCAAAAAGTGCTCTGGCACCACTTGACACCGCAAAGTCGACATTTGGGGTCAGACCCCGGTTGACAGCGCAAAGTCGACGTTTGGGGTCAGACCCCCGTACGCGTGCAACGAAGGGGACGACTGGGGTCAGACCCCGGACGGCGCCGCGGCTGCGCGGATGGGGTCAGACCCCGGCCGGGGCCGACGTCCGGGCCGGGTATCAGGACGCGACGTAGCGCACGCCCTCGCCGCCGGCGGCGACGTGGCCGATACGGGCGGCGTCGGGCTCCCCCGCCTTCCGGAGATCGGCCAGCAGCGTGTCGGCCGAATCGCCGGCGCACGCGACGATCAGGCCGATGCCCATGTTGAACGTCCGCAGCATGTCGTCATCCGGCACCTGACCCGTGCGCTGGAGCCACTGGAAGATGGCCGGGACCGCCCAGCGCGATCGGTCGATGACGGCGTGCGTGCCGGCCGGCAGCGTGCGCGGAAGATTGTCGGTGATGCCGCCGCCCGTGATGTGCGCCATGCCTTTGATGACGCCCGACGGCAGCAGCGGCCGGATGACCGGCAGGTACGATCGATGCGGCGCGAGCAGCGCGTCGCCGATCGTGGCGCCAAGCTCCGGCACGCGCGAGTCCACTCGAAGCCCGGCCATCTCGAACACGATGCGCCGCGCGAGCGAGTAGCCGTTGGTGTGCAGACCCGAGGACGGAAGGCCAATCAGCGCATCGCCCGGCGCGATCCGGCTCCCGTCGATCACGCGATCCCGCGCGACCGCGCCGACGATGAAGCCGGCGACATCGTACTCGCCGTCCGCGTAGAACCCGGGCATCTCCGCGGTCTCGCCGCCGAGCAGCGCGCATCCGTTCTCGCGGCACGCCACCGCCAGCCCCTCCACGACCTGCACGGCGACGTCCGGGTCGAGCCGGCCCGTGGCCAGGTAATCGAGAAAGAACAGCGGCTGCGCACCCTGGACGAGGATGTCGTTGACGCAGTGGTTGACGAGGTCCACGCCGATCGTCCGGTGGACGCCCGTCAGGAACGCGACACGAAGCTTCGTGCCGACGCCGTCGGCGCTGGCAACCAGGACCGGATCCGCAATGCCCGCGGAGTCGAGCCGGAACAGGCCGCCGAACGAACCGATATCCGAGAGCACGCCGGGCGTAAACGTGCCGCGGGCCAGCGATCGAATTCGCCGGACGACCTGGTTGCCGGCCTCGATATCGACCCCGGCCTGCTTGTAGTCCATCAGAAATCGAGCGTCTGGATGAGGGCCGCGGCGATCTTGCGCGCGGAAGAGCCCTCCGGCGCCGCCCAGTAACCCCGGCGGACCGCGACGAAGAAGCGCTCTTCCTGGAGATCTTCCTCGAGCATGTCGAACGCTTCGCCGAGGAGGAGGATGGCGGGCTTCGGATCGGGCTGACTCTCGAGGACCTTCAGCATGAGCGGCGTGTTGCGCAGCGCGACGGCGCCGAGCGCGAGCGCGATGGCGGCGCGCGCGGGATCGCGGCTCGGCCCGCCCGCCTCGATCAACGCGGCGGCAGACGACGCATCACCCGCGACCGCCAGCGCGGCCAGGCCCGATGCCGAGGCGCGAAGGAGCTCCTGAAAGCCCAGGTTGTCGATGCCGAACCGCAGGGACTGCACGAGGTAGCTCTGGTGCGACGCGCAGTTGATCCCGAGCAGGCAGATGGCGGCAGCGATGGACGGCTGCGTCTGGCGGGGCGCGGACCGCTGAAGCGGCGCCAGCGTCTCGAGCGATCGCTTGTCGCCGATCTTCCCGAGCGCCACGACCGCATCGTCCTGCAGGGGCCCGTCGAGTTTGGCCACGTCCGTGATCGGTTTGAGCGCATACACGGCCTTGTAGTCCCCGAGCGCTTCGATGACGACGCTGCGGAAGAAATCCTGTCCCTTGAGAACGAGGCCGCTCAGCACGTCGCGGACCCGGCTGTCGCTGGCGTAGGCCGCAAGCGTCCGCGTCAGCGCCGGGCGGACGAATTCCGATTCCTCCTTGTCCAGCGCGTCGAGCAGACGCGGCAGGATCTGCGGATCGGGGTTGTGCTCGAAGTAGGTATACGACACCGTGCGCAGGCGATCGTTCGGGGAGGTGAGGACCCCGGCCATCACGTCGCGGGTGCGGGGGTCGTTGAACCCGGAGAGGAGCACGAGCGCGCGAAAGCGCACGTAGCCGTCGGTGTGAGCGACGACCGCGTCGAGCAGGGCCGGCAGGGCCGTTGCGGGCGGCGCGCGGCGCACGGTGCGGGCGGCAGCGGCGCGCGCGGCGTACTCGACGGTCCCCAGCCGATCGATCGCCGCCTTCAGCTGCTGCGGCGTCACGGCGACTTCGCGCTGCGGTTCGTTCTTCGGCGCCGCTCCGGGACCCGGCGGCGCTCCGCGCTGCGGCGCGGGTGCCGGGGCGCTCCCCGTGGACTGCGCGGCTGTGGGCGCGACCGGCACGAGTGCCAGGATGGCGATCAGCAGGGCGAGGACGCGCATGGACTCAGTCGACGGCTTTGAGGGACAGCTGCAGGTACGCCTGCTGGTCGCGCGGAAACGCCACCGGATACACCCCGGTGTAGCAGGACGTGCAGTAGGATTTGTGATCGCTGCCGACCGCGGCACGCAGGCCCTCGAGGCTCAGATACCCGATCGAGTCGGCGCCGACGTATCTCCGGATCTCGTCGATCGTGTGGCTCGCGCCGATGAGCTCCGTGCGGCTCGGCGTGTCCACGCCGTAGAAGCAGGGGGATATCGTCGGCGGGCAACTGATCCGCAGGTGCACTTCACGCGCCCCCGCCGCCTTCACCATCTTGACGATCTTCCGGCTCGTCGTGCCGCGGACCAGCGAGTCGTCGACGAGCACGACGCTCCGGCCCTCGAGGATGCTGCGCACGGGGTTCAGCTTGACCTTGACGCCGAAGTGCCGGATGGACTGCTGCGGCTGGATGAACGTGCGGCCCACGTAGTGATTGCGGATGAGACCCATCCGGAGCGGCACCTTCGCCTCCTCCGCAAAGCCGGTCGCGGCGCAGACGCCGGAGTCGGGAATCGGCACGATGACGTCGGCGTTCGCGGGCGCTTCCCGCGCGAGCACACGGCCGAGCTCCGTGCGGACGTCGTTGACGCTGCGGCCGAACACGTAACTGTCGGGCCGCGCAAAATACACGTGCTCGAAGACGCACTGCGACAGCATCGGAGCCGGCGGGAAGGCCGGGATCGATCGAAGGCCGCCGGCGCCGATGATGATCACCTCGCCCGGTTCGACGTCGCGGACGTACGTGGCCCCGATGAGATCGAGAGCGCAGGTCTCGGAGCAGACGATCCACGCGTCGCCGAGCTGCCCGAGCGCGAGCGGACGGAAGCCGTTCGGATCGCGCGCCGCAATCAATCGATCCTTCGTCAACAGCGCGAGCGAAAACGCGCCGCGGATCTGCGCGATCGATTCAATCAGGGCGTCCTCGACCGAGGTCGCCTTCGCACGGGCGTACAGATGGAGCAGGACTTCGGTGTCGCTGCTCGTCTGGAAGATCGAGCCGTTGCGCACCAGTTCGTCCCGCAGCTCGAGCGCGTTGACGAGGTTGCCGTTGTGCGCGACGGCGATCTGACCGTGGGCGCAGTCGATGAGAAAGGGCTGCGCGTTGGACAGGCGGCTCTCGCCGGCCGTCGAGTAGCGCGTGTGCCCGATGGCCAGATGGCCGGGGAGCCCCTGGAGTGCGGCTTCGTCGAACGCGTCGGCGACGTGCCCCATGGCGCGCGACACGCGCATGCGCTCGCCGTCGGCCGTGACGATGCCCGCGCTTTCCTGCCCGCGATGCTGCAAGGCGTACAGGCCGAGGTAGGTGAGGTTGGCCGCTTCGGGGTTCCCGAAGATGCCGAAGACGCCGCATTCGTCTTTGAACTTGTCGAGCACCGGAGTCCTTATTTTACGCCGCCCGGCCGGCGAAGTGTCGCCCAATCGCACTCGACCAGATCTGTTCCGCTTCGCCGACGGCACAATCGATCGCCGGGCGGCCCGCAACCTGGATCGTCAGGCGCGATCCGCCCGTCCGTCCGATGACCTCGGCCGGAACGCCGCCGTCAGCCGCCATCTGCATCAGCGCCGCGCGATCCTCACGCCGCACCGACACCACGGCACGCGACGCCGATTCGCCGAACAGCGTCGCGATGACATCCGTCGCCGCGGCAGAGCCGGCGCCGGCCGCGACATGGCCGGGCAGATCGACCGTCAGCCCGATCCCCCCGCTGTCGAACGCCGACTCGGCGAGCGTGACCGCCACGCCGCCGTCGGAGCAGTCGTGGGCCGAGCGCACCAGGCCGGCGGACGCGGCGCGGCCCAGGAGCGCGATCAGCGCGGCTTCCCGCGCCAGGTCGAGGCGCGGCGGCTGCCCCTTCACCGTCCGGTGCACGGTCTTCAGGAATTCGCTCCCGCCAAGCTCGCCGAAGCTCTCCCCGAGCAGCACGATGTCGTCCCCCTCGTCCCGGAACGCGCGGGCCACGACGCGGGCCGCGTCGTCGAGCACGCCGACGACGCCGATGATGGGAGTCGGGTAAATCGCCTCGCCGTTGGTCTCGTTGTAGAGGCTGACGTTGCCGCCCGTGATCGGCACGTCGAGCGCGCGGCAGGCTTCGGCGATCCCCTCCACGGCCTCGACGAACTGCCACATGATCTCGGGCCGCTCGGGGTTCCCGAAATTCAGGCAGTTGGTCGCGCCGATCGGCGTGGCGCCGGCGCACGCGACGTTGCGCGCCGCTTCCGCCACCGCCAGCATGGCGCCGCGCCGGGGATCGAGGTAGCAGTAGCGGCCGTTCCCGTCGACCGACATGGCGAGCGCGCGCGACGTCCCTTTCACGCGGACGACGCCCGCGCCCATTCCGGCGAGCACGAGGGTGTTGGTCCGGACCATGTGGTCGTACTGCCGGTAGACCCACCGCTTGCTGGCGACCGTCGGCGACCCGAGGATCGCCAGCAGCGCCTCCTGCGGCCGCGGCGGATCGGGCAGCGACGACGGATCGAATGCCTGAACGTCGTCCAGGTAGGCCGGCCGCGCGGTCGGCCGATCGTACACGGGCGCCTGGTCGACGAGCGCCGTGTTGGGAATCTCGGCGACGACCGCTCCGTGATCCTTCACCCGCATGAGGCCGTCGCCGGTCACGTCGCCGATGTGCGCCGCGTGGAGGTCCCACTTGTCGAAGATCCGTTCGACTTCCGCCTCGCGCCCCTTCTTGACGACGAGCAGCATGCGCTCCTGCGATTCCGACAGCATGATCTCGTACGGCGTCATGCCGCTCTCGCGCTGCGGCACGTGCATGACGTCGATCTCGATGCCGGCGCCGCCGCGCGAGCCCATCTCGCAGGTCGAGCACGTGAGCCCGGCGGCACCCATGTCCTGCACGCCGATGAGCGCGTCGGTCTTCATCAGCTCGAGGCACGCCTCGAGCAGCAGCTTCTCCATGAACGGATCGCCGACCTGCACGGCGGGGCGCTTCTCGGCGGACGACTCGTCGAACTCCGCCGAGGCCATCGTCGCGCCGTGAATGCCGTCGCGGCCGGTCTTCGAGCCGACGTAGTAGACGGGATTGCCGATGCCCGAGGCGCTGCCCTGGACGAGCGCGTCGGCGCGGGCCAGGCCGAGGCAGAACACGTTGACGAGCGGATTCCCGGCGTAGCGGTCGTCGAACGCGATCTCGCCGCCGACCGTCGGGATGCCGATGCTGTTGCCGTAGCCGGCAATCCCGGCGACGACCCCTTCGACCGTGCGCCGCGTCCGGGCGCCGTCGGGGCCGTCCATCTCGCCGAAGCGGAGCGAGTTCATGAGGGCGATCGGACGCGCGCCCATCGTGAAGATGTCGCGAATGATGCCGCCGACCCCCGTGGCCGCGCCCTGATACGGCTCGATGAACGACGGGTGGTTGTGCGACTCGATCTTGAAGACGGCCGCCAGCCCGTCGCCGATGTCGACGGCGCCGGCATTCTCGCCCGGACCCTGCAGCACGCGCGGACCTTCGGTCGGCAGCTTCCGCAGGTGGATGCGCGAGCTCTTGTAGCTGCAGTGCTCCGACCACATGACGGAGAAGATGCCGAGCTCGGTCAGCGACGGCTCGCGCCCCAGCGCGCGGACGATGCGGTCGTACTCGTCGGGCTTGAGACCGTGACGTTCGAGGACACCGGGTTCGACTGGGCTCATGATCGGGTCAGCAGAAACAGGGCGAAGAGTGCATCGGCGGCCGCAGTCGCGGCCAGCACCATGGCAATCAGCGTGCGGCCGGACTGGGCGGGCGGCAGCGCGACCCAGGTGCCCAGCGCCATGACGCCAAGCCCCGCCGCGCTGAGCAGGAGGACCTTGCCGACGCGCGCGCGATTCCGGTCAGCCATGCTGTCCCACGCTCAGCACGGCCCCCTGGCTCGAGAGCGCGCGCATCACCGACTCGAACATCACCAGGCCGTCGGCGCTGCCGAGCGCCGCCTCGCAGGCGCGCTCCGGATGCGGCATCAGGCCGACGACGTTGCGCCGGGCATTGCAGATGCCGGCGATGCTGTTCAGCGCGCCGTTCGGATTGGCGGCGTCGGTAATCTGCCCGCGCGCGTCGCAGTACCGGAAGATCACGCGGCCCGAAGCCTCGAGCTCGGAGACGACCTCGGGCTCCGCGTAGTAGTTGCCCTCCCCGTGCGCGATCGGCACGCGCAGCACCTGTCCCCTCGACGCACGCGAGGTGAACGGCGTGTCGGTCTGCTCGACCCGGACGTGCACGTGCTCGCAGTGGAACTTCAGGTCGCGGTTGCGGAGCATCGCGCCGGGGAGGAGTCCCGCCTCGCAGAGAATCTGGAAGCCGTTGCAGATGCCCAGCACCGGGCCGCCGGCTCGGGCGAAGTCGACGACGGCGGTCATCACCGGAGAGAACCGGGCGATCGCGCCGGTGCGCAGGTAGTCGCCGTGCGAGAAGCCGCCCGGCAGCACCACGACGTCGGCGCCGTTGAGGCTCGTCTCCTTGTGCCAGACGAACTCCGCCTCCTGCCCGAGCACGTGCTTCGCGGCGTGATACGCGTCGTGATCGCAGTTGGATCCGGGAAAGACGATGACGCTGAATTTCATGGTCAGTTCCCAGCTGCCGGCTTCCAGCTCCCAGCTCCGCAGCTCCGCAGTCTGGAAGCCGGAAGCTGGCAGCTGGAAGCTACTCGATCTCCACCCGGTAGCTCTCGATGACCGGATTGGCCAGCAGCTTGTCGGCGACTTCGGCGGCCAGCGCGCGCGCCTGGTCGGCGGACGCGGCCGCCAGCTCGAGCTCGAAGTACTTGCCCTGCCGCACGTCGCCGACGCCCGCGTAGCCCATCGAGTGCAGCGCATCGGCAATCGTCTGTCCCTGCGGATCGAAGACGGAGGGCTTCAACGTGACGAACACGCGTGCTTTCATCGGTCTCCTCGCAGACGCTGTACCGCTCCGCGTCTGACGTCGGAATTCTGTCCGACGCGCACGCGCGGTACGCGACACAGCTGCTAGTTCTCCGACGCGACGCGCAGTGTGACAGCGCCGGTGGAACACGCGATCGAAAATCGCGTCGACGTTGCGCAGCTGATCGTCGAGATCGAACGCTCTCTCCACTTCGGCGGGCGTGAGCACCTGCATCACGTCCGGATCGGCGAGCACCAGCTCCTTGAAATCCCGGTGCTCGTGGAACGACCGCATCGCATTGCGCTGCACCCACTCGTAGGCCTGCTCGCGCGAGACGCCCCGCCTCGCCAGCTCGAGCAGCATGGTCCCGGAGAACACGACGCCGCGCGAGCGATTCAGGTTCTCCCGCATCCGCTCCGGGTACACGACCATGCCGCGCACGATCCGCGTGAAGCGCCGGAGCATGTGATCGAGCGCGATGAAGCTGTCCGGCAGGATGACGCGCTCGACGGACGAATGGGAGATGTCGCGCTCGTGCCACAGCGCGACGTTCTCGAGCGCCGCCATGGCGTTGGCGCGCACGCAGCCGCGCGAGGCCGGTGATCTGCTCGCAGCCGATCGGGTTGCGCTTGTGCGGCATCGCCGACGAGCCCTTCTGCCCTTTGCCGAACGGCTCCTCGACCTCGCCGATCTCGGTCTTCTGCAGTCCGCGGATCTCGAGCGCGAACTTCTCGAGCGAGGCCGCCGTGATGGCGAGCGCGCTCATCAGCTCGGCGTGCCGGTCGCGCTGGATGACCTGCGACGACACCGGCGCCGGCTGCAGGCCGAGCCGCTCGCAGACGCTCGCCTCGATCGCCGGATCGAGATGCGCGAAGGTGCCGACGGCGCCCGAGATCTTGCCGACGGCGACGGTCTCCCGCGCGCGCAGCACGCGATCGAGATCGCGCTGCAGCTCCGCGTACCAGAGCGCGAGCTTCAGCCCGAACGTCATCGGCTCGGCGTGCACGCCGTGGGTGCGGCCGATCATCGGCGTGCGCCGGTGCTCCTCGGCGCGGCCGCGGACGGCGTCCATCAGGCCGGCGATCCCCTTGACGATCAGATCGCAGGCCTCGCGCATCTGGAGCGCCTGCGCGGTGTCGACGACGTCGGACGAGGTGAGACCGAAATGCAGCCAGCGCGCGGCCGGGCCGACGTTCTCGGCGACGGCGGTCGTGAAGGCGATCACGTCGTGCTGGGTCGTCCGCTCGATCTCCTCGATGCGCGCGACGTCGAAGGCGGCCCTGGCGCGAAGCTCGCGCGCGGCGTCCGCGGGCACGAGCCCCGCCTCCGCCATCGCGTCGGCCGCCGCCAGCTCGACCTCGAGCCACGTCTCGTAGCGGCGCTGCTCGCTCCAGATGGCGCCCATCTCGGGGTGGGTGTAGCGGGGAATCATGTCTGGACGGTCGTTGGTCGCTGGTCGAAGTCGTTGGTCAAGTCGCGTGCCGGTCCAAGTGGTTTCAAAACCCGCGAGGTCCGGCTGAAGCCGGATGCCACCTTCGGTTGTGAAACCGTCTTTCGTCAGTCTTGTCGAGTCCCGAGTCCCGGATCCCGCTACGCCCCGAGGTCGAGCCGCGTGCGGTCCAGCGGCGGAACGGACGGGCCGAGCACGGTCGCCGCCAGCGAGCCGTTCGAGAAGAGATCCGGCGCGACGCGCTGCACGTCGACGTCGGTGACCCGCTCGACGCCGGCCAGCGTTTCGTCGAGGCCGAAGTGCCGATCGAAATAGATTTCCTGCCGCGCGAGGTGCGACATCCGGCTGGCCGTGTTCTCGAGGCTCAGCATCAGGCTGCCCTTGAGATGATCCTTCGCGCGCCGCAGCTCCGAATCCGGCACCGGCGCCCGCTTCATCCCGCGCAGCTCCTCGACGCACAGATCGATCACTTCGCCGACCGCCTCATTGGCGCAGCCGGCGTAGATCGTGATGTTGCCGGCGTCGCGATACGCGCTCAGCCCGCTGAACACCGCGTAGGCGAGCCCGCGCTTCTCGCGGACGTTCTGGAACAGCCGCGAGCTCATCGAGCCGCCGAGCACGGTGTTCATGATGTAGCTGACGTAGCGATCATCGTGGTTCTGCGGATAGCTGTTGGTGCCGAGACAGATGTGGCTCTGTTCGAGCTCCTTGGTCCGGGTGATGACCTGCGGCACGACCCGCGGCGGCTCGGCGGCGAGCGGCTCACCGTCGGACGGCAGCGCGCCGAAGGCGCGCTCGACCAGGTCGCGCACGTGCGCGTGCTCCAGGTTCCCCGCCGCCGAGATGATCATGTTCGGCGCGACGTACGCGCCGTGGAAATACGCGAGCAGCGTCTCGGCGGTGAACGACTCGACCGTCTCCTTCGAGCCCAGGATCGGCCGGCCGAGCGGATGCCCTTCCCAGAAATGCTGCGTGAAGAGCTCGTGGACGAGATCGTCCGGCGTGTCCTCGACCATCTTGATCTCTTCGAGGATCACCTTCTTCTCGCGCTCGATTTCCTCGGCGGCGAAGGCCGGCCGCAGGACGATGTCGGACAGCAGATCGACGGCGAGCGGCAGGTGCTCGTCGAGGACCTTGATGTAGTAGCTGGCGTATTCCTTCGCGGTGAACGCGTCGAGCTGGCCGCCGATCGAATCGATCGCCTGCGCGATGTCTTCGGCGGTGCGCGTGTCGGTGCCCTTGAAGAGCATGTGCTCGACGAAGTGCGCGATCCCGCTGCGCTCGTCGCTCTCGTGCCGCGACCCGCGCGTCAGCCAGACGCCGATCGTCACCGACCGGACGTGCGGCATCGTCTCGGTGATGAGACGGAGACCGTTGTCGAGGACCTCGCGAACGACCATGCGCTGAGATGTTTGTACGGTCACAAGTGGGGGCCTCCACGATAGCGGTCCGGCACCCGCCGGTCCTGGACTTCACTACCCCACGTATCCCAGAAGTGGGCTCGCAAGTGCTTGCGGGAGAAGGGATTACGAGAACTGCCCGGAGCCCGGATGTTATCACGTGAAAACGGCGCAGTTCAAGGCACAACTGCCGGGCGTGGCGGCGGGCACGAGTTCGAGTTGACGCCGCAACGTTCCGCAACCGGCATAGTACAATTGGAATTCACGCTTCTGGCCGGGCCGGTCCCGATTCATCATGCCCATCCATACCCGGACCGACCTCGCGGAGATCGAGCGCCACGAGCTCGAGCAGGCGCTCGAGTGGCTGGGACACCCGCGCTTCCATGCCCGCCAGATCTTCCAGTGGGTCCACAAGCGCGGCGTCACCGATTTCGCGCGGATGACCGACCTCGGCCGCGATCTCCGGGCGCGAGCTCGCCGCGGTCCTGCGTCATCACGACCCCCGTCGTCGAGGGTCAGGAACGATCGAGGACGGGACAGTCAAGTTCCTGCTCCGGCTGGCCGACGGCAAGCTGATCGAATCGGTCTTCATTCCCGACACCCCGCCCCCCCGCGCCGCGCGCATCACCTTCTGCATCTCCACGCAGGTCGGCTGCGCGATGAAATGCGCGTTCTGCCTGACCGGCAAGATGGGCATCGATCGCAACCTGACCGCCGGCGAGATCGCCGGGCAGGTCCGCGTCCTGGCGCGCGAGCTCGGCTGCTCGAGACGCGCTTCAACATCGTCCTCATGGGGATGGGCGAGCCGCTGCACAACTACGACGAGACGATGAAGGCGCTGCGCATCCTCGCCGACGAGCACGGCCTCGCGATGTCGGCGCGGCGCATGACGCTCTCGACCGTCGGCGTGCTGCCGGCGCTCGAACGGCTCGCGACCGAGCCGCTGATGCCGAACCTGGCCATCTCGCTGCACGCGACGACCGAGGAGCAGCGCGACCGGCTCGTGCCGATCAACCGCAAGTACGGGCTGAAGGAACTGCTGGACGCCTGCCGCCGCTTCCCGCTGAAGCGGCGCGATCGCATCACGTTCGAGTACGTGATGCTGAAGGACGTCAACGACACCCCGGAAGACGCGCGGCGTCTCGTGAGGCTGCTGCACGGCATCAAGGGGAAGGTGAACCTGCTGCCGCTGAACGAGGCGGCCGGCATTCCGTTCGAGCGGCCGTCCGACGAGCGCGTCAACCGCTTCGCGCAGATCCTGGCCGATCGCGGCCTCACGGTGTCGGTGCGCAAGAGCCGCGGCCGCGACATCCGCGCCGCGTGCGGACAGCTGATCACCGAGTCGACGCGCCAGGCGCCGGGAGCGCGGCTCGCGACACTGATGAATCACTAATCACTGATCCTTGAATCCGCGAATCCTCGAATCAGTGCTCCGATTCAGCGATTAGCGATTAGGATCAGGGATTCCACGACTCCGCTCCCGTCCCCGTCCATCCTGACCGTCACCCGCTGATTCCGCGGCGCCCGGCGGAATCCTCACCTTCAGATAATTGTCCGTCACGACGAGGCTGCCGTCCTCGAGCGTGAGGCCCGGCCTGGCTGTTCCGACCTGCGACTGGCGGAACCGGCTGGCCAGCGCCGAGCCGATCTCCCGCACCTGCCGTCCGCGCTCGCGGATGGTGATCCCCTCGCACCTTCTCGCGCATCCCGGTCGCCGCGGTCCCGGGCCGATCGGAGTAGGGGAAGACGTGCAGGTGCGTCAGCGGCGACGCCGGCAGGTAGTCGAGGTTCGCCTGGAAATCGTCGTCGGTCTCGCCGGGGAAACCCACGATCAGGTCGGACCCGATCGACGCGTGCGGCAGGCGCGCGGCGATCCCGTCGACGAGCCCGCGGTACTCGGCGAGCGTGTAGGGGCGCCGCATCAGCGCCAGCATCCGATCGCTGGCGTGCTGCAGCGGCAGGTGGAAATGCGGCGCGAAGCGGCCGCCGCTCGAGGCCACGAGGCCGACGATCGCCGCGGTGCAGTCCATCGGCTCGAGCGAGCTGATGCGGAACATGACGTCCGCGGCACAGGCGTCGAGCGCCAGCAGCAGATCGACGAGCGAGCGGCGCGGTTCGAGGTCGCGCCCGAAGGAGCCGAGGTGCACGCCGGTGAGGGCGATCTCCTTGAACCCGGACGCGGCGATCCGCGCGACCTCGCGGACCACGTCGTCAATCGGCACGCTGCGGCCCGCGCCGCGCGTCGTCGGGATGATGCAGTAGGCGCACGCCTCTTCGCAGCCGGTCTGGACGCGCAGCGTGAACGCCGTGCGCCCGGCGATCCCGGGCTCGATCGCGGCTCCGCACGGACCGTCGCCGTCCGCCGCGTGCGGGTTGCCCGCCGTGGATACGCCGCCGAACAGATCCCCGACCAGGCTGTCCTTCGCATCGTTGCGCACGACGCGGACGACGTTGGGCAGCGCCGCGACGTCCCCGTCGCAGCGCGTCGCGTAGCAGCCGGTCACGACGACGCGGACATGGGGGTTGTCGCGGGCGATGCGGCGGATCGTCTGGCGGGCGCCCTGATCGGCGGTGGCGGTCACCGAGCACGTGTTGACGACGACGAGATCCGCGCGCGGAGGCCGGCGCGTCGAGGCCGCCGCGCGCGCGAAGCTCCTCTTCGATGCGCAGCGAGTCCGCCTGATTGACGCGGCAGCCGAAGGTGATGATGGAGTACTTCATCCACCTTCAACCTTCTTCGCCGCCGCCTCGACCTTCTCGGCGAGCTTCTTCTTGTACGCGTCCAGCCGCGCGGCAATGGCCGGGATCGCCGACGGCGAGGATCTGCGCGGCCAGCACGCCGGCGTTGGTCGCGCCGGGCTTGCCGATCGAGACCGTCGCAACCGGGACCCCCGGCGGCATCTGCACGGTGGACAGCAGCGCGTCGAGGCCGTTCAGGGCGGACGAGTCGATCGGCACGCCGATGACGGGCAGGATCGTGTGCGCGGCGACGACGCCGGCCAGGTGCGCCGCGGCCCCGGCGCCGACGATGAAGACCTTGACGCCGCGGCCGGGCGCCTCGCGCACGAGGCGCATGACGCGCTCGGGCGATCGGTGCGCGGAGGCGACGGTCATCTCGGACCGAATCTCCAGGTCGCGCAGGATGTCGACCGCTCCCTGCATCACCGGCGCATCGGAGTCGGAGCCCATGAGAATCAGGACGCTGATCGGATTCATGTCAGGAGAGCGCCTTTCGCCCGATGTCGTGCCGATAGTGCATGCCGTCGAACGAGATCTTCGAGATGCCCGCATACGCGCGCTCGATGGCGTCTTCGTACGTGGCCCCGCGGCCGACGACCGTCAGCACGCGGCCCCCGGCGGTGACGATGTCGTCGCCGCGCCGTGCCGTCCCGGAGTGGAAGACGAGCACGTCCTGAACGCGACCGGCCGACAGCAGTCCCGAAATCGGCAGCCCGGTCGGGCCCGATGCGGGATAGCCGCGCGAGGCGAGCACGACGCCGACGTGCGGCTCGGGCCGGAATGCCACGGGCGTGCTGTCGAGCGCTCCCTCGGCGGCGGCCGCCAGGCGTGGCGCGAGCTCCTGCGCGATCATCGGCATCACGACCTGCGCTTCGGGATCGCCGAACCGCACGTTGAACTCGATCACCTTGGGGCCGTCGCAGGTCAGCATCAGCCCCGCATACAGAAACCCGCGGTACTCGTGCCCTCGGCGCGCAGCCCGGCAACGACCGGATCGACGACCTCGCGCATGATCTGCGCCTGCATCGCCTCGTCGACGAGCGGGCTCGGCGCAAAGGCCCCCATGCCGCCGGTGTTCGGCCCTTCGTCGCCGTCGAACACGCGCTTGTGATCCTGCGCCGAGACGAGCGGCATGGCGCGGCGTCCGTCGCAGATCGCGAAGAACGACACCTCGGGCCCGACGAGACATTCCTCGAGCACGACGCGCGATCCGGCATCGCCGAACTGACGGTCCTCCATCGCGGCGCGGATCGCGAGGCCGGCGGTTTCGCGATCGGGTGCGACGACCACGCCCTTTCCCGCCGCGAGCCCATCCGCCTTGACCACGACCGGAAACCCGAGCTCGCCGGACGCGACGACGGCGTGGGCCGCCGACGCCTCGTCGCAGACGCGATAGCGCGCCGTGGGAATGCCGTGGCGCGCCATGAACGCCTTCGCGAAGACCTTGCTGCACTCGAGCTGCGCGGCTGCGCGCGAGGGACCGAAGAGGCGCAGCCCGCGCGACTGGAAGAGATCGACGATCCCGCGATCGAGCGGGAGCTCGGGGCCGACGACCGTGAGATCGATCCGCTCGCGCGCGGCGAATGCGAGCGAGCGCCTTCGGGATCGCCGGCGTCGATGGCGGCCAGGCGCGGCGACGTCCGCGATCCCGGCGTTGCCGGGGGCGCAGACGACTTCGCGGACGCCGCGTTCCGAGGCGAGCTTCCACGCGAGCGCATGCTCGCGGCCGCCGCCGCCGACCACCAGCACCTTCATGACGCCGTCATTAAGTGTAAGTCAGAGAGGACTTTGGAAAGAGGTGTCCGACCGGATGGGACCGCTCGTTCAGCGGTTGACGACCGACCAGCTTTGTGCCTAGAATCCCCGTTTACCTGTGATAGCCTAGCATATTCTGTCGGATTCAAAGGGCCCAACAGAGGACCAGACGGCCGCGCTCGTATCGTGGTCGCCCGATCGCGCGCACGGCCGGCCGGTTCGCGCACGAGGGCCGCGAAGGAGGTGTTTTTCAAGCTTGGCTGAAGTCAAAGTTCAGGAAGGCGAATCGATCGAAAGCGCACTTCGCCGCTTCAAGCGCAAGGTGCAGCAGGAAGATATCATCAAGGATATCAAGAAGCATTCCTTCTATTTGAAGCCGGGCGATCGCCGCCGCGCCAAGCAGGCGCTCGCGCGCAAGCGTACACGCAAGAAGCAGCGCCGTGAGGTCGAGTAGCCGGCGCGCGGGATCGAGCGATCGAGTTGTCGTGAGGAAGTAAGACGGATCCGTTCGGCACAGCGGGGCCGGACGGATCTCATCGTCCGGGGGGCGGCGCCGGGCGAGTTCGTGAGAGGTAGGGACCGATGGAGTTCCAGGACAAGTTGCTCAGTTGCGTGGACTGCGGCACGGAGTTCATCTGGACGGCGGGCGAGCAGCTCTTCTTCGCCGACAAGAACTTCAAGAACGAGCCAAAGCGCTGCAAGGGCTGCAAGGCCAAGCGCGCATCGCGGCCGGCACCGGGCGCGGCCGTCGCCCGGGAACGCGTGGAGACGACCACCAACTGCTCGGCCTGCGGCAAGGAAACGACGGTGCCGTTCCGGCCGACGCAGGGCCGCCCGGTGTTCTGCCGGGAGTGTTTTCAGTCGCGGAAGTTCGCTGGCGCCGGCGGCCTCTAGTCAGCCAGCCCCATCGAGCTCGGCGCATCCCCACGAGGCCACGCCTTCTCCGCGGCGTGGCCTTAGTTGTTTGACGCGGATCCTGAACCACCTCGGACGCGTCAGAGTACTGATTCCATCGCATGCTGTTGCGGTCCTCCATGTTGCATCCGAGCACGCGTGTCACTGCTCTCCTGACCCCGGTCCTTGTCGCGCTGGCCCTGTCGGCGTGCAACCGCGGAGGCGCTGCGCCCGCGGGCGCTGCGGGACCGCCGCCCGCCGCCGTGACGCTGCTGACCCTCCAGCCGAAGCCGGTCGAGCGCGCGTCGGAGTTCATCGCGACGCTTCGATCGCTGCGCTCGACGACGGTCCAGCCTGAAGTCGAGGGATCGGTCACCCGCATCTTCGTGAAGTCGGGGGATGTCGTGCGCGCCGGCACGCCGCTCGTCCAGATCGATCCCGACAAGCAGCAGGCGGCGGTGCGCAGCACGGAAGCCAATCGATCGGGGGCGGCCGCCGACGTCGAGTACTGGCGCCAGCAGGTGACACGGCTCGAGGCGCTGGTCACGGCCGGGGCGATCAGCCGGCACGAGTTCGAGCAGGCACAGAATTCCCTCAAGACGGCCGAAGCCAGGCTGGCCGCGATCGATGCGCAGGTGCGCGAAGAGCGCGTGCAGCTCCAGTACTATCGCGTCATCGCGCCGCAGGCGGGCGTCGTCGGCGACATTCCGATCCGCGTCGGCGATCGCGTCACGCAGTCGACCGTCATCACGACGATCGACGAGAACAGCTCGCTCGAGGCGTACATCCAGGTGCCGGTCGATCGCGCGCCCGAGCTGCGCGTGGGGCTGCCGGTCCAGCTGCTCGACACCGAAGGCAAGCTCGTCGCGGTCAATCCGATCACCTTCGTGGCGCCGCGGGTCGACGAGTCGACGCAGACGGTGCTCGTCAAGAGCCTGCTGAAGGACGTGCCGCCGCGGCTGCGCGCGCAGCAGTTCGTGCGGGCGCGGATTGTCTGGAGCTCCGCCCCGGGACTGACCGTACCGGTCGTCGCCGTCACGCGCCTCAGCGGGCAGTACTTCTGCTTCGTCGCCGAGCCGCAGGACAAGGGCCTCGTGGCCCGGCAGCGGCCGGTCCAGGTCGGCGAGGTGCATCGGCAACGACTACGTCGTGGCCGGCGGCCTGAAGGCCGGCGACGCATCGTCGTCTCGGGGATCCAGAAGCTCGGGGACGGCGTCCCGATCCAGGCGCAGTGACCCCGGTCATCAGTGCCATGCACGTGTAACCGGTTCCTGTCCCCCATGTTCGTAGACACTTTCATCCGCCGGCCGATCCTCGCGTCGGTCTGCTCGCTCGTCATCATCCTCGCCGGCGCGATCGCGATCCCGACGATGCCGGTCGCGCAGTACCCGGCGCTCGCGCCGCCCGGTCATCACCGTCACGCGTTCTACACCGGCGCCAACGCGCAGGCGGTCGAGACCGCCGTCACGACGCCGCTCGAGCAGGCGATCAACGGCGTCGAGGGCATGCTCTACATGACCTCGTCGAGCACCAACAGCGGCGCGGCCAGCATCAGCGTGACTTCGACGTCACGCGCGACTCGGACATCGCCGCGGTCGACGTGCAGAACCGCGTGTCGCAGGCGCTCGGCCGGCTGCCGACCGAGGTCCGCGCCCTCGGCGTCACCGTGCAGAAGAGGCAGACCGGCTTCGTGCTGGCGGCCGGCGTCTACGCGGAGAAGTCCGAATACGACTCGCTCTTCATCAGCAACTACATCGACGTCTACGTGAAGGACGCGCTGAAGCGCGTCCCGGGCGTCGGCAACGTCCTGATCTTCGGCGAGCGCCGCTACTCGATGCGGCTGTGGCTCGACCCCGGCAAGCTCGCCGCCGCGCGCTGACGGCGGGCGACGTCGTCAACGCGCTGCGCGAGCAGAACGTGCAGGTCGCGGCCGGCGCCATCGGGCAGTCGCCGACGCGCGACGATCAGCGGTTCCAGATCAGCGTGCGCGCGGAGGGCCGGCTGCACGAGCCCGCCGAGTTCGACAACATCATCATCAAGGCCGGCGACGGCGCGCTCGTCCGCCTGAAGGACGTCGGCCGCGCGGAGCTGGGCGCCGAAACGTACGCGTCGCAGCTGCGCTTCCAGGGCATCGACGCCGTCGGCTTCGGCGTCATCCAGCTGCCGTCGGCCAACGCGCTCGACGTCGAGCGCGAGGTCCGCGCCGAGCTCGACCGGCTCGCGCTGCACTTCCCGCCGGGTCTGAAGTACCAGATCGCGTTCAACACCACCCAGGTCGTCGCCGAGTCGATCCGCGAAGTGCTGATCACGCTCGTCGAAGCGATCGTCCTCGTCGTCCTCGTCATGTTCCTGTTCCTGCAGAGCTGGCGCAGCACGCTCATCCCGACGATCACGATTCCGGTGTCGCTCATCGGCGCGTTCGCGTTCGTCAAGCTGATGGGCTTCTCCATCAACACGCTGACGCTGTTCGGCATCATCCTCGCCACCGGCATCGTCGTCGACGACGCGATCGTGGTGATCGAGAACATCGAGCGGCACATCCAGGAGTACGGGAAGTCGGCGCGGCAGGCGGCGTCCGACGCGATGCGCGAAGTGTTCGGCGCCGTCATCGCGACCGCGCTGGTCCTCGTCGCGGTGTTCGTGCCGATCGCGTTCTTCCCCGGGACGACCGGCCGGCTCTACGCGCAGTTCTCGATGACCATCGCGTTCTCGGTGGCGCTGTCGGCGTTCAACGCGCTGACGCTGACGCCGGCGCTCTCGGCGCTGCTGCTCGATCGCGGCGACCACGGCAAAGGGACGTTCTTCTCGGGCGTCGAGCGGGTGATCACCGGCGGCACCAACGGGTACGTGTCGGTGCTGACGCGGCTGCTGCGGCCTGCGGTGGGTGGTGGTGCTCGTGTTCTCCGGCTGCCTCGGCCTGACCTACTGGATCTACCGAATCGTGCCGCAGGCGTTCGTGCCCGAGGAGGACCAGGGCTACTTCATCACGCATCGTGCAGGCGCCGGCCGGGGCGTCGCTGCAGTACACCGGCGAGATCGCGCGGCAGGCGGAGCAGATCCTCCTGAAGGATCCGGACATCCTGGGGGTGTTCTCGGTCATGGGGTTCAGCTTCAGCGGCGCGGCGCCGAACCAGGGGCTGATCTTCGCGAGCCTGAAGCCGTTCGACGAGCGCGAAGGGGCGGCGCACTCCGCGCAGACCGTGATCGGCCGCATCTGCGGCCAGCTCGCCGGGATCAGCGGCGCGATCGTCGTTTCCGATCGCGCCGCGCGTCGATTCCCGGCCTCGGCGCGTTCGGCGGGTTCGAGTTCCAGGTGCTCGACCAGGCCGGCACCGACATCAACGCGCTGGCGGCGGCGACGTACGGCCATGGTCGGCGCCGGCAACCGGTCGCCGCGGCTGCACGGGTTGTTCACGCTCGTTCACCGCGAACGATCCGCAGCTGCTCGTCCAGATCGATCGCGAGCGCGCGCTGGCGCTCGGGCTGCCGCTCAGCGAGATCACGAGCGCGCTGCAGATCTACCTCGGCTCGCAGTACGTGAACGACTTCGACTTCAACAACCGCGCCTACCGCGTCTACGTGCAGGCCGACAAGGCAGTTCCGCGCCGAGCCCGCAGCGGCTCAAGCAGATCTACGTGCGCACCGCAACGGGCAGATGGTCCCGCTCGACAGCGTCGTGCCGCGTCGAGGAGACGACGGCGCCGCAGGTCATCAGCCACTTCAATCTGTTCCGGTCGGCGACGATCAACGGATCGGCCGCGCCCGGGTGTCAGCTCCGGTCAGGCGCTGCAGGAAATGGAGCGGATCTGGCCGGGCGAGACGCTGCCCGCAGGGCATGAGCTTCGCGTGGTCGGGCCTCTCGCTCGAGGAGAGCAAGGCGGGGCAGCCAGTCGTTCCTGATCTTCGGCCTCGCGCTGCTGCTCGTCTACCTGACGCTGGCGGCGCAGTACGAGAGCCTGGTGCTGCCGTTCATCGTGCTGCTGGGCGTCCCGCTGGCGGTGCTGGGCGCGCTGTCGGCGCAGTGGGCTGCGCGGGCTCGCCAACGACGTCTACTGCCAGGTCGGCCTCGTCATGCTGATCGGGCTGGCGGCCAAGAACGCGATCCTGATCGTCGAGTTCGCCGAACAGCTGCGGCACGCGGGCTGTCGGTCGTCGAGGCGGCGATCGAGGCGGCGCGCATCCGGCTGCGGCCGATCCTGATGACCTCGCTGGCCTTCATCCTGGGCGTGCTGCCGCTGGTGTTCGCGACCGGCGCGGGCGAGGAGGCCCGGAATTCGGTCGGCACGGCGGTCGCGGGCGGGATGCTGCTGTCTCGACGTTCCTCAACATCATCTTCATTCCGGTGCTGTATGTCGTCGTGCAGACGATTCGAGGCGGCTGGGCGCAGCGGAGCCGCAGGCCAGCTGATGCCGGCGGCCGATCCTTGGCGGCCATGGACCGCGAAGCCGCTGACGATCGTGTCAAGACCCCGTACAACGCGGGGACGGGCGGAAACCTGCGAATTCTTGACACTCTTCTGAATTGCGTAGTACGCTGCCCGGTCTATTTTCTTTGAACTGTAGGGCCTGTAGCAGGCGTTTCGGCGGTTGACTGTCAGGCCACGGGCGGGGGCTGGGCATCCCGCCGGCGCGGTCGGGCTTGGAGGAAGCGGCGATGCAGATCGACGAACGAGTCGTCGACGGAGTGACGATTCTCGACCTGAAGGGCAAGATGACGCTCGGCGAGGGCGACGAGCTCCTCAAGGACAAGATCAACTCCCTCATCCAGCAGGACCAAGAAGCAGCTGCTCTGAACCTCGAGGACGTGCCCTACATCGACAGCGCGGGCCTCGGCGAAATCGTGCGCACGTACACGACCGTCAGCCGGCAGGGGGGCAAGCTCAAGCTGCTCAACCTGACGAAGCGGATCCAGGATCTGCTGGCGATCACGAAGCTGCTGACGGTGTTCGAGACGTACGACTCCGAAGCGGAAGCCATCAAGAGTTTCAAGCAGTTAGCGCACGGCCCGCCACGCGGCAACTCGCGCCGCGCTCAGATGGCGCGACACAGCCATTCCGGACATCATCGAGCGGACCGAGCCGCGTCGGGAGCCGGCGCATCAGCGTCCCGGCGCGGCCGCTGGCGCTCGAGCCTCGCTCGTGTCGCTGCGGCCGTCGCAGTGGACGAAGAACCTCATCGTCTTCGCCGCGCTGATGTTCGGCCAGCGGCTGCTGGACGCCGCGCTCGGTCGCTGCTATCGCCGGCTCGCCGCGTTCGTCATCTTCTGCGCGCTGTCGGGCGTCGTCTATCTCATCAACGACGTCGCGGATCGGGAGGCCGATCGGCTGCATCCGCTCAAGAGGCATCGGCCGATCGCGTCCGGCGCGGTCGCCGGTCCGGCCGGCGATCGGCGACGGCCGCTGGTCGCTCGGCGGCGCCGCGCTCGGCGGCCGCGTTCTGGCTGCGGCCGGCCTTCGGCGCTGCGTCGGCGCGGCCTACGTCGCGCTGCTCGCCCTCTACTCCGGGCCGCTCAAGCACGTCGTCATCATCGACGTGCTGACGATCGCGATCGGCTTCGTGCTGCGCGCCGCGGCCGGCGCGGTCGCGATCGACGTCCGCGATCAGCCACTGGCTGCTGATCCTGACGATCCTGCTGGCGCTGTTCCTCGCGCTCAGCAAGCGGCGCCACGAGCTCGTGCTCCTGGCCGACGGCGCGACCGGCCACCGCCCGATCCTCGAGGAATACAGCCCGTACCTGCTCGACCAGATGATCGCGGTCGTCACCGCGTCGACGCTGGTCGCCTACGTCATCTACACCGTCAGCCCGGAGACGGTGCAGAAGTTCCACACCGACTACCTCGGGCTGACGCTCCTGTTTCCGCTCTACGGCATCTTCCGCTACCTCTATCTGGTGCACCAGAAAGAAGGCGGCGGCAGCCCGTCGGACATGCTGCTCAACGACCGGCCGCTGCTCGCCTGCGTGGCGCTCTGGGCGATGGCGGTGGCGCTGATCATTTACGGGCCGACTCGCCTCTGGGATTGACCAACTGAATGGCCAAATCGAAGTCGCAATCCTCGAAGACGTCGCCGGCGACGGTGCTGCGCGACTATCACGCGCTGATGAACCTCGCCGGCTATCAGGACGTCGTCGCGAAGGACGCCGACACCGCGCTCAAGGTCAACATCTCCTGGCACTTCTTCTTCCCGGCAGCTCGACGACGCCGTGGCAGCTCGACGGCGTGATCCGCGCGATGAAGCAGGACGGCTACGAGCCGGACCTGATTCACGCCTGCCACAACCGCACGGTCGTCATCGACGCGCACCTCGGCGAGCGCGAGAACAAGCAGATCAACGTCGTCGAGGCGCACGGGCTGCGCAACATCCACATCTACGAGACCGAGGAGTGGATCAACATCCGCGACGCGGTCGGCGATCTGACGAAGAAGTTCATCTGCCTGAACGAGGTCTACCCGAAGGGCTTCATGATCCCGAAGCGCTTCATCGGGGAGAACATCATCCACCTGCCGACCGTGAAGACGCACGTCTTCACGACGACGACCGGGGCGATGAAGAACGCGTTCGGCGGGCTGCTCAACGAGCACCGGCACTGGACGCACCCGGTGATCCACGAGACGCTCGTCGATCTGCTGATGATCCAGAAGAAGATCCACCGCGGCGTGTTCGCGGTGATGGACGGCACGTTCGCCGGCGACGGCCCGGGGCCGCGCTGCATGATGCCGTACGTGAAGAACGTGATCCTGGCGAGCGCCGACCAGGTCGCGATCGACGCGGTCGCGGCGAAGCTGATGGGCTTCGATCCGCTGTCGATCAAGTTCATCCGGATGGCGCACGAGATGGGGCTCGGCTGCGGCGATCCGCGCGACATCGAGATCGTCGGCGACGCGGAGGCGGGCGGCCGAGAACTGGCACTTCGTCGGGCCGTTCAAGAAGATGACGTTCGCCTCGCGGATGCAGCACAAGATCTACTGGGGCCCGATGAAGAAGCCGATCGAGTGGTCCCTGAAGACGGTGCTCGCGCCGTGGGCCTACATCGCCAGCGTCATCTACCACGACAGCTTCTGGTATCCGGTCAACGCGAAGCGCATGATGCGCGACGTGCTCGACGAGCCCCTGGGGCCGGCTGTTCCGCAACTGGGAGACCGCTGACGCCGGACGCGGACGGCTATCCCGCACGTCGGCGAGCGACGGCGCGCGAGATCGAGCTGACGGGCGGCAAGGCGCTGCGTCCGACTCGCTCGGCATCCTCGGCACCTGCATCACGGAGGCGCCCGGAGTTCCTGACGCGCCGGCGCGCGACAGGCGCGCGGCGGGACGATCGCACGGGAATCCCTGAAAGGGACGCACTCATGTCTGATTTCAACGTCCGTTCCGACACCGTCGACGTCGAGCAGATCATGCGGCAGATCCGCTCGCGGATCCGCGAGAAGCGCGGCGTCGACTACACCGAAGACGAGATCCGCGAGCTGGCCAACGTCAAGCTCGAGAAGTTCCTCGATCCGCAAGCGGCGTGCGGTCGGACCTGCTCGAGCAGTTCCGCCGCGATCAGCGACGCCGCGAGCCGCCGGCGCCGAACTACGCGTTCGAGGACACACGCTCTACGAGACGCACCGCGGGCCGATCCGGTGGCATGCGCGGCGCTGCTGCAGCCCGATCCTGAAGCTGTTCTTCAATCCCAACCCGCTCATCCAGGCGCTGCACATCCAGGTCGAAGCTGAACAGCGCAACGCCGAGCGCCGCGCGCGCGAGCAGCTCGACGCGCTGCACTACGAGGTGATCCACAACCTCGTGCGTCGAGACTGACGCGGCTCGGCATCGAGGTGAAGAACCTCAAGATGCGCGTCGAGTCGATGTCGAGCCGGCTCGACTTCGACGAGCGGCGCGCGCGCGCGCTCGAAGGGGTCGTGCAGTACCGGCGCCGGCGCCGTGCCGCCGCTGCAGCCGCCCGCCGCCGGCGCCAGGGCGGCGGGACGGAGCGGCCGCGGACCGAGGCCGAGCAGGCGGAACGGCGTGCGCGGCGCCGGCGGCGGCGTGGACGGCGCCGGCCGGGCGACCGGCCGGAGCGGAGCCGAAGGCGGCAGAGGTCCTTCGACTCGCGACGGCGACAGCGCTCGCTCAGGACCAGGCCCTGCGACTCGCGAGCGCGTCGAGCGGACGGACGAGCGCCGCGCGCGCGACGCGCCGCGCGGACGCCGCGCCGCGGACGACGGCGCCGAGGCGGCGCCGAGCCGACGCCGCGGACGACGCGCCAGCGCGGATGCCGCGCCGCGGACGACAGCGCCAGGCGGCCGCCACCAGCCGCGACGAGGGCACGAGACGAGGGCGCCGCGGCGCCGGGCGAGGGCTGGCGCGATCCCGGCGAGGGCGGCCGACTCCGACTCGTGAAGCTCGCGGTCGTCGTCCAGCGCTACGGCGCGGACATCAACGGCGGCGCCGAGCTGCACGCGCGCTACATCGCCGAACGCCTCGCGCGGCACGCCGAGGTCGAGGTCCTCACGACCTGCGCGCGCGACTACGTCACCTGGCAGCAACGAGCTGCCGGCCGGCGTCGAGCAGGTCAACGGCGTCACCGTGCGCCGGTTTCCCGGTCGCGCCACGAGCGCAAGCCGCATCGACTTCGGGCGGCGCTCGCGCCAGCGTCTTCGAGCAGCCGCACTCGATCGCCGACGAGCTCGCGCTGGCTCGACAGCGAAGGGCCGGCGAGCCCGGCGCTCGTCGAGCACGTCGAGCCGCGCGGCCGCCGGCGCTCGACTTCGTCGTCTTCTTCAGCTATCGCTACTACCACGCGTGGCATCGGCGCGCGGCGCGGTGCCGGCGAAGGCCGTCCTCGTGCCGACCGCGGAGCGCGATCCGGCGATCGGCCTGTCGATCTTCGGCCCGGTGTTCCGCGGCGTGCGCGGCCGTCATGTACAACTCGCCCGAAGAGCGCGCGATGATCCAGGCGGCGACCGGCAACCGCGACGTGCCCGGGCGTCGTCGTCGGCGTCGGCTCGGAGGTGCCCGACGCGCACCGAGCCGGAGCGGTTCCGGCGCAAGTTCGAGCGTCAAGCGGCCGTTCGCGATCTACATCGGCCGGATCGACGAGAACAAGGGCTGCGCGGAGCTGTTCCGCTACTTCCAGCGCTACGCCGCGACGTTCCCGCGCGGCCTCGACCTGGTGCTGGTCGGCAGCGCGATCATCGCCGATCCCGAAGCATCCGCGCATCCGCCATCTCGGGCTTCCTGGCCGACGGGGACAAGTTCGACGCGCTCGCGGCCGTCGGACCTGCTGATCATGCCGTCGTACTTCGAGAGCCTGTCGATGGTGGCGCTCGAGGCGTGGGCGCTCGGCCGGCCGGTGCTCGCCAACGGCCGCTGCGACGTGCTGAAGGGCCAGTGCATCCGGAGCAACGCCGGGCCTGTACTACGAGAGCTACGAGGAGTTCGCCGAGGCGCTCTACTCGCTCGAGTCGAACGGGCCGCTGCACGCGCGGCTCGGCCGGAACGGCCGCGAGTTCTTCACGCGGCACTACGCGTGGCCGGTGATCGAGCGGAAGTACCTCGACATGTTCGAGCGGCTGACGCGCGAGGAGGCAGGCGGCCAGGCGCGGACGATGGAGCCGCTGCCGGGCTGGTTCGCGCGCCGGCGGCGGGATCGGCCCGCGGCGGCCGACGTCCTCGCCAGGATTCCGTCCGGCGCGGTCATGCCCGGGCGGGACTCGGCGGACGATCTCTCGCAGTCCGCATGAGCCCGAGCCGCCTCGCGCCGCGCGTCCACCAGGTCCTCGCGACGCTCGGCTACGGCGACGCCATCGGCCACGAGGTGCTCGGCATCCAGCGCGTGCTGCGCGCCGCCGGCTACGAGTCGGAGATCTTCGTCGAGACCGCCGATCCGCGGCTCGAGCATCTGACCATCGACTACCGCGAGCATGGTCGGCGACGTCGCGCCCGACGACGTGCTGATCCACCATTTCTCGATCGGATCGCGCGCGTCGCGGACGGCCTACGCGCTGCCGGGCCGGATGGTGCTCGTCTACCACAACATCACGCCGCCGGAGTACTTCCTCGGCGTCCACAAGGACCTCGTGAAGCTGTGCTTCCGCGGCCGCCGCGAGCTGACGGCCTACATCGACGCGCTGCGAGCTGGCGCTCGGCGACTCGGAGTACAACCGGCAGGAGCTCGAGGCGCTCGGCTTTCGCGCGACCGGCGTGCTGCCGGTCGTGCCCGACTTCACGCATCTCGACGTGCCGCCCGACCGCACCTGGCGGCCGGCGCTTCGACGACGAGTGGACGAACGTGCTGTTCGTCGGACGGGTGATCCCGAACAAGAAGTTCGAGGACGTGATCCGCGCGTTCCACGCCTACCGGACGCGGCACAACCCGCGCTCGCGGCTGCTGCTCGTCGGCTCGTACGGCGGCTTCGAGCGCTACCTCGCGATGCTGCACGCGCTCGTCGCGCGGCTCGGCACGCCCGACGTCCACTTCCTCGGCCAGGTCTCGAACGAGGAGCTGACGGCGCTCTACGACGTCGCCGACCTGTTCCTGTGCGCGAGCGAGCACGAAGGCTTCTGCGTGCCGCTCATCGAGGCGTTCTACAAGCGCGTCCCGGTGCTGGCCTATGCGGCGACGGCGGTGCCGGCGACGATGGACGGCGGCGGCGTCCTGTACGACACGAAGGATCCGTTCGAGGTCGCGCGCCTCATGGACGCGGTGCTCGACGACGCGCGGCATCGAGGACGCGCGTGCTCGACGTCGCAGGACGCGGCGCTCGAGCGGCTGCAGCGCAAGGACTTCGGCGGCACGCTGCTGCGGTTCGTCGACCGACGCGCTGCGCGGCAGCCGCCGCGGCCCGCGCCCGAGGTCGCCTGGGACTTCTGGGCGCAGTTCGACCAGGTCGAGCGGCTCGAGGAGCTGCGGCAGTTCCGGCCGGCGGTGTACCGGGCGCTGCCGATCGACTCGGGATCCGGGATCGGGATCGCCGAGTCCGCGATCCGACGCGATCCCGGATCCCGATCCCGAGCCCGATCCCGATGATCATCAACCAGTGGGTCCCGGCGGCGCATCGCGGGGACGCGATCGGCGACAGCGCGCGGCGCGTGCGCGACATGCTGCGCGCGGCCGGGCCACGACGTCCGATATCTTCGCGCTGACGATCGACGACGACCTGCGCGGCGACGTGCGGCCGTTCGCCGATCCCGGCGGCGCGGCGCGGCGACGTCACGATCTTCCACTTCGCGCTGCCGTCGCCGATGACCGAGGCGTTCGCCGCGCTCGCCGGCGCGCGCGTGCTCCAGTATCACAACATCACGCCGGCGCCGTTCTTCGCGCCGTACGATCCGGGGCTGTTCCGGCTGGCGGCGCTCGGCCGGCAGGAGCTGGCGACGCTCGCCGGCCGCGTCGACCTGGCGCTCGGCGACTCCGAGTTCAACCGGCAGGAGCTCGAGGCGCTCGGCTTCGCGCCGACCGGCGTGATGCCGATCGCGGTCGACACGGCGCGGATCACCGGCGCGCCGCCGCCGTCCCGCGCTCGAGACGATCCTCGGCGACGGCCTCATCAACATCCTCTTCGTCGGCCGCATCGTCCCGAACAAGAGGATCGAGGATCACATCCGGCTGGCCGAGCTCTACAAGCGCTACGTCGACAGCTACTACCGCTTCATCTTCGTCGGCCGCTACGACGGCGTGCCGCGCTACTACGCGCAGGTGCGCGCGCTGATCGCGGAGTTCCAGATGCTGCCGGATCGCTTCTGGTTCACCGGGCCGGTGCCCGACGAGGAGCTGGCGGCGTTCTACCGGTGGGCGGACGTCTACGTCTCGCTGAGCGAGCACGAGGGCTTCTGCGTGCCGCTGCGTCGAGGCCATGGCGGCCGACGTGCCGGTCCTCGCCTACGCCGCGGGCGCGGTGCCGGAAACGCTCGGCGGCGCCGGCGTGCTGTTCGCGCCGAAGGATCTCGAGTTCGCCGCCGAGCTGCTGGGCACGCTCGTGTACGATCGACGACGTGCGCGCCGCGCGTGCTCGAGGGCCAGCGCCGGCGGCTCGCAGGACTTCGCGCCCGGCCGGATCGACGCGGCTCATGGAGGCATCGAGCCGTTGCTCGGACGGAGCCGCGATCAGGTCTGCGGCGACTCGTGACGCTGAGACCCGAGGTCCAGTTGAAGATCGCATTCATCGTCCAGCGCTACGGCACCGAGATCCTCGGCGGATCCGAGTATCACTGCCGGCTGATCGCCGAGCGCCTCGCGCCGAGGCACCAGGTCGAGGTGCTGACGACCTGCGCGCAGGACTACATCACGTGGAAGAACGAGTACCCGGAGGGCACCGACCGGGTCCGCGGCGTCACCGTCCGCCGCTTCGCCAACGCGCAGCACGCGCGACATCGAGGCGTTCAACCGCTACTCCGAGTGGATCTTCAACAACGCCGCACACGCGCGAGGACGAGATGGAGTGGCTGCGGCAGCAGGGGCCGTGGTGCCCGGCGCTCCTCGAGTACCTCGAGCGCAACCAGCAGCAGTACGACGTCCTGATCTTCTTCACCTATCTCTACGCGCCGACGGTGCTCGGCGTCCGCATCGCGCCGCACAAGAGCATCCTGGTGCCGACGGCGCACGACGAGCCGGCGATCCACCTCGAGATCTACAAGGACGTGTTCAGCGTGCCGGCCGGGCATCGCCTACAACACCGAGGTCGAGCGGCGGTTCCTCACGACGCACTTCTCGATCCGCGCGGTCGAGGAGGAGACGGTCGGCTGCGGCGTCGACCTGCCGCAGGCGCAGGACTATCCGCGCGAGACCTCGGCCGGCCGACGGCGAGACCGATCCGGACGGCCGAGGAGGACGACGCCTGGACGACGAGCTCCGCCGACGTTCCGGCCGCACCTGGCGCAGCGCGGCGTCGATGTTCCGCCGCCGGCATCGGCTGCACGGGCCGTTCGCGCTCTACGGCGGCCGCATCGATCCCGGCAAGGGCTGCGAGGAGCTGATCGAGTACTTCAGCACGCTACGTCCAGGAAGGCGGCGACGCGCACGCTCGTGCTGATGGGCGTCAAGCTGATGCCGCTGCCCGAGGAGCCGTTCATCCGCTTCGCCGGGCGGCTGTCCGACCAGGAGCGGCTCCAGGCGCTCGAGGCCGCGACGGTCGTCGTCGTGCCGTCGCCGTACGAGAGCCTGTCGCTGCTCGCGCTCGAATCGTTCGCCGTCGGCACGCCGATCCTCGCCAACGCGCGCAGCGAGGTGCTCGTCGACCACTGCCGGAAGAGCAACGCCGGGCTGTACTACGCGGACCGCGACGAGTTCGTCGAAGGCGCTGAAGCTGCTGGTCGAGCGACGACCGCGCTGCGCGCGGCGATGGGCGCGCAACGGGCGCGACTACGTGCGGACGCAACTACCGCTGGGACGTGATCCTGGCGAAATACGAGCGGATGTTCACGCAGCTCAAGGGCCAGGGACGGAAGGCCGCTACTCGCGGTTGACGGCGCCGACCGTGTCGGGGTCGTCGTCGCTGACGTCCTCGAGGTCGGGCACGTCGGCGCCCGAACGGCCGCCGAGCGCGCCGCGCTTCCGGCGCGGCCGGATGTCGTAGCGCTTGATCATCTCGTTCAGCGTCGTCGGCTTGATGTGCAGCAGCTCGGCGGCCCGCTTCTGCACGCCGCCGGCCGCCTCGAGCGTGCGACTCGATCAGCCGCTCTCGAAGTCGGTGATCACCTCGCGGAACGAGATGCCCTCGGGCGGCACGACGAACTGCGGCATCTGGAAGCGCTTGCTGCTGCGGACGTGATCGGGGATGAGATCGGCGTCGATCTTGCGCGCCGGTGCGACAGCACGACCGCGCGCTCGATGACGTTCTCGAGCTCGCGCACGTTGCCCGGCCAGTCGTACTCCATCAGCAGATCGAGCGCCTCGGCGGTCAGCTCGAGATCGCGTCTTGCTGGTTCTCCTCGCCGTACTTCTCGAGGAAGTGCTGGACGAGGAGCGGGATGTCGTCCTTGCGCTCGCGCAGCGCCGGCAGCTGCACGGTGATGACGTGCAGGCGGTAGTAGAGATCCTCGCGGAACTGCCCCTCGTCCATCATGTGGCGCAGGTCGACGTTGGTCGCGGCGATGATCCGGACGTCGACCTTGATCGTCTCGACGCCGCCGAGGCGCATGAACTCGCGCTCCTGGATGACGCGCAGCAGCTTGGCCTGCGTCTCGAGCGGGATGTTGCCGATCTCGTCGAAGAAGATCGTGCCCTTGTCGGCGAGCTCGAAGAGCCCCTTCTTCGGATAGACCGCGCCGGTGAACGCGCCCTTCACGTGGCCGAAGAGGTTCGACTCGAGGAGATCCGGCGGCAGGTTGCCGGAGTTGACGGTGATGAACGCGCGGTCGGAGCGCGACGGAGTTCTGGTGGAGCGAGCGGGCCACCAGCTCCTTGCCGGTGCCGCTCTCGCCGTTGATCAGGATCGTCGTCCGGCTCGGCGCCGCCTGGATGATCAGGTCGAACACCTGGCGCATCCGCGAGCTGCGGCCGATGATCTCGCCGAACCGGTTGGCGTGCGCCTGCAGGTTCTGGCGCAGCGCGCGGTTCTCGGCGACGAGCCGGCGCTGCGCGAGCGCGTTGCGCAGCACGACCAGCACTTCGTCGTTCTTGAACGGCTTGGTGATGTAGTCGAAGGCGCCGCGCTTCATCGCCGCGATCGCGTTCTCGACCGAGGCGAACGCCGTGATCATCAGCACCGGCAGGTCGTCGTCGATCTTCTTGAGCTCGTCGAGCGTCGAGATGCCGTCCATGCCCGGCATCATCATGTCGACGATCGCGGCGTCGAACGGCATCGACCGGGCGAGCTCGAGCCCCTCGGCCGCCGCTCGGCCGCCAGGCGCACCTCGTAGCCCTCGCGGGTCAGCAGCGCCTCGAGGATCTCGCGCATGATCTCCTCGTCGTCGATGACGAGAATGGAGCCGCGGCCGGTCAGGCGGGCAGCTGCGTCGGATGGAACTGCGCGCGCCATCGTCAAGCCTGACCGGTTCGCGGCGTGCGCTACTGCGGCGGCTCGCGACGACGCGAGCGGCAGCGCGAGCGTGAAGCGCGTGCCCTGCCCGATCGGAGCTGTCGCAGGTGATCGTGCCGCCGTGCTCCTGCACGATGCCGTAGGTGATCGACAGGCCGAGTCCGGTGCCCTTGCCGATCTCCTTGGTCGTGAAGAACGGATCGTAGATGCGCGAGAGCTGCTCGGCCGGAATGCCCGGACCCGGTGTCGGCGATCTCGACGACCGCCGACGTCGCCGCTCCGTCGCGCGTCGACGATCGACAGCCAGCCGCCCTTCGGCATCGCGTCGCGCGCGTTCAGGAACAGGTTCAGGAACACCTGCTGCAGCTTGTACTCGATGCCCTGCACGACGACCGCCGAGCGCGCCGAGCTCCTTGCGCACCTGGATGCTGCCGGTGCGGAACTGGTGCTCGAGCAGCGACAGCACGTCGTTGATGACGGCGTTGATGTCGCACCGGGCCGCTGTCGACCTGCGCCGGCCGCGCGAGGTTCAGCAGGCCGTTGACGATCTTGGCGGCGCGGAACGTCTGGCGCTCGATCTTCTCGAGCACCTTGCGTCCTCGGATCGTCCGGCTCGGCGCCCTCGCAGCAGCATCTGCGTGAAGCTCGAGATGCCGGTCAGCGGCGTGTTCACCTCGTGCGCCACGCCGGCGGCGAGCAGCCCGATCGACGCCATCTTCTCGGAGATCTGCAGCTGCTCCTCGAGCTGCACGCGCGTCGAGATGTCCTCGATGATGATGATGCTGCCGGCGATCGCCGCCGTCGCGAGTCGCGGAGCGGCGTGGTCGCGACGTTGACGAGCAGCCGGCGCGGCGCCGTCGTGCCGCGTCGACGAGCGGCACGCGGTAGAGCGCCGTCCCTTCGGGCGACTCGCGCCGCGCCGCCCGGAGCACGTCGAGGAACCCCGGCTCGAACAGCTCGTCGAGCCGGCGCGCGACCGCCTGCCTCGTGGCGCACGCCGTAGAGCTCTTCCAGCGGCGGTTCCAGCGGACGATCGCGATCGTCGCGATTCGACGACCGCGAGGCCGTCGTTCAGCGACTCGAGGATGTTCTCGCTGAACTCGCGCATCCGCTCGAGCTCGTCCGCCTTGACCCTGCAGCTGGCGGTAGAGCCGGCCGTTCTCGAGCGCCGTCGCCGCCTGCGCCGCGACGGCGGCCAGCAGCGCCATGTCCTCGCTGCTCAGCGGCTCGCTGCTCGCCTTGCGGCCGAGCGCCATCACCGCGATCGTGCCTTCCTTCGAGACGCACGGCACGAAGTAGTGGATCCCGGCCTCGCGCCAGAAGTCGACCTCGCGCGCGTCGACGCCGGCGCTGCGCGAGGGGATCGTCGAGCGTGAGCGTGTGCCCGGCGATCAGCCGCGCGCCGACCTCGGACGAGCGCGGCAGCGACCGGCGGCGGACCGCCGGGAACCCGGTGTGCGCGATCGTGACGAACTCCCCGTCGCGGCCGGCCGAGACCGGCGCCAGCAGCAGCGCCATGCGATCGACGACCAGCGTCTCGCGTGACGCGGTGGACCAGCCGCTCGCTCAGGCGCTGACAGGTCGAGATCGCTGTTCAGGTCGCGCGCGAAGCCGACGAGCGCGCGGCGGTAGTCGTAGCGATCGCGGTAGTAGACGCGATCGAGCCCGGTCTGGATCGCGTTCTTCACGGGCCGCGACAGCAGCACGACGACGAGCGTCGCGAGCAGCGCGATGACCGAGTTGTGTCTGTCGTTCGCCGTCGCGCAGGAACACCTCGCCGGCCAGCTGCAGCAGCACCGCGTAGATCGCCGCGATCGCCGCGAGCGCCGCCGCGTAGACCAGCGCGCGCTTGATGATCACCTCGACGTCCATCAGCCGGTAGCGGACGATGGCGGAGGCGAAGGCGAGCGGGATGAGCCCGAGCAGCACCGCGCGTGAGCTCGAAGCCGCGCAGCGGGTTGAACCCGAGCGCGAACGGCAGCGCGTAGCCGAGCACGAACGGCACCGCGCCGAGCGCCGTGCCCCAGACGATCCAGCGCAGCTGCCGGCGCGCCGTCACCGAGCGCACGCGCCCGAGCGCGCGAATCATGATCGCCAGGCCGGCGATGAGGCTGACGCCAGGTACAGCAGCTCGCCGCGCTCGACCAGCGTGAGCAGGTTCGACAGGACCGCGCGGTGATCGCGCCGTCCGCAGCATCGCCGCCACGCGCGCGCCGCCGAGCAGCAGCGCCGGCAGATAGAGCAGCGGCAGCGTCCGGCCCGCGTCGCTGCGCACCCAGGCTGTCGGGACGCTCCGGGAACACCAGCGCGAAGTGCAGGAACAGCGGCGGCAGGAGCAGCAGCGCGACGACGTCCGCCCAGTAGAACGCCCAGTCGAGCGTGTCGAGCCGCCCGGTGAACGAGAACGCGAGCATCGCCGAAGAACGCGACCGTCAGCCAGAAGAAGTGCAGCGTCGCCTGATTGTCGGGCCGCCGCAACCGGACCGCCGCGCCGACGAACAGCGAGAAGATGCCGACGGCGGCGAGCACGAAGTAGAGCCCGCGCGGGCCCGAGGGGATCGGCGCGAGCTCGATCTGGAGGATGTCGGGCGACAGGAGCGACGTCCGCCGTACGACCGTGTAGTTCAGCGCCTTGCCGCTCGGCGCCGCATGAAGCCTGGCGGTGACGTCGTCGACCGTCTCGATCGGCCGGCCGTCGATCGCCTCCAGGACGTCCCCTTCGCGCAGGCCGGCGCGCGCGCCCGGCGATCCCTTGGCGACCTCGGTGGCGACGATCACGCCTTCCGGCGTGCGGTTCCACAGAACGCCGTCTTCCAACTCGCTCCACGTGGCGCGCACGTAGATGTTGGCGACGGCGAGGCAGAGCAGTGCCAGGATGACGGCAAGCTGAGCCGTAAGCCGGAACACGGCGCGACCTCTGAATCCGGTGTTCAACACGTGCTCTGTCGCAGGTACATGGATAGCTGGGGGTCCGGTAGCAAAGGGCGTTCCCTGGGGCTCAGCTGATTGACGAGTGTAAATGCCTGATATATAAGGCCTTTTGTCACATTCACAGGCTCAATTGACGCACGACTTCCAACCAGGTGGAGCCACGGTTCAAAAAGCCGGATCGATGTTTTTTGCCAAAAAAAATGGGGCTGCCCGCCTTTCCTGACGGCAGGCGCCCCCGAGCCTAGCGGATGGAGGAGCCGGCCGACGACAGCCGGCCCCTCGGACCTGATCTAGAATCTCACCAGGAATCCGCCGACGACGCGCTTCGGCGGCCGGACGACGAGCAGCTCGTCGTACACCGACCCCACTTCGTTGGGATCGCTGAACAGGTTGCGCACGCCGACGAGCACTTCCCACTTCGTGCCGCCAAGGTCGAACGGCAGAGCCTGGTTCACCTGGACGTCGAAGCGGCCATCGAAACCGGTATCGCTGAAGTCCGCGGTCCGCCGCATGTACGCCGAGTTGATCTTGTAGAGCACGAACACGCGCGTCGCCGTCTCCGGAATGTCGGTGTGGAAGGAGGTCGTGATGTCGTGGATGTTCTGGAGCTCCGCCCGGGCGGGCGCCGACGGACCGGACCCGAGGAACCCGAGATCGCCGCGCGACGTCCAGCGGCCGCGCGTCCGGCTGTAGTCGATCGATCCGCCCACGCGTTTGGACGCCGGCAGGCTCAGCCGAACCGCCCACCCCTGCGCGTCGACGGAGCCCGCGCTCGCGACGTAATAGTGCCCGACCGATCGCGGGCCGGATGCCATCTCCACGCCGAAGAGCGTCATCAGCTGATTGTCGACGCCCTGGAAAAACCGCCGGACGCCGACCGCGTAGGCCCCGCTGAACTCGTGCTCGAAGAGCACGTCCAGGTAGCGCGCGCGCTCCACCCGGAGATCGCGGCCGACGAGCGGCGAGAAGGTCCGCTCGGGCGGGAGCCACGCGCCCGCGACGGCCGGGCGACAGGAATTCCTCGGCCCCCGGCGCGATCATCCGCTGCGCGAGCACGGCCGTCACGCGCGTGCCCTTGACGGGCTCCAGCGTGAAGCCGACGCGCGGGCTGAACAACCCCGGGCGCGCGAGATAGTCGTACCGCGCGTAGCGGCCGCCGTATTCGAAGGACACACCAGGCCCGACGGTCCAGCGATCGAGCGCGTAGATCTCGCCGACGTTCCGGCTGCCGTCGCTCACCGCCGCGAGCGCGGCCGGGTTGCCGCCCTGATACTCCTGCGTGCTGTACGACAGCCCGAGATCGTACGAGTGGACCGGACCGCGCTTCGACACGAACGAGCCGGCGACGATCCACGACGAGAGATCGCCTTCGCTCATCGCCGCGCGGACCGCCCAGTCGCCGGCCGCCGTCGGCGCGCCGATCGCGAGGTAGGCCACGCCGCGCGGCTGGCCGTACGCCGTCGAAGAGCCCGCCCGGTGCGAAGACCCCGGTCGTGAGCAGATTCACTTCGCCCGAGAATGGCAGGTCGGAAAAGAGCGCCGCGGCCACCGAGGCCGACGGCAGTTTCGTGCGGCCGAACATCGACTCGGCCTGCGCGTCCGCGTCGTCCTCCTCGGACAGCACCGCCGGGTTGTTCGTCGAGTCTTTCAGAATGCTGCGCGGGAGATGACGGAGGCGCCAGGCCGTATCGCTGTGTGAGTGATCGCCCTCACCTGCCGGGGCCGCGGTCGCGGATTCGACTGCCGGCAGACCGAATCCCGCGGCAATGATGGGGCGCGCCGGCAATGTGTCGGGCATGCGGCCGGTCGTGGCGACGGGCGCGTCGAGACGCCGCAGCTCCAGCCGATACGGCGCGGCCGCCGCCGGGCCAACCCGGACGTGCTCGCGGCGCGACGCGGCGAAGCCAGGCAGATGCGCGCGCAGCGTGTAGTCGCCGGCGGGAAGCTTGTCGAGCGAGAAGCGTCCCTGCACGTCGGTGACCGTCATCGCCATCGTCGCGCCGAACAGCGACACCATCGCGCCCGGGAGTGGTCCGCCTCGATCGTCGCTGACGACGCCGGTGATCGTGCCGCTGACGACGGCGGCATTCACCGCCACCGCGCGGAGCTCGGGGACACGCGCCGACACGGCTCTGACGACGGACTGCGCGGACGCCGGCGAGGCAGCCGCCATCACCGTCCCGGCGACCGCCGCCGAGAGCACGCATTTCCATCTCGTGCGCGCGAAACCCGCGCGCCGGGAGCCCCGCCGTTACGCGTCCCATGGCCTCCTCCGTTCAGGCTACGAACCGACGACGGTGAACGTCACGTCCCGGGACACCGTTTTCCGCGAGACCATGTCCGTCACCGTGATGCCGAGTCGATATTCGCCGTCCTGAAACGACGATAACAGAATCCCCTGCCCCGCCAGCATCGGCTGGCCGGCGGCGGGATCGAAGTGCGCGCCCATCACCGGCGGCGTAAACCGCTGCGGGTTGGTGCGCGTCACGTACCGCTCGCCCGCCCGCGCTGCCGGCTGCCCGGCCGCCGGCGCCGCCTCGCCCGCCGTCCCTGCCGGCACCTTGCGAAACAGGTGGTAGTCCACTTGAATGTCGAAGTTCTTCTCTGCCGTGACCGTCGGGTTGTAGATGAGAAACACGACGATCAGCTCGCGGTTCTTCCGGAAGTCGGTGCCCGCCGCCGGGTGAATCTCGTTCTGGCCGATCACATAGGGCCGCTCGAGCACGTCGTCGCCCGCGATCGAGGCGGGCAGCGCGTCGATCCGATCGGCGAGGATCACGGTGCTCGTCATCAGATCGCCCGCCCAGAAATCCGGCACGGTCAGCGGCTGCTTCAGGACGGCAGCTCTGAGACGCGTCTCGGCGCCGAGCGGGTCCTCGGCGCGCTCGCGCAGCGCGACGTACACATCATAGTCGCCGGCCGGCACGGCAAACCCGCGCGTGATGCGGATCGGCTGTGACGTCGGAACGTTTTGGGGCGCCGGCAGATCGACTGGAAAAATGATGTCGAAGGGGTAGCGGATGGGCATGCCGCGCGCGGGCGCCGCCGCGTCCCGGCGTGCCGCACGGACGTACATGAGCAGGCTCGCGGCCGTGAGCGTCGAGCGGTCGACGGTGAGCGTGAACGGCACGAACGTGCCGTTCTGGGCCTTCAGAAAATCGTTGCGCCACTGGATGGAAAAATCCGAGGACGCGCGGCCGCTCATCGCCGCATCCGCGAGGCTGACGAGCGCCTCGCCTTCCCTGCGTTGCGCCTCTTCGAACCGCTCCGAGGCCTGGCGATCCCCCCGCGTCTGGACCGGGCTCTGCAGGGGAGCCGCGCCGGCTCCCGCGACGGCGCAGACGAGCATCCACGCCGCGACGGCCGTTCGGCGTCTCGACCGATCCCGGCCCGTAATCGACGCGAATCGTTGTGTTGTCCGGCGCATGTACCTGATAAATCCACTTGATCATAGGCGACCTCCCCACTCAAGTCAAAGCGCGCGCCGCGCGGTGAAACGGGCTCCGGCGAGAGGTCACACCCGTGTAACGACGCTCGCCACGCGACGCCTACAGCCCAGTCGGCGCACCGAATGACAGGGCTGACGGCCGGCCCGCCTCGGCGCGCGATGTGATGCGGCGCAGCTTCGGCGAGGCTCGCCGAAGCTGCCACAGTGACAAGGGCAGCGAAGGCGGCCCGGGGTGGTATCATCTCCGGTCTTATGGCTCGCGTGCCCAAACTCCTGGACGTGAGCGTGCCGCTCGCCGCAGGAATGCCCGCCTACCCCGGCAACCCCGAGTTCGAGTTGCAGCCGGTGAAGCGTATTGCGACCGGTGGCAGCTCCAACGTGTCGCGCCTCGTCATGGGCACGCACACCGGCACGCACGTCGACGCGCCCAGGCATTTCTTCGACGAAGGCACCGGCGTGGACGCGCTCCCGCTCGATCTGCTGCTCGGCCGCTCGCGCGTCGTCGATCTCCCCAAGCGCGGCGGCATCGGGCCGGACGAGCTCGCCGCGGCCGGCCTGCGTGAAGACCTCCGCGTGCTGCTCAAGACGCCGAACTCCGCGCTGTGGAACGGCGAACGCTTCCACCAGGACTACACCTACCTGACCGAAGCGGGCGCGCGTTACCTGGTCGACCAGGGCGTGAAGGTGATCGGCATCGACTACCTGTCGGTCGAACAGTTCAAGAAAGCGGGGGCCCCGGCGCACCGTGCGCTGCTGTCGCAAGGCGTGGTCATCATCGAAGGACTGAACCTCGCCGAAGTCGAACCGGGCATGTACGAGATGTACTGCCTGCCTTTGCGCGTTGTCGGCGCCGACGGCGCTCCCGCGCGCGTCATCCTGAAGCGCTGAGGGGCGGACGTGCTGGACGATGTGCTCGTCATGGTGCTGGCCGGAGGGGTCGGCGAGCGCCTGTACCCGCTGACGAAGGAGCGCGCGAAGCCGGCCGTGTACTTCGGCGGGCCGTATCGCATCATCGACTTCACGCTGAGCAACTGCATCAACTCCGGCCTGCGCCAGATCTTCATCGCGCTCCAGTACAAGTCGCTGTCGCTCAGCCGTCACCTGCGCATGGGCTGGAGCGTCGTCGCCGACGAGCTCGGCGAGTTCATCGAGATCCTGAGCCCGCAGAAGCGCGTCGGCGAGCACTGGTATCTCGGCACCGCGGACGCGGTCTACCAGAACCTGTATTCCATCCTGCGCGAGAACCCGCGGCAGCTCATCGTGCTGTCCGGCGATCACGTCTACAAGATGGACTACGCGAAGATGCTGCGCTTCCACCAGGAGCGCGGCGCCGGCGCGACGCTGGCGGCGATCGAGGTGCCGTCGGAAGAAGCCCAGCGGTTCGGCGTCCTGCAGGTCGACGACGAGAGCCGGCTGACCGGCTTCCTCGAGAAGCCCAAGGACCTCCCGCCGGGCGAGCAGGTGCTCGCGTCGATGGGCATCTACATCTTCGACGTGAACGTCCTCGTCCCGGCGCTCGAAGAGGACGCGCGGCGGTCGTCCTCACACGATTTCGGCAAGGACATCATCCCGGAGCTGATCTCGAAGGTCCCGGTCTATGCCTACCGGTTCTACGACGAGAACAAGAAGGGGGCGAAGTACTGGCGCGACATCGGCACGCTCGACGCGTACTACGACGCGAACATGGATCTGTGCCACGTGAACCCGGACTTCAACCTCTACGATCCCGAGTGGCCGCTGCGCACGAACCAGGTCCAGGCGCCGCCCGCGAAGTTCGTGTTCGCCGACGAAGGCCGGCGCTGCGGCCAGGCGCTCGACTCCGTGATCTCCGCCGGGTGCATCATCTCGGGCAGCCGGGTCGCGGGCAGCGTGCTCTGCCCCAACGTGCGGGTGCACAGCTTCTGCGACATCGATCAGAGCATCCTGATGCCGGGCGTGCGCGTCGGACGCCACGCGCGGATCCGCCGCGCGATCATCGACCGCGACGTGTTCGTCCCGCGCGGCGCGCTCATCGGCTACAACGAGGAAGAGGATCGCCAGCGCCACACCGTCAGCGAAAGCGGCATCGTCGTCGTGACGACGGACGACGAGCCGTTCATCGGCGAGATCAACGACGAGGCGCTGCAGGAACGAAGCGGAGTTCGATCGGCGGGGGGCGGAAACATAGAGTTCTAAAGTTCTAAAGTTCAAAGTTCGACGTTGAACGTATTGAACGTTCGAACTTTTAGAACTTTAGAACTTTAGATTGGAGGAGCCACGTGCAGATTCAGCGAGTGCAGGGACGCGAGATCATCGACTCACGCGGCAATCCGACGGTTGAAGTGGACGTCACGCTCGACGGCGGCGCGTTCGGACGCGCGGCGGTGCCGTCGGGCGCCTCGACGGGACAGCGCGAAGCGCTGGAGCTGCGGGACGGCGACAAGAAGCGCTTCCTGGGCAAGGGGGTCAGGAACGCGGTGTCCCACGTGAACGGCGAGATCGCGAAGGCCCTCGCCGGGCGCGACTCGGACCAGCGCGCGGTCGACACCTTCCTGATCGATCTGGACGGCACGCCGAACAAGGGACGGCTCGGCGCGAACGCGCTGCTCGGCGTCTCGATGGCGCTCGCGCGCGCCAACGCGAACGGCGCCCGCGTGCCGCTCTACAAGCACCTCGCGGCCCTCTACGGCGCGCCGTCCGCGGACCGGGTCATCCCGGGATCGGCGCCGGCGGGAACGGTCCTGCCCGTCCCGATGATGAACATCCTCAACGGCGGCGCGCACGCCGACAGCAGCGTCGACTTCCAGGAGTTCATGGTGATGCCGGTCGGCGCCTCGTCGTTCGCCGAGGCGGTCCGCACCGGCGCCGAGATCTTCCACACCCTGCGCGGCATCCTGAAGAAGAAGGGGCACTCGACCGGCGTCGGCGACGAAGGCGGCTTCGCGCCGAGCCTCTCGTCGAACCGCGAAGCGCTCGACGTCGTCCTCGAGGCGGTCGTCCAGGCCGGCTACAAGCCCGGGGAGACCGTCTACCTCGCGCTCGACGTCGCCTCGAGCGAGCTGTGGAACGACAGCAGCCAGACCTACGAGTTCAAGAAGTCCGGCGACAAGACGCGCACCGCCGACGAGATGGTGGCGCTCTACGAAGACTGGGTGCCGCCAGTATCCGATCATCTCGATCGAGGACGGCCTCGCGGAAGGCGACTGGGACGGCTGGAAAACCCTGACGAAGTCGCTCGGCGACCGCGTGCAGCTCGTGGGCGACGACGTGTTCGTCACCAACCCGGAGATCCTGCGCCGCGGCATCGCCGAGGGGATCGCCAACGCGCTGCTGGTCAAGCTGAACCAGATCGGCACCGTCAGCGAGACGCTCGACGCCGTCGCCATGGCGCGCGAGGCCGGCTACGTGAGCGTCATCTCGCACCGCTCCGGAGAGACCGAAGACACGACCATCGCGGATCTCGCCGTCGCCACCAACGCGGGACAGATCAAGACCGGCTCGGCGAGCCGCACGGACCGTGTCGCCAAGTACAACCAGCTCCTCAGAATCGAAGAGGAGCTCGGACCGGCCGGGCGCTTCGCAGGCAAGGCCGCGCTCAACGGGAAACTGTAGGTCTCAGGTCTCAGGTCTCGGGTCTCAGGTCTCGGGCTCGTCGCGGTCTCAGGCTTACCTGAGACCGAAGACCTGAGACCTACAGACACCAAAGACCCAAGACCTGAGACCAGAGACCCGATGCCGTCCTCTCCCCTCGTTCTGATCGTCCTCGACGGCTGGGGCATCCGCGCGGATCCCGCCAACAACGCGATCGCGATGGCGCGCACGCCGGTCTACGACGCGCTCCTGGCGCGCTATCCGCACGCGCAGCTCATCGCGTCGGGCGAGGAGGTCGGCCTGCCGGCCGGCCAGATGGGCAATTCCGAAGTCGGCCACATGAACATGGGGGCCGGCCGGGTCGTCTACCAGGACCTCACGCGCATCGACAAGAGCATCCGCGACGGCGAGCTGTTCGAGAACGCCGCGCTCGCGGCGGCGATGGATCGGTGCGCCCCGGACGGCATGCGCTCCACTTCATCGGGCTCGTCTCCGACGGCGGCGTGCACAGCCATCAGCGGCATCTTCACGCGCTCGTCGAGATCGCGGCGCGGCGGCGCGTGGGCCGCGTCTTCGTGCACGCGATCACCGACGGACGCGACGCGTCGCCGACCGGCGCCGCGCGCTACCTGCCGCAGCTCGAAGAGGTGATGCGGCGGGCCGGCACCGGCCGCATCGCGACGATCGTCGGGCGCTACTACGCGATGGACCGCGACAAGCGCTGGGAACGGACGAAGCTGGCCTACGACGCGATGATGCACGGCCAGGCGGAGACGCTGTCCGCAACCACGTCTGGCCCCGGTTCAGGCGTCGTACGAGGCGGGCGTCACCGACGAGTTCATCCGGCCGATCGTGATCGTCGGCGCCGACGGCGCAGCCGATCGGTCCGATCCGCGACGAGGACTCGGTCATCTTCTTCAACTTCCGCGCCGACCGGGCGCGGCAGCTGACGCGCGCCATCGCGCTCGACGGCTTCGACGGCTTCGAACGCCCGCACCGGCCGCGCCTCCACTTCACGACGATGACGGTGTACGATCGCACCTTCAACCTGCCGGTCGTCTTCACGCCCCAGACCTTCAGCGGCAACCTCGCGGACGTCCTCGCGGAGCACGGCCGCACCAACCTCCGTCTCGCGGAGACCGAGAAGTACGCGCACGTCACCTACTTCTTCAACTGCGGGCGGGAGGAACCGTATCCCGGCGAAGATCGCATCCTCGTCCCCTCGCAGAAGGTCGCGACCTACGATCTGATGCCGGAGATGAGCGCCCCCGGCATCGCCGACGCGCTCGTCGCCGACCTCGGCGGAGCGCCGGCACGAGGTCGTGATCTGCAATTTCGCGAATGCCGACATGGTGGGGCACACCGGGAACGTCGCGGCCACGATTGCGGCGGTCGAGACCCTCGACGCCTGCCTGGGACGCATCGTGACCGCCCTGCGCGCGGCGGAGGGCCGCGCCATCATCACCGCCGATCACGGGAACGCCGAGCAGATGTGGGACGACGAGCTCAACGGTCCGCACACCGCGCACACGACCAATCCCGTCCCGGTCATTCTCTGTGACGAAGGCTCGGTCGGAAGGCCGTTGCGGGACGGCACGCTGCGCGACGTCGCGCCGACGCTGCTGGGGATGCTCGGCCTCGCGATGTCTCCGGAGATGACCGGGTCGAGCCTGCTGGAATAAGAACGCCGACCGCGAGCACAAAAAAGGCCGCCTCGCGAATGCGAAGCGGCCTTGTCTAGTGAACTTTCGAACGTTCGAACTCAGAACTGTCGAACGTCATCTACTCGACTTCTTTTTCCTGCGTCTCGTCGGCCGCGATCCGCAGCGAACGGAGGAAGCGCTTGTCGTTCGCGCTGATCTCGAAGTGCGGCGCTCGGTGGTGCGCGCCGCCTTCTGAGGCGCGGTGCCGATCTTGGCCAGGGCGCCCGGCGTCGTGCGGTTCATGAATCCGATCACCGCTTCGAGGGACACCTTCATCTCGAACCCGGCCGCGCGCGCGCGCTCGCGGCAGGCCTCGATCCGCGGATCATCGGCAACGGCGGCAGCAATGGCGTCGAGAGCTCTCGCGCCAACCGGTTCACGACGTCGTCCATACGGGACCTCCTCACCGCCGCCGGAGCTGGGGAACCGGGAGCGTCTGCCGATCCGATCGCCTACAAGCGCTCAGCACAATCTGGGCCTGCCGGACGATCCATCTGCCCGGGGTCGGCGGCAGGGATCGGGCGCCAAATTTGTTCATATGAAGGATTTGCAGCGCGGGAACGCATGTCCATTGTAAGCTCGGCCCGATCGAGTGTCAATGGTCCAGCCGCCTGCGTCTCGTCACATTTCCGGACATTTTTTGGCTCGCCAGCCGGCGCTTTTGAACGGGCGGCGGTGGTTGCTACAATGACGCCGCATACCCCTGACATTAGGACGCGCCATCCAGGACGAAAGATTGAGCCAGCAGCCCTACGCCGACCCCTCGTCGCTCGCCGGGCACGATCCCACTGTCGATATCGGGTTCCCGGGGATGTTTCCCTACACCCGCGGCATCCAGCCGACGATGTACCGCGGCCGGCTCTGGACGATGCGCCAATACGCGGGGTTCGGGTCGGCGCAGGAGTCGAACCGGCGCTACCGGTATCTCCTCGCGCAAGGGGTCACCGGCCTGAGCGTCGCGTTCGATCTGCCGACCCAGATGGGCTACGACTCGGATCACGAGCTCGCCGCGGGGGAAGTCGGCCGCGTCGGCGTGGCGATCGATTCGATCGACGATATGGCAGAGCTCTTCGACGGGATCCCGCTCGATCGCGTCTCGACGTCGATGACCATCAACGCGACGGCGATCATCCTGCTGGCGCTCTACTCGCGGTCGCGCGGCGGCAGGGCGTCGCGCCGTCCGCCCTTTCCGGCACGATTCAGAACGACATCCTGAAGGAATACGTCGCGCGCGGCACCTACATCTACCCGCCGCGGCCGTCGCTGCGGATCGTGACGGACATCTTCGCGTTCTGCGAGCGCGAGCTGCCGAACTGGAACACGATCTCGATCAGCGGCTACCACATCCGCGAAGCGGGATCGACGGCGGTCCAGGAGGTCGCGTTCACGTTCGCGAACGCGATCGCCTACGTCCAGGCGGCGGTCGACGCCGGGCTCGACGTCGACGGCTTCGGCCAGCGGCTCTCGTTCTTCTTCAACGCGCACAACGATTTCCTCGAAGAGGTCGCGAAGTTCCGCGCCGCGCGGCGGCTGTGGGCGCGGATCATGCGCGACCGGTTCGGCGCGACGAACCCCCGCGCGCAGCAGCTGCGCTTTCACACGCAGACGGCCGGCAGCACGCTGACCGCGCAGCAGCCCGACAACAACATCGTCCGCGTCGCGCTGCAGGCGCTGGCCGCGGTGATGGGCGGCACGCAGTCGCTGCACTGCAACGGCCGCGACGAAGCGCTGGCGCTGCCGACCGAGGAGTCGGCGCGCATCGCGCTCCGGACGCAGCAGGTCATCGCCGCCGAAAGCGGCGTGGCCAACACGGTCGACCCGTTCGGCGGCGCGTACGCGATCGAGGAGCTGACCAACCGGATCGAGCCGGAGGCCCGCGCGCTGCTCGATCGGATCGACGCGGCGGCGGCACGCTGGCGGCGATCGAGCGCGGGCATCATCCAGCGCGAGATCCAGGAGGCGGCCTACCGGGCGCAGCAGGCGATCGACAGCGGGGAGCGCGTGGTCGTCGGCGTCAACCGCTACACGACGGACGACGCCGCGGCGCATCGACGTCCTGCAGATCGATCCCGACGTGGAGCCGCGGCCAGGTCGAGCGCGTTCGCGCCGTGCGCGCGTCGCGGGACGCCAGCCGCGTGGCGGGCGGCGCTCGACGGGGTCGTGTCGCGCCGCGCGCGGCGGACCCAACCTCGTGCCGCCGATCGTCGAGGCCGTCGAAGCGCGCGCCACCGTCGGAGAGATCTCCGACGCGATGCGATCGGTCTTCGGCGAGCACAAGGAGATCGATGTCTAACGATCGGGACTCGGGACTCGGGACTCGGGATTCGGCCGACGGAGCTCGCCGGACGAGTCCCGAGCCCCGAGTCCCGAGTCCCGGACCGTTGCTTTCGGTCGAACACCTGACCACCGGCTTCGACATCGGCGGGCGGTTCGTGCCGGCCGTGATCGACGTCAGCTTCGACGTGTCGGCGGGCGAGACGCTGTGCCTGGTCGGCGAATCCGGCAGCGGCAAGTCGGTGACGGCGCTCTCGATCATGCGGCTGGTGCAGCGGCCGGGCCGGATCGCCGAGGGGCGGCTCCTGTTCAAAGGGCGCGACCTCCGCTCGTTCGGAGAGCGCGACATGCAGAAGGTCCGCGGCGCCGAGATCGCGCTCATCTTCCAGGAGCCGATGACCGCGCTCAACCCCGTCTTCACCATCGGCAACCAGATCGAAGAGACGCTGCGGGTGCACGGCCGCGCGACGCGGCGCACGGCCCGCCAGAAGGCGATCGAGCTCCTCGAGGCGGTCAGCATTCCCGAGCCGCAGCGGCGCGTGCGCGACTATCCGCACCAGCTGTCGGGCGGCCTGCGGCAGCGCGCGCTGATCGCCCTGGCGCTCGCCTGCGAGCCGGTGCTGGTGATCGCCGACGAGCCGACGACCGCGCTCGACGTCACGATCCAGGCGCAGATCCTCGATCTGCTGCGCGAGCTGCAGCAGCGGATGGGCCTGGCGCTGCTCCTCATCACGCACGACCTCGGCGTCGTCGCCGAGATGGCCGATCGCGTCGCCGTCATGTATGCCGGACGCATCGTCGAGCACGCGCCGGTGCGGACGCTCTTCGCCGATCCGAAGCATCCGTACACGCGCGGGCTGCTGGCATCGATTCCCGGCGGCGCGCCGGGGACGCGGCTGCACGCGATCCAGGGCACCGTGCCGCCGCTCGGCGAGCTGCCGCCGGGCTGCTCGTTCACGCCGCGCTGCCCGAACCGGTTCGAGCCGTGCGCCAAGGCGTTTCCGGGGACGACGTGTCATCGTTCCGCCTGAAGGCGGAAGCCACAAGAGTCAGATAGATAGCCACAAGGGTCAGAGAGATAGCGATCTCGTGGCGTCCGCCACGCTCCGATCTCGTGGCTCCGCCTTCAGGCGGAAGGGCAGCACACGGCGAAGTGCTATCTCTACAGCGACGCCGTGGATCCGGACGTGCGCGTCGTGGAGGACGCCTGATGCCGCTCCTCGAGGTCCGCCATCTCGCGAAGGAGTTCACCGGCGCCGGGCGGTTCTTCGCGCCCGCGTCGTCGTGCGCGCGGTGGACGACGTGAGCTTCACGATCGAGGAAGGGGAAACCTTCGGGCTCGTCGGCGAATCGGGCAGCGGCAAGACGACGACCGGCCGCTGCATTCTGCGGCTGATCGAGCCGACGTCGGGCGAGGTCCGGTTCAGGGGAGACGACGTGCTGGCGTTCTCGCGCAGCCGGCTGCGCCAGGCGCGGCGCGACATGCAGATCGTCTTTCAGGATCCGTACTCGTCGCTGAACCCGCGCATGCGCGTCGGCGACATCGTCGAAGAGCCGCTCATCATCCACCGCATCGGCGACAAGCCGGCACGGCGCGCGCGCGTGGCGGAGCTGTTCGAGCTGGTCGGGCTCGACCCCTCGCAGCTGGCGCGCTACCCGCACCAGTTCAGCGGCGGCCAGCGGCAGCGCATCGGCCTGGCGCGCGCGCTCGCGCTCAACCCGTCGCTCATCATCGCGGACGAGCCGGTGTCGGCGCTCGACGTGTCGGTGCAGGCGCAGGTCGTCAACCTGCTGATGGATCTCCAGGAGCGCCTGAAGCTGACCTACCTCTTCATCGCGCACGACCTCAGGCTGGTGCGACACATCTGCAGCCGGGTCGCCGTGATGTATCTGGGGAGGATCGTGGAGATGGGATCGACCGACGCGCTCTTCGCCGCCCCGGCGCATCCCTACACGCGGGCGCTGCTGTCGGCCATCCCGATGCCGGATCCGGACGCGCCGCGCCAGCGGATCGTGCTCGATCCCGCGTCGTTCGATCGCGCCGCGGCGCTGAAACAAGTCGCCGCGGACACTGGGCCGCGGTCTAAGAGACATACCAGGAGTCCAGGAGGTCAGGAGATTACGAAGATTCATTTTCGAAAACCAAAGAACCTCCTGATCTTTTCTCCTGATCTCCTGTTCAAAGTTCTGGGTTAGCCGCACGCAGACGTCACGCCGCCCGCTTCGCGTCCTTCTCCACCTGGCCGTCGCGGATGTAGATGACGCGGTGCGCGTGCGCGGCGATGTCGGCCTCGTGGGTGACCAGGATGATCGTGTTCCCGCCCTCGTGCAGGCGCTCGAACAGGCCCATGATCTCCTTGCCGGTCTTCGAGTCGAGGTTGCCGGTCGGCTCGTCGGCGAGCAGGATCGACGGGTTGTTCACGAGCGCGCGCGCGATCGCGACGCGCTGGCGCTGGCCGCCCGAGAGCTCGTTCGGCCGGTGCGTCGCGCGTGAGGTCAGCTCGACCTTCTCGAGCGCCTGCTTCGCGCGCGTCCTGGCGCGCCTTGCCGGAGACGCCGGCGTAGACCAGCGGCAGCTCGACGTTGTGGAGCGCCGTCGCGCGCGGCAGCAGGTTGAACGTCTGGAACACGAACCCGATCTCTTCGTTCCGGATCCGCGCGAGCTCGTCGTCGTTCATCGACGCGACCTCCTTGTCGTTCAGCAGGTAGCTGCCCTTGCTCGGCGTGTCGAGGCAGCCGATCAGGTTCATCAGCGTGGACTTGCCCGAGCCCGACGGGCCCATGATCGCGACGTACTCGCCGCGCTCGATGTTGATCGAGACGCCGCGCAGCGCGTGGATCTCCTCCTCGCCCATGACGTAGGTCTTCCACAGATCGTGCGTTTCGATCAAAGCCATAGGATTGCCTGCTATGATCCGGGGTCTAGCTTAACGCGAAACGCCGCGCGAAAGTTCCGGTTCCGGCCCGTCAGCGCTTCTCCTTCCTTCGCGCAGGCGCTGGACGAGGGCCCGGACGGACGCCGGCGTTCCGGGGGAAACAGTGCCTCCCAGTCTCTCACATCGACCGGGACGAGCACAGGCCCGGCCGTCCGGGACTTCCGCCGCTGCTCGCTGATGGCGGCCGCCAGCTCCTTCGCCGGCGCCATGCCCGGGCCCCGAGCAGCAGGAGGCAGACGGGGTCGCTTCCGCCTTGGCCGCCTTCACGGCGAGCGGCCAGCACGTCCGCGACCGCCGCGGCGTCCACCTGCGGCACGAACTTGCGCGAGCAGGCGGACGGGCGCTTCCGCCTTCTTGAACAGGCCGCTCTTGCGGCTTCGACGTCGAAGCGCCATGTCGAAGCCCGCGATCGGGAGCGCCTGCGGCCCCGCCCGTGACGGCCGTCGACCGCGTCGCGCAGGCGCGACAGCGTCCCGCCTTCCGCACGAAGTCCGCGGTCGTCGCGCGCTCGCTGCTGGACGCGGCGATCGACGCCGGACGGCGGAGGACGGCGCGGGCGGCGGGTCGGTGCGCGGGCGGCGGCGGTTGCGGCACTGGCGTCGGCGGGCGGACGGGCGGCTGCGGCGCGCGGGCGCGTGCCGGCGCCTCGTCCGCCGAGCAGATCCTCGTCGTACTTGCGCGCGCAGCGCCGGATCCATCAGGATCCGGTACGCCTCGGTCAGATCGGCGGCGATCGCCCGAGCCGCCATCTCCTGGAACTCCGTGCCGAGATGCTGGACCTTGTCCGGGTGGTAGCGCGCGATCTCGCGCCGGAACGCCTTCTTGATCTCGTCGGCGGGCGCGCCGGCAGCGACCGAGCAGTCGTAGAAGTTCTTCAACGATTGTTCTGATTCTTGAATTCAGCGACGTTCGACGCCGGAAGCTCCGGCGTCTTCCGCTGATCGCGCAGCTGCTTCTTCGGTCGGCTTGGCCGTCGTGCTCGTCGTGCAGATACGGGCAGAACTGCCACCCGGCCTGCAGCGAGCGGCCGCACTTCGGGCAGCCGGCGTTGAGGCGATGGCCGCAGTGCGGGCAGGCCATGAAATCGACGCCGACCGCCGCGCTGGCAGCCCGGGCACAGCGTGCGCACCTCCTGCACCTCGGTGACGACGCGGAAGCAGCTCCTCGGCGGTCGTCGCGCCGGACTTGACCTTCGCGAGCGCGTCCTCGCCGAGCGTGATCATGCCGGCCGGCGATCGCGGCGTCGCGGATCATGTCCTCGCCCGCCTTCTGCGGCGATCAGACGGCGGACCTTGTCGTTGACGCGCATCACTTCGTAGATGCCCATCCGGCCGCGGTAGCCGGTGTGGTTGCACTCCTCGCAGCCGACCGCGCGGTAGAACGACGAAGTGCGCGGCGTCGGCCTCGGTCATGTTGAGCGCCCGCAGCGTCTCGGCTTCCGGCGTGTACTGCCGGCGGCAGCGTCACGCAGAGCCGGCGCACGAGACGCTGCGCGACCACGCCGATCAGCGCCGAGCGCGATCACGTACGGCTCGAGGCTCATGTCCATCAACCGCGTCACCGTCGACGGCGCGTCGTCGGTGTGCAGCGTCGAGAGGACGAGGTGGCCGGTCTGCGCGGCCTGCATCGCGATCTTCGCGGTCTCGTGGTCGCGGATCTCGCCGACCAGGATGACGTCGGGATCCTGCCGGAGGATGGCGCGGAGCGCGCTCGCGAACGTCAGCTTGGCCTTCTCGTTGACCTGCGTCTGGTTGACGCCGGGAATCTGGTATTCGATCGGATCTTCGATCGTGATGATGTTCGTGCGGCCCGACTTGATCGACGTGATCGCGGAGCTCAGCGTCGTCGTCTTGCCGCTGCCGGTCGGACCGACGACCAGGATCATGCCGTGCTGGTGCTTGAGGAAGAAGCGGAGCTCCTCCATCGCCGGCGGCCGAGAACCCGAGCTCCTCGAGCGGCGGCGCCCCCTTGCGGTGATCGAGCACGCGCAGCACGATCTTCTCGCCGTAGCATCGTCCGCAGCGTCGAGACGCGGAAGTCGACGTCCTTGCCGTCCTCGGTCTTGATCCGGAGGCGGCCGTCCTGCGGCAGCCGCTTCTCGGCGATGTCCATGCCCGCCATGATCTTCATGCGGGCGACGAGCCCCTCGTGGACCCACTTGGGCAGGTCCATGACTTCCTTCAGGATGCCGTCGAGGCGATGCCGGACGAGCACGCCCTTTTTCCATCGGCTCGATGTGCACGTCGCTCGCGCGGCTGGTGATCGCGCTGTTGACGACGAGATCGACGAGGTCGATGATCGGCGCCGAGTCGCTGCCCTCGCGCGCGGCGGCGGTCGCGGCCGACGGCTGCTCGAAGACGTCGATCGTCGGCCGCGCGGCACGAGCGCGGACCGGGCGCACGGGTCGCCCGGCCGCGCCGGGCTTCTGGCTGGGGCGCGGGCACCGCACAGGCCGCCCGCCACGCCCGTGTACTTCGCCAGCGCCTTGTCGGGATAGCCGTTCTCGATCGCGTCGAGGATGTCGGTCCGCGTGGCGACGACCTGCTTGATGCGGTAGCCGGTCTGGAACTCGAGGTCCTGGACGAGGCTGAAGAGCAGCGGGTCGGACATCGCGACGGTCAGCAGGTTCTTCTCGAGCTTGACCGCGACGCAGACGCGCTTGAGCGCGACGTCCTTCGGAATGAGGACGATGGCGGCGGGATCGGGCGGCTCGTCGCTCAGGCTGACGTATACGGGAACCCGAGCTGGTAGGCGAGCGCCTTGGTGATCTGCTTTTCGGTCGCGAGATTCAGGCGTACGAGGACCGCCCCGACGCGTTCGCCGGTCGTCTTGTGCTCGGCGAGCGCGATCTGGAGATCGTCTTCCGTGATCAGCCCGGCCTGAATCAGACACTCGCCGATTTTCTTCCGCACCTGGGTCCCTCTTGGTCTCGGATCGTTGATTCTACGGGCGAACACCCAATGCCCGCAATCCCGGGCCGGTTCATCGCGATAAATCGTTCTATTGCTTAGGATTTACGACCCAGTCAGAGGGTCGTCTTGGCGCGGAGCGCGACACGCACCGACAAACCCGATGGCTCGCGCAGCACCACGCCGGCCGGATCGATCTGCACGACGACACGAGGGCCGACAGTGTCTCCGATCGACACAATCGTGCCGTCCACAATCGCGAGGCGCCGTTCCTGGTCGATCAGGATCGAATCCACTTTCGGCAACGCATCCTTGAGAGGCGGCACCGGCCGGCCCGGCGCGGGGGCCCGAGGCCCGGCCGTGCGCAGCGCCGCATTCGGCGCAGGCGGCTCGAATGTTCGCGGCGCGCCGGGAAGGGTCGCGCGGCTGGTCCCGGTGATGCGGCCGCGACAGCAGGCTCGGCCCGCATGGCCGGCGGCTTGACCGGCGGCGCCACGACCTTGGCCGACGGGGTCACAATCGGGCGGGTCTCGAGTCTGGCGGTCGCCGGGGGCGCCGCAGCCGGCTTCGGCTCGACCTTTGGCGGTGCCGTCACGATCGGCGGAGGCGTCTTGAGCCCGGCGGTCACCGGGGACGCCGCAGCCGGTTTCGGCTCGATCTTCGGGGGCGCCATCACGATCGGGGTCCCGGCCGGTTTTGGCGGGGTAGCCTGAGCGACCGAACCAGGGGCTCCGGGGCGTGCCGCAGGTTGGGTGACCTTTGGATTGCCGGTGACGCGAGGCGGCCCGGCCGGGGGACCCAGAGGCACAGCGGCCTTGGACGGGGCTGGGACGACAGCCGGCTTCGTCACCGCCGGTCCCTGGGCGCTGCCCTGCGGGCTGCCGGTGGCCTTTGCAGGGCCTCTCGCGGCGGGGCCCGGCGGGGCGGCAGCCGGCCGGGCCGCGGACGGCCGCGGCATATTCGGCGCCGTCGCGGCCGTCGAGATCGATGCCGCGCGCCAGAGCGCATAGCTTCCCCACCCGAGCGCCGAGATGACGCCTACGGCGGCGGCGATGCGGGCGACCGACCGGGTCGCGGATCCCCGCCGTTTCGACGGAGCCAGCGCCACCGCGCACGCCAGACGGATCGCGGGTGCGGACTCGACGAAGCGCTCGGCCTTCGCCTTCCCGACCGCGCGCAGCCCTTCAGTCGAATCGAGCGTCTCGACCTCGAGATCCAGCTCCTCGATGAGGGGCATCGTCAGCGAGCGCAGCTCCGGGAGATCGCCGCAGGTGACGGCCTGCTCCACCGTCAGGCCCCGGTTCGCGAGCACGGCCGCGATGCCCCGGCGCACTTCCGGCGCGAGCTGCGCGACGAGCGAGTAGCGCTGCAGCAGCTGCGCCTTTCCACTCGTATTCAGTGCGCTGTACGACCACTCGAACGTGCGCGCGAAGAGCAGCTCGCCGTCGTGCACGATCGCGATGGCCGCGGCCTGGATGTTGAGCGCAAGCCATGCGACAGCGCCGTTGCCGGAGCGCGGGCGGCTCGCCGCCAGCAGGGCGAGCGCCTGCGGCGGGGTGAGGATCGACTCGACGCGGAACCCGGCCGCCAGAATCGGACGCTGCAACCAGCGCGCGGTGGCCTCGTCGCCGGCCGGATCGTCGGGAAGGCCCCAGGCCACGATCCGCGCGTTGCGCGGGAAACGCTTGCCTCGCCGCACCCCCCGGAGGGTCTCGACGAGGGCCACGTCGAGCGTCGGCCAGGCCCCGGACTCGATCGTGTGGAGGGCCACGACGTCCGCGATCCCGGTGCGGGACGGGCGGACACCGGCGAGCACGCACGCCTCCCGACCGAGCTCGATACCGGTAGTGCTGGCCATGGCTGGTGTGGATCTTTCGGCCCTTGCGGGCCGATACATTACTAAGGGAACCTACTATTAGACGACGGGGACCCTCCCAGCCGCAAGCTGAGCCGTAATTAACACCATTCCGGCTTCGTTATCGTGTCTCACCCCGCGACGCACCGGCACGGTAGAACAGGTAAGATCGACCAAAATGACAGGGCGACTGAGAGATGTCCCGCGCGACGTCCGCGCACAGATCGCGAAGGCGATCCGGCAGCGCGCGCAGGGGCTCATGGAGGATCTGGCCGGCACCCTGGCCACGGAGCCGGGTCTCGACCCGGCCGGCTGGCAGGGCTGCAGCCGGACCCTCATAGACGTGCTCGCGCTGGCGGTCGAGGAGAGCCGGGTGGACCATGGCGGCGGCATCCAGGAACTGTCGCGCCTGGCCCCGCCGCTGCTGCTGCGCCAGATCATCCAGGCCATTCACGGCGCGGAGCGCGTCGTACTGGATGAGCTCTCGCTGGACCAGCGGCTGGGCGCCACGTCGAACCTCTGGCCCGTCGTCGAGCACTCGGTCCGCGCGGGTGCGCTCGAGGTGATCGCGGCGTTCGCGGAACGGGCAGGAGGACACCACTCGCTTCGCGACCAGCTGACGACGCTCATCGCCGGGCACGTGTTCGACCTCGCGCTCGAACAGGAGGCGCTGCGAGCCCAGCGGCACCATCACGGCGTCGCCATGATTCTCTTCGACATCGACGATATGTCGGAGGTGAACCGGGCGCACGGCTACGGCGCGGGCGACCGGCTGCTCGAGCGCCTGGGCATTCTCGCGCGGCGGTTCTTCCGCACCCACGACTGGGTCGCGCGGCACGGCGAAGACTCCATCGCGGTGCTGCTGCCGGAAACCACGCTGGATCAGGCCGCCACGCTCGCCGCCCGGTTCTGCGAGACCGTGAAGCAGCGCCTCGTGCTCGTCGACCACAAGACCGATACGCTCACGGCCGTCACCGTGAGCGCGGCGGCGGCCGGCACCGACCTGGTCCAGGCGGAGATCGATCCGTCTTACATCCTTGCCGAGGCGGACGCCGCGCTCGTGCGCGCGAAGATGAACGGCGGAAACCGTGTCGAGCGCGTGGCGCTGATGCCGACGTCGGTCACGATCCTCGGCGCCGCGACCCTGCTCGGCATGACCCCCCGGGAAGTCGCCGGCATGGTCAGGACCGGCGAGCTGCGCGCCGCGCGCCGCGGCCGTCACTTCCACATCGACCGATCGCAGATTGAGGAGCAGAGACGGAAGCTGTGAGGTGCCTGCAACCAGCCGATTCGCGCCGGCAACTAGCCAATTCGCATGTGAATTTAACCACAGAGTAACGGAGGAAACGGAGAAGAACAAGAATTTTGTTTTTCTCCGTTAACTCCGTTGACTCTGTGGTGAATTCCTACCCCTCTTTTTCCTCGTACTCCTCTTTCAGCTTCGCGACGACGTTGGGATCGGCGAGCGTCGTCGTATCGCCGAGCGCCTTGCCTTCCGCGATGTCCCGGAGCAGCCGGCGCATGATCTTGCCTGACCGCGTCTTCGGCAGGTCGGCCGCAAACAGGATCTGATCCGGGCGCGCGATGGCGCCGATCTTCTTGACGACGTGCTCCTTCAGCTCGTCGGCGAGCGCGGCCGACGGCTTCACGCCCTCCTTCACGGTGACGAAGGCCGCGATGGCCTGTCCCTTTATCTCGTGCGGACGGCCGACGACCGCGGCTTCGGCGACCTTGGGATGATCGACGAGCGCGCTCTCGACCTCCATCGTCCCGAGCCGGTGGCCGGCCACGTTCAGGACGTCGTCCACGCGGCCCATCAGCCAGTAGTAGCCGTCCTTGTCGAGACGCGCGCCGTCCCCGGTGAAATACACGCCCGGCCAGCGCGACCAGGTACCGCTTCACGAACCGCTCGGGATCGCCGTAAATGCCGCGCAGCATCGCCGGCCACGGCTTGGTCAGCACCAGCAGCCCCCCGCCGGTCTCGACACGCTTGCCTTCTGCGTCCCGGACTTCGGCGATCACTCCGGGAAACGGCTGCGTCGCGGAACCCGGGACCGTCGTCGTGATGCCGGGAAGCGGCGTGATCATGATCATGCCGGTTTCCGTCTGCCACCACGTGTCCACGATGGGGCAGTGTTCGCGCCCGATGTTCTTGTGGTACCAGATCCACGCTTCGGGGTTGATCGGCTCGCCGACCGATCCCAGCAGCCGCAGCGTGGATAGATCGCGGCCGGCCGGCCACTCCGTGCCCCATTTCATGAACGCGCGGATGGCCGTGGGCGCCGTATAGAAAATCGTCACCCCGTGCCGCTCGATCAGCTCCCAGAAGCGATCCTTCTTGGGCCAGTCCGGCGCGCCTTCGTACATCACCACCGTCGCGCCATTCGAGAGCGGCCCGTAGACGACGTAGCTGTGGCCGGTCACCCACCCGATGTCGGCGGTGCACCAGTAGACGTCGTCCTCCTTGAGGTCGAACACCCATTTCGTCGTCGCGTAACAGCCGGTGAGATACCCGCCCGTCGTGTGCACGATGCCCTTCGGCTTGCCGGTCGTGCCGGACGTGTAGAGGACGTAGAGCATGTCCTCCGCGTTCATGGCTTCCGGCTCGCAGACCGCGGCGGCGTTCTGCATCAGGCGGTGATACCAGTGATCCCGGCCTTCGACGATCTCCACGGGAATGGGCGCACCGGCCTGGCGCAGCACGACGACGACGTTCTTGATCGACGGCGCGTCGCGGAGCGCTTCGTCGGCCGTCTGCTTGAGCGGCACGACCTGGCCGCGGCGATAGCCGCCATCGGCCGTCACGAGCAGGACCGCCTGGCAGTCGTTGATGCGATCGCGCAGCGACTCGGCGCTGAAGCCGCCGAAGACGACGTTGTGGACCGCGCCGATTCGCGCGCACGCGAGCATCGAGATGGCGAGCTCGGGGATGAGCGGCAGATAGAGCGCCACGCGATCGCCGCGCTTCACGCCGAGCGACTTGAGGACGTTGGCGAAGGCGCTGACCTGCCGGAACAAGTCCCAGTACGTCAGCGTCCGGCGGTCGCCGGGCTCGCCTTCCCAGATGATGGCGGCCTTGTTGCGGCGCGCGCTGCGGACGTGCCGATCGAGGCAGTTGGCGCTCGCGTTGAGCGTGCCGCCGTCGAACCAGCGCGCATTCGGCGGGTCCCACTCGAGGACGGAGTCCCAGGGTCGCATCCACTCGAGCTCGCGCGCGAACCCCGCCCAGAAGGCTTCGGGATCCCGGGCGGCGCGGGCGTAGACCTCAGGATCGGAGACGTTGGCGGCCGCGCGAAACGCGGCGGACGGTGGAAAGCGGCGGTCTTCGGTCAGAAGGGCGTCAATCTCGGACATGGTCACTCGGGAATCCTGGAGAGGGCCTCGACGCGGGCGCGGACGGCGGCCGCGCGCGGCGCGTACTCCGGGCCGGCGTATTCGAGAAACTTGCGGTAGTGGTCCACCGCGCGCGCCGCCTCGCTCGTCTGATCGTACAGCTGCGCCAGATTGTAATGCGCCGCGGCGCTGCGAGGCGATATGGTCAGCGCGTCCAGCAGCGTTTCCTTCGCGACCTCGGGCTGGCGGCCGTCCCGCTGGGCCAGCGCCAGGTTCACGAGGGCGTCGACGTTGCGCGGATCGAGCTTCAACGCGGTGCGGAACTGCGCGGCGGCCTCATCCGCCCGCCCCTGCAGCAGCAGCGTCACACCGTAGTTGTTGTGCGCCAGCACGTTCCCGGGCTCGATGAGGATCGCGCGCGACAGCTCTCCGGCCGATTCCGCCAGCAACTTCTTTTCCTGATAGAGCAGGCCGAGATTGTTGTGCGCCTGGGCGTTCAGCTCGTTCCGCTGCAACAGCGCCCGGTAATGCTGCAGGGCGTTCTCGAAGTCCCCGGCGCGATGGTAATACAGCGCGAGCGCGAGATCGTTGGCCTCGCTGGTCCCTCGCGGCGGGGCCTGCGCGCCGGACTCCGCGCGCGTCACGGGCAAGGGAGCGGGCGGACGCGGCGCGACTGGTGCGCGCTGGGATGGAAGCTCAGGGCGAGGCGCCTCAGGATCGGGCACTCTCGCACGTGGCCCAGTTGCCGCCGGCTGACCCGTCGAGCCGGGCGCGGCCGGCTGGGAGGCGGAAACCGGGGGCGTGGAGACCGGAGGGGTCGTCGCCGGGGGGGTCCCGGTTGTCGTTGTCCTGGGGTCCCTGCCGCGCGGATTTTGCACCGTGGGATTCGAGAGAGCAGCCGTCGGCGCCGCAGGCACGGGCGTGCGGAACCACCGGTTGTAAACCTGCCAGCCGGTCCAGCCCAGGACTACCACGGCCGCGAGAATCAGGATCCGAACGATCGCGGATCGCGCCCGGACGTGGCGCGGGACGGGCGCGTACCCGAGCGTCGCGAGGACGGCGTCCCCCTGCGCCGTGCGCGGCGGCCGTCGACGGCGTCTGCGACGGGCGCCCACGCCGGAGCGAATCAAGGAGCTGGCTCACTGCGTTATGAGACGCGCGTCGGCGTAGCCCGGCATCTGCCGTACGCGCGCCTCATCCTGCCGCGCCTGCTCGAGATCGGCGTACGGACCGACCGATACCTGATGCCAGGTGCCGCGATCGGCCGATTCGAGGCGCCCCGCGCGGGCGCGATATCCGAGCGCGCGCAACTGATCGACCAGCGCGCCCGCTTCGGCGTTCTGACGGAACGATCCGACGACGACCGAATACCTGCCGGTCTGTTGGGCGGCCGGATGTTCGGCCGCCGGCAACGGCGGCGACGACGGAGCCGGCTCTGGCGTCGTGCCGCGGACGGCGTGGCCGCGGACGGCGTGGCCGCGGACGGCGTGGCGGCGGACGGCGTGCCGCGGACGGCGCGGTGACAGAGGACCCTTCCGGAGCCTGTGCGGAAGCCGGCGGCGGTTCCGTCACCGCCGGCGGTGCGATCTGCGTCCCGGACTGGATCGGGACCGGACGCGGATCGATCGTGCCGGCCAGCACGCTGCGCGACTGCACCGTTATCACCGTATACGCGGCCGCCAGCGACATGGCGGCCGTCAGCGCCGCGCCGGCGGCGAACGCCGCCGCTCCTCTGCGCAGCCACCCGAACATCGATCGCCGCGGCATCGCGAGGTCGAGGCCGATCGCCGCCGCGCCAACCATCTCCGGCGTGATGCGGTTGACCCGCGCCGAGTAGCCGCCGAGCAGCGCGCGGTCGCAGACGAGATTGATCAGCCGGGGAATCCCGTCCGTGTACCGGTGCACGAGGTCGAGGGCCTTCGGCGAGAAGCTCACCGCCGCCCCGCCGCCCGCAATCGTCAGCCGATGCGCGACGTACGCCGACGTTTCCTCGCGCGTCAACGGCTTCAGCTCGTACCGGATGGAGACGCGTTGATCGAGCTGGCGCAGCTCCGGCGACCGCAGCCAGTCCTTCAAGTTCAGCTGCCCGACGAGCACGATCTGCAGCAGCTTCTCTTTGTCCGTCTCCAGGTTCGAGAGAATCCGGATCTGTTCCAGCACCTTCAGCGGCAGGTTCTGCGCTTCGTCGATGATGAGCAGGGCGCCTGCGCGCAGCGGCAGCAGCGACAGCAGGAACTCGTTGAGCGTGTCGATCAGCTCCTGCTTGCTGACCCCGTTCAGGCGGCCCCGCTTGATCTCTTCCCGCGAGACCACGCCGAAGTCCTGGAGGATGATCCGGAGCAGATCCTCTTCCGACAGGAACGGGTTCAGCACGAGCGCGGTGAACGTCTTGCGATCGAGCTGCTCGAGGATCGCCCGGCACAGCGTGGTCTTGCCCGTGCCGATGTCGCCCGTCACCACGACGAAGCCCTCGCGGCGCCGTATCGCGTACTGGAGCAGATCGAACGCGTTGGCGTGCGACTCGCTCTTGTAGAGATACTTCGGATCCGGGGTGAGGCTGAACGGCTTCTCGACGAACCCGTAATACTCCTCGTGCATAGGATCTCTCCCGTGGCGTCCGGATCCAGCCGGACCGTCTTCGGTGGCGTCCGACATCGGTGGCGTCCGGCTTTAGCCGGACCAGACTTCGGTGGCGTCCGACATCGGTGGCGTCCGGCTTTAGCCGGACCAGATCTTCGGTGGCGTCCGGCTTCAGCCGGACCCTACCGCGTTCCTTCAACCCCGCCCGCACTCACGACCGTGGGCGTCAGCAGGATGACGAGATCCGATTTCACCGTCTCGCGCGCCTGCGCGCCGAAGAAGCCGGCGAGGCCGCTGCCCGGCCTCGACTGCAGGCGATCCTGCAGGAAGCCGGAAATCACGACCGTATCGCCGTCCTGCACGCGGACGAGCGTGTCCGCCTCGCTGACCTGCAGCACCGGGAAGACGTCGCCGGCCGCCGACTTCGTCTGGCCCGTCTTCTCGGTGAACGTCGGCGCCACGCTCAACTGCACGATGCCGTCCGAAGCAATCTGCGCCGTCACCGTCAGCGTCAGACCTTCGAGGATCGCCACCGGCGTGGACGTCCGCTCCAGCCGGCCTGCCTGATCGAGCTGCGACGCGGTCGTGAAGTAGACGCCCTGGGTACCCGCCCGCATGACCGCCGGCTCGTTGTTCATCGCGACGACGTGAGGCGCCGCGATCATCGTCACCGTGCCCTGCTCGCCAAGCGCCCGTTTCAACGCGTCGAAATCCTCGATTCGCATGCCGACCGCGCGGCCCGACTCCTTGCCGACGACCGCGCCCGAGCGGGCCGCCGCCGCGTTCCAGTCGATCGCCGCCGCGGCGCCGCCCAGCGTGACCTGAAGGACGCGCGCCTCGATCCGCACCTGACGCGTGGCGCGCAATTGCACCGCCTCGACGTACACGCCGATCTGATCGAGGCGATCCGCGAAGTCGGTGACCTGGACGAGCCCGGCGGATCGATCCACGTGCATGCGGCCCGATTCGGAGAGCAGCGCCTGGACGCCCTGGCCCAGCTCGCCGAAGAGGTCCGACTCGCTCGACGTGGACAACTCCATCGCCGCCGCGTGCGGGCCGGGTGGGGAGACCGCGCTCCGCACCGAGCGCTGCCACGTCCGCCGGAGGTTCAGGTAGTTCACATCGAACAGCCGCGTCGCGGCTTTGCGCGGAAACACCCGGACGAGCGATCCCTGCACGTCGTAGTCGAGACCGCGCGGGAACAACACCGCCTCCAGCGCCTGTCGCATCGTGAGGTTCGTGAGCGCTCCGCTGAAGGAGCCGTCCACGCCGTCCTCCAGCACGAAGCTCAGAGGCGTGCCCGTGAGAAGCAGCTCGAGCATGTCGCGCAGCGGCAGGGGTCTCGAGATCGTGAGCGAGATCCGCCGGGAGCCATCGAGATCGGCGGGGCGATCGTCGAGCTGCGTCATCGGGAGCGAGGAGAGCTCCCCCGGCCGCTGGGCCGGCGGCTGCAGGGCAATGCCGGTCCGTTCTCCCGCCCCTGCTCCTTCGAGCCGCGTGACAGGCAGGTCGGGAGGCCGCACGGGCGTCTGCGAGAGCCCGGGCGAGGCGCAGACCCCGCAGGCCACGAACACCAGCGCCCCGCTCCCCCGCCGCCACGCCAGGCCCTCCATGTGAGATTAAATCCTTATTACAGAACTGTTTATAACTGAGGCGCAGGATCGCGCAGAATCGCCCAAACCTGCACGCTTTTTCTAAGGAGGAGTTTCGGTGTTGGAGGGACTGCAACTGTAGTCGCGGGTGACGGGGTCAGGTCATGAAACGTGAATCCGGGTCTCGAATCGGCCTGACCCCGAATTCACGTTTCACTGACCTGACCCCGCTCCGCGAATCGAGTCGCGGATTCAAGGATTCAACGATTAGGGATTAGGGATTCGCTCTACCCTTCGGGCGGCAGCACGTCCACGGTCCCGGGCGGCGGAAGCGGCGGGGTCTTCTTGAAAACGGCGACGCCGAGGAGCCCGCCCAGGAGCCCGAACACGGATCCCAGGACGCTGTAGATCACGAAGTTGAAGGCCACCGCTGCGACGCCGCCCCCGCCCTGGCTGGCGCGCTCCAACATCTCGCGATACTCGGCGGGGAAGTCCGGGTTCTGCGCGACCCAATCGAATAACTGCCGCTGGAACGGGCCCATCGCCATCTCGATGGGAATCGACAGCAGGACTCCGAGGATGCCGCCGAAGAGCCCGGCCATGAGCCCGACGAGCGCCCCTTCCGCCGACGTCACCACGAACGGGGAATTCTGCTGGCGGAGGTAGACGGCGAGCATCCCGCCCGCGACGACCCACATGCAGCAGCAGCAGTTGCCGACGTTGACGATCGGGAGGGCCGAGAGCACGCCGATCAGCAGTCCCCCGTACAGCGCCGGTTGCAGCCTGTCTGAGTCCATCAGTCGTAGTACTCCCGGCCGAGGTGGGTGATGAGCTCCTCACCGCGCAGGAACCGCAGCGTGTTCTTGAGCTTCATCAGCTGGATGAAGAGGTCGTGCTCGGGATACAGCCCCGGCGCGTGCATCGGGCTCTTGAAATAGAACGACAGCCACTCCTGGATGCCGCTCATGCCGGCGCGCTTCGCGAGATCGAGGAACAGCGCCACGTCGAGGACGATGGGGGCCGCGAGGATGCTGTCGCGGCACAGGAAATTGATCTTCAGCTGCATCTTGTAGTTCAGCCAGCCGAAGATGTCGATGTTGTCCCAGCCCTCTTTGTTGTCGCCGCGCGGCGGATAGTAGTTGATGCGGACGACGTGGCAGAGGTCTTTGTAGAGCTCCGGGTACAGATTCGGCTGGAGGATGTAGTCGAGGACCGACTTCTTGCTCTCTTCCTTCGTCTTGAACGACTCCGGATCGTCGAGCACCTCGCCGTCGCGGTTGCCGAGGATGTTGGTCGAGTACCAGCCTTCGACGCCGAGCAGGCGCGCCTTCAGGCCCGGAGCGATGATGGTCTTGATCAGCGTCTGACCCGTCTTCAGGTCCTTGCCGGTGATCGGCGATCCGGTCTGCGAGGCGAGCTCCATCAACGCCGGAACGTCCGCGCTCAGGTTCGGCGCCGCGTTCGCGTACGGGATCCCGTCCTTGAGCGCCGCATACGTGTAGATCATGCTCGACGGGATGTTCTCGTCGCTGGCCTCGAGCGCTTTCTCGAACGCGGCCAGGCTGGCATGCGCGGCCGACTCGGTCAGGAACACTTCGGTGCTGCCGCACCACACCATCACCAGGCGATCGCAGCCGTTGTCCTGCTTGAACTTGCGCATGTCCTCGCGCAGCTGTTCGGCGAGATCGCGCTTGTTCTTCCCCTTCTTGACGTTCGGCCCGTCGAGCCGCTTGACATAGCGTCGATCGAACACCGCCGGCATCGGCTTGATGGCTTCGAGCTCCGGCCGGATCTGCTCGAGGAGATCCGGTTCGAGCACGCCGGCCGTCTTCGCGGCTTCGTACGAGTTGTCCTCGAAAATATCCCATCCGCCGAACACCACGTCGTCGAGCGACGCGAGCGGAACGAATTCCTTGATGAGCGGAGAGCGGGCTTCCGTTCGCTTGCCGAGACGCACGGTGCCCATCTGCGTAAGTGACCCGATCGGGCTCGCGAGCCCACGGCGCACCGCGAGCACTCCCGCGATGGTTGTGGTACTGACGGCACCCATTCCGACGAGAAGAACGCCGAGTTTTCCCTTGGCAGGCTCGATTTCTGGCGGATTTTTCACAGCCGGGAACTATATCATCAGTCCTTGAGCGGACCAGAGGAGCGTGGAAGCCGTACGCGTGAGGGCCGGCGCCGATGAAGCTGTTCGACATCTTCAAGCGTTCGGGGGAATCGCTGGCCGTCTCGATGGCGGGCATCAAGATGGGCGACCGTCTGCTCGTGCTGGGCTGCGGCGATCCCGTCCGGCTCGCGCGGCTGGCGGTGAAAACAGGATTGACGGGACGCGCCTGCGCGATCGACGCGCGCGAGGCCGTCACCACGCGCGCGGCCGAGATCGCCGCCCGCGAAGGCGCCCTGATCGAAACCTTCACGGCCCCGTGGGCAGCCCTGCCACTGGAGGCCGAGTCGTTCGATGTCGCGGTCATCGACGACGTGCTCGCGGGCCTCGATGCCGGAGAACGAATCAGGTGCGTCGTCGACGTCCATCGCGTGCTGCGCCCTGGCGGCCGCTGCCTGGTGATCGATCCGGGACGGCGTACGGGCCTGGGCGGGCTCGTCCGAGGGCCGGGGTCCGATGCCGACACCGGCTACGTCTCGAGAGGAGGCGCCGTCGCGGCGCTGGAATCCGGCGGGTTTCGCGCGGCGCGGTTGCTCGCCGAGCGGGACGGGATCGCGTTCTCCGAAGGCGTCAAGGAGAACGTGTGAATGGTTCCACGAGGTTCCGCGGGGTTCCACGGGGTTCCTCTAGGTTCTGTTCCACGGGGTTCCTCGGGGTTCTCTTCAGACCGCGCGAACCTTGCGGAACTGAACCTTGCCGAACAGAACCTTGCGGAACCCAGTGGAACCCGGTGGAACCCTGTAGAACCTGATCATCTCGCGCACGTCAGGTGTCTTCCCCCGTCGATCGAGATCGTCTCTCCCGTAATCCAACCCGCCTGATCCGAAGCGAGGAAGAAAATGAGATCGGCGATTTCCGCGGGCTCACCGGGGCGGCCAATCGGGTGCGTCTTCTTCGAGTGCTCGAGGAACGCCGCGTAGCTCTCCTCGTTCATCCCGCCGCGGCGGTGGAGATTCGACACCACGACGCCCGGATTGACGGCGTTGACGCGGACGCCTTTCGGCGCGAGCTCCAGAGCCGCGCACCGCGTCAGCTGATCGACGCCTGACTTGCTCACGCAGTACGCGAGCACTCCCGGAAACGCTCGCAGGCCCGTCACGCTCGAGACGTTCACGATCGATCCGCGCGACTCGGACAGCGGCGCGGTCGCGGCGCGCATCAGCCGGAATGGCGCGCGGAGGTTGACGTCGAGCATCGTGTCCCACTGCTCGTCGGTGGTCGATTCGACCGACCCCGAGGCGATGATCCCCGCGGCATTCACAACCGTCGTCAACCCGCCGAGTTGTTCCAGGGCCGCGGCGACAATCCGCGCGGGCGCGTCGGCGGCCGTCACGTCCGCCACGAGCCTCGCGCTTCGGCCCCCCTCCCGCTCCACCGCGGCCGCAACGTCGGCCAGATCGGCTTCACTGCGCCCGACGACGAGGACGGAAGCCCCGTCGCGCCCGAATCTCAGCGCCGCCGCCCGCCCGATGCCGCTCGATGCCCCCGTCACGATCACTTGCTGCGCACTTGGCATGGCGGGGTTTGTAGCACAGTCTGTGGTCTGTGGTCTCGGGTCTCGGGTCGGCTCGGATCTCAGGTCTCGGTAAGACCGAAGACTCAGAGACCAGAGACCGAGAGACCAGAGACCGGAGACCAGAGACCGGAGACTGGAGACTGGAGACGGAGACTGTCCCCGTTCCCAGCGCCACTGTCACAGCCGGAGCACAGCCCAGGAGGGGCGCCGCCAACAGGTTTCCCCGATACAGGCCGAAAACCGGGGTGGAGCAATCCGTCTACCCGCCCGCGCCGCGGCAAGGATTTTGCCCCTTCAACACAGAACTTCCATGTCTTCTGTCACCAGCACCGTCCCGGACGTCTTCACCGCGCGCGAGATCGCGCGGGCGGCGGGCGTCAGCGCGCGCGAGGTCAGGGCCCTGATTCTCGCGGCAGAGCTGGCGACTGTCGATGGGCGGTTCGTCGCCGCGGCTGAGGCGGTGCGCGCCGTGCGACTGCTCCGAGGGGGTCCTCTCGAGGCCGGCCGCGGATTGTTCAGACCGCCGGCGCGGGCGAAACGCTCGCCCGCGCGGGCCTTTGCGGCCTCGGGGGCGCTGCACGCGGCCCTGCTCGCCGGACTGGTAGTGTTGACGACGATGGGTGTGGCGAGCGCGCCGGACGAGACCCGGCGCGAGCCGACGCACATGCGGCTGGTGTTTCTCTCGACGCCGGGGCCTGGCGGCGGGGGCGGAGGCGGCGGGCTCCAGCAGCCTGTGCCGCCGCCGCGAGCGAAAACGAAGGGCCGGAGCGTTCTGCGCAGCCCCGTTCCGCCGCCGCGCCGGATCACCACGCGTCCTCCGGATCCCGAGCCAAGGCCGACGCCGCCGCCGCCGGTCAGAGTGGAGCCGGTCCAGCGTCCGATCGAGCCGCCGCGTCCTGCCCCGGCGCCTGCACCGCTGCCGCAGGTGGTCGCACCCGTCGCCCCGGTGGCGGCGGACGACCGCGATCGCGCGGGCATCATCGCGGAGGCCCCGAAGGAATCCGACAGCCGAGGCCCCGGGACCGGCGCCGGTGCGGGGACCGGACAGGGCACGGGCATGGGTGAAGGCAGCGGGTCTGGCATCGGCCCCGGATCGGGCGGGGGCACGGGCGGCGGACCGTACCGCGCGGGCAGCGGGATCACGGCGCCCGGACTCGTTCGGGAAGTGAAGCCGGCTTACACCGAAGAGGCGCGCCGCCGCGGCGTCGAAGGGGATGTGGTGCTGGAGCTCGTCGTGCGCAGCAACGGGAGCGTCAGCGACGTGAAAGTGCTCCAGGGCCTTGGCGCCGGCCTCGATCAGCGGGCGGTCGAGGCGGTGCGGCAGTGGCGCTTTTCTCCCGCGCGCAGGTTCGGCACGCCCGTGGACGTCATCGTCGAAGTCGCCGTCGAGTTCAAACTGAGATAACAGACCATGGTCACCCTCCTGATAGCCGTGACGGCGGTTTCACTCGCGATGGCCGTGGGCCTGGCGATCGTCGTGCTGAAGCTGGTTCGCGACGACCGCAGGCGCTCTGAAGCGCGCGTGCTGGCGCTGTCGGCGATGTCGGCCGCACCCGTCGTGCGGCCGCAGCGATCCGCCGCGCCCGATCCGGCCCCGGCCGGCCCGAGGCCGCGGCCGATTACCGAGGCGACAACGGCGCGCGTTCACACGCACGCGGCGCGCCTCGACGATCTCGAGATTCGCCGGGCGGAGCCGGTTGCGAGCGTCGGCGATCTGTTCGCAGAAAAGAACCAGCCGTCTCCCTGGGGGCGGCGCGTCGCGGTGATTGCCGCGCTCGCGGCGGTGATCGGGGCGATCGGGTTCCTGGTCGTGTCGTCGAGCAACCGCAAGGCGGCGCCGGCCCCCGCGCCCGCCGCGTCGCAGACGGCGCCGGCCGCGGAGCCCCTGCCGCTCGAGCTGCTGTCGCTTCGACACCTGCAGCAGGCGCAGACCCTCACCGTCACCGGCCTCGTGCAGAACCCGCGCGCCGGCGCCCCGCTATCGGGCATCGTCGCGACCGCGTTCGTGTTCGGGCCGGACGGCACGTTCCTGTCGAGCAGCCGCGCGCCGCTCGACTTCACGACGCTCGGGCCCGGCGACGAGTCGCCGTTCGTCGTCACCGTGCCGGTGACCGGGGCGGTCTCTCGATATCGGATCGGCTTTCGCGCCGAGGACGGCCGCGTGATCGCGCACGTCGACAAACGGGCGCCGGACGCCGTCGCGGGACTTCGGTAAGGTCCAGGCTTCAGGCGGACCAGGGGTATCGGCCATGAAACCAATGAAGGTCTTCGCTGTCGCCGCGTGCGCCGCCGCCACGCTCGTCATGAGCGCGCGGCCGGAGGGGCGGGCTCAGAGGAGCCAGGAGCCGCAGGCGCAGAGCGATCCGCAGTCGTTCCGCTTTCGCACCGGCGTCGAGCTGATCAACGTCACCGCCACCGTCTCGGACCACTCAGGGCGCTTCGTGCCGGATCTGCAGAAGGAGGACTTCCGCGTCTATCAGGACGACGAGCTCCAGCCGATCACGCACTTCAACAGCGAGCGGGTGCCGGTCAGCCTCGGCATCGTGCTCGACACGAGCGGCAGCATGGTCGGCGAAAAAATGGCCGCCGCGCGCGACGCGCTCAACCGTTTTCTCTCGCAGCTGCTCGGCGAGGATGACGAGGTGTTCCTGTACCGGTTCGACACGAGACCGATGCTCGTCGAAGGGTGGACGGTCGACAAACGCGCCGTCGGACGGGCCGTGGCACGCCTGCAGCCGAACGGAGGCACCGCGATGTACGACGCGGTTGCCGACGCGTTGCCGCTCGCGCAGGCCGGACGCCACCGGAAGAAGGCGCTCCTCATCATCTCGGACGGCAACGACACGAGCAGCCACACGGACGTGCTGACGCTCAAGCGGATGATTCGCGAGACCGAGGTGCTGGTCTACGCGATCGGCATCGACAGCCAGGCGGGGCCCGGGCAGTGGCCGAGGCGCTACAGCCAGGGCACTCTCCAGCGGCGGCCGCAGCCGCCGCGTGTGCCCACCCCGTTTCCGTTTCCATTGCCCGGCGGACGGCCCCCGCCGCCGAGCCCGCCGATCTACCCGCCGCAGCCCGGGCCGCGCGGCAACAACACGCCCGGAACGCGAGGCGACGAGGGCGTCAACGTCGCCGCCCTGCGCGACATCACCGACGACAGCGGCGGGCGGACGGAGATCGTCCGCTGCCCGCGCGATCTCGATCCCGGCGACCGCCGGCATCGCGGACGAGCTGAGCAAGCAGGTACTACCTGGGATACGCGTCGACGGGCGTCAAGGACGGGCGCTGGCACACGATCCGCGTCGAGGTCCGGCAGCCGAACTACACCGTGCGCGCGCGGCGGGGGTTCGTGGCGACGCCGTAGAGGTAGCGAAGCTGACGGAGTCAGCGGAGATCCTCATTCCAACGTTCTCAACACGGAGGAACGGAGTCACAGACGGAGTAATCTCTTGGTTTTTCCGAAAAGCATTCTCCGTTACTCCGTTCGCTCCGTTGCTCCGTGTCAACAAGCGGTGAAACCTTCGCTCCGTTCACTCCGTAGCCTCCGCTATCTCGGGTCTGCGCTATAGTCGCCGCGTGCGACTTTACGCGGCCGCGATCGGCCTGAGCGTCCTCGGAAGTTTTGGCGGTCTGCTCGCGGCATCCACCTTCCTCCTCCTCGGCGACGGCCTGCGCGTGAAGATCCTGCCGTGGGCGATCAGTTATGCCGTCGGCACGCTGCTCGGCGTCTCGCTGCTCGCGCTGCTGCCCCAGGCGCTCGGCGCGCTCCCGGCGTCCACGGCGCTCGGCACGCTCCTCGCGGGCGTGCTGGCGTTCTTCCTGCTCGAGAAGCTCGTGCTCTGGCGGCACTGCCACGACACGCACGACTGCGAAGTGCACACCAGCAGCGCGGCGTCGCTCGTCATTGTCGGCGACGCGTTCCACACCTTCGTCGACGGGGCCGTCATCGCGGCCGCGGTGCTGACGTCGATTCCGCTCGGCGTGACGACGGCGCTGGCGGTCGCGACGCACGAGATTCCGCAGGAGGTCGGCGACGTCGCGATCCTCCTCCGCGCCGGATTTTCGAAGACGCGTGCCTTCACGCTGAACCTGCTGTCCGGCGCCGGCGGTATTCTCGGCGCGGTCGTCATGCTGGCCGCCTCGAAGACCGTGCCCGACTTCCTTCCGTACGTGCTCGCGTTTGCCGCCGGGAATTTTCTCTACGTCGCGATGTCGGATCTGATTCCGGATCTGCACCGCGGCGGCGTTCAAGGGGGGCCCCTCAAGCAGCTCCTCCTCATCGGCGCCGGGATCCTTACGATCATCGCGCTGTAAGACAGCTTGCCCGCTTCCAGCTTCCCGCTTCCCGCTTCCGCTTCCGGCTCCCGGCGTCTGACGCTGCGCGTACTGGACCTGGGTCAGACCCCAGTCGTTGCGTTGCACACTGGTCGCAGATTCTGCGATCTCAGACCGTCGGCGCGGCGCTGCCGCGACTGTCCTCATGAGCATGGATGAGGACAACGGGACCGCTTCCGCCAGCCCGAGAATCCACCGAACATGGCCTGTTTCCGGCGATATCCGCTGGCATCCTCCTTGCCCCTATCCGTGGGTGTCAGCCCGGCTCGCCTGCCGGACAGCCGCACCAGACAGGGTGGCGGCTCAGGAGCGACGCAAGGCGTCGCCAGGAACAGGAAGGTTCGACCATGAAAGCCAGGTTTTCTCTCGGAGCGATGCTTGCGGTCCTGCTCGTCGTGTCGAGCGCCGCGGCAGCGCAGGATCGCCGGGACACGCGGCTGGCCGACGAAATCGGCCGCGCGCTCACCGGCTACGCTCAGCTCACGATTTTCGACGACATCAGCGCGCAAGTGGAGAACGGCGCGGTCGTTCTCACCGGCAGAGTGACGATGCCGTACAAGAAGAACGATCTCGAGAAGCGCATCGCGAAGATCGACGGCGTTCGCAGCCTGCGCAACGACATCGGCGTGCTGCCCGTCTCGATTTTCGACGACCAGCTCCGCTACCGCGTGGCGCGCGCGATCTACGGCAACCCGTCGTTCTGGCCGTACGCCGCGATGGCGAACCCGCCCATCCACATCATCGTCGAGCGGGGCCACGTCACGCTGACCGGCGTGGTCAACAGCAACGTGGAACGGATGCTCGCGCGCTCGCTGGCGACGGGGCAAGGCGAGTTCTCGGTCACGAACTCCCTCAGGACCGACGCCGAGACCAGAGCCGAGTAGTCATTATTTACTGCTCGTGGGGCCCCACTCTCATGCGCTGCCCCACCCCGGCGCCGCGCTCGACTCGCTCGCTCGCTCGCCGCAGCAGGTTGTCACTCGCTCGCGCTGCGGCGCTCGCCCCTCGACTTCGCTCGGGACGACCCTGAGCGAGCGCAGCGAGTCGAAGGGTCGAAGACTCGCTCTCCTCGCGCGGGCCGCAGGCGCTTGGCAACCCCGGCGCGCGTCGCGCGCGCCGGGATAGTTCCCCGGCGTTCCAGCTCAGTCGGGAAACCCGCCGCTGCACTAAACTCCTGGTGACTTCCGAAGGTCTAACAAGCCGGGAGACTCCTTGAACATGCTGGACTTGCACAGACGGCCGGCGCTCGCGGCGATGTTCGCGCTCACGCTCGCGGCTGCGATCGCGGTGGCCGCGCAGGCTCCCCCTTCCCCACAGCCGCCTGGACAGGGCCCCGGAAGACAGGGACAGCCACCCGGTGGCGGACGGCGTGGCGGCGCCCTGCAGCGCCCGCAGCGCGACCTGGCGGCGCCGGCGGGTACCGCGGTCATCGCGGGGAAAGTGATGGCGGCCGACACCGGGCGCCCCGTGAAGCGGGCGCGCGTCATCGTGGCGGGCGGCGGACGGCCGCGCGCCGCGACGACCGACGAGCAGGGGCGCTTCCGGATCACCGCGCTTCCGGCCGGCACCTACAGCATTACGGCGACGAAGACAGGGTTCGTCGACGGCGCATTCGGTCAGCGGCGGGCGGTGCGCACGGGCACGCCCGTCGAGCTGGCCGACGGCCAGCAGCGCGCCGACGTCGATCTGAAGCTGTCGCGCGGGGGCGTCATCACCGGCCGCGTGCTCGACGAGGATGGGGAGCCGCTCGCGCGCGCGATGGTCGGCGTCCTGCGACAGCAATACGTGCGCGGCGAGAAGCAGCTCACGTCGGCGGGCGCCGATCAATCGGACGACCGCGGGCAGTTCCGCATCTTCGGCCTGCCGCCCGGCGACTACTACGTCAGCGCGACGGCAGGCGGCGTCGAGCAGGTCCTTCGCCAGCTGGCCGGTCCCGGGCGCGGCGGTGTCGAACAGGTCACGGAGAGCAGCGGCTATGCCGCCACGTACTATCCGGGCGTGATCGCCGCGGGGGACGCGACACGCGTCAAGCTCGCCGCGTCGCAGGAGCTCTCGGGGATTGATTTTCAACTGCAGATCGTTCCGCTCGCGACGGTCAAGGGCGTCGTCGTCGGCAGCGCCGCCATGGTGATGCTCGTGCCCGAGGAAGGCGGCTCGCTTGGCGGGCGCGGCGGAGGCGGAGGCCGCGGAGGCGGGCTTGGCGCGGTGCTGCTCGGCGGCGGCCTGCGGAGCGTGACGAGGCAGGACGGCTCGTTCTCGATCCCGAATGTCACGCCCGGGAAGTACACCATCATCGCGCGCGCCGACGGCGGACAAAACGGCGGAGGGCCCCCGGGCGGTGGATCAAATCGGCCCGGGGCCAGGACCGCGTCCCAGCCGCTCGTCGTCGCCGGCGAGGAAGTGACACGTCGTGCTGACGCCGGCGCCCGGAGTGGTGTTGAGCGGCAGCGTGACGTTCGAGTCGGCGGGCACGCCCACGCCGGCGAGCTTCGCCGGCTTTCGCGTCAATCCGGTCCCGCTCGGCTCCGCGGTGGCGACGGCGCGCCTGGTGCGTCCGGCGGAGGCCAACGAGAGCGGCCAGTTCTCGGCGCCCGACGTGACCCCCGGCCAGTACATGATCCGGGCCGCCGCCCCGCGCGGCTGGACGATGAAGTCCGTGTACGTGGACGGCCGCGACGTGACCGACCATCCGCTCGAAGTGAGGTCGGAGAACGTCAGCGGCATCAACGTCATCTTCACAGATCGGATCAGCGGCCTGGGCGGCGCCGTGCGCGACGGCCGCGGCAACGGCGTGGCCGGCGTGACGGTGATCCTGTTCCCGTCCGACGAGAGTCTCTGGCTTCCGCAGTCGCGACGAATCGTCACGGCGCGGACCGACGCCGCCGGCGCGTACAAGCTGACGGCGGTTCCTGCCGGCGACTACCTGGTCCTGGCGGTGGACGATGTCGAGCAGGGTGAGTGGTTCGACCCGGTGTTCCTCGAGGAGTCGAAAGCACGGGCCGTGAAGGTGACGATCGGCGAGGGCGAGCAGCGGACGGCCGAGCTCAAAGCTCGCCGTCGTAGCCGCGTCTTCCGATCCTTTTCTCATCGTGAACCAGATGAGAAACGCCAGCACCGCCACCGCCGCGGTGAACGCGCCGCCGAACAGCCAGAGGGTGCGATGGAGAATCGACTGGCTGTCCATCTCCACCTTGATGTCGAGCGGGGCCCCGTCCAGCCGATCGGCCAGATGCTGTTCCCAGGCGAGGATGTTGCCGCGGGCCACGTCGCGCGGTTCGTTCGTCTCGAGGTCGCGCGAGTTGTGCCAGACGATCCGGCTGGGAAGGTGCAGCCGGAACCCGACGACCTCGCCGCCGGTCCACCCCACTTTCTGGAGCGTGCCCGGCCGCAGCGCGGAGGCCCCGACCTTCTGCTCGAACACGTGGTGCCCGCCGCTCGGGGCGAGCTCGATAGCGCGACCACGACAACGGCGCGGCCTCGCTGAGCTTCGTGATGTCGCTCGTCTCGAGACGCACCTGGACGAAGCGGCGTCCGGCGCGCCGCCACTGGGTCAGGCGCGTCACCGTCGTGACCGGGGATTCGGTACGCGGCGCGGATTTTCGGCGAGATCCGGCGGCGCCGACGAGCGCGGATCCAACTCCAGGCCGCGCAGCGCGACGAGCGCCGGAATCGACGCGTTCACGATGAGGGTCGCGGATCCGTCGAGCGAGAGATGCAGATCTTCTTCGTACTCGTATTGCGTTCCGAACAGGCGGCCGGTGCAGGCGGCGGCCCGCGGCCGCGATGACGACGGCGAGCAGGCCCGCCTTCGCGCTGAACCACGACCGCTTCCCGGAGAGCGACATCGTTCGAATGATATACTGATTGTCCGCGCCATCCCGCCGGTGACATGTCCCAAAGACTCTTCCTGATCGACGGCAGCTCGCAGATGTACCGCGCGTATCACGCGATGCGCGGGTCCGGCCTCACGGGCCCGAGCGGGAAGTCCACGCACGCCGTCTACATCTTCGTGACGATGCTGCGGAAGCTGCTGCAGGATCACCAACCGGAGTTCATCGCCGCCTCGTTCGATCTCGCCGGCCCGACCTTCCGTTCCGAGATGGCGACCGACTACAAGGCGAACCGCACGGCGATGCCTCCCGATCTCGCCGAGCAGATCCCGTGGGTCCACGAGGCGTGCGAAGCGCTCGGCGTCCCGATCCTGACCTACGAGCGGTTCGAGGCCGACGACGTCATCGGCACGCTGGCGGCGCAGGCCGTGGGCAGCGGCTTCGACGTCGCCATCGTCACCGGCGACAAGGACTTCTTCCAGCTCGTCCACGGCGGCATCAAGGTCTACAACCCGCGCGACGACGGCGCGTGGTTCGACGCCGACGGGGTCAAGGAGAAGTTCGGCGTGGCGCCGGAGCAGGTGGTGGACGTGCTCGCGCTGATGGGCGACTCCATCGACAACATCAAGGGGGTCCCGGGCATCGGCGAGAAGGGCGCGCGCGATCTCATCGCGACCTACGGCACGCTCGAGGAGCTGCTCGCGCACGCGCCCGAGGTGTCCAACAAGCGGTACCGCGAGGGTCTCCTGGCGCATGCCGACGACGCGCGGCAGAGCAAGGAGCTCGCGCGAATCCGGACGAACGTGCCGGTGGAGTTCGTCGCCGAGAGCGTGCGCTATCGCGGCGCGTCGCGCGAGCGCTGCTTCGAGCTGTTCACGCGCCTGGGCTTCCGGACGCTGGTGATGGAGTACGCGCCGACGGCCGGCACGATCGGCAAGGACTACGCGGTCGCACGGACGGTCGAGGAGGTGCGGACGCTCGCGACGGCGTTGCAAGAGGCCGGGCGCTTCGGCTTCCGCGTGCTGCCCGATGCCCCGTCGTCGATGCGGTCGGGCATTGCGGGGCTCGCGTTCTCGATCCACGGCAGGCACGCGCGCTACGTGCCGCTGGCCGTGGTGGCCGCGCCGGATGGCGACCTGTTCGGCGCCGGCCCTGGTGGCGATGCCGGCGGCACTGACCCGGGTGCGCTCGCCGTGGAGGACGCGCTTGCGGAATTGAAGCAGGTCCTCGAGGACGAGTCCGTCGCGAAGGTGGGGCACGACCTCAAGTTCGACGCGATCGTGCTCGAGCGCCACGGCGTGGCGCTGCGCGGGATCGAGACGGACACGATGCTGGCGAGCTACCTCCTCGATGCCACGCGCTCGGGCCATCCGCTCGAGGAGCTCGCGCTCGAGCACGCCGGCTACAAGGCCCTTCGCGAAGAGGATCTGTGCGGCCGCGGGGCGAAGGCGATCCCGTTCTCGCAGGTCCCGATCGAGACCGCCCTCGACTACGCGGGGGAGCGAGCCGATCTGGCGCTGCAGGTCTCCGGCACGCTCCGCGACCTGCTCCGGAAAGAGGACCTCGAGACGCTGTATCGGGATCTCGAGCTGCCGCTCATCCCCGTCCTGGTCGGCATCGAGCGCGCGGGCGTGCGGATCGACGCCGCCACGCTGGCGGCGCAGGCGCAGCACGTCGATCGCGAGCTCGCGCGCCTGGCCTCGAAGGTGTACGAGCTGTCGGGCGAGGAATACAACATCAACTCGCCGAAGAAGCTGTCGGAGATCCTGTTCGACAAGCTGGGACTCCGGACGGAGACCATGCGCCGCACGACGAAGACCAAGGCGCAGTCGACGGCATTCGAAGTGCTCGAGGAACTGGCCCAGGCGCACGATCTGCCGCGGCTCATCCTGGAGTGGCGGAGCCTGCAGAAGCTGAAGGGGACCTACATCGATGCGCTGCCGCAGCTGGTCAACCCCGACACCGGCCGCGTCCACACCTGCTTCAATCAGGCGATCGCGGCGACCGGGCGGCTCAGCAGCAGCGATCCGAACCTGCAGAACATCCCGATTCGGACGGACGTCGGCCGCGAGATTCGCCGGGCGTTCGTCGCCGAAGCCGGGCACGTCCTGATCTCGGCCGACTACTCGCAGATCGAGCTGCGCGTGCTGGCGCACCTGTCGGGCGACGACGCCCTCATCGACGCCTTTCAGCGCGGCGAGGACATCCACGATCGCACGGCGCTGAAAGTGTTCGGCGACCGGCAGCGGGCTCGGCGCACACGAGCTGCGCCGCCGCGCGAAGATCATCAACTACGCGCTGCTCTACGGGAAGACCGCGTTCACGCTGGCCAAGGACATCGGCGTCACCCAGCCGGCGGCGCAGGAGTTCATCAACGCGTACTTCGCCGGCTTCCCCGCCGTGCGCGCGTTCATCGACGATCTCCTCGCGTCGGCCCGTGAAACCGGCGTCGTCAAGACGATGTTCGGCCGGCGGCGGCTGGTGCCGGACCTGAACAACCGGAATCAGCAGCTCCGGTCGCGCGCCGAGCGCGAGGCCGTCGAACCTGCCGATCCAGGGGACCGCCGCCGACATCCTCAAGCGGGCGATGATCGACGTCCACGCCGCGCTGCCCTCGCTCGCGGGCGGACGCACGCGGATGATCCTGACGGTCCACGACGAGCTGCTCTTCGAGGCGCCGAAAGAGACCGCGGATGAATCCGCCGCGGCGCTCCGCGAGCTGATGGAGCGCGCCGTGCCGCTGCGCGTGCCGCTGACGGTCGATGTGGGGATCGGGGAGAACTGGAAAGAAGCGAAGAGTTAGGGTTGCTTCAGCGGCGTCCAGCGCGTCTTGAACGCCTCCCATTCGGCGACCATGCCGGCGAGCGCCTGGGTGTGATCTTCGACGCGACAACCGCGCGGCCCGGTCGCGAAGAATGCCCTCGACGACAAGGCGATCGAGATCCGCGCGAAGCGCCTCCCCGCGGTCGCCGGCGAGCTGGGCGCGCACCCAGCCGGCGGTCGCCTCGTTCAGCGCGCGGTCGAAGTCCCCGGCGCCCCGCGCGGCCGCCGCCAGCCAGTATGCGGCGGGCTGCGATCCGCCGTCCTTCGCGATTTCCGCGGCCATGCGGGCGCCGAGGCGCGCATAGAGCTCCTGCCGCTCGGCGGACGGCCGGTTCTGCGCCTGCCGATCGAGGGCCGTCGCCCACCAGTCCAGCACGCGGCCGTGCGCCACCGGGCCGAGCGTCGCCGACCCGTCGAGCGCCGACTCGAACAGCGCCGCCGCGGGGCCGAATCGATCCTCGAGATACAGCGCTTCGGCGAGGCCGACCGTCAGCTCGATTCGCTCGCGCGCGTCGAGCCGGCGCGCATCGACCGCGGTGAGCGCGGCGATCGCGTCGGAGAGCTCGGCCGGCGCGGAAGACCGCCGATGGCGTTCCAGTTGAATCCGGCCGAGGACGACCCGCGCGCCCTCCGCGCTGGCGGGAATGCGCAGCGCGTCCCGCGGCCGCCCGCTCGGCGTCGTCGTACTGTCCCTGGTTGTACAGGCGCCGCGCGTCGGCCAGCGGATCGGCTCCTTGCAGGGGCACCGCTCCGGCGACCAGGACCGCCAGGAGCAACAGGGAACGCATCCGGCGATGGTAGCATACGCGGCGGAGGCCTCTAACTAACTGAGAATCAGTAAGTTAATCGTGTCCGGCGCGCTCAATGGTGCTATAATTTCGTTCGATGGCGGAGCCGACCATCGTCCCGCGGTCCGAACACGTGATCTCCCGCCGTGACGTCGATCCCGACGCGCTCAAAGTTCTCTACCGGCTCCACGAACACCACTACGTCGCGTATCTCGTCGGCGGCAGCGTGCGCGATCTGCTGCTCGAGCGGCGGCCGAAGGACTTCGACATCGGCACGTCCGCCCACCCGCACCAGGTCAAGAAGCTGTTCCGCAACTGCTGGATCATCGGGCGCCGGTTCCGCCTGGCGCACGTGAAGTTCGGAACGAAGACGATCGAAGTCGCGACGTTCCGGCGGCAGGTCCCCGCCTCCGAGCTCACGCCGGAGGCCGAGATCGCGGAGCTGACCCCGGCCGACCCGCTGCCGCCGGCCATCGACGAAGGGCCGCCGCGGCGGCCGGGCGGAAGACCATCGGATCCAGCGGGACAACACGTACGGCACCCCCGAAGAGGACGCGTTCCGCCGCGACTTCACGGTCAACGCGCTCTTCTACGACATCGGCACGTTCTCGATCATCGACTACGTCGGCGGGCTGAAGGATCTCGACGCGCGCCTGATCCGCTGCATCGGCGATCCCGACGTGCGTTTCCTGGAAGATCCGGTGCGCATGCTGCGGGCGGTGGTCCTGGCCGCGCGGCTGGAATTCACGATCGACGAACCGATCCTCGAGGCGATCGAGGCGCACCGTCACGAGATCGCGCACAGCGCGCCGGCCCGGCTGGTCGAGGAGTACTTCAAGATTCTGCGATCGGGGCACGCCGAAGACGCGCTCCGTCAGCTGCGGACGACGGGCCTGCTGAAAGCCATCACGCCGGAGCTCGCGGCGGCCGGCGATGTGCTGTGGCGGTCGATCGCGGCGCTGGATCGCTATCGCGCGCGGTTCGCCGGGGCGCCGGACACGCTGACCAACGCGATCCTGGCCGGCACGCTGCTCCAGCCGCTCGGCCTCGTCGACCGGCGCCGCTTCTCCGCCGACGCGCTCGAGCGCCGCGTCGAGCTCGGCATGCTCCCGATTGCGCGGCGCGACATCGAACGGCTGCAGCAGATTCTCGCGCTGCAGCCGCGGCTGCTCGACCTCCAGGCGGCCCCGCGCACGCAGCGCGGGCTGCTGCACCGCGCGGTCCTGAACGAAGCGCTCACCTGGCTCGAGATCCACGGCGACCACCCCGACGTGGTCGAGCACTGGCGCGAGCTGCAGGCCGAGGACCACGCACGCCCGTCGGTCGTGAGCGATGCGGCCGCGGATGTCGCCGCCGACACGGCGTTCCCGCGGAGGCGCAAGCGCCGCCGGCGCCGGAGGGGCGCGCCGCGGGTGACGGGCAATTCATGAATCCCTAATCCGCGAATCGTTGAATCCCGAATCGCTGCCGGTTTCAAAACCGAAGGTGGTATCCGGCTTCAGCCGGACCTCGCGGATTTTGGAACTACTTGTAGGGACTAGGGATTCGTCGGCTGGGCAACGAACCGATAGCCGACGCCGCGCACGGTCAGCAGGTGCTTGGGGCGGCCCGGCTCCTTCTCGATGTAGCGGCGCAGCCGCACGATGAAGTTGTCGATGGCGCGCGTGTCGGTGTCCTCGCGCACGCCCCACACCTCCTCGAGCATGGACTTGCGCGACACGGCCTTTCCTTCGTGCGAGATCAGATAGCGCAGCAGGTTGGCTTCCATCAGCGTGAGCGGCAGCCTCCGGTCGGCGACCCGCAGCTCCAGCGACTCGAAGTCGATCGTCTTTCCCGCGAAGGTGTACCGGTCCTGCGCCTGGCGCAGCCACCCGGAGCGCCGGAGCAGGCCGCCGATGCGGGCCAGCAGGATGGCCAGCTCGCTCGGCTTGGGCAGGTAGTCGTCCGCGCCGGCGGCAAACCCTTTCAACACGTCTTCCGGACGCCCGCGCGCCGTCAGCATCAGGACGGGCACGAACTGCTTCGCGGCGCGGAGCTCCGAGACGACGGTGAAGCCGTCCTTGCCGGGCAGCATCACGTCGAGCACGACGAGATCGAACCGGGGACTGGACGCGCCGAGCAGTCGCTCCAGCGCGCCATCGCCCGTGTCGACGACTTCGGCCTCGTAGCCCTCCGCCTCGAGGTTGAAACGGAGCCCCTCGGCCAGGTGCAGCTCGTCTTCGACGATGAGCACGCGCTGCATGGTCAGACGCCCGGGGCCTTCGGCAGCAGCAGCGTGAACGTGCTGCCCTGGCCGGTGCCGAGACTCTCGGCAAAGGCGCGGCCGCGGTGCTTCTTGGCCACGGACCGGACGATGAAGAGACCGAGCCCGCTGCCTTTGGCGCGCACGGCGACGGTGGCGGGAATGCGGTAGAAGCGCCGGAAGATCCGCTTCAGCTCGAGCGGCGAAATGCCGATGCCGCGATCGGTCACGCGCACGGCCAGGCGCTCGTCGTCGAATTCCTCGAGGGCCACGTGGACGGCAACCCCGGCCGGCGAGTACTTCACGGCGTTGTCGATCAGGTTCCAGACGGCCGCCTTCAGCTCGTCCGAATCCCCCATCACGAGCGCCGCGCCCGGCTTCACGCGCGGCTCGTAGGTCAGCGCGTCGCCGTCGAGGTGAAACCGCGTGCGCGCCAGGTCCACGCAGTCCTTCGCGATCTCGCCGAGATCGACGCGTGAGCTGGCGGTGCGGCGGATGCGCGACCCGGAGCTGCCGGCCCGCAGCACCTGCTCGATGGTGTGCAGGAGACGGTCGCTGTCTTCGAGCATGATGCGGTAGAACTCGGCGCGCTTGGCCGGATCGAGCTCGCGCGCCTGCAGCGTCTGCAGATACAGGCGGATCGACGCGACCGGCGTTTTCAGCTCGTGGGTGACGGCGTTGATGAACGAGTCGTGCTGATCGTTCCGCCGGATCTCGCGCACCAGGAAGATCGTGTTCAGCACCATCCCGGCAATGATGAGCAGGAAGAACACGACGCCGAGAATCGCCAGCACGAGATTGCCCCAGTTGAGGACGATCCAGCTGACGTTCAGCGCGACCGCGATCGCGACGAGGCAGATGCCGAAGACGGTGAAAAAGATCACCGACCGACGGCGGCCGCTAACCATTCACAGAGAATACAGGAGTCAGGCGGCAGGAGACAGGAGATCGGAGAAGCGAGGCGGGAGTAGGACGACACGATAGGCAACCGGTGCACTGGCAGCTGAAATGCAAACGCCGAACACATCCGCGAAGCGGTCGGCGTTCGGCGTTCGCGCTGTGCGGCAGTCGGCTACGCCGCCTCTTCAACCGGCAGCCGCGACGCGACCTTGGCGACCTTCAGGTCGCGGACGAGGCCGATCGCGTTGAAGAACTTCAGCGTGATCCAGCTGATGTCGAACTCGTACCAGGTGAGGCCGTGGCGGGCCGACACCGGGTGCGCGTGATGGTTGTTGTGCCAGCCCTCGCCGAACGTCAGCAGGGCCACCCACCAGCTGTTGCGCGAATCGTCGCGCGTCTGGAAGCGGCGCGTGCCCCACATATGCGTGGCGGAGTTGACCAGCCAGGTGCCGTGCAGGCCGACCACCATGCGCAGGAAGATGCCCCAGAACACCATCGGCCAGCCGCCGATCGCGAGGAGGGTCAACCCGACGGCCACGATCGGCACGTAGTGATACGTGTTCAGCCAGCGGTAGAACGGGTCGCGCGCCGAGATCCGGCGCGTACTTCCCCATCAGCGCGGTGTCGTTGTGGTGCGTGTCGCCGAACAGGATCCACCCGATGTGCGCCCAGAAGCCGCCGTCGCGCGGCGTGTGCGGGTCGCCGTCGTGGTCCGAGTGCTGGTGGTGCTGCCGGTGCGTGGCCACCCAGAAGATCGGTCCGCCCTCGAGCGTCAGCGTGCCGCACACGGCCAGGAAATACTCGAACGCCTTCGAGGTCTTGAAACCGCGATGCGTGTGCAGCCGGTGATAGCCGAGGCTGATGCCGAACCCGACCGCCATCCAGTGGAGCACGAGCGCGACCATCAGGTTCGTCCAGCTGAAGAAGAAGAACGCCGCGACGGCCAGAACATGGAATATCACCATGAAGGTGGCGGTCAGCCAGTTCACGGTGGTGAGCGAATAGACGGGGTGGGCGGCGGCTTTCTGTGTGCTCAACTGTGGCTCCTCGAAGTAACTGCACGTCGAGAGTAACAGGTACGCCGGGGGCCGTTTGTAAGACTTCTGTACGCTCCTAAATTACTGTTTCGGCAACACTTTCAGCCGTTCTTCCGCTCGAATTCACGCATGAACTGGACGAGCGCGTCTACCCCGGCCTCAGGGAAGGCGTTGTAAATCGATGCGCGCATGCCGCCCACCGACCGATGCCCCTTCAGGCCGTCCAGCCCGGCCGCAGTGGCCTCCTTGGCGAACTTCTTTTCCAGCTCTTCACTGGGCAGCCTGAACGTCACGTTCATCCGCGATCGGCTGTCCTTCTCGGCGTGGCCGCGATAGAACCCGGTGCGATCGATCTCCGCGTAGATCTTGTCCGCCTTGCGCGCGTTCTGCGTCTCGATCGCCGCCAGGCCGCCCTGCTTCACCAGCCACGCGAGCACGAGCCGCATGATGTAGATCGCGAACACGGGCGGCGTGTTGTACATCGACTTGTTCTCGACGTGCACGCCGTACTGCAGCATCGTCGGCAGCGTCGAGGGGGTGCGGGCGAGCATGTCGTCGCGCACGATCACGAGCGTCAGCCCGGCGGGCGCGAGGTTCTTCTGCGCGCCCGCGTAGATCAGCGCGAACTTCGACACGTCGATCGGTCCGCTGAACATGTCGGACGAGGTGTCGGCGACGAGCGGCACGGGGCCGGTGTCAGGAACGTAGTGCCACTCCGTCCCGAAGATCGTGTTGTTGGTCGTGAAGTGGACGTAGGCCGCGTTGGGATCGAGCGTGAGCTCGCGCTGCGCCGGCACGCGCGTGAAGCCGGGCTCGGTCGAGGCCGCGATCTTCACGCCGCCGACACGCTTGGCTTCCTTCACGGCCTTCTGCGACCAGACGCCGGTCACGATGTAGTCGGCGGACTGGCCCGGCGTCAGCAGGTTCATCGGCACCATCGAGAACTGCAGGCTGGCGCCCCCCTGCAGGAACAGCACGTGGTACCCGTCCGGAATCCCGGCCAGCTTGCGCAGATCCGCCTCGCACCCTTCGATCACGTCGTCGAAGGGCTTCGATCGGTGGCTGATCTCGAGGATCGACATGCCGACGCCCGGCAGCGACAGCAGGTCGCGCTGGGCCTGCTCGAGGACTTCGAGCGGCAGGACCGCCGGGCCGGCGGAGAAGTTGAAGATGCGGGTCATGGTCGTCATGTATGAAGCCTTCCTTCGTCTGGGGTCTCGTGTCTCGTGTCTCGGGTCGTCTCAGGTCTCGGGTCTCAGGTCTTCGGTGTCTCAGGTCTGCAGGTCGTCTGGGTCTTGGGACGGTCCTCGGTCTTCGGTCCCTCGGTCTTCCAGCTAGGTTCCGTAGTCATCCCGATCTAGCAGAGACTCAGAGACCTGAGACCTGAGACCGAGCCGCGCTCACAGCCTCACCACTTGCAAGTCGAGAATATCGGTGTTCTGCGCCTTGATGCGATCGCACAGCGCGGGTGACGGCGCGCCGTCCAGATTGATGCGGGCCACGGCCGCCTCGGCCCCTTCGAAGACGATGTTCTCGGTCTCCTGAACGTTCAGGTTGTCCTGCCGGAGGTGATCGAACACGTGGGCGAGCACGCCCGGCCGATCGCGGTGCCGGACGACCAGCATGTGCGTGGCCGGCGTCCGCTTCGCGAGGTTGACGACGTTGGGCACCTTGCCGGTGTCCTTGTAGCTGCGGACGATGCGGACGGTCTCGGCCGCGATGGCTTCCTGCGCCTGGTCGGTCGACGCGCCGATGTGATGGGTGCCGTACACGTTGGGCAGCGCGGCCAGGTCGAACGTGAAATCCGCAGCGGTCGCCGCCGGTTCGTTCGGGAACACGTCGAGGCCGACGCGGAGCGACTTCTCGCGCGCCGCGTCCGCGAGCGCGGCATGATCGACGACGTCGCCGCGGGCCGTGTTGACGAAGATGGCGCCCGGCTTGAGCCGCGCCAGCAGCGCCGCGTCCACGAGGCCCTTCGTCTCGCTGCTGAGCGCGAGGTGGACGCTCAGGATGTCCGACCGCGACGCGACGTCCCCTGGCGTCGGCGCGAGATCGATCCGCACGGTGCGCAGCGCGGGCTCGATCCCGAGATCTCTCGCTTCGTGATCGTGCATCGGGCGATCTTCCCCGGCGAAGCGCCGGCTCCACACGACGACGTTCATCCCGAAGCCGGCCGCGCGCCGGATCACCTCCTGCCCGATGCTGCCGAGCCCGAGCAAGCCGAGCGTCTGCCCGTACAGGCCCTTCGCCTTCGAGAACTCCTTCTTGTTCCACTTGCCGGCGCGCAATGCGGCGACGTTGTCGGGCACGCGTCGATCCAACGCCAGGATGAGCGCGAAGGCAAGCTCCGCGACCGCGATGGCATTCTTGCCGGGACAGTTCGACACGTAGATGCCGCGCGACGACGCCGCGGCCACGTCGATGGTGTTGTAGCCCGCCCCGGCGCGCACGATCAGCGCCAGCCGGCCCGCGTCGAGCATCGGGGCCGTCACCATCGTGCCGCGCACGACCAGCACCTCGGCCGATGTCGCCCGGATCGCCTCTTTCAAGCGATCGTCCTTCAGGTCGGGCTCGTAGACGACCTCGCAGCCGGCGCGCTTCAGCCCGTCGATGCCGCTCTGCTCGAATTTGTCCGCGACGAGCACTTTCATATGAGGTGGATCAGCAGGCCGTCGCGAAGCTTCGGCTCGAACCACGTGGACTTCGGCGGCATGATGTCGCCCGCGTCGGAGATCGCCATCAGATCGTCCACCGTCACGGGGTACATCGAGAACGCGGCGGCCGCCTTGCCGGAGTCGACGGCCGCTTCGAGCGCCTTCGTTCCGCGCGCGCCGCCGACAAAATCCATGCGCGTGTCGGTGCGCACGTCGCCGACGCCGAGGATCTGTTCGAGCACGCTGCGCTGCAGGCGCGCGACGTCGAGACTGCTCGCGCGGGAGGCGTTTTCCGCGGGGACGCCGGTGAGATCGATCGCATACCAGCGCCCGCCGAGATACATCGACACACGCCCCTGACGGCCCGGCTCCGGCGCTCCGTCGGTCACGGTGAAACGTTCGCGCAAGGCCGCGAGGAACTGCTCGGGGGTGCGGCCCTCGAGATCCTTGACCGTGCGGTGGTACGGGAGGATCTGCACCTGATTGTCGGGAAACGCGACGGCGATGAACGTTTCGGCCTCCTCCGAGGTCCCGGTCTGCTTCGCGATCTCGGCGCGGGCGCGCGCCGCGCTCGCCGCGCGGTGATGCCCGTCGGCGATGTAGAGCGCCGGGATCCGTCCGAACGCGTTCACCAGCCCGGCGGCCTGATCGAGCCCCGCCCTCCACACCGTGTGCGTCACGCCGTCGTCCGCGGTGAAGTCGTAGATCGGCTCACCGGCCGTCACCTGCCGCGCGAGCGCGTCGATGCCGGTATCCGCCTTGTAGACCAGGAAGACGACGCCCGTCTGCGCGCGCAGCCCGACGATGTGGCGCGTGCGATCGTCCTCCTTGTCGCGGCGCGTGCGCTCGTGTTTCTTGACGACGTTCGAGTCGTACTCGTCCACCGAAAAACAGCCGGCGATGCCGGTCTGCTCGTGATTCCCCATGCGCAGGCGGTAGAGGTAGAGCGACGGCGCCTCGTCGATCACGAGCGGCGCGCGCGCGCGCAGGGCCGCCAGGTTCTCCCGCGCCTTGTCGTACACCTGCGGCGAGTACGGGTCGGTGCCGGCCGGAAGATCGATCTCGGAGCGCGTGACGCGCAGGAAGCTGAGCGGATTCCCCGACGCGAGCGCCCGGGCCTCATCGGTGCTGACGACGTCGTAGGGAACCGAGGAGACGGCGGGGGCTGCATCCGGCGCCGGACGCAAGGCGCGGAAGGGATGGATCGAGGCCATCCGATCATTGTAGGCCACGGATTACACGGATTGCACGGATTAGCACGGATTGCACGGGCTAGGATCGGACGGAGTGCCAGAAGTCGTCGCGGCAGCTGGGTTCTAACCACAGAGATAGCGGAGTGAACGGAGATGACGAAACGCACGGAAGAACAAGCGATTGGACGGAGTTCTTTTCGACACGTGACAGTGGCAGTAAGCTGGAAACACGGCACGAGCGTCATGGCGTGATCGCACTCGAGCGCCGGCCGGATGTCACGATGGGCCGGCGTGCAGGTCAGGCGAGACCGACGGGTGCAAGCCGTGCGGATGCCAGATCGACGCACCCGGTCCTCCTGGCCTAACCGTCCGCGCAGCTCGAGTGCGTCGAGAACGCTACAGCCGGATCCGATGCCCGCCGTGTGGCAGTCGCGAAGCCGTGACAGCGGAGTCCGTGATTGAATTCGTGCTTCGGCACGCGGCATCTGTCCAACTGTCGGAACGGTGTTCGGGGGAGGGCGCGTTACTGCAGCGCCTTGACGGCGTCCGGCTTCTGACGCGGAGCGTCGGCAGCGAGCGTCGTCGCGATCTGCTGGACCATGGCGTCGCGGGCCGCGAGGAACGCCGCGCGGTGGATTGGCGCGATGGGTTCTCCAGGGGGCAGCTTACTGTGCTCCCTCAGCGGATTGACGAACACCCCGTTTTTCCTGAGCCGGTAGTCCAGGTGCGGACCGGTCGCCGTTCCGGTGGCGCCGACGCGGCCGATGACCTGTCCCTGCTCGACGCGCGCGCCACGGCGGATCCCGCTGCCGAATCGCGAGAGGTGCAGATAGTAGCTCTCGAAGCCGCTCGCGTGGCGAAGCCGCACCATGTTGCCCCCGCCGCCGCTCCAGCCCGCCGAGACGACGGTGCCCGAGGCGACGGCGACGACGGCGGACCCCGCGGGCGCCCCGTAGTCGACGCCGAGGTGCGCGCGATAGGTGCGGTAGACGGGGTGGAGCCGGTTGCGCGAGAACCCGGAAGTGACGCGGGGCTCGAACCGCAGCGGCGAGCGGAGGAACAACCGCTTCAGGGAGCGTCCGTTCTCGTCGTAGAACGCCGACTTGCCGCTCGCCGGATCGGTCCATCGGAACGCCTGGTGCTCGCGGCCGTCGGCCATGAACCGCGCGCCCAGGATCGCGCCGTACCCCGCGAACTGCCCCTCGTGCGTCGTCTTCTCGAACAGCACCTCGAACGTGTCCCCTGGCTGGAGGTCGCTCTCGAAATCAATCTGGCCGCCGAAGATCTCCGCGACCGTCATCGCCAGCTGAACGGACTCGCCGGCCGCGTTCATCGCGGCGATGACCGACGAATGATCGGCGTCGATGCGGCCCCGGATGGCGACGACCGAGCTGAGCTTTTCATACGGCACGACGGCCGCGTCGAGGATCGGCGCGACACGGTCGCGGGCGACGATGCGCAGGAAGCGATCGCTGTCGATCTGGTATTCGAACTCCCGGAGGAGGCCGTCGAACGACCGGACGAGACGGTAGGGTTGATCCGCGCGGATGCGTCTGAGGTCGAACACGGCGCGGGCGGATTCGACGGCCGCGTCCACGAAGGCGGCGGACAGCTCGTGCCGGCGCAGCAGGCTGTCGAGCGTCGCATGCCGCGGGACGCGCGCCTCGATGGTTTCGGTTTCGGCGCGCAGCGCGACGTCGGCGCGGCGCGGCGGCGCGGGGGCCGGCCGCTCCGCGCAGCCGGCGGCCAGCGCAGCGACCGAGAGGGCCAGAACGACCTGCCGCCTCATGTGGGCGGCAGTGTAGCAGGCGGGACGCTCACGATGAAGCAAAAACAATCACTAATCACTAATCCTTGAATCCTCGAATCGTGACTCGATTCGAGATTCCGCGATTGGGGATTCGCGATTAGTGATTCGGGACTAGTGTTTGTCGTTTCAACCTGCTTGTCGCGTCAACGCGCCGCCATCACCCACACGCCCCACTTCCCCTCGCTGCGGCTGTGATACGCGACCCGGCGCCCGTCCGGCGACCAGGTGTATTCCTCCGCCGAGGGATCCCTCAGCACCCTGCGCATCGAGCCGTCGCGGAGCTCGAGGATCCAGGCGCCGTCGTGACGGACCTGGAACATGACCCGTGTGCCGTCCGGCGAGACGGCAGGCGTCCGCACCAGCCGTCCCTTCACCGGCGAGGGGTACACCCGCTCGCGGCCGTTCGAGAGATTCAGGACGACGAGGCGCTGTTCGTGGCTGTACGCGATCCGCTGCCCGTCCGGAAACCACGAGCCGCCCCACGGCTGGCCGACGCGATGCGCGGTGAGCCGCCGCATGGCGCCGGTCGCGAGGTCGGCCGTCCACAGGTTCCAGACGCGCGGCCGGTCCGGCTCGGCGCGCACGAAGGCGAGCGTCCGGCCGTCGGGCGACCAGCTGGGAACGGCCGCGAATCCTTCGCCGCTGACGCGGTGCACGCGCCGTCCATCGGAATCGGCAACGTAGACCGCGCGCTCGCCGTCCCGATCCGAGTCGAACGCGATCTGCGTGCCGTCCGGAGACGGCCGGGCGTGAAAATTGTGGGCCCGATCGTCGACGATGCTGGTGATGCGCAGGATCGAGCCGCGGCTGTCGGTGTCGGCGCGCATGAGCGCGCTGTGGTCGCCCGACTCGGCGTGGTAGAACATCGCGCTTCCGACGCTGGCAAATGCCGGCGAGTAGGCCGGGCCGTCGGAAATGCCGCGCGCCGGGCGCGGCTCAATCGGCCCGTCGCTCGCCGCGGGCGCCGGCAGCCCGCCGGCCGTCCTCGAATCAACCGTCACCGACGGCCGGATCGCAGGCAGCGCGGACCCCGTGGGCGCGGAAGCCGCGGACGCGCGGTGGAACCGATCCCTTCGAGACGCTCCGTTCCCACACGGCCGGCGCGACGGCAATCGTCAGCACGGCGGGAATCGCGAGCGCGGCGAGGAGCCAGTGACGCGTCGAAGGCCGGCTGTCCCCGGCGGCCGGTGCGAAGCGCACGAGGTCCATGCGCTGCGGAATCTCCACGATCGGCTCGTGCGGGATCGTCTCGACCAGGACTTCGGGCTCGCGCTCCCACGTCAGGAGCAACGGCCACACGGTTTGCACGACCAGCTGATCGTCGAGCCCGGCCGCGTGCGCGTACCGCACGAGCTGGTGCCGGCCGGCGTCCGATCCCGGCCAGTTGCGCAGGTAGCCCCACTCGAGCTCGCGCAGCAGGCGGATCGAGATGTGGCTGCGCTCGGAGATCTCGGCGAGCGTCAGCCCGGTTGCGCGGCGCGCCCGGCGGATGTCGGAGATCGTGAGCGACGAGCGCTCCGGATGGGTCTGCGCGCCCCGCGCGGTGCCGGTGCCCTCGCGCACGGCCAGATCGTAGACCTCGGCCGGCGTCGCGTCGGAAAGCCGCCGCGCCCGCGGCGGGTCCGCCGGCGACGGCTGACGGGCGACGAGCGCCCGGACAGTGCCTTCGAGATCGTCAGAGGCAAAGCGCGAGAGCGCCTGCGCAAAGCTGTCGAGTGACGGGTACGGCGGGAGATCGAGTGTGCCGAGCGCACGGGCCAGCACCAGCCGAAGCGCTCCCGGGACTCGCGCGGGAGCGTCGATCGGGGGCAGCAGCGTGTCGAGCAGATGCGCCGCGCGCGCCACGGATCGGCTGTCGGCCGCCATGGGGCCTCCCACCGAAACCATCCCGGAGCCGGAGAGCCGGATCACGTGAGCCGAGGGGACGCCGCGGAGCTCGCCGCGCTCTACGCGCAAGGCCAGCTCGCGCACGATGGTGACCGCCTCGACAGGCCGGAGGCTGATCCCGGCCGCGGACAAATCGGCAAAGGAGTAGGAAAGGTGATCGATGGGTGGCATCGGGCCGGGAGGATTGCGACAACCCTGCCATCCCCCACGGCCGGCACAAAACGAGAAGTTGCTGAGGAAAATTGCGCTGACGCGCGCGCGGAGCCGGGCTCTGCGAGCTACTGATGAGCGCCGCAGAGTGCAACGCTTCTACAAAACTACACGACTCGACAATATCGTGACGGCTGCGGCTCCTCGACGCAATCGAGAGATCGCAGAATCTGCCACCCTTGTGCATCGCAACGACTGGGGTCTGACCCCTGTACAGTACCGCGGTCGGACCGGCGGTGCGTCAGCGGGCCTTCTCGACCACGATCTCGATGAGCTTCCGGAACTTGACGGGCGCGCCCGACACGGTGGCCGGCCGGTATCTCCACTCGCGAGCGGCCGCCATCAATAGCGAGTCATAGAGCGGGTGAACCCCCTTGCGGACCGTGATCCCGATCACACGTCCCTGCTCATCGATCAGAATCTCGAGCAGCCCGCGATCGCGCGCCTGGGTCGTGATGGACGAGGGGACGCGCGGCATCTCCTGACGAATCGGCGCCGGCGCGGTCACTCCGTAGTCGTCTCCCGACCAGATGCGCGCGGGCGCCTGGACAGAGGGCGGCGGCGGCGCCACGACCGGCTCTTCCTTCTTCGGTTCGGGAGGCGGCGCGGCGGCGGCGGCGCTCAGCTCGAGGAACCCGGCGGCAATCACGCGCAGGTCGCCCAGCCGCCCGGCCATCTGCGGATCGTCGAGCAACGCGAGCAGGTCGCTGAACTCACGCTCCGCCGCGGCGTGCTCCTTCCGATCGAAGGTCGCCTTGGCGGAGGCGTACCGCGATCTGGCGATCTCGGGCAACAGGCGCTGGCGCACGTCGCTGAAGGCGGCGCGCACGCGCGGCGAGGCGTCCGATTCCCCCGGCACGAACGTGGGATCGACGGTCACGACCGCCGCGATGGCGCTCTCCGCCTCGGTGCCGCGGCCGAGCGCGAGGAGGCACAACGACCGGTACTGCTCGATCGCGCGTCGATCCGACGTGACGCCGTTCGACGACGGCTGCATGGCGTTCAACACGACCAGCGCCTCGTCGTAGCGGGCCGAGGCGTAGAGGTCACGCGCGGCGTTGAGCGATGCCTGCTGCGCGGAGGCCGGCGACGCGAGCGCGCCGGCGATGCAGAGGGTTGCAAGGATGGGGAACTTCATGGGTACCTTCTATCGGGACTCGGGACTCGGGACTCGGGATTCAGGACCTCGCGATCGAAGCCGCAAACAAATCCGCGACTTACTTCATGTCGATGCTGACCCGGATGGGCGCACCGAGCGTGACTGACACCGCCTGCCGCTTTTCGCCGAGCTGCGGGTGCTTGAACACGATCTCGTGCGGTCCGATCGCGACGCTCAGGTTGCCGATGGGCGTGTCACCCACGCGCTGACCGTCGATCCAGACTTCGGCCCAGGGGGTGGCGTTGAGGTTGACGACGCCCTGCGGCAGCTCCACGGCGATCGCGGCGACCTTGCCCGGGACCACCTGCACGGTGCGGGTCGCGCGATAGCCGAGCGACTCGCTGACGAGCTCGAGCTCGTGACGCCCCGCGGCCATCATGATGCGGTCGGTATCCGAGGATCCGAGCAGCTGCCCGCCCTCGCGAATCTCCAGCGTGAACGGCGCCTTCACCGCGACCCAGCCGGACACCGGTCCGGCGGTCGGAGCGCCGCTCATCGGGATGACGAGCGACGCCGTGCCCCCGGCGATCACGGTGACGGTATGCTTTGCGCTGACGCCGTTGCTCTGCAGCTCCACCTGATGATCGCCGGGCGCGAGGTCCCGGATGGTCAGCGGCGCGACGCCGCGCTCGACGCCGTCGACCAGCACTTTCGCGCCGACAGGCTCGGACTGGACGGCGAGCTGCCCGCTGACCGGCGCTTCGGCGAACTCCAGGTACTGCGACACTTCCGCGCCGGGCGTGATGGTGAGCGGAATGCTGCGCGGCACGCCGCGGCCGCGGAGCTCGAGGATGTGCGACCCCGCCTTCAGCGTCACCCGCAACGGCGTTTTCCCGTGCTCGACGCCGTCCACGAAGACCGGCACGCCGGCGGGATTCGACTGCACGACGAGGGCGCCCATCGACGCCGCCCCGGCGTCGGTTTGGCCAAACCACTTGAATCCAACCACACCGGCGCCCGCGAGCGCGAGGACGACGGCGGCCACGGCGATGAGGCCGGACCGCGGACGCTGCGACGCGCGGCGCGCGGCGCCGGAGCATCAACCGTCGCGGCCGCGGTGAACGGCGCGTCGGGGTCGAAGAGCGGCCGGAGAGCGGCGACGGAATCGTCGACGCGCGAGACTTCAGGCAGCGGTTCGGGACCGAGCAGATCGGTGATGTCGTGAATGGGCTGACCGGTCCGGGGCACGGGCGGCAGATCCCCTCCGTCTTCCCAGGAGCTGTGCGGTGACTCGGCCGATTCGTCTTCCCAGGAGTTGACCGGGATCTGCTCGAACGGCGTCGTCGTCGCGAAGTCGTCGTCGATGCGGAACGCGGCGCCCGGACGATTGAGCCGCGTGGGCGCCTCGAACGACTCGAACGACAGCGCCGGAGGCTCGAACGCCTGATGGCGCGACGCGGGCGCCGCGGGCAGGTCGAACGCCTGATGGCGCGGCGCGGGTGGCGCCGGAGGTTCGAACGCCTGATGGCGCGGCGCGGGCGGATCGAAGGCCTGAGGCCGCGGCGCAGGCGGCGCGTCCAGCGCGGCATGCCACGACGCCATCGACGACTCGATCGCGGGGGGCCGCGACGGCGGCCGGCCCTTCGAGCAACGATTCGCTGTAGCGCGACAGGAACGTCTCGAGCGCCACCGGGGCGGCGACGTACATCGAATCGTCGGCCACGAGCTCCTCGAACGCCGCCATCGCTTCGGGCGCCGATGCGAACGCGCGGCGGACGTCCACCTGCAGGGCGCGCGAGAGCCAGGTGCGGAGCGGCGGCGCCAGCGGCTGCTCCTCGCCGAGCGCCGAACGCTCGCGGGCCTCGTTCAGCAGCGCGGGAATCCGATGCGGGAACTCGTCGGCGGTGAGCGGACGGCCCAGGATCAGCGCCAGCGCGACGAGGCCCATCCCGGTGACATCCGAGCGGTGATCGAAGCGCGGCAGTCCGGCGCTCGGCGGCATGGCGATCCGGAAGTCCTGCCACAGCCGGTCGCGGCCGAACTGCAGCTGCTCGATCGCGGCGCCCAGCACGTGCTCGGCGATGACGAGCCGCGCGTTCGGCGTCACGATGAGCCGTTCGGGCGCCAGGAGGCCGTGCGCGACGTCGCGCGCGTTCTCGTGGAGCACGGCGACTGCCGGCACGAGCTGCCGAATCAGGCAGAGCGCCGCGTTGATGTCGAGCTGCAGGCCGCGCTCGTGCGCGACGCGGAGGATGTCGGAAAGCCGCGTGCCCTCGATGTGGTCCGACACAATCGCGAGCGACGAGGCGGGCGGCATGCCGCGGTCGACGCGGCGCACGCGTGCGTAGTAGGCGTGGCGGAAATTCGCGAGGCGCGCGGTGCGCTCGCGCAGCGCGAATTCGAACGACGGCACGGCGAGGAGCGCGGGGCGCAGGCGGAGGATCTGCAGCAGCTCACCCGTGGCGCCATCGGCGGCCACCACGCGTTCGCCGACCCCGTCGGAAAACAGCGGGGCTTCGGGATGATCGCTAGCCGCAAGACTGGACATGATGACACTTGTAGTGCAACGCCAGGACCAGTCGGCGGCGCGCGAAAAATGCGCCGCAAGTCGTTGTCTGAGAGGGAGTCCGGGCGATCGGCACGGAGTATGGCCAAGGGCGCGGCGTTTACAGGATTGTCAGCGGACCTGACGGATTCGTCAGCGACTGAGCTATTCTGGCGCGGCATGCGCCGGGGCGCGATCGGAGCGTTCGTCGCCTTCGTGGCGCTTGCCGTGTTCTGGACCTGGCCCCTCGCGTCGCACATCACGTCGCGCGTGCCGCACGATCCCGGCGACCCCATTCTCAACACCTGGCTGCTCTGGTGGAACGCGCAGGCGGTGCCGTTCACGGACCGCTGGTGGAGTCCGCCGATTTTTCATCCGATGGCGGACGCGCTCGCGCTCTCGGAACATCTGGCCGGCATCGGCGTCGTCTCGACACCGCCGCAGCTCCTCGGAGCCAGTCCCCTGACGGCGTACAACATCGCGCTGATCCTGTCGTTCGCGCTGTCGGGGTTCTTCGCGTTCCTGCTGGTGCGGCGCCTGGCCGGTCCCGCATGCGGCGAGGGTCCCGCCGTGATCGCGGCGTGGTGCGCCGGGCTGGCCTATGGGTTCGGACCCTACCGTGCGGGGCAGCTGGCGCACCTGCAGGTCCTCACGTCGCAGTGGATGCCGCTGGCGCTGCTCGGCATGCACGCATTTCTGGACGAGGGCAAGCGCCGGTGGCTGGCGGTGTTTGCGTTCGCCTGGCTGGTTCAGGCGCTGTCGAACGGCTACTACCTCCTGTTCTTCCCCGTGCTGATCGCGCTGTGGCTCGCGTGGTTCGTCGACTGGACGCGCGACTACGCACGCGGGCTCACCCTGGCCGCGACATGGGTCGTCGCATCGCTTCCGCTCGTGCCCGGTGCTCCTCAAGTACGACGAGGTCCACCGCGCGCTCGGCCTGGCGCGCACGCCCGGGGAGATGACTAACTTCAGCGCGAAGGCCGCTTCGTTCTTCCACGCCTCCGGCATGCTCGCGTTGTGGCCGCCGACGCCGACTGAAACCACGGAAGTCTCCCTCTTCCCGGGCGTCATGTCGGTTGCGCTCGTGATCGCGGGATGCGCGGCCGGCCTTCGAACTGGTTTGGCCCCCGGCGCGCGTTCCGTGCGCGCTGGAGTGGGATGGCGGCGTCCGTCGCCGGGCCGCTCACCGTTTCTGTTCTATGCCGCGGCCGCGGTGATCATGTGGGCGTTCGCATTCGGGCCCGGGCCTCACGGCTCGCCGGGCGCCTGGCTGAGGCCCTACAACGTGCTGACCTGGCTGCCCGGCTTCAATTCGCTCCGCGTACCGGCGAGGTTCGCGATGCTCGGCACCCTTTGTCTCGCGATGGCCGCCGGACTCGGCGCCCTGCGCGTGCTGCCGAAGCGGCGGGCGCTTCGGATCGTCGTCGCGGCCGTGGCCATCGCCGGGCTGGCCGCCGACGGCTTGATGCTGTCGATGCCGCTCGCCGTCCCGCCGGGCCGCGCGATCCTGCCGGCCGTCCCTGACGCGCTGGTGCTGGAGCTTCCCAACGAAGGCGCGATCGATACGGCGGCGATGTATCGATCGATGCACCACGGCCGGCCGATCGTCAACGGCTACAGCGGGCACATCCCGCCGCATTACGCGATTCTGTCTCACGCGCTGCGCCGGCGGGATCCCAGCGTGTTCACGGAGCTCGCGCGCGGGCGGCCGCTCGTGATCAGCGTGAACGGCAACTTCGACCACGGCGGCCACTTCCTGAGGCTGGTGGAGGGTCTTCCCGGAATCCAGCCGCATGGCAGCTCGAGCGGAGGGGCGCTGTTCGTGCTGCCTGCGCAGGCGGCTGCGCGCGTGGCCCCGGTCGGCGACGCCTGGCCCGCGGTGGTTCGTGCCGCGCCGGTGGACACTCTGGAGATCGATCTCGGCACGCCGCGCGTGGTGCGCACGATTGGGTTCGCGCTCAAATGGCGTTACCTCGAGCTGGATCGGCGCGTGGCCGTCGAAGGATCGCTGGACGGCCAGACATGGACGACGGTCTGGGAAGACTGGACGGGCGGACCGGCATTCGTGGCCGCCGTGCAGCAGCCGCTCGAGGTACCGGTCCGGCTCACAGTGCCGGACGTGCCGGTGCGGTACCTGCGCGTCCACCCCGCGGCGCGCTGGCTCGAGCGGGAAATCAAAGTGTATGGGCCGAGGTAGGTCTCGGGACTCGGGACTCGGGACTCGCGGGCTGTGGTCCACTTCACCATTTCAGCCATGTATCATTGAGTGAGCCTTGCTGGCCGTGGTTCCCGCCCGGCCGATCGATGTCATCGGATCCAGCGTCAAATCCGTCCATATGAAGCCACTCCTCAGAACGTTCGCGGCCGTCCTTCTCATCAGCCTCGTCCCGGCGCTGCCGCTCTCGGCTCAGCAGCACCGCGCGGCCATCAGAGGGGAGGTCGTGGATGCTTCGCTGGCGCCGCTCGCAAACGTCGAGGTGCGCGTGACGCGCGAAGCGACGAACGACGAGCGGGTCGCGCGGACCGACGAACGGGGCCGCTTCACCGTCCCCGAGCTGCCGTCGGGCACCTACCGCATCGACGTGCGCCAGAGCGGGTTCGGGCCGTTCGTGGCGCGCGCCGAGCTGGCGATGAACGAGGAATTCTGGCTGCGCGTGCCGCTGCAGGTCGGCGACGTCCTGCAGGCGGTGGACGTGACCGCGCCGTTCATGCCGGTGGACCGCTACTCGCCGGAGCTGCACACCTTCATCGACGACCGGCAGGTGACCGGGCTGCCGCTCGACGGCCGGAACTTCCTCGAGCTGGCGCTGCTCGCCCCGGGCACCGCCCCGCCGCCCCAGGGCTCGGCGAGCTCGAGCCGCGGCGACTTCGCGTTGTCGGTGAACGGCGCCCGGGAGGACTTCAACGGGTTCCTGCTCGACGGCGTCTACAACATCGATCCGAAGCTGAACACGCCGGGCGTGCGGCCGCCGGTCGATGCGATCCGCGAGTTCCAGGTGCACACGTCCACGTACGACGCGTCGTTCGGCCGGAACGCCGGCGGCCAGATCAACGTGATCACGAAGTCGGGAGCGAACACGATCTCGGGGTCGGCGTACGAGTTCTTCCGCAACGGCGCGCTCGACTCGCGCAATCACTTCGCGCCGGAAGACGAGCCGGCGCCCGACTACAGCCGCCACCAGTTCGGCGGCTCGATCGGCGGTCCCGTGGTGCGCAATCGCACGTTCTTCTTCGCCGACTACGAGCGCACGCATCTGCGCGAAGGCGTGACACGGATCACCAACGTGCCGACGCCGGCCGAGCGCACGGGGGATTTCTCGCAGTCCCTGTTCGCGAAGCCGTTCAACTTCCTCCTCGGGCAGCCGTTCCCCGGCGGTGTCATCCCGGAGTTCTTCCAGAGCCCGTCCGGCCGGGCGATCGCGGCGCTGTATCCCGAGCCGAACCGCAGCAGCCCGTTCGCCAACTTCGTGTCGTCGCCGACCCGGCGCGACGACGTCGATCAGGTCGACGCGCGGATCGATCAGTCGTTCGGCGGCGGCCGGACGCTGACGGCCCGGTACAGCTTCAGCGATCGGCGCTTCTTCGATCCGTTTGCCGGCCCGGCGTTCGCCTTGATTCCGGGCTTCGGCACCGACGTCCCGCGCCGCGGGCAGAACCTGGCGACGACCTTCACGCACACCCCGACGTCCACGCTCGTCAACGACGTGCGGTTCGGGTACAACCGCGTCTCGATCGGCGTCTTCGCCGAGAACACCGCCGTCAGCAACGCGTCGGTCGGCGTGCCGGCGCTGACGTCCAATCCCGCGCGACGCCGGCCTCAGCGTGATTTCCGTCGCCGGGTTTCTCGTCCCTCGGCCACGAGTACACCACGCCGCAGGAAAGCACCTCCGACACGTTCCAGCTGTCCGACACGGCGACGTGGGCGCGGGGCACGCACCTCGCCAAGTTCGGCGGCGAATGGTACGGCGTGCGCCAGAGCGCCTACCGCGACGTGCAGGCACGCGGCTTTCTGACCTTCGTCGAGTCAGGGCTACACGGGCAACGCGCTGGCGGATCTGCTGATGGGCCTTCCCGGTCCTGACCGGCGGCGCGCGGCTCGACAACCCGCAGAACCTGCGCGCGCAGAGCTGGAGCCTGTTCGCGCACGACGACTGGCGGGCACGCCCGCGCTGACGATCTCCGCGGGCGTGCGCTACGAGTACGCGTCGCCGCCGGTCGACGCGGACGATCGCGCGAACCTCTACGATCCGGCGACCGGGCAGCTCGTGCCCGTCGGCACCGGCAACATGCCGCGCGGCGGCTACGAGCCCGATCGCAACAACCTCGCGCCACGCGTGGGCTTCGCCTGGGCCATGGATTCCGAATCCCGCAGGATGCTCCGCGGCGGCTACGGCATCTACTACAACCAGGGTCAGCTGGCCACGTCCGAAGGGCTCTTCTTCAACCCTCCGTACTTCAACCTGAGCGTGTTCTTTCCCGGCGGCTCCGGCAACGCACCGACGCTCGCCAATCCGTTTCCCTTCCCCGCGTTCATTCCGCAGTCGGCGACCGCGTACCAGCGCGACCTGCAGACGCCGTGGATGGAGCACTGGAACGTCAACGTGCAGCACCAGATCGGGCAGAGCCGGGCGATCGAGATCGCCTACGTCGGCTCCCGCGGCCACGATCTGATCTCGGCGCGCGACATGAACCAGGCCTCCGCGCGGCGCCAGGCCGAACCCCATGTTCGCCGACATCACGCTCATCGAGTCGCGCGGCACGTCCCGCTACAACGCGCTGCAGGTGCGCTACCAGCAGCGGCCGGCCCACGGCATGTCGGTGCACATGGCCTACACGCTCGGCAAGTCGACCGACGACGCGTCGGGCTTCTTCACGAGCGCGGGCGATCCGAACTTTCCACAGAACAGCCTCGACCCCGCCGCCGAGCGCGGCCCGTCGTCATTCGACATCCGGCACCGGTTCACGGCAGGGGCCATCATGCCCGTGCCGTTCGGGACGGGGCAGCCGATGCTGGCCAATCAGGGGTGGTTGAGCAAGGCGCTCGCCGACATGGAAGTGCGGCTGGTCTTCACGTTTCAGACCGGCCGGCCGTTTACGGTGGCGCTGCTGCCCGACGTGGACAACAGCAACACCGGCCGATCCAACCTCGGGTTCGGCTACAACGATCGTCCCAACGTCAACGGGGACACGTCGCTCGATGAAGGCACCGCCGACGAGTGGTTCGACACCTCGGCGTTCTCGATGCCGGCGTTCGGGACGTTCGGCAACAGCGGACGGAATGCCTACCGGGGGCCCGGGTATTCGAACCTCAACGTCGCGCTGGTCAAGCCGATCCGCTTTGGACTGACGAGCACCGTCGAGCTCCGGCTCGAAGCGTTCAACCTGCTCAACCGGATCAACTACGATCTGCCCGACGCGTTCTTCGGATCGCCGACCTTCGGCCGGATCCTCTCGGCGCAGGATCCACGACGGTTTCAGTTGGGGGTACAGAGCGGTGTTCTGAACGGTGTCCGTTCTTGGTCCTTGGTCCTCGGTTCAGGCTGTCTCGGTTGTTCGTTCTCCGCGTTCGGTCGTGAACGGAGACACGGAAACGGAAACCAAGAACCGAGAACCGAGAACCAAGAACGTTCACCGTTCCCCTATCGCGAACAGGTGCTTTTCCCCCCGAATGTAGATGCGTCCGTTGGCGATCGCGGGCGACGAGTAGACCGGCTCGTCGACGGTGTTGGTGCGGACGATCTCGTGTCGCGGACCTGCCTTCAGCATGAACGTCTCGCCGTCCTCGCTCGTCATCGCGATGAAGCCGCCGAACGCGACCGGCGAGCCCATGAAGTGTGACGGCACCGGCGGCCGGCCGCCCTCGTACGTGATCGCCCCCGTGAGGGCATCGAGGCAGGTGACGACGCCGTTGTCGGTCAGCAGGTAGATGTAGTCGCCGTACAGGATGTTCGAGACGACGTAGCCGGTTCCCTTCGCGTACTCCCACGCCACGCGCTTGTCGGCGGCGACCGCGCCGGGACGGATCGCGATGACCTTCTTCGCCGGGTAGCCGGCCGTCACGACGACGAGGCCTTTCCCGGCGAGCGGGGTGTGGATGGCGTTGCTGTCGACGCCGGGCGTGCGCCACAACTCCTTGCCGGTGGCCGGGTCGTAGCCGATCACGAGCTCGTTGCCGTTGGTGACGAGCTCGACGCGGTCCCCGGCCGGCACCAGGACCGGCGTGCTCCAGCTCAGCTGCACCGGGCGCTTCGTGGTCCAGGCCTCTTTGCCGGTCCGCTTGTCGTACGCCGCGATGACTGACTCTTTTCCCTCGTTCTCGTCGCGCTGGATGATCACCAGGTTCTGGAATATCACCGGAGAGGTGCCGGTCCCGAGGCCGAGCGTCCTGAACTTCGCGACCGCTTTCCACGCCAGCGTGCCCGAGAAGTCGTACGCGTAGAGCCCCTCGGGGCCGAAGTACGCGTAGATCATGGTGCCGTCGGTGGCCGCGGTCGGCCCGGCGAAGCCGCTGCGACGGTGACGCGCGTCGTAGACGGTGCCTTCGTACGCCGTGCGATCCCAGAGGATCTTCCCGCTCTTCGCGTCGATCGCCAGCACCTTCAGGGTGTGCTTGCGATCCGCCGCCACGCTGTCGGGATGGATGAACTCCTTCCCGTCCATGGTGTGGACTGCGGCTTTCGCCCCGGGCACGACTTCCCCTTGGACGGCCGAGGTCACGAAAATCCGATCGCCCCAGACGATCGGCGACGAGTGCCCGGCGGGAAGCTCCGTCTTCCACGCCACGTTCTTGCCGGCCGCCCACTCGGTCGGGAGCTGCGTCTCGTTCGAGATCCCCTGGCTGCCGGGCCCGCGCCACTGCGGCCAGTTCTCGGCGGCGGCTGGCGCGCCGGACGCTGCCATGAGTGCGAACGCGGCGAGGGTGTAGCGGTGGAAGCGCGGCATGCGTATGAAGCTCCTATAGGGGTGTCGAGTTGCCGATTATAAGCGGCATCCCGTGCGCGTCCCGATCGTTGGTACGAGCGTTGTGATGGACGTACCAGCTTCCAGCTTCCCGCTACCAGCAGAGCATTGGTGAACGAGCGGATGGCAGAAGGTGGGAGCAGGAACTGTGGTGGGGCCTTGGAAGTGAATTGATAAACTATTCAGCTATCTGCTTTCAGCCGCGAGCGACCAGGCTGGAACCACGCTGGAAGCCGGAAGCTGGAAGCTGAGCTGTATCCTTATAGGTCACCTATGAAACCGCACTCCATTCGCCGCCCCTACGTCTGGCTCATGCTTGGGCTCGTGCTTCCGGCCACGGCCGTGCTTCGGGGCGCGGACTGGCCCGAGTGGCGCGGCCCGGCCCGCACCGGTGTGTCGACCGAGACCGGCCTGCCGTCCGCGTGGTCACCCGCCGGCGAGAACCTGGCCTGGACCGTGCCGTTCGGCGGACGATCGGGTCCCGTGGTGTTCGGCGATCGCCTCTACCTGCAGAACACGGCCGGAGCCGGCGCGACCCTGCAGGAACGCCTGATGTGCTTCAACGCCGATACCGGCAAGCTCTTGTGGGAGCACAAATACAACCTGTTCACGAGCGACGTGCCGCCGCACCGCATCGCCTGGGCCTCCCCCGTCGTCGACGCGGCGACCGGCAACGTCTTCGCGATCAGCGGCAACGGCCTGGTCATGTCGTTGAGCAAGGACGGGAAGCTGCTGTGGGAACGATCCCTCGCCGAGGAGCTCGGGATGTGGACGACGCACGGTGGACGCGTGTCGTCACCGATCATCGACGGCGATCAGTTGATTGTCAGCGGGCTGACGTTCAGCTGGGGGCAGCTCGCCGGCGGCGCGCACCGGTTCGTGTCCTTCGACAAGAGCAACGGGCAGATCCGCTGGGTCGGCTCGCCTGAAGGCCGGCCGACCGATACGATTTATGCGAACCCGTTCGTCGCCGACATCAACGGGACGCGGACGATGTTCTCGGGCGGCAGCGACGGCGCGATGCACGCGCTGAAGATCGCAACCGGGGAGCCGGTGTGGAACTGGAAAGTCAGCCAGCGCGGCTTGAACACGGCGGCGCTGGTCGTCGGCAACGACGTGATCGTGACGCACAGCGAGGAAAACCTGGGCACGAGCGAGATGGGGATGGTGGCGGCGGTGCCGGCGGCGTCGAAGGGCACGCTGACCGACAAGGACGCGCGCTGGATCGTTCGCGACGTGCAGGCGGGATACGGATCGCCGGTCTCTGACGGCGAGCGGCTCTATCTGGTGGACAACGGCGGCGTGCTGTTCGCCTTCGACCTGAAGGACGGCCGGCAGCTCTGGCGCAAGAACCTCGGCACCATCCAGAAGTCGTCGCCGGTGCTCGCCGACGGGAAGTTGTACGTCGGCACGGAGAACGGGAAGCTCTACATCCTCAAGCCGCGGGCGGACGGCGTCGACGTCGTGGACGAGGACGTGCTGCCGAACGGATCCGACGGCAAGCCGCAGGCGATCGTCGCGTCGCCTGCCGTCGCGCGCGGCCGCGTCTACCTCGCGTCGATGGACGCGCTCTACGCGATCGGACCGAAAGGAACGCCGGCCGGCAAGCCGGCGCCTCCTCCAACCCCGGGACCTGGTCCGGTGGCGGCCGCCGGCGGCGCAGCTCCCGCCGCGCTTCTCGTCACGCCAACCGAGCTGATTCTGAAGCCGGGTCAATCGGTCACGATCGGGGCCCGAGCCGTTGACGCGAACGGAAGAGTGCAGGGAGGCGCCGCGCCGCAGGCCACCTGGACGCTCGAGAACCTGAAGGGGACGATCGCGAACGGGACGTTCACGGCCGATCCCAAGTCGGGAGCGCAGGCCGGCCTCGTGAAAGCGGCCGTCGGCGCGCTCACCGGCGCCGCGCGCATCCGCGTCATCCCGGACCTGCCGTGGACCTTCGACTTCGAGGACGGCAGCGCCGTCCCGCCGGCGCACTGGATCAACGCGACGGGCAAGTTCGCGGTGCGCGATCTCGACGGCAGCAAAGTGCTCGTGAAGCTCGCCGAGAACGACTTCGCGTTCGCGAAGCGCTGCCGCCCGTTCTTCGGCGGACCCGACTACAGCGACTACACCATCGCAGTCCGACGTGCGCGCGCTCGAACGCCGCCGCCAGCGCGGAGACGTCGGCATCGTGGCGCAGCGGTACGAACTGATGCTGTCCGGCGTCCACGAGCGCCTCGAACTGCAGCCGTGGCAACCGGAGACGGCGCGGACCGCGAGGGTCGCGTTTCCGTGGAAGGCGGACACGTGGTACGTCATGAAGCTCGAGGTGCAGTCGATGGGCGCGGGCAAGGTCCGCGCGCGCGGCAAAGTGTGGCAGAAAGGGACAGCCCGAGCCGGCCGCGTGGACGGTCGAGCGCATCGATCCGATCGGCAACCTCAAGGGAGCGCCGGGCCTGTACGCCGACGCCCCGTCGAGGGTCGGCGGCGGGTCGGAGATCTACTACGACAACATTCAGGTCTACAAAAACAAGACAGCCAAGTAGGTTCGAGATATCAATGCTGAAACAGACGACCATCCTCGCACTGACCCTTGCCGCGGTGAGCAGCCTGATCGCCGGGGCTGCGGCCCGCAGCGCGCCGTCGGATCCCGGAAGCCCCGACTGGCCGATGTGGGGCGGCACGCCCGATCGCAACATGGTCTCGAGCATGAAGGGCCTGCCGACGACCTGGGACCTCAAGACGAAGAAGAACGTCAAGTGGGTCGCCGAGCTGGGCTCCCAGACGTACGGCAACCCGGTCGTCTCGGGAGACATCGTGCTCGTCGGCACGAACAACGAGGCGATGCGCGATCCGAACATCAAGGGGGACAAGGGCATCCTGATGGCGTTCCGCGTGTCGGACGGCCAGTTCCTGTGGCAGGCGGTTCACGACAAGCTCACGGCGGGCCGCGCCAACGACTGGCCGTTCCAGGGCATCTGCTCGTCGCCGCTCATCGAGGACGGCACGGCGTACTACGTGTCCAACCGCGGCGAGCTGATGGCGGTGGACCTCGACGGGTTCCGCGACGGCTCGAACGACGGCCTCGTGAAGGACGAAAAGAGCGTGCGCGAGACCGACGTCGACGTCATCTGGCGCTACGACATGATGGAAGAGCTCGGCGTGATGCAGCACAACATGGCGAACGGCTCGCCGGTCGTCCACGGCGATCTGATCTTCGTCAACACGTCGAACGGCCAGGACGAAAGCCACGTCAACGTGCCCTCGCCGAAGGCGCCGTCGATCATCGCCGTCAACAAGAAGACCGGCAAGCTCGCGTGGGAAGACAACTCGGTGGGCGAAAAGGTCCTCCACGGCCAGTGGTCGTCGCCGGCGGTCGGCAAGGTCGGCACCGCCGTGCAGGTCGCGCTCGGCCAGGGCGACGGCTGGGTGCGCGGCTACGACGCGCTGACCGGGAAGAAGCTCTGGGAATTCGACCTGAACCCGAAGGACTCGGTCTGGCCGAAGACCCGCAACGAGGTCATCAGCACGCCCGTGTTCCACGAAGGGATCGTCTACATCGCCAACGGGCAGGACCCGGAGCACGGCGAGGGCGTCGGCCACCTGTACGCGATCGATCCGACCAAGACCGGCGACATCACCAAGACCGGCCAGCTGTGGCACTACGACAAGATCCGCCGCTCGATCTCGACGGGGGCGATCTACAACGGGATCCTCTTCTATTCGGACTTCAGCGGCTTCCTGCACGCGCGTCGACATCAAGACCGGCAAGCCGTACTGGACGCACGACATGTTCGCCGCGATCTGGGGATCGCCGATCGTGATCGACGGGAAGGTGTACCTCGGCGACGAGGACGGCGACATCACCATCATCCCCGCTGAAAAGACGCTGAAGGTGCTCGTCGAGAACAACATGGGCAGCTCCGTGTACTCGACGGCCGTGCCCGCACACGGCACGCTCTTCATCGTCAATCGCAATCAGCTCGTCGCCCTCGCCGAAGGCGCTGGTGGATCCAAGTAGAGGTCACGGAGGGGACGGAGTGAGCGGAGGGGCTCTAACACGGAGGCAACGGAGAAACGGAGAATTTCACATAATTTGAATTCCTCCGTTCCTCCGTTGCTCCGTGTGATTGCCCTCGTCGTTGCCTCAGTCCTCTCCGTTATCTCCGTCCTCTCCGCTATCTCAGCCAGCGCTCAGGTCCCGGCGGACAGCTGGCCACAATTCCGCGGCTCCGCCCCGCTCCTCGGCACGTCGGCCGCCACGCTCCCGCCGACGCTCAAGCTGCTCTGGACCTACGAGGCGGGTGATTCGATCGAGTCCTCGGCCGCCATCGTCGACGGCGTCGTCTACGTCGGATCGCAGACGGGCGATCTCCACGCGGTGAACCTGGCGGACGGATCGCTCAAGTGGAAATACAGGGCGTCGCCCGACGGGATCGGCGAGTCGTCGCCCGCGGTGGCGGACGGGCTCGTGTACATCGGCGACACGAGCGGCACCGTGCACGCGGTCCACGTCGCGACCGGCAAGGCGGCGTGGACGTTCAAGACGGGCGGCGAAGTGAAATCCTCGCCGGTGGTCTCCGGCGACCTGCTGCTGATCGGCTCGTACGACTCGCACCTGTACGGGCTCGCGGCGAAGACCGGCAAGCTGGCGTGGAAGGCGAGGACTGAAGGATACGTGCACGCCACGCCGTCGGTCGTCAACGGTGTGGCCTACATCGCCGGCTGCGACGAGATCCTCCGCGGCATTCGGGTCAGAGACGGCACGGAGATCTTCAAGGTTTCCTCCGGCGCGTACACGGGCGCGTCCCCGGCGATCCTCGACGGCCGCGCCTACTACGGCACGTACGAGAACGAGGTGCTGGCAGTCGATCTGAAAAGCCGGAAGATGGTGTGGACCTACCGTCATCCCCAGCGCAATTTTCCGTTCTACTCGTCGGCCGCGGTGTCGGGCGGCCGCGTGTTCGTCGGCGGCCGCGACAAGCTGATGCACGCGCTCGACGCGCGCACGGGCAAGGAGGCGTGGTCGTTCCAGACCGGCGCGCGCGTCGATTCGTCGCCGGTGGTTGCGTCCGGCCGCGTCTACGTCGGATCGAACGACGGGAAGCTCTACGTCTTCGATGCGGCGACCGGCGCGTCCATCCAGCAGTTCGACGCCGGCGGACCGCTGTCGGCGTCCCCCGCGATCGCGTCGGGCCGGCTCGTCATCGGGTCGCAGGACGGGAAGCTCTTCGCGCTGGGGGGGTAGGATTGAAGATCGTTGAAAACCGCAGGTGGTATCCGGCTGTCGCAGCCGGACGTCCGGTTTTCAATCCGCCGCTCTGAAATCGCCCCGAATCCTCTGATTTTCAGCCATTCTTCAGGTCCTCTTCAGGACTTCACACCCAGTGGCGCTCTATTGTGGTGAATGAGATTCAGCCGGAGCGCGATTCTCGGTATCGGGTTGACGCTGTATGTGGGCAGCTTCTTCCTGATGGCTGTTGGACACTTCCGCGGTTCACCAATGCCAGGCTACGACTGCGCATGGATGGCGCTCAGGTTTCCCTGGGGGCCAAATCTCTTCGGTCATCAGGGGTTGTTCGAGAACAGGTTACTTGACTACCTCGGCGTGTTGCTCAGCGGGTGGATCAATCCCACTTTTCTCGTCGCGGCCTTGTTCGTGTTTCTCAGACCATCAGCCCGCACTACCCGAGTGCTTGCGATCGCCGTACTCGCGATGATCCCATTCTGTTGGATTGTGTTTCACTACCACGGCATGTACCCGCGCGAAGGGCACGTCGTCTGGATCGCCGGCATGCTTCTCGTCCTCAGGGAAGCGCTCCGTCCTCGGATCGGTCCGGCGCTCCCCAGAATCACAGTCGCTGTTTAGTCGAACGATCGGCTCCTCTAATCACTCTGTAGCGCTGGCCTTTAGGCCAGCCGGGCCCTGCCCGGGCCGACCTGAAGATCGGGCACTACACGGCCGATCTGACGGTCGTGATCTACCCGATCTCCTGATCTCCTGATCTCCTGTTCCAACGCCGGCCGTCAGCAGCTGAACGATCTCATGGTGCCCTCGACGCGTCGCCCATGCCAGCGGCGTCGCCCACGGCGGATCGTCCGGGAGGATCGGCCTGGCGCCGCGCCGGAGAAGGAACTCGACCATGCGGGCCTTGCCGGATTTCGCCGCGTACCCGAGCGGCGTCGAACGGAACTCCTCGTCGCGTGCGTGCAGATCGGCGCCGTGATCGATGAAGATGGCGGCGCTGTCGATCGCGCCCTGATCGGCGAACTCGTGCAGACGTGTAATCCCCAGCCAGTTCGGCCGGTTCGGGTCCATGCCGTGGCGAAACAGCAACTCGGTCAGCTCGCGCGTCTTCGCGACGACGGCGATGCGCCGGGCCAGGTCCGGCTGGTAGCGAAGCATCAGATTGACAAACGCCTCGTCGCCGCTTCCCGCCGCGCTCGCCAGTGCGGCCGGGTCGTCGGCCAGCGCCGGGTCGGACGCGAAGAGCGCCGCCGCCGTTTCGATGTCGCCGTAACAGGCCAGGATGCCGACGGAACGCTTGACGTTCCTCGCGGCGATTTCGCGGTAGGTGAGCGAGGAGGGCCATCCCATACGCGTTCAGCTGGATGCCGGCTCAGGCGCGAGCTGCACCGGGATTTGCCAGATCGCGCCGTACGAGGCCAGCAGATCGATCATCCTCGTGTCGGAGTTCATGATCGCGATGCTCAGCGCGTCCGCCGAGCTTTCGACTTCCGGATTCGGATAGGCGCCATGTTCGAGCAGGAGCCGGGCAATCTCGACGTGTCCGTTGTAAACGGCGGCATACAACCCACGGCCGTGCGGCGCATTGCCTTCTTCCCGCAGGTTCGGATCGGCGCCCCGCTCGAGCAGGAGCCTGACAATGTCGATGTGTCCTCCGGCGGCAGCCTTGACCAGTGGTGCTCCGGTGTTGCCGTAGTCGGCCACGCGGTTGACGAGCGACGGATCCTCGATCGAGCAGCGCGCGCACCCGCCCGAGGTCTCCGAGATGCGCGGCCGTCCAGATGTCGCAGTACGCGCCGCGCGTCAGGAGGTGCGCGAGCACGTCGTCCGGAGTGGGCGCGAGCTCTCTCGGCACATCGCGCCAGCCGCGAAAGAAGTAGTCGCCGTTGGTCAGCTCGACGGGATGGGCGCCATCCTGACGGCGCGCGTCGATGTTCGCGCCGCGGCGCAGCAGGTCGTCGATGATGTCGATCTGCCGGGTCATGACCGCCCAGTGAATCGGCTGACTGGATCGGCCGTCTCCGGCGTGCAGGAGCTCGGGCGTTTCGTCGAGCAGCGTCCGCACCTTTTCAGGATCGCGTTCGCGGATCGCCGCCGCGACGGGTTCTCCCTTCGACGAGGCGTCGTGAAGGCTCGCATACCGGCTCGTGAGCAGCGCCTCCATCTCGACGTATCCGCGATCGCGCGCCGCTTCGACGAGGTCGCCGCCCACGCCAAGCGGATCCGCACCGTGATCGAGCAGGAACGCCGCGACGTCGAGCTGATTCTCGCGCACGGCGAAGGACAGGGGCGTCCGGTATTCGTAGTGGGCGCGCACGAGCGACGGGTCCGCCGCCACCAGGCGCGTGACCGACTCCAGATCTCCCGCGATGCAGGCGCAGAACAGCTCCCAGACATCAGTGCCCTTGCCGGCCGACCACAGCAACGGTTCGTTCTTCTGAGCTCGTCTGGCGGGATCATGGCTCACCCGGTCCGCAGCGCATCCTTGAACAGGAGATCAGGAGGTGTTCGAGTACGTAGCGCAGGCCTTCATTCAGGCCTGCAAGCGAGCCGGTCCCGGGTTTGAACAGAAGCACTCAGTCCACACGACTGAAGACCTACCAGAGACCCCGCCTTCGCGCGTCCACGATCAGGCGCGCTTCGGCGGGCCTCGCCAAGCTTGTCGCCGTACCTCTCGCGCGACAAGCGACGGCGGGCAAGACCTGCGACCAACGATCAACGACCTACTTACCCTCCACTGAAAACGCCAGCAGCACGTTGCCTGGAGTGCCGCCCCACAACGAATAGCCGGAGCTCACGAACAGCATCCCGCCGGCGACCGCGGCGCCGCCGACGTCGAGCGATCCGCCGCTGGCCTTGACGGCGTTCACGGTCTCGTACTCGCGCATGGTATCGACATCCCAGATCACCTTGCCGGCGGCCGTGTCGTAGGCACGCAGGTGTCCATCCATCGCGCCGGAGAACACGACGCCGGGAATCACCGTGACGGCCGCCGACTGCGCCGGGCCGCAGTGCTTGCGGGCGCCGCACACCGCGGCCGGCATCGCGCGCCACGCCTCCTTGCCGGTGCTCAGGTTGAGCGCGACCAGTCCACCGCCGACGTCCGGCGCGATGTCCATGCTGAAGCCCATGGGCGATTTCGGATCGGCGTAAGGCCTGATCGAGGCATCCGAAATCGCGGCGTACATGTTGGCCGTGTCCGCGGCCGAGCCCCACTGCATGCCGCCGAGCTTGCCGCCCTTCGCCACGCGCGCTTCCCAGAGCAGAGCGCCTTGCGCGTCGGGATCGATCGCGTACGCCATGCCGGACTTCTGCCCGATCACCAGGGCGCGCTTGCCGCCTGGCAACGAAACGAGCATCGGCGGCTGGCCAAAGTCCGCATCGGGACCGTCGGAGCCGGGACAGGCGGGCTTGCCGGGGAAATCGCAGCCCATGTTGGTCGCGTCGTTGGCGACGAACTGCCGCGACCAGAGGATCGCGCCGGTCTTCGCGTCGAATGCGATCACGGCGTCGCTGTTCTTCGTGGGCGGGTCCGAGTAGTTGTTCCCCGTCGCGGCGTAGACGACGTTGCGTCGCTCGTCGTATGTCGGCGCCGACCAGATCGGAGCGCCGGACGGTCCATGCTGTTGGGCGCCCGTCTTGCTCTTGGTCGTCGGCTGCGCCGGCTCGGCGATCGTGTGCGTCTTCCAGATGGTCTTGCCGGTCGCCGCGTCGAGCGCGAGCAGGCTGCCGCGAAACGTGCAGCACCCGTAGCCGGGCGCGAGCACCATCGCTTCCTCGTACGACGACACGGGCACGTAGAGCACTCCCGCGTGCAACTGCGGCGCGCCGGTGACTCGCGCCGTCGCATGCGTATCGACTTTCACCTTCCAGATCAACGCGCCCGTCGCCGCGTCCACCGCGTACGTGTTCGCAGCCTGATCGCCGAAGAACGCCGTCAGCTTGTTCGCCGCGCCGCCGCCCGGCCCGACGACGACGGCGCCGTGGAGCGGCGCGTCGGCTTTGAAGGTCCAGTGCGTGCAGCCGGAGCGCGCGTCCAGCGCGTATGCCGTCCCGGCAGGCGTGGCCACGAACACGCGGCCGCCGGCGACCGTCGCCTGTCCGCGCGCGTCCTTGATGTCGCCGAGACCGAACGCCCACTTGACCTTGAGCCGCGGCACGTCAGCCGCCGACAGGCCGGCGCCGCTCGCGTCCTGGTATCGCGTGTTCGCGACCGTCGGTCCCCAGCCCGGCCAGCGGCTGCCCTCGAGCGTGGAAGGAAAGCCGGGAACGCCCGCGCCGCAAGGCGCCGGCGCGGCGATGGCCGAAGCGGTTGCCGTCACGCTGACCGCGAGAGTCGAAAGGCCCACGACCAAGTTGAAGATCCGCATATGGCGCCATCCTATCGCAAGGTGCGCCGGACCGGTTGAGGCGGACAGCTGGATTCGGCAGGGTCGGAAAAGAGAATCGGAGCGGACTACTCCAGACTCTTTCGAGTCCTGCGAGTCTAATTGAACGACGTCCATGCGGACCTGCCGCATCATCCTCATGCTTCTCACTGTCGTGATTTGCCCTGCGGCGGGGACCGCGGTGGACGGTCAGCAGGCCCCGCGCGATGCCAGGCCAGGACCGGTGAGAGATCCAGCCCCGCGAGGCAAAGCTCCCCAGCCTCCAACCGGAACTGCCAGCATCTCGGGAACGGTGGTGGCCTTGTCTTCGGACGAGCCGCTCGCGGATGCAACCGTCGCGATCTACGCACCAGTGTTTCCGGACGGCCGAATCTCAACGGCGACGGATCAGCATGGACGATTCCAGTTCACGAACCTCCCCGCGGGACGCTATACGGTCGGCGCCTCCAAGCCGGGTTTCGTGAATTTCACACATGGTCAGCGCCAGCACGGCCGCGGCGGACGTGCGATTCCGCTTCGCGACGGAGAGCATCGCGACATCCGGCTGCCACTCCCCCGCCCCAGCGTCATCACCGGCATGGTCGTGGACGAGCGCGGCAAACCCGCGGTCGAGGCGCGGGTCCGCGCGTTGCGCTCCTACATGGGCGAATGGGTACCGCAGGGCACTGTCGGCCGGCGGCGCCACCACCGACAATCGGGGCATTTATCGCATCCTCTCGGTCGAGCCTGGCGACTATGCGGTCTGCGTATCGACCCGCGAGACCGGACCGCTGAACGAGTCTCAACGGCTTCAAAAGGAGATCGACCGGCTCCGTCGAAGCGTCGAGTACGTGCTCGGCCCCGAGGGGGTAGCGGCCCAAGAGCAACTCGCTCCGCGCCTGGCGGCGCTCGAGGCGCGCCTGCCGCCACAGGTCGATCCGGTCTTCGGCTATGCGCCGGTCTGCCATCCGGGCACCCCGTCGCTGCCCTCGATGATCAGAGTGGCTCCGAACGAGGACCGGACCGGCGTGGATTTTCAGCTCGCGCTCACTCGTCTTGCGCGAATCGAAGGCGTCGCCGTGGGAATGCCCCGGCTGAACACGTCGATGGATCCCATCATGCTGGTCAGTGCTGACTGGAGGGAAGACGGCGCCGTAGAAGGCGCGCGTCCGAATCTCGAGGGGCGGTTCAGGTTCACGAACGTGCCGCCGGGGCGTTACAGGCTCGTCCTGCGCGGGACGGCCGGCGAACTGTTGCCGAATCTTCACGTCGGGGCAGATGCGGACGTCGTTGTAGCGGACGAGGACATCAGCAACGTCGTGCTCGACCTGCAGCCGGCCGCGACCGTAGAGGGGAAGGTTCTCTTCAGCGGGACCTCCCGTCCTCCCTCGGCGATCGTCGCTCGTGTGCAGGTCAGGATGGATCCGGCCGTCCCCGGCCCTTTGTCAAAGTACCAGGGCCCCGTGATAGCCACGCCGGATCCGACGGGCCGATTCGTGTTGGCCAATGTCTTTCCTGGCGATTACCGGATCTCGGCGAGCTTCAGGGAAGAAACGGGATGGTTCGTGGACTCGGCGACGCTCGCCGGCCGGGATGTTCTGGACCAGTCGCTGGAGGTGAAAGCGAACCAGAACGTGACCGGCGTCGTCGTGACGCTGACCGATGAGCGTGCTGAGCTCTCGGGCACCATCGTCACCGAAAGCGGCGAGCCGGCGCCCGAGTATTTGATCCTGGTCTACCCGTCCGACCAGACGGTACTGGAGCGCACGCTCTGGCCGCATGCTGGGAGCACGTGGTGGAAACGACGGCGGCGTTCGTCATCCATGGCCTTCGGGCTGGTCACTATCGTGTGGCCACGCTGCTCGACGCGGAGTTCGGCGCGTGGTTCGACCCTGAGTTCCTGCGGCAGCTCGAGAGCTCCTCGAGTCCGCTCTCGATCGCCCACGGCGAGAAGAAGCGGCTGAACCTGCGCGTGCCGGACGGCCGCTGACGGGCGTGGGGGTCAGGTCATGAATCATGAACGTCACCGTTGAAGCAACGCGGGCTTCAACGTCCACGCCTGCAGCCGCGCCAGCTCCATGATCCGCGGGGCGTGGAATCCCTCGGGGAAGATCACCCAGCCCCACAACGCCGGCGAATCCGGCGGCCACGTAACGGTCGGCGGTGTAGTGTCCTTCGCGGCGGATCACGTCCGCGGGGGGCTTGCCGGAGGCGGCCAGGTCGTCGAAGGTCCGTGCCAGCGTGGCGAGGTAGTCAGCCGGCGACAGGCTCTCGGCGCCAATCCAGATTTCGTCGGGCACGCGATGCGTCGATCGGCAGTAGGCGGAAGTCTCTCGCACGGCTTGCGCGAACGCGGTCCAGCGGAAGCTCGACGATCGCGTGCCGCCGGTCGACGGCATGTAGACCCTCGCCGGGCCGTCGAGCGCTGTCACCTTCATCGCCGAAGGGCCGGCGTTCCGCTCGATGAACGCGGCCATCGCGTCCGTGAGCAGGCCGAACACATCCGCCGCCGAGAGCGCATAGCCGTCGAGCTTCTGAAACGTGATCTCCTTCTGCACGGAACGGGCGATCTGCACCAGATCTTCCTGCCGGAAGCTCCGCGTCATCGCCGTGTCGGCATAGAGCGCCTTCAGCTCGGTCGCCGTCACGAACTTCACGCCCGGCTGCTCCTTGATGAAGCGGACGTACTGCTCGAAATCCTCGAAGGCCTGTTCGGTCTCCGCGGCCGGCCGCGTTCCCGGCAGCTTCCACTCGGCGCGAGGCGGGTTGGCGCCGCGCCTGAAGTTCACAGCGTCCCAGAACTCGGTCTGGACCCACTCGTTGGGATGGTAGTAGATGCTGATCGTGCCGCCGCCCTTGCTGCGCAGCTGCCCGGCGGTCTTCGTGAAGGCGGCCTTCCCGTTGGCGAGGCTCGCGCCGCCGCTCAGGTCCATGCGCGCGAGGTTCGACCGCATCTTGAACACATTCAGCATGCCCCCGTAGTAGAAGGGCTGATCGTCGATGCCGACGTGGTCGGCTTCGTCGAGGTACATGCCGATCCCCAAATCGCGCAGCGCAGGGTAGGTCTGCGGCGCCCACGCGCTCCCCGGCTGCCCGTACGTGACCGGCGTCACGCCGAAGATCCGCTTCATGTCGCGGACGCCCTGGACCTCGCGGCGATAGAACTCGGCGCGGCCGTCCTCCCACCCGGCGTTCTGGAGATAGACGGCCACGGTCGGCTGCTGACTGTGGGTGTTCGAGTGGTAGCCGATGTCGTGGCGCTTGAGCGCGGCAATCACGTCCCGGCGGCCGCGGCTTTCGAGCACGCGGGCTTTCTCGCCGACGATCTTGAACGTGGACCGCACGCCCAATCGCGTCAGCATCTCCGCCAGACGCTTCGTCGCATCGTCATCCTGCGGCAGGAGGTAGTCCTCGGTGTCGAACCAGAGCGTCACGTAGACCGGCGGGTTGGTGTTCTGACCGTTCAGGCCGCTCGCGAGGGCGAGCACGATCAGCATCGACAGCAGACATCTCGTCACAATCGTCTCCCGGACTAAGGTTCCACAGGGTTCCGCAGGGTTCCACCGGGTTCCACGAGGTTCTGTTCCGCTGGGTTCCGCAGATTCCGGATCGCAGGTTCAGGATTCTCGTCAGAACCCGTGGAACTTGAACCCAGAACCCCGAGGACCCCGAACCCAGTAGAACCCTGCGGAACCCCGTGGAACAGAACCCTGCGGAACCCAGTGGAACCTTGTGGAACCCTGTGGAACCCTGTCAGTCCGCCCAAACGAGCGAATCCTGGCGGATGTTCCAGCGCTCGCTCTTCCCTGCTTCGGCTCCGCAGCGCGACGGACGCTTCCCACTGGGTCCCTGCAGTATGGAGGCTGCCGGCCGTCAGTGAACCATCCGCGGGAAGCGTGACTCGAAGCTCCTCGAAGCTCGTGGCCCATCGCTTGTTCTTCTGCCGGAACGCGATCTGCGCGTAGTAGACCTCGTGGAGCCAGCGGCGTGCCGGCAGCGACGCGTCGGGCCTGAACGTGGCGGACCCGGGCCGCGCGGTCGAGAACTGCACGTAGCCCCACGTCTCCGGGACGGTGCATGTTGACGACGTGCTGCGGAGACCAGACCCAGTTGTTCTCGGGTCGTTTCGGGACCTTACGATAGGCGCCGTTCGCGACCTCGAGCGCCCATTGCACCCGCGAGAAATTCACGCGCCATTGATCGCCGTCGGCCGGCGGCGAGGTCCGTCTCGCCAGCTCGCCGAGCGCGCTCCACGGCACCGCCAGCTCCACCGACCACCCGCGGTCCGTGTCGGTGACGACGTTGAGCGTGCCGTCGAGGTGCACGGCCGACTTCAAGCCGAGGATCTCCCAGTTGTTGACCGCCTTGCCGCCGTCCTTGTACGGACGCGGCAGGAGCAGATCCCAGCCGGTGCCGAGCGCGTTGATCTCGAACTCGTAGTACTCGTGGTTGTCGCCGTTCGGGTCGATGAAGAACTCGAAGTCGTTGTCGTGAAAGATCACCGCGTCGTGCTGCGTGATCGTGGCCCACAACGTGCGGCTCGACGAGCTCGGCGCCGATGTAGAAGTAGGTGTCGTCCCAGAGCATCTTCGCGCGCGTGCGAAGCGTGGGACGCGGCTTCTTGTCCCCTTCGATGTCGACGAAGTCGTCGGTCCACGGCGCGTCCCGCCACGCGCCGTCGTCCAGGCGGCCGTCCACGGCGACCGGAGAGGTCGCGCGGTAGCAGACGTAGCCGCGCGGATCGGGCGCGGCGGCCTGCGCCGCAGGAGCCGCGACGTGCGGGCGGACGATCGTCAGCATGCGAGGAGCGTCACGTGGCGCATGGCCGGATTATCGCGGATCATCGGACCTGCAGCACGCCGGTGGCGGCGGCGCGGCGCGGATCTCGAAGCCGGGAATCTCGACGGTCCTCGTCACCGAACCCCACTGAACCGTGCGCACGATGACCAGCTCCGCGTGCGACAGCCAGCTCGGCGCTGACATCGACGCGGATCGCTCCTGTGGAAATGGAGCCGTCAGGAAACCGGAGGTAATTGCCCGTCACGCCGAAGCCGGTGCCAGCTCCGGCCGACTCAACGGATCCGGCGCCGACCAGGAGCGGAAACCGCCGTTCGCGAGAGCCATCTCACGGCGGGGCGACCCGGCTACGGCATCGGCGGCCTCGCGGTTGCGCAGATAGAACGACAGCTGCGGCAGGGCGTCGGCATCGAACATCGTCGACATCGTGAACTGACGCACCCGGAGAGAGACGGCCTCCGCCTGCGGGATGACCTGGTCGATCACGACGCGACGGCGCGGCTCGCGGTATTCGGCGCCGGCTCGGAGCGGAAGGACCGCCGCGATCTCGACGCGATCCAGATCGACCAGGAAGCGGCCGCGATAGGTGCCGCTCGCGTCCGAATACTTCCGGAAATCGGCCTGGGTCAGCGACGATCGCCGGCGTGGGCTCGGCGCGAAAAGTGCCCAGCGACTGCCGCATGCACCTGACTCACGCCGAGGACCTGCCGCACCACGACCCGCATCGGGAACTTCATCCACCGACTCGAACGGAACGAGTCGACGACGACCCGTTTTCGCGGGTGCGCAGCGTCGCACCATCCTCGAACTGCACGGTGCTGTCGGCAAGCCGGACCGTGGCCAGCCAGCCCTCCTCGATTCCGCCCAGCCTGAGTCGAGCGGGGCCGGCCTGCCAGGTCTCTCAGCGGCGCCCCACGGCGACCAACCTGCTCGCGAGGCGCTGAACTCCCCTTTCGTGGACTCGGCACTCAGGCGAAGCGCGGATTCCTGTCCGGCCCAGTCCGGGACGGGGAGCGGCCGCTCGGGCCACGGCCACACCCACACGATCAGGACCGGGACGGCGACGGCCGCTGACGCCGGCACTCACGAGACCGTCGTGCGGATCTCGTGCGTGTACTGCACGACGATCAGGGCGTACGCGACCGCGAGCACCACCAGCAGCAACGCCACGCCCGCGGTGGGACTCGATGCCGAGCGGCCGGCCACGTCGTTCAGCCGTGTCGTCGCGCATGTCTCGCATCGCCACGGCGAACATGATGTTGATCAACAGCACGAGCGACACCAGCAGGCCGCCGACGACGAGCGCGAACCGGGCGAGGTTCCTGGTCGGTCGCCGACAGCGCCGTGACGAGCGCGAGCCAGAGCGCCTGGAACAGGGCGGTCTGAAGCGCGATCGAGGACGATCCGTCCGGTCGGCACAGCGCAGGCCGCCATCAGCACGACTTCGCACAGAGCCGGCACCGCGACGAACGTCGTTCCAAGCAGCAGAATCTTCGACGCGAGCAAGCCCCGCGGCGGAATCGGCCGCGTCATCCAGAACGCGTCGCTGCCGACGAGCGGATGGGTCTGCACGACGAGCGCGACGATGACGATCATTCCGAGCCATCGCGTGAGGAACAGGACTGTTCCCAGGAGACTGGAGCGAGGTCGTCAGTGCGCGGGTCGGCCGTCGAGCACAGGCTGCACACCGGTGAAGACCGTGTGCAGCACCTCCATCAGCACCCACCCGGCCAGCAGCAGCCTGAACCGGCGCACGTCCGCGCGGACGAGATGAGCCACCAGCTTCATGCTCCCTCCCCCTTCGACTCGCGTGCGCTGTCCGCTCGCTCAGGCGAGGCCGGTGCCGATGCGGTCGATGCGTTGCGCGCGAGCGTGACGAAGATCTCGCGCAGCGGAAGCGGCGACGTCCGGACGTCGCACGCCGGAAACGCGGAAGCGATTCTGGAAGCGGCGTCCGGCGCGTCGTGATGCGTGTCCACGAACCGGAGCGTGCGGCCGGCCGTGCCGTGCGGCAGCCAGCGAGGGTCCGCCGGCATCAGCGGCGGCGTGTCGCCCACCGGCACGACTTCGACGAGCCGGAAGCGCTCGAGCAGCGCCGACACCGGCTCGGCAAACAGCAATCGCCCATCCTTGATGAACCCCACCCAGTCCGCCAGCCGCTCGACGTCGTCGATGTCGTGCGACGAGATGAGGACCGTCCACGTGACGCTCCCCCGCGACCTCGAGCAGGCCGCGGACCAGCTCGTCGCGGACGAGCGGATCGAGCCCGGTGAACGGCTCGTCGAGGACGACCAGGTCAGGGCGGTAGGCGAGCGAGGCCAGCAGCGCCGCCTTCATGCGGGTGCCGCGCGACAACGTGCGCAGCGGCGCGCGCGACGTCAGCCCGAGGTCCGACTCGAGCTTCGCCTGCAGCGCGTTGTCCCAGTTCGGATAGAACGGGCGGCAGTAGTCGAACAGCTGGCCGGGGGTCATCCACTCCGGCAGGCGCTGGTTCTCGGAGACGTAGCCGATCCGCTCGAACTCGCGCGGGCCGAGACGCCGCGAGTCCACGCCGAGCACGGTCGCGCTGCCGCGGGTCGCGCGCACGAGGTTCATCAGCACCTTGAGCGTCGTGGTCTTGCCGGCGCCGTTCGGGCCGAGGAGCGCGAAGATGCTGCCGGCCGGCACCCGCAGGTTCAGGCCGTTGACGGCTTCGGTCCGCCCGAAACGGCGTGTCAGGTCGACGGTCTCGATCGCGATGGTCATCGTTGTGTTCTGGAGCGTCAAACCGAGTGGCTCCGGCTTTAGCCGGACCTGCGGTTTGAAACCCTCCTAGTCCTCCTGGTCGAGCGTGCCCGACCAGTGGCGCCTGATGGCGCCGATGAGGTCCTTCAGCGGCACGCCGGCGCGCCGGGCTTCGACAACCAGCCGCTCGGCGTCCTGCTCGAGAACGTCCCGGCGGGCCGCCGAGCCGCCGGCGCGCGATTCGGCGACGACCGTGCCGATGCCCGGCCGCACCGCGAGCAGCCCTTCTTCGGTGAGCGTGCCGACGATCTTGTGGGCCGTGTTGGGGTTGATCTTGAGCGCCTGGCTGAGGGCGCGGACCGACGGAAACGGATCGCCGGCCCGCATCTGGCCGGTGACGACGGCGCGGCGGACGGCGTAGACGACCTGCTCGTGGATCGGCGTGCCGGGACGGAGAGCGATACTGAACGGCAGCATAGGTGGTGTACCAGTTACAGTAGAACACCTAGCTGTATTATCTACAGTAGTACACCTGCGGGTGTCAAGGTGGAAACTGTCGGCGACAACGTTCTAAATGTTAACTCCCAACCCCAGTGTCTGGAGGTGAAGCCGGAGCGCATTTCAACCAGTTGGTACCAGGCACTGCACCTTGGGACGTTGGAACGTTGGAAGTTGGGAACTTGACAGAACACTCTCTATCGAACCGTGTCCCGCAACGCCTCGAACAGAATCTGAATCGCGGGACCGAGGGCGTCGACCGGCAGGAACTCGGCGTCGCCGTGCATCGACATGACCCCGGCGGCGGGCACGATCACCGGCGTGAAGCCGTAGGCCTTGACCCCGCGCGGGCGGAAGTCGTTCGAGTCCGTCCCGTAGGGGACCGTCATCGGCGTCACGATCGCATCCGGGTGCCGCCGCTTCACGGCCGACTCGAGCGCCCGGTACAGCGCCGAGTCCTGCGTCGTGACGATCGGATCTTCCCCTTCGTAGATGATCTCGATCTTGATTTCGGGATCGCCGAGGCGCCGGGCGATCTCGGCGAGCCACTGGTCCTTCGTCGTCCCCGGGAGGACGCGGCAGTCGAGCGTCGCCTCCGCCACCGACGGGATGACGTTGGCCTTCGGCGGATCGCCGACCCCCGACCGCAGGCTGGTGATCGAGATGGTCGAGTGTTGGATCGCGTTGTTGAACTTGTTCACCGCCAGCGGTCCGACGCGCGCCTTCATCGTGTCGAGCACGGCGAACGGCGCGGTCGGCAGCGGCTGGGCGAGCAGCCGCGCGAGCGCGCGCGTCAGCCGGTCGTTGGGATTCTGATCGTGGGGCTGCGAGCCGTGGCCGGCGATCCCCTCGGCGCGCACCTTGAGCCACAGGATCTTTTTCTCCGCGACCGAGATGCCGAACACCAGCTTGCCGGGAGCGAAGAGGTCGCGGCTTCCGAACCCGCCCTCGTCGATGATGTATTCCGGCTCGAACTCGCTGTAGTGGTTCGCGCGCATCCAGTCGGCCCCGAGCGCGCCGCCGGTCTCCTCGTCGGGGACGGCCATCAGGATGACATCACGGTTGAGCGGGACGCCCTGCCGCTTCAGCGACAGGAACGCCATGAGCTGGACGACCCCCAATCCCTTCATGTCCATCGTCCCGCGTCCCCAGATGTTGCCGCCGGCGATCTCGGCGCCGAACGGCGCGTGCTTCCATCGGCTGGGATCGGTGGGGACCACGTCCATGTGGTGCAGGAGCAGGAGCGGCTTCGCGCTGCCGGTGCCTTTGAGGCGGGCGAGGACGATCGAGCGTCCCGGACCGGACTCGTACCGCTTCACGGGCACGCCCTCGCGCTCGAGGATGCCGGCCAGGAAGTCGGCCGCCTTCGTGACATCCCCCGGAGGATTCGACGTGTCGATGCGGACGTACGATTGAATCGTCCTCGTCGCCTCGGCCTCGACGGCTTTCCAATCCGGTGCGGACTGCGCGCCCGCCACGCCAGGCAACAAGACCATCGTCAACGTGGCCATTCGGATGCGTCGCGTCAAGTTTCCTCCCGCCTTCACCGCCCTTGATCTACGATCGAACGCCTGCGCCGCATGTTACAACGGAGACCCGCTGGATGATGGATCAAGAAACGCTGGTCATCGGCTTCCTCTGGTTCGTGGCATTTCTCTTCTCCACGACCGTTCACGAAGCGATGCACGCGCTCGTCGCGCTGCGCGGCGGGGATCCCACGGCGTATCACGGCGGACAGGTGACGCTCTCCCCCATCCCGCACATCAAGCGCGAGCCGATCGGCATGCTGGTGGTGCCGCTGCTCACGTCGTTGACGCAGGGCTGGGCGATCGGCTGGGCGAGCACGCCGTACGACCCGTACTGGGCCGCGAAATACCCCAAGCGGGCGGCGCTGATGGCCGCGGCCGGGCCCGCCGGCAACCTCGCCGTCGCGTTCGTCGCGTTCGTCCTGATCAAGATCGGGCTCGCCAGCGGATGGTTCATCCCGCCCGACAGCGTCAACTTCAACCAGCTCGTGAGCTCGGCCTCCGGGGATCGCACGTTTGCCGGCGCGATCCTGTCGATCTTCCTGATGCTGAACGTGCTCCTGTGCGCGTTCAACCTGATCCCGCTCCCGCCGCTCGACGGCGCGTCCGTGATTGCCATCTTCCTGCCGACGGACGCCGAGGTGAAACTGCGGGAGCTCAGTCGCAACCCGATGTTTCAGATCGTCGGTCTGCTCGTGGCGTGGCGCGTGTTTCCCGTGATCGTCGGTCCGCTGTTCGGGTTGGTCCTGGCCGCCGTTGCACCCGGGGTTGCGGTACGGGTCCGGGTGAGTCGGTCGAACGGAGTTCTTTTCTTGTTGTGCTCGGGCGCTTGCGAGAGAATTACCGAGGTTCAGCATGACGACCACGACATTTCCGGATCGGACCGAGGCTGCGGAGTACTACTTCACGTACATCGACAAGGTCGCGCCAGGCGATATTTGCGGTGTCCTCGAAGGACAGTTGCCGGAGACGCTCGCGCTCCTGAACGGCATTTCCGAAGAGCAATCGCTCGCCCGGTATGCCCCCGACAAATGGAGCATCCGCCAGGTCGTGAGCCACCTGAACGACACGGAGCGCCTGTTCGTCTTCCGCGCGCTGTGGTTTGCGCGTGGGTTCGACAGTCCGCTGCCCAGCTTCGATCAGGATATCGCGGTGTCGACGGCGGGCGCGGACGCACGGCCCTGGCGCAGCCACGTGGAAGAGTTCCGGGCGATCCGTGCCGCGACGCTCGCGTTCTTTCAAAACCTTCCGCCCGAAGCGTGGACGCGACGGGGCGTCGCCAGTGGAAATCCGTTCACGGTCCGTGCCCTCGCTTTCATTACGGCAGGACACGTGACGCACCACACGACGATCCTGCGAGAACGGTATCTGCTAGCATCCGATGGTGACGCGGTCACGCCGAGTCGCGAACGATCTGAGTCAACTACCTGCTGACATCGTCGAGCGATGCCGGTCGATTCCGACTCGCTTCCGTGACGGCGCACTGGGTGCCATCTGCGCTGACAGTCGAATCTCGATCCGAGCACCCTGTGAGCTGGACGGACACACCGGGGCCGACGACTCCTTTTCCGGCTCGTCTATCAGCCCGAGCAGATGCCTTCGGATTGCCGTCGAATGCCGAATGGAGTCAGTTGGTTTCAGGGCAACGGTACGTTGGCGAACTGCCGTCGAAACATGTAGCGTGGGCCGTCGGCGGATGCCTCGTATCGAAAGCCCCTGATCGTCGCGGGATCGCTGGAAGTGCGGTGTGACGGCCCCCTCAGATCCGGAGCTGCCGGCTCTCCATGACGTGACGGGCTGCGCAGCTTGTCTTCTCGGGTCTCTCGATCGCCGCGGCATTCGTGGTCCTCGCCGTGTTCGGGGTCCGCATCGCGACGCGGCTCGATCTCTCCCAGTGGTGGGTCCCGCTGGCGTTCGCGGCCGGAATGGCGGCGGCGGATTTCGGATCCGGGCTCGTTCACTGGGCCGCCGACACCTGGGGACGCGACGACCTCCCGGTGATCGGGCGCCGCCTGCTCGTGCCCTTCCGCGTGCATCACGTCAATCCCGACGATTTCCTGCGGCGGCGCTTCGTCGACACGAACGGCGACGTCGCCTTTCTCGTGGTGCCGGTTCTCCTCGGGCTCTTCGTTGTTCCGCTCGAGACCGCCTGGGGAGGCCCCGTCGCGGTGTTCGGCTTCGGGCTCTGCGGGATCGGCATGATGACGAACCAGATTCACCAGTGGGCGCACATGCCTTCACCGCCGCGGCCGATCGGCGTGCTCCAGGATTGCGGCCTCGTTCTGGGACGCGCCGAGCACGCGGCGCACCACGACCGGCCGTACGACGCCCACTACTGCATCACCACGGGATGGTGCAACCGGCCGCTCGAGGCGATCGGGTTCTTCCGGCGCCTCGAGGCCGCGATCACGCGTCTCACCGGCGCGCGGCCGCGGGACGATGACGAGCGGTACGGCGTTGCGGCCGAGGCCCAGGCCACGGCGCCAGCCGAGGCCCAGGATGGCTGAGCTCCCGCGCGAACCCCCGCGCAAGACGCACCTCTCGCTCGAGACGACCGAGCCGATGGCCTTCGGCTACGGCTTCATCAGCGGGCTCCTCTCGGCGATCCTCGGGATCGCCGGCTTCGGCGCCGTTCTCGCCCTGCGCTTCCCGGAGTACCTCACGCACGCCCAGCTGCGCCCGCTGTACTCGCTCGACTACCTGCGGGCCATCATTCACGTCACGCTCGTCGCGTCGTTTCTCCTCGGCAGCGCCAGCGCCTTTCTCCGCGCGAACAAGGTGCTCGCCCTGACCGGGATCGGCTTCACGCTTGCGGCCGCCCTGCTTGGCGGGTCCCGCGTCCCCGTCGAAGGGGAAGTCGGGAGCGGCTCCTGGCTCGGGCTCGATTTCTTCATCCTCAATCTTCTTCTCTACTCGGCGGTCTTCATTCCGCTCGAGCGGCTCTTCGCGCTGCGCGCCGGGCAGCCCGTCTTCCGCCGCCAGTGGCTGGTCGACCTCACGTATTTCTTCATCAACTCGCTGCTGATCGAGCTGCTGACGATCCTCACGCTCAAGCCGGCGCTGATTCTCTTCGACTGGGCGCGCGTGGCGTCGGTGAGCGCGGCAATCGGATCGCTGCCGCTCGTCGTGCAGGTTCCCGCGCTCCTGCTGGTCGCCGATTTCACCCAGTACTGGGTCCATCGGACGTTTCATGCGGTGCCGGTGCTCTGGCCCTTTCACGCCATCCATCACTCGATCGAGGAGATGGACTGGCTCGCCGGATCGCGGCTGCACCTGCTGGATGTGATCCTCACGCGCGGGCTGACCTACGTCCCGATCTTCGTGCTGGGATTCTCGGAACGGGCGCTGATGGTCTACGTCTTCATCGTCGCCGCGCAGGCCACGTTCATTCACGCCAACGTCAGGTGGGAGTTCCGCCCGCTGCGCAGGATCCTGGCCACGCCGGCCTTTCACCACTGGCACCACAGCGCCGAGCGGGATGCCTTGGACAAGAACTTCGCCGTTCACACGCCGCTCTGGGACATCCTCTTCGGGACCTACTACCTGCCCGACCGCTGGCCGTCGGCCTACGGCCTCTCCGGCCGGCGCGATGTCCCGGCGCGCTGGGTGACTCAGTTGTTCTATCCGTTCCGGAGGCGTTCCGGAGGCGAGTGACTGCGGGTTTGGTGCTGATCTAGGGTGGTGGCCGGCTTCAGCCGGACCTGTGCTGATCTACTCGAGCGACCCGTCGCGGGGCGGCTCGGGCAGCCAGAAGCTGGCGATGAAGCCGACCAGGTAGACGGAGAAGCCGACCGCCGCGGCGACGAGCGCGACCTTGGTCGGCGCGTAGGCCCGATCGGCGGTGACGGCCAGCGACGCGGTGACCCACGCGAACGACGTGCCGATCATCCGGCCGCCGATGTTGGCGGCAAAGCTCTCGCCGGTGCCCCGGAGGTGCACCGGGTAGACCCGCGGCAGGTAGTTCCCCCAGAAGCTGAACTGCCCGACCGTGAACATCCCCGCCAGGAACATGCCGACGTACAGAGGTGTGAGCCCCGTGATCGCCGCCCAGCCGAAGACGATGGGCATCACGATCATGCCGGGCACCTGGAACATGCGAATCAGCTTGCGGCGGCTGACGATCGCGACCGCGAGCCACGCGAGCCCGACCCGTCCCACCAGCCCGCCGACTTCCTGCACCTTCGTCACGTCGGACGCGACCTTCTGTTCGATGAGCCGCGCTTCCGGTGCCGGGCGCCCCTGCGTCATCTGGCGCACTTCCGGCAGCCCGGGCACGATCTGCGGGATCTGCTGGATCGCGCCGAACGCCGCGCCATACGCCATCGCGAACATCACCGTCGTCACGATGGTCGTCCGCCGCAGCTCGGGCGAGAACAGCGCCGCGATGCTCGGACGCTTCAGCGTGCCGGCCGCGCGCTTCTGCTGCCAGATCGGCGACTCGGGGAGGAACGGCCGGATGAGAATCAGCGGGATCGCCGGCAGCACGCCCGACATCAGCGTGTAGCGCCACGGCGCGTGCGGGTTCTGGACCGCGGCCAGCCCGAAGCCGGAGATCGCCGGCAGGCTGGCCGCGTACGCGACGCAGAGCCCGTTCGCGGTCGCGACCAGCAGGCCGCCCAGCGAGGAGAACGCCTGTGTGTAGCCGAGCACCTTCTCGCGCTGCTTCGGATCGGGGAAGAGCTCCGCCAGCCACGCCACGGCGGCCACGAACTCGACGCAGACCCCGACGAACACGAAACAGCGCAGGACGAGCAGCATCTCGATCGACGTCGCGAAGCCCGAGAAGAACGCGCCGACCGCATAAATAAGGATGCTGTAGGTGAGGATCCGCCGGCGGCCGAACCGGTCCGTCAAATACCCCCCGAGCAGGCCGAAGATCCCCCCCGCAAACGCCGGTATGTAGAACAGGCGCCCGACCCACATCTGAAACGCGGGCGATCCCGGCGCCGCGCCCGTGAGCTCGAGCAGCGCCGGCCGCACGATGAGCGGCAGCATCAGGATCTCGTAGATGTCGAACGCAAAGCCGATCGCGGCTATCGCGCAGATGAGCCACTGGATCGGCGTGAGGCGGGACGGTGTTGGCATAGGACCGGGATGAACAGGAGGTCAGGAGATCAGGAGGTTATTCCTGGTTGTACAGAAAATCAAAGTCCTACTTACCCGACACTCCGATCTCCAGACTCCGTAGACCCGACGACTTCGAGACTCGAGACGGATGGTAAAGTCTACTGCAGATGGTTCCGTTCGATTTCCAGCTCCGCACGCGCGTGGTCTTCGGTCACGGCAGCCTCGCCCGGCTCGGACCGCTCGCACGGGAGCTCGGGTTTCAACGCACGCTGCTCGTCGCGGACGCCGGCGTCGTGGAGGCGGGGCACGCGGGCGAGGCGGCGCGGCTGCTGGAAGCCGCCGGGATCGAAACGGCGCAGTTTCACGACTTCGGTCCGAACCCTGATAGCGCGATGGTGGAAGCGGGACGCCGCTTCGCCGCGCCGCTCCGCCTCGACTCCATCGTCGGGCTCGGCGGCGGCAGCTCGCTCGACTGCGCGAAGGGGATCAATTTCCTGCTGACCAACGGCGGCAGCATGGGCGACTACCAGGGCTACGGCAAGGCCGCCACGCCGCTGCTGCCGATGATTGGCGTGCCGACGACGGCGGGCACGGGGAGCGAGGCGCAGAGCTACGCGGTGATCGCCGATGCGGCCACGCACATGAAGATGGCCTGCGGCGATCCGTCGGCCGCCGTGCGCATCGCGCTGCTCGATCCGGAGCTGACGCTGACCGCCCCCCATCCCGTCACCGCCATGGCGGGCTTCGACGCCATCGCGCACGCGGTCGAGACTGCAGTCACGCTGCGCCGGACGCCGCTGTCGGACACGTTCTCGCACCGGGCCTGGACGCTGCTCGGCAACGCGTTCGAGCGCGTCCTGGTACAGCCGGCCGACGGCGAGGCGCGGGCGGCGATGCAGCTCGGCGCGCACTTCGCCGGCATGGCGATCGAGCAATCGATGCTCGGCGCCGCGCACGCCTGCGCCAATCCCCTCACTGCCCGCTACGACCTTCCGCACGGCCTCGCGCTCGCGATGCTCCTCCCCCACGTCGTCCGCTGGAACGCCGCCGCGGCGCGAGATCACTACGCGGCGCTGCTCAATTCGCCGCGCCGCCGCGCCCGCGACGACGATGCCGCCGAGACGATCGCGAGCCGGGTCGAAGATCTGGCGTCGGCCGGCGGGCTGGGGATGAAGCTGTCCGACAGGGGCGTGGAGGAGAGCGCGCTGCCCGACCTCGCGGCCGAGGCCGCGCAGCAGTGGACCGGCACCTTCAATCCGCGGCCATTCGACGCGGCGGGCGCGATGGAGATCTATAGGGCGGCGCTGTAGCTGGGAGCTGCCAGCTTCCAGCTCTCCAGCTTCCCGCTTTCCGCTCCAGCTTCCAGCTTCCAGCTAAAAAGGCTTCGACCCGCCTTTGAGCTGCGGGCTGAGAGAAAAAGATCCTTCCTTATGGCTGGGAGCGGGAAGCTGGAAGCTGGCTGCTTCTCACCCGTACCGCTGAATCGTCTTCGCAGACGGCGGCCGCGTGACGAGCGAGACGACGATCATGAGCAGGCACGAGATGATCGTCATCGGCACGACCGGCATCAGGCCGTACCAGGCCAGGGCGCCGGGCACGCGGGCGGTGTAGATGACGGCCCCCGCGGTCCACAGGGCGACGGCGAGCGCGCCCCACTTCGTGCTTCGCCTCCAGAACAGGGCCGCGAACAGCAACGGCGACAGCGCCGCGTAGCCCGAAAACGCGTACTGCACCGCGATGTCGAAGATGCTCTGCGGCGCCTCGAGCGCCACGGCGTACGCGACGACGGTCAACACGACGACGAAGAGCCGTCCGGTCTGCACCTGCACGGCCTCGCCGAACCTGGCCGTCCCTCCGTAAAACGCAAACACGTCCTCGGTGAACATCGTCGAGAGCGCGAGGATCTGCGAGTCGCTCGCCATCACCGCCGCCATGATGCCGGCGCCCAGGAGGCCGGCCAGCCACAGCGGCGCGTACCGCTCCAGCATCACGAGCACCACGTCGTCGCCGGCCGCCTGCCGGCGGAGCGCCGCGCGCTCGTCGGCCGGCATGGACGGGGATGCCGCGGCCAGCGCCGCACGGGCCTCGAGCTTCTGCTCGATGCGGGGCACGTCCTGCATGGCGTTCGCCGCCAGGCCGAGGAACGTGCACGGGAGCCAGATCGCGAGAATGCACAGCGGGTAGAAGATGACGGTGCGGCGGAACTGCTCCATGCGCCGCGCGGTGAGGCAGAAGATCGTGATGTGCGGAAAGGCGATCGTCGAGAGCGGGATGAACGTGTAACTGAGGAAGAAGAGCGGCGACACGCGTTCGCGCGTCAGGAGCGGCGCGGTGGCGGGTGACGCGAGCAGGCTCTCGATCGCGGCGGAGAAGCCTCCCATGCCGCGCCCGATGACGATCACCGCGACGGCGCCGAACGACAGAAACAGCACGGTCTGAAACGTGTTGACCCAGGCCGTGCCGCGCATGCCGCCGAAGAACACGTAGCTCATCACGACGAGCGCCACGACCGCGCCGCCGAGCCAGTACGGCACGACACCGCCGGTGATCGCCCGGATCGCGGTGCCGCCCCCCATCACGCCGATGACGATGTACGGCACGAGCAGCGCCGCCTGCACGGCGAAGATGACGGTGCCGATGTGGCCGCACTCCCAGCGGTCGCGGAACATCTGCACCGGCGTCATGAACCCGTGGCGCTTTCCGAGCGCCCACATCCGCGTGCCGACGAAGAACAGCGTCAGCGGGATGACGAAGGCCGAGGAGGACGCCATCAGCCCGAAGGTCAGGATCCCGTTCGCGAACGCATGGCCGGCAGAACCGAGGATCGTGAACGCCGTCATGTTGGTGCCGAAGAGCGACAGCAGGAACACCGCGGGACCGAGCGATCGTCCGGCCAGAAAGTAGTCCTCCGCGCCGGCGCCCGCCCCGCGCGCGCCGCGGAACGCGAAGATGCCGATGTAGAGGACGACGGCGAGGTAGGAAAAGACGATGACCGCCTGAATCATCGATCACCGCTCCGCTGGCGGCTTCCGGCGGTCCCGCGGGAACCCTCCAGATGAGCCGGCCAGGCGACGCTCGTCAGCGCCCACATCAGCAGCGCGGCGGCCAGGCAATAGAGGGCGTGATACGCGAGGCCGATCGGGAGGAACCCGAACACGAGCGGTCGTGCGGTCCGCCAGAACCAGATGTCCTGGTGCAACAGGTAGAGCGCCGCAATCGCGAAGCCGAGGAGGATACGGGTTCTCACGCAGGAGTGATCCTTTTATCACAACGAGCCCGGCTCTGCCGCACCGGACTCCATCGCGGTACATGCCCGGCGATGCCGCTGATAGAATTGATCCTCTGTCGCGCGCACAAGGAGCCTTTCACGCATGCGTCTCTGGATCTGTTTCCTGTTCGTCGTGTCGCTCGGCCCGCCGTTCGTCACGACCGTCGCGGCGCAGACCGCCGGGACCATCACCGGCACCCTTTCGGACGCGAACGGCGGCGTGCTGCCGGGCGTCTCGGTGACCGTGCGGGACACCGCCACGGGTCTCTCGCGCACGGTCGTGACCGGGGCGGCGGGACGGTTCGTCGTCGCGGCGATCCCGCCCGGATCGTACGACCTGCGCGCGGAGCTGGCCGGCTTCAAGCCCCACGTGCGCCAGGCCGTGACCGTCGCGGTCGCGACGACCGTCAACCTGAACATCACGCTTCAGATCGGCGCGCTCGAGATCGAGGATGTCGTCGTCGGCACGATGCCCCTCGTCAACACGTCCACCTCGGAGCTCAGCTACCTCGTCGGCACGGAAGCCATCGAGCGGCTTCCGCTCAACGGCCGCAACTACACCGACCTGGCGCTGCTGCAGCCCGGCGTCAACGCGTTCCCGCACCGCGACGGCGGATCGGTCGTCGCGCACGGGCTCGGCATGAGCGTCAACGGGCAGGACCCGCGGTCGAATACGTACCTGCTCGACGGCACGCTGCAGAACGATTTCACGAACGGGCCGGCCGGGAGCGCCGCCGGCACCGCGCTCGGCATGGACACGATCCGCGAGTTCCGCGTGGAAGCCAACGCCTACAGCGCGGAGTTCGGCCGGAACTCGGGCGGGCAGATCAACGTGCTCACCAAGTCCGGCGCCAACACGTTCTCGGGGAGCGCCTTCGAGTATCACCGCAACGACGCGCTCGACTCCAGCAACTTCTTCGACGCCGGCGAGAAGCCGGATTTCCGGCGGAACCAGTTCGGCGCCACGCTCGGCGGACCGATCGCCAAGGATCGCGCCTTCTTCTTCGCCGGGTACGAGGGGCTCGTCGAGCGGCTCGGCAGGAACGTCTCGACCGTCGTGCCCGACGACAACGCGCGCCTCGGGATCCTGCCCGCGGGATCCGTCGGGATCAACCCGGCCGTGGCGCCGTACCTGGCGGAGTTCCCACGCGCCAACGGTCCGCTGCTCGGGCAGGGTCTGGCGACGCATACGTTCCCGTTCAACCAGACGGTCGATCAGCATTTTCTCCAGGGCCGCCTGGACTACCATCCCGGCGCCAACCACCAGTTCTTCGCCCGCTACACGCTGGACGACGCGGATCAGTTTCTGCCGACCGACTACCCGCAGTTTCCGCGGACGTTTCTTTCCCGCAATCAGTTCTTCACCGGCGAATACCGCCGGATCCTCTCGGCCCGGACGCTCAACACGGCGCGCGTCGGTTTCAGCCGGACGCGGATCGGCCAGAACGTCCAGGCGAACACGACACAGACGCTCGCGCCGTTCATTGCCACCCGCGATCTGATGGGCGACATCGACATCGGCGGGATGAAGCGCTTCGGGCCGCAGAGCTCGGGCAACCTGCGGCTGGTGCAGAACGTGTTCAGCCTGCAGAGCGACCTGGTGCACAGCCGGGGCCGCCACACGCTGAAGGGGGGCGCGCTCGCCGAGCACTACCAGGACAACATGGTGAACCCCACGTTCTCGCTCGGCATCTTCACCTTCGCCGACCTGAACGCGTTCCTGACGAACCGGCCCGCGACCTTCGTCGGCCTGACGCCCGAGGCGCAGTTCGATCGCTACTGGCGCTTCACCGTGTTCGGCTTCTACGTCCAGGACGATTTCCAGGTCGCGCCGCGGCTGACGGTGAACGGCGGCCTGCGCTACGAGTTCTCGACGATGCCGCGCGAGAAGTACGACCGCGATTCGGCGCTGCCCGACCTCAGCGCATCGCAGCCGACGATCGGACCGCTCTACGAGAACCCGACGTACACGAACGTGTCGCCGCGCGGCGGCTTCGCGTGGGACGTCTTCGGCGACGGCCGCACCTCCGTGCGCGGGGGCTACGGGCTCTACTTCAACACCAACAGTCACCAGAACCTGATCGTCACCGTGACGAACCCGCCGTTCACGCCGCGTCCGGTCATCGTCAACCCGACGTTCCCGAGCCCGCCGTTCGATCGCGCGACCGCGATCTCGATGCGGCCGATGCAGTTCGACATCAAGACACCGCGCGTCCACGTCTACAACGTCAACGCGCAGCGCGAGCTGTGGTGGAAAACCGTGGTGACGGCCGGCTATGCGGGATCGCGCGGCGCGCACCTGTGGCGCAGCGGCGACGTGAACCTCGCGCAGCCGACCGGCACGACGGCCGACGGCCAGCCGTTCATCGCGGCCGGGACGCCGCGGATCAACCCGGCGTTCTCGACGATCGAGCTCAAGAGCAGCGACGGCGACTCGTGGTACAACGCGTTCATCTTCGAGGCGCGGCGCCGCTGGAGCGACGGGTTCTCGGTGCAGTCCTCGTACACGTTCTCCAGGAGCGTCGACACCACGCAGGCCTCGACCTTCTTCTCCGACGCGACCAACGGCACGACGTCCGCGCTGCCCGAGTTCGTGCCCGGCTACAACAAGGGGCCGTCGGATTTCGACACGCGGCACAACTGGATCATGAACGTCACGTGGGAGATCCCGTTCGCGAAGGGGCTCACCGGTCCGGCCGGCGCGGTGCTCGACGGCTGGAACCTGTCGGGGATCTGGACGCTGCGCAGCGGCAACCCGCTGACGGTGTTCGTGCAGACCAATCGATCGCGCTCGCAGTGGAACCCGTCGCGCGGCCCGGGCATCGGCCAGGATCGCCCGAGCTACGCGCCCGGGTACGGCCCGGATAACGCCGTCCTCGGACGCGTCGACCAATGGTTCGATCCCGCCGCGTTCGTCCTGCAGCCGGCCGGCACGTTCGGGAACACGGGCCGCGGCGACTTCACCGGGCCGAATCTTCGGACGCTCGACCTGTCGCTGATGAAAACCGCGCGGTGGGGCGCGCTCGGCAGCGGCGGCCGTCTCGAATTCCGGATCGAAGGGTTCAACATCCTGAACCGCGCCAACTTCGGCGTCCCCGAGCTGCGCGCCTTCGCCGGCACGCGCGACGGCGAACCGGCGCTCTCGACCTTCGGGCGCATCACCGACGACGGTGACGTCGGCGCGCCAGGTGCAGGTGGGGATCCGGGCGGTTTTCTAATGTGGCGTCCGGCTTCAGCCGGACCAATTAGCGCCTCTTGCGGCAGCGGTTTAACAGGAGTTCAAGAGGTCAGGAGATTCATTCTTGAAAAACAAAAACTCCTGATCTCCTGATCTCCTGTTCAAGACAAACGCACGCGCCAACCAAATACGTAGGGGTTGGAGATTGGCGGATTTTTTCACACTCTCTGAAGGCCTGCGCTGCGCACGCACACGAGTGTAAGATTCCAACGGAAGACAGATCATCGGACACTGAGAGCAGGAGCCATCATGCATTGGTTGACGTTCGTCGCGGGCGCGGTGTTGTCGTGGGGTGTGTACGGCGCGATGCTCCACCAGGGACAGGTGAAGCTCGGGAACCCGATGCGGGCGCTGCTGTGCGTCGGCGTCGCCTACTTCCTGGTCGGCGTGGTCGTGCCGGTCATCGTGCTGATGACCCAGGGGCAGGGGTTGCGCGGGTTCAACTCGTCGGGGACGACGTATGCGACCGTCGCGGGAACGCTCGGCGCGCTCGGCGCCGTGTGCATCATCTATTCGTTCCGCACGGGCGGCCTTCCGACCTACGTCATGCCGCTCGTCTTCGGCGGCGCGCCGCTCGTCAACGTGCTCTACACGATGTACATCCATCCGCCGAAAGTCGCGCCGAGCCCGATGCTCTACGTCGGGTTCCTGCTGACGGCCATCGGCGCCGGCACGGTGCTCTACAACAAGCCGCCAGCGTAACGGTCACGGAGGTCACGAAGGCCTGCGCTACGACTGATTGGTCCAGAAGAGTTGCGCAGGCCTTCGGCCTGCCCTTCGAGATCGCGCCGATCACCTTGCCGATGAATTGATCGAGGCTGCGATTGCTGTCGATCCACCGGACGACCATGAGCAGGTCGTTGTCCCAGTCCAGTAGACGACGTTGACGCCATTGCCCTGAAACGTGATCGAGGACCGCGGCGCGGACGGGAACGGAAGCAGGCCAGCCGTTCCGTCGGCGCGTCTTCGACGGGTTGTTCAGGAACCAGTTGCAGAACCCGTAGCCAGTGTTCGCGGGGCCCGGCGATCTTGGCCATCGTCGATCCATTCTCGGACATCGAGCTGGCGTCCGTCCCACTTCCCGTGCCGCAGGAAGAGGTAGCCGAACCGCGCCATGTCGTGGGCGCTGATGAACATGCCCGCCGCCGAAGTGGCCGCCGCCGGTCACCGACTTCATGCGCTTGCCCTCAATCTCGACCCATGCGTTGTCGTACGCCTCCCAATGCCAGTCAGACGAGGCGCCAATTGGAGTCCATGATCGACTCTGATCCAGCACCTCTGGCAGCGGACGTTTGAGCACGTGGAGCGCCGACAGCGCGAGCACGTTGACGCGGGTGTCGTTGTACTTGTAGAACGTGCCGGGCTCGTGCATCTCGCGTTGTTGCCATTGCGAGACGGTCTGATCTCGTGGCGGTCGATCGGCCCAGTCTGGCTTCCCCCAGAGCGTTCCCGACCAGTCGCTGGTCTGCCGCAGCAGATGTTCCCACGTGATGGCGGCGTTGTGCTGGCCGTCGAAGAGATCGACGTCCTTCGGCATGTAGTCCGGCGACGCGGTCAGTCACGCTCGCGAATCCGACCCGCGGTCGAACGCCACACCGACGACTGTCGAGAAGAAGGTCTTGGTGACGCTGAACGTCATGTCGGACCGTGCGGTATCGCCCCACTCGGCAACGATCGAGCCATGCCGGATGATCAACCCGTTTGCGCCGCCTCGGGGCTGCGTCGGTCCGATCAGCGTGTTGTAGGGCGCTTCGCTCCGGAACTGCTCGACGGTCGTGACCGCCAAATCCTTGGTGTTCGGGTTCTCCTGCGCAATCGCGAACGCAATCGCCTCGTCGAATTTCGCCTTGTCGACCCCGACGGCCGCCGGCGCCTGCTTCCGCCATTCGCCGCGGGCCGGGAAATACGGCCGCGTCGCGGTGGTTTGCGGGACGGCCGCGACGAGCGCCGTCGCCGCGACAACGGCCGCCAGCGAGCGCGGCGAGCCGGGTGGAAAGCCGGGAGTCACGTGCCATGCCGCTACGCTCC
>CAWGAS010000033.1:0-25820 GCA_963820645.1 uncultured Acidobacteriota bacterium | reverse complement strand
CGCGAAGATGCCGATGTAGAGGACGACGGCGAGGTAGGAAAAGACGATGACCGCCTGAATCATCGATCACCGCTCGGGCGGCTTCCGGGGGTCCCGCGGGAACCCTCCAGATGAGCCGGCCAGGCCGCGCTCGTCAGCGCCCACATCAGCAGCGCGGCGGCCAGGCAATAGAGGGCGTGATACGCGAGGCCGATCGGGAGGAACCCGAACACGAGCGGTCGTGCGGTCCCGCCAGAACCAGATGTCCTGGTGCAACAGGTAGAGCGCCGCAATCGCGAAGCCGAGGAGGATACGGGTTCTCACGCAGGAGTGATTCTTTTATCACAACGAGCCCGGCTCTGCCGCACCGGACTCCATCGCGGTACATGCCCGGCGATCCCGCTGATAGAATTGATCCTCTGTCGCGCGCACAAGGAGCCTTTCACGCATGCGTCTCTGGATCTGTTTCCTGTTCGTCGTGTCACTCGGCCCGGCGTTCGTCACGACCGTCGCGGCGCAGACCGCCGCGACCATCACCGGCACGCTTTCGGACGCGAACGGCGGCGTGCTGCCGGGCGTATCGGTGACCGTGCGGGACACCGCCACGGGTCTCTCGCGCACGGTCGTGACCGGGGCGGCGGGGCGGTTCGTCGTCGCCGCGATCCCGCCCGGATCGTACGACCTGCGCGCGGAGCTGGCCGGCTTCAAGCCCCACGTGCGCCAGGCCGTGACCGTCGCGGTCGCGACGACCGTCAACCTGAACATCACGCTTCAGATCGGCGCGCTCGAGATCGAGGATGTCGTCGTCGGCACGATGCCCCTCGTCAACACGTCCACCTCCGAGCTCAGCTACCTCGTCGGCAGCGGAAGCCATCGAGCGGCTTCCGCTCAACGGCCGCAACTACACCGACCTCGCGCTGCTGCAGCCCGGCGTCAACGCGTTTCCGCACCGCGACGGCGGATCGGTCGTGGCGCACGGGCTCGGCGATGAGCATCAACGGGCAGGACCCGCGGTCGAACGTGTACCTGCTCGACGGCACGCTGCTGAACGACTTCACGAATGGCCCGGCCGGCAGCGCCGCCGGCACCGCGCTCGGCATGGAAACGATCCGCGAGTTCCGCGTGGAAACCAACGCCTACAGCGCGGAGTTCGGCCGCAACTCGGGCGGGCAGATCAACGTGCTCACGAAGTCCGGCACCAACACGCTGTCGGGGCAGCGCCTTCGAGTATCCACCGCAACGACGCGCTCGACGCGCGCAACTTCTTCGACGCCGGCGAGAAGCCGGACTTCCGGCGCAACCAGTTCGGCGGCACGCTCGGCGGTCCGATCGCGCAAGGATCGGCTCGTTCTTCTTCGTCGGCTACGAGGCGCTGCGTCGAGCGGCTCGGCAGGACGATCTCGACCGTCGTCCCCGACGACAACGCGCGCCTCGGGCACTCCTGCCCGGCGGGATCCGTCGTGCGATCAATCCCGCCGTGGCGCCGTACCTGGCGGAGTTCCCACGCGCCAACGGGCCGTCGCTCGGGCAGGGTCTGGCGCGCATTCACGTTCCCGTTCAACCAGACGGCTCGATCAGCACTTTCTGCAGGGCCGCCTCGACTACCATCCCGGCGCCAACGCACCAGTTCTTCGCCCGCTACACGCTCGACGACGCGAATCAGTTCCTGCCGACCGACTACCCGCAGTTTCCGCGGACGTTTCTTCCCGCAATCAGTTCTTCACCGGCGAATACCGGCGGATCCTCTCGGCCCGGACGCTCAACACGGCGCGCATCGGCTTCAGCCGGACGCGGATCGGCCAGAACGTCGAGGCGAACACGACCCAGACGCTCGCGCCGTTCATTGCCACGGCCGCGATCTGATGGGCGACATCGACATCGGCGGCATGAAGCGCTTCGGGCCGCAGAGCTCGGGCAACCTGCGGCTGGTGCAGAACGTGTTCAGCGTGCAGAGCGACCTGGTGCACAGCCGGGGCCGCCACACGCTGAAGGGGGGCGCGCTCGCCGAGCACTACCAGGACAACATGGTGAACCCGACGTTCTCGCTCGGCATCTTCACCTTCGCCGACCTGAACGCGTTCCTGACGAACCGGCCCGCGACGCTTCGTCGGCCTGACGCCCGAGGCGCAGTTCGATCGCTACTGGCGCTTCACCGTGTTCGGCTTCTACGTCCAGGACGATGTCCAGGTCGCGCCGCGGCTGACGGTGAACGGCGGCCTTCGCTACGAGTTCTCGACGATGCCGCGCGAGAATCTACGGCCGCGATTCGGCGCTGCCCAACCTCAGCGCATCGCAGCCGACGATCGGACCGCTCTACGAGAACCCGACGTACACGAACGTCTCGCCGCGCGGCGGCTTCGCGTGGGACGTCTTCGGCGACGGCCGCACCTCCGTGCGCGGGGGCTACGGGCTCTACTTCAACACCAACAGTCACCAGAACCTGATCGTCACCGTGACGAACCCGCCGTTCACGCCGCGTCCGGTCATCGTCAACCCGACGTTCCCGAGCCCGCCGTTCGATCGCGCGACCGCGATCTCGATGCGGCCGATGCAGTTCGACCTCAAGACACCGCGCGTCCACGTCTACAACGTCAACGTGCAGCGCGAGCTGTGGTGGAACGACGGTGGTGACGGTCGGCTATGCGGGATCGCGCGGCGCGCACCTGTGGCGCAGCGGCGACGTGAACCTCGCGCAGCCGACCGGCACGACGGCCGACGGCCAGCCGTTCATCGCGGCCGGGACGCCGCGGATCAACCCGGCGTTCTCGACGATCGAGCTCAAGAGCAGCGACGGCGACTCGTGGTACAACGCGCTCATCCTCGAGGTGCGGCGCCGCTGGAGCGACGGGTTCTCGGTGCAGTCGTCGTACACGTTCTCGCAAGAGCGTCGACACCACGCAGGCCTCGACCTTCTTCTCCGACGCGACCAACGGCACGACGTCCGCGCTGCCCGAGTTCGTGCCGGGCTACAACAAGGGGCCGTCGGATTTCGACACGCGGCACAACTGGATCATGAACGTCACGTGGGAGATCCCGTTCGCGAAGGGGCTCACCGGTCCGGCCGGCGCGGTGCTGGACGGCTGGAACGTGTCGGGGATCTGGACGCTGCGCAGCGGCAACCCGCTGACGGTGTTCGTGCAGACCAATCGATCGCGCTCGCAGTGGAACCCGTCGCGCGGCCCGGGCATCGGCCAGGATCGCCCGAGCTACGCGCCCGGCTTCGGCCCGGACAACGCCGTCCTCGGACGCGTCGACCAATGGTTCGATCCCGCCGCGTTCGTGCTGCAGCCGGCCGGCACCTTCGGGAACACGGGGCGCGGCGACTTCACCGGGCCGAATCTTCGGACGCTCGACCTGTCGCTGATGAAAACCGCGCGGTGGGGCGTGCTCGGCGGCGGCGGCCGTCTCGAATTCCGGATCGAAGGGTTCAACATCCTGAACCGCGCCAACTTCGGCGTCCCCGAGCTGCGCGCCTTCGCCGGCACGCGCGACGGCGAACCGGCGCTCTCGACCTTCGGGCGCATCACGACGACGGTGACGTCGGCGCGCCAGGTGCAGGTGGGAGTCCGGGCGGTCTTCTAGATTCGCGTCGGGGTCCGGCTTGCACGCCGGACCAGACGCAGGGCTTCTACGGCTTGCGTGCTCTGACCGGCCTGACACCTGCTCTCGTGGCTTCCGCCTTCAGGCGGAACGGATGCCGCGGGCGCCCCGACGTCCACGTCTGAAGGCCTGCGCTACGTCACAACACGAGTGTAAGATTCCAACCGAAGACAGATCATCGGACACTGAGAGCAGGAGCCATCATGCATTGGTTGACGTTCGTCGCGGGCGCGGTGTTGTCGTGGGGTGTGTACGGCGCGATGCTCCACCAGGGACAGGTGAAGCTCGGGAACCCGATGCGGGCGCTGCTGTGTGTCGGCGTCGCCTACTTCCTGGTCGGCGTGGTCGTGCCGGTCATCGTGCTGATGACCCAGGGGCAGGGGTTGCGCGGGTTCAACTCGTCGGGGACGACGTATGCGACCGTCGCCGGAACGCTCGGCGCGCTGGGCGCCGTGTGCATCATCTATTCGTTCCGCACGGGCGGCCTTCCGACCTACGTCATGCCGCTCGTCTTCGGCGGGGCGCCGCTCGTCAACGTGCTCTACACGATGTACATCCATCCGCCGAAAGTCGCCCCGAGCCCGATGCTGTACGTGGGGTTCCTGCTGACGGCGATCGGCGCCGGCACGGTGCTCTACAACAAGCCGCCGGCGTAAGGGTGGCAAGGTCAGGCCAATCAAGGTCTGCGCTACGACTCATCGCTCTGGGAGTTCGGAGCGCAGGCTGACAGAGACCTCTCTAGTCGGAGATCGCGCCGATCACCTTGCCAAGAAACTGATCCAGGCTGCGGTTGTTGTCGATCCAGCGCACGACGATGACCATGTCGTGGTCCCAGTCCATGTAGACCGCGTTGACGCCGTTGCCCTGGAACGTGATCGAGGACCGCGGCGCCGACGGGAACGGAAGCGGCCCCTCGGTGCCGTCCGCGCGTTTCGGCGGGACGTTCAGGAACCAGTTGCAGAAGCCGTAGGTGGCGTTCGCGGGGCCCGGCGTCCTGGCCATCGCGATCCACTTCTCGGACACGAGCTGGCGGTCGTCCCCACTTCCCGTTCTGGAGGAACAGGTAGCCGAACCGCGCGAGGTCGTAGCGCGCTGATGAACATCCCGCCGCCGAAGTGCCCGCCGCCGGTCACCGACTTCATGCGCGTCCCGCCGATCTCGACCCACGCGTTGTCGTAGGCCTCCCAATGCCACGTCGTGGACGCGCCGATCGGATCCATCACCGATTCTTTCAACACCTCGGGCAGCGGCCGTTCGAGCACGTAGAGCGCCGACAGCGCGAGCACGTTCACGCGGGTGTCGTTGTACTTGTAGAAGGTCCCGGGCGCGTGCATCTCGCGGTTCGGCCATTGCTCGGGGGTCTGTCCGCGCGGCGGCCGATCGGCCCAGTCGGGCTTGCCCCAGAGCGTCCCCGACCAGTCGCTCGTCTGGCGCAGCAGGTGTTCCCACGTGATCGGCGCGTTGTGCTCCGAGGCGAAGAGATCGACGCCCTTCGGCATGTAGGTGGCGACGCGATCGGTCACGGCGCGAATCCGGCCGCGATCGAACGCGACACCGACGACGGTCGAGAGGAAGGTCTTCGTGACGCTGAACGTCATGTCGGCCCGTGCCGTGTCGCCCCACTCGGCCACGACCGAGCCGTGCCGGATGATCACGCCGCTCGATCCGCCGCGCGGCTCGGTCGGTCCGATGAGCGTGTTGTAGGGCGCCTCGTTCCGGAACTGCTCGACCGTCGAGACCGCCAGGTCCTTCGTGTTCGGGTTCTCCCGCGAGATCGCAAACGCAATCGCCTCGTCGAGCTTCGCCTTGTCGAGCCCGGCGGCCGCCGGCGGCTGCTTCCGCCACTCGCCTCGAGCCGGGAAATACGGCCGCGTCGCGGTGGTTTGGGGGACGGCCGCGACGAGCGCCGTCGCCGCGACAACGGCCGCCACGAGCGCGGCGAGCCGGGTGGAGAGCCAGGAGTCACGTGCCATGCCGCTACGCTCCTTCAAGACTTGGAACAGGAGATCAGGAGATCAGGAGAATACAAAGACGCGTTCGAAAACCAAGGCGCCAAAATGACAGGGCTAAAAGACAAAGGGTTACGACACCCGTAACGCACACGACGGCAGGCTTCAGGTCGAAACGGGCCACCGCGGGCGTGTCCTGATACATTATCAAGGATGGGTCGCGATGACGCGGCCGGTCCGGCTGAAGCCGGACACCACCGATTTGAGGAAAGGATACTGACCCGATGATCCCCGGACCCCCCGACGTCGCCGCGCCGCCGGCCGATGCGCTCACCACACCGACTGGTCTGGCCACCAAGGTTCTCACGCCGGGCACGGGCGCGAACCACCCGCGCAAGGACTCCCGGGTGCGCGTGCACTACACGGGGTGGACGACCGACGGCAAGATGTTCGACAGCTCCGTCGCGCGCAACGAGCCGATCGCGTTCGGCCTGAATCGCGTCATCGCCGGATGGACGGAAGGCGTGCAGTTGATGGTCGAGGGTGAAAAACGGCGGCTCTGGATTCCCGAGAAGCTCGCCTACGGCGGGCAGCCTGGCGCGCCCAAAGGCATGCTCGTCTTCGATGTCGAGCTGATCAAGATCGAAGCGTAGCCGCGACTGCCCCTTTTACAGGAGGTCAGGAGATCAGGAGATTTGGTTTTTTCAAAACCAAAACAACTCTATCTTGATCTCCTGTTCAAAACGGAAGTTGGAGATTATCCACCCATGCCCACCACTCCGAGCGCCGTCGACGCCGCCGTCGTCGAACTGAAGGGCCTGCTCGGCGCGCGGGCCAGCGATGGCCTCGCCGTGCGCGAGCATCACAGCCACGGGGAGTCGTACCATCCTCCCGCGGCGCCGGACGTCGTCTGCTTCCCGGCGACGACCGACGAAGTCGTCGAAATCCTGCGGATCAGCGCGCGCTTTCAGCTGCCCGTCGTCCCGTTCGGGGCGGGGACGTCCCTCGAGGGTCACGTGCAGGCGCTGCGCGGCGGCATCACCGTCGACCTGCGCGAGATGAACCGGGTGCTGCGCATCGGCGTGGAGGATCTCGACGTGACGGTGCAGGCGGGCGTCACGCGCCTGCAGCTCGCGAAGGCGCTGCGGAACACCGGGCTGATGTTTCCGATCGATCCGGGCGCCGACGCCACGATTGGAGGCATGGCGGCGACGAGAGCGTCCGGCACGACCGCGGTGCGCTACGGCACGATGCGCGAGAACGTGCTCGCGCTGACCGTCGTCCTCGCCGACGGCCGCGTCGTCTCGACGGGCACCCGCGCGCGGAAGTCCGCCGCCGGGTACGACCTGACGCGCCTCTTCGTCGGATCGGAGGGCACGCTCGGCGTCATCACCGAGGTGACGCTCAGGCTTCACCCGCTGCCCGAGGCGGTCTCGGCCGCGGTCTGCTCGTTCGAGTCCATGCGAGGCGCGGTCGACACCGTGATCGCCACGATCCAGCTGGGTGTGCCCGTCGCGCGGATCGAGCTGCTCGACGACGCCCAGATGGACGCCGTCAACCGGTACTCGAAGACGGCCTATCCCGTCGCGCCGACGCTGCTCTTCGAATTCCACGGCGACAGCGACCGCTACGTCGCCGAGCAGGCCGCGAGCGTGGAATCGATTGCCGCCGAGCGTGGCGGACACGCCTTTCAGTGGGCGACGCGGCTGGAAGATCGCGAGAAGCTGTGGCAGGCGCGCCACGACGTGCACTACTCGGCGCTCGCGCTCCGTCCCGGCTGCCGGTCGTGGGCGAGCGACGTCTGCGTGCCCATCTCCCGGCTCGCCGACTGCGTGGTCGAAACGAAACAGGACCACGAGCACACGTCGTTCCCCACATGCCTGGTCGGGCACGCCGGCGACGGCAACTTCCATCTGATTTACCTCCTCGATCCCGCGAGCCCGGCGGAGTTCGAAGAGGCGCGCCGCCTGAACGATCGCATGGTGGCCCGCGCGCTCGCGATGGGCGGCACCTGCACCGGCGAGCACGGCGTCGGTTACGGGAAGATGAGGTTTCTCGAAGCCGAGCACGGCGAGGGGCTCGTCGTCATGCGCGCGATCAAGCGTGCGCTCGATCCCGACAACCGCATGAACCCGGGGAAGGTGGTAGAAATCTAAGACATACACTTCAAACGCGCTACAGACTTACAGGAGCTCAGGAGATCAGGAGCCTTCTGTTCTTCAGAAAAAGAAAGTTCGATCTTAGTCTTCTTACTCACCACTCGGCAATTGTTGCCACGGTCTTGTCTCGCCAGGGTTGCAAATACTGCCAAGTTCAAGATGACTTAGGCCAAAACATTCAAAAACCAACCGGAACGTTTCGTGCTAACTCCGGTGGTCATGGCTTTCACCGCTACAGATGTCGAGGAACTGACCGAGAGAATCATTGGCTGCGCCATTGAAGTCCACCGCACCCTCGGACCAGGGTTACTGGAATCAGTCTACCGAGAATGCATGATCATCGAATTGAGACGAGAACACCTGAGAGTCGAGAGCGAGCGGCCTGTGCCCTTTGACTACAAAGGGCAGCGCCTCAGCGGTGGGCTCAAACTGGATCTGCTGGTCGAAGACTGCGTCGTCGTGGAGCTGAAGGCCGTCGAATGTCTACATCCGGTCCATCAGGCGCAAGTAATTACCTACCTGAAGCTCACAGGATACTTGGCGGGGCTTCTCATGAACTTCAATTCAACAACGCTCATCGCTGGCCTGAAGCGCGTCGACCATCCTGACCGTTACGTGAACAAGACGTCGTGATCTCGGCCGTCTTTTGGATCCGTACATAAAAAGTCTCCTGGCCTCCTGATCTCCTGTTCAAGGACTGGTCGCCTTCGCCGTGCCGATCGCGTAGAGATACTTGTCGGTGCGCAGGAACAGCTGGCCGTTCGACACGGCGATGGTGCTGAGCGTGTATTCGCCGGTCGCGTTTTCCGCGAGCACCTCGAACTTCGGCCCCGCCCTGAACACGGACGTCAGCCCTTCTTCACTGGTCACGTAGATCTTGCCGTCGGCGAGCGTGGGAGAGGCGCTGTAGGTCGCCGGCTTGAGCCGCTCGGGACCGTAGACGACCGCGCCGGTCTTGATGTCCAGCGCGTGGACGATGCCCCGGTCGTCTACGGTGTAGAGGAGCGTCCCATCGCTGACCGGCGTCGGCACGTCCGGTCCGCGTGCGAAGCTCCAGGCGACGTGCGTGCTCGTGACGTTGCCTCGTCCCCCGGGTCGAATCGCCAGCATCGGGCGCACGCGCGTCGGGGCGATGACCAGCCCGGCCGGCCACCAGCGGCGACGCGATGATGCGGTAGAAGGGGTCCCTGTCCGGGTTGAGCCCCTCGACCCGCCACAGCTCCTTGCCGGACGCGGGATCGTGGCCGGTGACGGTGTCGCCGCCCGTGGTCACGATCTCCGTCGTGTTCCCGTGCTGGAGCAGCGCCGGCGTCGTATAGGCATCCGGCGACTCCTGGATCGCTTTCGTCGGACGCTCCGTCTTCCAAAGCGTCTTGCCGGTTTTCTTGTCGAGCTTCATCAAGTACGACGGGTCGTCGGTCTTCATCCCGTGGAAGACCTGGACGTACAGCGCGTCCTGATGAAGGAGCGGAGAGGATCCGTAGCCCCAGTTCAGCCCGAAGGTCCCGTAGTCCTTCTGAATGTCGCGCGTCCACAGCTCCTTGCCGGCGAAGTCGAACGCCTTCAGGATGCCGAGGCCGGTGAGGACCCACACGTTGGTGCCGTCCGTCACCGGGGACGGCGACGACATGTTCTGCTTGTTGATCCGGTAATTGCCGGCCGTGATCGGACGCTTCCACTGGACGTTGCCGCTTGCGCGGTCGACGGACCACAGCTCGACCGCTCCGCCTTTGTCCTCGGTCGCCACGTTGAGGAAGATTCGGTCGTTCCAGACGATCGGCGTGGCGCCGGTCCGGCTCGGCATCGCGAGCTTCCACGCGATGTTCTCGGTGGGACCCCACTTGACCGGCAGCCCTTTGTCGGCGGCGGTACCGTTCAGCTGCGGACCGCGCCACTGGGGCCAGTTGTCCGCCGACACCGCCGTCACCGCGAGCACGCCGAACAACACGGACAACTTCGCACGATGCATCGGGAGACTCCTCCCGGGTATCGTAAACCAGGAGAACTTCCAAGTCCAAGAACCAAACAGGAGATCAGGAGTTCAGGAGCCATTGATTTTTTCTCCTGATCTTCTGACCTCCTGTTAAAGACGAGTGGACCTCTGATCTCCTGACTCTCACATGCCCAGCTCGAACGCCATCATCTGCTTGCGATCGCGCACGTAGAGCTTCGTCCCGACCAGCGTCGGCGTCGTCCAGGCGCGGTTGGTCAGGATCGACGCCTTCGCGAGCACCTTGTATCCCTGCCGTGTCGCGGATGCGAGGCCGATGGTTGCCGTCTTCATCCATCACGATCAGCTTGCCGTCGGCATGGAGGAACGTCGATCGCGCGAAATCGCGGCTCTGCCACAGGATCTGCCCGGTCTTCAGATCGATGCCCACGGTGGGGCACGGTCCGAAGTCCCCGCTCGAGCCGACCGCGAAATCCCCCAGCCTGATCACCGTGCCGATGTGGACCCGCATGCGGTTCTGCGTCCAGAGCTCCTCGACGGTCGTCTTGCCGCCGCTCTGCGCGAGCTTCAGCAGCCGCGCGACGTTGTTGTACGCGGCAGAGATGAAGAGCAGGTTCCCCTCGCCCCACACCGGCGTGCTGATGTTGAGGCCGTAGCTCGTCGGGTTGGCGATGCGTCCACAGGACCGCGCCGTTCGACGGGTTCATCCCCACGATCTCGTTGGCGCCGGAGACGACGAGCTGATCCTGGCCGTCGACGTTGATGACGACCGGCGACGCGGGCGCGACGGGAAAGTTTCCGGCCTTCCACGCAATCGCGCCCGTCTGCTGGTTGAGCGCGACGACCGACGCGCCGGGACCGCCGGCGGGCACAATCACCGGTCGTCCCGTAGGCAATCGGGCTCGAGGAGTAGCCGCGGTCGTCGATCGTCGCGCCGACCTCCTTGACCAGGTCGTGAAACCAGAGCCGCTTGCCGCTCTGCTTGTCGAGCGCGATGATCTGGACGAGGCTGCTCATCGCGAACAGCCGATCGCCGACGATGAGCGGCGTGGCGTGGGGACCGGCGCCCTCGGAGAGGTTGAGGCCGGACGTCGGGGCGTCGTAGGGATGCTCCCAGATCGTGCGTCCGTTCGACGCGTCGATCGCCGTCACGATCTCCTGCTGCGATCGCCGGACCAGCGAGAGCATCCCCAGCGGGCGGTACATCGTGTAGAGGCGTCCGCCCTCCACGAGGATGGACGAATGCCCCTCGCCAAGCGCGCGCTCCCAGAGCTTCTTCGGTCCGGAGGCCGGCCATGCCGACGCCAGCGCGGGCGTCTCGGCCGTGAAGTTGCGCCGCGGCCCTCCCCACTGCAGCCAGGAGGGGTCTGGAGCCGCGGACGGCGCGGTGGCGATAGAGTAGGAGCGCGGTGACGGTGAGCTTTCATGCATCACGTCCGGCAGGGCTGAAGCCTGCGCTACGTTCAGCAGGCTACGACCGTAGACGTCTACTCCGCGCGGAGAGCCTCGAGCATGTTGCCGCCGAGCGCGGCGCGCGTGGCGACGATCGACGAGAGCAGCCCCGCGGCGGCGACGGCGAGCAGCAGGCCCAGCAGCCCGGGGCCGGGGAGCGTCCCGCCTCGTCCCAGCCACGCGGGGGCGACCGCAAGGGCCGCGCAGCCGGCGCCAACGGCGAGGCCGGCGCCGAGCAGCAGCGCCGCTTCGGCCACGATGACGATCGACACGCGGCGCGCGTCGTAGCCGACGGCGCGCAGCAGCGCCAGCTCCCGGCGCCGCTCCAGGACGTTGCGGAACATGATCGCCGCGAGGCCGATCGTCCCGAGCAGCAGCCCGAGCCCGCCGAGCGCCTGGAACGTGGACAGATACGTGTTCTCGACCCGGTGGAACGCCTCCAGCCGCTCCGCCGTCGTCACCGCATCGAACCCGAACGGCGCGAGCTCCTGCTCGAGCGCGCCGGCGAGCGATGCCGTGTCGGCGGGCGTGCGCGCGTCCGGCGCATCGATCAGAAAGAGCCGGTAGCCCTGTTGCGCCGGAAAGAGCCGGACGAAGTGCTCTTCGGCCATGACCAGCTCCCCCTGGAGCACGCTGTCGCGCAGCGATGCCACGAACTGGAGGACGAGCGGACGGCCCGAACCGTTATCCATCGAAAACGTGTCGCCGACCGCGGCGTGCAGCACGTACTGGAGCGATGTGCGCATCCGCGACGACCGGAATGGGGCCGTCGGTCACGGGCCGTTTCAGCAACAGCCACGGGTTCGCGCGCTCGGCATCGGTTTGCGCGAGAGAGGCCGCGAACGCGAACCGTCCACGCTCGATGAATCCCGCCTCGGGGGCCACGATGGTCGGGTTGGTCGGACGGTACAGGTTCAGGCAGCTCGTGTCCTCGCCGGGCCGGACGCGGAACCGTGTGAAGCGCGTGCGCGAGAGCGCCGCGCCCTGATTGAACACGCCCAGCGCCTCACGGCCGGCCGGGTCGTTCGGGTTGTGAAGAAGCGGGACGTCGGACTGGCCGATCAGCGCGAAGCCGCCCGTGCCCGAATGCGTGTCGGTGTCCATTCCGCCGGGCCCGCGGCGGAACGCATCGACCGACACGATGATGAAGGCCGCCGACGCGATGAGCGCGGCCGACAGGACGCTGCGCGACGGACGAAATGACGCGCTCCGGAAGCCCAGCCGCCAGAGCGGCCAGTCCCCTCGGCCGGACAGCGGACGGCCGTCGCGCGAGCGCAGCCACGCCGAGAACAGGAACAGCGCCGCGACCAGCAACGCCGCGCCCGCACCGAAGAACATCCCTGTCTGCGCGCGCTCGAGCAACGAACCCGCCGGCGAGCATCGCCAGCCCGGCGGACGCGAAGATGATCCCGATGCACGTTCGCGCGCGGCGCGCACCTCGCGCGTCGGCGACTGGCGGATCGATGGCCTGCGCCGTCAGGAGCGCGCGGGGCGACAATCGCGCGACGGCGCGCAGCGACACGACCACGCAGAGCGCGGCCGCGACGATCCCCGCGACCGCCCCAATCGCGAGCGACAGGCCCGACACGTGCAACTCCAGCAGCGTCGTCCCGACGGCGCCCCGCCACCACGTGCGCAGGCCGTAGACGATCAGCTGGCCGTATGCGATGGCGCCGAGCACGCCGAGCGCGCTGCCCGCGGTTGCGAGGACGAGCGCCTCGGTCAGCAGCAGCCGGCGCACGTGCGCGATCGTGAAGCCGGCGGCGCGCAGGATGCCGATCTGCCGCAGGCGCTGCTCGACGCCGAGGCGGAAGAACAGGATGGCCAGCAGCAGCGCGGACACGACGAGGAAGAAGCTGAAGTAGGTGAAGTACTCGCCGAAGTCGGTCGCGCCCGACGAGGCCTCGATCGCGAGGCGACGCACCGGAGAGATCGTGATCCCCATCGCCTGCGGCTGCAGCGACTGGCGCAGATCCTCGCCGATCAGATCGGCAAACACGGCCGCGTCTCCCACGCTGGAGACCTTCATCCGTATCGACGTGGCGCTTCCATACCGCGTCTTCCACAGCTCGCGCCCGCGCTCGAACGCGATGAACGCTTTCGGCGTCGTGCGATAGTCGTTCCAGTACTTCTCGTCCTGCGGGCGGATGCGCGAGAGATCGACAGGGAACGGCGGATCCCAGTTCGAGAGGCTCGTGGCGCGCCGGTGATGCCGGGATAGTCGGGCGCGAGGCGGCGGTCGCCGGTCAGGCCCTGCATCGGCGCCGTCGACGCAGTCAGCGGTGAACGCCGCCGTGTGGGTCGTCAGGCCGGCCGCGGGATCCCAGAGAAAGTAGTCCACCTCGATGCGATCGCCCGGAGCGGCGCCGAGCTCGGCCGCGGCCCACGAGTTCAGCGTGATCCAGTCGCGGCCGTCGTGGACCTCCGGTGAGCGGGGCGTGGACGCCGCACTCGGGACAGGGCCGTAGACGAACCCGCCGTTTCCCGACCAGTACGCTCCGTCGCGGTGATGAGCGAGTAAGGAATCTGGCGGTCACCCTTTCGAATCGTGTTCGCGAGGTACGTGAAGACGGGGAGCACCATCAGATTGTCGTTTCTGCGGCCGCCTTCCTCGCCGCGGCCTCGAGCGGCTCGCTGAGGATGCCCATCGCCCCCTCGACGATGACCGCGGGCGGCTCGTCGGCGGTGGAAACCTTGACGCCGAGATCCTCCAGCGTCAGCGCGGCGCGCGCAGCGGCATCGACGGAGGCCTCCGGCGCCGAAGCCACCAGAACGGTGTTGACCGTGCCGCCAATCGCGAGGTCGCGCTGAATCCGCCGCAGCGGCGCAAACACCGCGCGGACTTCGGACTGCTGCGGGCGCAGCGCGAACTCGCCGAGCCGCTCGCGCGGCTGAACGCCGGCCACATCCAGCCTCACCGTCCGCCCCACGTCGTCTTTCCGTCCGAACAGCGATTCGAGTGGAATCGCCGACGGCTTCTGCAGCCGGACGAGCAGCACATCGCGCGCGGCCGCGCCGAGCTCCGCCGCGAGCGCCGGCGAGATGACGACGCCTTCGGGAGGCGGCTGGCCATGGAACTGCCAGAACCGTTCGTCGACGCCGTAGACGAGGACGCCGGCCGCTCGCGCGCCCGATGCTTCGTGGGTCACGAACCCGCTGGCGATGACGAGCGGCGCGGTTGCGGTTCCGGCGCCTTTCGCGCGGAGATCGTCCGCCAGCGCCTCGCGAAAGAACCCGCTCGACGTCACGACCGAGTCGGTGCGTCCGAGCCGTCCGACCGCGATGTCGCGCAGGCTGCCGCGCACCGAGTCGCCGACGAGCAGCGCGCCGGCGAGCACCGCGACGGCCGCCGCCACGCCGAGCGTCACGGCGAGGTTCGTCCGCCAGTGATACCTGGCGCTGCGAAGGATCAGGCGGGTCGAGGTCATCGTAAAAACTGCCAACGCCCGACTCCCGGGTCTTTGCTTGCCGAGTGAAACGCGGCAAAGCCACATCGACCCCGCGGCGCCTCGGCCTACGCCCGGAAAAATGCGCTGCCGGCGATGGACTTCCGGCGGCCGCTCCGGCTGGGGTTCACCGAACGTCAGTGCACCATCGGTTGGGCATACGGGTGTATCGGGGCGACTGGGGCGAAACGGCGCCTTCGCGGATGGGTGCGCCTCCAGCGCATTTTTCGACCTGTCGACCCGGGCTGGCCGCATCGCGCCGCGGAGTCGATGTGGCTTCGCCGCGCCTCACTCGGTGATCAAGCATCAGCCTCCGAGAGCCCTGAGCGTCCCGCCATCCATCTCGTATCGCACGGGAAACCGCTCCGCCAGCGCGGGGTTGTGGGTCACCACGACGAGGATGGTCTGCCGTGCCTTGTGCAGATCGAGCAGAAGGTCGGCGACGGCGTCCGCGGAGCTGCGATCGAGGTTGCCGGTCGGCTCGTCGCAGAGCAGCACGGAGGGGTTTCGGATCAGCGCGCGCGCGACGGCCGCACGCTGCTTCTCCCCGCCCGACAACTCTCCGGGACGGTGATCGAGACGATCTTTCAGGCCGACCTGGCCGAGAATCTCCCGCGCGCGGCGTTCGTCCTCGGCCGCGTTGCCTTCGGCCGCGGGGGCCGCGAGCGTCGGGGTCAGCACGTTCTCGAGCACCGAGCACTGCGGCAGCAGGGAATGATCCTGGAACACGAAGCCGACGTGCCGATTGCGGAACGCCGCCTGCGCGCGCTCGCCGAGCGTGTACGGATCCTGCCCGTCGAGCGTGACGGTCCCGGACGTCGGGGGCTCCAGCGCTCCGAGGATATAGAGGAGCGTGCTCTTGCCGCTGCCCGAGGGACCCATGACCGCGATGGCGTCCCCGCGATCGAGCGTCAACGAGATGCCCGAGAGGATCGTCAGCGCGCCGCGCGGCGTGGAATACGATTTTGCGACGTCCTTCGCGATCAACATGTGGAACTTCGGAACTCCAGAACTTTGGAACTCTAGAACTTTAGAACTTTAGAACTTTGGATCGGCTCAGGTGCGGGCCGCGGCGACGAGATCGTGATAAATGGCCTCGACGTCCTCCGCCATGCGCCCGGCGGTGTAGTGCTCGCGCACGCCCGCCGCGCCGGCGGCCCCGAGCGCGGCCGCGCGCGCCGGGTCACGCCAGAGCGCCAGGAGTCCCTCGGCGAGCGCGTCGGGATCGTCCGCGTCGACAATGAGGCCGCCGCCCGTCTTCCCGACAATCTCCGGGAACGCGCCACGCCGCGGCTGCACGACGGGCACGCCGTTGGCCATCGCCTCGAGCAGGAAGATCCCTTTCGGCTCGTCGTAAGTCGCCGGCACCGACAGCACGTCGAGGCCCCGGAGAAACGCGATCTTCTGCGAGCGATCCACTTCGCCGCGGTACTCGAACTCGCTCTCGAGCCCGGCCTCGCGCAGCAGCCGGATCGCGCCGTCGAGATAGCCTTTGTGTTCCGGCGCCAGATATCCGGCCGCCACGAGGCGCGATTGTCCGGAGGGGTGCTTCGCACGCAGGCGGCGGTAGGCCTCGCACAGCGCCTGGAGTCCCTTCTCCGGCGCCACCCGGGCGAAGTAGCCGATCGTGAACGTCCCGCTTCGCGGCGCGCGGCGTGAATCGTATCCGTCGAGGTTGATGCCGAGGGGCGCGAGCCGCATCTTCGCCGCCGGCACGCCCAGGTATCCCGGCATGTATTCCAGATAGTACTGACTGACGGGCAGGAACGCGTCCACGTGCACGCTGGCGGCCCGAATCAGGTCGAGCGACTGCCGGCGATACGGTTCGCCGAGCCCGTCCAGGAACAGGTCCTCTCCCTGAAGCGTGCAGCAGACGGGGACGTTCAAGGTCCGCTTGATCGGCTCCGCCATGCCGATCAACAGCGAGTACGGGAGATTGACGACGTCGAACCGGGGCTCGGTCACGAGCCACTCGAGCAGCTTGCGGATCTCCTTCTGCTGGAGGCCCTGCTCGCCCCGGAGCATCGACACGGTCAGCTCCCCGAGGTGTTTCGGATCGACGGAAATCTGCTTGCTCGTCGCCAGCCGCAGCGCCCACTCCGAATCCCACAGCCGATCGAGAAACCGCGGCGTGTGCCGGAAGACCGACGAGTACTGTTCGAGGAACACGCTGATGCCGCCGAAGAACACGTGTTGCTGGCTGACGTTGCGCTCGTCGGTCCGCGTCGGGGTGTAGACGGGCATGAGCAGCACGTCATGCCCCCGCGACAGGAGCTCGGCCGCGAGCGCGTTGTCGCGCAGGCAGCTGCCGCAGTACATGGTCCCGGCGCCGCCCGTGAAGGACAGGATTCTCAACGCGTTCCCACGCGGCGCCCGGGTCGTCGGCGGAAAACGGGGAGATGTGTCATGCGGTCCCCAATAGGGAATAAACCCAAGATGACAGTGCCATATGGCTAATGATACTTTCTAGTATAAATGTATCATTAGACTTCCGGTCAACGGAACGAAAGTATCATTACATGCAACCTGCTGATTTCGGGCCGGACGCCGCCGGCCGCGTCGTTCGTGCGCCGGAAGGGTACTGGACCTTCATCCCGGCGCCGCTGCCTCCCGCGCTCGAGCCGTCGTGGGACCTGTTTTCGCGGCTGTCAGACGCGGATCGCGCGCTCAGCGAGCTGGCGGGGCGCGCCGCCAACCTCCCCAATCCGCACCTGCTCATCGCGCCCTTTCTCCGCCGCGAAGCCGTGCTCTCGAGCCGGATCGAAGGGACGCAGGCGTCGCTCTCGGACTTGTTCTTCTTCGAAGCGGGCAGCCCCTCTGCGCGATCCGCAACGCGACGCGTGCCAGACGACGTGCAGGAAGTCGCGAACTACGTCCGGGCGCTCGAGTATGGACTGAAGCGGACCGCCACGCTTCCGATCAGCCTGCGGCTGATCCGCGAAATTCACGGCCGGCTGATGAAGGGCGTCAGGGGAGACCATCTCATGCCCGGGAGAGTTCCGGCGCACGCCGAACTGGATCGGCCCCGCCGGCTGCACGCCGATGGACGCCACGTATGTGCCGCCGCCGGTCCCGGACATGCATCGCGCGCTCGACCGCTTCGAGAAGTATCTTCACCAGAAGCCGACGCTGCCCCCGCTCGTACGCCTGGCGCTCGTACACTATCAGTTCGAGACCATCCATCCGTTCGTCGATGGCAACGGCCGCGTGGGACGCCTGCTGATTCCGCTCCTCCTCTGCCACGAGAAGCTGCTGCCCCAACCTCTTCTGTACCTCAGCGCCTATTTCGAGCGTCACCGGACGGAGTACTACCGCCATCTCCTGACGGTCAGCCAGACCGGATCGTGGGTGGACTGGGTCGTGTTACTTTCTCACCGGCGTTGCGGATCAGGCGCGCGATGCCCTCGCGCGGAGTGCCCGCCTGATCGACCTGCGCGAACGGCACCGCCGGAAGCTCGCGTCGGCGCGATCGTCGGCGCTGCTCCTGAGCACCGTCGACCTCGTGTTCGAATCGCCAGTGCTCTCGATCGCGATGGTGGCGTCGAGGCTCCGCGTGACGCCGCGTTCGGCTGCGCTGAATGTCGGCAAGCTCGTGGACGCCGGCATCCTGGTCGAGACGACCGGGCGAGCCCGTGGGCGATTGTTCATGGCCAGAAGGGTCATCGACATCGTCGAGGGCCGCCTGGGACTTCCGCCTGAGCACGTGATCCACGGGCAGCCGTGAAGGGCTGCGCTACGACTGTCACGATCCGACTCAGCCAGACAATTCCCAACAGTGCCGACTCAGCCGCCGTCAGAACCAGGCGGTGGGATAATTGTCGGACGGCACGCGGGAGGGCGAATGAGTCGCGCGTCTGAGCGATGGCGGACGGAGTTCCGATGGGCGCTGCGCAATCTTCGCGCCCGAGGGTGGCGCGCGCCGCTGGCCGCCGCGTTGCTGGCCGATCGCGCTGGCCGCCAACTCGCTCGTCTTCTCGACCGCGGACTCGCTGGTGTTCCATCGCGTTCCCTACCGCGACGCCGGGCGTCTCGTCGAAATCCAACAGCGTGATCCCCGAACAGGACGGCCAGGCGGTTCCTTCCTCTCGGTCGCCCTGCTCGACGAGTGGCGGAAGCAGACCGACCTGTTCACGAGCGTTCAGGGCTCCCTCACCAAGGTCATCTTCCTCAGCGGCAGCGGTGAGCCGGAGCTCGTCCAGGCGGCTGACGTCACCGTCGGTCTGTTCGAACTGCTCGGCGCGCGCCCGCGGTGGGGACGGTCGTTCGTCGATGGGCGACGATCGACAGACGGACGAGCAGGTCGTCGTCATTGCGGAGTCCCTCGCGCGGGAGCGGTTCGGCGATCCGGCGCGTGCCGTCGGCCAGAAGCTCGAGACCACCGCGGAACCGCTGATGGTCGTCGGCGTCATGCCGGCCGAATTCCGGTACCCCGACGGCAGCCAACGCATCTGGCGCGCGCTCGATCCGCGCGGACCCCTGACGCGCGGGTTCGGCGGCGTCTCCTCGATCGCGCGCATCGTGCCGGGCAGGACGATCGACGCCGTCGCACCGCTGGTGGAGCAGCGCAGTACCGCAGTCGGCACGGCGGCCGGCGCGCGTGCCGGCTACACGGCGGCACCAGCGCCGTTGCGCATCGCCGCGACCGTCGCCGAACAGCGGCGGATGCTGCTCGTGCTGGTCGGCGCGGCGCTGTGCCTTCTGCTCATCGCGTGCGCCAACGTGGCGAGCCTCGAGCTGGCGAACGCCGTCGGCCGCGCACGAACCTACGCGATCCAGCTGGCGATTGGCGCGTCGCGCGCATCGCTGGCGCGGACGGCCCTCGCCGAGGGCGCGTGCCTGGTCGGCGCCGCGGTCCTCGTCGCGTGCGTGCTGGCGTACGCCGCGGCTGACGTGCTGGTCCGGTACGTCACGCCGGTGCTGGGCACCGGCGCCAACCCCATCGACGTCGACGAGCGCGCGCTGCTGTTCATGGCCGCGCTCGCCGCGCTCACCTGGATGGCGTCGACGCTGCCGGTTGTCGTCTTCACCTGGCGCGCCAGTCTGCTGAGCGTGCTGAAGCTCGAAGGGCCGTCGGTCGCCGCGTCGCGGAGCGGCACGTTCGTGCGCCGCGCGCTGACCGTCGCGCAGGTCGCGCTCGCCGTGCTCCTGCTCGTCGGCAGCGTCCTGTACGTCCGCAGCTACCTCGCGCTGCTGCGGCTCGACAAGGGCTTCGACAGCACCGGCGTCGTCGCCATGTCGCTGATCATCCCTCCGCAACTGTTCGGGACCGCGGCAGAGCGCCAGGTCCTGACGCAGACGATCCTGGACCGCGTGCGTGCGCGTCCGGGCGTGATCGCCGCCTTCGAGGGCTCGCCGCCGCCGTCATACGGGAGACAGCCCGTCCACGATTCAACAGCTCGAAGTGGACGACCGGCCGCCGGAGGACTCGAACCTGTCGTTTCCGCGGCTGACGGTGGAACCGGATTACTTCACGGTGCTGCGGATTCCGCTCCTCGCCGGCCGGATGTTCGAGGCGGGCGAACCGCCGACGAGCGTGATCATCCCCGAGTCGCTCGCCCGGCGCCTATGGCCGAATGGCGACGCGGTCGGTCACCGCTTCCGCGAGTCCCCGAGCGCGGCCATGGAACCACGTCATCGGCGTGGTCCGCCACGTGCGGACGCTGCAGGACACTCCGACCGGTCCGGACAGGTATTTTCAGCTCTACGTCGCTCGCCAGCCGCCGCCACCGCCCGCGCCGGTTCAACCGGGCCGGCCGCGCACGGTCGACGCGGGCTTCTCGTATGGCTTCCTGATGATTACCGCGCGGGTGGATTCGCGCGCACGTGTCAGCGATCTGTATCAGACCGTACGCGAGCGTCGACCAGCGGAACATCCTGAAGCTCGAGTTCGTGGACGACCAGTATGCGCTGAAGTTTGCCGACAAGCTGCTCGCGACGCGGGTGATCGGCGCATTCGGGCTGCTGGCGTTCGTGATCGCCGCCGCCGGGATCTACGGCGTGATGGCGTTCCTCGTCGCGCACCGCGCCCACGAGATCGGCATCCGCATCGCGCTCGGCGCGGACGCGTCGCGCATCAACCGGCTGGTCATGGGCTCGTCGCTGAGGCTCGTCCTGCTCGGCGCGGCGCTCGGGAATCGGCGGCGCGATCGCGGCATCGCGGTGGGCCGAGTCCCAGTTGTTCGGCGTGCGCGCGGCCGATCCCGCGACGCTCGCGCTGGTCACGCTCGGTGTCGTCGCCACGGCGCTGCTCGCGACGTGGCATCCCGCGCGGCAGGCGACGCGGATCGATCCGAAAGTGCTGTTGAAAAATTAGGTCCGGCTAAAGCCGGACGCGCGAATCACGTGAAGCTGTGATCGGTGGTGTCCGGCTTTCTAGCCGGCACCAATTCGAGCCGGACCCTATTTCAAAGACCACACCGCCACCGAACCCGCGTCGCGGATGACGACCCGCGTTCCGAGCACGACGGGGTGCGCCCACGTCTGACCGTCGGCGACCTTGTAGCGGCGCAGCTCTTCGAACTTCTCCGGGCTCCGCGGCGCGACGATCAGCTCGCCTTCGGTCGTGAGCACGAGCAGATTGGGGCCGGCGCTCTGGATGGCGGCGTTCATCCCCGAACGTCCTTCAGTGGCCCACTTGAGCGCACCCGTCCGCCTGTCGAGACAGACGATCTGTCCCTTTCGCTTGTTCGAGAACCCGTACAGGTATGTCGCCATCGGCGACAGGCGTGCTCATGTACATCGACACGTCCGCGTTGTGCCACACCTCCCGCGGCGTCCAGGTCGAGCCTGCCGCCTCGAGGCGGTAGCCGAACGTGCCTTTTCGCACGCCCGAGATGATCACCAGGTCCCCCGCAACCACCGGCGTGATGATGTTCTCGTTCCAGTCGTCGGGGAACGGGATCTGCCACAGCAACTTGCCGGTCGCGACCTCGACGCCCACGACAGCCTTGTCGGTCATCGTGACGAGTTGCCGCGCGCCGCTCCCCGCGAGCGCGACCGGTGACGCGTAACCGGGCCCGTGCCCCGGGAGCGACCACTTCTCGTCGCCGGTTGCCGGGTCGAACGCCCGGAACGCGCCCCTGGTGTCGTCGCCGACGTGCACGATCAGCAGACCGCTGTCGATGATCGGCGACATGGCCGAGCCGGTGAACAGCTTCGACGTGTCGATCTCCTTCGACCAGTCCTTTCGCCACTTCAACGTGCCCGTCGCGGCGTCGAACGACGAGAGCACGGCGCTGACCCCGAGCGTGAAGATCCGCCCGCCGGCGACGAGCGGCGTCGAGAACGGGCCCTTCGACATCATGGTCGCGTACTGGTTCTTCGTGAACGAGGACGGGTAGCGCGCGCTCCAGATGGGCTCGCCGCTCTCCAGCTCGAACGCGGAGACGACTTCGTCCGGCTCGCTCCGGCTCAGCACGAACACGCGGCCGTCGTCCACCACGGGCGACGAGTAGCCCTTCGCCGATCTCCTGACGCCAGCCGGGCGACAGCTTCTCGGGCCACGCGGCCGGCACGGACGCCGCGGGCACGACCCCGTCGCGCGCCGGCCCGCGCCACTGCGGCCACTGGCCGTGCGCGGTCGCGGCGAAGAGCGTGAGACTGAGGGCGACGACGGGGAGTCGGTGCATGGTCTCGGGTCTCGGTCGTCTCGGGTCTCGGGTCTCGGGTCTAGCGGTCTTAGGTCTCGGTCTCAGGTCTCGCCGGCTGAGCCTTCGTCCGCCCGGGCTACGGCTTCGCTCCCGCCGTCTGGAACGCGCGCGCGCGGAACAGGAAGTCCACGATGTTGCCTTCGTGCGGCTGGAGCCAGTTGAGTTGAATCGTCGGCACGGGGCCGAGGTTCAGCCGATCGATGTGCACGGCGTCGATCAGCTTGCGCCGGAGCTCGGGCTTGTCGGTGATGGCGCTGCACACCAGCGTCGGCCCGATCGCCTCGAGCATCTTCGCCTCGGGGCACTCGACGACCGTCACGAACGGGAACATGTATTCCTTCTTCGCGATCTCGGCCTCCGGCGAGTGCGCAGTGCACGACCGTCGGCAGGAGGTAATCGGCGCTGCCCTCCTTGACGACGCGCGGCGCCTGACGGTGTGTGGCGGTGACGTCCGCGACGCCGGGGGCGCGCAGGTCCGCGTCGATCGACCCCGAGATCGCGTCGGCGGCGCCGGGAATCGTGAACGCCGCGAGGCTGGCGTCCGGATGTTCCGGCGGAAGCGGCCGCACTTCGGCGCAGGCGGCGCGCCAGCGCGTCGGCGATCTCGCGGGTATGACGGCTCGCCCAGATGCCCGAGCAGTTGATGCAGCCCCGCCCGCTGTTGGCGAACACGCTGTCGACCATCACGTCGAGGTACTTCTCCCAGTTGTCGACCTGATCGTCGCCGAAGATGATCTTCGAGAAGCCCGGACCGTGCGCCTGGACCCTCGCGTTGCCGCGATAGCGATCCACCGTCGCCGTCCCGCCGAAGATCAGGCTGCGTTCGCAGCTCTCGAGCACCGCGGCGCCGACGTCGCCTCCCCCGGGTACACCGAGATCGCTTCGCGCGGGATGCCGGCCTGGAAGAACGCTTCCGCCATCCGGTACGGCGTCCACGGCTCCTGCGGCCCGGGCTTCAGCACGAGCCCGATCTGCATCGGGATGATCGGCAGCCACAGGGTGTGGACGCCCGGCGAGTTCGAGGGCAGGACGAGGCCGAGGACCGGGCTCTGCGCCTGATAGCTGATCGGCACGCCGCGCTCTTCGCCGTATCCGCGCGAGAGCACCTCCAGGTCCAGGCCGCGCGTCAGCGACGTCAGGATGCGCCGCATCTCGCCCAGGACGAAGGTGTTCTTCTTCATGTTCCCGCGGCACAGCCGCTCGGGCAGGCCCGTGCTGGCCGACTGGGCGCGGACGAAGTCCTCCGGGTTCTGGGTGCCGTCGCCCATGGGGAGGTCGGCGTTCGCGTAGAGATCGCCGGCCTTGCCGACGCGCGTGATCAGATCGTCGATCGGGATCTCGCGGAGCACGTCGCGCGCGCGCTGCGCCTTGCGCATGTCGCGCTGAATCATCCCGCCGTTCGCGCGGCTGACCTTCGCGATCGGCTCCCCGGTGGCGAAGTGCACCACGTCGTCCACGTCCATGCTCGTGTACGGCTGGCCCCAACGCAAGACTGGCAGGTGCAACATGTTTAAAGTTCTAAAGTTCTAAAGTTCCTGTCAATACACGCCCACCGTGGTTGTGGCCGCGAAGCCGCGGTACGGACGGACACCGCTGACGCCGTCCCACGGATACTGCTCGCAGGGCGGCTCGCGCTCGCCCTCGTCGCGCTCGAGAAATCCGGGCATGAAGAACTCTTTCGTCAGCGTCGTCAGCTTGACGCGCCCGGTCTGGCCGTACTCGACGAGCTTGTTGGGGTCGTCGAAGTCCACGACCTGCAGGACGGCGCGCGGCTGCGGGGCGTAGTACGTGATCTTGTAGTTGTTGTGCGGCCCCGTGGGAGCGCTCGCCGCCAGCCCCATCAGCGTGTTGCCGTAGGTCGGGGTCATGTAGGCGCCATCGAGCAGCTCTTCGTGCGCGAAGCGGTTCCACTGCGGCGTGAACTCGGTGCCGCCGGAAAAAATCCCCGTGATGCCGGCCTGGCGGATCGAGGTGCCGAGGACGTCGAGCCGGTTCGCCAGCGCCTCGAGCAGCTTGGGCGTCGTGAACATGCACCGGATGTCGTGGCCGGCATTGAGGATGGTCACCGCCTGTTCGATGACGTGATCCTTGTACGCCTGCATCTGGTCGCTCGAGCCCTTCTTGATCAGCTTGATCACCCAGCGCGGATCGAGATCGACCGCGAAGCAGATGCCGCCCCGATGCTGCGCGAGATGCTCGATCGCCAGGCGCAGCCGCCGCGGACCGCTCGGGCCGAGCATCAGCCAGTTGGAGCCTTTCGGAAACTTGTCGTCCGGCAGCGTCGTGCTGAACAGCTCGTAGTCGATGCGGAAGTCCTCGACGTTGATGCGTGTCTTCGGGGACGCCCGTCGTGCCTCCGGTCTCGAACACGAACACGGGCCGGTCGGCGAACGCCTTGGGGACCCAGCGCCGGACCGGACCGCCGCGCAGCCACTCGTCCTCGAACAGGCCGAACTTGTCGAGGGCCGCGAGGCTCCCGATGTCCTTCCCGGGATCGAAGCCGAGCGTCTTCGCGCGCTCGAGCCAGAACGGACAGCCGGTGGCGGAATCGAAATGCCAGCGGACGATATCGCGCACATGCGCGTCGAGCCGCGCGCGGGCGGCGTCAGTGGGGGACGTCAGACATGCAGGGGGATCTTATCGCAGTAATTCCCAATCGCTAATCCCTAACGCGACTTTGTCAGAAACGAAGACCGTGAAATCTGCGGGCAAGCGGGGCCGGCGGCCGCCGCCGCTCCGCACGCCGGGAAAGCGCTCCCGGCTCATTCACTTTCGCTCCCGCGGCGACTAGGGGTGCGTGTGGGCGACACACACTAGGCGCACTGATGCGCCGGGCGTACGGTTGGGCGACGCGGATCACAGGGGCGAGAGTCGCCGCGAGGAATCGCCGGGCGCGCTTTCCTGCTACGCACTGCGACGGCGCGCTCCGCATCGCGTCGGCCGCCGACCCCGCTCGCCCGCAGCTGCACCTGTTGGGGAGGATCTGACAGAGTCCAGCTAATCGCTAATCTCTGAATGTCTCTGAATCCTCGATCAGGGATCCGGGATTAGGGATTGAGCGATCAGGGATCGGGATTAGGGATTCCCGACCCGTTCCATCACGCCGGCGGATCCCTTCGTGGAAAACCGGCGGTTCGGGCAGGAGGCTGACCACGAGAAACGCTTCGTGCGGGAAGTCGAAGAAGAAGCCGGGATGGACGAGGACGCCGTCCTTCTCGATCAGATCGAGCACGGCCTCCTCCTCGCTCCGGGTCGAGGCCACGCGCAGCACCGCGGACCACCCGGCCTCGCCGTGCAGCAACTCGACAGACGGGTAGGCGGCCGCCAACGCCCGCAGCGACTCGTGGTTGGCCCGCACGCGGTCGAGAATGCGCTGACGCACGGATGCCCCGGCGTCGATCAGTCGCGGCGCGGCGACCTGGACCGGGGTCGCGACCGACAGGTAGGTATCGCAAATCAATTCGAGGCGATCGAGCGCCCCGCGGACGAGGGCATCCGGGCCCTCCACGCCGATCCATCCGAGCTTGACTTGCGGCAGCCCCGCCGACTTCGAGAGCCCGCCCAGCCGGAATGTGAGACAGGGGGTATCAAAGGTCCGGCTCAAGCCGGACGCCACCGAAGTCTCGGAGGCTACC
>CAWGAS010000032.1:0-51531 GCA_963820645.1 uncultured Acidobacteriota bacterium | reverse complement strand
GGAGACAGGGGATAATCGGCGAACACTTCGTCGAGGATCAGGGCGGCGTTACGCTCGGCGCATCGCCCCGCGAGCGCGTCCAGCTCGGCGCCGTCGAGGATCGACCCCGTGGGGTTGTTCGGGCTGACCGCCAGCACCGCGCGCACCCGGACGGACCATTCGGTGTCCACCGTGGCGAGATCAACGGTCCAGCGGCCGTGGTACTCGAGCCGATACGCGACAGGCGTCACGCCGTCGAGCCGCGTCAGGTGATCGAACAGCGGATAGCTCGGTGAAGGCACCAGCACGGCGTCGCCGGAGGGCTCGCACAGCAGCTTGAACAGAACGGAGTAGGCCTCGCTCGTGCTGGCCGTCAACACGATCCGCTCCGGCGCCATGTCGATGCCGCGGCGCGCGTAGTCGCCGGCCACGGCCGCCCGCGCGCTCGGAAGTCCAAGGGGCGTAGGCTCGTATCGCCCGGACGCGCGATCGGCCAGCGCGTCGAGGATCGAGGCGGGATACTCGATCCCGGCCGCGGTGGGATTCGTCAGCGTCAGATCCAGCAAGGTCCGTCCGGCCGCCCGGGCCCGCTGCACGACCTGGGTCAGCCGGTTGGGTTCGAGCTCGCGGGGCACGCGGGACGAGAACATCGCGCTTGATAGACTATCGCGATGGGGGGATCTAAAGTTCTAACGTTCTAACGTGCTGTGCCCGGTCTCGGTTCAACTTTCGAACGTTCGAACTTTCGAACTTTCGAACTTTAGAACTTTAAGCAGCTACTCATATGCATCAACTGCGCGCTCCGCTCTACACAGTCGTCCTCTGGTCCGCGCTCACGGCCGCGCCCTCCGCCGGGCAGCAGCCGGCACCGGCAGCACCGCGTCCGGCGCCGGCGCCGCGCCAGGACGCGCTGACGGTGCCGTTCACGCAGTTCACGCTGCCCAACGGGCTTCACGTCATCCTCCACGAGGACCACACGGTCCCGCTCGCCACGGTGAACGTGTGGTATCACGTCGGCTCGGCGCAGGAAAAACCGGGCCGCACCGGCTTCGCGCACCTCTTCGAGCATCTGATGTTCGAAGGGTCCGCGCACGTGAAGGAGGGGGAATTCGACACGCTGCTCGAGGCGGCGGGGGCCACCAACAACGGATCGACGCAGACGGACCGCACGAACTACTACGTCGACGTGCCGGCGACGTCGCTCGAGCTGGCGTTGTTCCTCGAGTCGGACCGCATGGGCTACCTGCTCGAGGCGATGTCCCCCGAGCGCGTCAACGGCCAGCGCGACGTCGTCAAGAACGAGCGCCGGCAGAGTTACGAGAACGCCCCGTACGGCATGGCCTCGATCGAGCTCGACAAGATGCTCTACCCGGAAGGGCACCCGTACCGCTGGCCGACGATTGGATACATGGAGGATCTGACCGCCGCCAGCTACGACGACGTCGTCGAGTTCTTCAAGAAGTACTACGCGCCGTCGAACGCGAGCCTGGTCATCGCCGGCGACATCGAGCCGGCGAAGACGCGCGCGCTCGTCGAGAAGTGGTTCAGCGACGTCAAGCCGGGGACCGCCGTCATCCCGCCCATCGATCACCCGCACGTGAAGCTGTCCGGCGTGAAGCGGCAGACTCTCGAGGACCGCATCCAGCTCCCGCGCCTGTACCTCGCCTGGCTGACGCCGCCCTTGCACAGGCCGGGCGACGCGGAGCTCGACGTCGTCTCGCAGATTCTCGCGGGCGGCAAGAACTCGCGGCTCTACAAGCGCCTCGTGTACGACCTGCAGATCGCGCAGGACGTGAGCGCGTTCCAGGCGTCCGCGGCGCTCGACTCGGCCTTCCAGATCGTCGTCACGTCGCGGCCGGCCGATGCGGGCGCGACGCCCGAGGCGCTCATCGATCGCATCCGGACGATCGTGGACGAGGAGCTGGCGGCGCTGCAGAAGACGCCGCCGGCGGCGCGCGAGTTCGAGCGCGCGATCAACCAGATCGAGGCGTCGTTCTACAACCGCATGGAAAGCGCCGGCGGCGGCTTCGGCAAGGGAAACCAGCTGAACGCCTACTACTTCGCCACGGGGAATCCGGATTACTTCAACGAGGACCTGTCGCGCTATCGATCGCTGACGGCTTCCGACATTCAAGCCGCTGCCGCGTTCTGGCTCCCCTCCAACAGGCGCGTCGAGCTGAGCGTCGTGCCGGTGAAAAAGCCATGACTATGCAAGCCGCAAGCGCCTCTGCTCTGTGCATTCGCCCTCGCCGGGCCCGCCTTCGTCGAGGCCTCGGCGGCACAGGCGTCCGCGCAGTCACCGCCGGATCGCTCGGCGCCGCCGAAGCCTGGTCCGCCGCCGGCGCTGAAGCTGCCCGCCATTCAGAAACGCACGCTGTCGAACGGGCTGCCGGTCTGGATCGTCGAGCTGCACAAGGTGCCGGTCGTCCACGTCTCGCTCGTGGTGAAGGCCGGCAGCGGCGCCGACGTGCGCAACAAGTTCGGCGTGGCCCACCTCACCGCGGAGATGCTCGACGAAGGGGCCGGCGCGCGTGACGCGCTGCAGATCGCCGACGGCATCGACTACCTCGGCGCCAGCCTGTCGGCCTCGAGCACGTTCGACGCGGCGTTCGTGGAGCTGCACGTGCCGGTCGCGCGCCTCGGCAGCGCGCTGCCGATCATGGCGGACGTGGCGCTGCGGCCGTCGTTCCCGGAGAAGGAGCTGCAACGCGTCCGCGAGGAGCTGCTGGCGTCGATCGTCCAGGCGCAGGACGATCCGGAGGCGCTCGTCCAGTTTGCGTTCCCGCGGCTCGTCTTCGGCCCCCAGCACCGCTACGGGACGATGCCGTTCGGGACCGCGGCGGCGGTGAAGAGCTTCACGGTCGCGGATCTCCGGCAGTTTCACGCCGCTCACTACGTCCCGTCGAACGCGGCGCTCATCGTGACCGGAGACGTCACGGCGGCCTCCGTCGTCGCGCGACTGGAATCCGCGTTCGGCGCCTGGAAGGGGACGGCTCCCCCCGCCGTTCCGGTACCGCCGGCGCCGCAGTTGACCTCGCGCAAGGTGTACCTGATCGACAAGCCGGGCGCCGCGCAGTCGCAAATCCGGGTCGGCTGGGTCGGCGTGCCGCGATCCACGCCCGACTACTTCGCGCTTCGCATCCTGAATACCGTGCTCGGCGGGGCCTTCACGTCGCGGCTCAATCAGAACCTCCGCGAGGAGCACGGCTACGCCTACGGCGCGAGCTCTGCGTTCGACATGCGCGGCTCAGCAGGGCCGTTTTACGCCGAAGCGGCCGTGCAGACGGACAAGACCGCGGAGGCGCTGACGGAGTTCTTCAAGGAGCTCGACGCCATCCGCAAGCCCATCCCCGCCGGCGAGCTCGACAAGGCGAAGAACTACGTCGCGCTGCGGCTTCCGCGCAACTTCGAGACCACCGAGAACCTCGCCGGGTCGCTGGCGCAGGTATTCGTCTACAATCTGCCCGCCGATTACTACGCCACGTTTACCGATCGCGTCCGGGCCATCACGACCGCCGACGCACAACGAGCGGCGGAACGGTACCTTCAACCCGACAAGTTCGCCGTGGTCGTGGTCGGCGACCTCAAAGCGATCGAGCCGGGAATCCGCGCGCTGAACCTCGGTCCCATCACGACCGTGACGATCGAGGACGTGCTGAAGTAGGACTGGACCGGGACTCGGGACTCGGGACTCGGGACTCGGATTAGGGATCAGCGATTAGGGATTCGATCTATGTCTCTTTCCCTGACATTCGACGAGCTGCTTCGCTACACGAACGGCGAGCGCGAGAAATGGCGCGCCTGGTTCGGCGGCCACGCCGCCGCGCTCGAGGCTCCTGTTCAGGCCGGCGATCGGTTCCCGACGGTCGGCAAGCTCATCGACCACATCTTCCTCGTCGAGCGCCGCCATCTCCAGCGTCTGCTGGGCGATCCGCTCTCGGATCGGACGGGCCTCACCGGCAACAACGCGCCGCCACTCTTCGACTACGGCGCGTCGGTCCGGCGCGAGCTGGAACAATACGTGCAGGATTTGACGGACCTGGAGGACGACGCCGCGGATGAGGAACGGGCGTTCGTGGTGAGGGATCGGGAGTGGTCGATGACGCCGCGCAAGCTGCTGTTCCACATCCTGCTGCACGAGCTGCGGCACTGGGCCCAGATCGCGCTCGCCGTCAGGATCGGCGGCTTCGAGCCGCCAGGCGATCACGATCTGTTCTACAGCAACGCGCTCCGGTGAGGCGCCGGGTTCAGAAATGATCACACCGCTCGCCCGGCTCGGCTTCGTCTCGAAGGCGCTGATCTACGGGGTCGTCGGCGGGCTGGCCGTGGCGGCAGCCGCGAAGGCCGGCGGGCGCGTCACCGACACGAGCGGCGCGCTCCGGTTCATCCTCCGCCAGCCGTACGGTCAGGCGCTGCTCATCGCGCTGGCGATCGGCCTCTTTGGGTACGCGCTGTGGCGGGTGCTGGACGCGTATTACGATCCGGACCGCCACGGAAAGAGTGTCGGCGGCCTCGTCGTCCGGGTTGGACACGCGATCCGCGGCGGCGTCTACGGGGTGCTGGGGATCGAGGCGTTCCGGCTCGCGTACGGATTGCGCGGGTCAAGCGGGCACGAAGCCCGGTTGTGGACTGCGCGGATTCTGGATTGGCCGTTCGGGGAGTGGTTGATCGGACTGGCAGGGCTCATCATCGTCTGCGTCGGCGCCTCGGAAGTGTGGTGCGGCCTGACGGCCAGGATGGACAAGTCGATCGACCTGTCGCGCCTCCCGCGCCGGCTGCGCACGGCCGCGATCAACGTGAGCCGTTTCGGAGTGGGAGCCCGCGGCGTCATCATCGTGGTGCTCGGCGTGTTCCTCGTCAAAGCGGCGCTGGAGCGCGACCCCTCCGAAGTGCACGGCACGCGACAGTCCATCCTCGAGCTCGCGAATGCCGTCAGCGGCCGCTGGATGCTGGCGGCGATCGGCGCCGGCCTGATCGCCTACGCGATCGATCAGGTGCTGCACGCCCGCTGCCGCCGAATCAGGCCGGTGCTCTGATGACTCCGCCGTCAACGCCGCAACAGCGCCGGCCAGTTCTGCACGAGCGTGAGCGCATCGTTGCTCTCGCCGGGAACGGCTTTCGCAAACAGGAAACGCTGTCCGTCAGGCGTGTTGAACCACGCGTCGGCGTATGAGATAGGCACGGGGAAAAGCGGCTGAGGTTTGCACGGTGTACCTGCCGGACGCATTCACGGCCACGGCCCTCAGGGTGCGAGTGTCGTCGTCGATGAAGAAGAGCTCCTTCCCGTGAGGTCCCCATTTCGGCCAGCGGCCGCCGGACGTCGAGACTCGATCCTTCCTCCCGAACGGAAACGGCTGAATGTACACCTCGTGCCTGCCGTCGGCTTCGTCGGACATGTAGGCGATGAGGCGCCCGTCGGGCGAAATCTGCCCGTCCCACAGCAGAGATGACGAGGCGAAGAGCCGCTTGAGCCGGCGCTCCGGCAGCGACAGGCTCCACATCTCCCCGTCTGCCTGGCCGTCGGTGTTGAAGATGAGGTAACCGCCGTCGGGTGACCAGGACCCGACGCCCTTGGACACGTCGGATTCATAGACCAGTTTCTCGTGTCCGCTGCCGTTCGACGCCGTCTCGTACACGTCAAACCGTCCTTTCCGATTGGACGTGAACACGATTCGCTCGTCGTCGGGCGACCAGGCCGGGGCGATCTCGTCCGCGGGGTGGGAGGTGAGTGGAATGCCCCTGTGCGTGACGAGGTCGTACACCCAGATGTCCGTCGAGCCCGTCAGGCGATCGGGCACCGCCGCCGCGAGACGGCGGCCGTCATGCGACAGCCGCCGGAAACGAAGCACGCCGCGTATGGGCAGCTGTTCGATCTCGTTCCCCTTGCGATCGACCCACACCAGTTGCCTGGTCGAAGCAGGCCGGTACACCAGCACGCCGGTCGAGGACACCGAGAACTCCGACCCTCGGTCGGTCAGTGGAACGGGCTTCCCCGTCACTCTCAGCCGACTGGCGTCGAACGACGCTGCCATGAGAACCTCACCGCGGCGTAGGAGCAGATGACCCGGGGCTGCAAATGCGGCCTTCCCCGTGGACGGCAGCAGGAACGTCGATGCCTTCGAATCCAGAGAGCCGAGGTAGATTCCCGTCCGCTCGGGGCTCGCTGCCGATACGAAGTACAGAAAATGGCGTCCGTCAGGAAGAAACGCCGGGCAACAATGGTAGGTGTCTCCCCGGAGTCGATCCAGTTCAGTGACCGGGACCGGAGCGCCACCGGATCGCGGCAGGCGGAAGAGGGCCTGGTAATACTGGCCGAACACGATGTCGTCGGTCGGGCTCCAGTCGCCACCGGCGAACGAGTAGCTCGGCGACTTCGTTTCGCCCAGTATCTGAGGCGGGCCGCCTGAGACGGCAATCGACTTGAGCTGGTTGCCGGCGCTGAATCCGATGGCACGGCTGTCCGGCGACCAGAACGGCCCGCCGGCGTCCTCGGTGCCTTCCAGTCTCCGGGCGGCCAGGGAGTCGAACCGCTGGAGCCACAGCCAGGGCTTCCCGTCTCGCTCGCTGGCAGCGAACACGAGCTGCTGACCGTCGGGTGAGACGGCAATCGGACCCGCGCGAACTGGAATGCCCGCCGCGGCGACTACGACGGTTCCGTCAGGAGGCAGCAGGTACGACTGCACGGCCGGTGGGGCAGCCTGCGGCGCGATCCGCCAGAACAAGCCCAGCAGGACGAGAGCGATCGCAACGGCGGCACTCCCCGCGAGCCACACCGCGCGCCGCCGTTTCGTTGACGCATCTGCTGAAGGCGCGGGCGCACGGCCTGACGCCGCGGGGTCGAGCAGCGCCCGCAGATGGAACGCCAGATCGCGTGCGGATTGGAAGCGCGCGTCCGGATCCTTCTCGAGGCACCGGGCGATCGACTGCCGCAACCCGATCGGCGCATCGACGGCGATCTCGGCCGGATCTTCGTTGAGAATCGCGGCCATCGTCTCCGCGGCCGTCCTTCGCGCAAACGTGCGCTGGCCGGTCACCATCTCCTGCAGCACGCAGCCCAGGGCGAACAGATCGCTGCGAGCAGTGGCCGCCGTTCCGGCTACCTGCTCCGGTGACATGTAGCCGACTGTCCCGAGCGCCCCGAGCGGGTCGGTCTGTGACAGCGTCGCGGCGCTGAGCGGATCCGCGCCGGCGGGCTCACAGAGTCGTGGCGAGCCCGAAATCGAGCACCTTCACCCGGCCATCCGCCATGAGGAACACGTTGGCGGGTTTCAGGTCGCGGTGCACGATGCCTTTCGCGTGCGCCGCGCCGAGCCCGTCGGCAATGGCTGCCCCGATCTCCACCGCCTTGCGCCAGGACAACGGCCCCCGTTCGAGCCGCGCGCGAAGCGTCTCGCCGTCGAGCAGCTCCATGACGGCGTAGATCCGTCCGTCCGCGGTGCCGACGTCGTGGATGTCGAGGATGTTGGGATGGGAGAGCGCCGCGACCGCCCGCGCTTCCCGCTCGAAGCGCTCGCGCGAACCCTCGCTCGCCGCCCTGTCGGCGCGCACGACCTTGATCGCGACATCGCGATTGAGCCTTGAATCCCGGGCGCGATAGACCTCGCCCATCCCCCCCGCCCCCAGGGGGCCGACAACCTCGTACGGCCCCAGGCGTGTTCCTGACCTCAGCGCCATCGCGCCTCCGCGGGTTCCTGTTCCACGCGTGTGTCCGTGCAGGCGGCACGGTTCGATCCGCTCCGGATCAGTTGTCCGGACGTGGGGCGTTGCTCACCTGTGTCGATGTGGCTTGTTCACTGGAGGCTCTGAAAATCAGCAGGACCGGTCCGATCACGATGCGATCTCCGTGACACAAGCTCATCGGCCGGTCGATTCGCTTCTCGCCGAGGCGAGTGCCGTTCTTGCTGCCGAGGTCCTCGAGGGTGACGCCTTCCTCGGCCACGAGAATCCGTGCGTGCCGGCGCGAGACCATCGACGACGCCACGCTGACGAGGGCGTCCGGCGCCCGCCCGATGATGTGCTCGCCGAGTGTCAGCGGGACGTGCCGCGTTCCCCACTGTAGCGCGTATTCGGTCGCCGGCGCTGGGATCGGCTCTTCGATCGCGGTCGAGCAGAACGCGTAGCCGAAGCGGTGCACCGTGCGGACATACCGAGGCGGCCGCGCGGAATCGCCCAGAGCGGCGCGCACCTCGTGGACCAGCCGCGCCAGCGTCGTGCCTCCGGCGACGGTTTCGGGCCACAACAGGCCGCGCAGCTCTTCCTGGGCAATCGCGTCCGGCCGCCGTTCGGTGAGCACTTCGAGCAGACGGAAAGCCCTCGGCGAAAGGGGCATCACCTGCCCGCCTCGCCTCAGCTCGCGCACCGCCGTATCGAGAACGCAGTCCCCAAAACGGAGTCGCACTGACGCTCACCAGTTTGAAGAAAAACGGAACGAATCCGGAACGACTTTGTCCGTCCCCGAATGCTACTAATGGAAGCGGATTGTAGCACCGGGCGCGCTTGGCCAAGCGGCTCACGAAGGAGCCGCTCATGCGTACGTTCGTCTTCTTTCGACGCGGGCCGGCGCCCGTCTTGTTCGCGGTTTGTGGTATCGCCCTCACCTGCTCGACGTTACTGGATGGGCTGGACGGGTCGGGGCAGGCCCCGAAGAACGGCGCATGGCCCCGGGTGCACATCGAGGATGCGTTCACACGGGGCGCGGTCGAGTGGGCGCTCACGGGAGCGGCGCTGTGGCTGGCGGCCGAACGCTGCCGAGGCGTGCTCTCGGAATTCCGCGACACGCATGGCCGTCCGCTGACCGAGCGGCTCGAGGCGCACGGCGTCGACGTCCAGACCTACCTCACCTTCCTGCTCTTCCGCGACGGCGCGGGGAGCGCGGCCTGCGACGACGAGCTGACGTTTGCCGTCACCACGCCGCGCGGACGCGTGGTGTTCGTGTGCGGCCGCCGGTTCGAGCGCGTGTGGCGCGCCAGCGCCGCGCGCGCGCAAGCTGTCGTCATTCACGAGATGCTGCACACGCTTGGTCTCGGCGAGAACCCGCCAACCAGCCAGGCCGTCACCGAGCGCGTTCTGGCGCTCTGCGACACGACGGACAAGAAACCGGGCCCGCCGGTCACTCGCGTGACGAGGTAGGGGCCGCGCGCTCGGCCGACGCCGCCTGCGCCAGCCTCTCGCGGCGCTCGCGCTCGGCGTGGGCGTGCGACGCGTTGAGCTGAATCAGCCGCGCCGCGATGAGGATCATGTTGATGCCCAGGATCGTCGGCAGGATCAGCATGCCGCCCGACTTCCAATAGTCGAACCAGAAGAGCGCCAGGGCCGCGATCGTCAACCAGATCGCGGCGTGCTTCCTGATTCGCACGCCCCGCGGGTTGCCGTCGAGCGCCGCGACCCGCGACGGGTGGACGATGGTGAGGAGCGGCGGGTGGATCCTGCCCTCTGAATCGTAGACGTCGAAGCGGACCGACGGCACGTCAAGGACCCGTTGCTCGCAGAAGCCGCGCGCCTCCTCGAGCCGATCGAACGTCAGGCACGCAATGTCGCCGCTCGAGCCGAAGGGCCGCCCGGCCGCGTCGCACGGTCCTCCGCTGTCGATGTGTTTCGAGAACGCGACGAACTGGCCCGGGCGGACGATCCCGGTCCAGCTCGCCGGGCGCCGGTCGGGATCGTAGAGCCGCAGCACTTCCACGGGATCAGGGCACGGGAATCAGGGCACGTCGATCGCGAGCGGCACCACGAGTGAGCCCCAATGCAGCACGAGCTCGGCGTGCTTGCCGTCGACGAGCGGAAAATAGAACGCGAGCGTTTCCACGTGGCTCGCCCCATGCGGCGCCGTCTGCACCCGCAGCACGTCCTGATCGGGCGGGTGCCGCGTGTGGAACACGGGATTCGCGCGATTGAAGATGATCGTCCAGCGATCGGTGGCTTGCGGCACGACCCAGATCGAGTACGCGCCCGCCGCGAGGGTCTCGCCGTTGATCTTGACGTCGGTCGACAGCTCGATCGACGTGCACGTGTCGGCACCAGGGCACCACACCTGGCCCCAGGGTACGAGCTTGCCGAAGATCTCCCGCCCTCGTGCGACGGGCCGGTTGTACGTGACGGTGATCGTCGTGTTCGCGATCTGCTGACTCACGGTCCCATGCTGGCTCGGCTTCGGCGCCTGCGCCCAGCCGCGGCCGTGCAACCCGAACACGGCCAGCGCGACCGTCATCAGAACAACCGATGCTGCAGTTTTCATGTGCGTTTCCTCCATCCTGTACATCCATCTCAATCAACGGACTTCGCTGTCAAAGAGGCTCCGCTGTTCTTTCAACACAGTCCATCATGTCGCCGACAAGCGGCGACGCCCTGAAACGATGAAGATGCGGGCAAAAGGTGTATCTTGATCGGTCGACGGGCGGGTACGAGGTCGTCTCTCAGTGGTGCCACGAGCCCGCAACACAGTCTGATCCGGACAGTCCCTGGTGCCCAAAACTGTCTCCTCGAGAACGCGGAACAGATTCACCCAATTCGCGACTGTCCTTCCCGCCCGTCGGAAAGGAGTCTTACGATGGAGGTGATTCATCGGCGGTGCGCCGGCTTGGACGTCCATGCGGCCTTTGTCACCGTGTGTCGTCGGATCCTCGACGACACCGGCCAGCTGACCACGGAAGTCCGCGAGTACTCGACGATGACGGCGGATCTGTTGCAGCTGGGCGATTGGCTGGCCGAGGCCGGCGTGACGCACGTGGCCATGGAATCGACGGGCGTGTATTGGAAACCCATCTGGAACCTCGTTGAGGATCGCTTCACCGTCTTGCTGGTGAACGCCCGGCACGTGAAGCAAGTGCCCGGTCGAAAGACCGACGTGTCGGATGCGGAATGGCTGGCGCAATTGCTCCAGCACGGCTTGTTGCGGGGCAGTTTCGTGCCCCCGACGCCGATCCGCGATCTGCGCGACCTCACGCGCCACCGGACCTCGATGCTGCATGAACGGACGCGAGCGGTGAATCGGAGTCACAAAGTCCTGGAGGACGCCAACATCAAGCTGAGTGCCGTGGCGAGCGACATCATGGGGGTGTCGGGTCGCGCGATGCTGCACGCTCTGGTGGCGGGCCAGACCGATCCCGTCCAACTGGCCGACCTCGCCCGCCGGCGGTTGCGTCACAAACGAGCCGCGCTTCAAGAGGCCCTGTCGGGGCGCGTGCGCGCGCACCATCGGTTTCTGCTGCAAACCTTGCTCGATCACGTGAGTTTTCTCGACACGCAGATCGCTCAACTCGACACACACATTGACGAGCACCTGCGCCCTTTCGCGGAAGCGCTCACCTTGATCCGGACGATTCCCGGCCTGAAACGTCGGGCCGGTGAAAGTGTGCTCGCGGAAGTCGGTGCAACGACGGCCCCGTTTCCCTCGGTGGCGCATCTGTGCTCGTGGGCCGCGCTGTGTCCCGGCCAAAACCAAACCGGGGTAAACGTCGGTCTGGTAAAACGCGCCGCGGGAATCGCTGGCTTCGTGGGACGCTGACCGAAGCCGCGTGGGCAGCGGCCCGGACCAAGAACAGCTATTTTGCCGGTCAATATCGACGGTTGGCGTCCCGCCGCGGAAAGAAGCGCGCGATTGTGGCCGTCAGTCACAGTCTCCTCATCGCGGTCTACCACGTTCTTCACGATCGCGTGCCCTATCGTGAGCTTGGCGCTGCGCATTTCGATCGCTTGGCACCCGAACAGCTGACGCGATACCTCGTCAAGCGTCTCGAACGTCTCGGGCATAAAGTGAGTCTTGAACCGACTGGCGTCGCTGCGTAACGAAATCTTCGGAACAGAGTTCACGGAGCGCACGGAGGCTCCGGGAGCGACGCGACTGGGGTCGGAGTTCGTATCTCGACACGATCGCTCATTTTGGCGGCAACCGCGGACAAAACAGAACACTGAATTGCCGCTGTCCATGGCGTGAACGCACTCGAGCGCCGGCCTGAGTGACACGAGGCCGCCGTTGCAGGCCAGGCGAGACCGACGCGCTCCGCGCGCCTCGAGTGCGTTCGGGAACATGTCGTCAGAGCTCCGTGCACTCCGTGAACTCCGTGTTGGAAAGACACGCGCAGCGAGGCTCGACGGTTGTTCGGCGTTCACATCCACGAGTTTTCATTCACGGGTGAACGCACTTCATGGGCCACTCTGTAGTGAAACCTCGCCGTCACTCCGCTCACCGCAACCTCTTGCCCCTGACGAGCACCATCACGTCGCGCGGGGCGAACGCATGCGCGTACGTCGGACCGGCCGGAGACTGCACGAAGTTCACCGCGGCGCCGCTCTCCATGTTCTGCCAGATCGCCTCCGGCACGTCGGGGCCGAACGCGAAGGTCACTTTCTGCGGCGTGTCGGCGTGATTGATGGCGACGAGCAGCATCGCGCCGGCCGACTCGAGGAAGCGCGCCTCGACGAGGCCCGCGGCGCCGTCGATGCGGATCTCGGGAACGACGCCCGCGCTGGCCACCAGACGTTGCAGCAGCTCGCCGTTCGCGCGCATGGTTTCCGGCTGCTGCTCGAAGGCGGCCGACGGAAACGTCCCGATCAGTATCGCCCGGCCCGTGCCGTAGGTCGAGATGACGATCGCCGGGTCGCCGGGTGCGCTTCCGGCCGCCGGAAAGCGCGCCAGCACGCGCGTCGATTGCCCCGTGACCTCGAGGTGCTCGGCAAATGCCACGCCGTTGAAGGTCCGGCCGGCGAGCGGCGCGAGGGGCCCGTCGAGATCCTTCTCGCCCGTAAACGTCACGGCCTCCGGGGACCGCAGCGACTTCTCGCGCGCGCCGAAGACCTCGTCCAGCCCCGCGCCCGGGATGCGCGTGTTCGCGTGGCCGCGCTCGTTGTTCCACGCCGGGCGCGCTTCGCTGATGAGCGTGCCGCCACCGCGTACGTAGGCCTTGAGGGCATCGGCAACCGCCTGCTGCAGCATCAGCGGATAGCTCAAATACACGACGTCGTACTTCGAGGCCAGCCCGCCGGCGACCTCGTCGGGATGAATGAAGTCCGCCTGGATGTTCTGCTCGAACAGCGCCCGGTAAATCCCGAGCATCGAGTTGCGGACGAGCGTGCCCGGGCCGACGGTGTTGCCGCCCACCATGTACGACAGCCTGTTATAGAGGATGGCGACGCGCGAGGGACGCGGCCGCATCGGCGCAAAGAGCGCCGCGTTGCGCGCGATGACCCCGGCGAACTCGCCGGCGATCTTCGCCCGCTCGGTGACGGTCCCGTCCAGCTCGATCAGGCCGTAACCGTTCGACTCGTACCCGGAGCTCATGGGATACCACGCGTAATAACTGATCGCGCGGACGCCGCGAGAGATCGCCGCCCATCCCCACAACCGCAGGTCCGCCCCGGTCACCGGCGCCGCGACGCGCACGCCCGTGGCCCCCTGTCCGGCCTGCAGCTCACCCATCCACCAGCCCTTGTCGCGCGCCGCGGACCGTATCCCGTCGAGGGCCGACGCGAGCCGGACGGGCGACCACGGCGTCGCCGCCGACGCGTGCTTCGGATAGATCGACGTCCCGTAGTGATCGACGATCTGCGTCATCCACCAGTCGTCCGGGTTGCCGAACCCCGACAACGGGCTGAGCATGACCGCCGGCGCATCGGAGTGACTCGACACCAGGCGCGTGCCGCGCGGCGCCGACGCGTCCGCCTTGAGCTTCAGATCTTCCTGGAGCTTGACCGCGACGAAGGTCTTCCAGTCGATGAAATCGCTATAAGAGAGGATGGTGCCGTATCGCGGCGCCTCGGGCTCGTCCCACGAGCTGAACGTTCGATACCACGCGAGGTTGAGCGCCTCGAGCGTCCGGTATCGCGCCTTGAGCCACTCGCGGAAGCGCGCCTGCGTGTGCGGGCAGTAGCAGAACTCGACGGGCGTGTTGAACCACACCCAGTTGACCAGGTGCGGCTCGCTCCAGACGTCGATCGCGTAGAAGGCCTGGTGCCTGGCGGCGGCCGCCGACACGGCCGCGATGAACGCCACCATGTCGGCGCGCACGCCGGCGTGATCGAGGCAGTACCCCGGCGACGCCTGGGAGCCGATGCGCGCGCCCTGGTCGCTGACGAAGCTCGAATCCGGATAGCGCTTCCCCAGCCACTCGGGGGCGGCATCCGTGTAGATCTGGACAATGACCTTGAGGCCGTTTTCCTCGGCGAGCGACAGCAGCTGATCGAGCGCGTCGAACCGGTACCGGCCGCGCTCGGGCTCGGCGCTCGCCCAGTCCACCCAGGTCTTGACGCTGTTGAATCCCAGCGACTTGATCGCGGCCAGGTCGCGGCCCCACGCCGCCCGCTCGGGCGCCGGATCGCGGACGACCATCGGGGCCCGGACCGTGCCCCCGCCGTACCACACGCCGACCGGAACGAACGGCTCGGACGTCTGCGGCGGCGGCGCCGCCGACAGGCAGATGAGCGCGACGACGCACAGCGCGAGCCGCATGGGCGTCTATTGTAGGCGTTCTACACTCCTGTTCAATTGACTGCCGCCATAGCCGCTAACGATCAGACCTCCAGCCGCTCTTCGTAGGGCACGATCTCGTTGTGTTCGAGATAGCGCCGCAGGACTCGAAGGTACATGGCCCAGCAGTGGCAGGAAATCCGGTAGTGCTCGTTGGCCCGCGGCCACCCGGTGTGATGGAACCGGAGCAGCGTGGATCCGTCGTCCTTCGACTCGATCTCGAAGCCGACACGAGTGCCGATCCAATCCTCGTCGGCCGCGACGAGCTCGAGCTCGAACCGCGAAGGGCTTTCAGCGCGGATCACCCTGGCACGCCACTCGTGCTCGGGTCCGAACCAGAGCTGGTACTCGGCCCCCTCGATCGGCTTGCCCGCCGAATACTGCGTCCACCAGCGGTTCAGTCCATCCGGCGTGCTGATGGCATCGAAGACGCGGTCCGCGTCCGCTTTGATGGGGAGGTCCTGGAGGATGTCGGCCACGGGAGTATAGTAATCCTCCCGTGCCCACTTCCACCGACGAGCTCGTAACCATCGACGACATTCGCGCCGCCGCGGCGCGTGTGGCGCCCATTGCGCGCGTCACCCCCGTGCTGGACGTCTCGGCCGCGGCCGGCTGGCCGCTCCTGCTGAAATGCGAGTGCCTGCAGCCGGGCGGCGCGTTCAAGATTCGCGGCGCCTACAACATGGTGGCGCAGCTGACCGGCGAACAGCGCCGCCGCGGCGTCGTCACGTTTTCGTCCGGGAACCACGGACAGGCGATGGCGCTCGCCGCGCGCGAGCTCGGCGCGCCGGCGGTCGTCGTCATGCCCACGACCGCCCCGCAGGTCAAGATCGACGGCACACGCTCGTTCGGCGCCGAGGTCATCTTCGCGGGCACGACCTCCACCGAACGGCGCGCGCGTGCGGAAGCGGAAGCCTCGGCGCGCGGCCTGACGATGGTGCCGCCCTTCGATCACGAGTGGATCATCGCCGGCCAGGGGACCGCCGGCCTGGAGATCCTGGAGCAGCGGCCGGACGTCGCGGCGGTGATCGTCCCGATCGGCGGGGGCGGGCTCGCCGCCGGGGTCTCCGCCGCGATCAAGCTGACGCGTCCGGGCGTGACGGTCATCGGCGTCGAGCCGGCGGGCGCCGCCGGGATGAAGGCGTCGATCGACGCCGGCCACGTGGTGACGCTCGATCGCGCGCACAGCATTGCCGACGGCCTCATCCCCGTGCGCCCCGGCGACCTCACGTTCAACCACGTCCGCCGGTTCGTCGATCGCGTCGTGACCGTCGAAGACGAACAGATCATCGACGCGGTGCTCTGGATCTTCGAGCACGCGAGGATCGTCGCGGAGCCTTCCGGGGCCGCCGCCGTCGCCGCGGCACTGGCCGGCGCGGCAGGACCCGCCGGGATGGTCGGCCCCGTCGTCGCCATCGTCAGCGGGGGCAACATCGGGATGGAGAAACTGGAAGAGTTGCGGCGTCAGAGATAACAGGAGGCACGGAGATACCGGAGACGACTCAGTTTCACCAACGTTCAAACACGGAGGAACTGGAGGCAGATGGAGAGCTTCTATTCGCATTGCTTCCGATTTTCAATTTCACACCCTCCGTTACTCCGTAGCCGTTCTCCGTGTAAAACGCTGGTGAAATGATCTCTCCGTTATCTCCGTCTCCTCCGTTGCCTGTCTTAGAAGTATGCCGATCGAACTCTTCGAGATGGAACGGATGCAGTCGACCTGGGAGAACCTCGTCGACTTCGACATGAGCGAGAGCGGCGTGCGGCCGCTGACGCTGCGAGAGCTGGTCGGGATGGGGTTCGATCTCGACGAGTTCCTCGATCAGCCGCTGGGATACAGCCAGTCGAACGGCACCCTCGAGCTCCGCGAAGCCATTGCCGCGATCTACCCCGGCTCGAGCGTCGAGCAGATCGAGGTGACCAACGGCACGTCGGAAGCCAACTACCTCGTCGCGCTCAGCCAGCTCCGCCCGGGCGACGCGATGGCGATGGAGGTGCCCAACTACATGCAGATGCCGGGCGTCGCGCGCAGCCTCGGGGCGGAGGTGCGGACGTTCAGCCTGCGGCAGGACACCGGCTGGGAGCCGGACTGGGACCAGTTCGAGCGCGCGCTCTCGGGGCGTCCCCTCGACTCCGCTCGGGACAGGCCGAGGCTCCTCTATCTCTCCAATCCCAACAACCCGACGGGGGCCGTGCTTTCCGATGCCGCGATGGATCGGATCGTCGAGCGTTGCGAGGCCACCGGGACCTGGCTGCTGTCCGACGAGGTGTATCTCGGCGCCGAGATCGATCGGCCGCGCACCCGGAGCTTCTGGGGCATGAGCGACCGCGTCGTCGTCACGAGCGGGTTGTCGAAGGCGTATGGCATCCCCGGCGTGCGCATCGGGTGGATCGTCGCGCCGAAGGGGCTTGCGGAGGCGTGCTGGACGCAGCACGACTACCTCACCATCGGCCCGGGCAAGATCTCCGACCGCATCGCGCGCGTCGCGGTCCAACCGGAGAACCGCGAGCGGTGCTACGCGCGGACCCGCGCCATCCTGGCCGGCAACCTGCCGATCGCGCGGGACTGGATCCAGGGTTTCGGCGGCCGTGTGACCTGGCGGGAGCCGCAGGCGGGGGCGATCGCCCTGATCAAGTATGATGCGGACCTTCCCAGTTTCGCGCTCGCCGAACGCGTCCGTACCAGGCAGAACACGCTCGTCGTCCCCGGCGCCCACGTCGGGCTGGAAGGCTACCTGCGCGTCTGGATCGGGGGCCGGGAGGCTTTCCTGCGGGAGGGCCTGAAAAGGATCGGCCAGGAGCTCACGGCGCTATTTTGATTGAGGTTTTTGTTAACCAACCGCCCCGGGGTGAGTAATAGCTGTGTAAGGAGCCGATTTCGAATGACCCACACAGCCTTTCGCCCTGGTTTCGTTTCTGTAATCGCCGCCGCCGCCGCGGCGGTGTTGTTTCTGGCGTTGCCGGGCGCGGCCGCTCAACGGCAGGCTACCCCCTCCTCCGGGCGCTTGCCGGCGGTCGAGCAGGATCGGACGGGATCGGCTCCGATCGGAATTCTGGACAATGCCGACGCGGAGCGGACCCGCGAAGAGTTCATCAACCTGCTGGAGAAGTACCCGCCGGCGCTCGGGCGCGTGCTGAAGCTCGACCCCTCGCTGATGAGCAACCCGGGATACCTCGCGCCCTATCCGGGGCTGGCGGCGTTCCTCAACCAGCATGCCGAGATCGTGCGGAATCCCGAATACTTCCTCGAGCGCATCAACAGCCCGAACTACAACTACAATGACCCCGGGCACAGGAAGCGCGAGGACATGCTCGCCGTGCTCGCCGGCTTCGCGGCGTTCTGCACGTTCCTCGTCGTCACGAGCGTTTTGATCTGGGTCATCCGGATGATCGTGGCGCACCGGCGGTGGAACCGGCTGTCGAAGGTGCAGTACGAAGTGCACAACAAGCTGCTCGACCGGTTCACGTCCAACGAAGACCTTCTGGCCTACGTGCAGACGCCCGCGGGCAAGCGGTTCCTCGAGTCGGCGCCGATTCCGAGGCAGGACGAGGCCCCGATGCTGTCGGCGCCGTTTTCGCGGATTCTCTGGTCGGTCCAGGCCGGGGTGGTGCTGACGATCGCCGGGTTCGGGCTCCTCTACGTCAGCACGCGGTTCATCGACGAGCCGGCGCAGTTCTTCATGGTGATCGGGGTGCTCGGCGTGGCCCTGGGGGCCGGATTCATCGTCTCCGCGGTGGCGGCCTATGCGCTCTCGCGAAAGCTCGGGCTGCTGGATCCGCCCGTAACCCATCATGCGTGACGTGACGATCTCCGATATCGAACGGCTCCGCGCGGAGGCCACCGCCGCGGACGCCGTCTTCGAGATGGACGAAGACACCTTCGGCGCCTTCTACGCCCGGACCGCCCGGGCGTTGTGGGCGTACCTGTCCCGGATGACCGGCAGCCCGGATCTCGCCGACGACCTGCTGCAGGAAACGTATTACCGGTTTCTGCGCGCCGACGCCACGCACGAGAGCGACGCCCACCGCCGCAATTCGCTCTTCCGCATCGCCACGAACCTCGCGCGGGACGGCCGGCGGCAGGGCCGCCGCGCCCAGCTCGTCGCGCTGCCAGACGGTACCGGTGGCGCGATGGAGCTGCCCGCGAAAGTGGATGTCGCCGGAGACGCCGAGCGCCGCACGGACGTGGGCCGGGCGATGGCACGGCTCAAGCCGAGAGAACGCGAGATGCTGTGGCTGGCGTATGCGCAAGGCTCGAGCCATCGCGACATCGCGGGGACGCTCGGGGTCAAGACCGCGAGCGTGCGCCTGCTGCTGTTTCGTGCGCGTCAGAAGCTCGCCGGCCTGATGCGCGAAGGCCGCGGAGCGAGTGCAGAGAAGAGAGGCGACGGCCGTGAAAACTGAATGCCCGCGCGAACAGGATGTGCTCGACGCGCTCGCCGCCCAACGGTGGCCGGCGCGGTGTGATGAGGAACTGCGCGGGCACGTCGCGGCCTGCACGCTGTGCACGGATCTGATCGAAGTGGCCTCCGCGCTCCTCGTCGAACAGGAGTCGGCCTGGCAGGAGGCGACCGTGCCGCCGTCGTCGGTCGTGTGGTGGCGCGCCCAGATCCGCGCACGCGAGGAAGCGGCGCGGTCGGCCGCCCGCCCGGTCGCCTTCATGCAGGGCGTCGCGGCCACGCTGGCGCTCTGGATTGCCGTCGTCGGGCTGCGCGCGCTCCCACGGCCGGCGATGCCGAACTGGCGCGGATGGATCGATGGTCTCGTGCCGTCGTTCAGCCTGAAGTTGCCGGATCTCTCGTCGCTCGCGGTCGCCATCCCCGGTGGCTGGCTGCTGCTCGCTCTCGCCCTCGTGCTCGGCGCGTGGCTCCTGCTGGCCCCCGTGGCAATCTACTTCGCCGCGCACGACGAGTAACGCCGTGGCATCCGGCTTTAGCCGGATTCGAACCCTCGGTGGTATCCGGCTTTAGCCGGATTCGAACCTCGGTGGCATCCGGCTTTAGCCGGATTCGAGCCCTCGGTGGCATCCGGCTTTAGCCGGATTCGACCTCGGTGGTATCCGGCTTTAGCCGGATTCTACGCGCCCTTCAGATTGTCCAGGGTTCGCATCGCCAATTCAAGCACAACTCGAAGCCCGGACCGTGACCCTCGCGGGCAAGCCGGGAGATGATCTGCGCCGGTGGTCACCGGAATCCGGCTAAAGCCGGATGCCACCGAAGATACCGCTTCAGCCGGATTTCTCACCGCGCGCCCGGCGCGGTGAGGACCTGGCCGGGCCGCGCGCCGGTGTGCTGGCCGTTGCGGACGACGGCCACGCCGTTGACGAGGACGTAGGGGACCCCCGCGGCGAACGCGTGCGGGTTCTCGAACGTCGCGGTGTCGCCCACCTTTGCCGGATCGAACACGGTGATGTCCGCCGCATGCCCTTCCCGTATCAGCCCGCGGCCCTGAAACCGGAAATGCTGCGCCGGCAGCGACGTCATCTTCCGGATCGCTTCCTCGATCGGAATCACGCGGCGCCCGCGAACGTACTCGCCCAGGACCCGGACGGTGTTGCCGTAGCCGCGCGGATGCGGCGAGCCTTCGCCTGGCGTGAGCACCGAGCTGTCGGACGCGATGGCGACGTGCGGATGGCGCATGATCCGCTCGACGTCGCCGTCCGACATGAAGTGATAGACCATCGAGGCGCCGCCGGCGATCATCATGTCGCGGGCCGCTTCGAGCTGCGCGTCGAGGGTCTCGGCCCCTTTCCGCTTTGCGGCCACCTGCTTCATCGACAGGCCGTTCACGGCCGGATCCGCGCGGTGCGAGGCGACCACGGCGAACGAGAGATCGGAGAGGCCGCGCTCGGCGAGCAGCGCCTCGATCTCCTTCTTGATCTTCGCCCACGTCGCGGGATTGTTGAGCCGGGCGGTGATGGCGGGCTGTCCGCCTTCGAGGGCCCACGCGGGGAAGCGGATGCCGAGCGACGAGCTCGCCGCGGTGTAGGCGTATTGATCGGCCTCGACGTCGACACCGCGGGCGCGCGCCGCATCGATGGCCGCGAGCGCGCTCGCGCTGGCGCCCCACCGGTTCGGGCTGTCCACTTTCAGGTGCGAGATCTGCACGCGGCAGCCCACGAGGTCCGCGACGCGAATCGTCTCCGCGATCGACTTCTCGAGCTCGGTCCCCTCGTTCCGCATGTGCGAGGCGTACAAGCCGCCGGCGTTGCCGGCCACGCGCGCCAGCTCCATGATCTCGGGCAATCTCGCGTAGGTTCCGGGCACGTACTGCAGCCCGGTCGAGAATCCGACGGCGCCGTCCGCCATCGCGCGCCACACCAGCGATTTCATCCGTGCGAGCTCGCCGATCGTCGGTTCGCGGTTCGCGGTCCCCATCGCCGCGGTCCGGACGGTGTTGTGGCCGATGAGCGTGGCGAAATTGACGGCGATCCCGACCTGACGGATCGCCGTCAGCGCTTCCCCGATGTCGAGCGCCGAACCGCCGCAGTTGCCGGCGACGACGGTCGTGACGCCCATGCGCACGAAGTTTTCCGCGCGCGGCGTGCTGGCAATGCTGTCGGCGTGGGTGTGGACGTCGATGAATCCGGGCGCCACGACGAGGCCCGTGGCGTCGATCGACTCCGGGGCGCTGTCGCGAGGCAGGATCCCGATGGCCGCGATTCGGCCGTCCTTGATCGCGACATCGGCGCGCCGCGCGGGTGCTCCCGATCCATCGATCAGCGTCCCGCCGGTGACCACCAGGTCGTAGCGCGGCGACTGCGCGATCCCGGACGTGGCCAGGAAGGTCCCGAGCAGAGCGATGCTGACCAACGCGAGGCCGCTGACGAACAGGGCGAAGGAACGTCGATTTCCTGTCCTGTAGCCGGGAAGACGCTCGACCGGGGGCACTGAGGCCGGAGTATAGCGCTCAGGGCCGCTTGCTCGCTCGCCGCGCGCATCGAGCGAGCTCGTGGCTCCACCCTCGGCGAGCGAAGCGAGCCGCCTTACGCGCGGAGCGAAGTCGGCCCGCCCTACCGCGAGCGCGCGAGCGGCCTTACGCGGGTCGAAGTGGCCGCAGCGATAGGGTCAGGCGACCGGGGACCCCAGACCGTCATCGGCTCTGGGAGCACGGTAACGGGGACCCGCGACGCCGGAGGCGCGAACCACGAAGTCGGCGTGGGCATCCCCGTCGCTGCGGTTCACGTCGATGACGCCCGGCTGCTTGACGAGCGATTCCCCATCACGCAGTGTCAATTCGACCCGATATTGGCCGGGCTTGAGCTTGAACGTGAAGCTGCCGCCGTTGCCGGTCGAGGTTCGTTGACGCTCGCCGGTTGTGACGTTGACGACCTCGACGGTTCGGCTGCCTGCCGGGCTGGCGCCGGCTGGACCGCGGACCGTTCCGCTGAGGATTGCTTCGGCAAGAACGGGTTCAGGCGAGGTGCCGACGGCAGGCGCGCTTCCGCGGCAGGCGCCGAGACTCAGCAGCGCAACAAGCGCGCTGAGAATCCGAAAGGTGGTAACGCGGTGCGCGCAGTGGAAAGGAGCTACCGTCAAGCATGTCCTCGTCCGCGGAATGTGCAATCGCGGGGCCACTGCGCGCACCGGCTCGCTAGATGACGCCTTCGCTCGACAATGGCGTCGGCGTCGGTGTGTTGTGGAAAATAACCGTACCCCGATCTCGATCCATGTCCCGCATGAGCGCCGCGCGCCGTCGCGTCCACCACCACGCGCCGATCGCGGAACCAACAACCGTTGCGAGAATTCCGTAGCCTCGTGTGCTCAAAGCGTCCTCCTTACGCGGCGGCAGAACGCAACACAGGTGCCACCTCATTCGTGAAAAACAGCAACACTCCTTGTGGCGTCGCTGCATCCGATCCGTCGCGAAAATCGTCAGGAGAAGAAGGTCGCGGCTACGCATCCGAATCCAAAAGAACGGCACATCCGGATCCAACCGGGCGCGTCATCGAATTCGGAACACCACGGCGCCGGCACGTCCGTCGTGGAAATGGCCGAGCTGTAGTGAATGACGGGTTCGTCGACAGCGCGGTGAGCACCTGTCCGGCTCGGTCCGGCGCGTACGCAGCGGGATGAACGATCACGTAGCGGACGCCGTCGCGTCGCAGCGCATCTGTCGAAGCGGCGTCGGGAAATCCGCGGAGCCTGTCGATCCGCGCGATGTAGGACGGGAGGGTAGTACCCGCTGTAGCCGTTCACGGCCGGCATCCAGTGAAACGTCGACATATACGCATAGCGCGCCTCGTCGCCCGGGAGCGCCTCGGGCACGGGCATCGGGAATTCGGCGACGACGCCGCGCGGCTGCTGCGCGAGCCACGCATACAACGGCGGTGGCGCATTTGGATATGGCACGAGCCGTAGCGGCGCCACCCAGTACTCGAGCAGCAGCACGCCCCAGATCGCTGCCGCCAGCGCGCGCCGGCCCGTGCGCGGCAGCGCCGCTTCGACGGCCGCGTGTCCCCAGGCCGCCAGCAGGGCGAGGAAGAACACGACGAAGATGCCGAGGCGTGCGGGCGCGCGGAGGGCGTCGAACACTGGCACGTACCGGTAGAGAAACCCGAAGCTGTAGCCGTACGCGCCCAGCGACATCTCGAACGCGGCGGCCAGCGCGAGCAGATACGCGATCGCTGCCGCGGACGGCTGGCGCAGGAGCAGCCCGACAACCGCGAGCAGCACGGCGAGGATGCCGGGGAACAGCCGCCGCTCCGGCCGGCCGCGCGGCGCGGACCGTTCCCCGTACAGATAGTTGCTGTCGGTGGCGACCGTGTAGCTGGACGGCGGTGCGCTGAAGGTCAGGACCTGTTCTTCCGATCGCCCTCCCAGCTCCTGTTTCGTGGCGAGATACGCCGCCGCATACGGCGCGGCGAGGAGGATCGCCAGCACCGCGCCAATCGCCAGCGCGGCCAGCGAGTCCTTCAGGCGCGGCCCCCGCATTCCGCAGAGCAGCAGGACGGCGACCAGGCCGGCGAGCGTCGCGAGAAAGACGCCGTAGTAGATGCTCGACATGAGCTGCAGCGTCATGAAAACGCCCGTCAGCGCGCCGTACTTCCAGGCGCCGGTCTCGAGAAGCGGTTTCAAAACCCGCGAAGTCCGGCTGAAGCCGGATGCCACCTCCGGTTTTGAAACCGGCTCACCGCGAAGTCCGGCTAAAGCCGGACGCCACCGAAGCCGGCTCGAGCGTGCGATGAAGCGCCCAGAACGTCCACGGAATCCACACCGTCCACTGCAGCTCCATGTGCATGTAGTGCTCGAAGCGGTACGGCGCGAACGCGAACACGATGCCGGCCGTGACGCCCGCGGTGAGGCTGCCGGTCAGCGACCGGGCGAGCACGGCGATGCCGGCGGCGGAGAGCACGATGGCCCGCGAGCAGCACGACGTTGTGCACCAGGACGGGCGGCGTCCCGGACCAGAGCAAGGGGGCCGCCAGGAGAGCCTCGACCGGCATCGCGTCCGAAAAAGTCAGCGTGCGCGGCTCGGGGTAGAAGATGTTGCCGTCGAACAACCGCGTCGGGGACGTGGACAGCGCGTGCGCGACCCACGCGAACCGCCACATGTTGAAGAACACATCCTGGTGGTCCTGCGCCGCGGTCGCGATCGTGGCCGCCTGCGGCCAGGTCATGACCACGGTCAGCAGGGTGAACAGCGCGATGAGCTTCGCGATGGTCGCGAACCGGGCCAAACGTCAGGACCTTTCCAGCCGGGGTCCCCGGCGCGCGTCGTGTGCGCGCTGGGGTGGAAGGTCGATCCCGATCATCTGCATCAGGCGCAAGGCGTTTCGCGAGGTCGCAATCCCCTCGCGCAGCCGGTAGTCGAAGCGCATCGCGCCGTGCTCGTCGACGGTCTCGGTGAAGTGCACGAGCCGCGCGGACGACTTCAGCGGCTCCTCTTCCGCGAGGCTCAGATCGTGGGTCGTCATCGCCCCGATGGCCCCCGCCTCGAGGAGATGCCGCGCGACCGCCCGGACCGCGATGCTGCGCTCGGCGCTGTTGGTCCCCTGGAGCACCTCGTCGAGCAGGTAGAGCAGCACGCGGCCCTGACGCGGCTGCTCGGCCGCATCGACGACCCCTTTGAGCCGCGCGAGCGCCGCCATGAAGTACGACAGCCCGAGCTCGAGCGAATCCTGAATCCGGATGCTCGTTTGCAGATCGGAAGGCGGCAGGCGGAACCGCGCCGCGCACACGCAGCCGCCCGCCTGCGCGAGCACCACGTTGAGGCCGATCGACCGCAGCAGCGTGCTCTTCCCGGACATGTTCGAGCCGGTGACGAGGAGCAGCGTCCCGGGAGGTCCGATCTCGACGTCGTTGGTGACCCTTCGCTCAGTCGCGATCAGCGGATGGCCCAGGGCCTCCGCGGCCACAACCGCCGGCGCGTCGATCTCCGGCGTGCTCGGTCGATCACGGCGTGCCCCACGCCGTCTCGATCACCGGCGTGCACCAGCCCGGGTTGTCGCGGCGGGCGGCGGCCAGCGCCGACAGGCCGTCCAGCTCGCCGATCGCCTCCAGCCACGCGCGCACCCGCGTGCCGGCCGTACGGCGCCATCGATCGAGCGCGAACAGCACGTGAAAATCCCACAACGTGAGCGCCTGAATCGGAAAGTGCAGGATCGCCGCCCCGCTGCGGAGCGCCGCGAACCCGAGAATCCGGTTCAGCTTCCGCATGCAGGCCGGCGCCGCGACGCCGTCCGCGGTCAGCCGCCCGTGCAGGTCGCGCAGCGACGGCGCCTCGAAGCGCGGGGCTGAGGCGTGCTCGAACAGCCCGGCGTAACGCGCCAGCGCATGCTGCCCGGCGCCCGCCCGATTGAACGCGGTGTGCGTCCTGTACGCCATCGCGAACGACAGGATCAGGCCGAGCACCACCGGAACCAGCCAGACGGCCGCGTCGATGACGCCGGTGTAGAACAGCGCAAGAAGAATCCAGATCGACGCCGTGATTGTGTAGACGAGGACCCGGATTGGCAGGTCGGAGAAAACCGTGGCGTGCATCCCGGGGACCGCGCGAACGGCAAAGTCGGCACTCGGAAGCAGCGACCCCTCCTCTGCCCACGCCATGAACGCCTCGATCTCGGGCAGCCGCGCGTCGCGCGCCAGCACACCGTGCGCGGCGAGCTGCTCGCGCCAGTCGTCCATCGGCGCGAGCTCCGCGACGGACGCCTGCCGCGCGCGCACGACGTCCGGCTCTGCGGGCGCGAGGAGCCACGCGGCGAGCTGCGTGCTCCCCACGGGCGTGGCCGCAGGCCCCAGCAACTGAAACAGGGACGCACGGCCGAACAGATCCAGATCGACCGCGTACGGGTGATGGGTGAGATCGACGGAGGCCGGCGCGTCGGCGGGAGGCAGATCCTCCCAGCGCCGCTCGACCCTGGCGAAGGCGCGCTCGCAGACGACGCGCAGCGCGTCGTGCCACGCCGCACGATCCTCCACGCGCGCGTGCCAGACGACGAGCACGCCGAAGATGGCGAAGAGCAGCAGCGCGACGGTCAGCCAGAAGGGATCGGCGCCGCGCTGCAGCGTCCAGACCAGGCACGACATCGCCCCGAGAAATGCGGCCAGGCGCAAACGGGAAATGCGCTGCGAGCGCCGCAGCTCGTCGTCCCGGCGGGCGGCGTGCTGCTTCGCCCGAACGATGTACTCGCTAGTCACGAGATGGGCCTGCGTCCCGACATGTTGAGCCGCCAGTAATCGAGCGTGTACGGGGGATCGTCGTCCGCGGCCTGCCCGGTGATGTCGGCGATGAAACGCTCGCGTTCGGGAACCGGCAGCCGGTCGAGCTGGTGCCGCAGGCACACGGTCGTCACGAAGTCCGCGTACGCCATGGCGCCGTCGAACGTGACTGGAGTCGACACGAGCGACACGTCGATCGCGGCGAACCCGGCGCGTGCCAGCCGCGCCTCGGTCTCGCGGACCCCCTCGAACAGCCACGGATCCGACCAGGACGCGAACCATTCCCGGTAGCGCGGTGATTCCTGCAGCCGGCGGGCCCGCTCGTAGAGGCGCTGCAGATTGGCGCCTCCCCCGCACTGCGCGACGAGCCGGCCTCCCGGCTTCAACGCGTCGTGGATGCTGGCGAACAGCCCGTCGTGGTCGAAGATCCAGTGAAAAGTCGCGGCGCTGAACACCGCGTCGAAGGTTTCCTCGAACGGCAGCGCCGTGCCGTCGCCCTGGACGAGCCGCAGTCGATGTCCCTTGCGCGCCTCCGCCAGCATCGCGGAGGACCGGTCCAGTCCGACGACGACAATTCCCGGCGTCGCGGCGATCTCGGCCGTCAAACGTCCTGTGCCGCATCCGACGTCCAGGATTCGCTCGCCCGGAACCGGGTGGAGACGTGCCGCCACGGTTCGAGCCCAGGCGAGCTGCGGATCGGAGAGGCGGTGATAGCTGGCAGCGTCCCAGTCCGACATTGATTTCAGTGTACAGTCTTGGCCGTCTCGGGTCTCAGGTCTCAGGTCTCAGGTCTCAGAGTAAGGCCAGACCACAGAAGACTGAAGTCCAAAGACCGAAGACACTCCGAAGACCCTAGAAGACCAGAGACCAGAGACGGAGAAGCCTATGCGCGTGTTGCGTCTGGTCACGGTCCTTGCGGCCGCGGCCGCGGCGGCCGGCGTCGGCGTCATCCTGGCGCAGCAGGCACCCAAGGGGATCCGCCTCGCGACGCTCACGTGGCCGGAAGCGGCCGCCGTCCTCCGCCCCGACACGGTCGTTGTCATTCCTCTCGGCGCCGGATCGAAGGAACACGGTCCCCACCTGAAGCTCGGCAACGACGCGATCATCGCAGACTATCTCACGCGCCGTGTCCTCGACGCCTCGGACGTCGTCGTCGCGCCCGCGCTGCCGTATCACTTCTATCCCGCGTTCGTCGAGTATCCCGGATCGACGTCCCTGGCGCTCGAGACCGCCCGCGCGCTGACGGCCGACGTCGCGCTCAACCTCTCGCGCTTCGGTCCGCGGCGGTTCTACGTGCTCAATACGGGCATCTCGACCGTGCGGGCGCTCGAGCCCGCGGCGCGCGCGCTCGCCGCCCAGGGCATCCTGCTCGGGTATACGGATCTCGGGACGCGGCTCGATCGCGCCGCGGCGCCGGTGCGTCAGCAGGAAGGAGGCACGCACGCCGACGAGATCGAGACGTCGATGACGCTGTTCATCGATCCGGACGCGGTCGACATGCGGCGCGCGATCAAGGAGTACACGCCGTCGCCGGGACCGTTGCGCCTGACGCGGACGCGGGGAGGTGCCGGCACGTTTTCCGAGAGCGGGATCTGGGGAGACCCGACGCTCGCGACGAGGGAGAAAGGACGGGTCATCGTCGAGGCGCTGGTCGCGGGGATCCTCGAAGACATCGAGGCGATTCGGCGCGCGCCCCTGCCGTCGCCGAGCGCGCTGACGCCCCCGCCGCCGGCGCCTGTCCGCCCGATTCCGGCCGCCGGCGGCAGTGCGGGTCCCCGGGGCTGCTCACCAGGGGACGAACGGACGATCCGCGCGTTGGGCGAAGCCTTCACGCTGCACTGGACGAACGCCGACGCGGTGAAACTCTCGTGGCTGTGGTCGGAAGGAGGGGACATGGTGCATCCCGATGGCCGCATCGAGCGAGGGCGGGAACCATCATGACCAACCGCGTCTGGCTGTTCCTGCAGCGTGAGTATCGCGGATCGAGGCATCCGCTCACCGTCGGCAATGTCCGCTGCGTGAACGCCGACGTCGCCGTGGCCGACGGAAAATGGGAGTTGCGCGGGGTCAGCGATTCGGCGGGCAAGCTGCTGCCAACCTTCGAGGGGCTGTTCACACTGGTCGTGCAGCGCACCGGCGGCTGGCAGATCGAGGCGTACCGATACACGCAAAAGCCGGCAGCCGCACCGATGCCGACGTTGCTGAAACGTCCGGGCTTCCCGGGCGGACCGGGTTGAGGAACTGACGCTAAATAACCGCAACCCCGGCGGCCGGCGCGCGGCAGAGGATGGCTGACGGGATCGCGACACCGGTCGAGTAAGATCGTGCCGAGGCATCATTGGCAAAGAGACAGACTCGAATCGGCCGACGGCAGTTCATCCACTCCGTCGGTCTGGCGTCCGCGGGCGCAACGCTGGCGGCGGCCGGGACGCCGGAAGCCGCTCAGCCAGGAGCGACGTGGACCGGGGCGGTCCTTCACACTGCCGACGGTCTGGACATTCCTCCCGCGGCTGACGGACGCAAGATGACAGTCAAAGTCGACTCGCAGGCGACGCCGGCCGTCCGCATGTCGATGCTCGTCGAGGATCTGCCGGCCAACACTGCGATCCGCGTGCACTTGCACGAGCGGGAGGACGAGATCATCTTCATCCGGATGGGCCAAGGCATCGCCACGCTGGGCGATCGAGAGGTCCCGGTCGGTCCCGGGGCCACCATCTACGTTCCAAAGGGTGTCTGGCACGGGCTCCGCAACAACGGACCGGACGTCCTTGGGATGAACGCCACCTACTCACCGCCCGGATTCGAGCAAGCCCCCATACACACGCATGCGGCGGCCGAACAGGACGCCGGCGGAGATCGAGGCGGACCGAAAGAAGTTCGGCCTCGTGTACCGGACACCCTGAGCAACGGACGTCATTCGCCGGCGCGTGCGGCGAATGACGTGCGTGTGACCGAAATGGTGGGGACGGCGGCAGGCGCGTATAATTTGCGCATGCGCTCGGCCGGAACGGCCTCCATCCTGCTCGCCGCCATCGTCGCCATCACCAGTCCCCGACAGGCGGACTCGCAGCCGCCGGCCTTCGACGTCCTGATCCGCGGCGGCACCGTGTACGACGGCACCGGGGCGCCCGGCAGGCGCGCGGATGTCGGCATCCGCGGTGACCGCATCGCCGGCGTCGGCGATCTCGCGGGCGCGGCCGCCACCACGGTCGTCGATGCCGCGGGACTCGCCGTCGCGCCCGGCTTCATCAACATGCTGTCGTGGTCCACCGAGTCGCTGATCGCGGACGGACGGTCGCAGGGTGAAATCCGTCAGGGCGTGACGACGCAGATCTTCGGCGAGGGGAGCTCCATGGGGCCGCTGAACGCGGCGATGAAGCGGCGCGCCCTCGAACAGATGGGCGACGTCAAGTTCGAGATCACGTGGACGACGCTGTCGGAGTACCTGCGGGGGCTGGAGCGGCGCGGCGTGTCGCAGAACGTGGCGTCGTTCCTCGGCGCGACGACCGTCCGCGAGCACGTGATCGGGCTCGAAGACAAGAAGCCGACGCCGGCGCAGATGGAGGAGATGCGCGCGCTGGTGCGCCAGGAGATGGAGGCGGGCGCGCTCGGCATCGGATCGTCGCTCATCTACGCGCCGGCGTTCTACGCGTCAACCGAGGAGCTCGTCGAGCTGTGCAAGGTCGCGGCGAAGTACCGCGGCAAGTACATCTCGCACGTGCGGAGCGAAGGCAATCGCCTGCTCGAAGCCGTGGACGAGCTCATCCGGATCAGCCGCGAAGCGGGCCTGCCCGCCGAGATCTACCACCTGAAAGCGGCCGGCCAGGCGAACTGGCCGAAGCTGGATCAGGCGATCGCCAGGATTGAAGCGGCGCGGGGCCAGGGGCTGAAGATCACGGCCGACATGTACACCTACACGGCCGGCGCCACGGGCCTCGACGCGTCGATGCCGCCGTGGGTGCTCGACGGCGGGTACGACGAAGCGTACAAGCGGCTCGCAGACCCGGCGATCCGCACGAAGATCGCGGCGGCGATCCGCGCCTCGACCGACGACTGGGAGAACCTGTACCGTTCCGCCGGCTCGGCCGATCGCGTGCTGCTCGTCGAGTTCAAGTCCGAGAAGCTCAAGCCGCTGACCGGCAAGACCCTCGCGGAGGCGGCCAGGCTCAGGGGCGAGGATCCCGTCGACACGATCATGAACCTCGTGCTCGAGGATCGGTCGCGCGTCGGCACCGTCTACTTCATGATGTCGGAGGACAACATCCGCAAGCAGATCGCGCTTCCCTGGATCTCGTTCGGTTCCGACGCGGCCTCGATGGCGCCCGAGCCGCCGTTCACGAGGTCGTCGGCGCACCCGCGCGCGTACGGGAACTTCGCGCGGCTGCTCGGGAAGTACGTGCGGGACGAGCACGTGATTTCGCTCGCGGAGGCGGTGCGCAAGCTGAGCGGTCAGCCCGCGACGAGCCTCGAGCTCGATCGGCGCGGGTTCCTGAAGGAAGGCCTGTTCGCCGACGTCGTGGTCTTCGACCCTGCCACGATCGCGGACCGCGCGACGTTCGAGGAGCCGCACCAGTACGCCGTCGGGATGAAGCACGTGTTCGTCAACGGCGCGCAGGTACTCCGCGATGGTGAGCATACCGGCGCGAAGCCGGGGCGCGCCCTGTGGGGTCCCGGCAAGATCGCCACGCAGGGGCGGGCGGACGGGCGGACACCGTGATGGCCGTACCGGACGAGCAGGCGTTGCGCTCGTGGCACTTCAAGCAGCTCAGGTGGAGCCTGCAGGCGCTTGCGGCGGCAGGCTCGGATCAGCGGCCGCTGTTTCCCGACTCTGTCGTGACCGCTGACGAGCTGGCGCTGGACTTCGACCACTGGGCTGCCGTCGTGCGCCGGCAACTACGAGACGGAGCTGTCCACGGCGCAGACCGAGTCGCTTGCGCGCGATCGATCGGAAGCTCTCGACCATGTCTCGCGATGGCGAGGAATTCGACGTGGAGCTCTGGACCGAGGCGGCCCTCTGTTCGAGCGAGCACTGGGCGGACGTTCGCAGACTGGCCGCATCCGCACTCGAGGCGTTCGGGTGGCCCGTCGAGCTTCCGCCGGAGAATCCAGAGGACCGGGGAGCCATATTCGTCAGGTGAGATCGGCTGACGCCTTGCAAGCCCCGGCGCAATAAGTAGCGCCTGCGGCCCGAGCGCGCACGCGCGACCCGGCCGGCGCTGGGGGGGCCCCGGCGCCATGGAAGATCGGCCCCACGCGCAATAAATAATGAACGCGACAAGGTCGAGGAAAAACGCTTCGCGCACGAAAAGGACCCTGGTTCAGCAGGCCGCCGCGATCGCGGTCAGGCGCCGGGCCAGAAGCCTGCAGGTGTGCCTGATTCGGAGGAAGGGCTCGAAGACGTGGGGCATCCCCAAGGGCGTCGTCGATCGGGGAGATACCCGCGAAGAGACGGCGCTGAACGAGGCCTGGGAAGAGGCGGGGCTGAAGGGGCGCCTGCTCGGCGACGCCATCGGCACCTACAAATACCGGAAGTGGGACCAGACCCTCCGCGTGGCCGTTTACATCATGGAGGTGCTGGATCAGGCGGACACGTGGGACGAGGCCGATGTCAGGGAGCGGAGGTGGACGTCGTTCGAGAAGGCGGAGTCGCGTCTCACACGGCACCCCGTCCGGCCGCTCCTGAAGCGCGCCAGGAGCCTGCTCGCGGACGGCGTCGCGTGACGGCCGGCCGCGCTCAACTCCCAACGGCCAACTACCGACTCCCAAGGCGCATACCTCGTACCAGCTGGGTGCAATTCGCCACGAATTTCACCCCAGGACATTTTGGGAGTTTGGGTGTTGGCTTTCTTGGGAGTTGTCAGCGTCAGTTTCCTGGCAGACGCAGGATGACGCGCTGCCGACCGCCAACGATCCCGGACCCGGTGTGCTGAAAAGAAGCTGACGAGTCGCGGCCGTTCTGGTCGTCGTCACGGTCGCCGGCATCATGGGCCTCCGCCGGTTGCCGGAGCTTGGCGCCGGCGGTCTGCTCCATCCCGGCCGTCGGCCCGTCGTGACCCCCGCTCCCGCCGGGTGCGCAGACGCCAGTTTTGCCGGCGACGGCGTGAGCCTGAAAGGCTGGCGGTGCAGCGCCACCGCTCCGCTGCGGGCGACAATCGTCTACCTCCATGGGACCGCGGACAACCGGACGAGCGCGGCCGGCCTGGTGCAGCGCTTCGGGCCGCGTGGATTCGCCGTCGTCGCGTACGACAGCCGGGCGCACGGCGAGTCGGGCGGCGATGCGTGCACGTACGGCTTCTACGAGAAACGGGATCTCCGCCGGGTGCTGGACACGATCGACACCGCGCCCATCGTCCTGCTCGGCACGTCGCTCGGGGCGGCGGTCGCGCTGCAGGAAGCCGCGGAGGATCCACGCGCCGCCGCGATTGTGGCGGTCGAAACGTTCTCCGATCTTCGCACCGTCGCGTCCGAGCGGGCACCGTTCTTCTTCCGGGCGGGCACGATCCGCAAGGCCTTTCAGCTCGCCGAACAGCAGGCGCAGTTCCAGGTTGACGCGGTCAGCCCGAAGGACGCTGCCGCTCACATCACCGCCCCCGTGCTCCTTGTTCACGGCGACGCGGACGTGGAGACGCCGCCGGCCCATTCGCAGCGGGTCTACGACGGGCTGAAGGGACCGAGGCGGCTGATCCTCGTGCCTGGCGCCGGCCACAACGGCTCGCTCCGCGCCGAGGTATGGGACGCGATCGAACAATGGCTGGACGAGGTCCTCGTCCCGCACGGAGTCAAATGATGGTCCGACACGTCGTGGTGTTCAAGTACAAGGCCGGCACGACCGCGGCGCAGATCCGCCAGGTCACCGACGCGCTTCGCGGGCTCAGGAGCCGGATACCGGGAATCGTCGCGTTCGAGGATGGCGTGAACAACAGCCCTGAGGGGAAGGACCTCGGATTCACGCACGTCCACCTGATGACCTTCGAGAACGCGGCCGCGCGAGACGCGTATCTCCCACATCCCGAGCACGTGAAATTCGGCCGGCTGCTCGGCGAGCTCGGCGTCGTCGCCGATGTGTTCGTCGTCGACTACGCGCCCGGGCATGAACGGCATCGTCCGGCTTCAAGCCGGACTGCCACCGGCTTTAGCCGGACCGTTCCCCGGACACGCTACAATCGGCCTGCATGCGCACAAGCCATCAGTATTGGTACTCGCCGCGGCTCGAGCACGACATGGGGATCGCAGTGTTCGGCCACTGGGGTCCCCCGCTGCTCGCGTTTCCCACGAGCCACGGCGACGAGTGGGAGCTCCGGCGCAACGGACTGCTCGACGCGATCGGCGACTTCATCGAAGCGGGGAAGCTGAAGGTGTTCTGCGTCGGCTCGAACAACCACGAGTCGTTCCTGAACGGCGCCGCGCACCCGTTTCATCGCAGCTGGCGGCAGCGGATGTTCGACGAGTACATCCGCGACGAGGTGATCCCCTACATCCACTCGAGCTGCCAGACGCCCGGCATCCCGATCGCGACAGTCGGCCCGTCGCTCGGCGCGTATCACGCGGCCAACACGCTCTTCCACTATCCGCACCTGGTCAAGCGCTGCTACGCGCTCTCGGGGATCTTCGATCTGCGCGCGTTCATGGATGGCTTCTACGACGACAACTTCTACTTCCAGAACCCGGTCGACTACATGTCGAACCTGACCGATCCGTGGTTCCTCGAGCAGCTGTCAACGTGCGAGATCCGGCTCGTCACCGGATCGGGGCCATGGGAGAAAAGCGGGTACTGGTACGCGATGTCGGGCGTGCTGGCGCGGAAGAACATCCCGCATCACGTGGACGACTGGGGCGCGCGGGGCGGCCACGATTGGCCGTACTGGAAGGATCAGCTCCGAGACTACATTTCCATGGTGGTGAATCAGGGTTCACGGGTTCCGAGGTTCCAAGGTTCCTCAGGGTTCTCACGAGGTTCTACAGGGTTCCGGTTCGGGTTCTTCAGGTTCTATGGTTCGGGACGCTGCGGACCTGCGAACCCAGAACCCTGCGAACCCAGAACCTAGCGAACCCTGCGGAACAGAACCCGAGGAACCTTGTGGAACCCTGTAGAACCCAGCGGAACCTGTTCTTCAGGTCTCAAACTTCTCCAGGAGATACTGTCCCTCCGCGATCACCTGCTCGTCGTCGATCCACACGTCGCAGCCGCGCGTGAGCACGTCCACGTGCGTCGTCGACGACCAGTCGGCGTGTGTCTGGCTCCCGTACGGATCGCCGAACGCCAGGTGGACGCCGGGCACCTTCTCGTCCTGCAGCAGCACGCCGATCATCTCGCGCAGCCCGAGGTTCGTGCCGAAGGCGAGCTCGCCGACCCGATCGCTGTTCTGGTCGGTGTGGCAGTAGCTCCAGAAATCGCGCTCGAGCTCCGCGCGCTCGGAGCGGGCAGAGACGAGGCGCGCCCCGCGGATCTCGAGAATCAGCGGCGTGCGATCGAGGACACCGTACTTCGCGTTGAAGTAGTCGCCGGCGGTGCCGTCGCAGACGAACGTGCCGTCCACCGAGCCCGGCGTCGTGAACACCTCTCCGGCCGGGAGGTTCGACCAGTAGCGCGGGTTGATGAGCCCGCTCGTCTTGACCCACGCCAGCGAGCGATCGAAGGTGGCGGTGAAGTCCGTCCCGGCGGCGGTCCGCACCGTCAGCGAACGCGCGTGATCCATCCGCTCGCAGAGCTGGCGGCTCAGGCGGTCGACCTTGCCGGTAGTCGGCGCGCATCCCTTCGCGCATGATGCGCGGCGTCACCCCGACCATGTGGGCGTAGCGGATCCTCCGCCGTTCGACGACGCCGACGATGGCCATCCGGGCCGGGAGCTCCCCTTCCTGCGGCTGCACGCAGAGGATCCCCGCGTCGGCGCGGTTGAGCGCGTCGAGCACTTCGGGCGGCGCGGCGATCATCGGCCGTTTGGTCACTGATTCGATCAACAGGCCGTGCACGTCCGCGCCGGCATCGGCCAGCGCCGCTCCAGGCTGGCCGCCACGTCCCGGCTCGCCTCGTCCGCGATGAGCGCAACGTGCTCATCCTTCTGGATCGCGAGGCAGGTCTCAACCGCGTTGTGCGCGCCCGGCATCAGATCGGGCGACGGTCGTCCGAAGGTCATCCCGTCAATTGTATCAAGGCGCCCGCAACAAAACCCCGGCCTGGTGAGGTCACGGTCAACCAACCGCATCACGTGTGCTAAAACTGTTTTCTTCATGTCCCGAACACCGGCCGGTCGTCGCATCCGCGCGCGCGTCGTGCGTGCGATGGTCCTTCTGGTCGTGGGCCTCACCGCTGTTTACGTGTTCGTCGGCGATCGAACGGTGTGGGGCGAGTGGATTTCCGTCATGCCACCTGTCCTCTGGGTCCTGGCTCTGTCTCCAGCGGCAGTACTCCTGCGAAGCTCGATGCTTTGGCTCGTTCTCGCGCTTTTCATGATCATCACGTCCGAGTGGCCGCGGTTTGGCGGGAGCCGCGTGCCAGCCGGCGGCACGATCCGCGTCGTGTCGTGGAACATCGGTTCGGGATTTGGCGGTTGGGCGGAAGCCGTCGCGCCGTTGAAGCCGGACATCGTGCTGGTCCAGGAGAATGCCGCTCCATCGGTGTTGCAGGAGGGATTTCATTGGTACGGTGCGTTCGATCCCGGGACGCTTTCGCGCTTTCCCGCTACCGTGTTGCCCAGCGAGCGGGTTGGTGCCTGGACCGATCCGCAGCTGCTGTTGATGGAAATATCCGGAAGGAAAGTGCTGGTGGCCAACGTTCGCTTGATGCATCCGTCGGTCGTCATGGCGCTGGTGGATCGAAAACTCGACACGGTCGTGGAGAACTACCGCTCGCGGATCGCGCAATACGAGAAGCTGTCCGCGCTCTTGAAGTCAACCGCCGGGCGAAGCGATGCGCAGGCGATCCTCCTTGGAGGAGATTTCAATATTCCGGCGCAGATGCCGTCGCTCGATCCGTTGCGGGGCTTTCTGCAGGATGCGTGGCTGACGGCCGGCTCCGGCTGGGGCGCCACCATGCCCGAGGACCTTCCGCTCGTTCGGATCGACCACCTCTGGCTGTCTTCACAAATCGAACCGATCTCGGTTCGTGTGGTTCGCCTGGCGGGGTCGGATCATCAGGCTGTTGTCGCTGACATCAAGTTCCGTTTCTAGCGCGACGTGATTTGACATCACCGTCCGTGGGGCGCAGACTCTCCCGGAATAACTGCGGGGAGGACGCATGGCGCCAACGTCCGACATCGGTAGCGACGTGCGGACCGCAGCGCGGCGTTTCGCCGGTCAGCCCGCCGCAACCGCGCTCACCGTCCTCACGCTGGCGTTGGCGATCGGTGTCGCCGCCGCCGTCTTCAGCGTAGTCGACCAGCTCATCCTGCGGCCCCCGCCGTTCCTCCATGCCGACCGCCTGGTGAACGTCTGGCACCAGACTGGTCCGAACCGCTCCGGCGGCAGCGGCGTCAGCCCTGAGAAGATTCTCGGCTGGCAGCAGCAGCCCGCCGTGTTCGAGCGCCTGGAAGCCTATATTGGTGCGTCCTTCGACCTGACCGCATCCGTCGAGCCGGAGCGGGTCACGGCTCGCGTCGTGTCGCTGGGATTGTTCGACATGCTCGGCATCAGGACGCACATCGGACGGCCGTTCGCCGAGGGGGACGGCGCACCGGGCAGCGAACAGGTCGCCATCCTCTCGCACGAGTTCTGGGCGGCACGGTTTGGCGGATCGCCCGGCGTGCTCGGATCGCACATCGTGCTCAACGACGAGCGCTACACCATCATCGGCGTGCTGCGTCCCGGCACGACGCTGCTTACCGACCATGAGCCAGTCTGGCTTCCCTTCGATCTGAATGCCTGGGGCGCGGCGGCGCCGGCGTACAGGTTCTTCGCCATCGGCCGGCTGAACGCCGCACTCGACGCCAGCCAGGCCAGGACGACTGCGGACGCCATCGCGGCGGCGCTTGGCCAGTCGATGCCGCTCAGAAGTACCTGGTATCTCGGGATCGATCAGAAGCGCTCCGCGCAGCTTGCGCCCGCGGCACGGCAGACGCTGTTCGTGCTGCTCGGTGCCGTCACCGTGTTGCTTCTCACCGCCTGCGTGAACGTCACGAGCTTTGCGCTCGGACAGGCGCTCCGGCGCGAGCGCGAGCTGCGGCTTCGGGCGGCCATCGGGGCCGGACGTTGGAGACTTCTTCGTGAATCTCTCGTCGAAACCCTGTTGCTCGCCGCCGCCGCCGGTACTGCGGCGACGGCGATTGCGCACATCGCCCTTGATGGGCTGCTCGCGGCAGCGCCTGGCGGCATGGCCCAGATGACGACGCGGCCGGTGGCGATCGATCTCAGGGTGCTCGCGGTCATGACCGCCGTCACGCTGACCGCGGGCTTGGTGGCGGGAATCCTGCCGGGGATCCGATCCTCGCGCGTCGATCTGTCGAGTGCGCTTCGCGACGGCACCCGCGGATCCGAGCGGGGTCTCTCGTTCGGCGCCGGCATCGGCGGGCTCGTCGTCATCGAAGTCGCGCTGGCGATGGTCCTGCTGTTTGGGTCGACCCTGATGTCGCGGACGCTGATCGCGTATTACGCGGTCGAGCCCGGATTCGATGTCGGCAAACTGATGACGGTGGACCTCGCGCTGCCGTCGCATCGCTACCCACATGAGCAGGCTCGGCGCGAGTTCTTCGGCGCGCTCGATGCGGCGCTCAGAGGGCGGGCGGGCATCGAGGCATCGGCGTATGCCTGGGGCATCCCGCCCGCCGCCGGGTCTCTGCGAGAGCGGCCGCAGGCAGAAGGGCGAGAGCCGGTGTCTGGCGACCTCGAATATTTCGCCAACGCGGTGTCGTCCACGTACTTCGAGACGACCGGGACGCGGGTGCTGGCGGGCAGAGCGTTCACAGCGGCCGATGCAGACAACCAGGTGATTCTGAGCGAGGCATTCGCACGACTGCTGTGGGGCGAAGAGCCCGCCGTCGGCAGACGCATGAGGGAATCACCTGACGGCAAGTGGAAGACCGTCGTTGGCGTGGCCGGCAACGTCGAGTCCCACTGGAGCGCCGGTCAGCGTTCGGACCTGCAGATATACATACCTCTTGCGGTGCCTCGCGAGGCTGCTGCGCCGGCGTCCACCGGCCCCGCCCGGCGGTCGTATATCAGGCAGCTCCTGATCGTCAGAGCCTCAGCGCCGACGCTGGTGCCCGCGGCCGTCAGAGCGCAGATCCGCATTCTGGATCCGGATCTGCCTGTCGGTACATTCACGGCCGGCACCGACATCTACGCCGAGCCGTTCGCCGAGCAGCAATTGGTGTTGACCGTGATGGGCACGTTCGCCGGGATTGCGCTGCTGCTGGCCGCGATGGGGATTTTCGGCGTGTTGTCGCAGGCCGTCACCCGCCGCCGGCGTGAGCTCGGCATTCGCATCGCGCTCGGCGCCGACAGCCGGCACCTCATACTGATGGTCGTCGGCCACGGCCTCGCGCTGGCGGCTGCCGGTGCAGCGATCGGGACGGGCGCGTCGCTCGCCGGCGTCAGAACGCTCGACGGGCTGCTGTCCGGTGTGTCGCCCTTTGATGCCGTGAGCTTCGTTCTGGTTGTCGCTCTGATTCTGTGCGTCGCGCTGCTCGCGTGCTGGTGGCCGACGACCCGTGCACTCGCCGTCGACCCGGCGGAAGTCCTGAGAAGCGGATGATCTCTCAATCTGCGGGTTGAGGGTTCGATTCCTTCGCGGCTCACCACCTAACTGCTTCTCCCCCGTTCATCTTCCAGATCGCGGGATCCCCGTTTCCAAGATGTCTCCAGTTCCCAGTGTCTCCAACAGGCGGATTGCGCTCTCCTTCGCCCCAGTGCTCAGGTGCATGTAGCGAATCGTCGTTGAACTGTCGCTGGTCCGGCGCCCAGGAGCGAGTTGATGTCGCCCCTCAACGCGCAGCGGCGCGATAACTCGTGGCACGGTCAACGACAGCGGCTCGAATTACCTTTTAGCTTCGGCGCGCTCGCGTCGGACGGCGTCGAGCCGACGCGCCGATCGGAGTTCCGCGCGCGCGACTCGGGAGCCCTGCGATTCCCGAGGTCCATACGGCGAGATCTCAACGAGGTTGCTGACGACGCTCGGTTTCCGTTCCGCTGGCGGGCACCTGCTCTACGCAGCGAGAGCTCGGTCGGACTAGCCATGCAAGCACTCCACGGAATGTGGCTCCAGAGCAGACAGTCGACGTGCAAAGGGAGGAAGACAGCGCAAGAACGGCCGTAGCCGTCGGCTTCTCACTGATACGGCGCCGATCAATCCTTAGCCGCCGGCGCTGCCGGCTCAACCGGTCCGAGATACCTGTCGAGCCACGCCAGCGACTCGCGGATGAGACTCGCTTCGCGGGACGGAGTGGTCGCTGTCGTAGACGCGCAGTAGCCTTGCCGTCAGGCGGTGTCCCGAGCAGCTGGAACATCGGACGGGCCGACGACTCCAACGGGATCTCCAGGTCGTAGCGTCCGTTCAGCATCAGCACCGGGAGTCTCACGCGAGGCGCGTAGTTTATGGCATCGACCTCGGGACGTGGGCGTGCCCGCGAATCGAGCCCTCCCGCCCTGATGATCGCCGCGGCGAAGCGCGGCTCGACAGCCAGGACGACGGGAGCCACGAAACCGCCCCAGCTGCACCCTTGGTAGGCCAGCCTCCGGCCGTCGACGTCGGAACGAGAACCGAGGTAGTCGAGCGACCGTCGCACGTCCCGGACCACCCTCACCTGGTAGTCCGCATACTCCTGCGTAGGGTCACCCGACACGTGGAGCGCGTCGTAGTAGTCCGGCTTCCCGCCGCTTCCGTCTCGTGCGTGCCTTTGTAGACGGGGTAGAGTACCGCCCGGCCCGACTTGAGAATGTGGGAGATGAAGAGCGCGAAAGTCAGCCTTTCGTGCTAGCTCGTCCGACGGTCCCGCCATGATGGCATCTGAACCTGGGAAGTAGACGACGGTCTGGTAAGGCGGGCGACCCGTGCGCGGCAGATAGAGTCTGCGCGATCACGCGCTCGTCGCCATAGGCCGCGGCGAATGACACGCGCTCCCGTATCCAGTCCGGCCGGGTCTCGTCTCGTGCCTCGACCCGAGCCTGGAGGTCGCGCGCGTCGTAGTCGAACTGCCGACGATAGACAGCGAACACGTCGTCTGAGACTGGTGTCTCCATCGCGAAGTCGCGGACCGCATCGCTCCGGTACGGAGCGAAGAGCTTTTCGGGAGGTGTCTTTCCCTCCGCGTATCGGACGCAACGAAAGCCGTTCGTCTCCGAGCGGTCGAAGGCGAGTGCCTGGGTGATGCTGCCAAACATGTACGTCTGGTCGTTCCAGGCGCCTCCGCGCAGGGTACGCCCCTGCTCGGAGGCGTTCCAGCTCCACTCCCGCAGGTTGCCAGCCATGTCCACAGCACCGAAGCGTGGTGATCGCATCGGTGCTGCCCGCCTCGGCTGGGCCTCGCCCTCGGAAGTTGCTCAAGTTGATGAGATCCGCCGAACCGCTGGGCCGTCCCGCGGCGGCCCACCAGTGCTCGATCGTCGGCAGGCTCTTCCCGGCGAACTCGGCGTACGCAGCGGCCTCGTACCAGCTGACTCCGCCCACCGGGAAGTTGGCTTTCCCTTCCGGGAAATCACCCGCTTCCCACGTGGCCGGGCCGGGCCTCCCCGTGCGATCGACCAAGCCCTGCATCGCCTCCGCCCAGGAGAGCACACGCCCGTCTCTGCTGAACTCGTGCTTCCAGTAGCGCCGGTCCCTGTAGCCACCAGCGTCGACGAAGACCTTGAACTGGCGGTTCGTGACCTCCCGCCGGTCCACGAGGAACTCGGGCACCTCGTCTGTACCGTCGACGCGCACCATGTCGGAGGGCTGGACTGCAACGGGCACGAGCTTCAGGGAGTACGTCTCCGCAACGAACTGCCCGTCTTGAGGTCGTACTTTCCTGTTGAGCCGCGCGCAGGATCGAGGCGAAGCCCGCCTTCTCCACCCTCCACCGCATCCCGGCGACCGGCAGACGGACGTCACGGACAGGCGTTTCCCCGACCCGCTCCCAAGGCGCGTCGCGCTCGAGATACGGCTTCACCCAGACCGAGGCGCCGGACGGCTCGGTCACGACGGTCGGCTTTGTGGACACTCTTCTCAGGAGCTCCTGCAGCGTCGAGTCGTGAGGCAGGTTGCGTTCGGCCTGCTCGGCCAGGCGGTACGCTGCCAGGTAATTGGCCGGCCCAGCCTCGATGAGCGCGCGGATCTTCGGCAGTGCGTCCTCGCGCGCCCAGCGAACGCCGGCCCGGTGGCGGCCGTAGGCTACAGCCCCAACCGCGAGGAGCGCGACGACGAGGCCGCCCGCCACCCACACCCAGCGGCTGCGCGCCCAATGCCGAGCCATCGCGCGCGCCCCGCCTGTGTGCTGGAGCTCGTCGACGCAGCGCGTGAGAGCGTCGCGCAGCTCGGCCGCCGAGGTCCAGCGCTTCGTCGGGTCCTTCTCCAGGCAGCGGTTGACGATCCGCTCGAGTTCAACGGGCATCCGCGGGTTGAGTCGCACCGGGGACGTGGGGGCCTTGTGCAGGATCGCGTCGAAGACCGCGCCCATCGAGTCGCCCGGGAACGGCATCGCTCCCGTCGCCATCTCGTAGAGCACGACCCCGAGCGAGAAAAGATCCGAGCGCGCGTCCGCGGGGTGCCCCAGGACCTGCTCGGGCGACATGTAGCCGATGGTGCCCACGGCCGTCCCGGGGGTCGTGAGCTGCTCGAGTGTGAGGGCCTCAGAAGGGGCGGCGCCTTCCGCCGATCGAAGCCGCGCTACGCCGAAGTCGAGGACCTTGGCGTCGCCGCGCTCGGTGAGGAAAATGTTGGCGGGCTTGACGTCACGGTGGACGACGCCGGCCGCGTGCGCGGCGTCGAGCGCGTCCGCGACCTGGATCCCGATCCGGAGGATCCGCGCCACCGGCAGTAGCCCGCCGCGCAATCGTTCCCGAAGCGACGATCCCTGCAGCCGCTCCATCACGAGGAACGGTTGCCCCTCGTGCTCGGCCACATCGTGGAGGACGCAGATGTGGGGGTGGCTCAGGACCGACGCTGCACGCGCCTCGCGCTCGAAGCGCTCGCGCGCCGCGTGATCGTCGAGCTGACCCAGGGGCAGGAACTTGAGCGCCACGCGGCGGGGTAGCCGTAGGTCCTCCGCCTCGTAGACCACCCCCATGCCGCCCTCGCCGAGTCGGGCCGTGATCCGATAGTGGGCGACGATCTGGCCGATCATGGGCGCCTCGTTGCACAGGCTAACACGTCGGCACGAGAGATGGCTGCCGTGCCTGCGGCTGCGCTGTCAGTAGATGGGACCCCGCAGACCGACGATCAGTCTTCGGCTCGCCGCGCGCGATCTCGGAGGTCCCAAGACACACGTCAACCCTGCCGCAGGGCCTCGGTCGGTTGAACACGCAGTGCTCGGCGCGCCGGTGCGGCGCACGCCAGCGCCCCCACGGCCGCCATGATGACGGACGTGATCACCGACGAGACGAGGAGATCCGCGGTCAGGCTGTCGGCGCGCCACGCGAGGAGCAGGATGAGGCTGTTTCCGGCGATGATGCCGCCGCCGAGCTGACGACCGGCACGGGCGAACACGCTGCCGAGCACGTGCCGGGGGTTGGCGCCGAGTGCGATACGAATGCCGATCTCGCGGGTGCGACGCTGCACGGCGACGGCCATGAGCGCGTACAGACCGGCCGCCGAGAAGACCACTGCCCCGACCAGAATGCTGCCGAAGACGACGCTGCCGAATGCCTTCGATTCGTGCTGCTGTGCGACGACCTCGTCGAGGGTGGCGATATCCCGGAGCTGCAGGCCTGCATCGACCGGTCGCGCAAGGGCGGCGACGCGGGGCGCAAGTGGCGATGCGTCCCCCGCGACGCGCACAGTGACTACGACGGGATCGAGTTCAGCGGCTGATACTGCGCGATAGATGTACGCCGCTCCATCGGTTTCGCCGGGGTCCAAGTCGGTGACCACGCCAACGATCTCGTTCCAGGGGCCGACCTCGCGCTCGCTGCCTCGCTGGATCGTGCGGACCCGTGCGCCCACGGGATTCCTGCCGACGTGGCGCATGAACGCCTCGTTCACCACGACGGGCCGGTTCGGTGCCCCAGCGTCAGCGGCACGCAACCCGCGGCCGGCCACGATCCCGGCGCCGAACGCCTCGTGATAGCCGGCACCGACTGCCGCCATCGCGAATCCGCCCTCGTAATTGCCGTGGATGTGATCCGGTGGTGCGCCGTCCTGCTCCATTTCCAGCGCCACCCAATCCGGCTGCGTCCCGAACTGGCGATCGGCGAGCGTCACGTGGGTGACACCAGGCTCCTCACGCAACCGGCCCGCGAGCGCTTCGTAAACCCGCGCGCGACGCGCGCCGATCTGCCCATCGTCAGGCACACCGCGCTCGCCGGCCAGCGCCTCGTTATCCATCCTGAGGCGGAAGGTGAGGTAACGCTCCGAAGGAAACGCTGCCCACGTCGACTGGTCTTGAAGAGAGTTCGTGTAGATCCCCACCGCGGCGGGCACGAACAGCAGCGTGCAGGCGACCTGCGCGCCAACGATGAACGACCAGACCCCGCCGAACTTCATGGTTCCGCCGGTGCTGGTGATCCCCTGCAGCCCCCGCTGGACGGACGCGCCCGTGGCCTTCAATGCGGGCAGCAGGCCGATCAGTGCCGCGGCAACGAGCGCGAGCAGCAACGCATACGCAATGGTGACCGGCTCGAGCGTCAGATCCACCCAGAACGGCAGGCTGTCCCCCGTGATCAGAGTCGCCCGAGCCAAGGCATAGCGCACGGTCGTCTGGGCCACAACGAGCCCGAGCCCGGCAGCGGCGAGGGCCAGCACGAGCCCTTCGGTGACGATCTGCGCGACCACGCGGGCACGGCTTGCCCCCAGCGCGTGACGGACGACGATCTCGGGCTCGCGCATCGCCGTGCGCGCGAAAATCAACGTCGCGACGTTCGCCGAGATCGCTCCCAATAGCAGGAGGACGATGGCGTGGACCGCCAGATCTTCCAGCCGCAACGGCTCGCCCGGCGTGCGCCCCGCGAACGCGCGAACCCGCGTGCGCAGCTGCGCGTGGGTCGTCGGCTGCTCGGCGGCAGCGCGTGCCGAGACGACCTCGAGCTCCGCCGCGGCGTCCTGCCAGCTCGCTCGGTCGGCGAGGCGGCCGAACACCTGCACGGCCGGCCCTTCCCGCGGCGGCGCGTCCTGGACCGGCAATGGCACCCAGAGCTGCTGATTGCGCGGGAAGCCGAAGCGCGGCGGCATCACGCCCACCACGGTGCGAGCCGTGCGACCCACCGTCACGACGCGGCCGATGATCGCCGGGTCGTGCAGGAACTGTCTCTGCCAGACGTCGTAACCCAGGACCACGACGGGCTCCGCACCCGGCATTTCGTCCGCCGGCTGCAGCGGTCGGCCGAGCAACGGCGGCACGCGGGTGAGCGGAAACGCCGACGCCGTGATCTCCGCCACGCGCAGCGATTCGACACGGCCTTCGCCCGTGAGCACGTTGCGCTCGCTCACGCGGGCGGCGCCGAGCTCTGCCACCGTCTTGAGAGACCGCCGCCAGATCGCGAAATCGTGGAGCACCCTCGGCTCCACGCGTGACGCCGCCGTGTCCTGCGTCTCGAGGCGCACGACTCGGCTGCCTTCATCGAACGGCAGCCGTTTGTACAGCAGTTCGCCGGCGACTTCGATGCCGACCACCCCAATCGCAATCGCCGCCGCCAGCGAGAGGCCGCCGATGATCGTGAGCGCGGGATACTTCAGCAGCAGACGCGCGCCCAGCTTCCAGTCGAGCCACGAGACCGGGTCAGCGGACCGCGGCCCGAGGCCTTCGTACACGCACCGTCGTCATCGGGCCTCACCCCGCAGGCGCCCCTGAGCCTGCTGCCCGCAAACCAGACCGGCATTCATACGCGTCGCTCCTCCAGTCCGCATCGGACCCCGGCGTTAACTTTACAATACAAAGTCTGGCCACGATCCAACTTTTCCGCCGATTCCCCGTCTAAGCTGCTATGATTGCCCTCGGTAACCGAGAGCATACATGAGCAAGCCATCCGACCTGATTCAGGGGACGTTGGACCTGTTGATCCTCAAGATCCTCGCGTTGCAGCCCCTGCACGGGTGGGCTATCAGCCAGCGGCTTCTGCAAGTGTCGGCCGACACGCTTCAGGTCAGCGACGGATCGCTCTATCCCGCGCTGCACAAGCTCGAGCAGCAGGGGTGGATCAAAGCCGAGTGGCGGACCAGCGATCTCGGGCGGCGCGCCAAGTTCTATGCACTGACGCGTCCCGGACGAAAGCAGCTCGAGCGGGAGAGCGCCAATTGGGAGCGGCTGGCCAGCGCGATTTCCGCGGTCGTGAAGATGAAAGAAGCCTGACACCGATTCCGGGACGGGTAAGCCATGAACCTGCCACGCTGGATTGCCGCCCTGCCGGTCCGACTGCGCTCGATTGTCAGCCGCGGGCGGGCGGAGAACGATCTCGACGACGAGCTGTCGTTTCACCTGGCCATGAAGGCGCGCGCCGCTCGAGAGACCGGCATCAGTGAGGCCGAAGCCGCCCGCCAGGCACGTCTGGCTTTTGGGGGACTCCGACAAACGAAGGAACGGTGCCGCGACGTATGGCCGTTGCGGTGGGTTGAAGATCTCGTCCACGACCTGCGGTACGCCGTTCGAGGTCTGCGGCGGAGCCCCGCATTTACGTCGATTGCGGTGACGGTGCTCGCGCTCGGCATCGGCGCCACCACCGCGCTCTTCAGCGTCATTTCTGCCGTGCTGTTGCGGCCGCTGTCGTACCCGGATGCCAACCGTCTGGTCCGCATCTGGTCTGCGATGCCCAGCCAGGGATATCCGCGAAGCGGATCGTCCCTGCCCGATTATCGGACGTGGCGGGACGCCAACCACTCGTTCGATGCCATCGGTGCCTCACACAATACGGCCTACAACCTCACGGGCGTGGACCGGCCGCAGCGTCTGCTTGCGACGCGCATGACCGCCAGCATGTGGGAGGTCCTGAGACCGACGCCGCTCGTCGGCAGGTTGTTTTCCGCCGACGCAGAGCAGTGGGGCCGTCATCGCGTCGTCGTGCTGGACGAGGGACTCTGGAGGCGGCAGTTCGGTGCGGATCCCGCAATCGTCGGCCGAACGCTTCTGCTGAGCGGCCAACCGTTCCTCGTGATGGGCGTGGTGCCGATGTCATTCGAGTACCCCGATGCAGGCACTGAAATCTGGACCCCTGAATCGTATGCACCGGGGGACGCGATGGATACCCGGGCGAACCACTTCGTCGACGTGATCGGCCGCCTGAAACCCGGCGTGACGGTCACACAGGCGCAAGCGGATCTCGCGCTCGTCGCCGCACAAATCAGACAACAGTTTCCGGAGAATGCGGGCATACGACGTCACGATGCAGAGCTGGCGCGAAACGATTGTCGGAGACGTTCGTCCGACGCTCCTGCTTCTGTTGGGCGCCGTCGCGTTGGTCTTGCTGATCGCGTGTACAAATGTCGCGAACCTCGTCCTCGCGCGCTCGATCGCGCGCCGGCAGGAGCTCACGGTTCGCGTCGCGATCGGTGCCGAGCGCGGACGGCTCGCGCGACAACTCCTGGCCGAAAACCTCCTGCTTGCATCCATCGGCGCGATCGTCGGCATCGGGCTCGCGTACCTCCTCGTCGAGGCGCTCCCGGCCCTCGGTCCCATCGGGGTGCCCCGAATTCATGAAGTGATGCTCGACCGCGTCGCCGTCGCCTTCGCGGCGGGACTGGCGATGCTCACCGGACTCGGATTCGGCGTATGGCCTCTACGGCACCTCCGGGACGTGGATCTTGCGAACGACCTGAAGGAGTCCGCCCGTTCCGCGGGCCGCGGAACGAGTCACGTTCGCGGGCGCCGCATGCTCTTGATCGCGGAAGTCTCCCTGTCTCTCGTCCTCCTGATTGGCGCGGGTCTCCTCATCACGAGCCTTGGGCGGTTGCAGCACGTGGATCCTGGCTTTCGGCCCGATCACGTCCTGACGGGGAGCGTCAGCCTCCCGGCCGCCCGATATGGAAGTTCCGAGCAAATCGCGCTGTTCGTTCGGGAGGTCACCGAGCAGATCGCGGCACTTCCCGGTGTGCAGGCCGCGGCAGCCGGAACCGCCATCCCGTTGGGCCGAACCGGCTGGGGGAAGTACTTCAGCGTGGACGGCCGGCCCGCGCCCCCGTCACTGGCGCAGGTGCCAAATGTCGAATATCGTCAAATCACGCCCGACTACTTCCGGGCATTGGGCGCGACGGTCGGCCGCGGTCGCGCGTTCACGCCGGCCGACATCGCCCAGCGTCCTGCCGTCGCGATTGTGAATGACACGCTGGCCCGCGAGTTCTGGCCGCATCAGGATGCGATCGGCCAACGTGTCTCGCTGGCAGCGCCTGAATCGCTGATCGCGAACGAGATTGCGGCAGCCATCGCGGCCGGCGAGCTGCCCAAGGGATTTCAGCAATTTCCGCGTCTGACGATTGTGGGCGTCGTGCAGGATCTCCGCGACAACGGCCTTGACCGTGATACACGGCCGGCGGTGTACGTTCCGCTGGCCCAGGCCGTTGCGCCCCACGAGGATGCGGCCCGGTCCTTTTTTCTCGTCCTGCGGACGGCCGGCGACCCGGTCGCGCATCAACAGGCCATCGAAGCCGTTGTCCATCGACTCGACCGGAACCTCCCGATCGCAAACGTGCGGACGATGGACGCCACCGTCTCGGAGTCACTGGCACGCCGCCGCTTTGCCATGTTGCTCCTCGCCGGGTTGGCGGGCGTCGCGCTGATCCTCGTCATCACGGGGGTCTACGGCGTCATGACCTACGTCGTGAATCAGCGGCAGCGCGAATTCGGAGTGCGAATGGCCGTGGGCGCGACCCCACGCGATCTGATCTCCCTTGTGCTTTCGCAAGGGTTACAGGTGATCGCCATCGGGATTCCCATCGGTCTCTTGCTTGCGGGTCTCTTCTCGCGCTTCGTGTCCGGACAGCTCTTCGAGGTCAAACCGATCGATCCGGTGATTTACGCCACAACCGCGCTCGTGATGGTCATGGTGGCTGCGACGGCGTGCGCCGTGCCGGCCATTCGCGCGGCGAGGCTCGATCCCATCACCACGCTGAGGCGTGAGTGACCGATCCGTTCACGCACTGACCACGAACGCCGGCACCTGTCCCCCGCGGGAGGTGACGTTCGCGAGGCCGGTCGCCTTGTCTCCTTTGTCGTCCTTCGGCCCTGCGGCGCCGAGCGCCCCGCCCGGAGAACGTTGAACTCCCCTGCGGCCTTGCTCAGGCCGCGGGCTGAAATATCTCGCGATATGCCTCCAGCCGCCGCCTCGCCATCAGTCAGGTTGGCAACGCCCTTGAGGCAGGCAGAACTGCCCGCCGCTCGGACGCGGCGCAGCCTGCTCCTGTTGACACGCGATAGGTCGTGCGGTAGGCTTCTGTCGCAACGCGATAGGAGTGCTCAATGCCCACCCGAAAGGACGTCCCCTCAGGCACGCTCGATTTGCTCGTGCTGCGCATCGTGGAGCGCGGTCCGATTCATGGCTGGGGCCTGATGAAGCGGCTGAGCGACCTGACCGACGACGTGTTCCAGGTCACGCCGGGCGGGCTGTTTCCGGCCCTGCAGCGAATTGAAGAGTACGGGTGGATCGCCGGCGAATGGGGGCTCTCCGAGAACAACCGTAAGGCGCGGTTCTACACGATCACCAGGGCGGGCCGGCGGCAACTGGCGAAGGAACAGGACGACTGGAAAGCGATCACGGTGGCCATCACTCGAGTGCTGGAGGGCGCGTGAACAGACATGTGTCCCGCTTCACGACCATGGTTCGCCGCTGGTTCGATCGCGGCGCCCGCGATCGCACGCTCGACGCCGAACTCGAGTCGTTTCTCCAGCACGACATCGACGCGAGGATCGAAACGGGCATGATGCCCCAGGAGGCGCGCCGCACGGCGCTCGCCGCGATCGGCGGCCTCCAGCAGACACGAGAGTATGCCCGGGATGCGCGCACGGGCGCCTCGCTGGACGCGCTCGCTCGCGACGTCCGATACGCCATGCGTACCGTTCGCCGCACGCCAGCCCTGTCGCTGGCCGTCGTCGGAAGCCTTGCGGTGGGCATCGCCGTCACCGTCGTGGCGTATGCGTTCATCAACGCCTGGTTGTTCAAGGCCTACCCGGTGTCACCGATCAGCAGCGGTTGCTGAACATGGACATCCGACGGGTCGCCCTCCGGGCAATCCCTTGAATTCCGCGGCCGACTACCAGGCCCTCCGCGATGGTCTCTCAGCATTGAGCGACGTGGCGGCGACGACCTCGCAACGGATCGCCGTCCAACTGCCTGAACCGCGTCTGCTGCTTGGCCTCCTCGTATCCGAAACTACTTCGATGTGCTTGGCTCACGCGCTGCACTCGGACGGACGTTTGGTCCAGACGAGGCGCAGCCCGCGAACGCCGCCGTCGCGGTGATTTCCCATCGGCTGTGGCGTCGCGCCCTGAACAGCGACCCGTCCGTGACTGGACGGCCCCTCCTCGTCGGTGGTCAGAGTGTGCAGGTCATTGGCGTCGCGGCGCCGGACTTTGCTGGCACGACGCCGGTTGGGTCGGGAAGGCCCGGATATCTGGCTGCCGTTGGCGCTGGCGGCGCGTGTCGCTCCGGTTTCCGCGACGGTCGTGCGGCCTGATGGGCTGCTCCTTCGTCGGACGATTGAAGCCTGGCGTCGAAGCGGCCACCGTGCTCGCGGCTGCCCGGGTGCTCGCGTCGAGCGCGCGGGCGAGCGGCGGGGTCACCCAGGGATTCGCGTCGCTGTCTCGGTGTCTCGCAGCTCGGCCCCGGCATTCAGAGCGCAGCGCATCCTTGTCGTGATGGCCATTCCGATGCTCGTGCTCGTGATTGCCTGCGTGAACGCCGCGAGCCTCACGCTGGCTCGAGGATCGCGTCAGCGCCGGGACGTCGCCATTCGTCTGGCGATCGGCGCAGAACGCGGACGAGCGTCCGCCGCCGCTCATCGAAAGCCTCCTGCTCGCGTTCAGCGGCTGCCTTCCCCTCGCATGGCTCCTGACCGCCGCGAGTGGTCGCCTGTCCTTGCCGATGCCGATGATGCCACGGTCCTCGCCTGGACAATCCTGACGGCGGCGGTTGCGCCGTCGCGTCGGGACTCGGCCGGCCTTTCGTGTCACGGCGCGCGCGCCACTTCAAGCGCTGAGCGTCTCACGCGCGGCGACGGGGAGACCGTCCGAATCCAGAGGCCAGCGCGTCATGGTGCGCGCAGATCGCGCTGTCGATCGGCGTGCTGGTCGCGGGCAGCTCAGCTCCCTGTCGAAGGTCAGGGAGGGACGGAGGGACGCCGCCGGATCGTCTCCTCATGACGTCGTTCGACCTCGATCAATTCCCGCCGGACGCGGCCGCTTCCTTTTATGAACGGCTGCTCGACGGCGCCTCGCACCTGCCGGATGTCGAGGCCGTCGGCCTCACCCGCCCGACATCCGTGTGGACGTTTGGACGAGGCAAGGGGCCTGGCTCGCTCATCGTCTGGGTGCCGGGCCGCGAGGCAGAAGTCGTGATCGGCGGGTATGCCGGCGGCGATCTCTTCGGTGCGATCGGGCTGCAATGGTTGCCGGGCCGGACGTTCACGGACGCGGATCGCACGGCCACCGCGCGTCGCCGTCGTGAATCAGGCGTACGCGACAATTGCCTGACGGCAGGCCGTCGGACGCACGGTCCGCGTGGCCCAATGGCGACGCCAGACCAGCAAGGAGGCACTGGCCGAGGCACGCGACGTCACGATCGTCGGCGTCGTCGAATCAGCCGGCGAACGGCGGTACACCCAGGACGGTAGCAGGCCGTCGGCAAGATCTACGTGCCGTCACCGCTCGGCCCGGAGCCTGCGCTCACGCTCTACGTGCGGAGCCGGGACGGCCGAGCCGTCGCGCCGGCGATTCAGCCATCGTGAACCGCATCGACCCGCGCGTGCCGATCGGCGACATGGGATCGCTGGCATCGTTCAACGAGCGATCGATGGGACCGTCACCTGGCTCACGCGGATGTCCGCGCTCCTGGGGGTGATCGCCCTGCTGCTGGCCGCCGCCGGCCTGTTCGCCACCGCATCGTACGCCGTGACGCAACGCGCGCGAGAGTTCGCGATTCGCATCGCGCTCGGCGCAGACCCGCGCAGTGTTGACGCTCGTGCTGACCCAGTCGATGAAAACGGTTTCGATCGGGTTTCTCATTGGCGGCACGATCGCCCTGGGCGTCAGCCGTCTCGTTGCGACGCAGTTCCGGTGCGGACGGCCTCGACGCCTGCATTCGCCCAATCGTCTGCGCTCCTGATCACGTCATGCTCGTCGCGAGCGCCATTCCGGCGATGCGGGCGGCGCGGGTCGATCCGGTCGCGAACCT
>CAWGAS010000031.1:0-221648 GCA_963820645.1 uncultured Acidobacteriota bacterium | reverse complement strand
GGAAACTGGAACTGCCCGGATGACGTGGCTGCCGCCAGGCGGCCGGAAGGACGACAGATGATTATCAGACGTGTCGGCGTGTGGTCGGTGTCGCGGATGTATGGGGTGCTCTCGGCCGTCGCGGGGTTGTTCGGCGGGCTTCTTTTCGCGTGCATCGCGCTCGTCGGCTCGGGCTTCGCCCCGCAGAACGACCAGATGCCGGCATTTGCCGGCGCCCTGTTCGGCGTCGGCGCCATCTTCATCCTGCCGATCTTCTACGGCGTGCTGGGCCTCCTGGTGGGGGCGATCGGAGGGGCCCTTTACAACGTGTTTGCCGGGATGGTCGGGGGGATCGAGATAGACGTGACGTAGGGAACAGTCGGAGACCATTCTCGGTTCTTGGTTCTTTGTTCTTGGTTGGCGTCTTCTGTTCTCCGTTCGTCGTTCAGGCTCGTGCAACTCTGGGAACAAAACGAAAACGAAGAACCGGAAACGAATAACCAAGAACCAAGAACCAAGAACGAAGAGCGAAGAACCGAGAACGGACCATGTCCCAGTCGTCAACCGTCTACAACTTCGACGTCGAGCTTGCGGATTCCGACCGCGGCGTCTACGAGACGCTCGCGCTGCGCGTCGCGCGGCATCCGTCCGAATCCGAGGAGTACCTGCTCGCGCGCCTGCTGGCCTACATGCCTCGAGTTCACCGAGGGCATCGAGTTCTCGCGGCGGGCTGTGCGATCCGGACGACCCGGCGATCGCGGTTCGCGACCTGACCGGGGCGCTGCGCGCGTGGATCGACATCGGCTCGCCCGATGCGGCGCGGCTGCACAAGGCGTCGAAGCTGGCGCCGCGCGTCGCGGTCTACACGCACAAGGACGTCGGGCAGCTGCTGCGGAACCTGACCGGGGAACGCATGCACCGGGCGGAGGCGATCGAGCTCTACGCGATCGACCGCCCGTTGATCGCGGCGCTGGCGTCGCGCCTGGAGCGGCGCATGGCGTTCAGCGTGTCGATCAACGATCGCGAGCTCTATCTGTCACTCGATGACGAGACGCTCACCGGCGCCGTGGTGCGCCATTCACTCGTGTAGCGCCGGCCTTCAGGCCGGCCCATCGACCGCGGGGCTGGCCATCGGCCGCGGGGCTGGCCTCGAGGCGATCGCGGAGGCTGGCCTGAAGGCCAGCACTACATCAAATGTCCACGCTGAGAGATCAATTCGGCGCCATCGACATCTACCTGTTCGACCAGCTGCTGCGCGGGCGGATCGCCCCCGGCCTGCGCGTGCTCGACGCCGGCTGCGGCGACGGGCGCAACCTCGTCTATCTGCTCTCGAACGGCTTCGACGTCGCCGCGTGCGATCGCGACGCCGGCGCCGTCGAAACGGTTCGTGCGATGGCCTCGCGCCTCGCGCCGCACCTTCCCGGCGCCAACTTCCGCGTCGAGGCCGTCGAGGCGATGAGCTTCCCCGACGCGTGCGCGGATGTCGTCATCAGCAGCGCGGTCCTGCATTTTGCGGAGGACGAGGCGCAGTTCGACGCGATGATCGCCAGCATGTGGCGTGTGCTCGCCCCGCGCGGCATGCTCTTCTGCCGTCTGGCGTCCTCGATCGGCATCGAGAATCGCGTGCGGCAGATTGCCGGGCGGCGGCACCGCCTGCCGGACGGCAGCGATCGATTCCTCGTCGACGAACGGATGCTGCTCGACTTGACCGAACGGCTCGACGGAGCGCTCCTCGATCCCGTCAAGACCACCGTCGTGCAGGATCAGCGCGCGATGACGACGTGGGTGGCGAAGGAACGAATCCATAATCACTAATCCTGTCTCGAATCCCTGAATCAGATGTCGCGATCTCATCCGGATTCAAGGATTCTTTGATTAGTGATTAGTGATTCAGATCTGCAGCTCCCCGCGCCCCACCAGCACCGAGCGTCCTCCGACCCGAACACGCGTGATAGCGCCCGGCCGTCCCTCGATCGAAATGTAAATCCGGCTCGGGCGTCCCATCGCCACGCCTTGCAGGCTGAGCATCGATCGCGCGGCCTCGGGGCTGACCACGAGGTGCTGGACCAGGTAGCAGCCGAGCGGCCCGCTCGCGCCGCCGGTCGCCGGATCTTCGGCAATGCCGTAGGCAGGCGCCAGCATCCGGCTGTAGACGGTCTCGCCGGCTTGTGGCGGCTGTCCGGGCTCCGTGGTGAAAAAGAAGACGGGCAGCTCGCCGAGCCCCGCTGATCCACAGCTCTTCGCCAGCCCTCGCCGATCGATCGCGACGCTGTCCACCGCACGGCGCGACGCCATCGGTGCGAAGAGAAACGGCACGCCGCACGAGACGGACTGGACCGGGAGTCCTGCCGCAAGATCCGATTCGTCGAGCCCGACGGCAGCCGCAAACCTCGCACGGTCCGCGACGATCGCGCCGAACGCCGGCGGCGGCTGCGTCATCCACGCGAACGACAGCCCGGCATCACCCCATTCGAGCGAGACGGGGGTCGGCCCGACGCCGAGCTCGAAGACGAACTCGGGCCGGCCCCGCGTGATCGCGCCTTCAGCCGCCAGCGCGAACGTGCTGCCGATCGTGGGGTGGCCGGCCATCGGCAGCTCCTCGTTGGGCGTGAAGATCCGCATCCGGAAGTCGCCGCCCGCCTCGGGCGGGAAGATGAACGTGGACTCCGAGAAGTTCATCTCGCGCGCGATGCTCTGCATCTGCGCCGGCGTCAGGCCGCGCGGCTCGGGGAACACTGCCAGCTGGTTCCCTTCGAAGGGACGATCGGTGAAGACATCGAGGTGGAGGTAGCGCATTGTCAATGCTCGTGGCGTCCGGCTTCAGCCGGACCATGGTGGCGCGAAACGGTTGTCCAGCGACGACCTGAGTCTTTCAAACCCGCTTGGTCCGGCTAAAGCCGGACGCCACGTTCGGTTTTGCAGAGCTCCCCGTCACCGAGGTTCTCAGCGTCCCACGTCCGAATGCAACACCTGGGTGCCATTCTGGCATTGGCTGTCTGTTATCCTTCCCCCGGAGGCATCCGGTTGGCAAAACGTGGAAAGAAGGGCGGCGGCACGCTGTTCGACGGGGACGACGGCGAAGTGATCGACGGCGGGACGCCGCCCGGCGACTCGGGCGGGCCGGAAGCGGTCGCGCTGCACGAGGCGGCGCAGACGCGCTACCTGAACTACGCGCTGTCGGTCATCACCTCCCGGGCGCTGCCCGACGTCCGCGACGGCCTCAAACCGGTGCAGCGGCGCATCCTCTACACGATGTGGCAGCAGAACCTGACCGCCGACGCCAAGCACCGCAAGTGCGCGAAGGTCGTCGGGGACGTGATGGGCAACTACCATCCGCACGGCGACTCCGCGCTCTACGAGACGCTGGTGCGCATGGCGCAGCCGTTCTCGCTGCGCTACCCGCTCATCAGCGGCTCCGGGAATTTCGGCTCGCTCGACGGCGACAGCGCGGCGGCGATGCGCTACACGGAATGCCGGCTGGCGCGCCTGAGCGACGAGATCCTCACCGAGATCGAGCAGACGACGGTCCCCTTCCGGCCGAACTACGACGGCACCAGGACCGAGCCCGTGGTGCTCCCGTCGCGGATCCCGAACCTGCTGATCAACGGCGCGACCGGGATCGCGGTCGGCATGGCGACCAACATCCCGCCCCACAATCTCAACGAGATCTGCACGGCGCTCATCAAGCTGCTCGACAACGCCGACCTCACGAGCGCGCAGCTCTGCCGCTACGTGAAAGGGCCGGATTTTCCGACCGGCGGCGAGATGCTGAACTCGCCGGAGGAGCTGAAGGAAATCTACAAGACCGGCTCGGGCGCCGTCCGCGTGCGCGCCACGTGGGAAGAAGGCCCGGTCACCCGCTCCGGCAAGACGATCTACATCACCAGCATTCCCTACGCGATGACCAAGTCCGCGGTCGTGAGGGCCATCGCGGACGTCGCGATCAGCCGCAAGCTGCCTCCGCTCGTCGACGTCACGGATGTGTCGACCGACGACGTCCGCATCGCTCTGGAGCTGAAGAAGGACGCCGACGAGAAGATGGTGATGGCGTACCTGTTCAAGCACACGCCGCTGCAATCGAGCTTCATCGTCAACCTCACCTGCCTGGTGCCCACGGAAGGCAACCCCGAGGTCGGGCGCCCGGAGCGTCTGGATCTGCACCAGATGCTGTTCTACTTCCTGCACTTCCGGCTCGACGTCGTCACCCGGCGCCTGGAGCACGAGCTGGCGTCGCTCCGCAAGCGCGTGCACATTCTCGAGGGCTTCGAGAAGGTGTTCGACGCGCTGGACGAGATCCTGAAGATCGTGCGGAAATCCGATGGCAAGGCCGACGCCGCGCAGCAGATCGTCAAGCGCTTCCCGATCGACGACGATCAGGCCGACGCGATCCTCGAGCTGAAGATCTACCGCCTCGCCCGGCTCGAGATCCTGATCGTCCGCAAGGAGCTCGAGGACAAGCGCCGGCGCATCCGGCAGATCAACACGCTGCTCAAAGACGAGCAAAGCCGCTGGGACATCGTCCGCGTCGAGCTCGAGGAGATTCAGAAGAAGTACGGCGACGCGCGGCGCACGATCATCTCGAGCGACGAAGGAGAGTCGGAGTACACCGCCGAAGACTTCATCGTCGAAGAGGACAACGTCGTCATCGTCTCCCGCGACGGATGGGTGAAGCGGCAGAAGGAGGTCAAGGAGGTCGCGTCGACCCGCGTCCGCGAGGGGGACGCGGTGATGGCGGTGCTCCAGGGCAGCACGCGATCCTCCGTCGTGTTCTTCAGCAACTTCGGCGTGGCCTATACCTCGCGGATTATCGAGATCCCGGCCTCGACCGGGTATGGCGAACCGATTCAGCGCTTCTTCAAGCTGAAGGACGGAGAGCGGATAGTCGCGGCGTTCAGCCTCGACCCCCGCGTCGCCGGGCAGATCGCGCCGAAAAAAGAAGGCGCTGAGCCGCCGGTGCACGCCGTCGCCGTGTCGAGCGACGGCTACAGCCTGCGGTTCAGTCTCGAGCCCTACATCGAGCCGAGCACGCGCGCCGGGCGGCGCTACGCGAAAGCGGGCAAGGAAGCGGAGTTCGTCGGCGTGTCGCGAGTGGTGGGAGGCGAGATCCTGATAGCCGCCACCCGGGAGGCGCGCGCGATCCTGTGCCGGGCCGACGAGGTGAATTTCCTGTCCGGCCCCGGCCGCGGCGTGATCCTGATCAAGCTGTCGTCCGGCGCCGACAAAGTGCTCGGATTCGTCGCGTCGACGGGCGATCGCGATCTGCTGACGGTCGAAACGAGCCGCGGCGCCGAACAGACGATCAGCACCACGAAGTACGAGGTCACGGGCCGCGGCGGCAAGGGCCGCGAGCTCCTGCAGCGTGGCCAGTTCACGAAAGTCGTGTGGCCGCTGCCCGAGGCGCCGCCGCCGTTGGCCGAGCGGCCGTAGCCAGTCGTAGCGCAGGCCTTCCGGCCTGCTGTTCTGACGCCCCTCAGAGGCGGAGGCGGGATGATGCGATCACGGGCGATGACCGGTGTCGGGCTCCTGGCCGCCGCGAACCTGCTTGCCGGGCCGGCCGCGCAACCTCGCAGCGCAGACCCCTGGATCCGGCACCTGATCGATAGTTCTTCCAGAGGCGCCGACGGCGTGCGTGCAGCCGACGTCAACGGCGACGGCCTTCCCGACCTCGTCGTCGGCTGGGAACAGGGCGGCATCACGCGCATCTACCTCAGCTCCCGCGCCGGCCAGACGCGTCCCGCGTGGCGCGCCGTCACGGCCGGCAAGACGCCGGACGTCGAGGACGGGGTGTTCTTTGACGCGGACGGAGACGGCGTCCTCGACGTCATCAGCTCGACCGAGGGTGAAACCCGGCGGGTGCTGGTGCTTTGGGCGCCCCGGAGCGTCGATCGCTACGCTGCCGAAGAGGCATGGACGTCCGAGCCGCTCGTCTCGAATGGCAGCCGGTGGATGTTCGCGATGCCCATGGACATCGACCAGCGGCGCGGCCGCGACCTCGTGATCGGGGGAAAAGACGAGGGAGCGAGCGTGGCGTGGCTCGAGGCGCCAGCCAATCCGCGGCGGGTTCAGGATTGGACGCTTCACCGTCTCAGCGACGCCGGCTGGATCATGTCGCTCATCCGCGAGGACATGAACCACGACGGGCATCCCGACATTCTGCTGAGCGACCGGCGTGGCCCGATGGCCGGCGTCCGCTGGTTGGAGAACCCAGGGGCCGGATCCACCGGCCTGCGCAAACCCTGGACGAGCCATGCGGTCGGTGCCGCCGGACGCGAAGCGATGTTCATCGAAGCCGCCGATCTCGACGGCGACGGCGTGAAAGAGATCGTCGTCCCTCACTACCTCGGTAACGACTGGCGAATGAGTGTTTTCAAGTCGAGCTCGGCAAGCGGCCGGGACTGGCGTGGATACTCGGTTCGTTACCCGGAGATTGCCGGGCGGCCGAAATCGGTCGCGGTTGGAGACATCGATCTGGATGGCAGGCCGGACATCGTCCTTGCCTGCGAAGAGGCGCGCAGCGGTAAGCGGGGCATCGTCTGGCTCCGATTCCGGAAGTCTCCACTCGAGTCCGCCTGGGATGTCTTCGATGTGAGCGGACCCGAGGGTGTCAAATTCGATCTCAGTCTGTTGCTCGACGTGGACGGCGATGACGATCTCGACATCATCAACAGCGAGGAAAACGACAACGCGAGGGCCGGCAACCCGGGGCTTGGCGTCGTCTGGTACGAGAATCCCACGCGGCGTCGATGACGATCGGGCCTACAACCGAACCATGTGGGGCCGATCGAAGAGAGCTAACATGAACAACCGACCTCGCGTCCTGGCAGCAGTCGTCTCCGGTATGTGGCTGTCGTTCGGCGACGGCCGCCCGGCGTGTGTGCAGGCCCAATCGCAGGAGCAAGGACAGCATCCACAATGAGTGCAATTTTCATCGTCGCCCTGGCCTTCCTGTCTGCCCAGTCGGCCGGGGACTGGTCCCGCTTCCGCGGGCCGAACGGCTCCGGGCTGTCGGAGGGCACCGCGTTGCCGACGGAGTTCGGGCCGGACCGGAACGTGATCTGGAAGACCGACCTGCCGCAGGGATACTCCTCGCCGATCGTGCACGGCAATCGGATCTTCCTGACCGGGTTCCGGGCGGACACGCTCGTGAGCTTCGCGGTGGATCGGCGGACGGGGAAAGTGCTGTGGGAGCGCGAGGCGCCGCGCGTCAGGAAGGAAAAGCTCGACAAGCGCAATCATCCGGCCGCGGCCTCGGCTGCCACGGACGGCCAGCGCGTCTATTTCTTCTTCGCCGACTACGGGCTGCTGGCCTACGACGTGAACGGCCGCGAGCTGTGGCGCAAGCCTCTGGGTCCCTTCAACAACATCTACGGGATGGGGGCCTCCCCGATTGTCGTCGACGACCTCGTCGTGCTCACGTGCGATCAGAGCACCGGCTCGTTCATCGCGGCCTTCGAGAAGACGACCGGCCGTGAGCGGTGGCGCACGCCGCGTGTCGAAGCCAGGAGCGGCCATTCGACCCCCATCGTCTACACGCCGCCGGGGGGCCGCGCGCAGATTCTCGTGCCCGGCTCGTTCCTGCTGTCGGCGTACGATCCGCGCGACGGGACGCGGCTCTGGTGGGTCGGCGGACTGTCGTTCGAGATGAAGTCGACCCCGGTGATCTCCGGCGACACCCTCTACATCAACGGGTTCGGGTCGTCACAGAACCAGCCCGGCGCCAAGGTGACGGTGGCGCCGACCGTGGACGTGTTCCCGGCGAGCGACGCGAACCAGGACGGGAAGCTGTCGCCCGACGAGATGCCGACGACGCACGCGCGCCGATCGATGGCGTACACGGATCTCGACGGCGACAAGCACCTCAGTCGCGACGAGTGGGACTACTACAAGGCGGCGGCGGACTCCGAAAACGGCATGCTCGCCATCAAGCTGGGTGGCAAGGGCGACATGACGGCGACGGCCGTCCGCTGGAAGTATCAGCGGGGCATTCCACAGCTCCCATCGCCGCTCCTGTACAAGGGTGCGCTCTACATGGTCAACGACGCCGGCGGCATCGTGACGACGCTGAAGCCGGAGACGGGAGAGCTGATTCAGCAGGGCCGGCTGAAGGTGCCGAGCGACACGTTCTACGCGTCGCCGGTCGCGGGGGACGGGAAGATTTACATCGCCAGCGAGAACGGCAAGGTCATCGTCCTGCCTCCCGGCGGCGGCCTCGAGGCGATCGCGATCAACGATTTGCAGGACAACATCTACGCGACGCCGGCTCTGGTGGACGGGCGGATCTACGTGCGGACGCTGAATTCTTTGTACTGCTTCGGGATGAAGAACTGAACCGTCGGTCTTGGTTCTTTGTTCTTTGTTCTTCGTTCGCCGTTCGTCCGTCGTCGTTCGAAGGCTGCTGTTGTCGTTGGCCCCGTTTTCGTCCACCTCTTGGTCACGAACGAACGGCAGAACGAAAACGAAAAAACGAGAAGAACCAAGAACCAAGAACCAAGAACCAAGAACGGATAGGTAGACCCAAATGGATACGCTGCTGCAGGACGTCCGCTACGCGCTGCGCCAGTTCGCGCGCCGCCCGGGATTCACGGCCATCGCGGTGCTGTCGCTGGCGATCGGCATCGGCGGCAACAGCCTCATCTACGGGCTGGTGGACGGTTTCGTCCTGCACCCGTTTCCCTATCCCGAGCCGGATCGTCTCGTCGCGGTCGGGCTCACGTTTCCCAAGTTCTCGTCGGACACGACCTACGTCGAAACGATGTCGCCGGCGGAATACGCGGACATCCGCGGGAGCCGCGCCTTCTCGCGCGTCGCGGCGTTCGACCTCGGCAACCGGAACATCTCCGGGGGCGATGTGCCCGAGCGCGTGTTCACCGGGCTCTTGCTCGACGATCCCCTGCCGGTCCTCGGCATGCCGGCGGCGCTCGGCCGGGGCTTCACGCGCGAGGAGCTCGGGCCGGGGGGCCCGCGAGTGGCGATCATCAGTCACCGCCTCTGGCAGAGCCGCTTCGGCGGCGATCCGGACATCCTGAAGCGGGCAATCCGGATTGGAGGCGAGGCGGCGTCGATCGTCGGCGTGATGCCGCGCGGGCTGGTGCTCATCGGCACGGATCTGTGGATTCCGTGGGGCGGCGATCCCTCGCTGGTGCCGAGGAACGTCCGGCAGTTCACGACGCTGGCGCGTCTCGCTCCCGGCGTCACGCTGCAGCAGGCGAACGCGGAGCTGGCGGCCATCGCGGGTGCGACCGACCAGGCGGAACGCGGCCGGTTCAAGGAGTACGAAGGCTGGCGGATGACCGCGACGCCGTGGGCAGCGGCGCTGCTCCAGGACGTGCGCCCCGCCGCGTTGATGCTCCTCGGCGCGGTCGGCTTCGTGCTCCTCATCGCGTGCGCCAACCTGACGAACCTGTTTCTCGCGCGCTCGACGACGAGGCAGCGCGAGCTCGCCGTGCGCCTTGCGCTCGGCGCCGGGCGCGTGCGTCTCGCCCGGCACCTGCTGACCGAGAGCCTCCTCCTCGCATTCGGTGGAGCGGCCGCGGGACTCCTGCTCGCGCACGTCGGCTTGAAGGCGTCGGCCGCGGTGATCCCCGCGCAGCTTGCGATGCTCGATCTCCAAGCGGGCGTCACCGGACGCGTGCTGCTGTGGAGCGTCGCGCTCGCGGCAGCCACCGGGCTGCTGGTCGGCATCCTCCCGTCGCTCCACGCCGCGCGGACCGATCCGCACGAATCGCTGAAGGCGGACGGCCGCGCCGGCGCGGGACGCGCGGGCGCGCGCGTCCGGCAGATCCTGGTGGTCGCGGAGATTGCGCTGTCGGTCGTCCTCCTCCTCGGCGCGGGGCTGTTGCTGCGCAGCTTCCTGAACGTGCAGCGCATCGAGCCCGGCTTCGAGCCGAGGGGCGTGCTGACGATGAGGCTGACGCTGCCGCGCGAGCGATACGCGGGCGATGCCGCCGGCGCGTTCTTCGATCGGCTCGTCGAGCGGGTCGGAGCGCTGCCGGGCGTCCGCGCGGTGTCCGCCGCGTCGCAGTTCCCGTCGATGGGGTCGCTCGACACGCAGTTCGCCCTCGAGCGCGGCCAGCCGCCGGGCGCCACGCTGCCGACCGCGGTCATCACCGTCGCGACGCCGAGCCACCTCGAGACGCTGCGCGTGCCGCTGCGGGCCGGCCGCATCTTCAGCCCCGCCGATCGTCTCGACGCGCCTCCGGTCGTCCTCGTCAACGAGTCGTTCGCGTCGCGCTACCTCCCGGGGTCCGATCCGGTCGGCCAGCGCGTGGCGATCGGCAGCCCGGATCGCCGGCGGCCCTACGCGACGATCGTCGGCGTGGTGGCGGATTTCAGGAACGACGGCCCGGCGCGGCCGACCCGGCCCGAGATCTTCATGCCGGTGCGTCAGCAGGTCGAGTGGAACCAGTTGTTCCTGCTGGTCCGCGGCGACGGCGCGGCGGCCTCACTGCTGCCGGCGGTGCGGGCCGCGGTCGTGTCGCTCGATCCGGAACAGCCCGTCTACGCGATCCAGACGATGGAAGAGGCGATTGCGGCCAGGACGTTCCAGCAGCGCGTCTCGACGATCCTGCTGGGCGCGTTCGCGGCGGCCGCGCTCCTGCTGGCAGCCGTCGGCATTTACGGCGTGATGTCGTACTCCGTCAGCGCGCGAACGCACGAGATGGGCGTGCGGCTCGCCGTCGGCGCGCAGCGGCGCGACGTCATGTGGCTGGTGCTCGGGCAGGTGCTCCGGCTGTCGGCGCTGGGGCTGGCGATTGGCGTCGGCCTGCTGCTCGCGGGCAGCCGCGCGCTCACGCAGCTGCTGTTCGGCGTCCAACCCGCCGATCCGCTGACGATAGCGGCCGTGGCCGCCACGCTCGGCGCCGTTGCGCTCGTCGCCGCGTGGGCGCCCGCGTTCCGCGCCAGCCGGGTCGATCCGATCGAAGCGCTGCGGTACGAGTAGAGCCGGCCTTACGCGAGCGAAGCGAGCGCCTCTACCGCGGTGTGCGAAGCCAGCCGCGGCCCCTACGCGCGGGAGCGACGTGAGCGCGCGCCCGTACCGGCGAGCGCTAGCGAGCCGGCCATAGGGTAGGATTAGAAGGCTATGGCAGGGTGGCAGGAGTTCACCGGGCTCAACCGCGGTTACGTCCTGGAGCTGTACGAAAAGTACCGCCAGGACCCTGCGTCGGTCGACGCGGAAACGCGTGCGCTCTTCGAGCACTGGACCCCTCCGCCGGAGCCGGCGCCCGCCGCTCAGGGGATCCCGTTCCAGACGATCGTCGGCGCCGCCAACCTCGCGCAGTCGATCCGGCGCTACGGCCATCTGGCGGCGAAGCTCGATCCGCTCGGCCTCCGCATCCCTGTCGGCGATCCGTCGCTGCTCCCGGAGACGAACGGCGTCACCGAGGACGACCTCCGCCGCCTGCCCGCGAACCTGATTGTCTCGCCGGTCTCCGACACCGCCTCGAACATGCTGGAGGTGGTTGACGCCTTCCGGCGCATCTACTGCTCGACGACCGGCTACGACTACGCGCACGTGTTCGTGCCTGAAGAGCGGAACTGGCTCCGCAACGCGGCCGAAGGCGGCCGGTTCCGCGCGCCGGCGGATCCGATCAATCCGGTCGCGCTGCTCGAGCGGCTCACGCAGGTCGAGGCGTTCGAACGCTTTCTGCAACGGGTGTTTCCCGGCAAGACCCGCTTCTCGATCGAAGGGCTCGACATGCTCGTGCCGATCCTCGATGAAGTGATCGGCGACGCCGCGGAGTCCGGAATCCGCAACATCCTCATCGGGATGGCCCACCGCGGACGGCTCAACGTGATGGCGCACGTGCTGAACAAGCCCTATGCGCAGATTCTCGCCGAGTTCAAGGAGCCGGTCTCCTCGCGCGGCTTCCAGGAGGACATGGCGTGGACCGGCGACGTGAAGTATCACGCCGGCGCCCACCGCGCGATCAAGGGCGGCCAGGCGCTGGACGTGGTCGTCTCGATGCCGCCCAACCCGAGCCACCTCGAAGCGGTCGATCCGATCGTCGAGGGCATGGCGCGCGCAGCCGGAACGGTCGTCGACACGCCGGGCGCGCCGGTGTTCGACCCGTCCCGCAGCCTGCCGATCCTGATCCACGGCGACGCGGCGTTCCCCGGTCAGGGCGTGGTGGCCGAGACGCTGAACCTCAGCCGGCTGCCCGGCTATCAGACCGGCGGCACGATCCACATCATCGTCAACAACCAGCTGGGGTTCACGACGAGCCCCGAAGACGAGTACAGCACGTCGTACGCGAGCGGGTTGGCCCGCGGGTTCAAGATCCCGATCGTCCACGTCAATGCGGACGACCCCGAAGCGTGCGTCGAGGCGGCGCGGCTCGCCATCGCGTATCGCGAGCGGTTCCAGCGCGATTTCATCATCGACCTCATCGGCTACCGCCGCTACGGCCACAACGAGGGCGACGAGCCGGCCTTCACGCAGCCGCTGATGTATCAGAAGATCGCGTCGCACCCGACCGGTACGCGAGATCTGGGCCCGTACGCTGGTCGATCACGGCGAGACGAAGAACGGCGTGGCGGAGGAGCTCTCCCGCAAGTACGTCGCGGAGCTGCAGGCCGTCATGGACGGGCTGAAGCCCGAGCGGGACTTCATCGAGCCGCAGCCCGAGCCGGCCCCTCCCGGCGCGGCGGCCAAGGCGGAAACCGCGGTCCCGATCGATCGGCTGCGCGAGATCAACGGCGCGCTGCTCGCGCTCCCGGCCGGGTTCACGGTCCACCGGAAGCTCGATCGCGCGCGGGAGAAGCGCGGCCACCTCCTCGACGCCGAAGACGAGCGGACGGTGGACTGGGCGGCCGCCGAGGAGCTGGCGCTCGCCTCGATACTGGCCGACGGGATCAGCATCCGCCTGACGGGCGAGGACGTCGAGCGCGGCACGTTCAGCCACCGGCACGCGGTCTTCCACGACGCCAACAACGGCCGGGTGCACGTGCCGCTGCAGACGCTGCCGCAGGCGCGCGCGGCGTTCGAGATCCACAACAGCCCGCTCACCGAAAACGCGGTCGTCGGGTTCGAGTACCGGCTACAACATCCAGGAGCCGGGGCGGCTGGTCATCTGGGAAGCGCAGTACGGCGATTTCATCAACGGCGCCCAGGTGATGATCGACGAGTTCCTGGTCTCGGCCCGCGGCAAGTGGGGACTGCGGCCGTCGCTCGTCCTGCTGCTGCCGCACGCGCACGAAGGGCAGGGCCCGGACCACGCCAGCGCGCGTCCGGAGCGCTTTCTGCAGCTGGCCGCCGACATCAACATCCGGATCGCCAACTGCACGACCGCTGCGCAGTACTTCCACCTGCTGCGGCGCCAGGCGGCGCTTCTCCAGGTCGATCCGCTGCCGCTCGTCGTGCTGACGCCCAAGAGCCTGCTGCGCCATCCGGCCGTCGCCTCGACGCCGCGCGAGCTGGCGGAGGGACGCTTCCGCATGGTGCTGCCCGACACGGAAGCGCTCGGCCGGGCCGCGGACGTGCGCCGCATCATCGTCTGCTCGGGCAAGGTCTACGTGGATCTCGTCGCGAGCGAGCACCGCGCGGCCGCGACCCGAAGTCGCGATCTGCCGCCTGGAGCAGCTGTATCCGGTGCCGATGCGCGATCTTCGCGCGATGCTCGACGCCTACCCGAAGGCCGACGAGATCGTGTGGGTCCAGGAAGAGCCGGAGAACATGGGCGCGTGGGAGTTCATCCGTCCTCACCTGCAGGAAGTGGGAAGCGGCCGGACGGTCCGCCGTGTGGCGCGGCCCAGAAGCGCCAGCCCCGCCGAAGGCTCCGCCGCGCGCCACGCGCTCAATCAGCAGGCGCTCGTGGACCAGGCCTTCGGCGTGCCGCCAGAGACCGGAAGCCGCGTGGCCGACACGGCCCAGCGCGACGCCGCCCTGACGGGCTCGAAAGGGTGAACACGGCGTCTCGGGACTCGAGACTCGGGACTCGGGATCCGAAACCCAAGACGAAGACCAAAGACCTGAGACCCCGAGACCCGAGACCGACCCGAGACTGAGGACTCTGCATGCCGTCGAACATAGTCGTCCCGGAAGTCGGCGAGTCCATCGTGGACGCGCGCGTGGCGAAGTGGCTCCGCAAGGAAGGGGACGCCGTGTCGGTCGGCGATCCGCTCGTCGAGCTCGAGACGGACAAAGTTGACCTCGAGGTCGCGGCCCCGCAGGGAGGCGTCCTCAAGATTGGCCGCAAGGATGGCGACGACGTGAAGGTCGGCGATGTGCTGGGAGTGGTCGAGGACGCAGCGCCTGCGGCCCGCGCCGACGGCGAGTCTTCGAGCCGTGAGGCGCGAGCGAGTGGGCGTGGGGCCCCGCGAGCATTGGAAAATGCCGCGCCGCAGCCGGCAGAGCCTCAGCCGGAAGCGAAGCACGCGGAATCGGATCAGAAGCCGGCGACCGAACGGACGCGCTCGACGCCGGCCGCGCGGAAGGCGGCCGAAGATCGCGACGTCGATCTCAGCCGCGTGCGCGGCAGCGGCGACGCGGGGCGGGTCATGCGGCGGGACGTCGAGCAGGCGGCTGCCGGCGGTGGAAACGGTCAGAGCGCCGCATCGGCGGACCAGGCCGGTGCGCCGCCGGAGCCGGCTGCCGCCCAGGCGAAAGCGGAACCTGCCGCGCCGAAGCCTGCCGGAGATCCCCAGGCGAAGGCGGGGCCTTCGACGCCCGAGCCAGCGAAGGCGAGACCTGCCGCGCCCATCGCGGAGCCGCGCGCCGTGCCCGGCGATCGCACCGAAGAGCGCATCCGCATGTCGAAGCGGCGCGCGACCATCGCCAAGCGGCTTCTCGAGGCGCAGAGCACCGCCGCGATGCTCACGACCTTCAACGAAGTCGACATGTCGGCCGTGATGGCGATGCGCGAGCGCCACAAGCAGGCGTTCAAGGAGCGCCACGGCGTCGGACTGGGCATCGCGTCGTTCTTCGTCAAGGCCTCCATCGGCGCGCTGCGCGCGTTTCCCCGGATCAACGCCGAGATCCAGGGGGACGAGATGGTGCTCAAGCACTACTACGACATCGGCGTCGCCGTCGGCGCGAGCGAAGGGCTCGTCGTGCCGGTGCTGCGCGACGCGGACCGGATGTCGTTCGCGCAGATCGAGCGGCAGATCCGCGACTTCGCGAAGCGCGCGGAAGACGGGTCGCTGTCGCTCGCCGATCTCAAGGGCGGGACGTTCACCATCACCAACGGCGGCGTGTTCGGCTCGCTGCTCAGCACGCCGATTCTCAACCCGCCGCAGGTCGGCATCCTCGGCCTGCACACCATCCAGCAGCGTCCCGTTGCGGCGAACGGCCAGGTCGTCATCAAGCCGATGATGTACGTCGCGCTGACCTACGATCACCGGATCGTCGACGGGGCTGAGGCGGTTCAGTTCCTGGTTCGGATCAAGCAGCTCGTAGAAGATCCGTCTGCGATGTTGCTCGACTAAAGGTTCCGCAAGGTTCCACAGGGTTCCACGGGGTTCCGCAGGGTTCTGTTCCACGAGGTTCCGCTGGGTTCTAGGTTCTAGGTTCGGTTCCTCTGGTTCGGCGCTCCGCGCCGCGCACGAGGGTGGCAGAAAACGCCACCATCCCGCCTGACTGATGACGACGAATCTGCGATCTTTTCGACTGAACACTTCGATTCTCTAAGGAATTTACTCGGCATGCCCTCTGCACCTCGGGCGGCATGGCCGTAGCGAAGCGATTCGAGGATTTGATTTGCTGGCAGGTCGCCGTGAAGCTGCGCGATCTCGTCTGTCGGATGATCGAGCAGGGACCGGTACTGAAGGACTTCAGATTCCGGGATCAAATCCGCGACTCCGCCTGCTCCGCTCCGCGGAACATGGCGGAAGGCTTCGCCCGCTTCGATCCGCCCGAGTTCGCGCACTTCCTGAACATCGCCCGCAGCTCGCTATCGGAGACGCAGGACCACTTGATCCACGGCCGCGACAAGAAGTATTTCACGGAGGAAGACTTCACCGATGCCTGGCGACTTGCCTGTCGCGCGCTTCGCGCGAGCAATCGGCTCCACAAGTACTTGCGCCGCTGCGGCCGCAAGAAACCGTTCACACCGCCGCGAGCCAAGCCGAAGCCCGAACCTCAGGAACCCGGAACCGAGAACCCTGAACCTGAACCCTGAACCTGAACCCTGAACCTAGAACCCAGTCGAACCCTGTGGAACAGAACCCTGCGGAACCCGTGGAACCTAGCGGAACCCAGCGGAACCCTTCTTCAGAATCGCAATCTGCCCGGCGTGATAAACGTCATGCTGGACGAGGCCGTGCAGCAGGACGTAGTACGACACTCCAGTGCCGAGCGGTTTGCTGCGCGGATCGTTCGTGGGCGTGTACAGCTTTTCTTCCGGAAGCGCACGGATGGCGCTGAGGAGATCGTCGTGCGCTTGCTGCAGGCGTTCGCGCGCCTCCTGCCATCGAGCCTCGGTCGGCTCTCCGGCCTTCGGCCAGTCTCCTCCTTCAGGCGTCTTCGCCGGCGCTCCCGAGAGCCGCCGCCGTACTTCATTTTTCCAGCCGGTCATGTGAAGCACGAGCTCCCAGATCGAGTGCCCGCCGGCGATGGGCCGCGCGCTGGCCGCCGCCGCAGTCACTCCCTTCAGGATGCCCCGCAACGGCGAACCGTGCCAGGGATCGCCGTCGTGCTCCCGCGCGAGCTGGTCCAGGATTCGATCGATTTCAGTGTCGTGTGGCATAGCGTGATTCCGCGAGTCTAAGAGTATCCAACCAGCATGTTTGCCTGTGAAAGAAAACAGAGATCAGGAGATCAGGAGTAATTTTGTCTTTGAAAAAAACCTCTTGCTCTCCTGACCTCCTGTAAATCGTGACTGCGGCTGCGGCCTCGACTGAGAAATGTCAAAGTTCTGGTACCATTCACCGATGCTGCGTCCGGTCCCCACCAACTGATGGCCACATACACCGCGAAAGATATTACCGTCCTCGAAGGGCTCGAGCCCGTTCGCAAGCGTCCCGGCATGTACATCGGCGGCGTCGGATCCACCGGGCTGCACCATCTCGTGTGGGAAATCCTCGACAACTCCGTCGACGAAGCGATGAACGGGCACGCGTCGAACATCACCGTCACGCTGCACGAGGATGGCGCGTCGATCTCGATTGCGGACGACGGGCGGGGGATTCCGGTCGACAAGCATGCCAAGACGAAGACGAGCGCGCTGGAAGTGATCTTCACGACGCTCCACGCCGGCGGCAAGTTCGACGCGGCGAGCTACAAGACCGCCGGCGGCCTCCACGGCGTCGGCGCCAGCGTCGTCAACGCGCTGTCGAAGGAGCTCGTCGCCACCGTCCGGCGCGACGGCGCCGAGTGGGAGATGCGGTTCAAGCAAGGGAAGGCGGTCGGGGCGCTGAAGAAGAACGGCGCCGCGCGCGGGACGGGCAGCACGGTGTTCTTCCGCCCGGACACGACGATCTTTCCGAAGGTGGAGTTCGACGCGGAGATCATCAAGCAGCGGCTCGAGGTCTCGAGCTACCTGCACAAGGGCGTCAAGATCGTCTTCGAGGACGAGACGAAGGGCGAGAAGCACGTCTTCCAGCACACCGAAGGGCTCGTCGACTATCTGAAGACCATCCTGCGCGAGCGGACCGCGACGCCGGTGCACGATGCGGCGTTCACGCTGTCCAAGGACGGCGACGACAGCGGCCTGCGGCTCGACCTCGCGCTGCAATGGACGCAGTCCACCGACGAGCACGTGCGGAGCTATGTGAACGGCATCCCGACGGGATCGGGCGGCACGCACGAGAACGGTTTCCGCGCCGGGCTCGGCAAAGCTGTCCGCAACTTCATCGAGACCCACAACCTGTCCCCGAAGGGTGTGACGCTGACCGCCGAAGACATCCGCGAAGGCCTGGTGGTGGTGCTGAGCGTCTTCGTTGCCGAGCCGCAGTTCCAGGGGCAGACGAAGGACCGGCTCAACAACCCCGAGGTGATGTCGGCGGTGGACTCGCAGGTGCGTCCCGCGCTCGAGCACTGGCTCAACACCAACATCACCATCGCCGAGTCGATCGTCGCGCGCGTGATCCTCGCCGCCAGGGCGCGCGAGGCGAGCCGCGCCGCGCAGCAGGAAGTCGCGCGCAAGACGGCCACCTCCGGCCGCCTCACGCTGCCGGGCAAGCTGAGCGACTGCACGTCTCCCGGCCGCGAGGACAGCGAGCTGTTCATCGTCGAAGGGGACTCGGCCGGTGGATCGGCAAAGCAGGGACGCGATCGCACGCGCCAGGCGATCCTGCCCCTCCGCGGCAAAGTGCTCAACACCGAGAGCGTGTCGCTCGCCAAGGTGCTCGAGAACAAGGAGCTGTCCGACCTCGTGACCGCGCTCGGCTGCGGGCTCGGCAAGAGCTTCGACCTGGCCAGGCTCCGCTACGGGCGCGTCATTATTCTCTCCGACGCCGACTCCGACGGCCATCACATCGCCACGCTCCTGCTGACGTTCGTCTACCGCCACATGCCCGGCCTCATCGCCGCCGGCCGCATCTTCCTCGCGCAGCCGCCGCTCTACCGCATCGATGTCGGCAAGGAGACGTTCTGGGCGCTCGACGACGCGCATCGGGACCGCTTGCTGAAGCTGCACGGGAACGGCCGATCGAATCCCGAGATCACGCGCTTCAAAGGGCTCGGCGAGATGATGCCCAAGGTGCTGTGGGAAACGACCATGAACCCGCGGACGCGGCGGCTGCTGCGGGTCGAGATCCTCGATCAGATCGTCACCGACCGCGTCATCAACGAGCTGATGGGCAAGGACCCGTCCGCGCGCTTCCGGTTCATCATGGATCGAGCCGAGGAAGCGGAGGAGCTGGACGTCTAGCACAGGGTGCTCACCACAGAGTTAACGGACATAGCGGAGAAGCCCGTTTTGTTGTCTTCGCTTCCTGGCGCGTTCGTCCAGCCTTCCAATCTATTCAACTGACATCACTGTCAAACAGGCTTCGCTGTTTTTCCAACACGGAGTTCACGGAGTGCACGGAGTCTCCGGGAGCGAAGCGATTGGGTTGAAGCTCGTATTTCGACACGATCGCTCAGTTGGCAGCACGTGCGCACAAATCAGAACACTGATGCCGATATCCCTGACGGGAACGCACTCGAGCGCCGGCCGGAGGTTGCAGCGGCCGGCGTTGCAGGTCAGGTGAGATCGAGGCATGCAAGCAGCGCTGATTCTCCCGGCTGTTTGCATCCTCGATCTCGCCTGACATGCCCGCGCTCCGCGCGGCTCGAGTGCGTTCGGGAGGGTGAAATTAGAGACTCCGTGGCCTCCGTGAACTCCGTGTTGGAGAGTCAGGCGCAGCGGGGCGTGACAGTTACTCGAGTGTTCAAACTCCTGGTTTTCAGTCACCCTGGGCAGTGCATGGACCACTACCCGGAAAAACAGTGACCTATTTCACCACGCGGACATACCACAGGCGCACGCCGATCTTCTGGGCGGGATCGAGCCACGCGAAACGCGGACCGGCGGCGCCCGCCGCCACGATCGTCTCCGGCACGAGCGTGAGCTCGTTGCTTCCGGCCCGCACCATGTGCTCCGGGACCGTCAGCGGGTACGAGCCCACGCGCTCCGGATTCCACTTCAGCCGCAGCACGCCTGCCAGCTGGCGATTGAACAGCACGGTCACGCGATCCTGTGAGTCCGGTGCGACGGGATCGAGCCTGAGCACGATCTCGTAGGCGCGCTTCGCCGGGAGTGGAACGTGCACCGAGGCGCGTTCGCCGAGCGAGACGCGGACGGTGACGCCGTCGTTGTATGGCGGCGACCAGCCGCTCCGGTAGAACACGCGGTCGCGGTCTCCGGTTTCGATGCTCACCGAGTCACCCTTCACGATGGCCTCGCGCGTCACCAGCCAGGGCAGCGCGACGTAACCGGCGGCCGGGAGCGCGGCAATCGCGAGGACGGCCGCCGCGCGCGTGGCGATCGAGACGACGGTCGATCGCCTTGCGCGTGACGGGTCGCGCACGACCGCCGCCACCGCGCGACAGACGACGGCCAGCGCGTAGCAGGCGGCGATGGTGTAGATCGGGTAGGCGTGCATCGTGAATCGCCACTCGCCGCCGCTGCCGCCCAGATTCCACGTGAAGGCGTACGGAAACAGTGAGCCGAGCAGGATCACGAGCAGCAGGCGGCCGGCGGCCGAAAACGGCAGCGCGGCCAGCCCGGCAAGCGCCAGCCACCAGAGCGTGGGCCTGAGGATCCTCAGCCAGACGTCCAGGCCGGTCCACTGCCCGATGAACGGGTGAACGAAGAGGCCGGTGACGCCGATGTCGAATGTGGCGAGCGGATGCCCCGCGAACCTGGACAGGATGTACTCGCGGGCGCTCATCGGCTCCTCGAACGGCAGCCCGGCGTGCGCTCGGTAGTAGATGGTGTGATAGTTGATCGCGATGAGCGGGTCGCCGGTCCCGATCGCGCAGCTGATCAGATACGGCGCAACGACGGCGGCAACTATCAGCAGCGCCGTCGCCGCATGCCTCGCGCGCTCGCGCCAGAGCGGACGTGGGCCGTCGACGACCAGCCACACCAGAGCCGGCAGAATGAACGAGAACGCGGTGATGCGAGTCAGGCAGGCAGCTCCACCCGCGAAGCCCGCGAGCAGCGCGTTCGCGAACGACGGCTGGTTCCGCAGCCTGAGGAGTCCCCACGCGCTGAGCAGAACGGTGGCCGTGAACGTGTCGTCGCGCCACCCGTCCACCGACCAGGCGATCGCCTGGTAGTCGATGGCCATGATCAGCGCGGCGGCGAGGCCGCCGAGTGGGGAAATCAGTGCGGCGCCGAGGAGGTAGGTTGCGAAGATGGCCGCCGTCGAGCCGATCGCCGACGCGAGGCTGACCGCCGCGTCCTGCTGCTCGAGGGCCCAGAGGCTGACGCGCGTCAGCGCGAGGAACACGGGCTCGCGCACGTGCGGCTGATAGAAGTGGGTCATCTCGCGCGCGAACGCGATGTAGTTGATCGGGTCGCCGCCCACGTACAGGCCGCCGCTCGCGGGTCCAGGAGACGCGGGAGGGTTGAACGGCGCGCGCGAGCGGCGCGACCTCGTGGGTCATGAACCGGGCCCAGCCGGGACGATCCAGCGTGCCGTACTTGCCCGTGAACGCGTCGAGTCTCAGGAGCCCGCCGTAGAGTGTGATGAGCAGCGCGGCCGAGACGGCGGCGGACGGCCGCATCCGGCTGAAACTCGGACGACGCATACCGAGCGTATCTGTATCACGACTTCCCGAACCCGGAAGAACCTAGAACCTAGAACCTAGAACCTCGTGGAACCCCGTGGAACAGAACCCCGTGGAACCCCGAGGAACCCGGTGGAACCCAGCGGAACCCTGTCAGGGCATTGAGTACAATCCGGGAATGCGCGTCGGCCCGGATGAAGGAGCAGTCCGAGTGAGGCGGCGCGGCTGGCTGCTGCTGCTGTGCGTGTTCCTGTTCGTGTGGGAGCCGAGGAAGCTCGCCGGCGAGATGGCTGGGTCGCTGGGCACGATCGGAATGCGCGGTCCCGGCGCAGTGGTGGAGCTCCTCGCGCATGCGGCCGTCGCGGCGATCGCCGTCGCAGCCGCGTGGGCCTTGTGGATCGGCAACCCCCGCGCGCCCGCAGTCGCCGTCGTCGCGCTCGTGGCGTCGGCCGTGACCGCGGTCCAGTCGCTCTACTGGTCGTGGCTGCCCGGACAGACGATGCCGGGGGATCACCTGCCGCTGGCGCTCGTGGCCGTGGCGCACGCGGCGGGGTGGATCGCTTACCTCAAGTTGTCACGGCGCGTGCGGGCGACGTACGGATAGCCGATAAAACGAACGGTCTGGGCCCCCGATACTCAATTGCCGGCGGTGCGCAGTGCCGGCACTGGGCGTCCGCGTCCCTCTTCCGCGAGGCGGGAAAAGCGCCTGCGGCCGCGCGAGGATAGCGCGTCTTCGCGCGCCGCAGCGCGAGCGAGTGGGGGTGGGGCCCCGCGAGCATCAGGAAAAGTCTCAGCTCGTTCGCTCGCTTCGCTCGATAGCGCGGCGAGTAGGGATGCGGGTGGGCGACAGATGCCAGATGCGCACTGATGCGCCGGTGGTCGCGTGGGATCTACGCGGATCACACTGACCGAACTCGCCGCGGGGAATCGCTTCACCCGTTTTCCGGCTTCGCGGTGCGGCGCCTCGCTCCAAGCCGGGGTCCCCGGCGCGCGTTTTGTGCGCGCTGGGGTGGAAGGGACCACGGCCGCCCAGCGCCGGCACTGCGCAGGCCAAGTAACGCCACTCCCGAGGCCGCTCTAGGGGACGAGCACTGAGCAAAGATCAACCCATCGAGTTGGATCAAGTGGATGACCTGCTCAAGGTGAGAACCTCCAACTCCGGAACGTTTGAGGCCATCCTCGTACATCTTGACCAGTCTTGCTTGCTACTTGCCGATACGCTCCTTCGATACAGCAAGGATCAAAATCGTCGTCTAGCGCCGCCTCGGAAAGTGTTTCGGCGATCGAGTCGTCGTCAGTTTCAGACCATGCCGATGAATGAAGTCAATGCGCCGCACGGTTGATGGTGATTAGCTTGAACAAACAGGTACAGTCGCGTTGCGTCGGCCACCACCCAAGCCCCACACATTCGGATCAAACGCCTCGGATCGGCACCGCTTTAGGCCGCGAAAACGCTTGACCGCCAGTTCCTGGATGCGTTTGTCTTCGATAATGCCGTTATCGACAATTCTAAAGAGTCGAAACACGCTAGTCTGGCCGGAATTGCTTGCCGTCGTTGATAAAAAAAGCGTCAGACTTGGGAGACCATGACGCCATGGCGGAGGTTCGATCGCAACGCCTGTCGAATCAGCTTTCGCCGCCCACCTGAACACCTCGACGCGGCCGTCTTCATCGATCCGTAGCGACAGTGTCCCGTCTCTGTTGGGAATCTCAGCTGCGCATCCATTGAGGACAGACCATGTTGACTCGGACCATGCGGCAGAGAGAGAACCTCGAAGTGGCGGAGAAAAGAACACGATGGTGGATCGGCCACCGGACAAAGCGAGCGTACGAGCCGAGGCCGTTTTCCCGCCTCGCGGCAGAGGGACGCGGCCGGCCAGTGCCGGCGTTGCCCGTACATCGGCGCGTCCGTCGCAACCGCGTCACAGACGACGCGAGCGCCGCGCGTCTTTTATCAGCTGCAGTTCACGCCTCGCGCCCGACCTCTAACACGATCTTGCCGACGTGCTCGCCGGACTCGAGACGGCGGTGGGCCTCGGCGGCCTGGGTCAGAGGAAACACCCGATCGATGACCGGCGCGACGCGGCCGGCGGCGAGGAGCGGCCAGACGTGCGTCTCGACCTCGCGCGCGAGCGCGCCCTTCTCCGCCACGCTGCGCGCGCGAAGCGTGGAGCCGGTGATCGTGAGGCGCCGATCGAGGACGGCCCTCAGGTTGAGCTCGGCCTTCGGCCCGCCCATCAGGCCGATCTGCACCAGCCTGCCGTGCCTCGCGAGGCACTCGATGTTCCGTGGGAAGTAGTCGCCGCCGACGATGTCGAGGATGACGTCGACGCCGGCAGCGGAGGTCTCACTCCGAACCACCTCGGCGAAGTCCTGCGTGCGGTAATTGATCGCGACGGCCGCGCCGAGCGAGCGGCACGCCTCGCACTTGTCGTCGGAGCCTGCCGTCGCGAACACGATCGCGCCGAACGCGCGCGCGAGCTGAATGGCCGTCGTGCCGATGCCGCTGGCGCCGCCGTGGACGAGCAGGCGCTCCCCCGCGGCCAGCCTGCCGCGCTCGAAGACGTTGGTCCACACCGTGAAGAACGTCTCCGGGATCGCTCCCGCGGCAACGGCGTTCAGGCCTTCCGGGATTGGCAGGCACTGGATCGCCGGAGCGGCACAGGTACTCGGCGTAGCCCCCGCCCGAAACGAGCGCGCAGATCCGATCCCCCACGTGCCACCGGCTCGCGCCCTCCGCGACGGCCACGATCGTTCCCGCGATCTCGAGCCCCGGGATGTCCGACGCCCCCGGCGGCGGCGGGTACTTGCCGAGCCGCTGCATCAGGTCCGGCCGGTTGACGCCCGCGGCCTCGACCTGCACGAGCACCTCGCCCGGCCCCGGCTCCGGAACGGGACGCTCGACCGCCCGTAGCACCTCGGGGCCGCCCGGCCGCTCGATCTCGATCGCCGTCATCGTCTTCGGGAGCTGCGGCATCGCGTGATTCTATCTGCGAACCGATCGCGTCCCTACCGCGAGCGAAGCGAGCGCGGCCCCTACGCGCGGTGCGAAGGGAGTGCGCGCCCCTACGCGCGGTGCGAAGGCTGCCGCGGCCCTACGCGAGCGAAGCGAGCGCCCTTACCGCGGGTGCGAAGTCGCCGCGGCCGCCCCGCCCCTACCGCGGTCTGCGAAGTCTGCCGCGGCTCGAGCTCCGCATCCGTCTCCCAATCTGTCGCGCGGGATGCATCGTCAACGGATCTTCCGCGGGCACCGGGTATCTGCTGCTGGTCGGCATGTAGTACCGCGTCAGCCACCGGCTGAGGCCGTCGAGCCCGGGGAACAGGACCCGTTCGTTGACGTTGGCCTGATCGAGCTTGTCGCGGATCTCCCATTTCAGCGCCGCGGGGATGACGACGCGCCGGCACAGCTTCGGATGCTCCTGCAGCCACTCGTCGAGCGTGGCGGTCGGGCTCGACATCAGGGAGAACAGCGCGTGCTGATTGAGGATGCGCCGGTCGATGGCGGGCGGCTCCAGGAAGACCACGAACGGCTGACGGCTGAGCGCATCGAACGCGCTCAGCGTCTCGAACCGGCCGAGCATCTCCACGGTGAACGTGTCGGACCCCTCGGTCTGCAGGATTCGCCGAAGCTGGCGCGGCAGCCGCTTGTTCGCTTCGACGAAGTTCACGCACCACACGACGCCGTCCTGATCGAACTCGATCGGGGCTCTCGGTCGCGAAATGCAGGGCCACCAGCGGCGAATAGGTCCAGTCGAGCAGCCGCGTCGGGAGCCCGCGGTGCTGCCCGAGCGCCAGCCAGTCCCAGATCGAGTCGGTGCCGTGCGCCTCGGCGTGCGCGTACTTGCGGAAGTTGCGCAGCAGCGACAGCTCGAGCCGCCGCACGTCGGGCTGCCGGGCGCCCGGCTCGGCCAGCCGGACGAGCGAGCTCGCCAGCGACAGATTCTCAAGGGGCAACCCGCGGAACGCAAACGGGGATCGGTAGCGCTGCAGCCCCGGGCTCCACGACCCTTGGTACAGCGCATCCAGCACGTCGAGCCAGCTCTTCACTTGTCCGGTCTCCGGTCCAGGCCACTTGCCATTTTCGTCCCGCGGCGAATATTCTGGCCACAACAGACTCATTCCGGGAGACAACAACGCATGACAACTCGTTCGACTTCACGCACGCTGGTCATCATCGCACTGGCCGGCGCGTTCGCGTCGGGATCGGTCATCGGGCAGGAACCCAAGCCGAAGCCTCCGGCCCCGCCGGCCGCCAAGCCCACGACACCGGCCACGCAGACCACCAAGCCCAAGCCGAAGCCGCCGGCCCCGACGACCGCCAAACCCGGAACAAAGCCCGCCACGCCCGCGGCCGGGCCCAGCGCCGCGGTCAGGGCACGGCTCAGGACGCCCGCCAAGCTGAAAGACGTCGCCCCGGCGACCTTCAAGGCACGGTTCGATACGAGCGCCGGCCCGTTCGTCATCGAGGTGCAGCGCGACTGGGCGCCCAAGGGCGCGGACCGCTTCTACAACCTCGTGAAGTACGGCTACTTCGAGGGCGTCGCGCTTTTTCCGCGTCATCCCCGGGTTCATGGTGCAGTTCGGCATCAACGGCGATCCGTCGGTCAACACCGCGTGGCGCGAGGCCAACATCCAGGACGACCCCGTGAAGGAAAGCAACAAGCGCGGCTACGTGACCTTTGCGAAATCGGCGGCGCCCAACTCGCGGACGACACAGATCTTCATCAATTTCGCCGACAACTCGCGGCTCGACCGGGATGGTTTCGCTCCGTTCGGCGTGGTCCTGTCAGGCATGGAGGTTGTCGACAAGATCAACCCGCAGTACGGCGGCGCGCCGAGCGATGAGCAGCCACGGATTCAGTCGCAGGGCAACGCGTACCTGAACAAGGCATTTCCGAAGCTCGACTACGTCACGAAGGCGACGATCGAGAAATAAAGTTCTAAAGTTCTAAAGTTTCGAAACGTTAGAACGTTAGAACGTTAGAACTTTAGACACGTCACTTGACACGGATCTCCCCGATCGCGACGCCGTGATTGTCGTCGCGCATGCGGTCGACCCGGATGTCGATCCGGCGCGCGCGCCGGCCGCGTGGCGGTGGCAGCCGGATGAGGCTCCGCCGCCACGCCGCATCCGTCAGCACGATCCGATCGGCCGGACGATCGTCGAGCGTCACGGTGACGACCACGGGCCACGCGTTCGCCGCATCGAACGTCGTCCGCACGGGGATCTCCACCGCGGCGGCATCGGACGGCACGAAGAACGACGCGTGCCCGCCCGTCCACCGGTAGCGCGTGCCGTCGGCGGCCGTTTCCCACTCGCGCATCCCCGACGTCATCGACAGGATCCACGGCGGATCGCGCAGGTACGCGAGCGCCGCCACGAGCGCCAGCGCGCAGCCGATCGCGAGAATGAGTCGCCTGCGCACGGTCAATGCATCCGCAGGAACAGCGCCCGGTACTGTTCCCACGTCGTGTCGCTGAACGGCACCACGCCGTTCCAGTACCTGGAGCATCTGGAAGACCGAGAGCATGACCGACAGCGTCGCGATCGCTCCAACGGCGGTGAGGGTCCAGCGGCGCCGCGCGGACCACGAATAAAACGCCGCAAGCCCGATGGCGAACACCGGCAGCGCGTCCGTGAAGCCGCGGTGCCCGAAGCTCCCCCCGAACTGCCAGTCCCACCAGCTCGCGATCAGGTACGTGTCCGCAGCGAGGAAGAGCACAGCCGGCAGGACGAACGCGCGTGCCGAATGTCGCGAGCGCATCAGGCCGGCGAGGCCCGCACACGCCAGGAGCAGCACCGGCGACCAGAAGAAAAGTCCCTTCTGGACGCTGAACAGCACGCCGGCGATTCTCGGCGATCGGAAATTGAACCCGAGCTCGCCGTACGAGCTGACGAGCGGTCGCCCGGTCGCCTGGTGGTAAATCGCGAGCTGCGGCGCGACCACCACGGCTGCGACCGCCGCCATCAACGCGACCTGACGCCACTCCCGCCTCATGACGGACGCGCGCGCCTGAAGTGACGTCCTGTCGACGACGCCGTAGAGGGGAAAGACGATCAGGAACAGGACGTTGGTGTGCCGCGTGAGGACGATGAGGCCGGCCGTGAGGCCGAGGAGGACGGCCGTCCGCCGGCTGTGGGTGTCGTGCCAGCGTTCGGTCAGATAGAGAAACGCCGCGAAGAGGAAGAACGAGTAGGCGTGGCTGTACGAGCTGTCGAACGTCGCGTAGTGATAGAGATTCGTGCCGAGGAGGATCGTCACGAGCGTGGCGGCCGTGACCGCGTCGCTGAAGTGGCGGAGCAGGATTAGCCGGAGCATCCAGAGGCCGAGGACGATCCAGATCAGCCCGGACAATCCCGCGCCGTGCTGGTAATAGAACGTGAACCCGTCGGGCGAGAGGTTGGTCCACCGCGTGAGCCCGTGCGCGACCGCGAACATCGGCGCCTGCATGATCGCGACGCCGATCGGGTGCGCGTTCACCCAGCGGCGCGTGCCGGGCCAGCGGATGATCGCCGTGTAGCCGGGAAACTCACCGCCGCAGCAATCGCGCGCGGCCGCGGCGAGCGTCGTGTCGTGAAAGAGGAACCACGACGGCAGGTAGACGTAGTAGCTGAACCCGTCGGATCGAATCGGCACGCCCGCGCGCCCGGTCGCATACACGAACACGTACCCGGCGAGGCACAACGCGGCGGCGCACAGGACGAGCGCCCCCGAGGCGCGGCCAGGAGGTAACGGAGTTGAAGATCGTCAGAGTGTGTTCACCACAGAGTAAACGGAGATAGCGGAGAAGAAAACAAATTTTGCTTGTTCTCCGTTTACTCCGTTAACTCTGTGGTGAAAACCGTCTCCGCTGTCTCAGGCATCCTCTGCGCCTCCCTCCTACTGCAAGCCCGACGGCAGCCGCGGCGACGAGATCAGCTTCTCGAATTCCTCCCACCGCTTCGCCGGCTTGTCGGGCGTGCCGCCGCGCGACTCGATGAAGCGGCGGACCATGTCCTTGCCGAGGTTGTAGTTGATGACGTAGCTGCGGTACTGGTCGAAGAACCGGACGCGCTGCGCGGCGCGATCGCGCGGCATCAGCGCGTACCGCTCGAGCCACCGGGTCGCCTCCGCCGCGTCGATCCGCCCGTTGATGTAGCGGCGCGCCGCCTCGTTGCCGGCGTAGGCGAGCTGTTCGACCATCGCCTGCACGTCGTAGTACTCCGCGGCGCGGGACCCGTCGAGGCCGGCGGCCGGGAAGAGCACGGTCCGCTCGAAGTCCACGCGCTCGCGGCCGGGGAACGCGACCTCGATGCCGAAGTTGGCCGTGCCTTCCGCGATGAGCGACTGCGGCGAGAAGAGCGGGTAGACCGTGAACTCGACCCACCCGCGGTCCTTCACGAGGTGCTTCTCGAGCAGCGCGTTGTACACGTGATGGCCGGGATAGCCTTCGTGGCAGGCGAGATCGACGGCGCGATCGATGTAGATGGGCAGATCGGTGTTGACCTGGATCAGGCTGCGGAAGCCGCCCTGATACCAGTTGTAGCCGCTCCAGGACTTCCCCGTGACGTACTCGACCGTGAAGCGCTCGTCGGCGGGGAGCGTCATGTGCCGGACCGTGCGCTCGCGGCACGCCTGGATGGCGCGCTGGAAGACCGCGTCGAGCTTCTCGCGAGGGATGACGAAGTTCCGGCGGAAGGCCTCGTAGCGATCGACGAGCGGCCCGCTGCCGGGGAATCGATTCGCGAGGCGGTCGAGAATCTCCTGGAAGTGCGACTCGGGGAGCGTCGGCGCGACCGCGTCGTACAGGGCGCGCGACTCGTCGTCGAACGACAGCTTGGCGCCCTTCAGCATCCGCACCCGCGCCACCAGGGCCGAGAGCTGGCGCTGGAGGTAGTGGAGCCGCAGTCTCTGCATCTCGTCGGCGGGCTCACGCTCGCCCGCCAGAGCGGAGACGAGCTCGACCGCGCTCGACTCGATCCGCGCCGGATCGCTCTTGGAGGATTCGGCCGCCTTCTTCCACTCCGGCGGGCCGTAGTAGGCGTCCACGTAGTCGGCATCGTGCTGCCCGAGAGCCAGGACCAGTTTCACGTACTGTTCGGCGATCGTATCCATCGTGCTTCGTTGGGCTGCCGCAGCCGGTCTTTGATCTGCCGGTCCTCCTGCCATCAGCAGGCAGCAGGCGGCCGCCATCACGTTCCTCATATGAGATCCCCAGCCCGTGGTGAAAGTCTGGCGTCGCACCGAGACGGGCGAGCGCCTCGCGGCAGGCGCGACCGAGAATACCCTGAGTATTTGAGGGACACGCAGCCGGTCCCGCCGCGCGTTTGTCGCGGTTCCTCGAGGATGCATCGCCCTCGAACCCCCGAATGCGCAACTTCCAGGCTTCAGCTTACCCTGTCATCGCATGAAGGCTCTCTTCCAATCGCTCCTGAGCTACTTCCTGACGCCAGGCGGCCTCGTCGTCATGGGGGCGCTCGACTCGTCCATGGTCTTCTTCCTGCCTCTCGGCATCGACTTCGTCGTCATCATCCTGTCGGCGCGCCATCCCGAGCTCTTCTGGTTGTACGCGCCGCTTGCGACGGCCGGCTCCGTAATCGGCGCCGGCCTCACGTTCTGGATCGGCCGCAAAGTGGGGGAGCACGGCCTGTCGAAACTGATCAACCCGAAGCGGCTGAAACGGAGCCTGGAGCACGTGAGCCAGAAGGCGGCCGTGGGCGTCGCGGCGCTGGCGATCATCCCGCCGCCGTTTCCGTTCACCGCGTTCGTGCTGACGAGCGGCGCCTTGCGCGTCAGTGCGTGGAGCTTCTTCACGACGCTCGCGGCGGTCCGGTTGCTGCGCTTCGGCGTGGAAGGCGCCCTGGCCGCGCGCTACGGCCGCCGCGTCCTGTCGGTCATGGAGTCACCGACGTTCACCGTCATCGTCGGCGTGATGATCGCGCTGGCCGTGATCGGCACGATCGTGTCGGCGGTCGCGGTGTACCGGGGATCGAAGAGGTAAGGGGAGCGGGGGGAGCGGGAAGCAGGTAGACACCGCCCCGCTTAGGCTTTAGGCTCTGTTGGCATGCCGATTCGCAACGTCCCTTACTGGCTCGATCGATTTCCGAAGAGCCGTCGTCCGTCGTACCCGCGGTTTCACGGGAACGTGGAAACGACCGTCGCGATCGTCGGCGGCGGCCTCACCGGCTGCGCCTGTGCATTGTCCTTCGCGGCGGCCGGCGTGAAGGTCGTGCTGCTCGAAGCGGACGCCATCGGCGGCGGCGCGACGGCGCGGGGGCTGGGGCTCGTGCGCGAAGACTTCGACGCCTCCTTTCAGGAGACGTCGGCGCTGCACGGCCTGCGATCGGCGCGGACGCTGTGGCAGGCGATGAGGCGGGCGTCGCTCGATTTTCCGGCCGCGATCCGCCGCCTCGAAGTCAAATGCGATCTCGCGCCGGCGGATCTGCTGATCTTCACGCGCCGCGACGCCAACGCCGCCCGTCAGCTGCAGCGGGAGTACCAGGGCCGCCGCGCGGCGGGGCTGGATCACAGCTGGGTGACGCCTGCCGCGCTCGCGCGCGAGACGGGCCTCGAGGGCGGCGCGGGGCGATCCGGACCCGCGGGGCCGCGCTCGATCCGTACCGCGCGTGCGTGGCGTTTGCCGCGGCCGCCGCCGGCCGCGGCGCCGCGCTCTACGGGAAGTCTCCCGTCCGCCGGATCCGCGCCGGACGGAAGCAGGTCGAGATCACGACCGCCGCGGGCACCGTCCGGGCCGACACGGTGCTGATTGCGACCGGCGCCCCCCTCGCAGACCTGCGGGCCCTGCGGCGTCATCTCAAGGCCAGGCACGGCTACGCGGTCGTCACCGAATCGCTGCCGGCGGCGGTCCGTCGCGACGTCGGCCGCCGGGCGGCTGCCCTGCGCGACAGCGAGACGCCGCCGCACTTCCTCCGCTGGATGCGCGACGACCGTGTCATGTTTTCCGGGGCCGACCAGCCCGAAGTCACGCCCCGCGCGAGCGACAAGGCGCTCGTCCAGCGGACCGGGCAGCTGATGTACGAGCTGTCGACGCTCTATCCCGCGATTTCAGGCATTCAGGCCGAGTGGGCCTGGGATTTCGTACATTACGAAACCGTGGATCGCCTGCCGTTTGTGGGGCTGCACCGCAATTTTCCGCGCCACTTGTTCGCAATGGGGGCCGGGCGCCACGGCGCGGGCTTTGCTTGGCTGGCCGCTCGGATACTTCTGCGCCAGCTCCAGGGAGAGGCCGCCAGGGGCGACGAGCTGTTCGGGTTCACTCGGGTGCTCTGAAGCGCCTGCAGCAAGAAAGCGGGAACGCCATGCAAGTCAGGCCCGCACCACGCCAACGCGACGAGAAACCCCGCCGGGGTGAGCAGCCCATCGAGCACCTTCTGAGGCGCGCCGGTTTCGGCGCCAGCCGGCCGAGCTCGACGACTACTCGGACCTCGGCTTCTCCGGCCGCGTCCGTCGCCTGCTCAACTCCGAAGCGTTCCCGGACGATGTCGACGCCTATCGGCACGCCGGGTTACGTCTCTGACCACGGTCGCGCGCGGTTCCAGCCCAACACCATCATCAACGACGCCCGACAGCGCTGGCTGTTCCGCATGGTGCATACGCCCGCGCCCGCTCCAGGAGAAGATGACGCTCTTCTGGCACAACCACTTCGCGACCGCCTACAGCAAGATTGCCGGCGTCTACGGCGGCACCGACGCCACCCGGATGATGGCGGCGAAGCCGTCCGAAGACCCGGCGGGAGTCAAGGGGCAGATCGAGCTGTTTCGCGAGTACGCGCTCGGCAACTTCCGCGATCTGCTCATCGAGATCGCCAAAGACCCGGCGATGCTCGTCTGGCTCGACGGGCGCACGAATGTGAAGGGCCGGCCGCAGGAGAACTTCGCGCGCGAGCTGATGGAGCTCTTCACGTTCGGCGTCGGCACCTTCGCCGAGCCGGACGTGTACGCCGGCGCGCACGTGTTCACGGGATGGAACCTGAGGCGGACCGGCGATGGTGCCACCGTCAGCTACGCGTTCTTCTACAACGCCGGGCAGCACGACACGACCGCGAAGAGTTCTCGTTCCCGATCTACAGCGACGGCAACCGGACGATTGCCGCCCGCGCCGCCGACGCCGGCATGCAGGACGGCATCGATCTGCATCGCTGCGGTCGTTCGCCATCCCGAGACGGGTCGCCGGCTGGCGCGAAAGCTGTACGCGCTTCTTCGTCAGCGAAGTCGACAGCCGCCGGACGAGCGGGGTCAACAGCATCGCCGGGACGTTCTCCGACGCAGCTTCGAACATGAAGCGGTGGTCGGCGGTGCTGCGGTCGCCGGAGTTCCAGCGATCCGTCGACATCCTTCGCGCGCTATTCCTGCGCCGGTGGAGTTCGTCGTCCGCGTCGCTCAAGGAGGTCGGCTGGACCGGATTCTCGGTCGACGACGCGCTGACGCCGCTGGTCAACATGGGACAGCAGCTGTTCGAGCCGCCTGACGTGAACGGGTGGGACCGGGGTCGCGGCTGGTTCTCGACGGGGGCCATGCTGGCGCGCATGAACTTCGCGTCGGCGCTCGACCACCAACCAGAAGTTCGCGCTGCGCGACTGCGGCCAAGCCGTTCGGCGAAGACGCCCGATTCGCTTCTCGCTTCGATGCTGGATCGGCTCTACGGCGGCCACCTTCGACAGCGGCGCCCTATCGGTGACGCTGCTCGACTATCTCCGGGCGCGGGCGCCACGTGGACGGGATCGACGCCGAGCTCGCTGACCAAGGCGCGCCGGACTCGCGCATCTGTCGCTCGGGTCGTCGGCGAGTATCAGCTCGTCTGAGCGTTCCGGGAACGCAGAACGATGACATGGATCACCCGACGCGAGTTCGTTCCGCGGCGGTGTCGCCGCATTCACGGTGAGCTTCGCCGCGCCGCGCTTCCTCAGCGAGCTCGCGCAGGCGCAGGGCATCGCAAGCCGGCGATCCTCGTCATGCTCTATCTGAGCGGCGGCAACGACTCGCTGAGCACGCTCATGCCCGTACACCGACGGCAACTACTACAGCCGCCGGCCCACGATCGCCGTCCCCGCCGGTCAGGTGCTGCAGATCGGCACGCGACAGGAGCGGTGTCGCGCTCGGGCTGCACCCGCGGCTGTACCGGGCTGCGAGACGATCTTCGACTCCGGGCCGGCTCGCGATGTTCAGCGGACCGGCTATCCGAACTCGAGCCGCTCGCACTTTCTCGGCACCGACATCTGGTCCACGGCCGATCCCGATCGCCGCAGGGCACCGGCTGGCTGGGGCGGTATCTCGACACGCTGCCGTCGCCGGTCGATCCGCTCGTCGGGTGGACACCACGCGCGAGATGCCGCGCTCGCTGCTGGTCGCGCATCGTCGGCGTGCCGGCGATTCCAAGCGTCGCAGGGCTACGCGTTTCAGAGCCCCAACCGGCGGCTCGGAAGCGCAGTTCGCGCGTGCGAGCGGCGACGAGGATCTCGTCGCATCTGCCGGTCGACCGTCCGCACCTGTCATTCGTGAACGCCACCGCGCAGGCGGCGTTCGCGACGCTCGATCGCGTCGCGCCGGTCGGTCGTACGGTCGAGCGTGACCTATCCGAACAACGGATCTCGCGCAGGCGTTCCAGGCGGTCGCCGGGGCGATGGTCGGGGGGCATCGGGACCAAGGTGTTCTGGGTGCAGACCGGCGGCTACGACACGCACGCGGCGCAGAATCCCAACCAGGCCAACGGGTCGTACTCCAACCTGATGTCGACGCTGAACGACGCCGTGCTCGCGTTCTACAACGACCTGCAGAACCAGGGTCTGCTCGGCGACACGCTGTGCTGCAGTTCTCGGAGTTCGGCCGCCGCATCACCGAGAACGGCAGCCAGGGCACCGACCACGGCGCGGCAGCGTGATGATGGCGATTGGCGGCGGCGTGAACGGCGGCATCTACGGCACGGCCCCGAACCTGCAATCCCGCCGCCGACAATCCGACGCTCGAGAACAGCGGCAACGACGTGCCGCTACGAGACCGACTTCCGCTCCGTCTACGCCCGCGTCATCGACCGCTGGCTGGGGGCCGACTCCGCCGCCATCCTGGGCGCCGACTTCAGAGGGGGCGCGCCTGCATTCCTGTAGAGGACACGTCCGAAACTGCCAACTTCCAAAACCACGTTGAACAGGAGGTCAAGAGATCAGGAGATTTGTCTTTTAAAACAAGAAACTCCTCGTCTGTAACTCTTCTTCGAGACTGCCCCTACGCCTCGGCGGAAACAAGGGTGTAGCCCAAATCTTTCGCGGTGGCAGCGAGGCGGTGGACTCGGGCTTCACGATAGCGCTTCTCATACGCGGCGGCGCCTTCGTCGATGTAAGGGTGCCCCCATCGCAGGAGGCGATAAATCAATTGCGCGAGTTTGCGGGCGGTGGCAAACACCGCGACGTCGGCCCCGGCGCGTCGGGCAATCTGCCGGTAATAGCCGCCAAGCGCGGTCTGACTGTGCCGCATCGTGAGTGCGGCCATCCGCAAGGCGGCGCCGACGCGCGCGCTGGCACTGCCGGGCTTGCGCTTGCGCTTGAGGACCTTCCCGCCGGAGATCGGTTTGTGTGGCGCCAATCCCACGTGCGAGACAAACTGCTGCTCGGTCGGAAACTTGGTCAGATCCGCCCCGTATTCACTCAGGACCACGCTCACCGTCGCGACCCCGAGGGCGTCGATCGTGGTGAGGTCCACCCCGCTCATGCGGTACAGGGCGCGGCGCAAGGGGTCTTCGCCGCGGGCTTTGATCCCTTTGACTTTCGCGCGATTGACCGGCGGCGGCGGATCGTTGGGGCTGTCGGCGCGCGACATCGCGTCGAGCTGGCGCAGAATCTCCCCGTCATAGGCGGTCAGGGTGTCGGTGAGCGCGTCGTACATCTTCAAGCCTTGCCCGAGCGCGAAGAGATGGTCGTCTCGCCAATGGCCGGTCAATTGTTCGGCGATCTCCGCTTCACTCTTGTGACAGCGTGGATCCCGCAAGGTGGCCAACTGGTGCGGGTCCCGTTCGCCGGCGACGATGGCTCGCAGCATCGCCAAGCCGGTGACCCCGTCGAGATCCGAGACGGCGCGATGGATGCGGACGTTCATCTGATCCAGGCTCTTCTGCAGCCGCCGCACCCAGTCGGCGCGTTCGGCCACCAGCGTCGCCCGGTCGCGCACCAGGGTGCGCAGCATACAGACCTGCGGGCCAGGCCGGAACGCGCCGCGCAGCAGCCCGCAACTGTGCAGCCGCTGGATCCACTCACAGTCGCGACGGTCCGATTTGGTCCGCCCGGGAACCCGGCCGAGCGTTCGCGTGTCGACGAGCACCACGTCGAAGCTCTGAGCTTCAAGCACTTCGTGCACCGGAATCCAGTACACGCCGGTGCTTTCCAGCGCGACCGACCGCACCTGCCGGGCGTGCAGCCACGCCGCGAGCTGCTGCAGGCCCGGCGTGGTCGCGTCGAAGACCGCCACGTCCCGGCCCAACCCGGTCGTCGCCGGTGCACACACCCAATGCCGCTCGCTTCCAACATCGATCCCCGCCACGTGCGGGTCCAGCACCGGGAAGCCGTCGGCGCTCGTCGGCGGAGGGTTATGTTGTGACGTCATCGGTTATCACCCCTGCGGTTGACCGACACGACCGCCCGGGTGGGCTGAGCGACTACTCTCGTCTAGGGGAATGCCACGAAGGCTTCGCCAATGATCAATCGCCGTCCCGGAGCCACGCTGATCTCGGGGCACCATGCTCCAATGAATTAAGGGCTGTACCTGCGGTCGTTGGAGCTCAGCCTACCGCACTTCTGCCGAGTTACACTTTGTTCAATCCGGCGGCCGCCGCCGCGGCGGGGCTGATCTCCTGATCTCCTGTTCAAATCCGCCCGCGCTTGGGAGTTGGGCATTGGCTGTTTGGGAGTTGTTCCCGTCACTCCCCGAAGATCCCCCTGAACGCGAGATCGATTTCGGGATACCTGAAGTGGAAACCCAGCGCCTGCGCGCGGGCGGGGACGACGCGCGCGCCGGTCAGGAGGAGCGGCTCCGCCATCTCGCCGAGCGCCAGTTTCAAAGCGAATCCAGGAGCCGGCAGCAGGCTCGGCCGGTGCAGCGCGCGTCCGAGGGCGCGCGCGAACTCGCGGTTCGTGACCGGCACGGGAGCGGTCGCGTTGAGCGGGCCGGCCGCGGCCGGCGTCTCCACGATCCACCGCACCATCTCGACCCAGTCGATGCGGTGGATCCATGACATGTACTGGCGCCCCGATCCGATCGGTCCGCCGGCGAAGAAACGAAAGGGCGTGATCATCCTCGCGAGCGCCCCGCCGGTCCGCTCGAGCACGACGCCCGACCGAAGCGGGACCACGCGCGTCGACGCGCTCTCCGCGCGGCGTGCTTCCGCTTCCCAGTCTATGCAGAGGCGCGCGAGGAAGTCGTCGCCGGGCGGCGCCGCTTCGGTCTTCGGCTCGACCCGCGGCGTGCGTCGAGAGGCTTCGCCCGACGCGCCGTAGTAGTTGACTCCGCTGATGCTGATGAACACCGGCGGAGGCGTCCCGACCGACCCCGTGGCGGCCACCAGGCTTCGCGTGGGAACGATTCGGCTGTCTCTGATCTCCGCCTTGCGCTGCGGCGTCCACCGCTTGTCGGCAATCCCGGTCCCGGCAAGATTGATGACCGCGTCGGCGCCGTCGATCGCCGCCGCCCACGGACCGCTCTGGCCATCAGGTTTCCAGCCGACGCGGTTGACGCCGGGAACGCCCGTGCCCGGGTCGTGACGAGTTTCCCCGGCGGCAGCGCGCGGGTCAGCACGCGGACGTCGTGCCCTTCCTCGGCATACACCTCCGCGAGCGGACCGCCGAGGAACCCCGTGCCGCCGGCGATGACTATCCTCATCGGTCTCCCTTGACATGGCCGCGGGGCTCACTTCGCTCCCCCGCGGTAGGGGCCGCGGCAGGCTTCGCACCCGCGGTAGGGGCGCTCGCTTCGCTCGCGTGGGGGGCCCTGCCCTGAGCGGCCCTGAGACCCGCGAGTCGAAGGGTCGCTCCGCTCGCCGTAGGGCCCCCCCGGCCCCGAGTTTGACGACAAGGCTGGCAGGGGGGTTTGCACTATAATGGCGTTTGCTCCCCCTTTTCATTATTCTGCGGGTAGACATGCGCCATTTTGTCCGCGCCGGGCTCCTGCTCTCTCTCGTCGGGCTTCCCGTTTCGGGCATCGGTCCGGCTGCGCAGGGGCCGCAGGCCACTCCGGCCGCCGTGCTCCCCGTCCCCCCGAACGTCAAAGCTCAAGGGCTGTCGCCGATTCCCGCGTCAATTCCCGAAGCCCTCGCGCCCTACGGAGCATTCCGGCGCGCGGCGTTCCTCGGGTGGCATCCGACTCGGCGGGAGATCCTCATCTCGACGATCTTCGGGAACGTGCCGCAGATCCACTCTGTGTCCGGACCCGGCATGGACCGCCGGCAGGTGACCTTCTTCCGCGACGGCCTCCCCGCGACCGGCGGCGCCTCGTACGAGCCGGGCGGGTCGTATTTCGTGTTCGGCAAGGACAGCGGCGGCGGCGCCGAGACGATGCAGCTGTTCCGGTTCGACCCGGCGACGCTGCAGAGCACGCTCCTCACGGACGGGAAGTCCCGCAACGGATCGCCGGCGTGGTCCCGCAAGTCCGGGCTGATTGCCTACGATTCCACCCGGCGCGGCGGGCACGGCGGCAGGGACCGTGACCTCTACGTGATGGATCCCAAGGATCCGGCGAGCGCGCGCATGGTGACGGAGCTCGATGGCTCGTGGGGCGCGGCCGACTGGTCCGCGGACGACCGGGAGATCCTGGTGTCCCACTCGCCGACCGGGACCGAAACGCACTTGTGGCGCGTCGACGTGAAGACGGGCGCAAAGAAGCGGGTCACTCCCGAAGGGGAAGTCGCCACCTGGCGCGCGGCCGAGGTACTCCCCTGACGGCCGGTTCGTGTACGCCCTCAGCAACCGCGGGTCCGAGGCGATGCGTGTCTGGCGCTGCGACGTCGCGGCCGGCACCTGGAAGCTGATGACCGGCGAGGAGGACGCGCTGGAGAGCTTCTCGCTTTCCCCCGACGGGACGACGCTCGCGCTCGTGTACGACGGCCCGACCGCGAGCCGTCTCGAGCTTCGCGACGCGACCTCTCTCGCGCTGCGGTGGGCCCCGAAGATTCCGATCGGGACGCTGGTCGGCGCCCCGCAGTGGCGTGGCTCGGAGGTCGCGTTCACGCTCATGTCGGTCTATACCTATGGCGACGTGTACTCGGTGGACGCCCGCACCGGCGCCGTGAGCCGGTGGACCACCAGCGAGACCGGCAGCTTCAACCCGGAGGGGCTCCCGGCCCCGGAAATCGTCACGTGGAAGAGCTTCGATGGCCTGGTGATCTCCGGCGTGCTCTACCGGCCGCCCGCGCGGTTCACCGGCCCTCGACCCGTGATTATCAACATCCACGGGGGGCCCGCCGGAGCGACGGCGCGCGAGCGCCCGCGCTACCAGGGCCGCAGCAACTATTTCCTCAACGAGCTCGGGGTCGCGATTCTGTATCCGAACGTCCGCGGCAGCTATGGCTTCGGCAAGGCGTTCGGGCGTATGGACGACGGGGCCAAGCGGGAGGATGCGGTGAAGGACATCGGCGCGCTGCTCGACTGGATCGCGCAGCAGCCGGCGCTCGACAAGAACCGCGTGATGGTCACCGGTGTCAGCTACGGCGGCTTCATGACGTACGCGGTGGCCGAGGCCTACGGCGATCGGCTGCGGTGCGCGCTGGCCGGATCCGCGATCTCGAACTTCATCACCTATTTCAAGGAGACCGATCCCACCCGGCCCGACGATCGCCGCGCCGAGTACGGCGACGAGCGCATTCCTGAGATGGCGGACGTTCCTCACGCGCATCTCGCCGGTCACGCAGGCCTCCAAACTGCGGATTCCGCTGATGATCGTGCACGGCGCGAAAGACACGCGGGTCCCCATCGACCAGGCCGAGGAGATGGCCCGGCTCGCGCGTGCCAACGGGGTCCCGGTCTGGCTGACGGTCTACGGGGACGAAGGCCACGCGATGTTCATCGGCAACGTCGCGAACAACAACTTCTTCTTCTACACCTGGATCCACTTCGTGCAGCAGTACCTGTTGAATTGAGTCAACTCCCAACCTCCAACCCCCAACTCCCAAGGCGCATGCTTCGTACCGGCAGAGTGGAATTCGCCGCGATTTTCACCCCCGGACATGTTGCGAGTTGCGTCCAGTTGCAAGTGCGCGGTGTCAAAGCCCTGCATGGCGATGGCTCTCCCGACTGGAATCGAGCAGCCAGCGTGATCGCCGTTCTCGCGATAGCTGCAGGGGTGGACGGCCCGCCGAAGGATTCCCCGCGCTCCTCGACAAAGGCGGCAGTCGAGTGCCCAGATAATCGAGAACGGTCATTCCGAAGTACTCCGAGGAGCGCACAGTCGGGTTCGATGATCGCCGCGTCACCCCGCGTCCGGATGGAAAAGTGGACGCAGTCACGGCGATTCGCCCATGCGCGGTGCGACAGAACCCGCAATCGCAGCAACGCAGCCGTGGCAGTACGAACCGGTCTTCACAGAGGAAGGCCTGCCTGGGCAGTCATCGACATTCTCGTTTGTAATCCCTGGCGCTGTCGGCCATCAGTGACGCGGCTTTCTCGGACCGGGATTCGTGGCAGGTTCACCAAGTCCATCACGTCGAACAGTAATCCCCGTTATCTCTGTGGTTCAAATTCTTCGCTGGCAAGCCGCCCGGTTACATCTCTGTGCTCTCCGTCCGCTCCGCTTTCTCTGCGGCGAGCCACGCATTCACCTCGTCCAGCACGTCGGCCAGCTCGGAGCGCCGGCGGCGCAAACGCTCCCGCGTGTCCCGGTTCGTCCGGCGAAGCAGAAACCATGCGCGGGTGGCGTCGATGACCGCCGACTCGCGTTCGATCGCGAAGAGTCCCGCGACGGCGACGACGAGAAGCCCGGCCAGCAGGAGCGAGGGCCGTCCGGGTTCCCGCGAACCACCAGGCGCCCGCGGCGAGGAGCGCGAGCCAGGCCGCGTAGATGACGAACCCGCCGAGGACCTTGGCGGTGGCGGCGACGTCCGCATCCCGCGTCAACCAGCGGGCGGCGTAGCCGGTCACGTAATAGGGCACCGCAAAGGCGGCCAGCGCGACGAGCGCGAGCGGCAGCAGGACCATCGCGACGAGCACTTCGCGAAGCCCGAAACGGACCGCCTCGGCCGTCGAGACGTCCCAGTCGAGATGACGATCGCGGAAGCCGAACCGGCGGAGGCGCTGATCGTAGCGTCGCAACCGCAGAAGAATCTCCTCGTAGCGCTGCGGATCCTTGGCGCGCAGCCGTTCCATGCCCGCCGCAATCGCCCGGCGGCGGGCGACGCGATCCGCGGGGTCTCCGGCGCGTCCGCGAGCCGCGGCGTACAACCGGTCCACGCGCTCGACGAGCGCTGCGTCCGCCTTGGGATCGGCTTCGATCAGCAGGCGGCGCATGTGCTCCGCGATCCGATCCGTCAGCGCGCGGACCGCCGCCGGCTCCGCGTCAGTCCCGCCGGCCAGCCCTTCGACTCGCGTAGCCTGCGCTCCTGCGCTCGCTCAGGGCGAGGCCAAGGTCGTCGCACCAGAACGCGGGGCCGTAGACGACGGTGACCCGTGAGCGGAACGCGGTCTTGCGCTCGAAGTTCAGCCCGACGGGGACCAGCGCCACGCGCGTTCCGGCACGCGCCGCGCTGAGCGCCATGCGCGCCGCGCCCGTGCGCAGCGGCACCAGCCGTCCGGTCGAGTGGCTGACCCCTTCCGGGAAGATGCAGATCGCGTCGCCGGCGGCGAGCGCCGCGTCCACCGCGGCAAACGTCTCCGCGTTCTTCGAGACGTCCACCCCCTGATCCAGCTTGCGGTAGACGGGAATCGCGCCGGCGCCGGCCAGGAGCGGCCGCAGCGGTGAGTCGAAGAGCGTCGACTTCGCAAGGAAGCGGACGTCGCGCCCCGACGTCGCCCAGATCACCGCCGGGTCCAGCAGGGAGTTCGGATGGTTCGGCAGCACCAGCACCGGACCGGAGGAGGGCGGAGCGCCCACGCAGTCGACGCGGTAGAACACGCGGCACGTCACGCGCGCGAGCCATCGGACGATCGGGGATTGAGGCATCAATCGTCAGGCGGAATTGTGAATCGACGTCGTCTGTAGCCCACGGCCCTGCGCTGCCGACAGGCTTCGCTGTTCTCCAACACGGAGTTCACGGAGACCACGGAGACTCTCGTTCAACGGTTCCGACGCACTCGAGCCGCGCGGAGCGCGGGCACGTCAGGCGAGAGCGAGGATGCAAACAGCCAGCGTAATCAGGGGCTGTCTGCGCCTGCGAATCTCACCTGACCTGCAACGCCGGCCGCTGCGACCTCGGGCCAGCGCGCTCGAGTGCGTTTCTGCCGTGGACATCGGCACTCAGTGTTGTTGCTGGTTCGCGCCTGCTTGCCAAATGAGCCGTCCTGTCGAAATACGAAAGTCTCAATTAATCGCTTCGCTCCCGGAGACTCCGTGGCCCCCGCGCCCTCCGTGTTGGAAAGACAGCGCAGCTGGGCGTGACAGATAATTGGGCGTTCACGACCACCACGAGTGTTACTTCCAGGGCGAACGCAGTTCATGTGCACGCTGTCGTGAACGTCGCCCTGTCGAGCGCGTCGTCGAACTGAACCATTTATCAGTGGGTGTGCCTCGCGACCCACTCGCGGAACAGCGAATCGACGACGACGTAGCGCGGCGCTTCGCGGGCGAGGACGTCGTCCCGTACGAGCGCCGTCAGCGAAGCCTGCACCGTGGAAGGCCCGCCGAGGCGGTACCGCGCGCGGACGTCGGCCGACAGGAGCTCGCGTCCGTCCTCGAGCACGGCGGCCCGAAGCGCCGCACGCTGCGCGAGCGTGAGCCGCTGCCAGGTGGCCTCGAAGATGGCGTCGTGCTCGCCGAGCAGCCGCGTCAACGTCCCGTGCAGATCTTCGAGTCCGACCACCTTCCCGCCGCGGGCATCGTCCCACACCTCGTGCGCGAGGCGCTGTACGTCGTACGGGAGATTGCCGGCCAGCTCGACCACCGCGGCGCCCAGGCCCGGCGCCGGGCGGAGCTTGGTGGCGCGGAACCGGGCCTCGATGAACTCCGCGAAGCGATCGCCGGGGATCTTCTGCAGCCGCATGACCGGGCCCGCCTTGTAGAACGGCCGGCTCCGGCCGAGCATGCGCTCCATGAGGCTCGGCTCCGACCCCGAGAAGACATACCCCACCTGACGCTGGTGCTGGACCGCCGCGCGCAGCGCGTGCTCGACGCCTCCGCCGTTGAAGGACCCAATCGCCTGGAACTCGTCGAGCGCCACTGCGAGAGGGCGGCGCCGCGCCTCGGCGATGCGGCCGGGCAGCGCGAACACCTGCTGGGCGACGCGCGACACGTCCCGGTCGGTGCGGACCGCCGGGAACGACAGGGCCAGCTGGCTGCCGCCGTGGTCGGCCTGTTCGACGCGCACCTCGTGGCGGACGGCGCCGAGCATGTCGCGCAGCCACCCGCGGGCCCGGTCGAGGCGCGTCTCGACCGACAGGAGCGCGCGCGCGTAGCCCTCGAGGAACGCGACGTAGGAGCTGTAGCTGCTGACGGTGACGTCCACCGTGAGCGCGCCGCCGCGTTCCGCGCCGCGGAGCGCCTGCCGCACGAGCGAGGACTTGCCGTAGCGGCGCGGCGAGATCAGGAAGATCTTCTGCCCGGCGAGAAGATCGCGCGTGAGCCGGTCGAGCTCCGTTTCGCGATCGACGAACGACGCGGCCGGGACGACTTCGCCGTAAACGAAGGGGTTCTGCATTCTGAACGATGTTCGTTCTTGGTTCTTGGTTCTTGGTTCTTGGTTCTTGGTTCTTGGTTCGTCGTCTGGTTCCTCGTTCTCGTTCAGGGTCCGTTCCGGCTCGCCGAACCGTTCCGGCTGCCGAACGGAACCAAGAACGGCCAACCAAGAACCGAGAACCAAGAACCAAGAACGGACGATTACGTCATTCAACGTAATCGTTACACATTCTAACGTAATGGAGAGACGGGCTCAAGCGCCGGCGGCCGCGGCGCGTCGACGGGCACGATCCAGGTCGCGTTGACGGTCCAGACGGTGCGATCCTGCGGCAGCCAGACGGGCAGGCGCTGCCAGCCGGGGGCGTCCGCGAACCCGAAGTCGGTCGCGGCGAGCCGGATTTCGCGCACCCGCGCGGCGTCCTTGGCGGCGAAGGTGGCGCGCCAGACGATGCCGTCCGCGGGAGGGGCGATGAACGTGGCCGTCCAGCGTCCGAGGCGCAGGACGCCGGGCAGGCTCGATCGCGCCGGTGTCACCCCGGCGGGCAGCAGGAAGGAGACGGCGATGCCCGGGCGGCGCGGGACGGCGGTAATCGCGACCTCGGCTCCCGCCCCCGCGGGCTTGACGTCGAACCCGCCCACCTCGAGCGGCGCGGGGCCGAGCGACGGGCCCGTGGTCCGGAATACGAAGGGATGCGCGAGCCGGCCCCACGGAACGCTCGCGGGGGCGGCGGTCGACTGCCGGCTCCATCCATCCGGCGCCCCGATCGCGAGGTCGAGGCCCGGTTCGATCGAGCCGACCTCCCAGACGGCGCTCGTGCCATCGGCCTCCTGGAGCGCGCGCACGTATCGCCGCAGCGGCTGTTCGGAGGTATAGGCGGGGGCCGAATACGCCAGCCCGGCCGCGATCACGACCGACAACAGGCAGAGCGCGGTGACGAGCGACGGTCTCACCATCGGGCGCGTCGAGGCCACGGTCGCGATGAAGGGCGGTGCGACCATCACACCCGCCATCAGCATCACGCCGGCGTACACGGGCACCGGCGTCACCATCGGCAGCCGGCCGAAGACGGCCACCATGAAACGCAGGAGCTCCACCGTATCGCGCAGCCAGAGGGTTGCCGTCACGGCCAGCACGACGGTCGAGGTGATTCGGAGTGCGGGGTCGCTTTCCGGCGGCGTCAGCATCAGCAGGATGCCGGCGGTGAGCAACGGCACCGTCCACAGAAATGCCGCGCCGGGCGCGACCCACAGTGCCGCCACCGCCATCGCCATCCACAGCGGCAGGGTGAGGCTCCACGTGACCGAGGGGTGCCTCATCCCGCGCGCGCGGGGCGGCAGCCACCGGCCTGCCCGGCTCATCGCCCACGCGGCCGTCGTCCCGACCGCGAGCAGCAGGAGGAAGAGTCGATCGGGGCGCGCGTACCACGGGTGGTAGACCTCCCGCGCGGCGCGCAGCGCCCAGGTGGCGCCGATCATCGCGGCCGCGGCGAGCGCGAGACCGAGGGCGGACCAGATCGCCGTCAGCACCCAGCGCCAGCCGCCTCCCGTCCGCACCGCGGCGGCCGTGACCCGCACCATCGCCATCACGCCGAAGAGCAGGGACGTCGCCGCGATCACCCACCCCGCGACCATCGAGTAGCTGAGGGCCGCCACGCCGCCGATGTCGAAGTACGTCGCGCCCCACGGCGTGCGCCTCGTGACGTCGGCGCGGTCGAGCGCCGTGGCGATCGCCACGACGTTCTCGCCGGTTTCGCGCAGGGTCTTCGGCGTGATCCGCTCGGGCACGTCGCGCGCCGTGTGATACGAGTACCCGTCGCCAACCAGCGCGAAGTTCAATCCGGGAATGCCCTGGCGCGCGAGGACGGTGAAGTCCGTGTCGTTCGGCAGCCGGCGGTAGATTTCGGTGCTGAACGAGGCGCCGCGCGGGTGGGGCGCCCGGCGCGCCCACGAACCGATCAGCCACCCGTTGCCCGGGCCCGCCTCGAACAGATTGGCGGTCCCGCCGGATCCGACCGCCTCGACGTTGATGTACGCCTGGAGCCGGGACGTCACCTCGCGGTCGGTCATCAACCCGGCCGCTCCCATGAGCCACTGCTCCTCGCCGTCGGTGATGAGGACGAAGATGGTCCACGTGCGATCGCTTCGCGCCGCCAGCACGCGCGCCGCTTCCAGCGACACCGCCACGCCGAGCCCATCGTCTGCCGCGCCCGGAGATTCCGGAACCGAATCGTAGTGAGAGAGCAACCCGATCGCTTCCGCCCTGGCTCCGGGAAGCACGGCGATGATGTTGGCGACGCGGGCGGTGCGGCCGATCTCGGCGCGTCTCGCGTCCAGCTCCTGCACGCGGACTTCGTAACCGTAGAGCTTCAGTTGATCGATGAGGTAGGCGCGGGCCCGCGCGTTGGCTTCGGTGCCGATCGGCCGGCTGCCAATCGTGCCGGCGAGCATCGCGAGGTGGACGCGGGCGTTCTGCTCGGAGAAGAGGCCGGCGCTCCGGGTGCACCCCGAAAGCGCCGGCAGGAGGACGATGAAAAGGAAGAGGCACGAGCGCTGGCGCATCGCCGCCAGCGTAATGCAACCCCGCTTACTTGACCAGCCTCACATCGCCGCTGAAGGTCTTGAACTCGAGCCTCGAGCCGCCTCCGCCGCCGAGATCCGCGTCGACGTTGCGGCGGGATTTGCCGTGCAGCACGAGCGGCAGATCGCTGCGCAGATCCCCGCTGAACGTGTTGAACGCGACCCGGCCGTTGCTGCCCTGAGGCACGCGCGCCTTGATGTCGCCGCTGAAGGTTTCCGCCTTCAACTCGGGAGCGGCGCTCGCCCCCGACACGTCGAGATCGATGTTTCCGCTGAAGGTGTGCGCCTCGATGTCGCCGGTCGTGTCGCGCACGATGAGATCGCTGGAAAAGACCTGCAGGTCCAGGTTGGTCGCCGACGGGACCTGGATCTCGAAGCGCGTGTCGACGACGTTGTTGTCCCGCTCGTCCCAGCCGGGGACCTTGCGGTTGGCTTCGACATTGATGGTCGAGCCGTTGACCTGGATGTCGAGCTTGATGTTGTCCAGCCGGTCGCGGGTGGCGGTCCGGACCGCGTGGATGACGACGTCGTTGCCGGACGTCCCGGTGACCCGTACGTCGCCGGAGAAGTTCTTCAGTCTGCAGTGTTCCACCCCGCGAAAACGCTATCGTCCGATCCACGTTTTCGGTTTCTTTTTGCTGGGCCGCCGCGGTCCCGGCCGACAGGGTGAGGGCGATGAGGACGAGGGGAGTAATTCGCATAGTGGTGCCTTAGACGAGAACGGGCGGCGAGGGGTTTATCCCAAAAACCCGCCCCACTACGACTCCGAACGCCTCTGCTTACCCGTACGCTCGCTCTTGAACAGGAGATCAGGAGGTCAGGAGATTCATTCTTGAAGCCAAAAAACTCCTGATCTCCTGGTCTCGTGACCTCAGTCCTTTCAGTCCAGCTCCAGCTTCCCCGTATAGAGCGCCATCCCGACGACCGCGTCCACCCCCATCGCGTCGAGCTCCGCGATCTCCTCCCGCGTCGTGATCCCTCCGGCGGCGGTAAGCGCCCGGTCGGTGACGCTCCGGAGCGCCTTGATTGCGGCCATGTCGGTCCCTCGCATGAGCCCTTCGAGGTCCACGTGGGTGTAGAGAAACTCGCCGAAGAACTCCTCGAGCTGCCCGATGGCCTCGGCCGGCGTCAGGTCGAGCGTCGTGCGCCAGCCGTCGACGACGACCTTTCCCCCGCGGCCGTCAACCGCGGCGATCAGGCGATCCGGACCGATCCGGTCGCTCAGGCGCTCGGCGAAGTCCACGTCCACGATCCCGTCGCGGAAGAGCGCGGACCCGAGGATCACCTTCACCGCGCCGAGCGCGAGGGTCGCCTGGGCCCGCTCGAGGCTGCGGATGCCGCCGCCGACCCGGCAGGGCAGCACCCCGCAGATGTGCGCGACGAGCCCGGGGTTCTCGCCCGCCCCTTTGGCGGCGTCCAGATCGATCAGCTGCACCTTCGGGCGGCCGCTGAACCGCGTGACCCACGCGTCGATGTCGCCGGTCTCGATGGCGAGCCGCTCGCCCTGGACGAGCTGGACGATCTTGCCCCCCTGGAGATCGATTGAAGGAATCAGCATCGGACGGGAATCCCCTTGGCGAGCAGGTGCCGTTTCAGGTCGGCGACCGCGTGCTCGGAGTAATGGAAGACGGAGGCCGCCAGCGCGGCGTCCGCGCGTCCGTCGGTGAAGACCTCGGTGAAATGATCGAAGGTGCCCGCTCCGCCGGACGCGATCACGGGAATCGAGACGGCCCCCGACACGGCGGCGGTCAGGCCGCAATCGAAGCCCGCGCGCGTCCCGTCGCGATCGATCGAGGTGAGCAGGACCTCGCCGGCGCCGCGCGACTCGGCTTCGATCGCCCACTCGACGGCGTCGCGTCCCGTCGGCGCGCTTCCGCTCCGCGCGAAGACGTCGAACCGGCTGCCGTTGCGTTTCGCGTCGATGGCGACGACGACCGCCTGGCTGCCGTAGCGTGCGGCCAGACGTGTGAGCAGCGCCGGATCGGCCAGCGCCGCGCTGTTGACGCCGACCTTGTCGGCCCCCGCGTCGAGCGCCGCCGCGGCGTCCGCCTCGGTGCGGATGCCGCCGCCGACGGTCAGCGGGATGAACAGCTCGCTCGAGACGGCGCGGATCGTGGCCTCGAACGCCCGCCGCCCTTCGATCGTCGCGGTCACGTCGAGCACGACGACCTCGTCGATGCCTTCCACGTTGTAGCGCCGGGCGAGCGCCGCCGGATCGCCCGCCTCGCGCAGGGCCTCGAAGTTGACGCCCTTCACGACGCAGCCGTTGCGCACGTCGAGACACGCGATGAGGCGCTTCGACAGCATGATTCCAGCTCGAACAGGAGCACGACAGAGTTGACTGGATTGCGTTTGTGTTTCTTGTTTGTTTCTGTTCCAAAATTCCTACCTCCCGGCTCCCGATCTCCGTCGACGTTCAATCTCGATCTCCGGACAACATCGACGAAGTTGCGGAGGATCCGAATTCCCGCGGCGCTCGACTTCTCGGGGTGGAACTGGACGCCGAAGATGTCGCCGTCCTCTACCGCCGCGGCGAAGGTCCGGCCGTGCGTGCACGTCGCGACCGACTGCGCCGTGACGGGCGCCGCGTACGAGTGGGTGAAATACACCTGGCTGCCCTCCTCGATCCCGTCGAGCAATCGCGAGCGCCGCGGCGCGTGCAGCGAATTCCAGCCGACGTGCGGGACCTTGAGCGCGCCGCTCTCGTCGCGCGGCAGCCGCGAACAGACGCCCGCGACGGCGCCGAGCCCGCTGACGCCGGGCGCCTCCTCGCTCCCCTCGAACAGCCACTGCATCCCCAGGCAGATGCCGAGCAGCGGCGTGCCGAGCCCGGCGGCACGCCGGATGGCCGCGGTCCACGCGCCGTCGAGCGCGGCGGTCGCGCCGAAGTGTCCGACGCCGGGGACCACGATGCCGTCCGACGCCTCGAGCTCGGATGGGTCGGCGGGCGTGAACAGGTCCGCGCCCGCGGCCGCGAAGCCCTTGCGGACCGAGGTGAGATTGCCCGCTCCGTAATCGATGAGCGCGATCATAGAAGCCCCTTGGTGCTCGGAAGCATCCGCGCCATGCGCGGGTCGCGCGCGCAGGCGACGCGCAGCGCGCGGGCGAACGCCTTGAACACCGCCTCGATCTGGTGATGGCTCGAGCGGCCGTACAGCACCTTCACGTGGACGTTGGCCTTCGCGCCCTGGGCGAATCCCTCGAAGAAGTCCTCGACGAGCTCCGCCTGCAGATCGCCCACGCGGCGGACCTTGAGCCGCAGGTCGACGACCGCGTGCACGCGGCCGCTCAGATCGATCGCCGCCACCGCCAGCGTCTCATCCATCGGCATCACGAAGTATCCGGCGCGGTTGATGCCCTTCCGGTTGCCGAGCCCCGCCGCCACCGCCTCCCCGAGCGCGATGCCGGCGTCCTCGACGGTGTGATGCTGATCGACGTCGAGATCCCCCTTCGCGTGGAGCGTCAGGTCGAAGGCGCCGTGACGGGCGAAGAGCTCCAGCATGTGATCCAGGAACCGGATCCCCGTCCGCACGTCGTAGCGCCCCTTGCCGTCGAGCGTCAGCCGGAGCGCGATCGACGTTTCCGTCGTGACCCGATCGATGGTGGCTCGCCTCACAGAATCTCCTCGAGCGCCGCGAGCAGCGCCGCCGTGTGCCCGGTCACGCCCGCCGTCATGCGCAGGCAGCCCGCGCACCCCGGGTCGGTCGAGCGATCGCGCACGTGAACGCCCCGTGCCGCGAGCCCGGCGGCCACGCGGCCGGGCTGTCCGTCGAACCTCGCGAGCACGAAGTTGGCCGCGCTCTTCCAGTACGGCACGCCGCGCCGCTCGAGGAAGTCGTAGAGCATCGCTTTGGACTGCGCGACCTGATCGACGTACCAGTCGAAGTGCGCGGTGTCGCCCAGGGCGGCCGGCAGCGCGACGGCCGCGCACACGTTGAGGCTGTAAGGCGGGATGGCTCGCCGCATGGCGGCCAGCCGCTCCGGCCTCGCGACGAGCGCCCCCGCACGCAGCCCGGCCAGGCCGTACGCCTTGGCGAAGGTCCGGCCGACCACCACGTTCGCCATGCCCTCCAGCGCGTTGTCGTCGAGCAGCGTCTCCCCGCAGAAGTCCACGTAGGCCTCGTCCACGAACACCATCGCCTCGCCGGCGGCCGCCGAAATCCGGCGGATCGCGTCGCGCGGCACGATCTGGCCCGTCGGGTTGTTCGGGTTCGTGAGCCAGACGATGCGGGTGCGCCGGTTGATTGCCGCCAGAACGTTCTCCAGCGGAAACTCGAACCCGCGTCCGAGCGGCACCTCGACGACCCGGCCGCCCACGGCATCGGTGCACGCGGCATACATGTCGAATGCGGGAACGACGACCACGGCTTCGAACGGCGCCACGGTGGAACCGCCGCGGAGGGTCGCGAGCGCGGCCAGGAAGATCCCCTCGTCCAGGCCGTTCGTGAGCAGCAGCGAGTCGGCGGGCACGCGCAGCCGCGACGCGCACGCCGCAATCGCCTCGTCGTAATCCGGGTAGACCGCGAGGTCCTGCCGCGTCAGGGCCTGCAGCGCCGCGACCACGGCGGGCGAGCAGCCGGCCGTGTTCTCGTTCAGGTGCAGCCGCAGGCCGGACGCCGGCGTCAGGACCCGCTCGTATTCGTAACTCACCGCTGAGCCTTTCTCGATGACCGGGTCCGGCTGACGCCGGACGCGACACGCGACTTTGGGAATCTGATTTCGATCGACGCCGCGTGCGCCGCGAGGCCCTCGGCCCGGGCGAGCGAGATCGCCGCCGGCGCGATCCGCCGGAGTCCCGCCTGCGTCACCCGCTGCACGGTGCTCACGCGGACGAAATCCGCCGCGCTGAGGCCGCCGCGCGCCCTGGCGGCGCCGCTCGTGGGGAGCACGTGGTTCGACCCGGTCGCGTAATCGCCGGATGCCTGCGCGCTGTAGTCACCCACGAACACCGTCCCCGCGTGCGTGAGGCGCCGCGCGATCGCCGCCGTGTCGCAGACGGCGTGCTCGGGCGCCATGCGCTGGCTGAGGCCGATCGCCTCGGCCATCGACCGCGTCAGCACGATGGCGCCGTTGTTCGCCGTGGCGTGCCGCGCGGGCCCGGCCTCGGGCATCTGCGCGTGCAGCTCGCGCGCGACGGCGTCCGCCAGTGCCCGCGACGGTGTGAACAGGATGGCGCGTGCGTCCGGATCGTGCTCGGCCTGCGCGAGGAGGTCCGCGGCGATCCAGGCGGGCCGGCCGGTGGCCGAGACGATCGCAATCTCGCTCGGGCCCGCATGGAAATCGATCGCGCAGTCGAACGACACCAGCGCCTTGGCCGCCGCGACGTACGCGTTGCCGGGGCCGACGATCTTGTCCACGCGCGGCACGGTGGCGGTGCCGTACGCGAGCGCCGCGACGGCGTGCGCCCCGCCGAGCCTGAACAGCCGCGACACGCCGGCCTCGCGCGCGGCGCACATGATCGTCGCGTCCGGCCGCGGACAGACGGCGACGACCTCCGGCACGCCGGCCACCCGCGCGGGAATCGCGGTCATGAGCAGCGAGGAGGGGAGCGGGTACCGCCCGGCCGGCACGTAACAGCCGACGCGGTCCAGCGGCAGCACGCGCTGCGCGATCCGCACGCCGCGCACCGGTTCGATCGACCAGGTCCCGGGGACCTGTTGTGCCGCGACGCGGCGGATGTGACGGGCCGCCGTCGCGATCGCCTCCCGGACGTCGCGCGGGACCTCGCGCGCGGCGGCGCGGATCTCGTCGGCAGGCACCTCCATCGGCCCCGTCAAACGGTCGAAGCGCCGCGCGTAGGCCAGCAGCGCCCGATCGCCGTCCCGGCGCACGCGCGAAACGATGCTGCGCGACTCGCCGCTCGAGCCCCGCGTCGCGGCGCGCGCCGCGGTCGAGCAGCGCGGCAATGGCCGCCCGCTGCCGGGACGCGATGATCCGCACGACGGAACCGGAGGATGGACGCGGCATCTCACATCACGATCTTGTTGAGCGGGTATTCGACGATCCCCTGGGCGCGCGCGGCCTTCAGCTTCGGGATGAGGTCCCTGACCGTGCGCTCCTCGATGATCGTGTTGATGGCGACCCAGTCGTCGTCGCTGAGCGGCGAGATCGTCGGGCGCTGCAGCGCCGGCAGCAGCGCCAGCACGGCCGGGAGGTCTTCGCGGCGCGTGTTCAGCATGATGCCGACCCGTCCCTGCGCCTCGATGGCGGCCTTCAGCAGCAGCGCGATGTTCTCGAGCTTGTTGCGCTTCCACGGATCCGCCAGCGACGCCGGATTGGCGATGAGCTGCGTGTTGGACTCGAGGATCGTGTCGATGATCCTGAGCCGGTTCGCCCGCAGCGACGATCCCGTCTCGGTGACCTCGACGATCGCGTCGGCGAGCCGCGGCGCCTTGACCTCGGTGGCGCCCCACGAGAACTCGACGTTGACCTTCACGCCGTGCCGCGCGAAGTAGGCCTGCGTCGCGCGGACGAGCTCGGTCGCAATCGTCGCGCCCTCGAGATCGCGGACGGTCTTGTACGCCGACTCCTCCGGCACCGCCAGCACCCAGCGGACCTTCCCGAAGCTCTGCTTCGCGTAGATGAGATCGGCCAGCGCCGTGACCCCCGCGTTGCCCCCGTTGCCCGCGGCGTGCTCGGCAATCCAGTCCTGCCCGGTCAGGCCGGCGTCCAGCACCCCGTCGGAGACGTACCGGGCCATTTCCTGCGCGCGGATCAGCATGCAGTCGATCTCGGGGTCGTCGATGGCCGGAAAGTACGATCGCGCGCTCGCGTAGATGTTGAAGCCGGCGCGGGCGAACAGGTGGATCGTCGCATCCTGCAGCGACCCTTTGGGTATGCCGAGCTTGAGTATCTGGTCCATCACAATCGCTCAGTTCCCGTCTTTAACAGGAGGTCAGAAGATCCGGAGAAAAACCAAACAAACAAAACAAAAACTCCTGATCTCCTGATCTCCTGTTTAGATCTTAGGCTCCAGCTCCCGGTAGAAGCACGTCCGCTCGCCGGTGTGGCAGACGTTGCCGTCGCCGAGCCTCGTCACGAGCACCAGCAGCGTGTCGTCGTCGCAATCGACGAGGACCCGCTCGACCTTCAGCTTGTTGCCGGACGTCTCCCCCTTCATCCACAACGCCCCGCGCGTCCGGCTGAAGAAGGTCGCGAAGCCCGTCTCGATCGTCCGGTCGAGCGCGTCCTGGTTCATGAAGCCGACCATGAGGACCTCGCGCGTCGCGCTGTCCTGGATGACCGCCGGGATGAGTCCGTTCAATTTCGAGTAATCCATGGCGTCCGGATGAGAGAAGCCCACAAATGAAAAAACCCCGCTGAACCTGGGTCCAGCGGGGCTCGTGGTGGCTGCTGTTTGTCTCGTCGTCTTTCAGTACGCGTGCAGCACGACCGGCCCGCCGGAGCAGGAGTGATGATGGTGCCGGTGGTGGTGCTGCGCGCGAAACATGCCTCGTTAGCCTATCGCCCGCCGGTCGGGACTGTCAAATGCGCTCGGGACAGGGGTTGCCGCCTTCGAATCCGCCGTTCGGCGGTCGTTGACCCCGTAGGGTGTCCCGTCTGGAGCGACCCAGATCGAATGCGCATCCCCCTGTCGTTCTGCGGCGCGCACGACGGTGTGTCCCATCGCGCGGAGCGCGTCCAGCACGTCGTCGCCGACGGCCTTCGGAACCTCGTTGGTCACGCCAGCCGGGACGTTGCTCACGACGCCTCTCGGGACGTTGCTCACTACGCCTGCCGGCTCCAGGCTCGCGCGATCGGGCAGCCACTGGTGGTGCATCCGCGGCAGATCCACCGCCTCGCGCCCGGTGAGGCCGTACTCCGTGACGCCGAGCACGACGGTCAGGACGGTGTTGATGATCGTCCGTCCGCCCGGCGAGCCGGTCAGCAGCACGACCTTCCCGTTCTTCAGCACCATCGTCGGCGTCATCGAGCTGAGCATCCGCTTGCCGGGATCGATCAGGTTCGGCGGCGTCCCGATGCCGCCGGTCAGGTTCGTGTCCCCCGGCTTCCGGTTGAAGTCCCCCATCTCGTTGTTCAACAGAAAGCCCGTGCCCTTCACGACGACGTGCGAGCCGAAGCCGCCCTCGAGCGTCGTCGTCGTCGTGACCGCCATGCCGTCGCGGTCCATGATCGAGTAGTGCGTCGTCTCGTCCGGTTCCGGGGCGGTCGCGGCGGTGACGATGTCCTTGCCGAGATCGACGCTGCTCGACGCCCTCGCCGGATTGATCGTGGACGCGGCGGATCTGGCGTGCGACCTCGACGTCAGGCGCACGACCGGGACCTTGACGAAATCGGGATCGCCGAGAAACCGCGCGCGGTCGAGGTAGGCGCGGCGCATCGCTTCGATCTGGAGGTGCAGGGCCGGCGCGGTCAGCAGCCCCTTCGACTTGAGGTCTGTACGGCTCGAGGATGTTCAGCATCTCGATCAGCGCCACGCCGCCGGAGCTGACGGGCGGCATCGAGACGATCTCGTAGCCGCGATAGGGGCGGCGCAGCGGCGGGCGCTCCCTGGCCTGGTACTTCGCCAGATCCTGTCGCGTGATCAGGCCGCCGTTCGCTTTCATGTCGTCGGCGATGCGGTCCGCGATCCAGCCTTTGTAGAAGACGTCGGGGCCCTCCGTGGCGATCGCGCGGAGCGTCTTGCCGAGATCGGCGAGCACCATCCGGTCTCCCTCGCGCCACTCGCCGCCACCCGGCTTCCCGTACGCGGCGACCGAGACAGGGAAGTCGGCCATCCGGCCGGCGAGCTCGCGGTTGAGGCTGCGCGCGAGACCGGCCGACAGCGGGAATCCCTGCTCGGCGAGCAGGACGCCGGGCATCACGACGTCCTTCCACGGCAGCTTGCCGAACTTCCCGTGCGCGCGCGCCAGCCCGCGGACGGAACCGGGCACGCCCGGCGCGAGATACCCCGCCCGCGTCAGGCTGATGTCGATCTTGCCGTCCGCGCCGAGATACATCGTCCGCGTCGCCTTGAGCGGGGCCGTCTCACGGTAGTCGAACGACGTCACGCTGCCGCCCGGGGTGCGGACGATCATGAACCCGCCGCCGCCGATGTTGCCCGCGCTCGGGTGCGTCACGGCCAGGGCGAACGCCGTGGCGACCGCGGCGTCGACGGCGTTCCCCCCGATCGCCAGCACCGAGGCTCCAGCGTCGCAGGCCGGCGCGGAGGTGCAGACGACGGACCCCTGAGGCGAGGGGACGCCGAGGTCGGGCTGTGTGTAGAGCGGTTGCGTCAGGATCAGCGCAACCGCCGTCGTCAGCGCCAGGATTCTTTTCATGTCGTTCGTCGGTTCGTACGTAGCGCAGGGCTTCGGCCCTGCCTGGATCATCGCGCTTCGCTCGTCGTCGTCTTGCGGTCCACCGCCGGCCGCTTGTACTTGTCGAACCAGTACCGAAGATAGAGCTGCGTGCGCATGAAGTTCGACGGCGTCGTCGTCGTGCCGTGCCACTCGTCGTTGAACCGGACCATGGCGGCCGGCACCTTGCGCAGCTTGAGCGCGCTGTAGAACTGCTCGGTCTGCGGCATCGGCGTCCGCAGGTCGTTGACCCCGGTCATCAGCATCGTCGGCGTCTTGACGTTGCCGACGTACGTGATCGGCGAGCGGCGCAGGTGCTCGCTCGGATCCTCCCACGGGAGCTTCTCGAAGTTGTAGTACCAGCTCGCCCCGTCCGTCGTGCCGACGAAGCTGAGCCAGTCGGTGACGGGGCAGTTGGCCGAGGCGGCCGCGAACCGGTCGGTGTGGCCCACGATCCAGGCCGTGAGCACGCCGCCGCCGCTGCAGCCGGTGACGAACAGGTTCTGCGGATCGACGAAGCCCTTTGCCAGCACGGCGTCGACGCCCGCCATGAGGTCGTCGTAGTCCTTGCCCGGATACGCGTTCATGATGGCGTTGCCGAACGCGCTGCCGTATCCCGTGCTGCCGCGCGGGTTCGTGTAGAGGATGACGTAGTCGTTGGCCGCCTGCTCCTGCCATCCGAAGTTGAAGCCGACGCCGTACATGCTGTGCGGCCCGCCGTGAATGTGCAGCTGCAACGGGTACTTGCGCGCCGGATCGAAGGAGGGAGGCGTGATGTACCAGCCCTGGATGCGCTTGCCGTCCACCGACGTGTACCAGATTTCGTTGACCGCGCCGAGGGTCTTCCCCGTGAGCACGTCCTCGTTCACGGCCGTGAGCTGGCGGATGTTCGCCGGCGACTTCAGGTCGAAGGCCACGATGTCGCCGGGCGCGGCCGCGCTGGTCAACGTTCCGACCGCCACACCCTTCTGCGACACGTCCGAGACCGCCAGCATGTGCGTGCCGCGCGTGATCGGCTGCACCTTCGACGCGTTCGGGCCGGCGAGCGGCAGCTCGTAGAAGTTCTGCGATCCCTCGTTCTGCGCGGTGAAGTAGAGCGCGCTGCCGTCCGCCTTCCAGCGCAGCTCGGACGGCGCTCGATCCCAGTCGCCCGACACGAGGCGCGGACTCGATCCGTCGATGTTCATCACGTAGATCTTGCTGTCGATCCAGGTGTCCCTGGCCCAGTCGTTCCCGGTGTAGGCGACGCGTTTGCCGTCCGGCGAGACGCGCGGGTTGGCGTCCGGTCCCCGGCGCGAGGTGAGGGCCTTGATGTCCCCCGAGGCCACGTCGACCGAATAGATCTCCGATTCGCGCCACTGGTAGTCGTCGTTCTCGGGGCGCAGGCCGCTGAAGAGGATCTGCCGTCCGTCGGGCGTCCACTCGCTTCCGGTGTGGTTGTGATTGCCGGAGGTCAGCTGCCGCGGGGTCCCGCCAATCGCCGGGACGACGAAGATGTGACGGTAGCCGTTGTCGATGAATCCGGTGCGGTCGCTCCGGTACTGCAGGCGCTCGACAATGCGCGGCGCCTCGGTCCATTTGGCTCCCGCGGGCGCCTTCGGCATCTTGATCGTCCACGTGTTGCGATCCTCGGCGAGCATGCTGAAGGACAGCTGCGTGCCGTCGGGCGACCACGCGACGGCGCTCGGCGACTGCTCGACGCGCGTCACCTGGGAGGTCGCCCCTTCCGCGTCCATCCAGCGAACGAAGAGCTGTGAGCCCTTCGGCTCGCCCGGCGCGACGAACGCGACACGGTCGCCGGTCGGAGACCACTGCGCGCCCGAGCCCTTGACGAGGAACCGGTTGCGCGTGCCGTCGGCGTTCATGATCCAGAGCGCCGACTCGCGCTTGTCGTTCATCTTGTCGATCCAGCCGCGGGTGTAAATGATCTGGCTGCCGTCGGGCGAGAGCTGCGGATCCGAGACGGTTTCCATCTCGAGATACATGTCGAGCGTGAGGCAGATCGCCCGAGGACTGCGCCGCCGGAGCGCCTGACAGCAGGACCATCGGCAGGATGGCGATCGAGAAGGCGAGCAAGCGGACGCGGTGATTCATGCGGTCCTCCTTGTGGGCGATGCCAAGCTTAACCCATCGGTCGCGGCACAGGAATTGAACTTCACGGAAGTAGAGTAGGAGGGTCTCGGGTCTCGGGTCTCAGGTCTCAGGTAGGACCAAAGACCAAAGACTAAAAGACCAAAAGACCAAAGACCAAAAGACCAAAAGACCGAACCGACCAGAGACCTGAGACCCGAGACCAGAGACCTGAGACCTGAGACGGAGCGTGAATGCAGATCTGGCCAGGCAAGCCGTATCCCCTCGGTGCGTTCTTCGACGGCGTGGGCACGAACTTCTCCCTGTTCTCGGAAGCGGCTGAGCGCGTCGAGCTCTGCCTGTTCGACGAGGACGGGCAGCAGACGCGCGTCGATCTGCCGGAAAGCACGGCCTTGTGCTGGCACGGGTACTTGCCGGGCGTCCGGCCGGGGCAGCGCTACGGTTTCCGGGTGCACGGTCCCTGGGCGCCCGAGAAGGGGCAGTGGTGCAATCCCTCGAAGCTGCTGCTCGATCCGTACGCCAAGGCGGTCGACGGCTTGTGGGACTGGAACGAGGCGATGTTCCCGTATCGCTTCGATGAGCCGGAAAGCTCGACCAACGATTCTCGACAGCATGCCGTTCGTCGCCAAGAGCGTGGTGATCAACTCGTCGTTCGACTGGGGCCACGACAGCCCGCCCAACACCCCGTTGCACCGCACGGTCGTCTACGAGACGCACGTGAAAGGGTTCAGCCAGACGCATCCGGACATACCCGAGGCGCTGCGCGGCACCTACGCCGGCATGGCGCATCCGGTGGCTGTCGAGTACCTGACGAAGCTTGGCGTCACCGCCGTGGAGCTGCTGCCGGTCCACCAGTTCGTCCAGGACTCGACGCTCGCCCAGAGGGGCCTGCGCAACTACTGGGGCTACAACTCCATCGGCTATCTTGCCCCCCACAACGAGTACGCGGCCTCCGGCCAGCGCGGCGAGCAGGTGCAGGAGTTCAAGCAGCTCGTCAAGACGCTGCACGCCGCGGGCATCGAAGTGATCCTCGACGTGGTGTACAACCACACGGCCGAAGGGAACCACCTCGGGCCCATGCTCTCGTTCAAGGGCATCGACAACGCGGCGTACTACCGGCTCATGGCGGACAACCGGCGCTACTACATGGACTACACGGGGACGGGCAACACGCTGAACATGCGTCATCCGCACGTGCTGCAGCTCATCATGGACAGCCTGCGCTACTGGGTCAACGACATGCACGTCGACGGCTTCCGCTTCGATCTCGCCGCGACGCTCGCGCGCGAGCTGCACGACGTGGACCGGCTGTCGTCCTTCTTCGATCTCATTCAGCAGGATCCCGTGGTCAGCCAGGTCAAGCTCATCGCCGAGCCGTGGGACATCGGCGAGGGCGCGGGTACCAGGTCGGCAACTTCCCGCCGCTCTGGTCGGAGTGGAACGGGAAGTACCGCGACAGCGTCCGCGACTTCTGGCGCGGCACCGATCAGACGCTGGCCGAGTTCGCGTACCGCTTCACCGGCAGTTCCGATCTCTATCAGGGCACCGCGCGGCGGCCGTACGCGAGCATCAACTTCATCACGGCGCACGACGGGTTTTCACTGCGCGACCTCGTGTCGTACAACGACAAGCACAACGAGGCCAACGGCGAAGAGAACCGCGACGGCGAAAGCCACAACCGATCGTGGAACCTCGGCGAGGAGGGTCCGACGGAGAACCCGGAGGTGCTCGCCGCGCGCGCGCGCCAGACCCGGAACTTCCTGGCGACGCTGTTCCTGTCGCAGGGGGTGCCGATGCTGCTCGGCGGCGACGAGATCGGGCGCACGCAGAGAGGGAACAACAACGCGTACCGCCAGGACAACGAGATGTCCTGGTACGACTGGGCGACGGTGGACCGCAGCCTGCTGGAGTTCATCAGCCGCCTGATTCGCCTCCGTCACCGCCATCCCGTGTTCTGCCGGCGCCGCTGGTTCCAGGGACGTCCGATTCACGGGACGCAGGTCAGCGACATCGGCTGGTTCACGCCCGCCGGCACCGAGATGTCCGAGGAGGACTGGCGGGCCGGGTTCGCGAAATCGCTCGGCGTGTTCCTCAACGGCCGCGGGATCCCGACGGTGAACGAACGGGGCGAGCCCCTGCGCGACGACAGCTTCTACACGATGTTCAACGCGCATCATGATGCGGTCGAATTCACGCTCCCGGAAGCGAAGTGGGGCGACGGCTGGGCGGTCGTGCTCGACACGGCCGACGAGATGGATTACATGTCCGAAGAAGAGCTCGGGCCGGAGATCGAGGCGGGCGGACGCACGCACGTCCAGGCGTGGTCCCTCGTGCTCCTGAAAAGAATCGCGCCGAAATGAGCACCGCCAGACGAGGTCCAGACCCACTACCTCGACGCCCTCGGCCGGCGCTGCGAGTCGCCGCCGGAAGCGGTCGCGGCCATCCGCCGCGCGATCGGCGAACGGACCGGCGGCCCCGCGCCGGTCGTCGTCGTGACCGAAGGCGATCGCCCGGCGCTCGGCCCCGCGGAGATCCGCCTCGAAGACGGCACGTCGCTCACGATCGACCATCGTCTGCCCGCCGGGACGCCGGTGGGCTATCACGAGATCGCTCGGGCCGGCGGCACCGCCGCGCGGCTCATCGTCGCGCCGGCCACCTGTTTCCTTCCGGAGTCGCTGCGCGTCTGGGGATGGGCCATCCAGTTGTATGCCGCCCGCTCGCGGCGCAGCTGGGGCATCGGCGACCTCGCGGATCTCCGGCGGCTGGGGCGATGGGCGGCCAGGAGCGGAGCCGGCATCGCGCTGATCAACCCGCTGGCGGCCGCCACGCCGGTCGTGCCGCAGCAAGCCAGCCCGTACTATCCGTCGAGCCGCCGGTTCCGCAACCCGCTGTATCTCCGAATCGAAGAGGTGGACGGGGCACAGGCGCTGGGCGACGTGTCGGCGACCGCCGTGACGCGCGCGGGCGCTCAACACGGATCGACGGATCGATCGCGACGAGATCTACCGGCTCAAGATGGGCGTCCTCGAGCGGATCTGGGCGAGCGTGCGCGGCCGCGATCTTCCGGAGCTCGACACGTTCGCGGCGGAGCAGGGACCCGGCCTCCAGCGAGTTCGCGGTCTTCTGCGCGCTCGCCGAGCGGTTCCAGTCCGGCTGGCACGGCTGGCCGGACGAGTTCCGCCATCCGTCGTCGGCCGCGGTGCGCGACGTCGCGACCGAGCGTCCGATGGCGGATCGCATCCGTTTCCATCAGTGGGTGCAGCTCCAGATAGACCGGCAGCTGGCGCGTGCCTCGCGCGCCATGCCGGTCATGCAGGATCTGCCCATCGGCTTCGACCCCGACGGCGCGGACGGCTGGGCGTTCCAGGACGTGCTCGCGCAGGGCATCAGCGTCGGCGCCCCTCCCGACGAGTTCAACACCAAAGGACAGAACTGGGGCCTGCCGCCGTTCGTGCCGCGCCGGCTCCGGCAGGCCGGCTACCAGCCGTTCATCGAGACGATCCGCGCGTGCGTGCGGCACTCCGGCGGGCTGCGGATCGATCACGTGATGGGATTGTTCCGCCTGTTCTGGATTCCCGCGGGCATGGAGGCCAGGCAGGGGGCCTACGTCCGCAGCGAGGCGCAGGATCTGCTGGCGATCGTCGCGCTCGAGAGCCGCCGCGCCCGCGCGGTCATCGTCGGCGAGGATCTCGGCACTGTCGAAGACGACGTGCGCGGGCAGCTGCTGGCGCGCCGCATGCTGTCGTACCGGCTGCTCTGGTTCGAGAAGCGCTCGCCGGCGAAGTATCCGAAACAGGCGCTCGCCGCGGTCACGACGCACGACCTCCCGACGATCGCCGGCCTGTGGACCGGATCCGATCTTCAGGCGCAGAAGGACATCGGCCTGTCGCCGAACGAGCAGGGGACGCGCGAGATCCTGACGCGCGTCAGGCGGCTCACGGGCGCGACCCCACGCACGCCCCTGTCCACCGTGGTCGTCCGCGTCCACGAAGCGCATGGCCACGGCCCCGTCGCGCATCCTCACCGCGACGCTGGACGACGCGATGCTCGTCACCGAGCGGCCGAACATGCCGGCGACGATCGCGGAGTGGCCGAACTGGTCGATCGCGCTTCCGGAGCCGATCGAGTCACTGGAGAAGAGCCGCCTCGCGGCGCGGCTCGCGCGCGCGCTGGGCAAACGCGCGGCGCGGAAGAAAGCGCGCGCCGGAGTCAGCGGAGGGGACGGAGATAGCGGAGGCCTTCGATTCGAAGGTCTTCAACACGGAGGAACGGAGGAACGGAGCATTTGGTTTCTGAAAAACCAATTTTCCTCCGTTTCTCCGTTCCTCCGTTGCTCCGTGTTGAAGTGATCTCCGCTACCTCCGTCCCCTCCGTTATCTCCGGGCGCGCTTCCTGGCACCGACCGCCTCTCCGGCGCGCCCGATCATCACCTCGGTCGCCTTGATGACGGCGAGCGCCTCGTCCCCCCGCCGGAGCTTGAGCTCGTCCACGCCGTCGCGGGTGATGATCGCGGTCAGGGTCTGATCGCCGACGCGGAGCCGGATCTGGGCGAGCAACCCCTCGACGCGCACCTCCTCGACGATGCCGCGAAGCTGGTTGCGGCCGCTGAGCGTGACGATCGTGCCCTGCGCGCGCCGGGGCCGGGGCAGCGCCCGGCCCGTGGCGGCGAGCAGGCGATCGATCTCGGTGTCGGGCACGCGGTGATGCCCGCCGGCGGTGCGGCGCGTCCGCATCGATCCCTTGTAGATCCACTGCTTGATCGTGGGATAGCTGACGCCGAGGCGTTTGGCGGCCTCGCGCGGGGTGAGGAGGTCCATGCGTCAAGAGTCGGTCAATCCTTGACAAAAATCAATATTGAATCGTATTAAACTGTAGTCACAATGATCATGCGCGCTCTTGCCTGCCTGCTGGCCGCGGTGTTGGCCGGGCTCGCCGCGGCTCGCCGCGGGGCTGGCCGGGTCGCCGGGGCCGGCCGCGGTGGTGGCCGGGTCGCCGCAGGGGGGGCTCACCGTCTCGGCGGCGATCAGCCTGACCGAATCGCTCGACGCGATCGCGCGGGCCTACCAGGCGGCGGGGCACGGGCCGGTCCGCTTCAATTTCGGCGGCTCGAACACGCTCGCGCGCCAGATCGTCAACGGCGCGCCGGTCGATTTGTTCATCAGCGCGGACGAGTCGCAGATGGATGTCGCCGCGCCGGCGATCGACGCGCGGACCCGCATCGACCTGCTCGGGAATCGTCTCGCCGTGCTCATGCGCCGGGCGGCGCGCCCGTGCCCGTGAACGACGCGCGCGCGCTCCTCCAGCCGGCGATTCGCCGGATCGCCGTCGGGGATCCGGCCGCGGTGCCGGCCGGCGTGTACGCGCGGCAATACCTGCAGGCGATCGGTATCTGGGACGCGCTGCAGCCGAAGCTGGTGCCGGTCGCGAACGTCCGCGCGGCGGTGGCGGCGGTCGAGAACGGCAGCGCGGACGCCGCGATCGCGTACGAGACCGACGCCGCCATAGTGATCGAAGTCTCGACGCGCGCGCAGGCCGTCCTGGTGATCTCGGGCGCCGCGGCGCCGCGCATCGTGTACCCGGCCGCCATCGTGTCGGCCACGCGCAACCGTGCGGCCGCCGAACGGTTCCTCGCTTTTCTGCGCGGTCCGGAAGCCACCGCCATCTTCAGCCGGCACAAGTTCTCGCCGCTGGCGCCGCTGCGCTGACGCGATGGACGCCTGGCACATCACCTGGTTCACGCTCGCCACGGCCTCGCTGGCGACGCTGCTCATGCTGCCGCCGGGCCTGCTGCTCGCCTGGCTCCTGGCGCGCGGCCCGTTCCGAGGCCGCGTGCTGCTCGAGACGGTCATCACCCTTCCGCTCGTGATGCCGCCGGTGGCGATCGGCCTGGTTCTGCTCATGCTGTTCTCTCCGATGGGCCCCCTGGGGAGCGCGCTGGCAGGCGCGGGGATCGAGATCGTGTTCACCTGGAAGGCCGTGGTCATCGCCATGACCGTCATGGGGTTCCCGCTCCTCGTCCGCACGGTGAAAGCGGGCATCGAACAGGTCGATCGCCGCTACGAAGCGGCGGCCTCGACGCTCGGGGCCGGGCCGATGCGCGTGTTCGTCACGATCACGCTGCCGCTCGCCCGCCCCGCGGTCATCGCCGGCGCGGTCCTCGGCTTCGCGCGCGCGATCGGCGAGTTCGGCGCGACGGTCATGATCGCCGGCAGCATTCCCGGGGCGACCCGGACGCTCGCGGTCGGCATTTACTCGGCGGCGGAAACCGGACGGGATCGCGACGCGCTGGTGCTCGTCGGCATCTCCGCCGCGATCGCGTTCCTGGCGCTGTGGCTCTCGAACTGGATGTCGTCGCGCGCGGGCGTGCGCGCGTGATTGCGCTCGATTTCCTCCTGCGTCAGGGAGACTTCACCCTCCAGATCGGTGAGCAGCTCGACGCGCGCGTGACGGCGTTGTTCGGGCCGTCGGGCGCCGGCAAGACGACCATCCTCGACGCGATCGCCGGCCTTCGCACGCCCGGATCGGGATCGATTGCCGTCGGCGGGCGGGCGCTCTTCGACTCGGCGAGCCGCCTGAATCTTCCGCCGCACCGTCGCCACGTCGGCTATGTGGCGCAGGATGTGTCGCTGTTCCCCCACATGAGCGTGCGCCGCAACGTGCTCTACGGCCGGCGGCCCGGGCAGAAGCTCGAGGTGACCGCCGTGGCGCGCATGCTCGAAATCGAGCCGCTGCTCGACCGCCGCGTGCCGGAGCTGTCGGGCGGCGAGCGTCAGCGTGTGGCGCTCGCCCGCGCGCTCATGTCCGCGCCGGAGGTGCTCCTGCTCGACGAGCCGCTCGCCGCCGTGGACCTCGAACGCCGCCGCCGCATCCTGCCCTACCTCGAACGCGTGCGCGACGAGCTCCGCGTGCCGATCCTCTACGTGACGCACGACGCCGCGGAAGTCCGGCAGCTGGCCGACCACGTCCTCGTCCTGCACGACGGCCGGGTCATACGCTCAGGACCGCCGGAGGGGGCGCTGGACGATTCAGAGCGCCCAACCCCCAAAACGCCCAACTCCCAACTCCCAAGGTAAACGGTTCGAATTTTTACCGCTCTCCTTGGGAGTTGGGAGTTGCCGCCGCCGCTTGTCGCGATAAAAAGGCACGAGCGACAAGCTTTGGCGAGGCCTCGCCGAAGCGCGCTGAGGCCCGCGGCGCGAAGGTGGGGAGGTTGGGAGTTGACGCAGCCTGACCGGATTTTGGCTGAGGCACCGATCGAAAAAATGCACTTTTCTTCTCTACGGTACACAAAACTGCGCGATACTACGCCGTGACGCCGCGAGCGTCTTACAGAGGAGAGTAGATGGCCAAGACCGCCAAGAAGACCGCCACCAAGAAGACCGCAGCGAAGAAGAAGACCGCCCGGAAACCGAACGCCGCGTTCATGAGGCCCGTGACGCCGAGCGCCGCGCTCGCCGAGGTCATCGGCTCCAAGCCGGTGCCGCGGACCGAAGTCACCAAGAAGCTGTGGGCCTACATCAAGAAGAACGGACTGCAGGACGCGAAGAACCGCCGCATGATCAATGCGGACGCGGCCCTCAAGCCGGTCTTCGGCGGCAAGGCTTCGGTCAACATGTTCGACATGACCAAGCTGGTCGGCAAGCACCTGAAGTAGTTCTCGGGTCCTCCTGTCGGACCGACGTGGTCGCAGGGCCGGCCTGAAGCTGTAGTGCCGACCTTCAGGTCGGCCCAGGAAACTTTGGTGCACGGGCTGGCCTGAAGGCCAGCACTACTATCCCGTTGTGTAGTGCCGACCTTCGGGTCGGCCCGCCGGCAGAAGTGTCCAAGTCGTCCCTGGGCGGCCGGTCTCGAAGTCCCCCCTATTGCCCGGACCGGCCTCGTCGCTCGGTCTGCGGCGCGTCGTCGAGCGTCACCATCCGGCCGGCGACGAACACGTGGGTGATCTTCGTCTTTTCCTCGAACAGATCGCCGTTGGTCACGACGACGTCGGCGATCTTGCCTGGATCCAGAGAGCCCAGGCGGTCGGAGACGCCGGCGATCTTCGCGGCGTCGATGGTCAGCGCCCGGAGCGCCGCGTCGGGCGCGAGTCCGTCCCTGACGGCGCGCGCGACGTTTCGCACGAGCTCGTTCGGCTCGCGCAGCCCGTCCGACGAGAACGCAAACGTGATCCCCGCCTTCGCGAGCGCCGCCGGCACTCGTGGCGCCTGTGCCCGGGTGCGCAGCGCGGACACCGGCTCGTCCGCGTCCGGCGGGAGTGCGCGCGACCGCACGGGATAGTTGAGGCTGTAGATCACGCGCGCGTTTCGCGCCTTCAGATCCGCGGCAACCTGATCGGCCTCGCGTCCGCCCGTGATCACGGCGTCCAGCTTGAACTCCCTGGCCATGGCCAGCGCCCGGAGGATCTCGCGCGACAGGTCCGCCTCGAACGCGACCGGGAGCCTGCCGTCGAGCGCCGGCTGGAGCGCGTCGAGCGACGGGTCATAGACCGGCTCCCTGGCGGACTTCTGCGACTGCGCGTCGAGGAAGCTCTGGCGCACGAACGCAATGACGCCGAGGAGCGAGACCGGGTACGCGTCCCCGCGGACGTTGCCGGGAAACTCGACGTGCAGCGCGACCGGCGCTCGCACGATCTGCACACCCTGGCGGTAATCTCCCACGCCGCCGATCTGCGGCTCGTCGGGGGGCGCCGTGACGTGGACGAGCGCGCTGCGTCCCTTGAAGACCACACCCGGCGGCGTCGCGAGCACGGCCGTGATGCCGCTGCTGGCGAGCCGCGCGAGCTCCGGCGTCTCCTTGAGGTGGCCCGCAGCCTCGAGCTCGGGGCGGAAGATCAGGCTGCGCTTCCAGCGCTCGGCCTCTTCCGTCGTGCGCAGGCTCGCCGGCTGCGGCTGGGTCGATCCGACGTCGAGCCCCGCCGGGTGGCCCATGTCGATGAGCCCGGGATAGACGGTCAGGCCGGCGCCATCGATCGCGATCGCGTCCGCCGGCGCCTGAACGCCTGCGCCGATCGCCTCGATCTGCCCGTGGCGAATCACGATGGTTCCCGAGGCGATGGGCGGGCCCGAGGCGGTCATCAGGCGCGCGCCCTTGATGGCGTAGACGTGCGGCGCGTCGGCGCGGCCGGCGGTGGCCGACACCGCGATCGCGACCGCGATCGCTACGACGCCCCCACGGATGTCTCTCCTCATTTGGGCTCCTGTTCTTGAACAGGAGGTCAGAAGATCAGGAGAAAAACACAAAAGTTTTTGTCTCCTAATCTCCTGATCTCCTGTTCATTTTCTGGGGGCTACTGCCGCGCGATGTACTTCTCGTACAAGCGCCTGATGCTTGTTCGCGAGGCCGACGTCTTTCCCCTGGATGACCACGTGCGTGATCTCGGTCCGGATCTCGAGCGGATCGCCTTTCGCGATGAAGAGGTTCGCGTCCTTGCCCGCCTCGAGGCTGCCGATCCGATCGGCGACCCCCAGGATCTCGCGCCGCGTCGATCGTCAGCGCCTTCAACGCCTGTTCGCGGTCCAGCCCCCAGGCCACCGACATCGCCGCGTTGTTCGGCGCGAGCCGCACGTTCGTGTTGTCGCCGGTCGAGAACGCGAACTTCACGCCGGCCTTTGCCAGCTCGCCGGCGACCTGATACGTCGCGGCATGGAACGCGTCCTCGCGGCCCGGCAGCGCGAGGATGCTGGCGAGAATCACCGGGATGTTCTTCTCTTTCAGCAGCGGCGCGACGAACCCGGCCTCGGTGCCGCCGCTGATGACGATGTTGACCTTCGTGCGATCGGCAAACGCGACGGCATCGCGGATGTCCTGCTCCCGCGTCACCGTCGTGATGAGCGGGAGACGGCGCTCGACGACGGGGACGAGCGCTTCGAGCACCAGATCGACGGTTTTCCCTGGCGACGCGTGCGCGTACGCCCGTGCCTGATCGAACAGGCGGGCGATCTCGCCGAGCCGGCGGTCGCGATCCCGCCGGGCGTCGTCGTAGGTCCGTTCCGGGCCTGCGGCGGCTCCCCGGCCGCCGCCGCCCCCGCGTCCGCCGCCTCCTCCGAGCACCGGAAAGGTGAACTGGATGCCGGCGTTCGCCTTGAGCGTGGCTTCCTCCCACGTCCAGCCGTCGAGGTTCATCACCGGCACTTCGCCGCCGAAGGTGCCGCCCGTCGGCGCGACGGCCACCGTCGTGATGCCGTTGGCGCGCGCGACCGGAATGGCGTCGCTTTCGGCGTGATACTCGACGCGCGTGCGGAGCTGCGGGTTCAGGTCGAGCATCTCGGCGACGTCGTCGTATCCGCGGACCCCCGGTTCGCCGATCCCGATCGTCGTGCGCGCGTTGATGAAGCCGGGATAGACGTGCGCTCCCGCCGCATCGACGACGCGGGCGCCGGCCGGCACCTGCACGTTCGCGCCGAGGGCGTCGATCCTGTTGCCGCGGATGACGATCGTGCCGCGGGCGATCTCCGGCGCGGTGATGGGATGAATCGTCGCGTTGGTGATGGCCCAGACAGGCCCGGCGGCGCGAGGCTGCGGCGCGCGCCCGGCGGTGCCTGCCGTCCGCGGTGGCTCGACATCCGGAGCGTCCGGCTTCCCACCTTCGCTCCTATCGTTGTGCGCGGAGCTACGGCCGGCAGGCAGCCGGACCATGCCATGCCGTTCCGTTCGCCGTTGTCGTCGGGAGCCCTCGGCGGCGTCTGCGGCTCGCTGGTCGTGGGCGGGCGCCGGTTCGACTCCGCCGCGGCGAGGTCGCTCTTTTCCTTCCTGAGATCGGTCAGGCGCCGCTCGTCCGCCCGGCGGTCGTAGTAGACCGTTCCGTCGATGTACGCGCGATCGACGATCGCGTAGGCGCTCAGCGGATGGTGCGTCCAGACGACGAGGTCGGCGTCCTTGCCGGCTTCGAGCGAGCCGACGCGGTTGTCGATCCGCAGCTGCTTCGCCGGGTTGATCGTCACGAGCGCGAGCGCCTCGTCGTCGGTCAGTCCGCCCCAGCGGATCGACTTGGCGGCCTCGGTGTTCAGCCGCCGCGAGTGCTCCGCGCTGTCGGAGTTGATCGAGACGAGGACCCCTTTGCGCGTCATGATGGCCGCGTTGTGGGGGATGGCGTCGGCCGCTTCGATCTTGTAGCCCCACCAGTCGGAGAACGTGGACGCGCCGGCGCCGTGCGCCGCGATCTCCTTCGCGACCTTGTAGCCTTCGAGCACGTGCTGGAACGTCGCGATCTTGAAGCCCATCTCTTCGGCGAGGCGGATGAGCATCAGGATTTCGTCGGCGCGGTAGCAATGCGCGTGGACCAGGCGCTTGCCCTCGAGGATCTCGACGAGCGGCTCGAGCTGCAGGTCGCGGCGCGGCGCGGGGCCGGCCGATTTGTTCTTCTCGTACTGCTGCCACGCTTTCTGGTAGGCCTTGGCCCGGATGAAGGCGTCGCGGATCACGAATTCCACGCCGCTGCGCGTGACCGGATACCGGCGCGGCCCCTGCAGGGTGCCCTGGCGAAGATCCTTCGGGTTCTCGCCGAGCGCGAACTTGATGCCGGGCATGGCGCCGGCGAACAGCAGCTCCTCCGCGCGCGTCTTCCCCCAGCGCAGCTTGATGACCGCGTTCTTGCCGCCGATCGGATTGGCGCTGCCGTGGAGGACGTTCGCGGTCGTGACGCCGCCGGCGAGATCGCGATAGATGTTGATGTCGGTCGGATCGAGCACGTCCTCCATCCCGGTCATGGAGCTGACGGTCGTCCCGCCTTCGTTGATCGAATCGTTCGCGAGGTGCGTGTGCGCGTCGATCACGCCGGGTGAGATGAAGCGGCCCGAGACGTCCACGACCTCCGCGCCCGGCGGCACGTCAACCGACGCGCCGACCGCCGCGATGATGCCGTCGCGCAGCAGGATCGTCCCGTTCGGGATGGTGCCTCTGGTCACGGTGAGGAGCGTCGCACCCTTGAGCGCCACCAGCCTGGGCGCGGGCGCGGTCTTGACCGGTCAGCGGTTGACGGGCGCCGGGCGCGAAGCACAGGGCGGCCGCCACGGTCAGCACCGGAAGCAGATGACGGCGCTGCGGAACCATCAGAGACAGTTTTGTGCGAATCACGACGACCTCCCGTTGGGCGTGGAATGTACCAAGCCCGGGAGTAAAAGGCAAAAGAGAAGTGCCGAATCCGGGTGGTAGACTCTGCGCGATCGCTGTCTCTGTTCGTGTAATTGGAGGACCGCATGCGCCTCGCCCGCTTTGCCGTCGTCGTCTCGCTGTGCGCGCTGGTGGGGGTGCCGTCGCGGCCGGCCGCAAACGCTCCGCCGCCGCAGGCCGCAGCCGGGTATCAGCAGTTCCTGAGCCCCGCCTCGCCGCTCGAGGTCGTCACCGCCAGGCGGGTCGATCGCGTGGCCTGGGTCACCTTCGAGGAAGGCAAGCGCAACGCCTACACCGCCGCGGCTCCCGCCTTCGCGCCCGTGCGGCTGACCAACTTCATGAAAGACGACGGCATCGACATGTCGGGCGTGCGGATTTCGGATGACGGATCGACGGTCGTCTTCGTGCGCGGGACCGCGCCGAACCGTGACGGCTGGGTCGCCAATCCCACGGCCGACCCGAATGGTCCCGAGCGTGCGATTTGGGCCGTGCGCACGAGCGGAGGACCCGCGTGGCGTGTCGTCGAGGCGGCGGGCCCCGAGCTTGCGCCGGACGGGAGCTCGGTGCTGTTCGTGCAGGACGGCCAGATCTACCGGGCGAAGGTGACGCCGGCGAAACCTGCGGCCGAGCGGGATCGCGGCGAGAAGCCGTTCATCAAGGAATGGGGCGTTCAGAGCGCGCCGAGGTGGTCCCCCGACGGGAAGAAGATCGCGTTTGTCAGCACCCGCACCGATCACAGCTTCGTCGCCGTTTACGACATGACGGCGCGCTCGGTGAAGTACATGGCGCCCAGCGTTGACTTCGACACGAGCCCGATGTGGGCCGCCGACAGCAGGAGCCTGGTCTTCGTGCGGCGCCCGGGTCTCCCGTTCGGTCAGCAGGCGCAGCAAGGTGGCGGCGGGATCGGCGTGCCGAACGGTCCGGCGTTTCAGAACCCGTTGACCGGACGTGGTCAGGGGCGCGGACGGCAGGGCAACGCCCCGGCGCCGCAGGAACCGCAAGGCGCCGCTCAACCGGCGGCCGCCGTCGCGCAGATCCCGGGCCTCCAGCGAGCGACGTTCCGGGGCGGCTACACCGTGTCGGTGATGAAGGCGGACATCGCGACGGGCGAAGCCAAAGAGGTCTGGCACAACCAGCCGAACGACACGCTGGTGAACACCTTCACGAACCTGCGGCTCGCCGGCGACTACGTGATATTCCCGTTCAACGTCGGGGGCGGCCGCGGCGGACGTGGTGCGCGCGGGGCGACGGCCACACCGCCCCCGCCATCCGGACCAATCGACGAGTGGGAGCGTTACTACTCCCTGAACATCGCGTCGCCGGATTCGCGCCCCGTGCTGCTCACGACCACCGACGGGTTGATCGAAGATCAGACGTCGGTGGCCGTCTCGAGCGACGGAAAAACGCTCTACTACTGCACCAACGCGAAGGACATCGAGCGCCGCCACATCTGGGCCGTGCCGGTTGCGGGCGGCACGCCGCATCAGGTGACGACCGGCGCGGGGATCGAAACGTATCCGGCGCCGCTGGCGTCGGGCAAGGCGCTGGCGACGCTGAGCGCGGACTGGAAGATGCCGCAGTCGCTGGGAATCTGGCGCCTCGCCCGGCGTCCTCGGAGCCGGCCGCGCAGAAGATCATCTTCCCGACATCGCGCAGGAACTTCCCGATGGACGCGCACGTCGAGCCGCAGCTCGTCCTGACGAATGCGGCCGACGGCCTGGAGATCAAGAACCAGCTCTTCCTGCCGAAGGACATCAGGCCCGGCGAGCGCCGCCCGGCCATCGTGTTCGTCCACGGCGGTCCCGTGCGGCAGATGCTGCTCGGCTACCACTACATGCAGTTCTACCACTGGGCCTACGGGATCAATCAGTGGCTCGCGAACCAGGGGTACGTGGTGCTGTCGGTCAACTACCGCGGCGGCGTCGGGTACGGTCGATCGTTCCGGACCTCACCGAACACCGGCGGCAGCGGGAACGCGGAGTATCAGGACGTGGTCGCCGGCGGGAAGTACCTCCAGTCGCGCGCGGACGTCGATCCGAACCGCGTCGGGATCTGGGGATTGTCGTACGGCGGCGTGCTGACCGCGCAGGCGCTCGCGCGCAATTCCGACATCTTCAAGGCCGGCGTCGATCTCGCCGGCGTGCACCTGTGGGGAAGCTCGCTCGATCCCGACGCCGTCTCGTTCAAGTCCTCGGCGATCGGCGCGATCGACGGGTGGAAGTCCCCAGTGCTGCTCGTGCACGGAGACGACGACCGCAACGTGTCGTTCCAGCAGACCACCGGGCTCGTGCAGCTGCTCCGGCAGCGCGACGTCTACTACGAGCTGATCGTGTTCCCGGACGACACGCACGAGTCGATGCTGCACAGCCGGTGGATGTACACGCTCGAGCGGATGGATCGGTTTCTGAGGAAGTTTCTGGGGCCGGAGCGGAAAGCGATCACGGATTCCGGGGGGCCGAGATAGCGGAGGGGACGGAGATACCGGAGGAGACGAATAGCGCGGTCATCCAACACGGAGCAACGGAGCAACGGAGGAACGGAGGAACGCGAGACAAATTGTTTTCGTTAACTAAAACCATTGTCCTCCGTTCTCCGTGTCTCCGTTCCTCCGTGCTAAACCCAAGGTGAATTGAGAGTCCGTTAGCTCCGTCACCTCCGGTGCCTCCTAGGTCGTCAGCACCACCTTCCCGATGTTCTGCCGGCCCTGAATGAACCGGTGCGCGTCGGCGGCCCGCTCGAGCGGGAACGTCCGCGCGACGACCGGCTTGAGGCGTTCGGCGCGCAGCTCGCTGAACAGCATCTCGAACAGCGGCGCGAGCTGTCGCCGCTCGTCCCACAGATGGCCGACGTTCAGGCCGAAGACGCCGCGGTTGCGGTTCATGAGCGACAGCGGGTCGAACCGCGCACTCGACATCCACGCCTGAAACGCGTGCCAGACGTTGCGCCGCTCCCCGGGGGCCGCCGCGGAGAGCCCGAAAATGATCAGCCGTCCGAGCGGCGCCAGCATCCGGTAGCTCGCCGTGAAGCTCCGGCCGCCGATCGGATCGAGAATCACGTCCACGCCGCGCCCGCGCGTCAGCGTCTTCACTTCCTCCGCCACGTTCGCATGCTGATAGTCAATCGCGTGATCGACGCCGAAGCTGCGCAGCGCCGCGTGCTTGAACGCCGACGCGGTCCCAATCACCGTGGCGCGCCGGAGCCTCGCGAGCTGCGTCGCCGCGATGCCGACGCCGCCGCCGGCGTTGTGCACCAGCACCGTTTCCCCAGGCGCCAGCGCGGCCATGCGATAGAGGGCGAGCGCGGCCGTGATGTAGTTGACGGGAACGGCGGCGGCTTCGGAGTCGCTCAGCGCGTCCGGAAAGTGGAACGCCTGGGCGGCAGGGACGACGACGGTGTCGGCGTAGCCGCCGAAGCGCGTGAGCGCGACGACCCGATCCCCCTCGGCGAGGCCGACGACCGAGCGGCCGACCGCGTCGACGTGGCCGGCCACCTCGTAGCCGACGACGAGCGGCGGCTTCGGCGCGTCCGGATAGAGGCCCAGCCGCGCCAGGACGTCGGCGAAGTTCACCCCGGCGGCGCGCACGCGGATCCGGATCTCGCCGTCGCCGGGCGACGGGTCTGGAAGCTCGCGTGTCTCGAACACGTCGGGCGGGCCGTATCGGGGGATGACGACCTGGCGCATCGGCTGACTTGGATGAAAGCGCAGCCTACCACACGTCTCAGGTCTCGGGTCTCCGGGTCGTATCGGGTCTCGTAGCGACTCCGGTCCCTGAGTCTCGAAGCGCTGGCTACTCGGGACTCGGGACTCGGGACCGGGAGACGCAGAGAACTAAGCGAAGCGGGAACGCTGGAGCGGAGAGCCGGAAGCCGGAAGCGGTCAGCGTCCCTGCTTCCTCATCACGTCGGCGTATGGCTGCCCGTCGATGTAGACCTGCCGGATGAACGCGGTGCCCGACGGCGTCACCACGGCCTCGACGGTAATTGCGCCGCTCGGCCGTCCCGTGCCTTCGCGCACGTAATAGCGCTCGAGCCCATACTCAACCCGGACCGAGTCAGTGGACCGGTCGCCGGTCGTCCCGGCGACCACCACTCGAGACCGTGCCGCGCAGGACCGGATGGCCGGCGTCGGGTCGCAGCGGGCTGAAAGAGGCGGCCACGGCCTCATGGAACGGCCCCCGCTTCTCCAGGCGGACGAACACCGGCGTGCCTCTCGCGCATTGCCTCGGGAGCCCTTCGGCGAAGAGCGTGGCCGGCAGCACGCTGATCTTGTGGCTGAGGATGACGTAGTCGCCGCGCAGCAGATCGCGCGGATCGACCGGCCCCGATTCGAGGAGCACGACGGTCCCGCTGCGCAGCAGCGATCTCCTGCCTCGCGACGGTCGAGATGACCCACGCGGCCTGCAGCGCGACGACGGCGATGAGGAGTCTGGCCTTCATACGATCGGGTCCGGCTGCGGCGGCGCGCTCATGCGCTTCAGCATCGCACGGCGCTTGCGCTCGAGGTAGATCGCCAGCCCGATGAGGACGGCGCCCGTCGTGACGAAGAGCATCCCGGTATTCTCCATCGACCCGAACAGCTGGAAGTACGCCGTGATGACGTGCAGGCCGATGAAGGCCATCGCCACGTTGACCAGCCACGGGGCGCGCCGGAGCAGTCCCACCTGCGCCTGCAGCAGGCAGAACAGGAACAGCGCCGGCGCCGCAATCCAGTGCGGTCCCGTCAAGCGCTGCCAGTCAAAGCGCGACCGGTGGAACCGCATCAGCAACCCGATCCACGCGAGGCCGAGCACGCCGGCCTGGGCGGCCGCCCACGTCCATCGCCACTGCCTGTCGGGAATGAGACTGGACCTTGAGGGCGCTGACGGCGAGCAGACTCGCCGCGAGCGCCGTGCCGACGACGCAGACAGTCAAGGCCGATCGGGTGACCTCGCTGAAACCGTAGAAGTCTCCGATGGCGAGCGGGTACGACGGCGACCTGCAGCATCAGGATCCCGAACCCTTCGGTGGAGGGGCCGAACTCCGGAACGCGCGAGCGCTGCAACAGCATTCCGAGTCCCGAGAGCGCGACGCCGACGATGGCGTAGAACATCAACTGCCGCGCCTCGCCGCCGAAGTAGAGCAAGCTGTCGCGTTCGTTGAGCTCGAGACCGAGCCAGAGCGCGAGGACGCCAAGCGTCAGGATGTGTTGCGCCTTCGAGCGAAGGATCCACGCCAGCGGCGCGATGCCCAGGAGCCAGAGCAGGATCGCGTTGGGTGTGCGCGAGCTCAGGTGATAGATCTGGCCGACGAGTGCGATGTTCGCGAGGAACATGACCGAGCCGATGAGGTGCAGCGCCTCGGCCACGCGCGGATGCCGGCCGTCGCGCCCGACGAACCAGCCGCCGGCATGCGCTCCGCCAAGCAACGCCAATCCACCGGCGAGCTTGACGAGGCGCGGGATGGCGTCCCAGTTCGAGGCGATGAGCAGGATGATGCCGGCGCTCACCAGGACGGCGCCGATGATGGACAGGATGCGCGAGGAGCTTGTTGCTCTCGCGGTCGAGCTCGAAGTGCGCGACGATGGCACGCCGCTGGTCCTCGGTGATGAGACCGGCCTTGTGGATGTCGTCGACGTCGGAGAGCTTCATGCCGGCCTGACCGGTCGGAGGCCTCGGCTGCAATCTCCTGAGACTCCGCCCTTCACGTCGTGGCCGACAACATCGCCAGCAGCGCTTTCTGCACGTGCAGACGGTTCTCGGCCTGATCGAACACGACCGACGCGGCCGAATCGATCACCTCGTCGGTGACCTCGTCGCCGCGGTGCGCCGGCAGGCAGTGCATGAACAGCGCGTCCGGATGGGCCTTCGACATGAGCGCGGCATTCACCTGGTAGGGGGCAAAAACCGAGAGCCGTCCGGCGGCCTCGTCCTCCTGGCCCATGGAGGTCCACACGTCCGTGTAGACGGCATCCGCGCCCCGCACGGCCGTCTCCGCATCGGTCGTGAGCTCGAGCGACCCGCCGGAGTGCGCGGCGCGCGCGATGGCCTGCCGGGCGGCGTCCGACAACTCGAAACCCGACGGCGACGCGACGCGAACGCGTGCGCCCAGCATCGTGGCCGCCTGCGCCAGCGACGTCGCGACGTTGTTGCCGTCCCCCACGAACGCAATCGTCCGCCCGCGGAGGCTGCCCCACTCTTCGGTGAGCGTCAGGCAATCGGCGAGGGCCTGGCAGGGGTGCTCCTCGTTGGTGAGCGCGTTCACGACGCGGAGACGCGGCGCGGCGGCCGCGAACTCCTCCAGCCTGGCCTGGGCGTACGTGCGGACGACCGCGACGGAGACCCAGCGCTCGAGGTTGCGCGCCACGTCCGCGATCGTCTCGCGGCCGCCGAGCGACACGTCGGGCGGCGGCTCGATGACGTCGCCGCCCAGCTCGCGCACCGCAATCTGAAAGGTGGATCGGGTCCGCAGCGACGGCTTCTCGAAGAGCAGCGCGACGTGACGGCCCTTGAGCGGCCGCTCGTGCTTCACGTCCGCGGCACGCGCCGCCTTCAACCTTGCCGCGAGATCGAGACAGGCCGTCAGCGCGTCCCGATCGAAATCGAGGATGGACAGGAACCGGCCCGCTTCCCGGCCCGAGCCGGGCGCGAAAGACGGAATGGCGGCAGGCCGTTCGTGACGTTTCACACCGCTTCTCATCGGCGTCCCTTGAAGTGTCCGGAAGGGGCCTTCAAAACCGCAGGTGGCCTCCGGCTTCAGCCGGACCCGGACGGTTTTGAAACCATCTCTGGTCAGGTGCGGTACTCCGCGTTGATCCGAACGTACTCCGCGCTCAAGTCGCACGTCCACATCTGAAAGCGGCCCGATCCGCCCGTCCCCAGATCGACTTCGACCAGAATGTCGGTCCCCTTCAGATACTCGGCCGCCTGGGGCGAGCGCTCGTCGTGCGGGGCGCCGCCGCTGAAGAGCTCGATCGGCCCGATTCGCACCGCCGCGGCCTCGGGCACGAAGTCCGCCCCCGAGCGTCCGGCCACCGCGACGAGCCGGCCCCAGTTCGGGTCGCCGCCGTGGATCGCCGTCTTGACGAGCGGCGAATTGGCGATGGCGCGCGCCGCGCGCCGCGCGTCGCCGTCCGACGTCCCGCCGGTCACGCGCACGGTCACGAGCTTGGTCGCCCCCTCGCCGCCGCGCACGATGCCGATCGCCAGCGGCTCGCAGACCCGGCGGAGCGCGTCCACGAGGATCCCGAGCTCGGCCTCCTCCAGACGGACCCCGCTCGCGCCGTTCGCGAGCGCGAAGACGCAGTCGTTCGTCGAGCACTCACCGTCCACGGTGATCGCGTTGAACGTCCCGTCCACGACGGTCTTCAGCGCGCGCTGCAACAACGCCGGGGCCACCGCGGCGTCGGTCGTGACGAACCCGAGCATCGTCGCCATGATCGGCTCGATCATGCCGGAGCCCTTCGCGATGCCCCCGACCCTGAACGTGCCGGCCGGGCTCGTGATTTCGGCCGAGACCTCCTTCGGAAACGGATCGGTCGTCATGATCGCGCGCGCCGCGTCCGGTCCGCCCTCGCGCGACAGCGCCCGGGATGCGCCGGCAATCCCCTGCCCGATCTTCGCCATATCGAGCTTCACGCCGATCACCCCGGTCGACGCGACGAGGACGCCGGAGCGCTCGCAGTCGAGCGCGGCGGCCGTCTCCTCCGCCATCGCGGCCGCATGCTTCAGGCCGTCCGGGCCGGTGCAGGCGTTCGCGCAGCCGCTGTTGACGACAATCGCCGAGGCGCGTCCGGCCGACGCCTCGAGCTGACGCCGCGAGACGAGGATCGGGGCGGCCTGCGCGCGGTTGGTGGTGAACACGGCCGCGGCGCTCGCCGGCGCGTCGGACACGATGAGCGCGAGGTCGAGCCCCTTCTTCTTGATGCCGCAGGAGACGCCCGCCGCGCGAAACCCCTGCGGCGCGGTGACGCCGGGTTCGACAGCCTCGCTCACGCCGGCACCGCGTGCCGGACGGGTTCGTTCTCGTTCGATGCCTCCAGCTGCAGCCGTTCGACATTCGGACGGCGCGGCGCCACGTTGCGGCCGCCGTAAATGACCGCGGCCGGCTGTTCGGGCCGGATGCGCACCCCGTCGCGCAGCGGCAGCGTGACGGCGTACTGTCCGCAGCGGCGGAACAGCGGGCACGCCGTGCAGTCGTGCGCGATCTTCTCCGGCACCCACATGTGCGGCACGATCGTGAAGCCCATCTTCACGAAGTGCGAGGGCTGGTGCGTGAACGCGCACAGCGTCGCGAAACCGCGCTCCGCCGCGCCGGACGCCAGCTCGGTGACGAGACGCGGACCGATCTGCCGCCCGCGGGCGTGCTGATCGACCACGAGCGAACGAACCTCGGCGACGGTCTTGCTGAGCGGCGCCAGCTCGGCGCAGCCGATGACGGCGCCGTCGTGCTCGGCCACCAGGAAGCGCGCCGCGTGCTCGACGATGTCGTCGATCGTGCGCGGGAGCAGGTGCCCCACTTCGAGGTTGTCCGAAATCAGCTGGTGCACCGCGGTGGCGTCGGCCGTGGTGGCCTGCCTGAACGTCACCGTGGTCATGGCGGTCGTCGTCGTCATTACTGTCGTCACTGTCGTCCCCCGAATGCCGCGGTCAGCGCGGCGTCCAGAAGCCCCATTGCTTCGTCTATCTCGGCCGCCGTGATGACGTACGGCGGAAGGAGTCGGATGACGGTCTCGGCCGTCCGGTTCACGAGCAGCCCCTGCTGAAGCGCGGCGTCGAGAATCGGCGCCGCCGGACGATCGAGCTCGAGCCCCCACATCAGTCCCGCTCCGCGCACGGCGCGGATGCACGGGTGGACGGCTGCCAGCGCGTGGAGCCGGGCCTCGGCGTGCGCGCCGACACGCGCCACGTGCGCCATGAGCCCGTTGTCGACCAGCTCCTCGAGAAACACGAGCGCGGCGCGGCACGCGAGCAGGTTGCCGCCGTACGTGCTGCCGTGATCGCCAAAGGACGCGGCCGCCGCCACACGGTCGCTGAACAGCGTGGCCGCAATCGGCACGCCCGCCCCGAGCGACTTGCCGATCGCCATGAGGTCCGGCCGCAGGCCGAGCGACGGCGAGCAGAACGCCCGGCCCGTTCGACCCAGCCCGCACTGCACTTCGTCGGCGATGAGCAGCGCGCCCGTCCGGCTGCAGGCCTCGTTGATCGCCGCCGCCATCGCGGCGCCGATCGGGCGCACGCCGCCTTCTCCCTGGATCGGCTCGACGATGACCGCGCCGGTGCGCTCGGTGACCGCGGCGGCGAGCGCGGCCGGATCGTCGGCCGGCACGAACGTGACGTCCGGCACCAGCGGCGCGAACGGCGCGCGGTAGTGATCGTCCCACGTCACCGACAGCGACCCCATCGTCCGGCCGTGAAACGAGTGTTCGAGGGCGACGAACCCGGGGCGCGGGTGCCCCTGCGAGTGCCAGAACCGGCGCGCGAACTTGAGGCTGGCTTCCACCGCCTCGGTGCCGCTGTTGCAGAAGAAGGCGCGCGGCAGTCCGGACAGGCTCGACAGGCGCGCGGCCAGCTCGCCCTGGAGCGGGTGGAAGAACAGGTTCGACGTGTGCAACAGCTCCTGCGCCTGCGCCGAGATCGCCGCCGCCAGGCGGGGATGCGCGTGGCCGAGCGACGCGACGCCGACGCCGGAGATCAGATCGAGGTAGCTGCGCCCGTCCGCATCGAACAGCCGGCATCCGCGCCCGCGCTCGAACACGACGGATCCGCGGCGGTACACCTGCAGCAGGTGATCTTTCTCGATCGCGATGACATCGGTCGCTGTCGTCATATCCGTTCCATCGTTCCGGCCGGCGACGTGGCCGGCTCGATTTTCGTGCCCGTGGCGGTCGCGAAATCCGTCCCGTCCCGTCCGGACACGATAGAGATATCGGTCACTCCGCCGTCGAGTGCACGGCGGCACGCCGCGAGCTTGGCAATCATCCCGGAATGCGCCGTGCCGGAGGCCGTCATGTCGGCGATCGCCTCCGGGGTGAGCCGCGCAATCGTCGCGCCCTGCCAGTCCAGCACGCCCGCCGTCGCGCCGGCGATGATGAGCCGGCCGGCCCGAAGCGCCGCCGCCAGGTGCCCGGCCAGCGTATCGGCATTCACGTTCAGCAGCGAGCCCGATCGCGGTCGTCCCGATGCTGGCGATCACGGGAATATAGCCGAGGCCCAGCAGATCGTGCAGGAGCGCGACGTCGGTGCCGTCGGGATGACCCACCAGCCCGAGATCGACCTGCTCCCCGCTCACCGTCTTGAACGAGTCTGCCGGCACGGACCGCCCGATTCCGCCGTCGGCGCCCGTGAGGCCGACCGCGCGCGCGCCGGCGGCGCCAATCGCCGAGACGAGCGCGGTGTTGTTCCGGCCGGCCAGGACGCAGACGACGGTGTCGAGCGCCGCCGCATCCGTGATGCGGAGCCCGTCGACGAAGCGCGGCGTCTCACCGCGCGCGCGAAGCTCGGCGTCGATCGCGCGTCCGCCGCCGTGCACGACGACCAGCGGTCCTCCGGCGGCGAGGCGCACGATCGCCGCCGCGGCCGCCTGTATCGCGGCCGCGTCTTCGAGCAGTTCGCCGCCGAGTTTCAGGACAGTGATCATTAGTTAGTAAGTGCTAAATTCCAACGTCAAAACAGGAGAACGGGAGAAAGGAGAAAACAAAGAAAAACTAAAACCCAAAACCAAAAACAAAAACCAAAACAAAAAAACTCCCGTGCTCCCGTGCTCCTGTTTCGTTGCCCGAATTCTAGTTAAGCGCCGTCGTCTCGTCGAAGCCGAAGACGACGTTGAAGTTCTGAATCGCCTGGCCGGCCGCGCCCTTGACCAGGTTGTCGATGCAGACGGCCATCACCAGCTGCGTGTCCTTGACGCGCCAGCCGATGTCGCAGAAGTTCGTGTGCGCCACGTGCTTGATCTCCGGCAGATCCGCGCCGGTCAGCCGGACGAACGGCGATCCGGCGTAGGCCCGCGTGAGCGACGCCTCGACCGCCGCGGCGTCGGCGCCGGGCCGCAGCCGCGCGTAGATCGTCTCGAAGATCCCGCGATCGAGCGGGACCAGGTGCGGCACGAACGTGACCGGCACGCCAAGCTCCTGTTCGATCTCCGCGGCATGCCGGTGCGCGAAGACGCCGTACGCCGCGATGCTGTCGTGGCACTCGGAGTAGTGGGTGCGCTCGCTCGGCGTCTTGCCCGCCCCCGAAATGCCGGACTTGGCGTCGATGATGATGCCCGGCTCGAGCAGCCCGTCCGCGACGAGCGGCTGCAGCGCCAGCACGGCGGCCGTCGGATAGCAGCCCGGACACGCGACGAGCCTGGCGTCCGCCAGCTCCACGCGGCGGCGCTCGGTCAGGCCGTACGCCACGTTGACCAGCGTGGCCGGCGAGTGCGGATACCAGCGCTGCCGTTCGGCGTCGTCCCGCAGACGAAAGGCCCCCGACAGATCGAACACGCGAGTGCCCCGGTCGGCGAGCGCCGGGCCAAGCTCGGCAGCAAGCGTTTCGGGCACGGCGAGAAACACGGCATCGGTCCCGGTCGCGAGCTGGTCGACGTCGAGCGGCTCGACCGGCTTGTCCCATATCTTGGCGAGCCCCGGCAGCCGCTTGGCCTCCGAGGCGCCCGACGCCATCGCGAAACGCACGTCCGCGCCGGGGTGCCTGGACAGCCGGCGCAGCAGTTCGAGTCCGGCATAGCCGGTGGCGCCAGCCACCCCCACCCGGACCGAAGAATACTTATTCATCAGAACCTTTAGTTATACAGTGAATCGACGGGCTAGGTCAACATAAATTGTTGTAAACGCTAGAGCACAGCCTTGGATATTCTGTATAATGATCCGTTGGTTAGTGCATATTTATGAAATCACACCGGCAGTCGGCGATTCTCGAGATCGTCGACCGCGAAGCGATAACGAGCCAGGAGCAGCTGCGGGATCGCCTGCGTGGCCAGGGGATTGAGGCCACTCAGGCCACGCTCTCGAGAGACGTCCGGGATCTCGGGCTCATCAAGAGGGCGGCCGACGGCGCGTACCGGCGCGCCGGATCGGGCCAGGAGCCACCGGTCGATCCCGGGATCGTGCTCCGGACCGCCGTGGACGACTACCTCCGGCGGCACGAAGCCGTGGAGCAGCTGGTGGTGCTGAAGACCGATACCGGCCAGGCGCAGCCCCTGGCCGTCGCGATCGATCGCGCCGGGCTGGCGGAGATCGTCGGCACGATTGCCGGCGACGACACGATCCTCGTCATCTGCCGCAGCGCGCCGGACGCCGCCGTTTTGTCACGACGGCTGGACGAGTGGCGGCAGTGACTAACCGTGGCTTTCGCCGACTCGCTGGCATCCGGCTTCAGCCGGACCCTGCGAATGGCTAAAGCGGTCCAGCGAATGACGGGCGTTCGCGATTGGCGATCAGTAACTGCAAGTGATTTTCAAAACCCGAGAAGTCCGGCTGAAGCCGGATGCCACCTTCGGTTTTGAAACGGCTCAAGCGTGATTGATCCCATTGGGAGACACTGAATGCAGCGAATAATCCTTGCGTATTCCGGCGGGCTCGACACGTCGGTGGCGATCCCCTGGCTCGCCGAGAAGTTCGGCGCCGAGGTCATCGCGCTGACGCTCGATCTCGGTCAGGGCCAGGAGCTGTCGGACGTGCGCGAGCGCGCGCTGGCGGTCGGGGCCGTGCGGGCGCACGTGATCGACGCCCGTGAAGAATTCGCCCGCGCCTACATTCTGCCGGCGCTGCAGGCCGGGGCGATCTATGAAGATCGGTACCCGCTGACGACCGCGCTCGGGCGGCCGCTGATCGCCCGCCACCTCGTCCAGATTGCGCGGATGGAGGGGGCGGCCGCGATCGCTCACGGCTGCACCGGGAAGGACAACGACCAGGTGGGCCTCGACATCTCCGTGCGCGCGCTCGACGGCGGGCTCAAGGTCATCGCCCCGGCGCGCATGTGGGGCATGACCCGCCCGGACGAGATCGAGTACGCGCGCGCGCGCAGCATTCCGGTCCCCGTCACGATGGCGAGTCCCTACAGCATCGACTCGAACCTCTGGGGCCGCTCGATCGAGTGCGGCATGCTCGAAGATCCGTGGACGGAGCCGCCGGACGACATCTTCACCCTGACCAGGTCGCCGCAGGACTGCCCCGATCAACCAGCCTACGTCGAGATCGACTTCGAGGCCGGCGTGCCGGTCCGGGCCAACGGCATCGACATGCCGCTCGTCGAGCTCATCGAGAGCCTCGAGACGATTGCGGGTTCACACGGCGTCGGCCGCATCGACATGGTCGAGAACAGGCTGATCGGGATCAAGTCGCGCGAGATCTACGAAGCGCCGGCCGCCGTCGTCCTGCACGCGGCGCACGCCGAGCTCGAGAAGCTCGTGATCGCCCGCGATCTGGATCGCATCCGGCACGACATGGCTCGCACCTACGCGGATCTCGTCTACAACGGCCTCTGGTACTCGCACGCGCGCGAGGCGATTGACGCGTTCGTGAAGGCCATCCAGCCCAAAGTCACCGGCGTCGTCCGGCTGAAGCTCTTCAAAGGCGATTGCCGCGTCGTCGGACGCAAGTCGCCGTTCGCGCTCTACGATCACAGCCTCGCGACCTACGACACCGGGGACCTCTACGACCACAGCGCGGCGAAGGGTTCATCAAGATCTGGGGGCTGCCGATCGAGACCGCGGCGCGCAAGGCGGCCGCCCGGTCGGAACCGGTGAGGCCCTGAACGATGGCCAACCTCTGGTCCGGCCGGTTCGCCGGCGATCCCGATGCGGCGCTGTTCGAGTTCGGCGCGTCGTTCCGGTTCGATCGCCGCCTGTTCGAGGACGACGTGCGGGGGAGCCTGGCGTGGGCCGAAGGCCTGGCGCGCGCCGGCGTGCTGACGCGCGCCGACGCGTCGGCCATCCGCGCCGCGCTCGAGGACATCGCCTCGAGGGCGTCGTCGGATCCACACTTCTTCACGTCCGAGGCCGCGCGCAACGACGAGGACGTGCACTCGTTCGTCGAACGCGAGCTGGTGGCGCGCGTCGGCGACGCCGGCCGCCGCCTGCACACGGGCCGGTCGCGCAACGAGCAGGTGGCGGTCGATCTCCGGCTCTACCTGAAGCGCCGGATCCCGCAGGTGCAGCGCGGATCGCCGCGCTCGCGGCCGTGCTCGCCGACCAGGCCGACGCCTCGGGCGATGCGCTGATGCCGTCGTACACGCACATGCGCCGCGCGCAGCCGGTCCTGGTCGCCCACTTCTTCCTCGCCCACGCCGCCGCGCTGCGCCGCGATCACTTCCGCTTCGCGGCGGTGCTCGCCGAGGCCGACGAGCTGCCGCTCGGCTCCGGCGCGATTGCCGGAACCAGCTACGCGATCGACGTCCACGCGCTCGCCGAGCGGCTCGGGTTCTCCCGCATCGTCCTCAACAGCATCGACGCCACGGGCGATCGCGATTTCGTCGCGACGTTCCTGCACGCGGCCGCTCTGACGATGGTGCACCTGAGCCGGCTGGCCGAGGATCTGATCCTCTTCACGTCGGAAGAGTTCGGGTTCTTCGAGCTTGCCGACACGGTCGCGACCGGCAGCAGCCTGATGCCGCAGAAAAAGAACCCCGATCCGCTGGAGCTCGTTCGCGGCAAGGCCGGGCGCGTCATCGGCCGCCTGGCCGGCTGGCTGGCGACGATGAAGGGGCTGCCGATCGGGTACAGCAAGGACCTGCAGGAAGACAAGGAAGCGCTCTTCGACGCCGAGGACACGCTGCGCGCTTCGCTCGACGCCGCCGGTGTCGGTGATCGCGGGACTGTCGATCAATCGGCCGGCGACCGAAGCGGCCGCGTCAGGCCTGCTGCTCGCCACCGACGTCGCCGACTACCTGGTGGCCAAGGGAATGCCGTTCCGCGAGGCGCACGAAGTCGTCGGCGCGCTCGTGCGGCGGCTGGTCGGCGAGCGCCGCTCGTTCGACGTCCTGACGATCGACGAATGGCGCGCGCATTCGCCGCTGTTCGACGCGGACGTGAAGGCATCGATCACGCCGGAAGCTTCGGTGGGACGCAAGACCACGCCACAGTCCACCCATCCCGACGCCGTGGCCGGCGCGCTGAAAGACCTGCGGGCGTGGATAGAGCCACGGAGTCACACGGAGAACACGGATCACACAGACCTCGTGTTGGCCAGTGTGAATCCGTGGCTCAAACTGGAAATCTGGCAATACGTCTGAGTACGCGGCTCAGAACTTGAACGTCACCCCGAGGGTGCCGCGCCAGAACTTGAACCCTCCGAGCTCGATGTCCAGTCCGTCGGGATCCACATCGTGCAGCGAACGGAAGAACCGGATATCGCCGCGAATGCCGACGTTGTCGTTGAAGAACCCCATGATGCCCGCCCCGGCGTTGAATCCGAAATCCGTGCTGTTTACGTCCACGAAGTCATCGATGTCGGTGACGCTCGTCTTGACGAGACCGACGCCGCCCGAGGCGTAAGGACGGACGGCGCCGAGCGGCGCGCCGATGACGAGGTTGGCCATGAAGGTCGTGACGTTCCCGTCGCCGCTCAGATCGAAATCATCGTCGTCGGGGGAAACCTCGAAGAAGTTCGGCGAATAGCCGAAGTCGAGCTCGAAGCCGACGACGCCTCCGCCCATCCACGCGAGCGTCGCCCCGTAGTTGAGCTTGCGCTCGAACTCGTCATCGAGATCTTCGCCGAAGCCGCCGATGTTGGCGCTGCCGCCGAACGTGGCGCCGACAAACGGCGTGAACAGCCAGTCAGCCGACGCGTTCGTGGGCGCCGCCGCCGACGTGAGAACGATCAATGAGGCCGTGACCAGGAATCTTCGCAACATATCTCTCCTTCATGTTTCGCGGCTCGTCCGTACGGGACGGCCGTCTGACATCAGCGGAGGTGCAATCGATGTGCCTCGCGGGAGATCTTCCTCCCTGAAACGGAATCAGGACGGGCAGAGCTCAGCCGTTCAGTGCTCTCGTGGCGTCCGGCTTCCCACCTCCGCTCCGATCGTTATGCGCGGAGCTACGGCGGGCAGGCAGCCGGACCATTGCGGCGTGTTCCTGCTCGTGGCGGTCCGGCTTCAGCCGGACCAATTGCGCGCGGAGATCGTCGGCGTGTTGCCGCAACAACGCCCACGCGCGCGCGACGTGCGTTTCGGTCGTGTGCAGATTGCCGATGGCGAGCCGAAGCGCGTACCGGCCGTTGAGGCGGGTGTGAGAGATGAATATCTCGCCGCCGGCGTTGACGGCTTCGAGCAGCCGCTCGTTGAACGCGTCGATGTCCGTTTCGACGTCGCGCGCGTTCCGTGCGCGATCGGGTGAAGTCAGCGCCCGGAAGCACACGACGCTGAAGGGCACCGGCGCCACGCGCTCGAATGCGGCGTCGTCGTCAATCCAGCCGCCGAAGAGCCGCGCGAGACGCATGTGCTCGGCGAGCCGCGCGCGAAGACCGTCCGCGCCGAAATGCCGCAGCACCATCCACAGCTTGAGCGCGCGGAACCGCCGCCCGAGTTGCACGCCCGTGTCCATCAGGTTCCGGACCGGCGCGGCCTCCACCGTCTTCAGGTACTCGGGCGTCAGCGCGAACGCGGCGCGCACCAGGTCCATGTGCCGGCAATACAACGCGGACGAGATCGAACGGGGTGAACAGCCACTTGTGCGGATTGACGACGAGCGAGTCGGCGTGCTCGGCCCCGCGGAGGATCCACTCGTACCCCGGCACCATCGCGGCGACGCCCGCGTACGCCGCATCGACGTGCAGCCAGATCGATTCACGGCGGCACAACTCGGCGATCTCGGGCACCGGATCGATGCTCGTCGACGAAGTGGTCCCGACGGTCGCGACGACAGCGAGCGGCAGCCACCCGGCGGCGCGGTCCTCCGCGATCGCGGCGGCGAGAAGCGCCGGCGCGCATGCGGAAATCCGCATCGCTCGGAATCTTGCGGAGCGACTCCTGCCCGTGACCGAGCAGGATGACGGCCTTGTCGATGGACGAGTGCGCCTGGTCGGAGCAGTACACGCGCATGCGGCGCGACGTCGCTGCGGCCGGCAAGACCCCGCGTGCGGACCGTGGGCGCCGCTCGCTCGCGCGCCGCCGCAAGCGCGTGCAGCGTGGAGATCGACGCCGTGTCGTAGATGACCCCTTCGAAGCCGTCCGGCAGGCCGAGCAGCCGCCGGAGCCAGCCGAGCGCGACCTCTTCGAGCTCGGTCGCCGCCGGCGACGTCCGCCACAGCATCGCCTGGACGTTGAGCGCGGCGGACAGGAACTCCGCCAGGATCCCGGGCGCGCTGCCGGTGATCGAGAAGTAGGCGAAGAAGCCGGGGTGGTTCCAGTGCGTGATGCCGGGGATCAGCACCCGCTCGAAGTCGGCAAAGATGGCGTCGAAGGATTCGCCCCGGTCCGGCGCGTGCGAGGGGAGCGCCGCGGCAATTTCGCCGGGCCGTACCTGCGCGAGCACCGGGTAGCGCTCGGATCCCGCGAGGTAGTCCGCAATCCAGTCGGCGACGCGGTGCGCTTCACGCCGGAACGCCTCCGGATCCATGTCGCCGAACTCGGAGGAATGCGCCGTCATGAGTTAACGGAGGTTACGGAGATAACGAAGTCTTGTCAAAACACGGAGAAACGGAGGAACGGAGAAACGGAGAACAAAAATGTTTTTGCCTCCGTTGCTCCGTTTCTCCGTTGCTCCGTGTTAAACCCTCCGCTGTCTCCGTCCCCTCCGTTATCTCACTGTTCGCGCTTCTCCACTTCGATCGTCGCCGGAGCCGACAGCCGGACGGTGACGACCGTTCCCGCCGGGAGCGTCGCCGCGTTGCGATCCCCCGCCATGACGGCCGCCGAGCCGCCGGCCGCGCCTGCCGCGCCGCCGATCGCGGCCCCCTTGCCGCCGCCCATGATGGCGCCGAGAATCGCGCCGCCGATCGCGGCCCCGCCGATCTTCCGTGCGCTCTCGTTCGCCGGCGAGTCTCCCTCGCGGAAGATCGCTTCGGTGCGCAGCGGCACCTCGCGGCCGTCCGCGAGCACGAGCGTGTGGAAGCGCACGCCGAGACGCGCACGTTCCTTCATCTTCCCGCCGCGTTCCACGAGCGTGACGGATCCAATCGACGCGTGAGCCCGCAGGAATGGCGAGGCGCCCGGAACTGGTGACGTCGCGCGTCACCCGCGCGTCGACCCGATCCTCGATCCGCGCACGCTCGCTCGACAGCGGCGTGTCCACCTGGAGACCCACGACGGAGGAGGCGGGCAGCACGACTTCTTCGAACTGCGGTTGAGGAGGAGCCGGCGGCGGCTCCGGCGCGCGGACGGGCTCCGGTACAGGCTCAACCGCGGGCGTGGCGGCCGGGAGTTTCCGTCCCCTGCGGCGCGGCGGTCGGCGTCACCGGGTTGGCCGGCGCGGGGGGCGGCGATTGACGAGCTTGCTCGGCCCCCGGTCCGCCGGCCGCGGGGCGACGGCGGGTCGTCGTTCGCGCTTCGGGAACCGGTTCAGAGCGCGCCGTCGAGCCGGACCGAACCGGGTCGGGCCGTTCAAGGAGCGGCGCCTCAGGGGGGATCGGTGCGGCCGGCGCCGGGACGACCGTCGGCGCCGGATCCGCCGGCCGCCGGCTCCGCCGCCCCCGGTCTGCCGGCCCGGAACTCGCCGGGGTCCGGCCTACAAGGGCCTCGGTCTCCGAGACCGGCTGGGGAGAGGCCGCCGGGGCCGGAGCCGCCGCAACGGGGGCCGCAACGGCCGGCTGGGAGGCGGCGTTCTGTCGCACGGCCACATACGCGCCGCCGGCGGCGGCCGTTATGCAGCCGGCCACGAGCAGCGCCGCAAGACTTCTGGAACTCATGATTTCTCCTGAAGACCAGCAAAAAAGCAATTGCTGTGCCCCGCATATCGGCGCGGGAACCCCCGGGATTCAGGCCGGAAATGACGCGGATCGCGCCCGCTTCGCCTCCGGCCGGAACCCGGGCGGGGACACTGCTTGTCCTAAGGAAAGGACCCCCGCGCCTGGCCGGCCGCGGGCAGCCCTTGTTTACTGGGTCAGCCCTCCGGCATTATGGTTGCACGGCCAGCGAGGTTGTCCCACCGGAGGTGCCCATGCGGCGGCTGGTCTATGTATTCGTAGCGCTCCTGGCCATGTCGGCGGCTCGCGCCGAGGCCTTGACCATCCGCGACGTCGTCGAATTGACGCGTGCGGGCCTGGGCGACGACGTGCTGCTGGCGTTGATCGAGGTGGACCCTTCGGTGTTTCCGATCGATACGGAGACGCTCAAGTATTTGAAGGAATCCGGCGTGAGCCAGCGGGTGATCGTCGCGATGGTCCGGAGCGCCCGGACACCGCCGCCACCCGTTGCGCCGGAGCCGTTCATCACCCAGGTAGCCCCGCAGGCGCCGGAACCGCAGGTCGTCGTCATCGACCATCACGAGCCGGAGCGAGTCAGGGAAGTGCCCGTAGCGGTGCCGATATACATTCCGGTCGTGCAGCGCTCGCGGATCTCCCGCCACCTCGATCGCGTCGATCGCGTGTTCGATGCCTACGACCTGCGGGATCGAACGAACTCGTCGTCCAAGCCGGACCATCCGTCGAGGCACGCGCCGCCCGTGTATTGGGGCACATCAGGGACGCTGCGCCCAGACGCCTGGAAGCCTAAGTAAGCTTCCAGCTTCCGAGCTGCACGCTTCCAGACTCAGCTACCAGCTGCCCGAGCTAACGCGCGTTCAGGACTCAGCGCGCTTCGGCGAGGCCTCGCCATAGCTCGTCGCCTGGCCACTCCCGCGACGAGCGACGGCGGGCGCTTCCCGCGACGAGCACGCGGTGTTCGTCGCGCGGCGGCGGCATCCTGAGCGCAGTTCACGTCGTCCGGCGAATCGGGCCCCTTCGCCCGCCGCTCTTCGTAGTCCCGCTTCGCCATCGGCCCGATCATCTTTTTCCAGGCACCTTCTCCCCGGAGCGGTGGCGACGCTCGATGCATTCAGCTCGGCCCCGCCGACGGCGACAGAGGTAGAACCACGTCAGGACGACGATGAAGGCGCCGAGCGTGCCGTAGGTCTCGTTGTAGTCTCCGAAGTAGTGAGGTAGCCTTGAACGCGAGCGAGACGAGACCCAGAGCACCGTCGCGAGGCGGATCCTGATCCAGATCCATCCTGTTGGCGTCGGGCGCGAAATAGTAGACGAGGCCGATGCCCGTGGCGACGAACATGAACACGACGGGCCACAGGATCCACCACGCCCACTTGAACGCGTGCCGAGGTGCAGGCTGACCGCGACGTGTTCGCGCGGCTGAGCTGCCAGGCTCAGGATGTCGTCGGCCCAGCCGCCTTGATCGTCCGTTGGTCAGTTCGCGGGAGCTCAGCCATCGCGCCGACTGCTCCAGATCGCAGCCCGCGCCAGCTCCCGGTCGCTCTGCTCGGAAGTCGGCGAGATGGATTCAGGAAGAGAGGTCTGACGATGATTCGCCATGTCCTGCATGGACGATGGCCCTGGCGCTCGCGGCATCGACGCCGGGCGCGGCGCCGCGTCACGCCGCCACGAAGACCGTTACGTGGACCGGCTGGTTCTCGGACCAGCAGTGCGCACGCGTACGCGGGATGGCGAGGTACGCCCGAACAACCCGGACTGCGTCAAGAAGTGTCTGAACGACGGCGCGAAGGCGGTGTTCATCAGCGAGCAGGCCAGGGCGCTGTTCGTCGTGAAGGACCACCCGGCGGTGAAAGAGGACGTCGGGCACCGCCTCGAGATCGACCGGCATCGTCGACGAAGACGCGAAGACGATCTCCGTGCTGTCGGTGAAGCGCCTGTCCGAAGCCCCGGCGATGTGCGCGGTGCCCAGGAAGACGAACGGCAAGAGCTACGACTGGCCGCTGGAAGGTCTGCGATTCCCCGTCCGAGCGGTCATCCCGGAGTTGGGAGTTGGCTTTTTGGGAGTTGATCTTCCAGTCCAGCTATCTCGCCCGGGCGGCTTCCTTGCCGTCGGCCACGCGCGCGCGCCAGGCGAACCTCGGCGCCCAGGCATTCGGCCGGCGCTCGACGACGTCGGCGATCAGGGGACCGAGCACTGGGGCGAACTTGAAGCCGTGTCCGCTGTCGCCCGCCGCGACGACCAGGCCGGCACGGTCCGGATCGCGATCGATCCAGAAATCCCCGTCGAACGTGTCGCAGTAGAGGCAGAGACGCGTGGCCGCGATCGGCGCGCCTGACAGCGCCGGAAGGCTCTCGCGCACGAACTCCCGGAAGGGGGCGAGCTCGGAGGGCAGGACCGTGCGGGGATCATCGGGGTGCACGCGGCGCCCGGGGCCGTGACGGCCGATCTTCAGCGTTCCGTCCGCGAGGGCGGGGAAGCCGTACCAGCCGGTGTTCGAGATGTCGGCGGCCCACACAGGGAACTTCGGCGCCTGCCAATCTGCCGCGCGCTCCACGGTGAGGTGGACGACCGGCTGCCCGTACGGGCCACATCACGTCGGCAGGTGAGGCAGCAGCACCGGCGTCCACGCCCCGGCGGCGACGAGCACGGCATCGGCGCGGAGCTCCGTCGAATCCGTTGTGCGGATGCCGGCGACGCCGGCGTCCGTTTCCAGGAGCCGATCGAACGTGACCCCTTCGGCGAGGACGACGCCGTCAGCGGCGGCCTGCGCCGCGAGACGCGCGAGCGACCCGGCCGCTCTCGACCCAGCCGGCGCGCGGGCTGAAGTAGCCGTCCCGGTATCTGGCCTCCGCCCATCCGGTGAACCGGCCATTCGAGATCGCCGGGCCGGATCCGCTCGGGCGCGTGGCCGCGGCGCCGCAGCAGCGCGAAGCTCTCGTGCTCGAACCCGCCCGGCCGCATCGGCTCGGTCGAGAGCAGCAGGAAGCCGTCCTGATGATAGAGCGGCGATCCCCACGCCTCGTTCCAGCGATCCCACCCGGAAAGCGCGGCCTCGCTCATCGCGGTGTAGAGCTCGTCGGCGCCGTAGTCCATGCGCACGACCTTGCTGATGTCGGTCGACGCCGCCACGGGTCTCGGCACGGGACCGGGATCCACCACGGTGACGTGCCATCCGCGCGTGCGGAGCTCCAGTGCGGCGGTGACGCCGAATATGCCGGCGCCGACGACGACGATCGAACGTGCGTCCTGCATGGGGGCGTTCAGTTTACGCGCAGCGCTGTGGTGAGAAACGTCCCCGCTGACTCTGTCAACTCCGTTGTCTCCACTCAGGGAACACAGTCCGCCCGGCGACGATCGTCCGGACGATCGTCGCGTGCCGGATCTCGGCGGCGGGAATGGTCCGCAGGTCCCGATCGATCACGGTCAGGTCCGCGAGCATGCCGGCGGCGATCGTCCCCTTCGCGTGCTCCTCGAACGACGCGGACGCGCCGGTCTGCGTGTAGGCCTTCAGCGCCTCTTCCACCGTGATCTTCTGCTCCGGCACCCAGCCGTCCGGGTGCTTGTCGTCGAGCGTGCGCCGCGTCACCGCCGCGTAGATCCCTTCGAGCGGCGTCGGCGGCGCGACGTACCAGTCGCTGCCGAACGCCAGCCGCGCGCCCGTGTCGAGAAGCGATCGGAATGCATAAGTCGTGCGGCTTCGCACCGGCCCGATCACCCGTTCCGCCCATCGCCCGTCGTCGATCGCGTGGTACGGCTGCATGCTCGCGATGACGCCCAGCGCGCCGAACCGCGGAACGTCCGCCGGCGCCAGGTGCTGGGCGTGCTCGACGCGGAAGCGGCGGTCGCGCGGGCCGTTCTCGCGCGCCACGCGCTCGAAGATGTCGAGCAGCGTCGTGTTGGCCCGATCGCCGATCGCGTGCACGACCACGTGCAGGCCGGCCTTGTCGGCGCCGGAGATCCGACGTGTAGAGATCCTCTGGCGGCGTGACGAACAGGCCACGCTCGCCGGGCGCGTCGGTGAACGGGTCGTGAAACGCGGCCGTGTGCGATCCGAGCGATCCGTCGACGAACCCCTTGAGCGCGCCGACCCGCAGCCAGGCGTCGCCGCGTCCTTCCGGACCGAAGCGTTTCGCGGCGACGGTGTCCCGCAGTCGCTCCCAGCTGTCCAGCGGCACCGCGGCGTAGATTCGCGTGGCCAGCCGGCCTGCGCGCGCGGCGCGGTCGAACACGGCGAGATCGTCCCACGACCCCATGTTGTGGACGGTCGTGACTCCCTGCGCCGCGACGTGGCGCATCGCGGCCTCGAGCGCGCGATCCTTCAGCGCATCGTCCGGCGGCGGCACCTTCGCCGCGACGAGATCCATCGCGTTGTCTTTGAGGACGCCGGTCAGCTCGCGCCTCGCGTCGCGGACGATCTCTCCGCCCGCGACATCCGCCGCCTCGCGCGTCACCCCGGCGGCGCGCAGCGCGGCCGAGTTGGCCAGCGCCATGTGGCCGTCGAGCCGGTTGACCCAGACGGGGTGATTCGGCGTGGCCGCATCGATCCAGTCGCGGCGCGGCAGCTCTCCGCCCCAGAGCGTGTGGTCCCAGTCTCCGCCGGTGATCCACGTGCCCGCCGGCACGGTCGCGGCAAACGCCGCGATGCGCGCGACGAATGCCTCGCGCGTGGCGGCATCCCGGAGCTGGACTGAGGCGAGCCGGAACCCGCCGTCGAGGAAGTGAACGTGGGAATCGATGAAGCCGGGCACCACGAACCGCCCGTTGAGATTCACCATCTCGCCGCCGTGGTGCTGCGCGCGGATGTCCGCCGTGCTGCCGACCGCGACGATTCGATCGCCGGCGATGCCGATCGGCTTCGGCGTCGGGCTGCGAGGGGTTGCCGGTCCAGACCCGGCCGTTGACGAGCGTCAGACTGATCACGGGACCTCCGGCGGGCTAGCGGTGGATCGGTCGCGCGGCAGCCGGCGATGACGAAGACGAGCAGTAGGCTGCAGCCGCGATACATGCGGCCTCTCCGCCGAAGGCGGAAGCCACGAGAACGAGAAGTGGTTTCAGCACCCGCTAGGTCCGTTCGCTGAAGCCGGATGCCACCTTCGGTTTTGAAACCGGCTCTAGTCCTTCACTCTTCAGGCCGAATGGAAGCGTTCTACCTCCGCGCCGGCGCGGACACGACCGTCGAGACCGTGGCCGTCTTCGTCGGATCGCTCTCCGACACGGCGACGACCGTGACTTTCGTCGGCGCCGTGGCCCCTCGCGTGACGTGCACGGGCACGGCGATCGACTCGCCGACCTTCACCGCGACGAGCGCGTTCTGAAGTGAGGCGGACCACTCGGGACGGTCGATCGACACCGACACGCGATAGATGTCGCTGGCAGGTACGGTCCGGCATCCTGTGGATGCGGCGACGGTGTCCTGGCGGGTGCAGCGGCGCCGGTATTCCTCAGCGTCACGTTGAACGAGGACGATCCGGCAACCGCCACGGCCGCCGGCGCCGACACCGCGACGCCGCGTGTCTGCGGCCCGGCGCCGTCGAGCGATCGGACGCCGACCGTATAAGACAGGATGCCCTTGTCGTCCCTCCGCAGGTCGATCACGTAGAAGTGGAGCCGGTTGGCGGTGTCCTGCCATTCGTACGCGCTGCCGGAGCGGAGTCCCGCATGGAACAACGCGTCGTTGAGCTGCCGGTAGTCGGCAGGCGTCCGCATCACGCGTGTGCCGTCGGGCCGCGTGAAGTCCAGCATGTTGATGTCCTCGGGGTGCGCGTCGATCACCCAGGTGAAGCAGTTGTACCCGCAGGACTGGCCTTCGGTGTTCTTGTTCTTCGCGATGAGCACGCCGTTGTCGGGCGTGAACGAGTCGTAGCCGATCCGTTGAACGACCTCGACGGTGTAGAAGTTGAACACCGACTGGCCGGCGCACAGCGGATTGGCAGGTCATGTCGCACGGCGGGCGTCCGATCCTGCGGCGCGTCGCCGTCGAGCCGATCGCTCATGCCGGCGAGCGCGCCCGGCCCGGCTCGACCGCGCGCGCGGTGATGGTCGCGACCGCGAGCCCGGAGGCGGCCAAGCCGTTCCGATTCAGCTTCAGCACGCTGCTCGGCCGTCACGAACTCGTAGCGCATGCGGTTGCGGAGCATGAACCCGGCGGGCATCGACGCGCCCTCGGTGGCCGGCACGACCCAGCGCCGGTGCGGTCCTCCAGGTCCGTTGAACGACCCGCGGTCCATGATGTCCCACGGGCCCGATCCGACCCGCCGATACGGCGTGGCGTACGGGTTGTTGTTGTTGTCGCCGGTGCGGAAGGCGAAATGCGCGATCTCGTGCGTGATGGTGCCGGAGTTCTCTCCCTGCCGGACCGACGACAGTCCCCACTGCATCTGCCCGGCTTTCCAGCGTCGTCCAGGGCACGTAGCGCGTCGCCACCCATCGCGGCATCGACGTATCGGGGTTGCCCCACTCGGCGGGGATGTCCTCCTTCGACGCGAACTTCATCTCGCCGAACTCCTGCCACACGCTCGTCTCGTCGTAGCCGGCGTAGATCCGCAGGACGATGTCGTACTTCGACTTGATGTCGGCGCCCGCGTCCGCCAGCCACAGCGCGTCGACGTCAGGCTCCATCCGCGTGTTGCACGTGAAGCCGCCGGGGCAGCCGCCGGCCTGGCCCCATTCGTTGAGGCCGTACTGAAACAGGTTCTTCGTCATCCGGTACGGCCCGAACGCGTCGATCTGGCGCGATGCCCACCTTGCCGCGCGACTGCTCCATCCAGTAGCCGTTGATCGTCTGGCCGTGATTGATCGGACTCGGCGTGCCGAGGAAGTCCCTGTAGAACTTCGCCACATCGGCGCGCGGAATCGGATCGATCTGCGGGTTGCCGAAGAGGTCGGACTGCTTCGGCACCGTGATGACGAACGGCTGGTCGGGGAAATCGACCGCGACGAGCGCGACGCGGAGCTTCCGCTGCGCGACGAGCGAGGGATCGGCCCAGTTCACCCCGGGGATGGGGCGATAGTCGGCCCACGTCATCTCCTGCTGGTCCTGCACGCGCTGGGGATCGAGGGGCCGGATCTCCGCCGCCGGCTGTGTCCCCGCGGTGATGCCCGCGATGACGACGGTGAGCCAGGCAAGACCGGAGACGAGGGTGCGGCGCATCCGCGCAGATTCTAACAGCGGCATGGTCCGGCTGCCGCCTTCGCCGCCTGACCCGACACCGCGGCTACGGCGGCCAAGAAAGCCGGATGCCACCGATGCGCATGGTCCGGCTAAAGCCGGACGCTCACGGCATGGTCCGGCTGAAGCCGGACGCCACCGATTGCGCCTATTCGAATGTCAGCCCATACCGCACGCACAGTTCGGGAACGCTGTCGAAGTCGACCTCGATCCCGTACTCCGCCGCCAGACGCCGGAGCGCGGGGTCGGTGCCGTTGGCGCCCGCCGCCAGCAGCGCCGAAAGCCGCTGCCAGTACAGGTCGGACTCGCCGGGAACCAGCAGCTCTATGAAACGCAGCGGCGTGTCCCCCGGGTTCCAGACCGTGTGCCACTGGCCGCGCGGCTTCAACACATACGACCCCGCTTCGGCGATCACCACGTCGTCGCCGAGCCTCGCTCCGAGCCGTCCTTCGAGCACGATCGACAGCTCGTCCTCGCGCGAGTGGCGGTGCAGCGGGGCCGCGAGGTGACGCGGCGGCAGCGTGTGCTCGACTATCGCGACGCGACCTTCGGTGACGAATCCCGGTACTTTGTGAATCGCGCCCAGCGGTCCGAGCGGGGCGTCGAGCCCCTGGCCCGGACCGACGACCGTCGGGAGCGTGAAGAAAACCATGTATCCCTCCGAAACAGGAGTCAGGAGGGTCGAGAGACCAGGAGAAAATATCCTAATCTCCTGACCTCCTAACCTCCTGATCTCCTGTTCAAGATTCCGCCAGCTTCCGTTGTCAGCCTGACGTCGGCGTCCTTCCACGCTTTCGTGAATCGCGCTTCGGCCGCCGCGGCCTCCGCGTCCTTGCCCTGCGCCTTCAGCGCCTGCACCAGCCCGAAGAGCGACCAGCCGTTCTCGGCGTTCTTCCTCAGGTCTTCCCAGAACACCGCTTCCGCTTCGTCGGCGCGCCCGGCGGCGAGGAGCACGGCGCCGAGGTTCTGGCGGACGGGCGCGTGCCAGTCGGCCGGCTCCTGGAAGATCAACGCGTCCTCGTAGCGGATCGCGCGGTCCATGTGCAGCACGGCCTTGTCCCAGTCCTTCCGTTTCGCGGCGATCTCGCCCGCGACAACCTCCGGGGCGATGCGCATGATCGCGTAGCCCGTGTTGTTCGAGAAGGTGACCTGCGCCTTGAGCTCCGGGTCCGACACGAGCACCCTCAGCTGGCCGAGCTCCATGTCGGCCTCGTCGAGGCGATCCTTCGCGCTGAGCGCCATGGCGCGCGCGTACCGCCACGCGGCGCGGGTGAAGACGGTCTCGTGGCGCGGTCCTTTGTCCGCGAGGATGTCGTCCCATCGGCCGAACCGGACCATCGCCCAGTAAGGGACCACGAGGAACCCCTGCAGGATCGGCGTGGTCGCGAGCGCCTCGTGCGGAATCGCGCCGGCGAGCTTCTGCGCCGATTCCAGCGCCAGCCTGCCCTGCCCGCTCGCCGAGGCACCCATCCAGATGAAGTGCAGGTTGTGCGGGTAATACACAAGCGGATAGAGGCCCTGCGCGCGGCACTGGGCGATGTAATCCTCATCGGCCTTTGCCGCGAGCTGGTTGGACTTCACGACGTCGGCGTGACGCCCCACGCGCTGATAGATGTGCGCGGGCATGTGGACGATGTGCCCGGCCCCCGGCATGAGCGGAAGCAGGCGATCCGCCTCGGCCTCCGCGCGCTCGGGCGTATCGGTGGCCTCCCAGAGATGGATCCACAGGTGCAGCGCGCCGGGATGGTTCTGGTTCTTCGCCAGGACCCGCTCGAGCGACGCCTGGACCTCGCGCGTCTCGTCGTACGGCAGACCGTCGCGCGTCCAGTAGTTCCACGGACGGAGATCCATCAGCGACTCGGCGTAGATGGTCCCGGCGTCCTGATCGTCCGGATACGCCTTCACCACCGCGCGCATCGCGTCGGCGAAGGCCCGGTCGGCTTTCTTCCGGTCCTCGGCCTTGCCGGTGTAGCGGTTCGGCGAGCGCGTCGATGTACGCGCGCTCTCGCGGCGTCGCTTTCGCCTTCAGCGCGACGGCTTTCTGCACCAGGTCGCGTGCCTTCGGCTCGTCCTCCGCGTTCATCGTCGCGTTGATGTTCGGTCCGAGGACGAGCGCGTGGCCCCAGTACGCCATCGCGGCACTCGGGATCGAGCCGCGCGGCTTCGGAGAACGCGCGCACGGCCTCCGCATGGTTGAACCCGTACGCCAGGTTCATGCCCTGGTTGATGAACAGCTGCGCGCGGTCGCTCTTCGTCGTGACCGTAAAGGTGTGGACCCCGAGATTCTGCAGCCGCGGCGCGACCGGCATGCCGGGCGCCACGGCCTGGTCGTACCCGGCCGGCTTGTCGTAGTGCTTATGGGTCGGCACCGCGGTGGTCTGGCCGTCGGCGCGCGCCACGAGCTGCGGGGACAGCGCGCAGGCGGCGAGGCAGGCGGCGGTGATATACAGGCGTTGCATGTGTCTTAACCCTCCACCGAGAGCATACGGATCTTCCGGAGAAAAACAGTTATCAGGACGTGAGCGTTCGGTAACGATTGGGTAAGAGGCCGGGCGGCGATACAATTGGCCTTCCCGGACGCGAGCACCTCAGCCGTATGAAATCGGAATCTCTCCTGGCGTTTGGCGAGTACCGCCTCGACGCGGTGAGCGGTCACCTGTACCGCGGCGCCGTCCCGATGCCGCTGACACCAAAGGCTTTCGCCCTCCTGCAGTACCTGGCGGAGCGTGCCGGGAGGCTGGTCCCGAAGCAGGAGCTGCTCGACGCCGTCTGGCCGGGCGTGTTCGTCGGCGATGCGGTGCTCAAGGTCACCATTCGCGAGGTCCGCAAGTCGCTCGAGGACGACCCGCGGACGCCGCGATTCATCGAAACCGCGCACCGCCGAGGGTACCGGTTCATGGCCCCGGTCACGGGCAGCGACGCCGCGCCGGGTCATGTCGTGGAGGAACCTGCCGCGCCCGCGAGTCCGGCGCCGGTCCCGGCCACGGCCGTCCCCCGCGTCAGCTACGCGCGGAGCGGGAACGTGAACATCGCCTACCAGGTCGTGGGATCCGGCCCGATCGATCTCGTCTTCGTCATGGGTTGGGTCTCGCACCTGGAGTACTTCTGGAGCGAGCCGTCGTTCGCCCGGTTCCTCGGACGCCTGGCGTCGATGTCGCGCCTGATTCTGTTCGACAAGCGCGGGACGGGGCTGTCCGATCCGGTCCCCGTCGCGCAGCTGCCCTCGCTCGAGCAGCGGCTCGACGACGTGCGGGCGGTCATGGACGCGGTGGGATCGGAGCGCGCGGTCCTGCTGGGCGTCTCCGAGGGCGGACCGCTGTGCAGCCTGTTCGCCGCGACCTACCCGGAGAAGACCGAGGCGCTCGTGATGATCGGCAGCTACGCCCGGCGGCTGCGCGACGAGGACTACCCGTGGGGCCCGACGCGCGAGGAGCGCGATGCGTTCTGCGACGAGATGGTCGCCGAGTGGGGAGGCCCCGTCGGCATCGAGATGCGGGCGCCCTCGAAGGCCGCGGATCCCGCGTTCCGCGAGTGGTGGGCATCCTACCTGCGCATGGGCTCGAGCCCCGGCGCCGCCGTGGCGCTGACGCGGATGAACGCCGAGATCGACATTCGCGACGTGCTGCCTTCGATCCGCGTGCCGACGCTCGTGCTCCACCGCCGCGGCGATCGGTGCATGAAGGTCGAGGAAGGACGGTATCTCGCGTCGAGGATTCCCGGCGCCACGTTCGTCGAGCTCTCGGGCGACGACCATCTGCCGTTTGTCGGCGATCAGGACGAGATCCTCGTCCAGATCGAGCGCTTCCTGTCGCACGCCCACGTGCGGACCGGACCCGAGCGCGTGCTGGCCACGGTGCTGACGGTCACGTCCGACGCGGGCCCGGCCGATGCCGAGCATCTGCGCCGCGTGTTCGCGCGCGAAGTGGCGTGGTATCGCGGCCGGACCGTCGCCGCGGACGCCGAGCCGCTGGTGGCGATGTTCGACGGCCCCGGCCGCGCGGTCCAGTGCGGCTGCTCCGTGGCCGCCGTGGCTCAGCGGTCGCGGATCGGGGTCCGCGCCGGCGTCCACATCGGCGAGTGCGAGCCGTCGGAGCCGCATGGCCCGATCGTCGAGATCAGCAGGGACCTCGCCGCCGCGGCAGGGCCCGGCGAGGTGATCGTGTCGCGCATGGTCGTCGACCTGGTGCCCGGGTCAGGCCTGCAGTTCGCCGACCGTGGCGCGCTCCGCCTGCCCGGGTTGTCGCGCGACCTGCCGGTGCTCGCCGCGTCGCGCTGCTGATCGGGAGTTAACGGAGGGGACGGAGCTAGCGGAGTTTCAACACGGAGAAACGGAGGAACGGAGAAACGGAATTTGGTTTTGCAAAAACCAATCTCCGTTCCTCCGTTCTCCGTTTCTCCGTGTTGAAGACGTTCGAGTTGAGGACCTCCGCTAACTCCGTCCCCTCCGCTGACTCCAGTCCGGATCAGGACTTCGTCGCGCTCCACGCCGCACCGCCGGTGCCGCGCATCGAGTTGCCGTTCACGCGTCCGGTGTACTTGGTCGTGCCGACGGTGAACGTGATCTCGTCGCCCCGCAGCTTGCCCTCGGTGATTGGCTTGCCTCCGAGCGTGCCCGTGACCTTCTGAAACACCTGTTTGAGCGTGAGCGCGTCCTGCCCGAGCCGCCACGTGCCTTCGACTTTCGCGGGGATGATCCAGAACAGCGCCGTGCACCAGCTCGTGCAGTCCGTCGGTGAGCGTCGCGGTCTCGTCCGCCTCCCAGTCCTCCATCGTGAAGGAGTTCGACACGATCCGCGTGCCCGGCTTCAGATCGAGAAGCGTGGGCCGCAGCTTGAGGTTCAGCGTCGGCAGCAGGAACAGGGTGACGACGGTGGCCTTCGAGTAGTCGCTCTCGAAGATGTCGGCCTTCATGAAGTTGGCTTTGTCCGACACGCCCGCCTTCGCCGCATTCTGCTTGGCGAGCTCGACCATATCCGGGTTGTACTCGATGCCGAGCGCGCGCGCGCCGCGCTTGGCCGCCGCGATCACGGTCTTGCCGTCGCCGGATCCGAGGTCGATGACGTAGTCCTGCGACGTCACGTTGGCCATGTCGAGCATCTTCTCGACGAGCGTGTCCGGCGTCGGCACCCACACGACGTCCTTCCCCGGCTGGCCGACAGACGGCACGAAAGGCGCCTGCGTAGCCGGGGTTTGCGCCGAGGCCGCCGCGGCCGCCAGCGCGAGCAAAACAGTCAACACTCCGCGATGAATCACACGATATGCAGTCATGAAGGCCCTCTCCAGGTTGCTATTACGCCACGCTCTCGTGTGCCGTTTCGCCAACATCATATGTCGAGTAGTGCCGACCTTCAGGTCGGCAATTCTGCCGGCCCTGAAGCCGGCACTGCCCGGGACGCGTGGTGTGACGGCCCTCCGCCTGCTTCATTTCACGGCCGGCGCAGCCGGCGCCGCGGGGAGCATGTTGCGAATCGCGGCGATGCGCCAGCTGTCGGACGTTCGGACCAGAAGAAACGTCGTCCACATCCTCCGGGTGCCTTCCTGCCCGCCGGCGATCTCGTACCGGCCGTCGGCGAGCGCGACGCCGGAAGCGGGGAAGCGGATGGTCTCGAGCGCGATCGTGCGCGTCCCGCTGGTCTGCTTGGATGACGCCAGAGTGCCGCGGACGATTTCGTCCCGTCCCTTGCGCCACTCGCCCGACGACGTCAGTTGATCCGCGCCGTCCGCGAAGAGCGCGCCGATGGCCGCCGCATCCGACCGTTCGCGGGCGGCCACGTATGCCTTCACAACGTCACGAATAGCGGCCTCGTCGCGCGTCGCCTGTTGTGCAGCCGGCGCCGGCGCCTGGAGTACGGTCAACAGCGCAACGATCATCAAGTGCATAAAACCTCCCGCTATTGACTCCCAAAAAAACCAACTCCCAACTCCCAAAATGTCTAGGGGTCGAAAGTCGCATGACTTCCACCCAGCGACGACGAGGCGAGTACATTTGGGGGTTCGGAGTCGGGTTTTGGGAGTTCTCAGCGCAACGTCCCGACTCGCGGCCACCCGTCCTCCCACACCATCGTCGAGACCTGCAGCGCGGAGCCGCGCCCCAGGCCGGCGCCGTAATACGCGTGAAAGAACAGGTAGTCCTGTCCCGCTTCACGCAGGACAGCCTGATGTCCCGGACCTCGCCACGCCGGCGTCGTCGCCGCGATGACGAGCGAGCCGCCGCCCTCTGTCATCTTCGTCCCGGTCTTGTCCACGTACGGACCCGTGATGTCGCGGGACCGCCCGACGACGACGTTGTAGGTGCTGTCCGCGCCGCGGCAGCAGCGATCGAAGGAGACGAAGAGATACCAGTAGTCCCCCCGGCGGACGATGGTTGGCGCTTCGACGGAACCGCCGATCGGCTGTTCCCGCGGCCGGCTGCTCAGCGCGTGCATGACCGTATCGGTGGTCGAAGGCTTCCCCGTCGCGGGATCGAGACGCCTCATCTTGATGCCGCCCCAGAAGCTCCCCCAGGTCAGCCAGACGTTCTTGTCGTCCTCCATCACCAGGTTCGGATCGATCGCGTTCCAGTCGTCCCGATCCTGGTACGAACGGAGCACCATGCCTTCGTCCACCCACTTGTGATCCGGGCTCGCCGGATCGAGCGTGCGGGTCGTGGCCAGGCCGATTGCGGAGTTCCGGCTCCCGAACGACGAGACGGAGTAATAGAGATGGTATTTGCCGTTGTAGAACGAGATGTCGGGGGCCCAGGCGTTTCGGGCCTGCGGGATTTCCCGGGTCGCCCATTCGGGGAGCGCCGCGAAGACGTATCCCGACGCTTTCCACGTCCGCAGGTTCGTGGAAGTCCGGACCGGGATGACGCCCTGTCCGGCCCGTCCGCCCGTGCAGAACACGTAGTAGGTGCTGCCTTCCTTGATGACGACGGGGTCGTGGACCGGGCTCACGTCGCCGTCGAGCGCCAGAACCTCCTGGGCGGGAGCGGCGGCGGTCCGGGGCCAGGGCAGCGCCGCAACGGCGGCGAGGATTGGGACAATCCTCGCGAGGCTGCGCCTCAGACCAGAGCGGCTCCGCCTCGCTAGGTGGCATTGTTTACTGACGCGGTCTTGATCCCGAAAACTTGACTCAATTGGTGGAAGTTTTCGGGAGTCAAGACGGCTGGGGAGATGGGTGAGCCGGATCACTGCCCGCGGAGCATAGCACTCCGCGGCGCTCCTCAGGGCGAGCGGCGTGCGGCCGTCACGGCTCGACGATTGTCGCGCCGGACTGCGAGGCGTTCTCCTTCCACGTCGCCATGGCGGCCGCGCCGAGCACGAGGAAATTGGCGACGATGACCGGTGGCGCCCCGACGAGCACGCCGTACGCGACCCACATGACCGCGGCGATCATCTGCACGCGCCTGAGCGAGCCGGCGCGAGTGAAGAAATACGAGGACGTGAACACAGCAGTCGCCGTCCAACCAAGCCAGTCCGACATGGGGTCCTTTCAAGATTCCTTCACGCGATCGACGCGTCGTTCACTTCAGGGTGCGGGGCTTCGCCGATCGTCAGCCAGTCGGTCCGGACCCGCTCCCACTCGAGCAGCGGCAATCCGTACGAGTCGAAGACGCCCCGAATCGCCGGCGCGCTCCAGCCGACGCGGCGCAGCACCGGCACGAGGACGCTCAGGGCGCTGTCGCTCAACACGGTGCGCTTCGCGATCCGCGAGAGCATCTGGTTCTCGGAGACCGCGATCGTGAACCCGTCCCGGTTGTTCACGTGCAGCATCACGTGCACGTCGGAGCTGCCGTCGCCGACGTAGATCGTCCGATCGGGGCTGATGTCCAGGTGCCGCTCGATCTCCTCGAGCACCTCGACCTTGCCGTAGCCGGCCGGCACCTGCCGGACCGCCCGCACCTCTTCCGTCGACGGGTCGTAGTCGAACTCCGTCCCATAGATGTGATCGGGCGGAACGATGCCCTCGAGCGCCGACTCGATGACCTCGCGGGGCGCCGCCGAGACGACGTAGAACGAGAAGCGGCTGCCCTCGATCCCGCGTTCCAGGAACTCGACGAGCTGTGAGATGTGGTTCTTGAGCCGGACCCGCCGCCCGGCCTCGACGAGGTTCTCCCGCCGCACGCCGCGGAACTCCGGGTCGTGCCGAATCAGGTACGCGAGCTCGCCGCCCTGATGGACAAGGTTGCTCCGGCGGAGCCCGTTCACCTTCTCTTCGAAACCGGTGACGCCGAGCAGGTCCGCGAGGACGGTGCCGGAGTCGTTGAAGCTCAGGGTCTGGTCGAAATCCGACGCCAGCAGGTAATGCCTAGTGCCTTCGAGTTTGGTCATAACTTCTTACCACCGCAGTTTCTAAATGCTATATCAGCTTTGAGCCTCAGGTCAACCGAAGTCTCCCGCAATAAAGTGACAAAATCTGCACAAACAGATAACATTTTTGTCCGAACGTCGTGAAGTTGTCATATCATTAGGCATGCCAAGCACCGCCGCGCCGACTCTGCCGAAATACCAGCAGATTTATAACGCCCTCCACGGCGAAATCGTGGCCGGAACGGTCAAGTCGGGCCAGCGGCTGCCGAGCGAGGCCGAGCTCGTCAAGACGTTTGGCGCCTCTCGAATCACCGTGACCCGGGCCTTGCGCGATCTTCAGCAGGCCGGGCTGATCGAACGGCGTGCCGGATCCGGCACGTACGTGCTGGGCACGCGGCGGCATCCGCGCGCAGGCGTTGTCGTTCGGACTGCTCGTGCCCGAGCTGGGCGAAACCGAGATCCTCGAGCCCATTTGCCAGGGGATCGCGAACGCGCCCGCGGCACGCGAGCATGCGATCGTCTCGGGCGGTGTGGCGAACGGGCCGGAGCACAAGGAAGAGATCGCGTGGGCACGCTGCCGGCAATACCATCGATCGGCGCGTGGCGGGCGTGTTCTTCGCTCCGCTCGAGCTCACGCCGGGAAAAGATGCGGCGAACGCGCGCATCACGGCGGCCCTGAGAAGGCCGGGATTCCGATCGTGCTGCTGGATCGGCCGGTGCAGCCCTACGGCTGGCGGGACGATCACGATCTCGTGGGGATCGACAACCGCCGCGCAGGCTACCGGATCACCGAACACCTGCTGCGCGCCGGCTCACGGCGTCTCGCGTTCGCGAGTCTCCTCAATGCGGCGCCGACCGTGGACGCCCGCCGCGCCGGATACCACGAGGCCTTGCACCGGTATGGCGCGCCGGTCGAGGCGGGTCTGACGTTGGAAGTCGATCCCGAGGATCGCGAGCGCGTCCGCCGCTTCATGGTCGAGGAGCACCCGGACGCGATCGTCTGCGCCAACGACCGCACGGCCGCTCTCGTCATGCAGACGCTGCTCTCGCTCGGCTGCGCGATTCCAGGCGACGTCCGCATCGTGGGCATCGACGACGTGCCGTACGCGAGCTTGCTTCCGGTGCCGCTGACGACCCTGCGTCAGCCGTGTCACGAGATTGGCGTGGCCGCCATGGCGGCGATGCTGGATCGTGTCGCGCGTCCCGAGCTCCCTCCGCGCGACATCTTTCTCCACCCACACTGATCGTCCGGCAGTCGTGTGGCGCGGAGCTCATCGATCCCACTGTTAACCGTTCGCTCCCCCGTTACGTAATCCGGTTGTAGCGCCGGCCTTCAGGCCGGCCAGCTGCTGGCCCGCAGGTGGCTCGCGCTGGCCTGAAGGTCGCTCGCGGCTGGCCTGAAGGCCAGCACTACATGTGCGACTGAACCACGCCGGAGATATCTCCGTAACTGCACCCATGCTCAGAGATTTGCGCTTTGCCCTGCATCTGCTGGCGAAGGACCGCTGGTACTCAACGGTGGCCGTCGTCGCGCTCGCGCTCGGCATCGGCGTCAACGCGACGGTGTTCACGCTCGTCAACGCGGTCCTGATCCGCGGTCTTCCATTCAAGGATTCCGGCCGGCTCTACATGCTCGGCTCGCTGCGCGCTGCCGACAAGGACGCCAGCGGCGGCGGCCTCGCATACGCCGACTTTCGAGGATCTGCGCGCCCAGACGGCGCGTTCGACGGGGGCTTGCCGGCTTCACCGGCTCGGGCTTCAACATCGCCGACGATCGCGGGCTCCCGGAGCAGGCGGGCGGGTCGCTCGTGACGGCCGACACGTTCCGCCTGCTCGGCCAGCCGCCGCTGCTCGGCCGCGACTTCTCCCCGGCCGACGATTGCAAAGGCGCCGAGATGGTCGTGATGCTCGGCTACAGCATCTGGAAGAACCGCTACGGCTCCGACCCCGACGTCATCGGACGGCCGATCCGCGTCAACGGCCAGTCCGCCACGATCATCGGCGTGATGCCCGACGGCATGAAGTTCCCGACGGGCGCCGATGCTGTGGGCGCCCTTTATTCCGACCGTCGAGCAGGAGAAGCGCGGCAACGCCGCTCTCGGTGCTTCGGGCGGCTGAAGCACGAGGACCGCGCACGCAGGCGCAGACCGAGTTGAACACCATCGCCGCCCGCCTTGCCGCCCAGTATCCCGACACGAACAAGGAGTTCACGCGCATCGCGATCGCGACCTTCAACGATCGGTTCAACGGCGGTCCGATCCGGGCCGTGTTCCTGTCGATGATGGGGGCCGTCGCGTTCGTCCTGCTCATCGCGTGCGCGAACGTCGCCAACCTGCTGCTGTCGCGCTCGGCGCATCGCGCGCGCGAGATTGCCGTCCGCATCGCGCTCGGCGCCACACGCTGGCGGGTGATCCGGCAGCTGCTCGTCGAGAGCATCGTCCTCGGCTTCATCGGCGGCGCGCTCGGGCTGCTGCTCGCGATCGTCGGCGTCCGGCTTTTCGACGCCGCGATGCGGGACGTCGGCAAGCCCTACTGGATCGTCTTCACGATGGACTACGTCGTCTTCTGGTTCCTCGCCGGCATTTGCGTGCTGACCGGCATCCTCTTCGGCCTCGCGCCGGCGCTGCAGGTGTCGAAGACGAACGTCAACGAGGTCCTGAAGGAAGGCGGCCGCGGCACGAGCGGAGGACGGCGCGCGCGGTGGTTCAGCTCGACGATGGTCGTCGTGGAGCTGGCGTTGACGATCGTGCTGCTCGTCGGCGCCGGGTTGATGATTCGGAGCTTCCTGAAGCTGTACACGGCCGACATCGGCATCGACCCTCGCCACCTGATGAGCATGCAGATCCGGCTCGACGAGAAATACAAGACGCCGGAGCTGCGCCGCGTGTTCTACGACCGGCTCATCCCCAAGCTGACCGGGATTGCGGGGGTCGAGGCCGCCGCGCTCACCACGAGCGTGCCGCCGTCCGGTGGATGGCGCCGCGGGTTCGAGATCGAGGGGCGGCCGTGGCGCAAGTCCGGCGACGAACCGCCGCAGGTGACGTCCGTCACCGTGAGTCCTGGCTTCTTCGCGACCGCGGGGGTGAAGATCCGCCGCGGGCGCGGCTTCTCCGAGACCGACGGCCTGGCCGGCGCCGACAACATTGTCATCAACGCGCTCTTGGCGTCGCAGTTTTTCCCCGGCGAGGATCCGATTGGCCGCCGCCTTCGCTTCGTCTCGAGAGAGGCGCCCCCGGTTGGCCAGCCGCCTCCGATCTGGTGGACGGTCGTCGGCGTCAGCCCGTCGATCCGCCACTCGAATCCGCAGGATTCCGCGTCGGGCTCAGTCGTATATCTGCCGCACCGGCAAGATCCGCCACGCGGCGCGTCGCTCATGGTCCGCAGCCATCTCGAGCCCGGCGCCGTGATGAGCGAAGTGCGCCGCGCGGTGCAGGCCATCGATCAGGATCAGCCGGTCTTCACCATGCGGACCATGGATCAGATGCTCGCGCAGCAGCAGTGGCCGTTCCGCGTGTTCGGGAGCCTTTTCGCGATCTTCGCGGTGATCGCGGTCACGCTGTGGCCGTCGGTCTGTATGCCGTGATGGGCGTACTCCGGTCACGCAGCGGACGCAGGAGATCGGTGTCCGGATGGCGCTCGGCGCCGGCGCCAATCAGGTGTTGTGGCTGATGCTCCGCCGCGGCCTGATCCAGATCGCGATCGGCGTGACCATCGGCCTCACCGGCGCGATGTTCGCCAGCCAGGCCCTGGGCTCGCTCCTCGTGCAGATCACGCCCCGCGACCCCGTGACCTTTGCGGGCATCTCGATCCTGGTCGTGCTGGTCGCGATCGCCGCGTGCGTCATCCCCGCGCGGCGCGCCTCGCGGGTGGATCCGCTCGTGGCACTGAGGACGGAGTAAGAATCACTAATCACTAATCCTTGAATCCTTGGATCGCCGACGGATTCAGGATTTCGCGATTCGGGATTAGTGATTCGGGACTAGCCACTAACGTTTGTCCTACCGTCGAACCGTCACCGGCACGATCACCGTCAGGTTCCGTCCGGGCCCGACGTGCAGGTTCGACACCTCCAGCTCGAGCTGGACGACGTGTTCCCCGGCGGGCGTCGCGGAACTGAAGCCGGGACGGAGCACGGTTTCCCCGCCCGCCTCAATCCTCATGGTCCCCGGGAAGCTCACCCACTCCGGTGCGCGGCGGACGGCGATGCGCATCGGGATCGAGGACGTGTTCCGCACGCGCAGGATCGGATTCCTCTCGGGCGCGGTCTCGACCACAATCGCGCCTTTCCAGATGCCCGCAAGAAGCTCCGACCCACCCCACACGTCGTCGCCCAGCCAGGCCGCGGTGCGCCCGGCCATGAGCGCCTCGCGCACGCCGTCGAGATCGACCGTTCGCGCGAAGAGCAGCGTGATCGGCCGACGGAAGCCGGCCGCGCGGGGCGGGAGGGGATTGTGCGCATCGCTGTTGGCGAGGATCGTGAGATTCCGCTCGGCAATCCAGGGGTAGGCGTCGTCGTAGAAGTCCGGGCCGTTCACGAGCTCCATGCCCTGAAAGAGACCCGCATCGAACGCGCGCGCGATCGGCGCAAACCAGCGCGGCCGCTCCACTCTGTAGCCCGGGTGGTTCCAGAACACGAACGCCTGCTGCGCTTTCGCGCGGCGAAGCGCCTCCATCAGGTCGTTCGGGACGTTCAGGGCGTTCGCATCCGTGACGAAAAGAGCATTGAAGTGCTGCGGGCCTTCGGCGAGGACGAGCGGCGCCGGCGGGTCGGGCTTGGTGATCTCGACCCCGGGGACGAGGATCACGCCGAGCTGATCTGCCAGGGGTTTCGCGACCGCGTACGACCGGCCGCCGTCCACCTTCACGTCGCCGGTGTGCGGATGATACTCGGCGTGCTCGGTGAGCGCGATGACATCGAGGCCGTCGCGCCAGGCCTCCTGCACGTGGACCGTGGGCCAGACGTTGCCGTCCGAAAAGACGGTGTGGAGATGGAAGTCGGCTTTCAGCGTTCGAAAGCCGGGTAGATCCGGCACCGCGAGCGTCTGACGAACGGGGGTCTGCCCCTGCGCCGCCACTCCGGCCAGGAAAGCGCCCGCGACGACCAGAGACCTTCTCACCAACCGGCGCATGGCGACTCGCTCCCTCGAAGTTTTCCGGTGGTGTCCGCCCTTCGATAAAAACTCAGGGCCGTCTTGAGCTTCGTCGAAAGGCGGCTTTAGCCGGACCAGTCTTGGCCTCCGCGAACTATACTTCCGCCGGCAGCTCAAACGGGAGGACTTATGAATACTCGCATCATCGCGCAGGCCGCGATGCACGCGGCGGCCGTCGCCGGCGTTCTCATGGTGTGCGCTCCAGCGGCAATAAACGGCGCCCCGCAGGCGCCGGCCGGCCGGCAGGGCTCGCAAAACGATCCGAACCAGAAGGAATGGATCCAGCTCTTCAACGGCCGCGATCTCACAGGCTGGACGCCCAAGTTCGCGCACCACGATCTCGGGGAGAACGTGAACAACACGTTCCGCGTCGAGGACGGGATGCTGAAGGTGCGCTACGACAAGTGGCCCACCTTCGCGGACCAGTTCGGGCACCTCTTCTACCGCGAGCCGTTCTCGTACTACATCCTTGCCGCCGAATATCGCTTCGTCGGCGAACAGGTGAAGACGGCCCGCACGGATCTCGGATGGGCGATCCGCAACAACGGGCTGATGATCCACTCGCCGGATCCGAAAACGATGCTCAAGGATCAGGACTTCCCGATCTCGATCGAGGTGCAGCTGCTGGGCGGGGCGGGCGACGGCAAGCCGCGGACGACGGCGAATCTCTGCACGCCCGGGACGAATATCGTCATGGACGGGAAGCTCCGGACGGCCGCACTGCACCAACTCGAAGTCCAAGACGTACGACGGCGATCAGTGGGTGCGCGTCGAGGTGCTGGCCCACGGCGACGAGCTGATACGCCACATGGTCGAAGGGGAGACGGTGCTGGAGTACCGAAGCCGCAGATCGGCGGCGGCGCCGCCTCGCCGACCGACCCGGCTGTGAAAGTCGATGGCACGCCGCTCACCGGCGGGTTCATCTCGCTTCAGGCCGAGACCGCGCCGATCGATTTTCGGAAGGTCGAGCTGCTGAACCTGGAAGGCTGCACCGATCCCAAGGCGTCCAACTACAAGACGTACTTCGTGAAGGCTAACGCTGCGAAGTGTAGGTACTGAGCGGGCGGAGATTACGGAGTCAACGAAGCATTTCCAAACCGCGACGTCTTCAACACGGAGGAACGGAGTAACGGAGGAGCGGAGAAGGTCTTGGCAAAGCCAAAAACCCTTTCTTTCTCCGTTTCTCCGTTCGTCCGTTGCTCCGTGTTAAGAAGGCCTCCGCTGTCTCCGTAACCTCCGCTAACTCCCGCCGTACATCAGCCCCCCGAAGGCCCAGCAGATCAGCGCGTTGCTGGTCGCCATGAAGAAGTCGTCCGTGCCTCGAGGCGAGAACAGCTCCAGCAGCGTGTTCGAGATGGAGATGACGACCGCCAGCGCGATCCACGGCGCCGGGAGGCCATTGGACAGCACGACCCATAGGCACAACACCAGCGACCCGGCGAAGCAGGCGATCGTGCCTTCGATCGATTTGCGGTTGACGTCGCCGATGCCCCAGACGCGAATCGTCTGCCGGCCGAAGAGCGATCCGCCGATTTCCGCCATCGCGTCCGCGGTGAGGTACGAGCCCCAGATCAGGGCAAACACCACGGCGAACTGGCTCGGCGGGAACATCGCCGCGAGCTGCGCGCCGATGGGCACCAGCACGAACTTGAACACGGTCCACAGCGTCGTGATGAGCAGATTGTTGGCCCGGGCCAGGACGCCGTCCATCACGCGGGACTGGGCGCCGTAGAATGCCGCGCCCAGGATGCCGTCCGCATAGAAGAACGCGAGGAAGATCCAGCTGGTGACGACCGCATCGAACAGGTTGTCCGCGAGGAAGAGCGTGGCGAACCCGGCGGGCTGCTCCACCGCCACGTGGGCGTACAGATAGAAGAAGCCGGCCATGGCGAGCGTCATCAAACGCCCGCGGCGCCCGATCATGTCGACGATGCGGATCCGTCGCTCGGAGTGCCGCGCCACGAAGTCGGGCACGTCGAACGGCTCGCGCATGCGCGAGCTGAACGCCTGCCGGCGCTCCTCCTTCGAGAAGCCGACGAAGTACGTGAGCAACAGGCTCTTGATGCCGTACCAGATGAATCCCCACAGGACGTAGAAGAACAGGACCGCGCCGCCGATGCGGAAGACCGTTCCACTGTCGATGTTGTAGTGGGGAAAGAAGATGGTCTCGCGTTGCGTCAGCACGGCGACGAGCCACAACACCGTCAGCGCGCCGTTGAACAGGAGCGCGCCCCGAAAAACCCGGTCGGCAATTCGGCGACGCTCGGCGAAGGACTGAGCAGGGGGCGGACCGGCGGGGGCGACAGTGACTTCCACGAACGCCGATGTTAACAGGATGTAACGGTCGCGGAACTGGAACTTCGTCCCTTTGGGATCGGGGTAGAAAACAAAGGCTCGCGATGTGCGAGCCTTGCCGGAGTGAGCGCGGAGTCGGGGGCGGGAAATCGCTATGCGGTACGGGCGACGCGCTTCGGGTCGAACGCGATCACCTTGGTGTCGTGCATGTCGTGCGGGATGATCTGCGTGTGCTGCGCGCACACGTCGTCCAGGTGCCTGGCCTGCTTGTAGAAGTTGCCCATCGCGTATCCGCACAGCAGCGCGAAGCTGTACTTCAGCGCGAGCTTGTTCCAGAGGATTTCCAGCTTGATCGCCGCTTCCGGACGGCCCTGCTTCCAGAGCACGTCCACCATCTCGCCGTAAGCGCGAATGAGCGGGCGGCCGCGGCCGGCGACCATCTGCTGAATCAGGCGTCCGACGTTCTGCTCGAACAGATCCGGATCCGGCACGTCGCGAACCATGAACTGACCGAGCATGTCCTCCGCGTCGAGCAGGAGCAGGCTGCCGTTGCGCCTGGCGCTTTCACAGTCGATCAGGCGGCCGCAGAGATGTGTCTCCACGATGGCGGCGCGATGTGATTCGGTCGCGATCACGATCGCCGGCTGCCCCGCGATCAACCCCTCGCCGAGGAACCCGGCCACCGTCGTGAACAGGCTCTGCTCGTTGCCGTAGAACTGCACGGCGTGCTGGTGTCTGTGGAGTGGCGTGTCTTCCGTGGAGTTCATTCCAACGAGGATATCACTCTCCAACTATCGCGGATAGTGCATACCTTCCCAACGGTTCAGCTTAATACTGTCCCAACGAACGCAGGATGCTGTACACATCCTGCGCCTGAAGACGCTGGTCCGCTGCAGTCTCTACTGCTCAGTCGGTTTCTTGAGCGTCGCGCCTGCGAGCTGTCCAATCGCCCCCAGCGTCGTCTGGGCGGCGTTCAACCCCAGCAGGAAGTCCTTGTCTGAGTAGGTCGTGAAAACGTCGCTCGGCTGGTGCCAGTTCGGGTCCCAACCGGCGCCAATCTGCGGGCCGCGTTCGTTCTCGCGCAGGCTGATAGCCGGTACCAGATTCATGAACGGCCCGGAGTCGGTGTTCGACATGTGCGGCCCGACCGTGGCCGGATAGTCGGTCGCGTACTTGTTGTTGGCTGTCTTGAAAACCCACGCCAGCGCCTGTGCGCCTTCCGCCATTTTCGCGGTCGACTGGAACTCGATGTTCACGTCGGCCTCGCGCCGCTGCTCCGGGCTGACCTTCCCGTCGGGCCCCGGCATGCCGTGATCCCACATCATCATGTCGTGCTGGATCATGCCCAGCCACTTCGGCTCGGGATACCGGCCCGAGCCCGGCGGATCTTCCTTGCCCTGCCGATCCTTCCGCTGGTTGACGTACGCCCACGCGCCGTTGAGGCCGCTTTCCTCGTTGTTCCAGAGGACGAAGCGAATCGATCGCTCGGTCTCGACGTCCGGCGCGCTGAAGATGCGGGCGAGCTCCATCACGATCGCCGTGCCCGATCCGTCGTCGTTGGCCGCCTCGCCCCAGCCGAGGCCGTCCATGTGGGCGCCGACGATGTACATCTCGTCGGGCCTCGTGGCGCCGATCTTGGTGCAGTAGACTTCCTGCCGCTCGCCTGGCGTCGTCGGCTCCGCATTGAGCGCGCGCAGGCGGGGATCGAGAGGCGCCGCCCCCGCGGCGTCCGGGTTGTAGACCCCGGTGCGGGCGCGCGTGCCGAACTGGGTGCCGCCGCCCGGACCGCCGCGCCGGGGTCCAGGAGCCGGCGGGTTGGCGCCGCGACCGCCTCCGCCACCGGCTCGCTGGCCGGCGCCGCGGCCGCGACCGGCGCTGGCAGGATCCGACGCCTCCGGTGAAGGATACATGTAGGTGATCCGCTCGGTGTTCGTGCAGCCGTAGCTCTTCAGCTGCGCCTCGATCCAGTCGACCGCCTTGCGATTGCGTTCCGTGCCCTGCCGCCGATCGCCGAACGCGGTGAGCCCTTTGATCGTGGCCTTGTACTTCTCGAGGTCGAGCCGCTCGACCATCACCTTGATGGGATCGAAGACAGGCGTCGCCGGAGCCGGCACCGGTGGTTGCGGATCGTCTTGTCCGGCGGCCGTGACCGCAAGGCTCCCGAGAAGACATGTCGTCAGCAGGATCGAATTCCAACGCATCCTGAATGATAACCTAGCGACGTTCTTGGTTCTTCGTTCTTGGTTCTTCGTTCCGTTCGTCGTTCCCGTTGTTCGCGGGCAGCGGTAGCGGGCAGCGGGAAGCTGGAAGCTGAAATGAGCGCGCAACGGTGCAACGAGCTGCGCCTGACGGGATCCGGCGGCGCCAACCGCGTCATGGAGGCGGAGTTCAAGCGCCTCGTGATGCGCTCGCCGTTCGACGTCCGCGTCGAGAAGCCCAGGCGCGAGGGGGACGCAACGCTGCTCTACCCCTTCGACGCGCGCGTCGCCTGGGTCGCGGCGTGCCATCACCGCACGTCGTCGCGGATCTCCTGGGATCTCTGCTCGAGCGCTGCGGTCCGCCTCGAGCCGCTCTTCGACGATCTCCTGCCCGCGCTCTCGTCGGACGACAGGCTCCCCGGAGGCAAGCGCCTGCGCTTCTCGGTCGAGGTCGGTTCCTCTTCCGACTTCGAGGCGTCGCCGCTCCAGCTCCGCGGTGTCGTCAAGAACGCGCTCGTCGAGGCGCTGGCGTCGCGAGGCGTCGCGGCCGACATCGACGCCGACTCGCCCGACATCGTGTTCACGGTGCGACGCGCGGGCACGCCGGACGCGCGGCGTACGGTGGTCGGCATCGACATCGGCGGCGGAGCGCGGCATCGCCGCGGCGCGCGCGTGGCCGCGGGGCCCGCGCCGCTGCGCGAGACGATGGCGGCGCAGTTGATTCTGTTGTCGCGCTGGGACGCGCGCTCGGAGCCCCTCGTCGATCCCATGGCCGGAGGGGCCACGATTCCGATCGAGGCGGCCGGCCTCGCGGCGGGCGCCGCCATTCGCCGGCCGTCGGAACTCCCGCAGCGCCATCTCGCCGCGTTCAAGGATCTGCCGCACGAAGCGCCCGACCTGTTCCCCGGGACCGTGCCGCGGATCGTCGCGCTCGACGCCGATCCGGAGCGCATTCCGGCGATGGTGGGGAACCTGCGCGCCGCCGGCCTGACTGGCCCCGCCTACAAGGACTCAATCGTCATCGGGCAGCAGGACGTTCGGGACCTGACCCCGGATGACGTCGAGCGCATGCTGCCCGCCGCGCGCGGCATGAAGCCGGGCGTCTTGTGCTTCAACCCGCCGTACGGCGTGCGCATCGGCGCGGAGGAGGGCGAAGAGCAACTGCTCGCCCTGTACGCCGACATGGGCCGCGCCTTTGCGCGCTTCAGCGGCTGGCGCGCCGCCTGTTTCGTCGCGAACCCGAAGTTCGTCTACGCCTTCGCGCACACGCCGATCATGACGAAGCCCGCGAGCAACGCCGACCTTCGCGGCACGTTTCTCGTGTATCAGTTGTGAGTTGTGAAACCTGGCAGGTTGCTGAAAAACTGCAATCCGAACCAAGAGCAAACAGGAGATCAGGAGATTAGGAGGTTCTTTTGGTTTTGGTTTTCGTTTTGCTTTTGCTTTCTTTTTTTCCTTCTCCTGTTCTCCTGTTCTCCTGTTTTGGTTTTGGACGCTAGAACTCGATCAACACCCCTGCCGACGGCACGAGCGGGATCATCGAGTTGAACATGCCGAACGCCTGTCCCGTGCGGATGTCGATGCCCGGCTGCTCGAAGCGCACGTTCTCGCGGCCGAGGACGTTCATGACCTCGACGAACAGCGTCAGCCGCTTCGTTTGCCAGTTGAACGTGCGGTTGGCGCGCAGGTCGAGCCGCGAATACGCCGGCACGCGCAGCGCGTTGCGGACCGACCCGACGAAGAACGCGTCGCCGCGCTGCTCCCAGTAGCCCGTGGCCGGCACGTTGCTGCCGGTCCGCAGCTTGGCCGCCAGGCTGAACCGATCGGTCAGGCGGAAGAGGCCGTAGGCGTTGAACGTGTGGCGCTGATCGAAATCGCCGTCGAACGATTCACCCGTGGCACGGTCGTGATACCGGTTGAACCCGAGCGAATACGAGACCCATCCGGAGATCCCGCTCGTGCTTCGACGCTGTACGAGCACTTCCACACCGCGCGCGTACCCGTCGAGCGTGTTGACCCACGGAGCGCTCGGGAAGAAGCCGACAAGCCGCCCGCCCTCGACCCTGATCTCCGACCCGGGGAGCCGCAGCACGTCGCGCTCCTCCCTGTTGTAGAGCGTGACCTGCCATCGCGCCGTGGCGCCGATCGTCTGCTCGACGCCGAGGTCGGCGTGGTACGCGCGCTCGGGCTCGAGCCCGGATCCTGCCTGCAGCCCCGTCGCTTCCTCGAAGCCGGGGAACTGCCGGTAGATGCCCGTGCCGCCGCGCAGCTTCAGCGATCGGCTGAGCCGCAACTCACCCTGCAGCCACGGTGACGCCGTTGTGTCGTCCGTCAACGACCATCGATCGACGCGAGCGCCCGCGTACAGCGCGGCGCGAGTGCCTCGAGACCACCCTGCCGTCACATATCCTGACGACAACTGCGCGTCGCCGTCGTGCGACTTCACGAGCAGGGACGCGCCGCGGGGCCCCAGCTCGCGCTCGAAGAGCTCCCGGTGCTGCCGCTGCACCTGCGCTCCGCCTTCGAAGGTGAGCGCCGCCGGTCCCGTCGCGTTGAAGTCGGCGCGCCACGTGAGGTCGCGCCCCGAGCCCTCGCCCAGCTCGAACCCCGTCCCGTTGGTGTTCCTGAACTTCTGAGTCCCGACCGCCACACGCTGCGTGACGACGAACGACGGGGACGCGGTGAAGCGCCAGCCCGCGTTGACGAGCGCCGCCTGGTTGCGGCCGTCGCCGACCGTGTTCTGGTCGTCCGGCTCGGTGTCCTGATCCAGACGCGAGCGGCCGGCGACGACGCCGAGCTCGAGACGATGCGCGCTCGACACGTCGTACACCAGCTTCGACTGCATGTCGCTGAAGCCGAACCCGAAGTCGTCGTCGTCCTCGTTGATTTGCTTCAACAGCAGCTCGAGATAGCTCTTGCGCGCCGAGACCAGCCACGATCCGGCCTTGTGTCCGCCGAGCGGACCTTCGGCGACGATCGACGCGTCGGTGCCGCTGACGCCCACACGGATCTGCGAGCGGTCGCGCGACCCCTCGCGCATGTGGAAGTCCAGCTGCGCTCCGAGACGATTGCCGTAGCGCTGCGGGTACGATCCGTTGAGCAGCGTGATCCCGTCGAGGATGTCCCCGTTCACCATCGCGATCGATCCGCCGTCCTGCACCAGCGGCACGGTGTGGAGCAGGAACGACGTCTGGACTCCGTCGAACGTGAAATTCATGTGGCCGAACGGGCTGCCGCGGACCGCGAACTCGCTGTGGAAGTCGTCGCCCGTCGTGACCCCCGGCAGCACCTGGATGGCGCGCATCGGATCGTTCGTGAGCAGGTTGCGCAGGTTCTGGATCTCGGCGCTGCCGAGCGTCTGCTGTCCGGGCACGGCCTTCTCCTGCTCGCGGAAGCGCTCGCCCGAGACGGTCACGTTCTCGCTGTACGTCCCCGTGCCTTCCGACAGCGCGATCGTCAGCTCCAGCGTGCTGCCCGCCGCGATCTCGACCGGACGCTTCACGAGGATGAAGCCGACCACCGACACATAAAGGGTGCGGCGGCCGGGGGCCACGCCGGACAGCTCGAACCGGCCGGCGTCGTCCGTCTTCACCGTCAGCTTGTCGTCCTGGAGGCGGACCGAGACGTCCGCGATGGGCGATCCGTCCGCGCGATCGAGGACGACGCCACGGATGGTCGCGGCCTGGTCCGCAGGGGCCGCCTGCCCGGCGGGCGGTTGCTGTGCACCGGCCGTGCGCGGCGCGGCGATGAGGATGCAGACGAGCACAACTCCGGCGACTCGATGCGCATAGGCATTCGACATGGGTACCCTCGTGTTGTCAGAGTGAAGACGGAACTCGGGCGACGCCGTTGCGGCGGGAGACTAGCGTCAGCTCACTGCCTGTGTCCCTTGCCGAAGAGCCATCCGAGGCTCACGCCGAATTCCGGCCCGCTGTAGTTGGTGCTCGAACCGACCGGCCGGTCGAAGTCGACCATCCAGTTGTAGCCGGAGTTGACGCCGATCGAAAACGCGCGAGCGAGGTGGAAGTCCACGCCCCCGCCGATGTGCCCGCCGACCGTGGCCTGCAGGCTCGAGCCGGCGAACCGGTTGAGCTCGCCGGTGAAGCTTCCGGCGCTCCCGCCGAATACCGGGCCTACCCCGCCGGCGAGATACGGCTTCACCGACTGCCTCCGGTGATCTCCCCTCAGGGGATTCCAGCGCAGGCCGACCGGGCTGGCCATGATGGTGGCGGTGCCTGCGAACACCCCTTCAGAGCCGATGGTCACCCCGTTCTCCGCGCTGACCGTTTGGAAGGCGAGGGTCAACGCGAGGTCCTCCCGCAGGAAGCGCGTGTACTGGACTCCGTTGAACAGATTGCGGATGTCGACTCCCGCGACGAAGCCGCCGCTGGGATCGCTGCTGCCGGTCCGCCACATGCCCCACCGCATCTCGAGACGGTTTCTTCCTTCGACCGCGAGGCGGAACGGCTCATCTCCGCCCCGGCGCGCGGTGCGCTCGAGCGTGGTTGCGCCGAATTGACGGGGGTCGAGCACGACCCGCGCGCCTTCGTCCACCGACGTCTTGGCGAGCATCGACGACTTCTGCCGCTCCATGCGCACCTCGTACGCGCCCGGCTCGATCCCGAGCTCCACCCGGCGTCCGCCCGGCTTGTACAGCTCGACGATCAGCTCGCGGGCGGCGTTGCGGACGAAGAACCGTCCTTCCAGGTCCTCGCCGAGGACGAGCGTCGCACTCGTCTGACGGACGTCGGTCATCACGACGTCGCCGGTCCCCGACAGGTTGATGTCGTACGACGGGTGCTGCGCGCCTCCCTTGGTATCCACCGTCCGGCCGAGCGTCTCACTGGACGCGAAGCTGTACGCCTCGTTGAGCGTGACCTTGCCGTCCCCCGAGAGATCGGCCGCGCCCCTGAATCCGGAGACGAGATAGTGCGTGAAGTACGACGCGCGGATGCGATCGGATTCCTGCGCGGCTTCGGTTTCCGCGCTGGACGTCAGGAACGCGTGGCCGCGCATGGTGGCGGACGCGTCGACGAGGAAAGCCGGCCGCGCCTTGCCCCCCTTCAACCGCGTGAAGGCCCCGGACGCGCAGGCGTCGAGCACCGCGATGCGCACGTCGGCGGGAATCTGATCGAGCCGATCGCGCAGCGTGCGGTACGAGTACCGGTCGTCGCCGAGCAGCAGGCCCCGCTCGTCGGCGTGCCCGGAGTAGTAGAACAGCACCTCCGTGCGGCCGCCCGCCGCCCCCGAGGCCCGGCGCGCTTCCGTCACGCGCGCGCTCAGCTGATCGAGCGCGTCGAGGAGCTCTTTGAGCTTCGGTTGCCTGAGGATGATTTCGTTCTCCGGAGCGACGCCGCCGAGCTCGATCAACACGCGGGCGAAGCGCTCGGCGTCGGAGACGGCGTACTGCAGGCGGGGACGCTCGGCCCCTCCGAAGTTCGCGCCGATCACGAGCGTGAACCGCTGGACCGTCGCGGCCGCCTCGGCACTGATTGCGCCCGGCACGGCGGCAAGCGTCAGCGCCAGGCAGACGTGCGACGCGAAGCGGCGGGCGGGGATCCGGGACGACAGGGACGTGAACTTCACGGTCTGACCTCTTTCTGCAGGGAGAACGTGGACTGCGTGAGCTCGCCGGGGATCGCAAGGGCGGCGGGCGGCGACCGCAGATCCCGGGCGGCCGACCGGCGCGCCGCGTCGAGGATCGGCGCGACCTCGAACGCGCTGTCACCGGTGATGAAGTAAAACCGCTCCCAGCTCGGTGCGTCGTCGAGCTGGTACGCCTGATCCAGCAGCACCTGACCGTCGCGGCCGAGCGAGGCCGCGCGCCCGCCGTTCGGAGGCAGGTGGAGCGTGACCGCTCCGCGCCCGTCGATCGACACGATCACGCCATACGCCCGTCCGGCGGACGTGTAACCCAGCCGCAGGAGATCGCCCGGCCGGGCGATGTCGCCATCGGCGAGCGTTTCAGTGCCCCGGGCGGAGCGGCGAAAGACCGCCAGCGCCGGCCGCAGCCCCTTGATTCGATCGGTGTCGGTCACCGGCGCGGGTTTCGAGAACGGCGCCGTGGCTGGATGCGGCAGCATGAACACGAGCACGATCGCCGCGGCGCCGATCGTCGCTGGAACGCCCCACCGGCGCACCCGGTCGCGGGGCCGTACCGGGACGCTCGATCCACCGGGACAGCCGCTCGCGCACGCGCTCGGCCATCCAGGCCGGCGGATACTGCCTGGCGATCTCCGTGTCCGATCGGTCGAGCGCTTCCAGGCGGTGCTGAAGCGTTTCATCCTCGCGCAGCAGCCGCTCCACGCGCTCCACGTCCTGGGGCGGCAGCTCGTTGAGGCGGTATTGTTCCAGGATCAGGTCGGGGACCTCGAGCCTGTCGTGTGCGGTCATTGATCGATCTCCGTCACCGGTGGCGTCCGGCTTCCCACCTCCGCTCCGATCGTCATGCGCGGAGCTACGGCGGGCAGGCAGCCGGACCATGTCATCGCGTTTCAGAACCGATCCGTGGCGTCCGGCTTCAGCCGGACCATGTCGGTTTCGAAACCAGTTCTCGTAACTTCCGCAGCCGTTTTCGGACGCCCGACACCGAGAGGTCCGTGTGCCGGGCGACTTCCTCGAGCGTGAGACCGTCGACGAAGTGCAGCACCGCGATCGTCCGGCTGGACTCCGGCTGCCGTCCGAACAGCCAGTCGAGGATCAGCCTGGCCTCGCTGCCTGCTCCGGGCGACTCCGCGCACGCGATCGATGCGAGCAGCTCTTCGTCCCGCGTCGCCGGCCGGCGCCCCCGATCACGGATTCGGTTCAGGCAGACGTTGGTCGCGATTCGGAACAGCAGGCTCGACGGATACGCCGCGTCGAGCCGCTCGCGGCGCTCCAGGACGCGAAGGAACACGTCCTGGGACGCGTCCAGGGCCTCGTCTTCGTCGCCCAGGAGGCGGCGGCACCGCCGGAGCACCATGGCGCCGTACTGATGGCTGAGCGCCTCGATGTCCAGCGCATCTCTCACGCTGCCTTCTGTAACACCGCGGCGGGCCGAAACTGTCACCGGCGCCGAAACGAGCGGGGGAGTCTGCACGGTGCACGGCCCGAGCAAGATACGCTCCCGGCGGCTGAGCTGAAATTGGCGGTGTTCCTGGATTCGGGATCGGCGTGACCTGTCCGCGTTACGCCGAAGTCACCGGCACAGGACAGGGAGAGGGTAATATCCCGGCATGATTCGCTGCGTTCTCGTGACTCTTGCTTCTTGCCGCCGGGGCGACTCTGCCGGCCCGCCCGGTGACCGGCATGGCGCCCGGCGGGCGCGTGCTGCTCGACGCGCACAACTGCTATCCGTACGACGGCCGCTTCGCCGATCGGCTGGACCGCGCGCTCGCGACCGGGATCCCGCTGGCCATCGAGCAGGACCTCGCCTGGTACACCGATCCGCGCACCGGCGTGGCGCGATCGATCGTGACGCACGGCGAGCCCTACACCGGCGCCGAACCCGGGATGCGCGAGCACTTCTTCGAGCGGATCCGCCCGATCGTCGAGACGGCGCTTCGCGAGAATCGCACCGATGACTGGCCGATCGTCACGCTCAACCTCGATTTCAAGACCCTGGAGCCGGAGCATCTTCAGGCCGTCTGGACCCTGCTCGGGGAGTACGAATCGTGGCTCAGCACCGCCGAGCGGCCCGCCACGGAGGGGCCGATCGCGGTCCTCGACGTCAGGCCCGTGCTGGTGCTGACCGGGGATCAGGACGAGCAGCAGGCCGCGTTCTACGACCGCGTGCCCGCGGGCGGGAAGCTGCGGCTGTTCGGGGCGATACCGCGGGCGGTCAAGGGAGCGCCGCCCATCGCGCCGGTCAGGACGAACTACCGGCGCTGGTCCAACAACCCGTGGAGCGTCGTCGAGCCGGAGGGGCAGCCGAAATCGGGGTCCTGGACGCCCGAGGACGAGGCGCGCCTGGTGTCGGCCGTCCGCGCCGCGCACGACGCGGGGCTCTGGATCAGGTTCTACACGCTGAACGGGCACGACCCGGCCGATGTGTCCGGCGGGTGGTCCGCCTCCTACAACTTCGGGTCGCTCGCCGCCGCACAAGAGAGGTGGCGAGCCGCGATCAAGGCCGGCGTGGACTTCGTGGCGGTGGATCAGGTACGAGGCGTTCGCGAAGGTGTTGCAGTCCCGCGCCTGAGCTTCGTCGCGTCCGACCTTAGCTCGGACGCTGAGCCTGGTCGAGCGTCAAGCGGCTTCAGCCGGACCGATCTCGCCAACACCTCGCGCAGCCGCGTCACGACGACCTTCGGGGAGGTCGACGGCGTGCAGCTGCCCGCCGTCTTTCCGCGTGCAGACGGCGGTCATCGTGCCGGTCCCGATGAGCGTGTCCCGGCAGGTGATCGTGAAGCCGTACTGAATCGATCGCCGCGTGACGATCGTCAACGTGCACCGCCACGTCGAACTCGTCTTCGAAGCGAAGCGGGCTCTTGAAGTCGAACGCCGCCGACACGCGCGGCCAGCCGCCGGTCTCTTCGGCCTTCCCGATCGACAACCCCGCCGCGCGCCACAGCGCGTGCTCCGCTTCCTCCATGAAACGGAAAAACGCGCTGAAGTGCGCGATGCCGGCCAGATCCGTTTCCGAGAACTGGACGCGCCGCGTGTACTTGAAGCCGGCCATCAGCGCCGCTGTCCCTCCGGCAGCTCGAGATGCGGGGCTCTCTCCTCGACGAGCGCGCCCGGCGTGCCGGCGTCCCACGGCGGAATCGGCTTCTTTCCCGGCTTGTAGAGCGATTCCATCGGTCCCCAGACCGCGTCGACGCGCGTGTTGAACAGGTCGCCGATGAGGAGGTCGGTAATCGTCCCGCGCAGGTGCGGGTACTTGCGCACGAACTGGCCGAAGCTGAAGCCGTCGTAGAACTCGCACACGAGCCGCCGCATCCGATCGACGCCCTGATTGAAGTCCGCTCCCCACCGTCCGAGCTGCGCCTCGCTGAGGTCGCCGCTCGCAAGCCCGTCGACGATGGCGTCGGCGGCGAGCTCGCCGGACTTGAGCGCGAGGAGCACGCCTGACGAGTACAGCGGATCGAGGAACCCGAACGCGTCGCCGACGAGGACCCAGCCGTCGCCCGCCACGCGCGTCGACCGATACGAGTAGTCGCGCGTGACGAAGTACCCCGTCATGCGCGTCGCGCCGGCGATCCGCTGCTTCACCGCGGGGCAGTGGTCCACCTCTTCGAGATAGGTCTTCTCGTGGTTCGTGCCGCGTCCTTTGAACAGGTAGTCGAACGGCGAGACGATGCCGACCGAGACCGTGTCGTCGTGCTGCGGGATGTACCAGAACCAGCCGTTCTTGTTGTCCGTCTGGAGGACCATCGTGGCCCCTTCGTCGCGGCCCGTATCGCGATAGGCGCCGCGCCAGTAGGTCCAGATCGCCCCTTTGTTCAGGATCGGATCCCACACGCGCAGCTTGAAGCGGTTCTGGAGCAGCGCCGCCTGGCCGCTCGCGTCGACGACGACCTTCGCGCGGATGTCGCGCCTGGCGCCGTCCGCGTCCCTGATCGTCACCCCGACCGCGCGATCGCCCTCGAACAGGACCCCGAGCACGTGGACCCCTTCGTGCGCGTCCACGCCGTGCTCGCGCGCGTTCTCGAGCAGCATCTGGTCGAACTCGCTCCGGATCACCTGCCAGGTCTGCGAGCACTCGTGGGGCTTGTTGTCGTGAAAGTAGAACGGCGCCGAGAGCTTGCCGCTCGCGTTCACGAACTGCACGCTGTACTTCTTCACGAAGTGGCTCTGCTGCATCTTCTCCAGCATGCCAATGCCGCTTGAGCACCCAGTAGGTCTCGGGGATCAGCGATTCGCCGATGTGAAAGCGGGGGAACGTCTCGCGCTCGAAGAGTCCAACTGTGTGGCCGCGATCGGCGATGAGGGTGGATACCGTCGAACCGGCGGGGCCGCCGCCGATGACGATGACGTCATAGTGGGATGGAGGCATGTAGCGTCTGAATGCTGTCCGTTCTTGGTTCTTGGTTCTTGGTTCTTGGTTTCGTTCTCGTTCTCGTTCTCGTTCGTCGTTCGCCGTGGCCGCCGCGCCGCCACGTGAACGAAGAACGAAGAACGAACGCATAACCAAGAACCGAGAACCGAGAACGTCGTCGTTAGGTGTATCTGAATCCCCGCGTGCTGCGGCAGGAAGAAGCGGGGCAGCAGGACGTCCACGCGCAGCAGCCCGGCGCGGGTGAGCGCGATGCGCTCCTGGTCCGCGCCGGCGAGGTAGCCGGTGCCCTGCAGCGACGCGAGCGGTTCGGCGAAGCGCTCGAGCACGTTGACCCCGTACTTGGTCGCGAAGTAGTCCGGCCGAAGCGCGCCGCGTTTCAGCTGGAGCACGAACTCGCGGATCATGCGCTCCTCGGCCGTCGGGCGATAGGCGCGGGCGAGCGGGATCTCGTCGCGTCCGATCGCCTCGCTGTATTTGTCCCACGTGTCCAGGTTCTGCATGTGGACGCCGTTGACGTGCCCGAACGACGCGACGCCGAGGCCGACGAGGTCCGCTCCCTGCCACAGCCGATCGCGATACGCGAACGTCGTCTTCGCCGGGTTCTTGACCGCGGTGTACGCGCTGCCGATGTGATAGCCCGCGCGCTCGAGCGCCTCGAACGCTTCATCCACCCAGCGGCGCTTCGTCGCCCAGTTGGCCACCGGATCGGTGAACTGTCCCTTGTGCTTCAGGATGTCGCTGCTGATGGTGGTGTTGTACGGCAGCTCCATCTGGTAGATCGTGACGCTGTCGGGATCGAGATCGAGCGTGCGCTGGATGCAGTCGCGCCAGTTCGCGTCGGTCTCGCCGAGCATCCCGGCGATCAGATCGATGTTGATCTGCGGAAACCCGAGCGTCCGCGCGATGGCGAACGACCGGCCGATCTCGGGCGACCGGTGCGCGCGGCCGTTCAGCTCGAGGATGCGGTCGTCGAAGTTCTCGACGCCGAGGCTGAGGCGGGTCACGCCCAGCTTGCGGATCGCCACGAGCTTCGCCTCGGTGAGCGTCCCCGGCTCGCACTCGAACGTAATCTCCTCGGCCTCCGACCAGGGCGAGACCGCCGTCAACCGGTGGACGAGCGACTTGAGCTGCTTCGTGGAGAGAAACGACGGCGTCCCGCCGCCGAAGTACACGAAGTCCAGCTTTCGTCCGGCGATCGCGGCCATCGGCGCGTACAGCTCCCACTCCCGCGCGAGGAGATCGAGGTACGACTCGACTTCTTTCGCGTTCCGGTCCGTGTAGACGCGGAAGTAGCAGAAGTGGCAGCGCTTGCGGCAGAACGGGATGTGCAGGTACAGACCGAGCGGGATGTCCGGCGCCGGCGGCGTGGCGAGCGCGGGCCGTGCGTCGGCGGCCACGGCGTCGGCCGTCCACACCGAGAACGGCGGGTAATTGGCGACGAAGTAGCTGCCGACCTCGGTCTGCTCGACCTCGGCCGCCGGGGGATTCGGGGACATGTCTTCCCATATTACTGGTCGGAGGGGCATAAGTGCTTACCTGGATGGGCATTTCGCTCGATTCCTGGGTGCCCGCAGCGGGGACAGACCTCGTTCGTGATCCACCACATGTGGGGGTTGCCCGGCAGTCTGCGATCGCCACCCGTCGTACCGACCGACTGTGCAAATGGGGTCAGACCCCAATCGGACCCACCGCGCTGCACAACGGGGTCAGACCCCAAACGCGGGTCGTAAGCCCCATCGCGGGGTCAGACCCCCGGGCGTCGCTCACAGCCTCGGTCGAGCTTTGCGCGGACCCCAGGAGCCTATAATCCCAACCAGGCCCCTCTTCTGACCCACGAAGACTCCGTGACCGCAATGACGACCGCATGAAGCTCCTCAGGCCGCTGCCGCGGCGGGTCACGCGTCCCCTGTCCATCCTCGTTCTGCTGGCCTGGGTCGGCACCATGGTGGTCCTGGTGCACCGCTCGTTCGTCCAGGCCTCGTCCGCGAATCTGGCGTCCGACCTGGCGCGATACGGCAGCGCCGCCCAGTGGCGCGGCGTGTACTACCGCAACGAGAAAATCGGGTTCACCGTCAGTCAGACCGTCGCGACCGATGACGGCCTGGAACTGCAGGAGGACGGCCGGCTGCAGATGTCGCTCCTCGGCGCGCAGACGGCGGCCGCCATCCGCACCACCGCGCGAGTGGATCGCGCGTTCACGCTCCAGTCCTTCGAGTTCTCGCTCGATCCCGGGACCGGCGCGACGACGGTTCGCGGACAGGTGGACGGAACACGGCTGCGCCTGTCGGTCACCTCGCCGAGCGGCACCCGCAGCGAAGTTCGCGAGATCGCCGAGCCGCCGGTGCTCGCGCTCACCCTGGCGCGGCGCCTCGCCGCCGCGGGTCTCACGAGCGGCGCGCACTACAAATGGATCATCTTCGACCCTGCGACGATGTCGAGCGCGCCGGTCGCCCTCGATATCGGGAGGCGCGAAGTGGTGCACCTCGACGGACGGTCGCAATACGGGATCCCGATGTCCGTCCCGGCGTTTCGCGCGGAGCTGCAGTACGCCGGGCTCCGCACCACGTCCTGGATTACCGACACCGGCGAGGTCGTGCGCGAGCAGAGCCCGATGGGACTCGAGACCGTGCGCGAATCGCCCGAGCGCGCGCGTGCGATGGCCGTGCCCTACAGGGTCCGCGAGGATCTGCTCGAGGCCTCCGCGGTCGTGCCCGACTCGAAGCTCCGCGTCGACAACCCGCGCGATGTGCTCCGGCTCCGCATGCGGCTGACCGGCGCGGATCTGTCGAGCCCCGATCTCCGCGGCGTCGGCCAGAGCGTCGACGGGGACATCGTGGAGATCCGCGATCCCCGGGGACTGCGCCCCGAAGCGGCCGATCCGGATGTCGCCCGCTACCTGACACCCGAACCGTTTCTCGAGAGCGACGCTCCGGAGATCCGCGCCGAGGCGGCCCTCGCGGTCAAGGGCGTGACCGACGTTCGGGCGCGCGCCGAGCGCCTCACGCGTCACGTCAACGCCATCCTCGAGAAGAAGCCGACCGTGAGCCTGCCGTCCGCGCTCGAGGTGCTGCGGACACGGGTCGGCGATTGCAACGAGCACACCGCGCTCTACGTCGCGCTGGCGCGCGCGCTTGGCATCCCCGCGCGCATCGCCGTGGGTCTCGTCTCGGTGCGCGGCGCGTTCTACTACCACGCCTGGCCCGAGGTGTACCTGACCGAAGCAAACGGGCGCGGCATGTGGCTGCCGGTCGATCCGACCCTGAACCAGTTTCCGGCCGATGGCACGCACCTGCGGCTCGCCCGCGGCGGCCTGGACAAGCAGGCGGCGATCCTGCCGCTCCTCGGCCGCCTGAAGATCACGATCCTCGATCTCGAGATCGCGCCGAATACGACCCCCGTCGTGGTCGGCCGGCAGGCGTCCGACGTCAGCCCGCTCTCGATTCCGATGCCGACGCGCGCCGGGCCCGGCGACTGCTGGTCCGCGGGCCCGCGCACGGGCCGCCGCCGATGATCGCCGTCCACGATCTCGTCAAGAAGTACGGCGCGTTCACCGCCGTCGACGGCGTCAGCCTCGAGGTGCCGGAAGGGCAGATCCATGGCTTCCTCGGCCCGAACGGCGCGGGCAAGACGACCACGATCCGCATGATTGCCGGGCTGCTCAAGCCGACGGCCGGCCGGATCCTGGTCAACGGCCACGATCTGGCGGCGGAGCCCGAGCGCGCCAAGGCCTCGCTCGGCTTCATTCCCGATCGGCCGTTCATCTACGAGAAGCTGACGGCCGGGGAGTTCCTGCGCTTTCACGGCGGGCTCTACGGCATGGACGGCGACGGCGTCCCGCAGCGCGTGACCGAGATGCTCGATCTGTTCGAGCTGACGAAGTGGGAGCACGAGCTCGTCGAGAGCTTCTCGCACGGCATGAAGCAGCGCCTGGTGATGTGCGCGGCGTTCATGCACCGGCCGCAGGCCGTCCTGGTCGACGAGCCCATGGTCGGTCTCGATCCGCGCGGCGCCCGGCTGATCAAGAACGTGTTCCGGCGGATGAGCGAGCACGGCGTCGCGATCCTGATGAGCACGCACACGCTCGAGGTCGCGCAGGAGATGTGCGACACCATCAGCATCATCCTCAAGGGGAAGATCATCGCCAGAGGCACCGTTCCGGAGCTGCAGGCGATGGCGGGAAGCCACGACGGCCAGCTGACCGGCGTCTTCCTCAAGCTGACGGGCGGAAGCGGGCTGCAGGAAATCGACGAGGTCGTGTAGGGGAACACGGTGAGCCAACCTTTTCCCTACCTGCTGCTCCCGTCCATCTGGGCCGCCCGCAATCGCGCGAATCGCCGCGAGCGCGGCGACCTGTTCCGCGGCCTCGCGTTCGGCGCCGTCGCGCTGGTCGTCGCGCTCTCGCTCTTCAGCGGGTCGTTCTGGCTCGCGTGGCAGCTCGCCGATTACGCGGAGCTCGGCGACTACCTGCTGCGCATCGGCCTTTCCTGGCTGTTCCTGACCTTCCTCTCCTTCCTCGCCTTCAGCGGCGTCGTCACCGCGCTGTCGACGTTCTTCTTGTCCGACGATCTGCGTCTGCTGCTCGCCGCGCCGGTGGCGCCGCGCCGCTTGTTCCACGCCAGGTTCCTGCGCACGCTGGGCCAGGCTTCGTGGATGGTGGTGATCTTTCTGGTGCCGCTGCTGCTCGGCCTCGGGATCGCGCGCTGCGCCCCGGCGTCGTTTTACCTGACGGCGATCCTGACGGTCGTGCCCTTCGCCGTCATCCCGGTCGCGGTCGGGACCGCGGCGACGCTCCTGCTGGTGAACATCTTCCCGGCCCGGCGCGCGCGCGACATCCTGATGCTCATGGGGCTCCTCTTCGCCGCCACCATCGTCATGCTCCTGCGCTACATTCAGCCGGAGCGGCTGCTGCGGGTCGAGTCGCTGCCCGACATCACTGATTTCTTCGCGACCCTGCAGTCGCCGGTCACGCCGCTGCTGCCGTCGTTCTGGGCGGGAGAGACGCTGTTTGCCAGCCTGCAGGGCGGGCGCGATTGGCTGCACCTCGGCGCGCTCTGGACGACGGCGTTCGCGCTGACGCTGCTCGTCCGCGCCGCGCACGAGCAGTGGCACTTCAGCGGCTTCAGCAACGCGCAGGAGGCGCGAAAGGCGCGATTCACCCGGCTGCACGGCCTCGATCGCGTGTTCCGCGTGTTACCGCTCTCGCTGGTGCGCCGCCATCTTCTATTGAAGGACGTGAAGGTGTTCCTGCGGGACGTCAGCCAGTGGTCGCAACTGTTGCTGCTGCTCGCGCTGGTGCTCGTCTATCTCTACAACTTCCGCGTGCTCGATCTGGAGCGCGTCCCGTACATGAGCGGCGTCATCAAGAACGTGTACGCGTTCGTGAACCTCGGGATGGCCGGGTTCGTGATGGCGACCGTCGCGGTGCGGTTCGTGTTCCCCGCCGTCTCGGCCGAAGGGGCGGCGTTCTGGATCATCCGGACCGCGCCGATCTCGTTGAGCGATTTTCTGTGGTCGAAATTCTGGACCGGCCTGGTGCCGGTGCTGACGTTGAGCGAGGGGCTGACGATCGCCGCCAATCAACTGCTCGGCGTGGACCCTGTGCTGAAGGCCGTCACCGCGCTCGCGATCGTGTTCATGAGCCTCGCCCTCGTCGGCCTGGCGACAGGGCTCGGCGCGCGCTATCCGCGGTTTGCGGCCGACAACCCGAGCCAGGTCGCCGGATCCTACGGCGGGATCGCCTACATGGTGATCGCCGTGCTGTTCATCCTGATCACCATCGCGCTGCTCGGCTGGCCGTCATCGGTGTATCTGTTCCATCAGAGCCGCGGGATTCCTCTCGACGGCGCGCAGCAGCTGGCCATTGGCACATGCTTCCTGGCTGCCGCTGTGCTGAGCATCGCGACGTGGTGGTTCTCGATGCGCAGCGGCGTGAGCGCACTGCAGGAGATGGATCGCACTCCTGGATAGAGATCGTGTCAACTCCGCGACTGTCAGGCCGCTTGCTCGGTCTTGTTATCGTCGGTCACCTCGGGTGCAGCGGCTCGCCGCTGCAGAGCGAACCGCCCCAGAGCGAACCGGCCTCCGTGACATCCAACTGCCGGTTGGGTGCGATAGCTGTCCCTGCGGGCACCGCAGGATCATGCACAGTTGCGAGTCCCGGGTGTCCGTCCAATGGCCCCGAGGGCGCGCAGGTCCTCCTGATGCTCTCGACGTGCGGTTTCGCGAACGAGACCGGAACATGTGAGCCAATTCCGCTTCCCCTGTGCCCGCGCAGACCCTTCATTCAAGGACACCTGCTGCTCGTGAATCCGAGGCCGCCAGTTTCAATTTGCGCGGGGGAGATCACAGCTCGAATGGAGCCAAAAGCGAATGGGGGCGCGACGCTGACCTGGCTGGCGCAGGAATTTGAAGCGGACGCGAACGGCGTCTGCCGGCCGGCCGGTGAGGAGTTCTCCGGAACCGCCGAAGTAGCTGGCGCTTGCTGCGAAACCGTCACGGACGTTGCCTTCCGGCGCGGGGGTTTCACGTTCCGGATGGTCGGCCGGACGGACTGGGAACGGTAGAGCGTGGCGCGCTGCAGGAAATGGATCGGACGCCCGGGTAGAATTCCACCATCGAAAACAAGAGCACGGGAGAACGGGAGAAAAGCAAACTCAAAACCAAGAAAAGAAATTTTCGTTTTCTTGCTTTGAAAACAAGAAAACTCCCGTGCTCCCGTCCTCCTGTTTGGCTGCCTGTATTCGGCGAACGCTCTACTTTGTCCCAATCGCCATCAGATGCTGCGGGGTGCGGAACAGCAGCCGCCCTTCCGAGATCGCCGGCGTCGCCAGCACGGGCGCGCCCATGTCGTTCAGCGTGACCAGCTCGTATACCGGCCCTGCCTTGATCACGAAGACCTGACCGTCTTCGTTGGCGAGGTAGACCTTGCCGTCCGCGGCGACCGGGGACGCGGTGAACGCGGACGTGCCGCCCGCGAGGCGCTCCTGGTATTTCCGCTCGCCGGTCTTCGCGTCGTACACCGTGAGGATGCCGTTGTAGCGGACGATGTATACCAGCCCGCGGTACGCGAGCGGCGTGCACATGTAGCCGCCGTCGCGCGTGTAGCTCCACGCGACGCCCGCGTTGCTCGACGCGCCCGCCGCCAGGCTGATGTCCCCGGCGGCGGTGTCGCGGATCGCATAGACCGGCGACATCGTCCCGTGCGCGTTGGTGATGTAGATGAGGCCGTCGCTGACGACCGGGGTCGGGACGGGAATGTCTCCGCCGCCGGAGAGCTTCCACACTTCCTTGCCGGTCTTGAAGTCGTACGCGCCGGCGTGCCGCATGCCGTTGACGATGATCTGGGGCTGTCCTTTCACGACGTGCACCGTGGGCGTGCCCCACGTCGGCACGTCGGTGCGCGTCACGCGCCACAGCTCGCGGCCGTTGTTCGCGTCGAATGCGGCGAGAAACGATCCCTTCTGCACGTCTGCCTGGATGATCACGACGCCGTCGTGAATGACGGGGGAGCTGCCCGTCTCCCATTGCGCCTCCGGCACCACGTAGTAGCCGGCATCGAGCACGCCGAGGTCTTTCTGCCAGAGCAGCTTGCCCTTCAGGTCGTACGCGTAGACCCCTTCCGATCCGAAGAACGCGATGAGGCGCTCGCCGTCGGTCGCCAGCGTGGAATTGGCGTGGGAGTTCTTCGTGTGCCGCTTGATCTTCGGCACGCCGGTGTGTGCCGTCTGCTGCCACAGGATCGCGCCGGTCTTCTTGTTCAACGCGTAGACGCGCCACTCGTGCGGCGTGTCGTCGGTCACCGATTTGATGTCGCCGTACAGGCCGGGCCGCACGCTCGCGCCCTTGTCCCCGCTGATCGCCGTGCTGACAAACAGCTGGTCCCCCCAGACGACGGGGCTCGACAGTCCCAGGCCGGGGATCGCGGTTTTCCAGAGGACGTTCGTGCCTGCGGCCACATTCCACGTGGACGGCGTCGGCGCGCCTTCGGAGATGCCGGTCGCGGAGATCCCGCGGAACTGCGGCCAGTCGACGCCCGGACGCGGAGCCGTGTCTGCGATCGCGAGGGTATAGGACGCCGTGAAGGCGGCGCCGAGCACGAGCGCGCCGGCGAGGATCCAGGACTGAAAGCGCATGCGATTCTCCGTGGGAGGAAACGACGTCTACTGATTAGGGCCGATGCGCACGACCGGCACGTCGGCGGCATCCCCAAACTGAATCGCGAACTGGTTCCGCACGTACCACGTTCCAGTGGACTGCCGGTACACCGCGACGTCCGTCGTCCCGTCGCCATTGTAATCGCCAGGCACCGGCGTGTCCGTCGCGTCGCCGAACTGCACCACGAACTGGTTGTAAGCGCTCCACGTGCCGCTCGAGGTGTGGTACACGGCCAGGTCCGTCAGCCCGTCGCCGTTGTAGTCACCCGGGACCGGCACATAGCCCGAGCCGCCAAACTGCTGCGCGAGTTGGTTGCGCACGTGCCAGAACCCGGTGGACGGCCGGTAGACCGCGATATCGGCCGCGCCGTCGCCGTTGTAGTCCCCCGGGACCGGGATGTCGCCCGGCTCGCCGAACTGCACGCTCGGCTGATTGCGGACATGCCAGAACCCGGTCGACGGCCGGTACACGGCGACGTCCGCGACGCCGTCGCCGTTGTAATCACCGGGCACCGGTATGTCGCCCGGGTTGCCAAACTGCACCGCGAACTGGTTGCGCACGTACCACGTCGCGGTCGAGGGCCGGTAGACCGCCACGTCCATCCGCCCATCGCCGGTGTAGTCGGCTGGCACCGGCGTGTCCGAAGCGTCGCCGAACTGCACCGACAGTTTGTTGCGCACGTACCACATGCCGATCGAGGCGCGATACACGGCGACGTCCGTCACGTTGTCCGCATCGTAGTCGCCGTTGGTCGCCGCGAGCGGCATCGGACCGGGCAGGATCGCTTGGTCCATGCCGTCGCCGTACTGGATGACGAACTGATTGCGCACGCGCCACTCGCCTGTCCCCGGCCGGTAGACGGCGATGTCGGTCGTGCCGTCGCCGTTCCAATCGCGCGCCAGCGGGATGTCACCGGGGTCGCCGTAGCCGATCGTGAACTGGTTCCGCACGAGCCACATGCCATCCGAGGGCCGATAGACCGCGAGATCGTCGGCGCCGTTGCCGTCCCAGTCCCCAACGACCGGCACGGAGCCTGGTCCTCCGAACTGGATGGCGAGCTGGTTGCGCACATACCAGAACCCGCTCGACGGCCGGTAGACCGCCACGTCGTCGGTCCCGTCCCCGTTGTAGTCGCCGACGACGGGGATGAAATCCGGCCCGCCGAATTGCACGGCGAACTGGTTGCGCACATACCAGTAGCCCGTTGCCGGACGGTAGATCGCCACGTCGGTCGTGCCGTCGCCGTTGAAGTCCCCGGGCACCGGCACGTCGCCGGGATCCCCGAACTGCAACGCGAGGATGTTGCGCGCGAACCACATGCCGGTCTTCGGCCGGTACACCGCGGCATCCGTACTTCCATCGCCGTTGTAATCCCCGGCGACCTGGACGTCACCCGGGTCGCCGAACTGCACTGCCGCTTGATTCCGGATGTACCACATACCGGTTGCCGGCCGGTAGACGCCGATGTCGGTGACCGCGTCGCCGTTGAAGTCGCCGCCGCTCACCGAACGCACGGTGAGGATCCCGGCCGCGCTCATGGCACCGCCCGACCCGTTGGTGAACGAGGCCCGGAACCGTTTGCCGTGGTCAGCCGCCGTCGCGGTGAACGCATATGTCGGAGAGGTCGCCCCGCCGATGTCCCCCCAGATGGCGCCGCCGTCGGTGCTCACCTGCCACTGCACCGTCGGCGTCGGAACGCCGCTCGCCGCCGCGGTGAAAGTTGCCGTGCGGCCTGCCCGCACGGTCTGGTCCGATGGGTGCATCGTGACTGCCGCGGGCATCGCTTCATACGTGAAGCCCCCGACCAACGTTGCCTGCAGGCCGTCGGGATTCTGCACGACGACGTCGGATGCCCCGCCGGCCGCATGTACCCCGGTCGTGGCAGTGATTTCCGTTCGGTCTATCACCGAAACATCGGTCGCCGCCACTCCGCCGATCGTGACGATCGCGCCTTCGAGCACATACGTGCCTGTAATCGTCACCACGGTCCCGCCGTTTGCCGAGCCGTGATCCGGCGTTATCGCGCTGACCGTGATCGCGCCTCCGAAACCGTAGACGCTGATCGGTGTCGGTGCGAACATCGTCGGTCCAATCCCGAGCTGGCCGTCAGTGCTGCGGCCCCAGCATTTCGCGCCTCCGCCGGTCGTCAGGACGCAGGTGTGAAACGCGCCTGCCGTGATGGCGGCGACGCCGCTCCCAAGCCCGCTCACCGGCGTCGGCGTCGAGCGATCCTGCGTCGTCTCGTCGCCGAGCTGGTGGTTCTCGTTCGAGCCCCAGCACATCGCGCCGCCGCCGTCCGTCAGCGCGCACGTATGTAAGGGACCGGCCGCGATAGCCGCGACGCCAGTCGCGAGCCCGGTCACCGGCGCCGGCGTCAAGCGATTGTCCTCCGTCCCGTCGCCGACCTGGCCGTGCCCGTTCCAGCCCCAGCACGTCACGCCGCCGGCGTCCGTCAGCGCGCACGTGTGTGCCAATCCCGCGGCGATCGCAACGACGCCGCTCTCCAGCCCGCTCACAGTCGCCGGACTGAATCGACCCTGCGTCGTCCCGTCTCCGAGCTGGCCACGCGAGTTGAAGCCCCAACACAACACAGCACCGCCGTCCGTCAGCGCGCAGGAATGGGCCCCGCCCGCCGCAATCGCCGCGACGCCGCTCGTCAGGCCACTCACCTGCACCGCGGTCGTTCGATAGGTCGGGCCGAATATGGAGTTCGGGACCCCAAGCTGCAGGCCACCGTTCTGCCCCCAGCATTTGACGCCCCCGCCCGACGTCTGCGCGCACGTGTGCGCCGTCCCCGCCGCGATCGCAACCACGCCGCTCGCGAGCTCACTGACCGGCGCCGGCGTCGATCGATCCTCTGTCGTGCCATCGCCCAGTGAGCCGTGCGAGTTGGCGCCCCAGCACATCACGCCGCCGCCGTCCGTCAGCGCGCAGGTGTGTTCATCTCCGGCGGTCATGGCCGCCACGCCGCTGTCGAGTCCGCTCACCGGCACCGGCACCGGCCGATTCGTCGTTGTCCCGTCGCCGAGCCGGCCAAACCCGTTCGCGCCCCAGCATGTCGCGCCGCCGCCCGTCGTCACCGCGCACGTGTGCCAGTAACCGGCCTCAACGCCCGTCGCGGTTTGCGCGGCGGCGGTTCCGACGCCGCCGATGCCAACGCAACCCATCACGATCGCGAGATGCATCACTCTTGCGATCATCGTGGACTCCAGTCGCGGGCGAGCCGACCTTCCGTTTTCATCTCGTCACTTCTTCCCGAGCGCCCGTTCGAGCTCCTCCATCTGCCGATTGATGTCGGACCATCGGCCCTGCTCGCTGGCAAGCTCCTGCACGATGCCGGACTCCTCGACCTGGAGCCGCTGCACCTCCGTTGCGGCGCGCGCGGACATCGCCTTCATTATCGGCGAGCTCCTGCTCGATCTGTGCGCGCTCGGGTTCAGGAAGACCAGCAGACTTCGACGCCTCCTCGAGCGCCGAGACCCGTTGCCGGGTGCCCTCTTCCTCCCGCTGGGCGGTGACGAGGCTGGCGCGGACCGTCTCGAGCCTCCGGAGCAGGTTGTTGACGCGTTGCTCCTGGAGCTGCAGCCGTCCGAGCGCGAGCTGCACGCGCGGCCCGGACGATGCGATCTGCTCCATCGCCGCGCGCAGGCCGCGCACCTCAATCAACAGAGCCGGCAGCACGTCCTGCCCTTGTGATGCCTGAGATCCCTGAGCGGCGAGCCCGCCCTGCAGCGCCGCGCCGGCGCCCAACCCTACCGCAATCAGGACGAAAACGCTGATGCCTCGTCGCATGTCGGCCTCCAGTTCGGGACAGTCTAGCCCCAACCGGAGGTCGTCACGACAGCGGGCCGCAGGCGCTACTTCCTCGTGAGCGCCCGTTCGAGTTCTTCCATCCTTTGATTGATGTCGTTCCATCGCCCCTGCTCGGAGGCGAGCTCCTGCACGATGCCGGACTCCTCGACCTGCAGCCGCTGCAGCTCTCGCCGCCGGCCGCCCGGACATCGTTCTTGAGCGCTGCAAGCTGCTGACCTTTTCCACTTGTGCGCGCTCGCCCTCAGGCACAGCCCCAGACTTGGCCATCTCCTCGAGTCGACGCAAGCCTCTTGCCGGGTATTGTCATCCTCCTGCTGAGCGGCCGCGAGGCCGCGCGCGCCGTCTCGAGCCTCCGGAGCAGGTTGTTGACCCGTTGCTCCTGGAGCTGCAGCCGTCCGAGCGCGAGCTGCACGCGCGGCCCGGAAGAAGCCATCGCCTCCATCGCGGCGCGCAGACCCCGCACCTCGACCAGCAGCGCGGGCAGCACGTCCTGCCCCTGCGCCGCTGGGACGCCTGGGCCGGTGAGCCTGCCCTGCAGCGCCGTCCCCGCGGCCAAACCCGCCGCAATCAGGATGAAAACGCTGATATTTCGTCGCATGTCGCCTCCCGTTTCCGCCAGTCTAGCTCCAACCGGGCGCCGGCCCGATATAATGGTGGATTGCGAACCATGGACAGACCGCGGTACCGACGCGACCATCGGCGGAGTGGAGCGCGACCCGGTTTCCGCGGTCGACTTCATCCGCGCCATCGTGTCCGCCGACGTGAAAGCCGGCCGGAACAGCGGGCGTGTCGCGACGCGCTTCCCGCCGGAGCCGAACGGCTACCTCCACATCGGCCACGCAAAATCCATCTGCCTGAATTTCGGCATCGCGTCCGAGTTCGGCGGCACGTGCAACCTGAGATTCGACGACACCAACCCGACGAAAGAGAACGTCGAGTACGCGGAATCGATCAAGGCGGACGTGCGGTGGCTCGGATTCGCGTGGGACGGGGAGCCGCGGTACGCCTCGGACTATTTCCCGCAGCTCTACGAGTACGCGGTCCACCTGATCCGGCACGGCCACGCCTACGTGGACAGCGTGAGCTCCGACGAGATTCGACAGCTTCGCGGGACGCTGACCGAGCCGGGCACCGACAGCCCGTACCGGAACCGGTCCGTCGAAGAGAACCTCGATCTGTTCGCCCGCATGCGGGCCGGCGAGTTCGAGGATGGCGCACACGTGCTCCGCGCGCGGATCGACATGGCGTCGCCGAACATCAACATGCGCGACCCGATCCTCTATCGCATCCGGCGCGCGCATCACTACCGGACGGGCGACGACTGGTCGATCTACCCGATGTACGACTTCGCGCACCCGCCGTCCGACGCCATCGAGCTGATCACGCACTCGCTCTGCACGCTCGAGTTCGAGGATCACCGGCCGCTCTACGACTGGCTCATCGAGCACCTGCCGGTGCCGGCCCGGCCGCAGCAGATCGAGTTCGCCCGGCTCAATCTCACCTACACGGTGATGAGCAAGCGCAAGCTGCTCGACCTCGTGCAGGAGGGGCACGTCAGCGGGTGGGACGATCCGCGGATGCCGACGATTGTCGGGATGCGCCGGCGCGGCTACACGCCGGAGGCGATCCGCATGTTCTGCGAGCGCATCGGCGTCGCCAAGCGCGAGAACACCGTCGACGTCGCGCTGCTCGAGCACGCCGTCCGCGAGGATCTCAACCGGACGGCGCCGCGCGTCATGGGCGTCCTCGCTCCGCTCCGCGTCGTCATCGAGAATTATCCGGAGGGGCAGTCCGAGACGTTCGAGGTCGTCAACAATCAGGAGGATCCGTCGGCCGGGACGCGCGCCGTGCCGTTCTCGCGCGTGCTCTACATCGAGCGCGACGATTTCCGCGAGGATCCGCCGAAGAAGTTCTTCCGGCTCGCGCCCGGGCGCGAAGTGCGGCTGCGCGGCGCGTACTTCGTCACCTGCACGCAGGTGATCAAGGATGCCGCCGGCGAGATCGCGGAACTTCGCTGCACGTACGATCCCGCCACGCGCGGCGGGGACGCGCCCGACGGGCGGAAGGTGAAGGCGACGCTCCATTGGGTCTCGGCCGCGCACGCGCTCGACGTGGAGGTCAGGCTCTACGATCGGCTGTTCACGACCGAAATGCCGGGCGCTTCCGGTGACTACGTGGCCGATCTCAATCCGCGCGTCGCTCGAAGTCCTCGAGGCCGCGAAGATCGAGCCGAGCGTCGCCGGCGCCCCGCCGGGGACCCGCTATCAATTCGAGCGTCTCGGCTATTTCTGCGTCGACGCTGCCTCCGGGCCGGGGCGGCTCGTGTTCAACCGGACCGTCACGCTGAAGGACACCTGGGCGCGCATCGAGCAACGCGGGTAGGACCGAAGACTCGAGACCAAAGACCTACCAAAGACCCGAGACCCGAGACCGCAGCCCGTGCTCAAGACCGTCTTCCTCGACGCCGGCGGCGTTCTCGTCTTCCCCAACTGGTCGCGCATCAGCGACGGGCTCTCGAAGCACGGAGTCCACGTCGATCCCGGTGCGCTTGCCGCCGCCGAGCCGATCGCGAAGCGCAGGCTGGACGACGGCGACACCATCAGAGTCACCAACGACGCGTCTCGCGGGTGGCTGTTCTTCAACCTGATCCTGACGGAAGCGGGCGTGCCCATCACGCCGGAGACGGACGCGGCGCTCGCCGAGCTGCACGCGTATCACCAGGAGTCCAATCTCTGGGAGCTGGTCCCGCCGGATGTTCTGCCGGCGCTCGCGGCGCTGCGCGCGCACGGGTTGAAGCTGACGGTCGTCTCGAACGCCAACGGCAAGCTCCGCGGGCTGTTCGATCGGCTCGCGCTCGCCGGCTGCGTCGACTGCCTTCTCGATTCGCACGACGAGGGGATCGAGAAGCCGGACCCGCGGTTTTTCGAGATCGCGCTCGCGCGCAGCGGCGCCGACCGCGAGACGACGATCCACGTCGGCGACATCTACCAGGTCGACGTCGTCGGCGCGAGGGCCGCAGGACTTCGCGGCGTGCTGCTGGATGTCGCGGGCCTGTATCCCGAGGCCGATTGCCCGAGAGTGCGATCGCTCGGCGAGCTGGTGACCGAGATCGAGCGCGGCGTGTTCGACTAGAGTCAGCTTCCCGCTCCCAGCTCCCAGTTCCCAGCTCCCAGCTTCCAGCTTCCAGCTTCCCGCTCCCAGCCTCCAGGCCCTGGGTTCGTTCATGATTCAAGACCTGACCCCCACACCCCGCGAAACCATTTCGTCCCCGGTGATCGTCCAATATCGGGAAAGCCGAGACCACACGTTGGGAGTTGGTTGTTTGGGAGTCGATCGCCTCCGGTAAGATCCCCCGGTGGCCCCAGAGCCCCTTCCGATCGATCCCTTCATCCCCGAGATCGTCGCGCGCGTTCGCGAGAGCCGCGCTCTGGTCGTGACGGCCGCGCCGGGCGCGGGAAAAACGACGCGGGTCTCGCCGGCGCTCGCCGCCGCGGGACCGGTCATCGTGCTGCAGCCGCGCCGTGTCGCCGCGCGCAGCGTCGCGCGCCGGATCGCCGACGAGCAGGGCTGGACGCTCGGCCGCGAGGTCGGGTGGCACGTCCGGTTCGAGCGCCGGTTCGAGCCCGGCACGCGCCTGCTCCTCGCCACCGAGGGGATCCTGACCGCGCGCCTTCAGCAGGATCCCGCTTCTGTCGGGCTTCCACACGATCGTTCTCGACGAGTTCCACGAGCGCAGCATTCACGCGGATCTGGGCATCGCGCTGGCGAAGCAGGCGTGGCTCGCCCGCGACGATCTCCGCATCGTCGTCATGTCGGCGACGATGGACCCGGCCCCGGTCGCGGCGTATCTGGGCGGCTGTCCGGTGCTCGACGTGCCGGGCCTGACGCATCCCCTCGACGTCTCCTACCATCCGGACACGTCATTGCCGGCCGCCGTCGGACAGCTCGTGAGCTCGACGCCGGGACAGGTGCTGTGTTTTCTTGCCGGCGCGGCGGAGATCCGCCGGGCGGCCGCGGAGGTCGCGGGCATCGCGGGACCGGAAGGAGCGGCGATCGAGATCGTCCCGCTTCACGGATCGCTCGAGCCCGCCGAACAGGATCGCGCGCTCGCGCACGTCCCGAACCGCCGGATCATTCTCGCGACGAACATCGCCGAGACGTCGCTCACGGTCCCTGGCGTCACGGCGGTCGTCGACACGGGTGTTCACAAGGTCGCGCGCTACGATCCGGAACGGGCGATCGACAGCCTCGAGCCGGAACGAATCTCGCGCGACTCCGCCGACCAGCGCGCGGGCCGGGCGGCGCGTCTCGGCCCCGGGGTCGCGTGGCGCCTGTGGCATCAGGCCGCGAAGCTTCGGCCGCACAGGGAACCCGACATTCACCGGATCGATCTATCGGGCCCGCTGCTCGACGTGCTCGCGTGGGGCGGCGATCCGCGGACGCTGGACTGGTTCGATCCGCCCGCGTCCGATGCGCTTGCCGCGGGAATGGACCTGCTTCAGCGGCTCGGCGCACTCGACGGAAGTGGTCTGACGCCGCTCGGGACGCGCATGCACCGCCTGCCGATCCACCCGCGGCTCGCACGCATTCTGATCGCGGCCGGCGGCACGCGCTCCGCCGCGCTCGGCTGTGCGCTGCTGTCGGAGCGTCACTTCCTGCCTCCGCGCGCCGAGACGACCGATTGCGATCTGCTCTCCGGCATCGAGCGCGAGCGCGATTTGCCGCCCCATGTCCTCCGCGTGGCCGAGGACCTGGTCCGAGTGGGCTCGACCGTTCCGGTGGCGTCCGGCCTTCGACGAAGCTCAGGACCGCCTCGAGCCTGTCGAAAGGCGGCTTCAGCCGGACCGAGTCGACCGATGCCTCATTCCGCCACGCGCTGCTGCAGGGCTATCCCAATCGCGTCGCGAAGCGCCGCGAGCCGGGCTCGCCGCGCGTGCTGCTCGCATCCGGCCACGGCGCCGTGATCTCGGAGGAAAGCGGCGTGCGTGGCGGAGAGTATCTGGTTGCGCTCGACGTCCAGGCAGAACGGCGAGGTGAAGCCGGGCCGCGAACGAACCGCGCGGCGGGGACCGAAGCGCGGATCCGGATGGCGAGCATTGTCGAACCGGAGTGGCTGTCACCGACGGCGACCCGCGTCGAGCACGCGCTCGATCACGCGTCGGGGACCGTGCGCGCATACGCGCGTGATTACTACGGCAGCATCGTCCTTGCGGAACGGAATACGGCGCCGGACGCCGACGAAGCGGCGCGGCTTCTCGCTTCCGCGTACATCGCGCGCGGGTTGACTGCCGCCGATGAGCAGTTGATGCGCCGCCTGCGTTTTGGCGGGTTCGAGCCGGACGTCGCCGGCCTCGTGGCCGACGCCGCACGCCTCAGCCGCTCGCTCGCGGAAATCGATCTCGAGCGCGCGCTCAGCTGGACGACGCGGAACGAGCTCGCCCGCGCCGCGCCCGAGACGCTCGCCGTCCCGAGCGGACGATCCCATCCGCTCGACTATCAGGCAGACGGATCGGTCTCCGCAACGGTGAAGCTGCAGGAGCTCTTCGGCCTTGGCGACACGCCTCGCATCGGCGCACGCGCAGAGCCGGTGCTCCTGGTCCTGACCGCGCCCAACGGCCGGCCGGTGCAGATGACGCGCGATCTTCGCAGCTTCTGGGAACGCACGTACCCGGAAGTGCGCAAGGAGCTGCGCGGGCGGTATCCGAGGCATCCCTGGCCGGAGGATCCGTGGACGGCGATTCCCACGGCGCGCACGACGCGCCCGAGGACGAACCGGAAGTGAACTCGCTGAGGTAGCAGTCCACCCCAGTTAGCCAGGGGTGAACGTCAGTAACTGATTTCGACTCCGTTAGTATCGAAACGTGGCGCCTTACGAGTTAGCTGGGTCCCCTGGTTCAGCGGCCGCGGTCGATCTGTCCCAGCTGCGTGATCCGATCCCGCAGCGAACGCGCGAAGCTCCCGGCGTCCTCCGCGCTCGCGCCGCTCGCCGCAAGCGCCGCAGCGCAGCTGCTCGTCGGTGATCCGCCCGAGATACCGATGCAGCCAGCGCACGTCTTCGACGCGGATCCCGCTGGAGACGTCGGCGGTGCGCTGGCCGGCGTAGCCGAACTGGACCAGGCCGTCCTTCACGCCCGTGACGAACTGCGGCGTCTGCGCGGCGAAGCCTTCCGGATCCCACCGGCCGCGGGTGACGATGTTGCTGCCCCAGCGGCCCATGGAACCGCCCCAGTCCGTGATCAGGTACCGGGCCTCGCGCCGCCAGCGCGAAACGCGCTGCTCGAAGATCGCGGTGTTCGATCCGCGCGCGACGTCGCGCCGATCCTTCGTGTCCCAGTCCGACAGCAGCATGACGAGCACCTTGAGCCCGTGGAGGTGCGGCGTGCCGAGGAACGGATTGTCGTTCCACGCCCAGCTGTGCTCCTCGAACATCATCCTGACCGCCGGATCTTCCAGCTCGAATCGCGCGTCGGCGAACCGGAGGTCGTCACCGATGCAGGCGCGCGCCCGCTGCAGGCCTTCCGCTCCCTCAATCGTCCCGGCCGCGATGAAGTAGGTCGTTTCGGCGAAGTACCCGCACGCCCAGGCAAGGCGCACCGCGAAGTTTTCGGAGCGGACCTCATCGCCCCATTTCACGCGCCACAGCCGATCGCGCGCATCGCGGACCGCGACGCAGGGTTGCGATCCGGTGAGATGCTCTTCGACGAACCTGAACGGCTGAGCCGGCTCCCCGTCGACGCCTCCCGGTCCGCTGACCATGTCGGATCGCGCGACGTCGCCGGGGTCCCGCCAGATGACGTGGTGCGTCGCACTGGAGGTGCCTCGGGCCCGCCCGCCTGATGCGATACATCCCGCGCGCACGCCACACCAGCCGCACACATGCCGCGGTAACCATCGTGCCCACGATCGCGATGAAGACGTACAGGAAGACGTCCGCGGTGTCCGAGAGCTCCATGGGGATCTTAAACTTTCTGAGGGGATCCGGGGTCTAAAGAACGGACATGCGCATTCTGCGCGGCTTGTCGAGCAAGTTTCTTCCCTGCGGTTGCCTGACGGGCGTCTACGAGACGTACGATGGTACTGTCGTGGGGATTCTCGACGCGAAGGCCGGCACGTGCCGCATCGCCGCGCATCGAAATGGGAAGAAGATTCCCGTCGATGCGTCCGTTTCCGTTTCGCGCAAGCCCAGCCGTCCGACGACCTCGATCACCTGCCCAGCCCGCCCGGGACTGATCCCACCGACTATCCCACCAACCCATCCGTGGCGGGTTAGAGTTAGGTCCTGCCGAACCGGCAGCGACGGACACAGAATCTCCTTCCGATGATAATCGCGACCTGGAACGTGAACGGCATCCGGAAACGCCAGGCGGAGCTGCAGGACTTCCTCGATCGCGACCACCCGGACATCGTCTGCCTCCAGGAAATCAAGGCGGAAGTCGATCAGCTTCCCGTGTGGTTGTGCGAGCTCGAGGGGTATTGGTGCTACTGGCATGGAGGCAAGGGGTACTCGGGCGTCGCGCTCCACGTCAGCAAGAGCTTCGCCCCGGAGCGCCCTGCGTTCGCGCATCCAACGTTCGACTACGAGAACCGGATCGTGCTGGTGCGGCTCCCGACGGTGACGGTCGTGTCGGTGTACGTGCCGAACGGCGGGAAGGACTTCCCGGCGAAGATGCGGTTCCTCGCGGCGCTCGAGCAGTTCGTCGAGGACGTGCGGAGCGAGCCGCAGCCGATCGTGATCTGCGGCGACCTGAACATCGCCCGCACCGACATGGACGTGCACCCGAAGGAGCGGAAGCCCCAGGCGATCGGCCAGCTGCCGGAGGAGCGGGCGCAGCTCGAACGGATCATCGGCCACGGGCTCGTGGACGTCGGCCGTGCGCTCGAGCCGGACAACGATCAGATGTTCACGTGGTGGGCGCCGTGGCGTGACATGCGGAAGCGGAACATCGGCTGGCGTCTGGACTATTTTCTGGCGAGCCAGCCGTTGTTCGACCGCGTGCGAAGCTGCACCGTGCAGAAGGAGACGGGGACGAGCGATCACGCCCCCGTCGTCGCGGAGTTCGACAACTAGAGTCGGTTTCAAAACCGAACGTGGCATCCGGCTTCAGCCGGACCTCGGGGGTTTTGAAACCACTTGCAGTGGCGTCCGCGCTCATCGGGGCTGAGGATTTGTCAGCTTGCGGAGACCGCTGCCGTCGCGGTTCATGACGTACCATTCGGGCTTGCCGTCGCGACTGGAGAGGAAGGTCAGCTTCGTGCCGTCAGGTGACCAGTACGGTCACCAAGTTATGCCCTGCTCGAGCGCACGAGCCCAGGCCGGTGCGAGGTCCGCGTGATCGGCCACGGCGCTCGCCGGCGCCACGCTCTCCGACTGGCCGAGCGAGAAATTGATCGTGACCGTCATGATTACCGCGACGGGTTGCCCGTTCAGCAGCGTCGGCGTGAACTGCCACTGCTTGACCGCATCGAGCGCCGCGCCGTCGAGCAGCGGAATTGAGCGCATGACTGTCGCGGTGCCGACGGTGCCGTCGGGCTCGATGCGGATCTCCATCATGACAATTCCCTGGACACCCGCGGCCTGCGCAATCGGCGGGTACACCGGGCTGACGTGTTTGATCTTCTGCGGGCGCCTCGATGCCTCCGTCGCCAACCCTGACGACGCGCTCGCTCGAGGGGAGCCCCGGTCGGCACTGACCTGGAATGCCATTTCAACGGGGGGCGGGTCCGAGCCGAAGCGGAACGTCACCGGAAACGAGATGGGCGCCTTGAACGGCGGATCGTAGCGCCACTGCTTGACCGCGTCGGTCGCGGCGCGCATGACGGCGTCGTAGACCTCGATCGTCGGCGCGGTGTTGCCAGCCACCCTTGGGCTCACGCGCTGGAGCATGCTGCGGAGATCTTCAGTCCCGGCCCTCAATGACACGCTGGGGAACTCCTTGACAGGCGATCTCATCGCGATTTGTGTGGGACGGGCTTCGGCGACGCGCCCGGATTCGTCGAGCGTGATTTGAAGTGTGAGCGTGCCGCTAGCCTCCACAGCCGCCGCTTCGGCGGGATAGGGCATGTTCTCGGCCGTCACGCGGCGCGGGACGGGATTCTCAGGCGTGATCGCCTGGGCCCGCTGCTCGAGCGGCCCGGCGCGTGCCTGCTGCGCGGCGCCGGCACGAACGTCATCGAGTGCTGCAACGGAAACGCCGACACCGCATACCAGCTGCCGGCCGCGACGATCGCGGCCATGAACGCGCAAGACGAGACGATCCGTCGTGAAGACATGTCAACCTCCCTCGAGACGAGTCCAATGCGTCGGAACAGGTGCCGGCGGCGCGCGAAGGCGGCCGTCGGGACGAGCGATGTGGAGTCGGAGAACGTCAGCAGCGCCTCGACGTAGACCTTGCGGCGGCCCGTCACCATGACGGCGAGGTCGTCGACGACTTCCTCGCGCGCGAGCTGGATGCGCGAGATGAGCCACCAGGCGGCCGGTTGAAACCAGAGCGCGGCGCGCACGATCTCCTCGGCGACCAGCCAGCCCCAGTCGCGGCGCTGCACGTGGAGCAGCTCGTGCGCGAGGACGGCGCGCTGGATGTCGGCCGGCCGCGAGCGCAGCGAGTCGGGCAGCAGCACGACCGGCCGCCGCACGCCGAAGGTGACGGGGTGCTGGAGATGCGGGACATAGCGGATGTCGGCGCGCGTACCGAGCGTCTCCTGAAGGTCCGACTCGAGATCGGACGCGGCGCCAGGCGCCGACCTCGCGCGCAGGCGGCGCAGCTCCAGGAGGCCCGCGGCGATCCACAGCAGCCGCGCGGCCGCGCCGGCGGCGATCGCGAACGCCGCGAACGCCGCCCAGTCGATCCGGACGATCGGGTCACCGCCCGCCGCGGTCACGGCTGCGGTGACGACCTCCGCGGTTGCGGCCGCGAACGGCGCCGCCCGTTCGTCCGCCTGCCGGTAGGACTGGATCCACGGCAGGGCCACACAGAGCGCCGCGATCGCGCGCCAATAGAAGTACCGGACGCCGGGCGCATCGACGCGCACGAGCCGCTGCAGGAGCGCCGCGATCGTCACAATCAGCGCAAGCTGCGCGCCGCCGGCGACGAGGTTGTGGATCTCGGTATCGGGGATCATTCGTCCATCTCCTCGATGATTCGCTTCGACGGCCTTCGCGCTGCCGATCCGTCAGCCGCGCGTCCTTCGCGAGGTGCAGCAGGAGCGATTCCGACGCCCCGTCGAACACCCGATCGACGAAGTCGCGGACCATCGCGCCGACGACCTGGTTGCGCGGCTTCGTCGGCTTGTAGACGTGCGCCCGGTCGACCATCGTTTTCTGGAGGTAGCCCTTGTCCTCGAGGACCTTCATCATCGTCATGACGGTCGTATACGCGACCGGGCGTGCTTTGCGGAACGCCTCGTAGACGTCGCGGACGGTGGCGGTTTCGAGCCGCCACACGACCTTCATGATGGCGAGCTCCTGAGGGGTGAGCGTGCCGCTCGGCTTCGTCATTGCCTACTAAGTATTTAGTAGTTAGTAGCTGTTGTCAAGCCCCTCGCGACTGCGCGTATCATGAAGCGGCAACGGCGCCCGACAGACTCTGGCGCGTCCCGGCCCATAGCTCGAAGCGTACGCCGGAGGCGCGCGGGAAGTTGGAAGCTGAAGTGGAAGCGGGACGCTGGAAGACTGGAGGCATTCATGACTGCGTTCATCGCTGCGATCGTCGGAATCGTTCTGACCGTGCCGGGGCCGCAGCAGCCGCCCAGAGATCCCGGACGGCCCGCGCCGGCTCCCACGGCGGCCGCCGTCGTGCGCGACACGGCCGCCATGGAGGCGGAGCTCGCCGCGAAGATCGCCGCGAGCCCGACGACCCTCCCGCTCTACTACGAGCTCTCCCGGCTCCAGGAGCGCCGCGGTGCGTTTGCCGAAGCCGAGGCGACGCTGCTGCGCGTCAGGGAGGCGGCCCCCTCCGACAAGAGCGGAGCGGTGGCGCTCGCCGTGTTCTACGCCCGGCGCGGGTTGCTCGATCAGGCTATCGCGGCCTGGGAAACGGCGGTCCAGATCGACGGCAGCGATCCCGGGATGCACATGATGATCGCGAGGTCCTACCTGGACAAGGTGAACAAGGACAAGGCGCTGGCGCCATCGCAGCGGCTGACCTACGTCACTGAAGCGATATCGGCGGCGGATCGAGCGCTGGCGCTCGATCCCGACAGCGCTCAGGCGTTGAATTTCAAGAGTGGTCTGCTCACGCAGCGCGCGACCCTCGAGACTGATCCGGCGGTGAAGCAGAAGCTCGTCGCCGAGGCCGACACGCTAAGCGCCCGCGCCAAGGAGGCGAACGTCGGGCAGACGGCGAAACAGGGCGGCAATCACCCGTACCGGCCGGCGACCGGACCTGTGGGAGGGACGGACGGGATGGCGCCGGTTCGCGTTGGCGGCCACATCAAGGTCCCGACGAAGGTCCGGGACGTCAGGCCGGTCTATCCGCCGGAAGCGCAGACCGCCGGCATTCAGGGCGTCATCATTCTCGAAGCGACGATCGGGGTCGACGGCCGGGTCTCCGACGCGAAGGTGCTGCGGTCGATTCCGCTGCTGGACGAGCCGGCAAAGGACGCGGTCCGTCAATGGGAGTTCGCGCCCACGCTCCTGAACGGCGTCCCGGTGCCGGTCATCATGACGGTCACTGTGAACTTCGCTCTGCAGTGACCGAGGGAGGGAGCGGAGGGGACGGAGACAGCGGAGACGGTTTTCAACCACAGAGTTAACGAAGTTAACGGAGAAAAAACGAACTAAATTTCTTTACTCCGTTATCTCCGTTATCTCTGTGGTTAAAATCTTTTGCTGAACTGGTTCTCGGTTCACTCCGCCTCCTCCGCTCTCTCCCCCCACACTCCGCACAGCCCCACGATCACCTCCACAGCCTTATCCATGTCCTGCGCCGACACCCACTCGAGCCGCGAGTGGAAGTTGTGTTCCCCGGCAAACAGATTCGGCGTCGGAAGTCCCATGAACGACAGGCGCGAGCCGTCGGTGCCGCCGCGGATCGGGCGCTCGATCGGCTCCAGGCCGGCGCGGCGGATGGCTTCGCGCGCGCAGTCCACGACCCGCGGGTGGCGCTCGAGCACCTCCCGCATGTTCCGGTAGGATTCCTCGACCACGAGCTCGACCGACGCACCGCCGTGTGCGGCGGCGACCTCCCGCGCCAGCCGCTCGACGACGGCCTCCTTTTCCTTCAGCGCCGCGGTGACGAAATCGCGCACGAGCACCTTGACGCTGGTCCGATCGACCGACGCGTGAACCTGGTAGGGGTGTAGATACCCCTGATAACCCTCGGTCGTCTCGGGCGACATCTCGTCGCGCGGCAGACGTGCGATGAAGTCCGCCGCGAGCCTGATCGCGTTCACCATCCGCCCCTTCGCGTAGCCGGGATGGGTGTTGAAGCCCTTGAACGTCACGGTCACGGCATCGGCTGAAAAGCTTTCGAGCTCGAGCTCGCCGCGCCCTCCGCCGTCGAGCGTGTAGGCGCACACGGCCCCGAAGCGCCGGACGTCGAAGTGATCCGCGCCGCGCCCGATTTCCTCGTCCGGCGTGAACGCGAGCCGCACAGGACCGTGCGGTATCTCGGGATGCGCGACGAGGTACTCCGCCGCCGCCACGATCTCTGCCACGCCCGCCTTGTCGTCCGCGCCCAGCAGCGTCAACCCGGACGCGGTCACGATGTCGTGGCCGATCTGCTGTGCGAGGGCCGGGTTCTCGTTCGCGCGAAGCACGACCGACGGATCATCGGGCAGCACGAGATCGCGGCCATCGTACTTCTCGTGCACGATCGGCCTGACCCCGCCACCCGGCAACTCGGGCGACGTATCGACGTGCGCGATGAACCCGATCGCCGGCAGGTGATCCAGCGACGCCGTCGCCGGCACGGTGGCCATCACGTAGCCGTAATCGTCGAGGACCGCGTCCGCGAGCCCGAGAGACTGCAGCTCCGCCGCGAGCTGGCGCAGCAGCACGAGCTGACCCGGTGTGCTGGGGACGGTCGACGAGTGCTCGTCCGACCGCGTGTCGATCGTGACGTAGCGGAGGAAACGCTCGAGCGCTGACGTCTTCATCGGGGATCCGGTCCTTCGAGCCGCGCGAACCGCCATGCGACGGCCTGCGTGTCGACGACGTGGAGGAGAAGGAGGTCGGCCATGCGGACGGCTTCGAGGAAGTCAGCGGTGTCGGGCGCCGATCCGGCGTCGCGGGCCCGCAGGACGGTGTGGTGCCGCACGAGCGCGGCGCAGGTGCGCAGCCACTCGACGATGGAACGGAGGCCGCGTCCCTGGTAGGCAATCCAGTTGGCGAACACGCGCGCGGCGAGGTAGTTCTTCATCGCCACGTCGAATCGAGGGAACGCCGGGGCGACCCGTTGCTGCCAGGTCTCCTCGAAGCGCGCCGCGTCGTCCGGCGCGCGGCCTCGTTCGATGGATAGTCGCGGATGACGTCCTCCGGCACCCGGCCGCTGCACAGCGCGGCGACGGTCTCGATGGCGCGCGACTGCGCGTGCGCGTCGGCGCCTGCCTCGGGGCGCGCGTCGCGAAACGCGGCGTGCACGCGACCTGAGAGGCTGACGGTGCCGGGCTGCCAGCCGCGGATCTCTTCCGTCGCCGCCGCGACGAGATCGAGAGCGTCCTGAGAAGAGAGGTCGGCGCGGGCGAACGTCGCGACACACGCCTGTTCCCACGCGCCGTAGCCATCGAGATCGGTCAGCACGCCCGGCCTGACGAGCGGCGGCAGCGCATCGGTGGCGTCCATGCCTTCGACCGGCTCTGAAAGACGCAGCGGCGGGTGCGCGTCAACGAGTTGCAGCGCGTCGCGCGCCGGCAGCAGGGCCGCCGCGGTCGGGCAGAAATGCGACAGGGAGATGAAGGTCCCACGGCGGTCCCGAAGAATCTGCCGCGGAAAATGCCTGCAGGCTGACGGCAGCGCACCGGCTCCCGCTTCGCGATGGATCGCGCACAACCGTCCTCCATCCCGATCGAAAAACACGCAACTCCCGTCGGCGTCGCGCGCCACGCTCCAGCGCGGGGCATCACGCCCTGTCGCGGACTCGACGAACAGAGGTCCCTGCACACCCTGGCGCCTGATCGCGTGCGATTCGACCATTTGGATCACGCGGGGCTCGGCCGGCACGGTCCAAGTCTGACAGCATGCCCCGGCGTGCTGGCATTTATACCGGGCGTGCAGGCTCAGGCACCACGTACGCATGGGAATAGTGATGGTAAGCCGGTGTCCCGTCGAAAAACGTGCTCGAATTTGCGCAGGCGGTTACAAATTTGGCACGACGCCGGAGGTAACCCGGGCAGGAAGCTTGGAATTATCGAGGACGGCCGTCGGCGTGAGATTTGCTCCTGTATTCGTACCCCTATGTCGGAACGTGACACCTTCGGCCCCCGGCTACGCAGTGAACGTGAGCGGCGCGGCATCAGCATCGCGACAATTGTCCTGGTTACGAAGGTCGGCGCCGACCTGTGGCTGGGGCTCGAACGCAACGACTTCTCGAAATGGCCTTCCGGGATTTTCGCGCGCGCGTTCGTCCGCGACTACGCCAAGGCCGTCGGCCTGGACGCGGATGAAATCGTCGACGAGTTCTGCCGGCTGTTTCCGCTCGGCGACCGCCGTGCCGCCCGCATCATCAAGGCGCAGGCCGAGATCATCGGCCACAATCCCTCGTCGGTCGAGGACACCGCACTGATTCCGGCCAAGGGCGATCGCCGCTCGATCGCGCGTGAACGGAGAGCCGAAGCGCGCGCCCGGCGCCTCCGCCTGGCGCCCCGGACCGTCGCGGCGGCTGTCGACGCCACCTGCATGCTGTCGCTCGCCGGCCTCGCATCGGCGTTCTCCGGCGTCGGCTTCTGGGCGTCTGTCGGCGTCACCGCCATCCTTTATTTCAGTCTTTCCACGATTCTCAGCGGCGCCTCGCCCGGCACCCACGCGGCGGACCTCCTCCGCCATCGCCTGCCGGCGCTCTTCGCCGTCCACGACCGCGCAACCGCGTAGGCGGGACTCTGTGCGCGTTGCCCTGGTCCCGATCCAACCCGGCCGTAGCGTTCGTCCAATTCTCCGTATCAAGGTCAGCGTCCGCCGATCCCTTCCGCCTGAAGGCGGAAGCCACGAGAACTGATGCGCGATGCAACGTGCGAATGCGGACAGCCGCTCCGCGGGTTCCGGTGTCTAATTCTCCAGAGCGATTGAATGCTCGAATCCCCGGCCTCCTCCCTGATAACGAGACCCCCATCATGAAGCGCACCGTATTGTTTCTGGCCGTCGTGTGTCCATGCACATCGGCCGTCCACGCCCAGTCGCTTCGCCCGGAGGCGGGGCTGACGATCGTCGACGCCGGGCCGCACGGAGAAGTCGCCTCGCTCGCCGAGGCCAATGAAATCCGGATCGTGTTCTCCGAGCCGATGGTATCGCTCGGCCCGATTCCGGCCCGCCTGCAGCCCGCCTTCTTCAAGATCGAGCCTCCCGTTCCGGGCACGTTCCGGTGGTCCGGGACGACGATCCTTATCTTTACCCCGGACTCCAAACGCCCGCTTGCCCTGGCCACGACCTACAAGGTGACGGTCGCGGCAGGCGCGGCGGCCGTGAGCGGCCGCACGCTCGAACGCCCGTTCACCCTGACCTTCACGACGCCGACCGTCAGGCTGCTCGGAACCAACTGGTACCGGCGAGGGGAGAGGTTCGACGACACGTTGATTGTCGCGCTCCGGTTCAACCAGCCGGTCAGCCCGAGCGACGTGCTGGCCCACCTGACCGCGCGCTTCAGCGCGCACCCGTGGACAATCGCCGATCTCGAAGCGCTGCGCACGCGGCTCCGATCGTCGCCGGGCGGGCAACAGGCGGTCAATCGTCTCGATGCGAAGGTCGCGGCGACGAGGGCCGCCGCCGGGGCGACGGACCCCGTGGCATTCGCCCTGGCATCCGACTGGGACGAGAAACAGTTTCCTCCCGCTCCGGACCTCGTCGTGGTCGAGGCCGTGACATCCGTGCCGCCGGAGAGCTGGGTCACCATCGCGCTCGACGCGCAAGTTCATTCGCCGGCAGGCGGGGCGACGCCCGGCGAGGTGCAGGACTACACGATCAAAGTGGAGCCGGCGTTCTTCACCGAACAGTTCCACTGCGACCCGGCGCCGGACCCGAGACCCAAGACACCCGAGACCCAAGACCAAGCGCAAGACCGTCTAGTTCGAGTGCAGCGCCCGCGTGGGATCCACTGACGCGGCGCGACGCGCGGGGACCAGGCTGGCGACGAGCGCGACGGCGGCAACCGTCCTGAATACCGCGTCCCTGCACGATCGGGATCCGCATGGTCTCGAGGTAACCGGGCGTGACGATGCGGAGGCGGCTGATGATGGCATTGGCCGGGTCGAGCGGCTTGCCCTCGGGGATCAGGCCGTTGCTGCTGCCCCCGGCTCCCATAGGCACTTGCGACGTCACGCCCGCGGCTTCCGCGCCGCGGATGACCCGGGCGGCTTCGGCGACGCGCTCGAATGTCAGGAGCACGCGCGCCGGGTCCGCGTATTCGGCCGCGGGCAGCGAGAGTCTGGCGGTCGCGACACCCTGCGGATCGTCAGGGTATTCGACGGGCGGCGTAGCGAAACGGTTTGCAGGGACGTGACGCACCGTGTCTTGGTCCGGCTAAAGCCGGACACCACGTGTTTTGGTCCGGCTAAAGCCGGATGCCACATGTTTTTGGTAGACTGCGAGGGGAGCAACTCATGTAGCGCCTGACCACGTCCCTGGAAGCGGCTGGCGGGATTCAGAGCGCGCAGCGACCCCGCTGCCTGGTCTCAATCCCGGCACATCCGTTCAGCTCCTTCCCCAATTCAGCTTGCCCGCACCCACGCGGCCGCCCGCGTGTCACGCGCGAGGTCCGTGCGCGATCGTCGGCCACGGGCGTTGCGGCGGCACGCCTGCGCCATGGCGGCACGCCGGTCAGGAGGGTTGATGGGAACCGTCATGTTGCGCGTGTCCTCGGTCGCCAGGCGGCTCGGCGGCGCGCAGGTCCTGGAAGACGTGTCGCTCGACGTCTGCGGCGGTGATCTGTTCGGTCTCGTCGGCCCGAACGGCGCCGGGAAGACCACGCTCGTGCGAATCGTGCTGGGCCTGACGCGGCCCGACACCGGCGAGGTCGAAATGCGCGCGCGCGCGACCGGCTACCTGCCGGAGGAACGCGGGCTCTATCAACGGCAGACAGTCCGAGACACGTTGATCTACCTCGCCAGGCTGAAGGGGTTGAGCGCTGCGCATGCCGCCGCCGAGGTGGCCCGCTGGCTCGACCGCGTGGACCTGACGCACGCCGCGGGCCGCCGCATCGAGCAGTTGTCGAAGGGACAGCAGCAGAAGATCCAGATCGCCACCGCATTCATCGGCGATCCCGGCCTGCTGGTGCTCGACGAACCGTTTACGGGGCTCGACCCGATCAACACACGGCTCGTCTGCGATCTCGCGCGCGACGCCGCGGCGGCTGGGACGGCGGTGCTGATCTCGGCGCACCAGCTCCCCCTCGTCGAGCAGATCTGCACGCACGTGCTGATGCTCTCGCGGGGACGCGTCGTGCTCGCCGGCACGATGGCGGACATCCGGCGCGACCATCGTCAGTCGCTCGAGGATCTGTTCGTGGCCCGCGCGGCGTCAGGAGGTGCGCGATGACGCGGATCTGGATCGTCGCGCGCTGGGAGTTCCTGGCCACCGTCGCTCGCGCCGGTTTCCTCGTCACGGTGCTCGCGCTGCCCGCGGTGCACCTCGGTCTCGGCTGGCTCCTCGCGACGTCTATCCGCACCGCGGCGGAGTCGGCCGGGCAGAAGCCGGTGGCGGTTGTCGACCGGGCCGGCCTGCTCCGCGACGCGCCGTCGGGCCGAGACGTGATCGTCCGCGACGAAGCCGAGGCGCTGCGCACGCTCGCCAAAGGGGGGTTCGAGGCGGTCTTCGTGCTCGACGACCACTACCTCGAGACCGGTGGGATGCAGGCGTTCACCATGCGCGCGTCCGGTCTCTTCGGGTTCGGCGACGCCCTCGCACGCCTGGAGCGCGCCGCCTCGCTCGTCAGGCACGGGCTGCTTGGCCCTGTCGTCCCGGCTGCCGTGGCGGCACGCGTGGCCGATCCGGCGCCGAACGTCGTCAGCTTCCGCATCGATCGCGAAGGCAGACGCGTTCCGGATCCGGTGACGCCGCTCGGTGCGCTCAGCGGCGTGTTCGGGTTGTGCCTTCTCCTCAGTCTCGCGATCTTCATGTCCTCGGGTCTGCTGCAACAGGCGATGACCGTCGAGCGGCAGAACCGTGTCCTCGAAGTGATCCTCGCCCTGATCCGTCCGTCGACGCTCCTCATCGGCAAGGTCCTGGGCCTCTCGGCCGCCGGCCTCCTGCAGGTCGGCGTCTACCTGACGCTCGCCGTTGGCCCGGTGCCCGCGCTGCTCGGCATGAGTGCGCTGCCCGCCGCCACGATCGGAGCCGCGTTTGCGTGCTTTGCCGCCGGCTTCGTGTTCTACGCGTGCCTGCTTGCCGGAACCGGCGCGCTCGGCCGTGACACGCAAGAGAGCGCGCAGATCGCCACCACATGGATCCTGATTGGCGCAGCCCCGCTGTTCCTCCTTGGTTCGATCAGCGCCCATCCGTCGTCCACGGTCGCCCACGTCCTGAGCTGGATTCCCCTGACGTCTCCCACGGCGCTGCTGCTCCGCATCGGGGCGGACGGCGTCTCCACGTTCGAGCTCGTCGGGGCGCTGCTGATGACGATCGTCTTTGCGGGCGTCACGCTCGCGATCTCTTCGGCGCTCCTGCTGCGGGCATCGATCTCGGGCGGTTCGCTTCGGCCGCGGTGGAGGTAGCAGAGACGTTTTTCACCACTCTGTGGTGAAAAAATCCGCTCCCCTTCGGCTGCGGCGGTCGAGCTAAAATGATTCCTCCGCGACCATGATTCGCATCACCACGCTCGACTCGCCAATCGGTCGCCTCACGCTGGCGTCTCGCGACCATCGTGTCTGCCTCCTCCATTTCGGAGGAGACGATCCGCGCGTGCGGCGGACGCTCCAGCGGTGGTATCCAGCCGAATCGATCGAGCCGCATCCCGACCCCGCAGGGGCAGCCACGCATCTCGGCGAGTACTTCGCCGGACGGCTCGACGCGGTGGACGCCATCGACGTCGAGCTGAACGGCACACCGTTCCAGAAGCGCGTGTGGGCCGCGCTCAGAACCGTCCGCGCCGGGACGACGGCCGCCTACGCGGAGATCGCGCGCGCGATTGCGGCCCCATCCGCCATCCGCGCCGTCGGTGCCGCCAACGGCGCAAACCCGGTTGCGGTCATCGTGCCGTGTCACCGGATCATCGGCACGAATGGAAGCCTGACGGGCTACGGAGGCGGGCTCGACCGTAAGCGGTGGCTGCTGGAGCACGAGGGATGGATCGGTTCCACGGGGTTCCTCTAGGTTCCGCGGGGTTCCACTGGGTTCCGCGGACTGACAGGGTTCCACGGGGTTCCACTGGGTTCCGCGAGGTTCCACCAGGTTCTGTTCCGCAGGGTTCCGCAGGGTTCCGCAGGGTTCCAGGTTCTAGGCGGGTTCTGCGTTCCGTGCCCCGAACCCAGCTGAACTAAGAACCCAGAACCCAGAACCCCGCCGAACCCCGTAGAACAGAACCCAGCGGAACCCAGTGGAACCCAGTGGAACCCGGCGGAACCATTATTCTATGGCCGCGCGCTTGCAGAGTCTCCCGCAGGAGTAAAGGGGGGACGGTATGGAGATTCTTTCTTGGATAGTGTTCGGCTTGGTTATCGGCATCATCGCCAAAGTGCTGATGCCCGGCAGGGATCCCGGCGGGTTCATCGTCACGACACTGTTGGGTGTCGCGGGGGCCATGATCGGTGGTTTCATGGGTCGGGCGATGGGCTTTTACGGTGAGGGACAGACCGCTGGATGGCTGATGTCGATCCTCGGCGCGGTCATTCTGCTGGCCATCTACCGCATGATGGTCCGCCGCCGGGTCTAACGCGCGTCGAATTACACACGTTCGCCGACCAGGACGCACAGGCTTTCTGCCGCGTGCGTCTTCGTCTGTACGACGCGAGACAGGCGCAACAGAAGTAGTTTTTTCTCCGTTATCTCTTCTCCGCTATCTTCGCTGACTCTGTGGTGAACCCCCTGCCCGTTGGTGAAACCATCTCTGCTACCTCGTCCACGTTGTGGCACAATCGATCCACCTGCCGAGCTTCCAAGGAGAACGTCCATGCGCCGGTTGTTATCCGTTAGTGCCGCGTTGGCGGCCGTCTCGTTCCTCGCCGCCGGCGCCGTCCAGGCGCAGACGCTCGACGAGATCATCGCGAAGAACCTCGAATCGAAGGGAGGCCTCGAGAAGATCCGCGCCACCAACAGCGTGAAGATGACGGGTAGAGTCGCCGCGGACGGCAAAGACATCACGATGACGATCTGGGCCAAGCGGCCCAACATGATGCGGCGCGAATACACGGTGGACGGACAGACCATGGTGAACGCGTTCGACGGAACGACGCTCTGGGTATCGGCCGGGACGGCGCCTCCTCAGCCCATGCCCGGTCCTCAGGCGGCCTACGCGAAGCAGGAATCCGAGTTCGACAGCGTGTTCGTCGACTACAAGGAGAAAGGGCACACGCTCGAGTTTCTCGGCACGGAGAAACTGAACGGCAAGGATGCGTATCGCGTGAAGGTGCAGAAGAAGGGCGGGCCGCCCCAGGACTACTACCTCGATGCCGAGACCGGCCTCGAGATGAAGATCAGCACCAACGCCGGCCAGGGTGGAGGCCCGGCGGTCATCGTCACCGAGATGTCGGATTACCGGGATGTGGACGGGCGCCTCGTCCCGTTCAACACGAAGCAGCTCGTGAACGGGAAGGTGATGGCCTCGATGGCCATGGAGAAGGTCGAGTTCAACGTGCCGGTCGATGAATCCGTGTTCAGGATGCCGAAGTAGCCGGCGCGCCGGCGTGGAGCATCAGGATCAGATCGTCGCGCGTGAACGGGCGCACGATGATGCCGTCGGCGGCCGTCGTGCCGGCGTCGCCGAAGAACACCGCGCGCAGGGCCGGGTGATAGTGCCGGAGCGTCGCGGCAAGCGTCGGCCCGGACGTCTCGTCGAGCTCGAGCTCCGAGATCAGGATATCGATACAGCTGGTCAGGCCGGCGAGCAGGGCGTGACCGGAGTGGGCGGCCTCGAGGACGTTGTATCCCTCACGCGCCAGGACGCGCGAAATAACGGCCCGCAGATCCGCGTCGCCCGTGACGAGCAGCACCGTGCGGCCGGGCTCGACCCTATCGGCATTCGCCGTTTTCGTCATGGGAATCGTGATGCGGCGTACGGTGTGGGTTTCCATAGTTGTGGTCTGTGCAAAAAAGAACAGGGTCGCGTCCTCTTTGGCAAGGGTGGTACCGCGCGATCGGGGCAGGATTTCGATCGATTGGGGGCGGGTTTGACGCGACCGGGTCGTGGTGAGCCCGATCGCGTCTTACAGTCTTTGCGGGTACTTACGATCGTGGTGGATAGCTCGGCCGCCGGTCCGCGCGGGGCCGGGCTCTAGCGAGGCTGCGCCTCGGACCCTATAGAGGCTCCGCCTCGCTAGGCGGCATTGCTTACTGGCTCGCCGTCTCGATCCCGAAAACTTGACTCAATTGGTGGAAGTCTTCGGAGTCAGACGGCTAGGCTTTCAGCCGGTCCTGCAGCTTCTCGCGATAGCCACGACTGAGCGTCAGGCGCGTCCCCGTCCGGAGGAGCACCGCGTACTCTCCGTTGAGCCAGGGCTGAAGCTCCTGGATCCGCTCCATGTTGACGATGCGCGAGCGGTGGATGCGGAAGAACTTTTCCGGATCGAGCCGCCCCTCGATGGCGTTCATCGTCTCGCGCAGCAGATGTGACGTCGTCCCGACGTGCAGGCGGACGTAGTTGCCCGCGGCCTCGACCCAGTCGATCTCGTCGGCGCGGAGGAAGAAGAGGCGTCCGCCGGACTTGACGACGAGACGCTCGGCGCGCGGCTGATCCTTGCGGAGATCCTTGACGAGGGCCAGAAGCCGGCGGCCGATGTCGCCGGTCTCGTCGCGTTCGATCTGCTTGCGGGCGCGGGTCAGCGCGTCGCTGAACCGTTCACGGTCGAACGGCTTCAGCAGGTAGTCGAGCGCGCGGACCTGGAACGCCCGCAGCGCGTGCTGATCGTAGGCGGTGACGAAGATGACGAGCGGCATGCGCTCGGTCCCGACCGCCTCGATCACTTCGAACCCGTTCATCTGCGGCATCTGGACGTCGAGGAAAACCAGATCCGGCGTGTGATCCATGATTGAGGTGATGGCCTCTTCGCCGTCGCGGCACTGGCCGACGAGGTCGATGTCGGGCTCGTTCGCCAGCAGGCCCGTCAGGCGCTCGCGGGCGAGCGGTTCGTCGTCTACTACAAGGGTCCTGATTTTTTTCATGTCGTTGTTCCCACGTTAGGCCGCCGGCCGGCCGGGTGTCAGGCGCGAGCCCCGGTCGCGCCCATCGCGCCGATGGCGCCGGTCGCGCCGCGATTGATGGTGGCGTGCGCCGGGCCTTCGTTCTCCGGGATGGGGCAGTGCTCCGTCCGCCAGGGCAGGGCGACCACGACCGCGACGCCTTCCTCCAGCCGGTGGAATTCGAACCGGTAGTCCGCGCCGAACTGGTGCTGCAGCCGCGCGCGCGTCGTCGACACGCCAATGCCCTTCTGCAGCGCGTCCAGCGCCGTTTCCGACAGCCCGAGCCCGTCGTCGCGCACCTCGATCCAGAGCTTGTCGTGATCGCGGCGGGCGCGAATGTCCACGTGGCCCGGTCCCTTCTTCCTCGAGACGCCGTGCTTGATGGCGTTTTCGACGAGCGGCTGCAGCAGCAGCGTGGGCAGCAGCGTGTCGAGCGTCTCCGGCTCGATGTCGAACCGGACGACCAGCCGGTCGGCAAAACGGGTCTGCTCGATATCGAGGTACTTGGAGAGGAAGTCGAGCTCGGCGTGCAGCGGGATCTCCTGGTGGCCCACGTGCTCGAGCGTCATCCGCAGGAGGTCGCTGAGCTTCATCAGCGTGCGGTCGGCGGCTTCGACGTCGCGGTGCATCAGCGCCGAGATCGCGTGCAGCGTATTGAAGAGGAAGTGCGGCTGGAGCTGCTGCCGGAGCGCGGCCATCTGCGCGGCGATCAGCCGGGTCTCGAGCTGCGAGGCGCGGATCGCGCGGTCGCGCGACTCGCGGTAGTAGAGGACCGCGTGGCTGAGCCCGGCAATCGCCCAGTACGTCATCATCTCCCAGTCGAAGTTCTTGAGCGCCGATGCCTTGAACTCCGCCCACCAGTTGAACGTCCGTCCGTCCACGACGGCGAGCCACCACAGCGCGGTGGACATCGCGGCGATGTGCGCGAGCGAGAACAGGGCGACCGACGGCAGGTGAATCAGGACCGCACGGACGAGTCCCTTCCGCTCGAACCTGAAGTGCTGCGAGAGCCACACAATCGCGGGGGTGAAGATTGCCCAGACGTACCAGTAAGTGCCGTTCAGGATGACGAGCGTCTTCCAGTGCGTCTCGGGCCTCCCGACCGCCAGCGTGAACTGCCACGCGAGCACCGACGAGACCGCCCCGAGGATCGTCGCGACCACCAGCACGTGCGGCCACCTGAGCCCGTAGCGAGGGCGAGCGGGCGCCGGAAGGTCGATCCCGGACCCCTGCGCGTCGAGTCGCCGATCTGCGGGCGGTTTCATATGGTGATCGCGGACCTCCCCAACCGGTGTGGGGGGAATGTTGACGGTTAGACGTATCGCGCGGCCGTTTCGTCTTGCCGGATGGCCCCTGTTTTCAATGCATTCGCACGGCCAGCGGCACGCGCGCGGCGCCGCAAATGGCCGATTTGTCGGTTCGTCCGCTCATTCGTGCCATTGGGCCCACCAAAGGGACCGCTTGTCCCACGGTTCGTCACGACGCCGGGACCCGCGAGAATCCCGAAACCGGGCACGTACGCGCCCGAATCCGAACAAACGGATCCGGATTACCGTAGGCCGCTCGCTGCGCTCGCGGTAAAGGCCGCGGCTCACTTCGCTGCCGGGGTAAGGGCCTCGGCGCTGGCGCGCCTCGGTAGGGGCCGCTCGCTCCGCTCGCGGTAGGGGCCGCACTCGCTGGCGCTCGTGCGGTAGGGGCCAGCTCGCTTCGCTCGCTGGTAAAGGCCGCTCGCTCCGCTCGCGGTAGCGGACGGCTCGCTCCGCTCGCCGTCGGGGCCTCGGCGCTGGCGCGCCTCGGTAGGGGACGGTGCGCTTTCGCTCGCCGGTGGATCGCGGTCACGAACGCCCCTACCGCGATAAGCGAAGTGAGCGCGGCCCCTACGCGAGCGCAGCGAGCGCCTTTACCGCGTGTGCGAAGGGAGCGCGCGGCCCCTACGGCGAGCGAAGCGAGCCGCCTTTACGCGAGCGAAGCGAGCGCCTACCGTGTATCATGTTCGCGTGAGTAGCTCCACGACTCGTGGTCAGCGCAGCTGGCAGGCCGGAGGCGCCTTCACCGTCACCGATGCGACCGAGCTCTACGAGGTGGAGCGCTGGGGAAAGGGCTATTTTGCGATTTCCTCGTCCGGCCACATGCTCGTGCACCCGACGAAGGACCCGGCCCGCTCGATCGACCTCAAGCAACTCACCGATCACCTTCTGCTGCGCGGGATCCAGCTGCCGGTGCTCATCCGGTTCCGCGACATCCTGCGGCACCGTGTCGGCGACATTCACAACGCCTTTCGCACGGCCATCTCGCAGCACCAGTACGAGGGGCGCTACGTCTGTGTCTACCCGATCAAGGTCAACCAGCAGCGCCAGGTCGTCGAAGAAGTCCTCGATTTCGGCCGCGAGTACGGCTTCGGGCTGGAAGCGGGCTCCAAGCCGGAGCTGCTGGCCGTCGCCGCCACGGCGTACAACGACACGCCGATCATCTGCAACGGCTTCAAGGACGCCGAGTTCATCGAGATGGCGATGCTGGCCCAGAAGATCGGGCGCAACGTCATCCCCGTCGTCGAGAAGTACACCGAGCTCGGCCTGATCCTGAAATATGCCGAAAAGGTCGGCGTGCGTCCCCAGATCGGGATGCGCGTCAAGCTGGCCGCCCGCGGCGGCGGCCGTTGGCAGGGATCGGGCGGCTACCGGTCGAAGTTCGGGCTGACGGTGGCGGAAGTGCTGCGCGGCCTGGATGAGCTCAAGGTGCTGGGCATGCAGGACTGCTTCAAGCTGCTGCACTTCCACCTGGGCAGCCAGATTCCGAACATCCGCATCGTCAAGGGCGCGCTCAACGAGGCGGCCAGGATCTACACCGAGCTGTCGAAGTCGGGCGCGGGCCTGCAGTACCTGGACGTCGGCGGCGGGCTCGGCGTCGACTACGACGGGTCGCAGACCAACTTCGAGTCGAGCGTCAACTACACCCTCGAGGAATACGCCAACGACGTCGTCTATCACATCCAGACCGTGTGCGACGACGCGGGCGTCAAGCATCCGACAATCGTCTCCGAGAGCGGCCGCGCGATCGTGGCCTACCACAGCGCCCTCATCTTCAACGTGCTCGGCGTGTCGGCCTTCGGCGAAGAGAAGATCCCGGACTCGATCAAGCCGGACGAAGCGGAGCAGCCGGTCATCGACCTGCTCGAGACCTTCACGAACCTCTCGAGCCGCAACGCGCTCGAGAGCTACCACGACGCGCAGCAGGCGCTCGACATGGCGCTCAACCTGTTCACCGGCGGCTACATGCCGCTCGAGCAGCGCTGCCAGGCCGAGAACCTCTACTGGGCCATCCTGGTCAAGCTCAAGAAGCTCGTCGCGCAGATGGACGACGTGCCGGAGGACCTGCAGGGGCTCGACGACACGATGGCCGACACGTATTTCTGCAACTTCTCCCTGTTCCAGTCGTGTCCGGACAGTTGGGCGATCAAGCAGCTCTTTCCGGTGATGCCGATCCACCGGCTGAACGAGGCCCCGACGCACCACGCGGTCCTCGGCGACATCACGTGCGATTCGGACGGGAAGATCGACCAGTTCATCGACCGCCGCGACGTCAAGCGGACGCTGCCGCTGCACACGGTCAACGGCGATCCGTACTATCTGGGAGTGTTCCTCATCGGCGCCTACCAGGAGATTCTCGGCGACCTCCACAACCTCTTTGGCGACACGCACGCGGTCCACGTCAGCCTCGACGACAACGGCAGCGTCGTGCTCGACGCGGTCATCAAGGGGGACACGGTCAAAGAGGTGCTCGACTACGTGGAGTTCGACGCCGACAGCCTCGTCCGCAAGCTCCGGCAGGACGTCGAAGTCGCGGTGCGGGAGGGACGGATCAGCTACGAGGAATCAGGCCGGCTCCTCGAGTTCTACGAAGAAGGCCTGCACGGCTATACCTACCTGGAAGACCCTAAAGAGAGATAGCGGAGGGGACGGAGACATCGGAGTCGCCCTTCCCCAGTCGACCTTCTCCAACACGGAGAACGGAGAAACGGAGAAAACTTTTTGTTGTTGTTTTCTCCGTTACTCCGTTACTCCGTTGCTCCGTGTTAAAAGACCTCCGCTAACTCCGTAACCTCCGGTACCTCCTCACGCAGTCTGCTTCGCGCAGTACTTGTCGAACGCCTGCGTGAGCTCCGCCGCGATCATGTCGGCGCTGCGAGTCTCGATCTGGCTGCGCTCCATCATATAGAGCAGCTTCCCGTCCCGGAGGAGGCCGATTGAGGGCGACGACGGCGCGTAGCCGGTGAAGTACTGGCGCGCGCGATCGGTGGCCGCGATGTCGGCGCCGGCGAACACCGTCGCGAGCACATCGGGCCGGTTCGCGTGCTGGAGCGCTTTCGCCATCCCCGGCCGTGCCTTCCCGGCGGCGCACCCGCACACGGAGTTGACGACCAGCATCACGACGCCGCTGCTCTTCTTCACGACTTCGTCGACGGCTTCGACCGTGCGCAGCTCGCGCGCACCCATTTCGGTCATTTCACCGCGCATCGGGGCAATCAGGTGTTCGGGGTATGGCATGTCGGATTCCTTTTACTTACATCACTAAACAGGAGCACGGGAGCAAGGGAGATTTTCTTTTTGTTTCTCAATTGGTTTTCGTTTTTTTACTTTTCCTTTCTCCCTTTCTCCGTTCCTCCTGTTAATTATTGCTTCAACGACTCCTCGCGCTTCGCTTTGAACTCGTTGCCCGGCTTCCACTCCGGGAACTTGGCCGCGTTGGCGACGCGGTAGCCGACGGCCAGGAGCAGCTGCGCGTCCTCGGCGGCTCCCGAGAGATCCCAGTCCGGCTTTATCTCGTCGGACGGCCCGTGATAGTCGTTCTTGTTGTACTCGTCGCGCTTCGTCTTGCTGTAGCCGGCGCTCTTGCCGGCGAAGTCCACGCCTGAATCCGGATCGAGCGCGGGGACCCCCTGCTTCGCGAAATGGAAGTGATCCGACCGGTAGTAGAAGCCTTTCTCCGGCTCCGGATCCGGCGACAGCGTGCGTCCCTGCTCGCGGGCGGCCGCGAGGGCGTAATCGTCGAGGTCCGACGCCCCCATCCCGATCAGGGTCAGATCCTTCGTGCGTCCCCATTGGTTGACGCCGTCGATGTTGATGTTGGCGACGGTCTTGTTGAGCGGGTAGAGCGGGTTGATCGAGTAGTACTGCGAGCCGAGCAGCCCCTGCTCTTCCGCCGTCACCATCAGGAAGAGGATGGATCGCTTCGGCGGCGGCTGCACCTGCGTGAACGCGCGCGCGATTTCGAGCACCGTCCCGACGCCGGTCGCGTTGTCGAGCGCGCCGTTGCAGATCTTGTCGCCGTCAGCCGCCGGCGCGCAGACGCCCAGGTGATCCCAGTGCGCGGAGTAGACGACATACTCGTCCTTCATCCGCGCGTCGCTCCCTTCGAGCCTGGCGACGACGTTCTGTGAGTCGATCGTGCGGAGCGTGTTCCGGACCGCGAACGACGCCTTGACGCCGAGCGGCACGGGCTTGAACTCGCGGGTCATCGCCTGTTTCTTCAACGCGTCGAAGTCCTGCCCGCCCATCGCCAGGAGCTTCTTCGCGGCGTCGAGCGTGATCCAGCCTTCGATCGCCGCGCGCCCGGCGTTCTTGTCGGGCGTGATGAGGTCGAACTTCTCCCCGAGGTTCCCCTGGACGACCGAGAAGGGATAGCCGGCTGGTACCTCTTCGTGCACGATGAGAATCCCGGCGGCGCCCTTTCGCGCGCCTTCCTCGAATTTGTAGGTCCAGCGGCCGTAGTACGTCATGGCCTTTCCGCCGAACGTCTTCGGATCGAGCCTGGCGGGGTCGGCGGGGTCGGGGACCGCGGGATCGTTGACGAGGACGACGATCGTCTTGCCCTTGACGTCCACGTCCTTGAAGTCGTCCCAGTTGAACTCCGGCGCCACGACGCCGTAGCCGGCGAAGACGACGTCGGACGCGTCAATCGAGGCGCCGTCCCCCACGCGCTTCGTCCAGGCGACCACATCGTCAGACCACTTGAGGGTGCGCTTCTGGGTGCCTTTGGTGATCGTGAGCGGTTTGGCTTCCTTCCCGAGGATGCCGACGAGCGGCACTTTCTGCACGTAGGTGCCGTCGGGGTTCCCCGGCTTCAGCCCCAGCTTCTTGAACTGATCCTCGAGGTATTTGACCGTGAGGGGCTCGCCGTTGGTCCCCGGCCTGCGCCCTTCGTATTCGTCGGACGAGAGCACCTTGACGTGCTCGAGAATCCCCTGCTGGTCTACCTTCGGCAGCGCAGCAAGCGGCACCACGGGAGCGGATGAGGCGGCGGGCGCCTCTCGCGGCCCCGCGGGATCGGTTGAGCTCGTGCAGCCGGCGGCGCAGCAGACGAGAAGGATCAGGACCGTCAGTCGTGTCATGGATCGATTCTACTTCGCAGCGCGCTCCTGGCCGCCAGCTTCCCCGGCGGTCGAGCGGGTGCCGAGCTCACGGTCGAGGTCGAGAAGGGATGCGGGATCGCTGCCGACCATCTTGAATCTCGCGACGATCTCCCGGCCGGTTTTCTCCTCTTCCACCTGCTCGGTCAGGAACCACTGGAGCTCGGCCACGGCGGCAAACGCCTTTTCCGCAAAGGCAATTTCATAGAGCGAGTCGATCTGCCGGCTGACCTCCTGCTCCTGCTCGAGCGCGGCGACGAACACGTCGGCGACCGTGTTGAAGGCGATGCGCGGGCGCTCGATGGCGACCAGATCGACGTTCTCGTCGCGAGCCAGGACGAAGTCGAAGAGCTTCATCGCGTGCATGTACTCTTCCTGGCTCTGGAGCCGGAGCCAGCGGGCCGCCCCTGTGAATTTCAGCCGCTCACAGAAGGCCGACATCGCGAGATACGAGTACGACGCGCTCAGCTCGGAGTTGATCTGCCGGTTGATGGCTTCCACGACGCGTGCATGCATTCGACACTCCTCACACAAAACTCCATTGTATGAGCTTCAGGCTGTCAGCTTCCAGCTTCCCGCTTCCCGCTTCCCGCTTCCCGCTTAAGCTCCTAATTCCCGGATCCGGCCTCAATAGACACGCTGGCGACTCAACTGGAACTCGAAGCTTGGGAGATGGAAGCTGGAAGCTGGAAGCTGGGAGCTGGGAGCTGGAAGCTGGGAGCTTCTCCTATCGCTCCGTCAACCGGAACAGCAGGAACGTGGTCCGCTGGCGCTGGCTGAAATTGTCGTCGCTGACGAGCAGAAGCGTGCGGCTGCCGTCGGGCAGCGGCGGTCCGAATCCCATGCCCTCGAAGTTCTCGAGGCCCGGAACCGCCGGGGAGAGGCCGTGGACGTTGTCCAGATCCAGGACGAGCGTTTTCCGGGCCGGCCTGACGCCATCCCGTCCGCGCAGCGAATCGAACGCCGAGATGTCGGTGGCGCCGGCGACCGAGGTGTGGAAGATGCGAATGCGGCTCAAGTTGCGCCCGCCGCCGGCTTCCTCGACATACGCGCGTTCCAGGGACAGCAGCTCGGTGTTGCCGAGGGCCAGCAGCTCGACCAGGCCACTGATGAAGATACCCGGGGTGAAGGGAGGCGCCGGCAGCGGATCGACCGGATAGGCGAATTCGCGCCGCGGCTCGAACGATCCGCCGCTCAGCTCGTACTCGAGGATCCGGGCCACTGTCCCGTGCCGGGCATCGGCGGGTTCGCCGTCCTGCACCAGCGCCGTCTCGGTCGCGGTCAACAGGCGCTGCTCGTCGGGCGTCAGCGTGAGGCTTTCGAACGCGGCGTTCGCGCGCACGCCGCGCGTCAGCGGCCCGGTGGCGGGAGGGATGAACTTCGACGGGATCGCGAGCTGGCCGGCGTAGTCCGCGCGCCGCGTGAACTCGACGATCGCCGGAGGCACACGCGGCTCCACACGTCCGAAGCCTTCCGACGCGATGAACAACCGGCCCGCGCGCGTCATCGCGAGCCCCTCGGGGTCGATCCGCTCGGGTGCTCCCGCACCGAGCGGCAGCGGGAAGTAGGCCCGCAGGTCGATGCGCAACGGACGCGCCGCGATCTCGGGCCGGAACACGAACACACGGTTGGGCCCGCCCTCGTCGCAGACGCCGAGGAGGTCTCCCGTCGACGGGTCGAGCACCACGCCGGAAATGCCGCCGAACCGCGCCGTCGCCAGCAGGTGCCCGGCCGCGACCGGCTCGACACTGACCTCGCCCAGGAACTCGAGCGCCGGAATGGATGCGCGGACCGGGGGCGCGGCTGGTGGCGTGTGCGCCGAGCAGGCCGAGAGCGCGAGGACGACCGCGCAGCCGAAGAGCCCCGCATCGCTGCGATTCTACCGGACGAACCGTCTTCGGACCTGCGGACGTCGAAAGCGCCTGCGGCCGGGGCGAGCGACCCTTCGACGTGGCTCAGGGTCGTCCCGAGCGTAGTCGAGGGGCGAGCGCAGCGAGTCGAGCCGCCGCGCGTGGGGGTGGGGCCCCACGCGCATTAAGAATGCCGTTCAGTCTCGACAGGCGGGCTGGCTTGGACGTCCGGCGGGCTTTTGGAGTATTTTGATGAATTCAGGGAGGTACTAATGGCGTTGCAACTAGGGGAAGTGGCTCCGGATTTCGAGGCCGAGACGACCGAAGGCCATATCCGTTTCCATGAGTGGCTGGGCGACTCGTGGGCGGTGATGTTCTCGCACCCGAAGGACTTCACGCCGGTGTGCACCACCGAGCTCGGGTACATGGCCAGGATCAAGCCGGAGTTCGACAAGCGGAACGTCAAGGTGATCGGCCTGAGCGTGGACCCCGTCGAGAGCCACAAGAGGTGGTCCAACGACATCAAGGAAACACAGGGGCACGCGCCGAACTACCCGATGATCGGCGACACCGATCTGAAGGTGTCGAAGCTCTACGGGATGCTGCCCGCGACGCTGGAAGGCTCGTGCGACGGGCGGACGGCGGCCGACAACCAGACCGTGCGCAACGTGTTCGTGATCGGGCCGGACAAGAAGGTCAAGCTGCTCATCGCGTATCCGATGACGACCGGCCGGAACTTCGACGAGGTGCTGCGGGTGATCGATTCGCTGCAGCTCACCGCGAAGCACAAGGTCGCGACGCCGGCCAACTGGAAGCAGGGCGACGACGTGATCATCGCGGGCTCGGTGTCCGACGAGGATGCGAAGAAGACGTATCCGGCCGGCTGGAAGTCGCCGCGCCCGTACATCCGCATCGTCCCGCAGCCGCAAGTAGAGCCGACCTTCAGGTCGGCCCTCCGTGCTGGCCTCGGGACAGCGCCAAGGGCTGGCCTGAAGGCCAGCACTACAGGTCAGGCGTCGAGCAGGCAGATGAACTCGCCGAGCACCATGGCGGTGGCCCCCCACACCTGGTGCCCGAGGAGGTCGAAGTAGGGATACTCGACCGCGACGCCTTCGCGAATCCTGGTGCCCTGCCGGATTCGCGAGGCGTCGCGGAGATCGAGCAGCGACACCTCGAGGATCTCCTGGACCTCGTCGGGCGCCGCGCGGAAGTCCGGCCGGCGGTCGGCAATCCCGACGATCGGGTGCAGCGTGAAGCCGCTCACCAGCACGTGCACCGGCGTCAGCTCTCCGAGCACCCGCACCTCCGACGGATCGACGCCGATTTCTTCGGCGGCCTCGCGAAGCGCCGCCTGCGCGAGCGTTTCGCCGGGCTCGGTCGCGCCGCCCGGCAGGCTGATCTGCCCGGCGTGGCGCGCGAGCCCGCTCGCACGCACCGTCAACGGGAGGGCGGCGCCGGACGCGTGGGGATACAGCAGCAGGAGCGCGGCCGCCGCGCGCGACTCGGCCGGGAAGACACCCGTGCGCCAGGCTTCGCGCAACAGCTCCGGCGCGAAGCGCATCTGCGCCTCGATGCCAGGAAGAGTGCCCGCCAGGCGCTCACGCAGGGATTGCTCAATCTCTCGTAACGGCATACTTCCGTTCTTGGTTCTCGGTTCTTGGTTCTCGGTTATTCGTTAGTATGAAGCTATGTCCGCATTTCCGCCCATCGACGCGGCCGTGGGCCGCCGCGTGCTCGAGCTGGTGCGCGGCTGCACGTTCGACGACTTCATCCTCTCGCCGCAGCGCAGCGTGCTCGAGCGGCGCGATCCGGCCGCCATCGACCTGTCCTCCCGTCTCTCGCGCCGCATCACGCTCAAGCGGCCCATCGTCTCGGCGAACATGGACACCGTCACGCGCGCGCCGATGGCGATCGTGCAGGCGGAAGAGGGCGGCATCGGCATCATCGACCGGGGCTTCCGGCCGGGCGAGATCGAGCCGCAGGTACGCGAGGTCGGGATCGTCAAGCGCACGCAGCACGGCGTCATCACCGATCCCTGGAGCATCGCGCCGGACGCGCCGCTCGACGAAGCCGCCGCGCTGATGGCGCGCTCGCGCGTCGGCACGCTCGTCGTGGTGGACGACCGCCGGCGGCTCGCCGGGCTGCTCACCGAGCGCGACATGCGGTTCGTCAGCCGGCGCGGCGTCCCGCGTCTCGGATCGCATGACCCCCGTCGGCCAGCTCGTCGTGCACGAAGGCCCGCTCGAGCCGGAGGCCGCCGAGCGCATCATGATCGAGCGGAAGGTCAAGAAGCTGCCGCTCGTCGACGACGCCGGCGTGCTGATCGGCCTCATCACCGCGAGCGACCTGCTGAAGCACCGCCGCATGCCGTTCGCGACGCGCGACAGCCGCGGGCGATTGCGGGTCGGCGCGGCGATTGGGGCCACCGGCGACTATCTCGAGCGCGCCGCCGAGCTGATTCGCGCGGAAGTGGACGTCCTCGTCATCGACATCGCGCACGGCCACTCGGTCGTGATGGAGCGCGCGATCGCCCAGTTCAGGAAGCGCTTCGGCGACGCGGAGATGATTGCCGGCAACGTCGCGACGGCCGAAGGCGCGCGGTTCCTGCTCGACGCCGGCGCCGACGGCGTCAAGGTCGGCATCGGTCCCGGCGGCGGCTGCACCACGCGGATGACGACGAGCTTCGGCGTGCCGCAGGTGCAGGCGCTCGTCGAATGCCGGCTCGCCGTCGGCGGCTCGGACGTGGCCGTCATCGCCGACGGCGGGATCAAGCGGCACGGCAGCCTGGTCGAGGCGCTGCTGTTCGGCGGCGACTGCACGATGCTCGGCAGCGCCTTCGCCGGCACCGAGGAGGCGCCCGGCGAGGTCGTCCACAAGTCCGTCGTGCTGCCCGAGTCGCAGAAGACGGTGAAGGTCCCGTTCAAGGTCCTGCGCGGGATGGCGTCGCTCGAGGCCATCCGCGACCGGCTGGACGTCGAGGACGCCGACAAGGTGGAGCTCGAGGCCATCGGCGCAGAGGGGATGGAGATCAGCGTCCCGGCCCGCGGCTCCGCGCGCACCATCGTCCGCGACATGATCAAGCACGTGTGCTCGTCGATCAGCTACGGCGGGGCCGCGAGCCTCGCCGAGCTGCGCGCGAGCTTCTGGGCCGATCCCGAGAAGTTCCTGATCAGGCAGTCGCCGTCGGCGAGGCGGGAGTCGTACGAGCGATAGAGATCAAGAGATTTGAACAGGAGGTCAGAAGATCAGGAGAAAATGCAAAAAAAGAAAACACAAAAAACTTCTTATCTCCTGATCTCCTGATCTCCTGTTCAACCTATTGGTCGGCGTAGCGCTTCGCCGCCGCGAGATCCTTCCGGAGCTCCTCCGCGGTGCGACGGGGGCCGTAGCCCGGGGTGTCGCGCTGGATGCGCCAGCCTTCCTTCAGCGGTCCGGCGTCGACCGTGTCGAAGCCGAACTGGTCGAGGAGGCTCGTCACGGTGGCCTTCGCTCCGGCATCGTCGCCGGCGATGACCAGCGCGCGCCGGTTCTTCGAGCCGGCCGGCTTCCCGTCGGTCGTGAGCTGCGCGGCGTAAATGTGGTTGAACGCCTTGACGACCTTCGACGCCGGCAGGTGCGCCTGCAGGAGCTCGGCGGTGGTCGTCGACTCGTTGTCGAGCTCGGGGATGTGCCCGTCCCGCTGCGGGTAGTAGTTGTTGGTGTCGATCACGATCTTGCCCGCCAGGGGCTCGACGGGCACGTCACGGTAGTTCTTGAGCGGCACGGTGACCACGACGATGTCCCCGGCTTTTGCGGCGTCCGTCGAGGTCGCCGCGCGCGCGTTCGGCCCGAGCTCGGCGACGAGCTCCGCCAGCGTCTCCGGGCCGCGCGAGTTGCTGATCACGACCCGATAGCCGTTCGCCACCGCAAGCCTCGCGACCTGGCTTCCGATGTGTCCGGCGCCGATGAGCCCGATGGTTTTCATGATGGCGAATATAGCCAGAAAGATCTGAAAGTTCAAACCTGACAGCCTCCCGCATTCGCCGGCGTCTGCTGGCGCACGCCGACGCCTCGAGCGTGGCGGTCCTCCAGCGCTTCTTCAAAACGGGGCCCGGGGAGTACGGAGAGGGCGACATCTTCGTGGGCGTGCGGGTTCCGGCGATGCGCGCGGTCTGCAGGGAATGCCGGGGCGCCGGCCTCGACGCGATTCGCGCGCTGCTGCGCTCCGCCGTTCACGAGGAGCGATCGCTGGCGCTGCTCCTGCTCGTGGACTCGTTCACCCGTGCGGACGTCGCAGGCCAGCGGGCGATCTACGACCTGTATCTCTCGCACACCGCGTTCATCAACAGCTGGGATCTCGTGGACGCGTCGGCCGCGCAGATTGCCGGCGGATATCTCTACGACAGAAGCCGGGCGCCGCTGCGCAAGCTGGCGAAGTCTTCGTCGCTCTGGGAGCGGCGCATCGCGATCATCGCGACGTTCCACTTCATCAAGCGCGGTGAGTTCGACGACACCTTCCGCATCGCGGACATCCTGCTCGACGATCCGCACGACCTCATTCACAAAGCGGTCGGCTGGATGCTCCGTGAAGTCGGCAACCGCGACGGGGCCGCCGAGCGCCGCTTCCTGACCGGCCGCTACCGGCGGATGCCACGGACGATGCTGCGCTACGCGATTGAGAAATTCCCGGAGAGAGAGCGACAGAGGTACCTGCGCGATGAGTCCGAGAGAGAGCGGAGGGGACGGAGTTATCGGAGGGGCTTTAACACGGAGCAACGGAGTAACGGAGGAACGGAGTTCCTTGAGGAAAGAAGAACAAAACTACTTGATACTCCGTTTTCTCCGTTTCTCCGTTTCTGTGTTTGCTCAACCGCATCGAGTCGAGTGGTAGCTGCAGCTCCGCTGTCTCCGTCTCCTCCGTTATCTCTCGAGCTCGGGGCGCAGCAGATCCACCAGCCCCGCCGGCGAATCGGCGAACAGCTCGTCGCCACGGAAATCGGCCGGGCTGAACCGGAACCCGAAGCCGTACCGAGCGAGGCAGACACGCGTGCCGGCGTTGCGCGCGGTCGCCATATCCATCGGCGAATCCCCGACCATCAGCGTGTGCTCCGGCAGGACACCGGCCGCGGACACCAGGTGCAGCAGGCCCGCCGGCTCCGGCTTGCGCCCGAACGCCGTGTCGCCGCCGACGACGTCGCGAAAGTGATGGCGCAGGGCGAGGCCGTCGAGCATCAGGGCCGTCGGTCGAGCGGGCTTGTTCGTCAGCACCGACATCGGCACGCGTTCGCCGATCCACGTCAGCGCCTCGACCATGCCGTCGTACGGCGCCGTGTGCACGAGCAGGCTCGAATCGTAGAGCGCGAGAAAGCGGTCGAGCGCGCCCGGCGTGTCGGGGTCGAGTGACGCGGCCGCCAGCGCGCGCCGCACGAGCAGCGGCGCTCCGTCGCCGACCATGTCGACGATGGCGGCGGCAGGCAGGGGCGCGCCGCCGAGCGCCTCGAGCAGCGCGTTGGCCGCGTTGGCGATGTCGACGCTCGAATCGACGAGCGTCCCGTCCAGATCGAACACGACGAGCCCGATCATTCCTCGATCGAGTCAATCCCGGGCTTTTCTTTGTACGGCACGGTCGCGAAGGATATCATCTCACTCACTCCCCGGGCTGTGCGGCGAACACTAACCAGGAGGTCAGATGCGCCAGCGGACTTCGAGAATCGCGACCGTTGCGGCCGGGCTGGCCGTCGCCGCCGCGCTCGCCGCCGGGCCGGGCGCGCAGGGCCCGCGCCGCGCCGACGCCGAATACCTCCGCACGGCGTACGACACCTACCGGTCGATGGCGCGGTCCTCTCCGTACGCAGGCGTCCCGTGGCAGTACCTCGGTCCGACGAACATCAGCGGCCGGGCGACCGACGTCGCGGTCGCCGACCGCGGAACATCGCGCCGCATCTACGCCGGGTACGCCACCAGCGGCGTCTGGCAGACGGACGACAACGGCGTGACCTGGACGTCGATCTTCGACGGGTATGCCTCGACGAGCATCGGCGATCTCGCCGTGGCCCCTTCGAACCCGGACGTCCTGTGGGTCGGCACCGGCGAGGCCAACATCTTTCGCGCCTCGATGCCCGGCGTCGGCATCTACAAGTCAACCGACGCCGGCCGCACGTTCGCGCACATGGGACTCTCCGACACGCAGACGATTGCCCGGGTGATCGTGCATCCGGCGAACGCCGACACGGTGTTCGTCGCGGCGTCCGGGCACGAGTGGACGGACAACGAGGAGCGCGGCGTCTTCAAGACGACCGACGGCGGCCGCACGTGGAAGAAGGTCTTCTACCGCAGCCCGCGCACCGGCGCGATCGATCTCGTCATGGATCCCGCCAATCCCAACACGCTCTACGCCTCCATGTGGCAGCGCGTGCGCCGCAAGTGGAGCGATCCCCGCGTCGAGCCGGGCTACAACGAGGGCGGCATCTGGAAGACGACCGACGGCGGCAACAGCTGGACGGAGATCAACACCGGGCTTCCGGCGGCGCAGTTTCGCGGCCGCATCGGCATCGACGTCTCGCGCTCGAACCCGTCGGTGCTCTACGCGCTCGTCGACAACTACGAGCCCGGCCGGCCCCCGCGTGACGGCGAGCGCGACGCCTACGCCCGCCCGATCCAGGAAGCCCGGATCAAGGCGGCCGAGGTGTATCGCACGGACGACAAGGGCGCCACGTGGCGCAAGGTGTCCGAATCGAACGACTTCATGTCCGGTCATTCGGGCACATACGGGTGGGTGTTCGGTCAGATTCGCGTCGATCCGAAAGACGAGTCGACCATCTACACCATGGGCCTCTCGCTGAACGTGTCGCGCGACGCCGGCAAGACCTTCACGATCCTTCGCGGCATGCACGTCGACCACCACGGCCTCTGGATCGACCCCGCGAATTCGTCGGTGCTCTACAACGTGAACGACGGCGGCATCTACCTTTCGGCCGATGCGGGCGTCACCTGGAAGTTCGCCGTCTCGGCCGGCGGCGCGCAGTTCTACAACGTCACGCTCGACGCCAGCAGCCCGCCGTGGGCCTACGGCTCCATCCAGGACATCGGCAGCCGCCGCGGCAAGGTCGACGTCAGCGGCAGGGCGCGACAAGATTCCGGCGGTGGAATGGACCAGCGCGCCCGGCGGAGAAGGCTCGTACCAGGCCGTCGATCACGAGAACCCGAACATCATCTACTCGCACGGCTTCTACGGAAACTTCACGCGCGACGACCTCAGCATCCCGGCGCCGCCGCGCGGCCGCGGTGCCGGCCAGGCCGACGCGCGCGGCGGCGGCGCGGGACCGCCGGGAGGCCGCGGCGGTCCGCAGCGCAGCACGCGCATCCGTCCCCCGGACGAGAACCTCCGCGCGCAGTGGATGGCGCCGATTCTCGTCTCGCCGCACAACGCGAGCACCATCTACGCCGGCTTCCAGTACGTCTTCCGCTCGATCGATCGCGGTGCGGCCTGGGAGAAGATCAGCGCCGACCTCACCGACAACGACGCGGCCAGGATGCTGCGCCGGAGCTCGAGCGAGATTCCGTACCAGACCGTGTCCGCGCTCGCCGAATCGCCGAGGAAACGCGGCGTCCTCTACGCGGGCACCGACGACGGCCGCCTGCACGTGACGGTGGACGACGGGAAGCAGTGGACCGAGTTGACCGCCGGACTGCGCATCCGGAAATGGATCTCGCGCGTCGTGCCGTCCCAGCACGCGGACGCGACGGTCTACATCACCCAGCGCGGCCGCGAAGACGACGACTTCGCGCCCTACATCTACAAGTCGGCCGACTACGGCAAAACGCTGACGAGCATCGTCAACAACATCCCGGCGGGCCCGGTCAACGTGATCCGCGAGGATCCGGCCGACCCGAACATCCTCTACGCGGGGACCGACTTCGGCGCGTTCGTTTCCGTGGACGGCGGCCGCCGGTGGCACGTGCTGGGAGGGAACCTGCCGTCGGTCCAGGTGTCGGACCTGCAGTATCAGCCCCGCGACCACGTCATCGTCATTTCGACGTACGGCCGCGGTATGTGGGCGATGGATGCCACGAAGCTGCGCGGCCTGCGGTGACAGAGAGTTGCTGGGGTCGTCCGGCCCGGATGGCTTGGAACTGTTGCCACTCTCGAGCTACTGGCCCGCTTCGCTGTCTTCCAACACGGAGCTCACGGAGTTCACGGAGCTCAAGGTATCGGCAGCAGGAACGCACTCGAGCCGCGCGCAGCGCGGGCCGGTCATGCGAGACCGACGGACGCAAGCAGTCCCGGCCGTCGACGACTGCTTGCATCCGTCGGTCTCGCATGACTGCAACGCCGGCCTCACCGAGTCTCCAGGCCGGCGCTCGAGTGTGTCGGTACCTGAAAGGAGCTTTGGTGGAATCCTTGGACCTTGAGCCTCCGTGTTCTCCGTGGGCAGGCGCGACCACGCTCTTGCCTCCGCGCTGAGGCCTCCGTGTTGGAAGGACAGCAGAGAGGCCCGTACCCGGTCTCGTCGAACTACTCGTACCCGCAGATCTGAGGCCGATCAAGTGTTACCGTGAGGCGGATGGACCAGCCGATCGTCTTCGACATGCCGCACGCCACGCGTTTCACCGAGGCGCGCAAGGCGTGGCTCGACGGCCTGCTGCGGCCGCTCATCGCCGCCCACGGGTACAAGACGGCGGTCGACGTCGGCTGCGGGGTGGGCTACTTCTCGTCCTATCTCCAGGAGCTCGGGCTGCGGGTGGTCGCGACGGACGGGCGCGCCGAAAACGTCGCAGAAGCGCAGCGGCGCCTGCCCGGCGTCACGTGCGTCGTGCACGACGTCGAGAACCGATCGTTGCGCCAGCTCGGCACGTTCGACGTCGTGCTGTGCGTCGGGCTGTTGTACCACCTCGAGAATCCGTTCGCCGCGGTCCGCAACCTGCGCGCCCTGACCGGCCAGCTGCTGATCGTCGAATCGGTCGTCATGCCGGGCTCGGGGACGACCGCCGTGCTCCTCGACGAGCCGGGCGGCCGCGATCAGGCGCTGCAGGACAGCGTGCTGGTCGTCTCGGAGCCGGCCCTGATCAAGATGCTGTACCGCGCGGGCTTCCCGTTCGTGTACCGCGTGGGCACGCTGCCCGATCACGACGACTTCCGGGACTCGTTTCTCCTCGAGCGGCGCAGGACGGTCGTCGTGGCCTCGACCGCGCCGGCCGATTCCCCGTTGTTGCGGCACGCGCCGGAACCGCCCAGTCGCAGTCCCTGGGAAAAACGGTGGGCCAGGCGCGTGTGGCGCGTCGCGCGCTTCATCCGCCGCGGCAGACGTTGATCGGGAGTAAAGTTCTAAAGTTCTAAAGTTCTAAGAACGTTCGAAAGTTCTAAAGATCAAATGGGTCCGCGATACCATCGGGTGATGCGCGCCTTGCTCCTCGCGGGGCTCGTCGGCGTCGGGCTTGAAGATTCTCGTCTGGTGGCTCGAGCCGCGGATGGCGTTCTTCCCCACGCGCGGCGTGCAGGAGACGCCCGCGTCCGCGCGCCAGCCGTTCGTCGATCTGCGGATTCCCACCGACGACGGCGAGACGCTCCACGCGTGGTGGCTCGAGCATCCGGAACCGTCCGCCCAGGTCCTCTTCTTCCACGGCAACGGCGGCAACCTCTCGATGTGGCTCGACGTCGTCGTCGAGCTGCGGCGGCGTGGCTTCAGCGTCCTGGCGGTCGACTACCGTGGGTACGGCGACAGCACGGGCCGTCCGACCGAGCGTGGCGTGTATCGGGATGCGGACGCGGCGGTGCGCCTCTTCAACGAGCGTCTCCGGCGCCCCGGCAGTCCCGTGATCTACTGGGGCCGATCGCTCGGCAGCGCCGTGGCGGCGTCGGCCGCGTCACGCGGCGCCTCCGATGCCCTCGTGCTGGAGAGTCCCTTTCCGGACACGCGAGCGGTCTTTGCCGGGAACCCGGTGATGCAGCTGCTGATCGTGTTTTCGTCGTACCGATTTCCCACCTCGAGGTTCATCGAACGATACGAGCGGCCGCTGCTCGTCATCCACGGCGACGCCGATTCGATCATCCCGTACGCGGCCGGCAAACGCGTGTTCGACCTCGCGCCGGCCGGCCGAAAGACGCTGATCACGATTCCGCGTGCCGACCACAACGATCTGCACGTGGTGAATCCGGTGATGTATTGGCAGGCGATCGACGGGTTCGTCGGGTTCCGTGCAAGCGCCCGATTGCCCGCTAGCCGTAGTGCTGGCCTTCAGGCCAGCCCGCCGACTCGTCTGGCCGACCTGAAGGCTTCTGGCTTGGCCGACCTGAAGGTCGGCCCGACACGAGTTCCGTCGTTTCCTTCGAACATCGCGACCGGGTGTAACGTCTTGATAAGGATGAACTATTTCTGGACCGACCTGCGCTCCGGCGTCCGGATGCTCGTCAAGTACCCGACGCTGTCGCTGGTCGCCATTCTGACGCTCGGCCTGGGCATCGGCCTCGGCACGACGGTCTTCTGTGTCGTCAACGGGGGGCTGTTCAAGGGCCTGCCGTTCCCTGACGCCGATCGCGTCGTCTCCCTGGTCGCGACGAAAGCTTCCCAAAACCAGCCCCGGCAGCCCATCAGCGTGCAGGACCTCGCGGTCTGGCAGGCGCGGCAGACGTCGTTCGAGAAGTTCGGCGCGTTCGGGTTTGCGCCGCTCAACCTGTCCACCGAGGAAGGACGGCCGGAGCGATTCAGCGGCGGTCAGCTCACGGTCGGCGCGTTCGAGGCGCTGGGCGTCCAGCCCATCCTGGGCCGCGGCTTCCGGGACGGCGACGATCGGCCCGGCGCCGAGGCCATCGTGCTGCTGAGTCACGACATCTGGCGGGATCGCTACGGGAGCTCGCCGGACATCGTCGGGAAGACCGTCCGCGCCAACGGCGTGCCGCGCACCGTGATCGGCGTGATGCCCGAGAAGTTCGGGTTCCCGATCCGCGAGGTGTTGTGGGTTCCGCTGTCAATCGATCCGCTCGCGAAGCCGAGAGGCGACGGGCCGAGCTATTTCGTGATCGCCCGGTTGAAACCGGGGGTGAGCGTCGCGCAGGCCCGATCGCAGGCGGCGGCCATCGCGTCACAACTCGAGCGCGAGTTCCCGGCGACCAATCGCGGCCTCGGCGCCGACGTGATGCCGTACGCGAAGACCATTTTCGGACCGGAGATCTACGCGCTGCTGTACACGATGCTCGGCGGCGGGCATCGGCGTGCTGCTCATCGCGTGCGTGAACGTGTCCAACCTGCTCGTCGCGCGCGCGTCGCTGCGCCAGCGCGAGGTCGCCGTGCGCATGGCGCTCGGCGCCGCACGTTCGCGGGTCGTGCGGCAGCACCTCACCGAAGTGCTCGTGCTCGCCGTCATCGGCGGGGGCATCGGCATCGTCCTGAGCTTCTTCGGCATGAAGTGGTTTACGCAGGCGCTTTCCGTCAACCCGGCGCCATTCTGGGTCTCGTTCGAGCTGGACTACCGGGTGATGCTGTTCGTGATGGGGCTCATCGTCCTGGCCAGCCTGTTCGCCGGCGCGTTGCCCGCGATGCACGCGGCGCGGGTCAGCGCGGGCGCCGTGCTGAAGGACGACAGCCGATCCTCGACCAGCGCCCGCCTCGGCAAGTTCAGCAGCAGTCTTGTCGTCGCGGAGCTGGCCGTGTCGTGCGGGCTGCTGATCGCCGCGGGCCTGATGATCAAGAGCGTCGTCCAGCTCAAGAACGTGCAGATGCCGTTTGCGATCGAGAACGTCCTGACCGCGCGCGTCGATCTGCCGCTTGCGGACTACCCGGACTCGGCCGCCAGCATCCGGTTCTTCGAACGGCTGCTGCCGCAGCTGCAGGCGGTCCCGGGCGTCGAAGCGGCGACGCTGTCGGACGGCCTGCCGGCAGCCGGCAACGGCTCGATTCCGGTGCAGATTGAAGGCAGGGCCTACCCGCAGAACGCCGACTATCCGCTCGCGCGCGAGGGCATCGTGACGGCCGGGTACTCTCGACGTTCCAGACGCCGTTGCTGAGCGGACGCGAGTTCACGCCCGCCGACGTCGCGACCAGCCAGCCGGTCGCCATCGTCAACGAGTCCTTCGCGCGGACGCACTTCCCGAACGTGGACGCGACGGGCCGCCAGATGAAACGCATCCGCCCGAATTCGAAGGAACCGTGGCTGACGATCGTCGGCATCGTGCCGGACCTCCTCATGCAGGGCATCGGCAACAACAACGCGAGCCCGGTCGGCTACTACATTCCGATCGCCCAGAGCGACGTGGCCAACGGCGTCCGCATCGCCGTGCGCACGCGCGGCGACGCCGCCGGCATCACCCCGCTGATTCGCTCGGCGGTGACGTCGCTCGATCCCAACCTCGCCATCTACGAGATCAGCACGATGCGCGTGGTCATCGACCGGCAGACCTGGTTCTACACCGTGTTCGGCACCTTCTTCATGGCCTTCGGTATCTGCGCGCTGTTTCTCGCGGTGGCCGGCCTCTACGGCGTCATGTCGTTCGCCGTGACGCAGCGGACGCGCGAAATGGGGGTCCGCTCGGCGCTCGGTGCGCCCGGGGGGCAGCTGATTCTGCTCATCATGCGCAAGAGCCTCTACCATCTGGCGATTGGCCTGTTCCTCGGCCTGGGCATCGCGCTCCTGGCGTCCGGCTTTCTCCAGCCGGTCCTCTATCACGTCGACCCGCGCGACCCCGTCGTGCTCGTGACGGTGCTCGTCGCGCTCGCCTCGGCGAGCGTGTTCGCGAGCTTCCTGCCGGCCTATCGCGTCACGAAGATCGATCCGGTCAGCGCCCTCGCGACGGAGTAGAAACTCCTCTCTCGTGGCTTCCGCCTTCAGGCGGAAGTCGGCGTCCGTTGCGTCCTTCCGCCTGAAGGCGGAAGCCACAAATCGTTCTTAGTCTCGCCCGTTGCGGCACGAGTAGCAGGCCCCTCCATCACCACCTCCCGCGGCTGTGCGGCTGAGCTGGAACCCTCTGGCTCCGTAATGGATCTGCCTCTGTATACTTGCAAGTTGCAGTTCGCGGTCTGCGGCCAGCCCCGCGCGTAGACCCACTGCCGAATCTCACATGCCGCACCCGCCGCCTGACGACCTCACTGTCCGCCATCTCTCGAAGGTCGTTGAATCGTCCGACGACGCCATCGTCAGCAAGGATCTGAACGGCATCATCAGGACCTGGAACAGGGCAGCGGAGCGGATGTTCGGCTACTCCGCGGCCGAGGCGGTGGGCAGGTCCATTCGGATGATCATTCCCGCGGATCGACAGACCGAGGAAGACGCGGTCCTGGCCCGCATCCGGGCGGGGGAAGCGGTCGCACACTTCGAGACGATCCGTCTGCGCAAGGATGGTTCGCTCGTCCCCATTTCGTTGACCGTCTCGCCGATTCATGACGACGCCGGGACTGTGATCGGCGCGTCGAAGATTGCCCGCGACCTCACGGAGCGAAAGCGCGCCGACGCGGCCGCCGGGCGGCTCGCAGCCGTGATCGAATCATCGGACGATGCGATCGTCACCAAGAGCCTCGACAGCATCATCACATCCTGGAATCCCGCGGCGGAACGGATGTTCGGCTACACCTCGGAGGAAGCGATCGGGCGATCGATTCGGATGCTCATTCCGGACGACCTGCAGGGCGAGGAAGACACGGTGCTCGCCAAGATCCGGGCCGGCGAGATAGTCGATCATTACGAGACGGTTCGCGTGCGGAAGGACGGCGCCCTCAAGTGGATTTCGCTGACGGTCTCACCAATCCGCGACGCCTCCGGGAACATCATCGGCGCCTCCAAGATCGCCCGGGACATCACCGAGCGCTCCCGCCTGCTGGCCGCTGCGCAAGAGCAGGCCGCGATCAACGAAAAACTGGGCGAGGTTGGCGCCGCCCTGGCGTCCACGCTGGAGCGCGACGTCATCGTCCAGAAGGTAATCGACACCGCGACGGATCTGACGCACGCGGAGTTCGGCGCATTTTTTTACCACGTCCGTGATACGCCGTCGGGCGAGCCCCGCATGCTGTCCGCGCTGTCGGGGTTCCCCAGAGACGCGCTGAAGAGTGATGCGCAGCCGCATGCGACGAACGTCTCCGGGCTCTCGTTTCGAGGCGAGGGGACCGTCCGGCTGGACGATGTGACGCGGGATCCCCCGCTTCGGAACCAACGCCCTGCACTTTGGAGTCCCCGCCGGTGCCTTGCCCGTCACGCAGCTACCTGGCCGTTCCGGTGAAAGGCATCTACGGCGACGTCCTGGGCGGGCTGTTCTTCGGCCATTCCCGAGCCGGCGTGTTCACCGAACAAGGCGAGCGGCTGGCAGAGGGAATTGCCGGGTGGGCCTCGTTGTCGCTCGAGAACTCCCGCCTGTACCTGGAGGCGCAGGATGCCAACCGGATCAAGGACGAGTTTCTCGCCGTGCTCTCGCACGAGTTGCGGACGCCGCTCAACGCGATTGTCGGATACTCGCGGCTTCTGCGCGGAGGCATTCTCTCCGGCGAGAAGGCGGTCCGCGGCCTCGAAACACTCGAACGGAACGCGACGTGGCTGACGCAGATCGTCGAAGACGTCCTCGATGTCTCCCGGATCGTCGCGGGGAAGATCCGGCTGGACGTGCAGGCCGTGGAATTGCCGTTGATCGTGGACAACGCCGTGGCCACCGTCCAGCCTGCCGCGGACGCGAAAGGCGTGCGCCTGCAGACCATCATCGATCCGCGTGTGGGTCCCGTCTCCGGCGATCCCGATCGCCTGCAGCAGGTCGTGTGGAACCTGCTGACCAATGCGGTGAAGTTCACGCCGAAGGGCGGTCGCGTCCACGTGCGATTGGAACGGGTGAACTCGCACGTCGAAGTCGTCGTCAGCGATACCGGTGTCGGCATCCGTCCGGACTTCCTGCCGTATGTCTTCGAGCGATTCCGGCAGGGCGAGGGAGGAACCACCCGCAAGACCGGCGGTCTCGGTCTGGGGCTCGCGATCGTGCGTCACATCGTCGAGATGCACGGCGGTACCGTGCACGCCTCCAGCGGGGGCGAAGGCGAAGGCGCGACGTTCCGTGTACGGCTGCCGCTGACGATCGTGCATCCGGAAGGGTTGGACGCGCGGCGCGAGCATCCGCGCACCGAACGAATGGAACCCCTGGGCGGACTCGGCGACCTGAGTGGGATCCGGGTGCTGGCGGTCGACGACGAAGACGATGCCCTCACGTTGCTTCGTGTCGTGCTCGAGGCGGCGGGAGCGGAGGTCACGACTGTCGCCTCTCCCCTCACCGTGCTGCAGCGCATCGAAGCGGTGCGCCCGCATGTCCTCGTCGTGGATCTCGGCATGCCCGAGATGGACGGGTTCGAGCTGATCGCGCGCATCCGCGCTTCGACAAGTCCCCATGTCCGGGATGTGCCGGCCGCGGCCCTCACGGCGTTCGCGCGATCGGAGGATCGCACGAAGGCGCTGCGCAGCGGCTTCGAAATGCATCTGGCCAAGCCGGTTGACCCGGGCGAGCTCGTCGCCTCCATCCACACGCTCGTCCGGCGGACCCGCGGCCCGAAGTAAGCCGGCGCTCTCGTTGCGCGATCCAGCGCGACACTCAGCGCCTGGCGTGAGAAAAGCACAGAGTTGTTCACCACAGAGTCAACGGAGATCGCGGAGAAAAGATTGTTTTGTCTCCGTTAACTCCGCTCTCTCTGTTGAACAGGACTTATTTCATCGGATTCCTGTTGTCTCCGGACGGGAGCGAGCCGCGCGGCGGCGTGTCGTATTGCATCGCCGCCACCATGTTGCCCTCGGGATCCTCGAAGCGGATGAGGATCCCGACCGTCGGGATCGGCGCGCGCTTCATGGTGATGCGCCCGCCGTTGGCTTCGACCGCCCGCGCGACGGCGTCGAGATCGTCGATCGCGATGGTGCAGTCGAAGCAGTTCGGCCCTCCTTCGCCCCTGGGCATCTGGCGTTTGTGCATCAGGCCCTGGATTCCGGGACTGGCATCGTCGCCGGTGTGGATCAAGTAGAAATCCGGCGGCCCCCAAGGCTCGAAGCGCCAGCCGAACACGGCTTCGTAGAAGCGGCGGGCGCGCTGGACGTCGTCGGCATGGATGGCGAAGCTGGCGAGATTGCTCGGCATGGGGCGGAGTCTAATCGGCTGGCGCGAGTGGCGCAATCTCGCTATCCTGACAATCGATGTCGAGAAAGCGCCACACGCCGGACGACGAGCCGTTTTTCCTGGTGCGCTCGGCGTCCGGGCGGTTTGCCGATGGCGCCGCGCTCGCGGCTCACTCGCACCCCTGGGGCCAGCTGATTTACGCGTCCGCGGGGGTCATGACGGTGTGGACCGAACAGGGCACGTGGGTCGCGCCGCCGCACTGGGCGGTGTGGGCGCCGGCCGGCGTCGCCCACGCGATGCGCTTCACGGGCGACAGCGCGCTGCGCACGCTCTACCTGCGTCACGAGGCATTCGACGCGCTGCCCGCGACGTGCGCCGTGATCGCGGTCTCGCCGCTGCTGCGCGAGCTGATCGTGCGCGCTGTCGAGATCGGGATGCTCGATCGGCGCGACCCCGCGCATGCGGCGATGGCGGTGCTGATCGCCGACGCCGTGCGCGCCGAGCCGACGCCGTCGCTGGACCTGCCGATGCCGCAACGCGCGGCCTTGCGCAGCGTCGCCGACCACATCGCGCAGGCGCCCGCCGACCGCGCCAGCCACGCCGCGCTGGCGCGCCGGTTCGCCGTGGGCGTGCGCACTCTGGAGCGCGGGTTTCTCGCCGAGACCGGCCTCTCGCTCGGCCACTGGCGCCGGCAGGCGCGCTTCCTCCAGGCGCTGCGCCAGCTTGGAGCCGGCCTGCCCGTCAAGGCAGTGGCGGCCGAGGCCGGCTATCGCAGCGCCAGCGCGTTCGTGGCGGCGTTCCGCGGCGCGCTCGACACCACGCCCGGCCGGTATTTCAATCACTAATCACTAATCCTTGAATCCTTGAATCGCCGAATCTGATTCGCAGATTCAACGATTAGAGTGATTCAGGGATTCGTATTGAGGCCGAGAAACCGCCGCAGGCGATCCAGCTCCGCCTCGAGCTCGCGCGCGAAGGCGGGGTTCGATGGCGGCTGCGACGCCGTGTAGCCCACGTCCCATCGCAACTGCCCCTGGGCGACCGACACGTTGCCCCAGCCGATCACCTGGTCCCCCCAGAGGAGCGGCAGCGCGTAGTAGCCAAGCTTCCGCTTCGGCGCCGGAGTGTAGGCCTCGAAACGGTAATCCCAGCCCCACAACAGCGCAAAGCGCCGGCGGTCCCAGACAACGGGATCGAAAGGCGTCAACAGCCGCACGACGTCGGGGGCCGCCTCGCGCCTGACGCGCTCCTTCGCGGGCCAGTACCAGTCGACGCCGTCGACGCGTGCGTGTGCGAGTCGCGGCAACGCCCGCTCGAACGCGGCCTTCAGCTCGCTCCGCCACTGCGGCACGCTGTAGCGGAGCCGGCTCACGAGACCGGCGAGGCTCGCGCGCGGCAGCGGCGCGTACTTTCGTACAACGACATCGACGAGCGCGTCGATGCGCGCGCGCCGTGCGTCGGGGCTCGTGGGGCCAGGCGCGTGTTCGTGCGCGGAGTAGATGCGAATGCCGCTCTCGCGCCGCCACGATGCGCAGCAGGCCCTGGTAGTGCATCTGGTCCAGCAGACGCGTCGTGGCGCTCGACGAACCTCCCCAGTAGTTCGTCACGCGGCCGTGCGCGAAACGCGCGTCCACCACGCGCGGGTGCACGGCGCCCTGTTCGCGCACGAATTCGAGGAGGCTCTGCACGCGTTTCGTGCGGCCGGGCGGCCAGCCCGAGGCGCGCTGCCGCGGGTGCATCAGGCTCTGCACCGCGCCGGTGACGAACCCATAGTTGACGAAGAAGTCCTCGTGGACGTCGAGCGTCGGATAGCGGCGTTCCAGATCGCCCGCCTGGTAACCCTTGACGCGGTGACGGAGCGTCAGGTCCTGCGCGCGCGCCGGGGCACGGATGGGGTCGGCCTGCACGAACCCCAGCCGGTCGAGGGCGCCCTGCAGCGAGGTCGGCGCGAAGAGGCTGCGCGCGACGGCGAAGCGGCGCAGATCGTCCAGCGTGATAGTGGCCACAGTGAGTACTTTTCTCCGTTTTGCTCCGAAATCAACGCGATCGCGACCCCCGATACGGCTCAGGTGTGGGCCGGGCCGCGTCGTGCCGATAGGCGTTCAAGAAGGGAGTCAGACCGTGTACTTCGCAGACAATCCTCTCCACCTCGCCCGCGTGCAGCGCGGCATGGGCCTGTCCCAGCTCGCAGCCCGGACGCTGCTGAGCGGCCCCATCATCGACAAGATCGACGAGGGCCGTTTTGCCGAGCTGCCGGGCGGCCTGTATGCGAGATCCTATATCCGCGCGTTCGCTTCGGCCGTCGGTCTCGATCCTGAGGAAGCGGTCCGGGAGCTCGCCGAGCGCCTGCCTCCTGCTCAGGATCCGTTTCCTGCCTTGCGCGAGAGCGCGCGTCTGAGCGACCCGGCGTGGCTGACCGCACTCAACGACCTCGTCCCGTCCGCCACGAAGTGGCTGGCGGCCAACACGGCAGGATGGACGGGCATGACGCGGCGGATGGTCGCGGCGTCGATCGACGCGTCCGTGCTGCTCACGCTTCTGGCCGTGCTGATCCAGGTCACGGCGTGGACGTGCGGCGTCCACCCGCAGGCTCTGCTCGAGTCCGCCAGCGGCGCGCTGGCCGCCGTCTGGGGAATCGTGGTGATCCTCTACTTCGTGATGCTCGGAGGCATCGGAGGGAAGACGCCGGGTGCGTTCCTCAGCCAGATGCCGATAGCCGAAGAGCCCGCGCCTCTCCAGCTGCCGACCGTCCTCGAGCGCGCGCTGATGCACTAGTCTGTAGCACACCGTCGCCCGTGCCGGGCGATGGTCTATGGAGGTGGACGATGGCGAGACCGGGGACGACGGGGTTCGGACGGATGACTGCGGGCGCAATGATGAAGGCCGGATGGCTGCTGGCGCTCGTCGTGGCCGCCGGGATCGCGACTGCGGAAGCGCAGGGCCAGCGCGGGCGCGGACCCCAGGGCCCGCCGGACATCACCGGCAAGTGGTCGGGCACGTGGAGCAGCTTCAACCCCGCGCAGGCGACGGCGCAGCCGAAAGAATTGTGCAAGCAGCTCGATGCCGATGTCGTGAACAACGGCGACGTCTGGGTCGCGACGTTCGAAGGCGACTGCGGCCGCCCTTACAAGTACAAGATCAGCATGAACGGACGTCTGTCCGGCGGCGTCGTCCTGTTCACCGGCACGGTCGATCTCGGCCCGAAGGATGGGGGCGTCTTCGACTGGGTGGGCCGGGCGACGAACAGCGAGTTCATCGGCTTCTACACGAGCGCGCACGCGACAGGGTTCTTCAATCTGGCGCGGGCGAAGTGAGCTAGCCCGCCGGGCCGGCCGATCCGTGCCGGCTTACGTGCGGCGTCTCGACGCCGGCGCCGCGGCAGGCGCCTCGGCCGGAATCCACTTGTGCGCCCACTCCGCGATCGCGTCCATCGCGGAGGCGAGCGCGCGTCCCTTTTTCGTGAGCGTGTACTCCACGCGGACGGGCGTCTCCGGAACGACCGTCCGCTCGACGATCCCCTCCTGCTCGAGCTCCTGAAGGCGTTCGCTGAGCATCCGGTCCGTGATGTCGGGGATGGCCAGGCGCAGCGTCGCGAAGCGGCAGCGTGACTTGAGGAGCACGAAGATGATCGCGCCGGTCCAGCGGCGGCCGATCAGCTCGCTGGCGCGGTGAAACCGCGAGCAGAGCTCGGGCGTGTGCCGGGCCGTATCCTTTGCCACGTCATCAGGATAGCAGGCTTGCCTACGTATTCACAATCTACTTCTTGACATTTAGTTACTATATTTTATATAGTTACTACCAGAAGGACGGTGAAGCGCATGGACACAGGATTACTCATCGCGCGGCTGGTTTTCGGGGGCGTCATGGCTGCGCACGGCGCGCAGAAGCTCTTCGGGTGGTTTGGCGGTTACGGCATCGCCGGGACGGGCAACTTCTTCGACTCGCTGGGGTTCCGCCCCGGCCGTCTGCTGGCTGTCGCGGCCGGGATCGGCGAAGTGTCGAGCGGACTGCTCGTCGCGTCAGGCCTCCTGGGGCCAGTCGGGCCGGCCGTCATGCTGTCGGTGATGATTGTGGCGAGCAGCCTCCACTGGAGCAACGGGTTGTTCGCGATGAAGAACGGGATCGAGCTGCCGCTGCTCTATCGAACCGGCGCCGTGGCGCTGGCATTGACGGGGTACGGCGCGTATTCGCTGGATGCCGCTGCTTCGGGATCGGCGGGCTCTGGACGCCGGCGCTGATCTGGACGACGCTCGCGCTCGGCGCGATCGGCGGCGCGGTCAATCTGGCGCTGCGGAGTGTTCCGGCGCAGACGCCCGTGGCTTCGTGAAGACCGCATCCGCAGTAAAGGAGCACCACCATGTCGGTTCGGCCCATCAGGAAAGTGCTGCAGGCGACGCCAACGCGCGAGGGCGCCGGCGTGAAGCTGCAGCGTGCGTTCGGCTTCGGCGACACCTCGGAATTCGATCCGTTCCTGCTCTTCGATGATTTTCGCAACGAGAACCCCGAAGACTATCTCGCCGGGTTCCCGTGGCATCCTCACCGCGGCATCGAGACGATCACCTACGTGCTGGCCGGGACGGTCGAACACGGCGACAGCCTCGGCAACCGCGGCAATCTCGGCGCGGGTGACGTGCAGTGGATGACGGCCGGAAGCGGCATTCTTCATCAGGAGATGCCCCGCGGCGATGCGCAGCGGCCGCATGCACGGCTTCCAGCTCTGGGCGAACCTCCCCTCGTCGCTGAAGATGACGAAGCCCCGCTACCAGGACGTGACCGGCAAGGACATTCCCGAAGTCGTCGACGACGACGGCACGGCTGTCCGGGTGATCTGCGGCGAGTTCTGGGGCAGGAAGGGTCCAATCGAGGGAGTCGCCGCCGATCCGCGATACCTCGACGTGTCGGTGCCGCCCGGCCGGACGAAGCGTCTGGCGGTGGAGACGTCGCGCCACGCGTTCGCGTACGTGTTCGCGGGCTCCGGATCGTTTCGCGACGCCTCGGATCCCCAGGGCGTGCTGACCGAGGAAATCGTGACCGGGGCCACCGTCCGCGATCACGACACCAGGAACCGCTCGCTCGTGCTCTTCGATCGCGGCGACGAAGTCGTGGTGCAGGCCGGTGACGAAGGCATCCGGTTCCTGCTCGTGTCCGGCAAGCCAATCGAGGAGCCGGTGGCGTGGTACGGACCGATCGTCATGAACACGAAGGAGCAGCTCCAGCAAGCCCTCACGGAGCTGCGAAGCGGAACGTTCATCAAGGACCGCTAAGCTGTGCGATCAGACCTCCGTCCGGTTTCCGGCCGGACGGGGGTCGGCGCGTCGTCACGAAGCTCACGCGGCCTACTCATGAGTTCGATTTCAAGCGGAACGATGCTCCGCACACTTTTCCAAATCAGGCGCACAGCGTGCGGGCCTCCGCACACCTGTCCTTGGTCCACCCGCACAGGTAACCTTCGCCGGCACCTGCAGTTCCTCCGATACGGAAGCGCTTTTCGCCTTATACTAGTGGCCTCTTCCCCAGCTACTCCGCACGACCCGTCTGGCGTCGCATAGAGCCGGACGATTCTCCCTGAACCACTCGCGCACGTGCTTCGATCCGCGACGCTGTGGCTCCGTCAATCGCGTCCGGCTCGCGCGAGAGGCAACGCCAACTCGTCCCGACGCCACCCTCACCGTGTGAATAGGGCTCCTTCTCGATTTCTGGACAAGGAATGCTGCTGTGTTCACTTCTCGCCTGCGCCTTGGCGCCTTGATGACGGCCCGGCATTCGCTTCGCGTGCGCCTGCCGCTGCTGATTTCCGCGCTCCTCGTCACGGTCGTGGCGACGTTTCTCTTTGCCGCCCATCGGGAAGTGGAAGCCGCGCTTCTTCAAGCGGGGCGCGAGCGTGCCAAAGCCGCGGCCGACCAGGTGGCCGGTTTGATGGAAAGGCCGTCACAGACAGGGATGCAGACCCTGCGGCGCATCGCGACGGACGCCGTGCTGCGCAACGCTTTGCAGAGTCCGAGTGACGCCACGCGCGCCGCGGCTCGCGCGCATCTGACATCGCTCACCGCGCTCGGTACCACTGGCCCGCGACGGATCGAGTTGTGGAGCGTAGCCGGTTCGCGCCTGGTGGATATCTTCATTCCAGCCAAGCCGGTCCCGGGCGAGGCACCGGTCGTCCTGCCGGCGGCCACGAGTCCACCAGCCGTGGGTTTCAACCCGCTCCAGTCCGTGGGCAACCTCGTCTTCACCGACTCAGTGGCCGAGATCGGCGGCGAGCCCGCTTCGACAGGTGAAGGTGCGACACCACCCCGGCTGGGATACCTCGTGGTTCGTTCGACCCTCGCGGTGAATCCTTCCGGAACTCTGGGCCGCCTCGTCGGCGGGGATGCCGTGGTCGAGATAGGGAACACCGCCGGTGGCACGTGGACCGACCTGTCGCGCGTGGTGCCGGCTCCACCCGTTGATACCACGCGCAGCGGCGTGTCGGAATACCGGGCGGAGAACGGCGAGAGACGCCTCGGCGCACTCTCTCCGATTCGCGCGACACCGTGGGCCGTCTGGATCGAATTCCCCCGGTCCGTCATCGTGGCGCCGGCGCGCGCGTTCTTACGCCGGATGATCGGGCTCGCCCTGATCGTCGTGGCGATCGGCGCGCTGCTCGCCGCCGCGTTGAGCGTCCGAATCACCAGCCCGCTTCACGAGCTCGCGCAAGCCACCGACGAGATCGCCGCCGGCGACTACTCGCGGCGGGTCAGCGCGTCGCGCACCGATGAGATTGGCCGCGTCGGCCGTGCCTTCAACGCCATGGCGGCGGAAGTGAAGACCTCCATGGACGCGCTCGGCGGCAGCCAGCAGACGTTTGCCGCGACCCTGGCCAGCATCCACGACGGCGTGGCGGTTGCCGACGCGCGTGGAACACTCGTCTACATGAACGCGCTGGCCGAACGCATTCTGGGGATGGGGATGTTGGGCAAGCCTTTTGACGAGTGGACCGTCCGACACGGGCTCTCTCAACAAGACGGCACGCTCATTCCGGCCGAGCGAAGGGCCCTCGTCCGTGCGCTCGACGGCGAGGACATCTCGGAAGTGGAGCTCTTCGTTCGGAACGCGAGCCTTCCGCACGGACTCTCCATCTCCGTGAACGCCGGCCCGCTGCGCGGTGACGACGGTGTGTCAAACGGCGCGTGGGTCAGCTTTCGAGACATCTCCGTCAACCGGCGGCTCGACGAGGAACGGGTCCGTGCCGCCGATCTCGAGGTCCAGGGCCGCGAGGCACAATTGGCCAACCGGCTGAAGAGCGAGTTCCTGGCGAACATGTCGCACGAGCTGCGGACGCCGCTCAACGCGATCATCGGGTTCGCCGAGCTGATGCACGAGGCAAAGTCGGACCGGTGTCGCCGGAGCAGCACGAGTATCTCGGGCGACATCCTCACGAGCTCCAGGCATCTCCTGCAGCTCATCAACGACGTGCTCGACCTCGCCAAGGTCGAATCGGGAAGATGGAGTTCCGGCCGGAGCGGACCGATCTCGTCAAGCTGGTCAACGAGGTCCGCGACATCCTGAGGGGATTGGCCGCGAGCAAGCAGCTCCACATCGACACCGAGGTCGATCCGCGTGTCGCGTCAGCGGTCGTCGATCCGGCGCGCGTGAAGCAGATCCTCTACAACTACCTCTCGAACGCCATCAAGTTCACGCCCGACGGCGGACGGGCGGAGGTCCGCATCGCACCGGACGGACCCGACTGCTTCCGCATCGACGTCGACGACACGGGCGTCGGCATCGCCGCCGGCGGATCTCGAGAGGCTCTTCGTCGAGTTCCAGCAGCTCGACAACACCGCGGCGAAGAAGTACCAAGGCACCGGGCTCGGCCTCGCGCTGACCAAGCGTCTCGTCGAAGCGCACGGTGGACACGTGGCCGTCAGCAGCGTGGTCGGCGAGGGCAGCACGTTCTCCGCGGTTCTCCCACGGTCGATGGGCCTGGCGCCGCTCGAGGACGTGACGCCGGTCGTGGAATTTCCCCATGACAACCGGACGGTTCTCGTCGTGGACGACGACCAGATCACGCTCAAGCTCGTCGAAACCGTCTTGCGCGAGTCGGGATATCGGACGGTCTCCTCGGACGATGCCGCGAATGCGCTGTTGCTCGTCCAACTCCATCAGCCGGCCGTCGTGATTGTCGACCTGGTCATGCCGGACGTAGACGGCTTCGAGTTCATTGCGCGCTTGCGAGCGATGCCCGAGGGCCGCTCCCTGCCGATCGTCGTGTGGACGGTCAAGGATCTCGATGCCGACGAGCGCCGCCGGCTGCAGTCGGCGGCAGTGACGGTCATCTCCAAGCGGTCCGGGGGACCGCACACGCTGGTCGAGGCGCTGTTCCGGATCGCCCCCGCGATGCCCATGACGGCAGAAGGCACGCATGGCATCTGAACCGATTCTCATCGTCGACGACAACGCGCAGAACCTCAAACTGGCCAAGGTGATCCTTCTCGGCGAGGGCTATGAGGTCAGGACCGCGGTAGACGCAGAGAGCGCGTTGAGCGTCCTCGAGTCGTTCACGCCACGTCTGATCCTGCTCGACGTCCAGCTTCCCGGGATGGATGGCCTCGCACTGACACGGCTGCTCAAGGCGGATCCCAGGCGCAGCGGCATCATCATCATCGCCGTCACCTCGTACGCCATGAAAGGGGACGACCAGAAGGCCTTCGCTGCCGGCTGCGACGGCTACATGTCGAAGCCGATCGACATCGAGATCCTCCCGCGCACGGTCGCTCAGCACCTGGCGCACCTGAACAGCCTCCGCGACGGGGCCGCATGACGCGGTCGATGCGGACCCGCGTCCATCCAGACGGCCCGGAACATGCCGCGACGCGCAGGAAGGGTGGATGGCGACTATCCTGATCGTTGACGACCTGTCCGCGAACCGGAAGCTCCTGGTCGCGCTCCTGCGCTGCGAGGGACACCGCCTCGTCGAGGCCGCCGACGGCCGTGAGGCACTGACCGCCGTCCGGACCAAGCGTCCCGACCTGGTCATTACCGACGTGCTGATGCCGGTGATGGACGGCTACGAGTTCGTCAGGCAGCTTCGTCTGGATCCGGCGACCAGCGGGATTCCCGTCGTGTTCTGCACCGCCCACTACGGCCAGCGGGAAGCGAGGGCGCTCGCGCTGTCGAGCGGCGTGTCGTACGTCCTCACGAAGCCGGCCGAGGCCGAGGACGTTCTGCAGATCGTCGGCCGTGCGCTGTCCGGCGCCGCGCAGTCGATCAGGCCCTCGGACGCGCCTCAATTGTCGACGGCATTCGACCGCGAGCACCTCCGCCTGATTACCGACAAGCTCTCGGAAAAGTCCGAGGACCTGAGAAGCGCCAACGCGCGGCTGAGGGCGCTGATCAATATCGGGTTGGAGCTCGCGTCCGATCGGGACCCCGATCGGCTGCTTCAGAACGTGTGCGTCGCCGCCCGCGATCTGTTTGGCGCGACCTACGTCACGCTCGGCATCCTCGATCGCGACGACCGGACGCTGCAGCGGTTCGTCGTCTGCGGAGCCGATTGTGCCAACTGGATCGAGACTGGTGACTCTCCGTCGGGGATCCTCGGAACGGTGGTCGCAGGGCGGCAGACGCTCCGTGGCGAGAACCCCGGCGGCGATCCGGCAACCCTGCAACTCCCCGCCCGTCATCCGGAAGTCCAGGCGTATCTGGCCGCACCGCTGGCGTCGCCAACCCACGTCTACGGGTGGATCTGCCTCGTCGGCAACGAGGGCCGGGCCTTCAACGAGGACGATGAGCAGCTGGTCATCGCGCTATCGGGCCAGGTGGGCCGCATCTACGAAAACGATATTCTCTATGAGGTTGCGAAGAAGCGAGCCGAAGAGCTCGAACATCAGATCCTCGAGCGCGAACGGGCGGAATCGGCCCTGCGGCACGGGCGGGATCTGACGCAGCGATACCTCGACACGGCCGAAGTCATCCTGCTCGCGCAGGACATCGAAGGGCGGATTACACTCGTGAATCGTTACGCCTGCTCCGTCCTCGGGTGGACGGCAGACGAGCTGATCGGGCGCGACTGGATCGACACGTGCGTGCCCGCTCAGATACGGGGCGCGCTCAGAAAGAAGTTTCACACGCTGCTGCGGGGCGATCTGTCCATCGTCGACAACCCCATTCTGACCAGGGCGGGCGAAGAACGCCTGTTCGAATGGCGCAACACGGTGCTGCGAGACGGCGAGACGGTCATCGGCACGTTCAGTTCCGGATCGGACATCACGGAGCGGAAACGCGCCGAGGAGGAAGTCCACCATCGCGCGCAGTTGTCGGCGCTGGGCGCAGCCGTCGGCCTGTCGCTGACCGACACCGACTCGCTTCCCCGCGCTCTCCAGCACTGCGCCGAGGCGCTCGTGACCCATCTGGAGGCCGCGTCGGCCAGAGTCTGGACCCTGAACGAACGCGACGGTGTGCTCGAGCTGCAGGCGACGGCCGGTCGCTACACGCATCGCCGACGCTTCGCACGGACGGATCTCGCTCGGCCAGTTCGAGATCGGGCGGATCGCGCAGGATCGGACGCCGCACCTGACCAACACCGTCATCGGCGATCCGCGCGTGAGCGCTCAGGAATGGGCGCAGCGGGAAGGGATGGTGGCGTTTGCCGGCCATCCGCTGATTGTGGATGGCCGTGTGGTCGGCGTCATGGCGCTCTTTGCCCGGCATCCGCTCTCGGACCCCGACATCTCGGCGCTGGCGTCGGTGGCCGATCACCTGGCGCTCGGTATCGAACGCCATCGGAGCGCCGAGGCGCTGCGGATCGCGGAAGAACGCATGCGGTTTGCGTTGAGAGCGCCAACGTCGGAATCTGGGAAATGGACTACGCCACCGGCGTCCTCCGATGGTCTGAGACCATCGAAGCTCAGTACGGCCTGCGGCCTGGAACGTTTGGCGGGACCCTCGAAGAGGCGTACGACCGCATTCATCCCGACGATCGCGGGTCCGTGATCGAGACCGTGAGCAACGCCATGAAGTCCGGCGTGGACTTCTCGACGCAGCACCGGGCCGATCTGGCCCGACGGCTCCGTGCGGTGGCTGAGCGGAGCGGGCCGCATTCACCTCGGCCAGGACGGCGAGCCCGTACGCGGCGTCGGCATTTCCATGGACGTCACCGAACGGCGCAAGCTGGAGGAGCAGTATCAGCAGGCCCAGAAGATGGAAGCCATCGGCCGGCTGGCCGGCGGCGTGGCGCACGACTTCAACAACCTGCTGACCGTGATCCTGGGACACTGCGAGCTGGTGCTGGGCGATCTCGATCCGGACGATTGGTGCCAGGCGGGCGTTCTGGAGATTCAGACCGCGGGCAAGTGCGCCGCGGGGCTCACGCGCCAGCTGCTGGCATTCAGCCGCAAGCAGATTATCGAGCCGACGCTGCTCGACCTGAACCGCGTGGTGGACGACATGCGGGCCATGCTCGAGCGCCTCATCGGGGAAGACGTGACGGTCCGCGTGCGCCTCTGGCCCGAGCTGGCGCTCGTCAAGGCCGATCGCGGCCAGGTGGAGCAGATCGTCATGAACCTCGCGGTCAACGCGCGGGACGCCATGCCGAGAGGCGGGACCCTGACGATCGAAACCGGCAACGTCGAGCTCGACGAGACCTACACGACGACGCATCCGTGCTGTGAAGTCGGGCCCCTACGTGACGCTCACGATGACCGACACCGGAACCGGCATGACGCCGCAAGTCCGGGCCCGCCTGTTCGAGCCGTTCTTCACGACCAAGGAGCTCGGCAAAGGCACGGGGCTCGGCCTCGCGACCGTCGACGGCATCATCACGCAGAGCGGCGGGAGCGTCAGCGTCGAGAGCGAGCTCGGCAAGGGCACGTCGTTCACCGTGCATTTCCCGAGGGCGGGCGCCGTGGAGATCGCCGTGAACGCGCCGCCACGCGCTCCGCAGCGGCTCGACGGGGCGGAGACGGTGCTCGTCGTCGACGATGCGCAAGGGCTTCGCGAGCTGACCAGGAGACTGCTGGAGCGCCAGGGCTATACGGTGCTGGTCGCCGCCAGCGCGGAGGAAGCGCTTCGCCTGTTCGACGGGGAGGACCCCATCGACGTGCTCCTGACCGATGTCGTGATGCCGGGTATCAGCGGGCCCGAGCTGACCGGACAGCTGGTCGGGCGGCGGCCGGCGCTGAAGGTGATCTACATGTCCGGCTACACCGAGGACGCCATCGTCCAGCACGGGGTCCTCAACCCGGGAATCGCGTTCCTGCACAAGCCGTTCACGTCTGAAGCGCTCGGCCGCAAAATCCGTGAGGTGCTTGCCAGGTAGGTTGGTGATTGGGCCGGCCGGCCTCCGGTGTTCGGCGTCCAAACGTCCCAGGAGAGAGCGTGCATGCCCAGGGCCGGTGCCAGAGGTCTCGCCATCGTCGCGATCCTGTTCCTGGCGATCCTGCCGGGCGCGAGCCAGACTCCCGCGCTCAGAGTTGTGAGCGCGAGCCCGACTGGCGAACTGGATCAACTCGCCGATGCCGGCCAGATTCGCATCGATCTTTTCGGAGCCCATGGTGGCTTTGGGCAGCGTGCCGCCAGGTACCCCGCCGCCCTGGATTCGCATCACGCCGGCAGTGGCCGGGAGCTTCTTCTGGTCGGGGACGAAGACCCTCATCTTCTCGCCGGACGGCTCGGCGCCGTTGCCGTACGCCACGCGCTTCACCGTGCGCGTCGACGGATCGGCGGCGAGCGTGGCCGGCCGCGCGCTCGGCGCTCCGTACGAGCTCACGTTCACGACGCCGACGGTCCGCCTGCTCTCGGCTGAATGGTATCGACAGACTGGACGCTTCGACAGCCCGGCCGTCATCGCGCTGCGATTCAACCAGCCGGTCCGGCCGGACGACGTCGCGGCGCACGCGCACGTTGCCCTCACGCCCCACGATTGGACCGCGCCCCCGTTGAAGGCTGCCGCTCGCGCGCGGTGGCGGCGAACGGATCGGGCAGGGCTCGCGCTCTTCGATGCGAAGGTGACTGCCGTTCGAGGCGTGACGGCGAGGTCGGACGCATTCGGTGTTCGTCTCGCTCGTTCGTGGAACGAGGATCGATTTCCGCCGACGCCCACCCTCGTCGTGCTCGAGACGATCGGCGCGCCGCCGCCGGAGGCCTGGCTGACGATCACGATCGACGCCACGATGCCGAGCCCGGCAGGCCGGCAGACACGCCCCGCGCACGCGGCGATCGTGCGCTTCGAGCCCGCGTTTTTCGTGACCGAGACCGCCTGCGCCGTCTGGTGCGATTCCACCAGCTATAACCCGATTCAACTGACGCACCCCGTCGCGCCGCGTGCGCTGGTGGCTGCATTGGCGATCGCCGACGTGACTGACGGCAAGAGCGCTCGTCCGGTGATTCCGGCGCGGACCATCGCCGCCGAGGTCGCCACACAGGCGACACCCGCTCCAACACTGGCAGACCTCGGCTTCGACCCCCAGCCGCCTGTCACCACCTGGCGATTGCGCGTCGACCCGAACCTCTCGGCCGCCGACGGCCAGACGCTCGGCTATCCGTGGCTGGGATTCGTCGAGACCGTGTACGCGCAGCCGTTCGTGGCCTTCGACGGGGCCGTGTGGGAAGCCGGGGCCGGGCCAGTGCCCGTGCACGCGCGCAACGCCTTGTCGATGACGCAGTGGATCGCACCGGTCGGACTCTCCTCGGTGGTGCTGCGGCTGCTCGAGTTGCAACGGCAGTCTTCACCGTTGCCGCCTGGCCGGAGCGGGACGCGCCGGCTCAGCCTCACGCCCGACACCATCCAGGCACACGCGCTCGACCTCCGCCGGCTGCTCTCGCCCGCGGGCACCGGCATCGTCTGGGCGGCGGTGAAGCCGGCCGAAGTGCTGCCGCGATCTGTACCGCCCGATGGCGACACCCGACACAAGCTGCTCCAGATCACGAACCTCGGCGTCACCGTCAAGGACAGCCCGCAGTCCACGCTCGTGTTCGTGACGCGCCTCGACACCGGAGTGCCCGTGCCGGATGCGCGCGTGGCGATCGTCGACGCGGCGACCCGGACGCGGTGGCGGGGGACGACCGATCGCGACGGCGTGGCGCTTGCGCCGGCGCTGGCGCTGCGCCAGTCCTTCGGGCCCCGCGATCTGTCGTTCATCGTCACGGCCGAAAAGGACGGCGACGCGGCGTTTGTCGGATCGAACTGGAACGATGGCCCGAGCCTGTGGACCCGGAACATCAACTACGACCCCGGCGAGCCCGGCGCCGTGCTGCGCGGAAGCGTCTTCACCGACCGCGGAGTGTACAAGGAGGAGGAAGAGGTCCACATTAAAGCGGTGGTGCGCGACGACACGGCCAACGGAATGCGTCTGCTGGCGGCCGGCAGCGCCCTCGACGTCGTCATGCACGACGCCCGCTATCGCGAGGTCGATCGCCGGACCATCACCGTGAACCGCTGGAGCAGCGCCGAGTGGACCTGGCGTGTGCCCGACGGCGCCGCACTCGGCCACTACCAGATCGCGATGTCCCGCGCCGGTGCGCGTGCGTTGAACAGGGCACCGGTCGTCGGCGGCACGTTTCTCGTCGCCGCGTTCCGCCGGCCCGACTTCCGCGTGGAGGCGACGCTGACGGCCGACCCGGCCGTGCTGGGGTCGACGCTCCGAGGCATGGTGGAAGCGAAATACCTGTTCGGCGGCGCGCTCGGCACACGACCGGTTCGCTGGGAGATCCGGAGAGAGCCGGTTCAGCGTGCCACCGGTAGCCGTTCGGGAACGCTACCCGGAGGATCGCTACGCGGTTGGCTATTTTCCGGCTTACGACTCGCGGCGGAATGAAGGGGCGCCGCTTCCGCAGAAGACCGAGACGCTTGGCGCGGACGGGCGTGCGACCGTCACCCTGCCGACATCGCCGGAAGGGGACGCGCGCGTACACCTACTCGCTCGAGGGCGACGTGGAGGACGTGTCGGGCCAGCACATCGCCAATCGGGCCGCGCTCGTCGTGCATCCGGCGTCGCTCTACGTCGCGCTGTCGCGGCTGCCGGTGTTCGTGGATACCAAGATCCGAGCCGACGGTCGGCGTTGTCGCCGTCGATCTTGCCGGCAGAGCTCTCGTGGACGTTGCCGTGACCGTGTCGCTCGTCCGCGAGCAGTGGGTGCCCGGGCCTCCTGATCGCTTGAGCCATCCGAGCTGGCAGCGTCGCGAGATCCCCGCGGGCGAGTGGACCGTGCGGACGACCATCGGCGAGACGCCTATGCCGATTCCGCTGCGCGAGGGCGGCCGCTACATCCTGCGCGCGATCGCGCGAGACGCGAACGGCCGGCAGACGCGCACCGAAGTCAACTTCTACGCGCTCGGGCCGGGCTTGTCGTCGTGGCGCAGCGAGGGGCACCGCATCGACCTGACGCCGGAACGCGAGACCTGGACGCCGGGCGAGACGGCGCGCATCATGATTCACTCTCCATGGCCGCGCGCCACGGGGCTCGTCACGGTCGAGCGCGAAGGTGTTCGCAGCCATCGAACCGTCGCCATCACGTCCACGCAGGACACCGTTGACGTGCCGATCACCGAAGCCGACGTGCCGAACGTCTACGTCTCGGTGATGCTCGTCAAAGGACGGACGTCGGCCGAGCTGGCCGCGGACGGTTCCGACCCCGGGCAACCCTCGTTCCGGGTTGGCTACACGGAGCTGTCCGTGGACGACTCGTCGAAGCGGCTGCGCGTGGACGTGTCCGCCGACCGCGAAGAGTATCGCCCTCGCCAACCGGTGACCGTGTCGGTAGCGGTGGCCGCGCGAGACGGGACGCCCGCGACGAGTGAAGTCACGCTCTGGGCCATGGATTACGGGTTGCTGTCTCTCACGAAGTACACGACGCCTGACGTGCTGAAGGCCATCTACGTCCCGAAAGCGCTGCAGGTGGTGACCGGGGACAATCGCCAGCGGCTCATGAGCCGGCGGCCCATGGACGTCCCGCTCAGCGGCGCTCTCGCGGAAATGGTGGAGGTGCAAGTGCAGGCGTCGGGCTCGCCGTCCATGGACTTCGTGCCGCCTGCTCCTGCGGCTCCGCCGCCACCCCCACCTCAGGGAGCCGAGATCCGCCAGGACTTCCGGCCGCTCGTCTTCTGGCTCGGCTCGGCGACGACCGGCGCGGACGGCCGCGCGACGACGACCGTCACGCTGCCGGACTCGCTGACGACGTATCGGATCATGGCGGTCGCCGGCGACATGGCCTCGCAGTTCGGATTTGGCGAGCGCGAGATCCGCGTCACGAAGCCGCTGACCCTACTGCCAGCCTTCCCGCGCTTCCTGAGCAAAGGAGACCGCGCGTCCTTCGGCGCCGTGGTCACGAACTCCGGGAAGGACGCCGGCAATGCCGTCGTGACGATTCAGAGTCTCGATCCCGACACGCTGCAGTTCGGGGACCTGACGACGCGGACGTTCCGCCTCGCGCCGGGTGCGTCCGAGTCGGTGAGGTTCGACGCGCTGGCACGCGCGACTGGCAGCTCCTCGTGTCCGGATGATCGTGACGCTCGGCGCCGAGACCGACGCCTTCGAGATGCCGCTCCTCGTCAGCGAGCCGCTGCGGCCGGAGATCACCGCGGCGTACGGCGACACCACGGGGACCGCCACGGAAACGATCGCGCTGCCGGCGGGCGTGCTGCCCGGCGCGGGCGGCTTGACTGTCGAGCTCTCGTCCACGGCACTCGTCGGCCTGGGTGAGGCGGCGCGCTATCTCGCCGAGTACCCCTACGAGTGCGCCGAGCAGAAGGCGTCGCGCGCGCTGGCGCTCCTGCTCGCGTCCGATCTCGGCGGCGCGTTCACGCTCTCCGGCATGGAACCCGGGCGATACCGCGCCGAGGGCATCAGAGCGCTGAGCGCCCTCTCCGGCTTCCAGTGTTACAGCGGCGGTTTCTCGCTGTGGCCCGGGAAGTGCGGCAGCGAGTCCGCGTACCTCACGGTGTACGTCCTCCACGTCATGAAGGTCGCCGGGACGCTGCAGGTCCCGCTCAACGCGAGCGTGGTCGACGAGCGCCCTGGACTACCTGGAACAGGAGCTGAGGAAGGCGCCGCCCGAGGGCGAGTGGTGGCCTGTCTGGGCGGCGTCGCACGCGTACTCGGTGAAGGTGCTCGCGGAGCTCGGCCGGAAGCCGAGCGTGGAAATTGCCCGGCTGTCCGGCTCGCCGAGCGGCTGCCGATCTTCGCGCTGTCCTATCTGGCCGACGCGCTCGCGGCCACCAACGATCGCGGTCCGCGCTACCAGGACGTCGTTCGCCGTCTGACGAACGCGATCCGGATCGACGCGGACCGCGCGCACGTCGAGGAGATCGACGACGACGCGCTGTCGTGGGTGTGGAATTCGAACGTGCGCGCGACGGCGGTCGTGCTCGACGGCTTCTCCCGGCGCAAGGATGACGCGGCGCTCGTCGCGCCGCTCGTGCGCTGGCTCGTCGCGGCGCGCACGAACGGCCGATGGGACACGACGCACGAGAACGCGATGGCGCTCGAAGCGATGGTCGCGTACTACCGCGCCTTCGAGAGCGGCGTGCCGCGGATGACGACGACTGTCACGGTCGGATCGGCGGCCATCGGCACGGCGTCGTTCGACGGCCGATCGACGACGGCCCGCCAGCTGCAGGTGCCGATGCGGGACCTGCTGAAGCAGGTGCACGACCACGGCGTCGCCGGTGCTGTCGATCTCGCGCACGGGCACGGGGCGGGTCTACTACACCGCGCGGCTTCAGTCGTTCGCGCCCGAGGCGCCGGAATCCGTCGATCGCGGCTTCCAGGTCGAGCGCCGGTACGAGCGTTACGAGAAGGACGGCCCGAGCGCGGCGACGACGTCGTTCACCGCCGGCGATCTCGTTCGCGTCAGGGTCGCGGTGACGATCCGGGGTGAGGGTCGTTTTCTCGCGCTCACGGATCCGCTCCCGGCCGGCTTCGAGCCCATCGAGGGCTGGTTCCAGACGACGGCGCGGGATCTTGCGCGCGAGGCGACCCGGCAGGGCAGCGGGGACTGGTTGTCGCAGTGGCGCCGCGGCACGTTCGACCACGTCGAGAAGCACGACGACCGCGTCCAGGCCTTCGCGACGCGGCTCGCCTCGGGCCGCCACGAGTTCACCTATCTCGTGCGCGCGACGACGGCCGGCACCTTTCAGGCCGCGGGCGCGCGGGTCGAGGCCATGTACGCGCCGGAGCTCGGCGGGCGCAGCCAGGCCGCAACCGTCACGGTGAAGTAGACCGCCTCAGTGCCGGCCACGGCGCGACGTGGCGCCATCGGTCCAGAAATGGGAGAAATCGCTCGAAATCACCGTCCTGCGTAATCAGTGTGATCCCATGAAAGTGAAGGGAAGGGCGCGTTCCAGAAAGCTGAGGAGGGCGGCTTCGGTGGTCGTATCCCGGAACGCGTCGATGAAGATGTTCGTGTCGAGCGCGTATTTCACGCCCGGCGTCGAGCCTCCAGAACGTCGTCGATGCCACCGGCGCGTCGCATCGCGCCGATTCCACGAGCCACCTCGTCGACGGAAGGCCACGAAGTCGAGCGCGAGATCGATGGCTTCCGTTTCGGTGTCCACGACCGAGTGCGCGCCGCGCGGCGCTCAGAGCTTTCGCTGGTCCATGACGACGTTCTTGCGGACCCACCCCGACCGGCTCGCGCGAGGGCGTGCGGCGCGCCGCGCACGCGTGAGAATCCGCTCCATCATGTTTCTTGCCATGCGAGTTCTTCCGTCTGTATGACTTGTAGCATGCATCTGTATGCCGGAACGATTGCGACGGGCCGTGGCGGGTGTCCGACCGCCCGCGGTCCTAGACGCGGAGCAACCGTGGTCGTGCCGGAGGCCGTCAACGCGACCAGCGCGGCTCCGCCACGAGGCCGCGGAACGTTTCCCCCACACCCCTCGTCGAACGACCATGGTCGAGTGTCTACCCTCACGACCCGCGAGCTGATGGTAGACTGACTACCATCAGAGCAGGAGACACGACATGGGCTGGCGGCACTGGTTCAGGCCCGGGCGGTTGACGCGGGACGAGCGCGAACGGGACATCGAGCGGGAGATCCGCGCCCACCTGGAGCTCGAGGCGGAAGACGCGCAGGACGCCGGGAGCACGAAGGAGGCCGCGGGGTACGCCGCCAGGCGGGCGTTCGGAAACCGGGCGCTCATCAGCGAGGACGTCCGCGCCGTCTGGGGCACGCCGTCGCTGGACGCGCTCCTGCAGGACGTGCGCTACGCGTTGCGGACGATGCGCCGGGCCCCGGGATTCACGGCGATCGCGGTGGGTTCCTCGGCCCTCGGCATCGGCGCGTGCTCGCTGATCTTCGCCATCGTCAACTTCGCGATTCTCAGGCCGCTGCCGGTCGCCGATCCGGGACGGCTGCTGAGCCTGTCGGAGCGAGACGGGCGCTCCGGCGAGGCCGGCAGCTCGCTGTCGTACCCGGACTTTCGGGATCTGCGGCAGGCGCGCGCCTTCGAAGGCCTCGCGGCCTCCAAGTCAATGCTGCCGGCATCCATCGGCTCGTCCGGCGATCCGCAACGGCACTGGGGGGCGCTCGTCACCGCCAACTACTTCGCGGTGGTGAAGCCGGGGTTCGCGGCGGGCCGCGGGTTCGATCCGGGCCGGGACGACACACCGGGGGAGCCGCCCGTTGTCGTGCTGAGCCATGAGCTCTGGCGAACGCGGTTCGCCGGCGACCCAGGCATCGTGGGCCGGATCGTCTCGATCAACAAACGGGCGGCGACGGTCGTGGGCGTCACCCAGGCGGGCTTCCGCGGCACCGACGTCGGCCTCGCCTCGGAGTTCTGGATCCCGTTCTCGATGATCGACGAGATCGGGCCGAGAAGCGGGGCGATCGCCGCGAACCGGACGCGCTACTGGCTCGAGGCGGTCGGCAGACTGCGCCCCGGCGTCGACGTGCAGGCGGCGCGCGCCGAACTGGACGTCATCGCCCGGACCTTGAACACGACGCACGCCCGTGATGAGTCCCGAGGCTTCCATCTCGAACAGGCCGGGCAGATCAATCCGAGCCTCCGCAGGATGGCGCTGACGCTGTTCTCGCTGTTGCTGGGCGCCACCCTGCTGGTCCTGCTGACGGCGTGCGCCAACGTCGCCAACCTGCTGCTCGGCCGGGCATCGGCGCGCCGGCAGGAAATCGCGGCGAGGATGGCGCTGGGCGCCAGCCGCGGCCGGCTCGTGCGTCAGCTTCTGACCGAGAGCCTGGTGCTCGCGCTGCTCGGCGGCGCCGGCGGCTGGATCGTTGCGGCGTACGGCGCGTCGCTGACGGGCCTCGTTCGAATCCCACTCGGGTGGCCCCTGGATCTCTCGTTCTCGCTCGATTACCGGGTCCTGCTTTTCTGCGCCGGACTGTCAATCGCACGGGCGTCGTCTTCGGGCTCGTGCCGGCCTTGCGCGCCACGAGATCGGATCTGGTCACGGACCTGAAATCGGACCCGCGCGTGATGGCGCGCGCCCACCGGTTCGGTCTTCGGAACGGGCTCGTGGTCGCGCAGGTGGCCATCTGCACGCTGCTGCTCCTGTGCACCGGCCTCTTCCTGCGCAGCCTCCATATCGGCCCGCGGGATCGACATCGGCGTGAGCAACCGCAACCTGCTCCTGCTCGCATTCGAACCTGCCCTGGACCATCGTCCCGATCCACAGGCCCGGCAGCTGCTGCGAGAGATCCTCGACCAGGCGCACGCCGTGCCCGGGGTCGAGTCCGCCACCCTGACGACCGGCGTCCCGCTGACGTTCATCATCGACAACTCGAGGTTCCGATCGGAGGAGAGCGCCGCGGATCCGAACAGCCCGCGGACCGGCGCCGATAATTACGGCATCGGGCCCCGGTACTTCGAGACGCTCGGTATCCCGTTGCTGGCAGGCGATGTGTCTCGCTTCGACCAGGGAGGCACGGAGATCGCGATCGTCAACGAAGCGTTCGCGCAGGCGGTGTTTCCCGGCCGGTCGCCTCTGGGCCGCCGGTTCGTTGGCGACGGGAAACGGTTGGAGGTCGTGGGCGTGGTCGCGACCGCCAAGTCGCGCACGATCGGGGAGCCACCCCGCCCGGTTGTTTACCTGCCGGTTCTGACCGGGTACTCGGCAGAGGTCCGGAGGGTCGTCACGCTCGTCGTGAAGACCCGGGCAGCGGCCGCGACGTACGCCGGGCCGATACGGGAAGCCATCCGCCGCGCCGATCCGTCGGTGGCGGTCTTCAACGTCCGGACGATGGAGAGCCAGCTCAGAGATGCCCTGCTGGTGCCGCGTCTGACCGGGGCGCTCTCCGCGATTGCGGCGTCGATCGGCATCGCGATCGCCACGATCGGTGTCTACGGGGTCGTCAGCTTCGCCGTCGCCAGGCGCCGGCGCGAGCTCGGCATCCGGCTGGCGATCGGCGCACGCCCGCGAGAGATTCTCGTGATGATCGTGAGGCAGGGGATCGTGCCGGCTGTGATCGGCACCGCCGTGGGCGTCCTCGCGGCGCTGGGCGTCACCCGTTTCGCCGCCAGCCTGCTGTACGGTGTGGACCCGATCGACCCGATCACGTTCGTGGTGGTGCCGCCGTTCCTCATTGCGGTCGCGCTCCTGGCCTGTCTCTTCCCCGCCCGGGCCGCGGCGCGGCTGGATCCGGTGGACGTGCTGCGGAGCGAGTAGGCCGGCCCTGGCTCGTTCGAGGACTTTGATCACCACAGAGTTAGCGAAGATAACGGAGAGAAACCATTTTTGTTTTTCTCCGTTTCCTCCGTTATCTCTCAGGTAGCGGGCGCGATCGGCAAGCGCTCGAGCGATACGTGCTCAACGTGTTCGCTCGCGGCAATCGGGTCGTCGTGCCGTCCCTGCGGGCCTGGCATCGATCCGGCGATGCGCTCTCCGCGATGGCGCGGCAGGAGGCCTGGAGCCGCCTCGCGTCTCGAAGGCGTTTGGAAACGACATTCATCTGGCACTCCTGCCGAGAACCGGATGCGTCCTGGTGACCGATAACGAGCGGGATTTGCGCGGCCGACGCATCACCCGGTCGAAGCCGGGAGTCGACGAGTCCTGCCTGCCGCCGACGCGCGCGACACCGAGCGGCCTTACGCGCGAGCGAAGCGAAGCGGCGCCTCGTACGACGAGCGCAGCGAGCCGGCCCCTACGCGCGAGCGAAGCGACGCGGCGCGCCTACCGCGGGAGCGAAGCGAGCCGCGGCGCCCTGCTCGATCGTCGGCGTGGACGACGCTCGGGCAGGCTGTCGCATCGCACGGCCGCAGCGAGTGTCAGCGAGCCGGCCCCTCCGCCGCGAAGCGGCGGCCCCTACCGCGGCGGTCAGCGCCGGCCAGAACTGGAACCTCACGACGATCTGTCCGTTCCGCGGGAGGATGTTCGGCGTGGCGGTCGGGTTGATGTACCCGAAACCGCCGGTCGGCTCCCCGCGCGAATTGAAGGTGCGCGTCGAGAGCGGGTTGTTGTTGAAGTCCGTCGGCATCCGCAGGTTGGTCCGGTTGAAGATGTTGAAGAACTCGGCGCGGATCTCGACGAACGTCCTGCCGCCGGTCGTAAAGCGGCGGCCGACGCTCATGTTCTCGGTGACCTGGTGCTGCCACCGGTAGTCGTCGTAGAACGCGGAAGACACGCCGAACTGCCCCGGCGCAGGATCGGCCCAGGCCGCGGGGTTGAGCACGAAATCCGCGCGCGGGTCGATGCACTTGCAGTTGGGATCCTTCACGAACAGCGGCTGACCTTCCACCCGGTTCATGCGCGTGTTCTGGTAGACGAGCGAGAAGAGATTGTTCTGCGCCCCGGGGACGGGAATCAGCGCGCCGCTCGAGTAGCGCAGGAGGCCCGCGATCGTCCAGTCACCGAGGAGCGCGCCGGCGACCTTGCCCGACGGCCGCGGCGTCATGTAGTTGAAGCTCGTCACGAAGATGAACGGCTGCGAGTTCGCGGCGAGCCCCTTCTGTGCCGCGCGATCGAAGACGTTGTTGATCGGCCCGCCGCCGGCGCTCGGGTTGCCGCCGCTCCCCAGGGCCCGTTCCTTCTGCCACGTGAAGGCCGCGGTGAGATCGAGCCGGTGCCACTGCCGCTGCGTGAGATTGACGTGCAGCGCGTCGTACCAGGTGCTGCCGAGCGGCGCCCACCGGACGGCGAGGCCGTCGTTGAACTGGGGGAACGGCCGCAGTGTCTGCGCGACGGTCGCGCTGCCCGGGTATCCGGCGTAGGGCGCCCTGAACCCGCGCGACGCCGCGAGGGCGGAATCGATCCGTGACGTGAGGAGCGTCCGGTCGGCCGGGTTGTTCAGATCCAGGCCGAGCTGCTGGAACTTCGTCAGCGGCGTCGCATTGTGGCTGACGAGATTGTTCGCCTCGAGCCACACGCCTCGGTTGCCGAGGTAGGACACTTCGGCGATCATGTTCCTGAAGAGCTCGCGTTGAATGCTGATGTTCCACTGGTTGATGCGCGCCGGCCGGCCTCCGTTCGGATCGTTGATCTGCGCCCCCCACGCGGGCGGAACGTTCAACTGGCCCGGAGACGGCCGGACGCCCGGGTCGTAGGACGCCTGGTACAGGTCTTCGTTTCGGTACTGGAGGCCGTCCTGGAGCCGCAGCGCGGCTTCCCCGAACGCCGGGTTGGTCCAATTGAGGGAGTTGAAACCCACGCCGAGCGTTGACGAGCCGCCCGTCACATACCACCAGTTCGACAGCGCGCTGTAGGTCAGGCCCCAGCCGGCGCGGACGACCGTCTTGTCATCGAGCTTGTAGGTCGCTCCGAGCCGCGGACCAAACGCGTAGGGATAGGTCTTCGTGAACTCGCAGTTGCACCGTCCCTCACCGAACCCTTCGTAGACGAATCCTCCAGGCAGCCCACCCGCGGAGGGATTCGGCGTGGTGAGGCCGACCTGGCTGGTCCGGAACTCGCGCTCGTGCCCCTGACCCGCGTAATCCCAGCGCAGTCCGTAGTCCACCGTCAGCCGCTGGCCGACCCGCCAGTTGTCCTGCGCGTACAGGCTCAACGCGTTCTTTCGCCATTCCGGATCGCGCACGGCCGTGACCGCCGCCTGGTCCAGGTGGCCGAGGAGGAAGCTCGCATAGCCCAGGCCGACGCTGCCCCCGCCAAGGTTCTGCCCCTGGGTGGACGGGAGACCCGTCTGGCGCGCGTTGAAGAACAGCTGCCCCTGGGAGTAGGTCATGTTGATGTCCTCCCAGGTTTCCTGCTTGACCTCGCCGCCGAACTTGAACATGTGCTTGTTGCGAACCCAGGTGAGATTCGCCACGCCGGTCAGCTTGTTGTTGTAGTACTTGTTCGCGTTGCCGGGCCCCATCGAGAAGTTGTTGAAGCCTCCCGCGTTGCTGCCAAGGCCCGTGATCACGGGGAACCCCGAGGGGTCGGTGGCGCTGCCGACGAACCCGAGCTGGCCCGCCGCGTCGTAGTTGAGCACGTCGTCCGGGGAGCTGTCCGGGTTGTGGAAACGAAGAGAACCCACCCCGGCGTGCAGCTGGAGCGTCGGCTTCAAGGTCTTGTCGACGTTCACGCGGAGCGTGTATCCGTAGATTTTCTGATCGCGCCGGGACGTGATGGGGATGGGCATTCCGTCTGGCGCGGTGATCTGATCGGTGAACTGCGCCGACCAGTACCCCGAGAGCTTCGTGCCGCTCCCGATGTTGTGGTCGATCTTGACGGTCGGGATCCACTGATTCCTGTGGTTCTGAATGTCCGGGCCGTAGTTGTTCAGCAGCTCGGAATTGTCCGGCGCGGGAATGAGCGACTGGATCTGGAGCGCGACCGGATCGAACAGCTCTCTCGGAATGACGTTGTTGGGGAAGGGGTCGCGGACGACCTGGCCGTTGACGGTGCGCGAGGTGCGCGGGTCGTAGATCGCGTTCTCCATGATGGGCCTGCCGAGCGGATCCGTCCCCAGCACGCGCCCGGTCAGCGCCGCGCTGAAGTCGCCGTTCCGATAGGCCTGAGTCGGGACGGTCGCTCGCGCGCCGGGAGAATTCGTCTGGTTGCGAAAGACTTCCACGTTCGTGAAGAAGAACGTCTTGTTGCGGCCCGTGTAGACGCCCGGCACGATGACCGGGCCCCCCGCGCTGAAGCCGAAATTGTGCTTGCGGCTGAGGGGCCGCGCGCCGGTAAACGGGCGCCGGGCATCCATCGCCTCGTTGGTGATGTAGTCGTAGGCGCTCCCGCGCAGCACGTTCGTCCCCGACTTGGTCGTGAAGTTGAACAGGCCTCCGAGCACCTGCCCGTACTCGGCCGAGAAGTTGGCGGTCTGCATCGAGAACTCGCCGATGGTCTCGACGGAGGCGGCCGCGACCGTGCTCGTCCACACCGTGTCGTTCGAGCTCGTGACGTCCTGCCCCTCGAGGTAGATCTTGAATCCGCCACCCGGGGCGCCGTTGACGCTGGCGCGCTCGTTCGTGCCCGACACGCCGGGCGCGAGGACGACGAACCCGAGCCAGTTGCGGATGGCGCCGACGTTGCCGCCGCCGCCGCCGAAGTTCAGGGGAAGGGCGTTGATCCGGTCGCCGCTGACGTTGATGCCCTGTTCGGCGTTGGCGGTCTTCAGCAGCGGCGCCTCGGCGTTGACGCTCACGATCTCGGTGGTCGTGCCAATCTCCAGGGCGGCGTCCACGCGGGTCGTCTGCGCGACCTGCACGAGCACGCTCTCCGAGACGAACATCTTGAATCCCGGGGCCTCGATGATCAGATCGTAGCGGCGCGCGGGCAGCGAGCTGAGCGTGTAATCGCCGGTCGCCGTGGTCACCGTGCGATGCTCCGCGCCCGTGTCGACGTTGCGGGCGATGACGACCGCATTCACGACGATCGCCGATTGCGGATCGGACACCCGGCCGGTGATGACGCCGCGGTCGCTCTGGGCCCACGCCGGGACCGGGTTGGCCAGCGACTGGAGCGCGATTCCGAGGACGGCGAGGAGCTGGAGCGCCTTGGCATTCCGCATGGGTGACTCCCAGAAAGCATGTAGCGCTGGCCTTCAGGCCAGCCGATGGCGCCGGATATCGGCGCCACGCCATGATCCCTGCGCAGCCGGGCGTCGGCGCGCGCCAACGTAAGCATCGAGCCGTTGACCTGTGCTAGTGTCCCGACATCGCTCTTCTGACTCGGGACCCCACCCCAGCCTCTGCGGTACCGAGCCCGTCGGATGCTACGGGGTTGGCATGGCCGTGTCACCAGCCGAAAGTTGGGTGGGGATGGTTAGCGGCTCTTGTGGCCAGTCACTTCACAGGAGTTCAGGAGTTCAGGAGATAATTTTCTTAAAACCAAAAGAAAAACTCTTAATCTCCTGATCTCCTGATCTCCTGTTCAAATTCATGATTCGCGTCCTCATCGTCGACGATCACCCGGTCGTCCGGTTCGGGCTGGCGGCGATCATCCGCCTGCAGCCGGACATGACGGTGGCCGGCGAGGCCGGCTCGGGCGAGGAAGCCTGCGCGATCTGCGAGGAGCGGGCGCCCGACGTCGTGCTGATGGACCTGCGCCTGCCCGGGCTGAGCGGGGTCCAGGCGATCCGGAAGATTCGCGAGACCAATCCCGACGTCCGGTTCATCGTGCTCACGACGTATGACGGCGACGAGGACATCCGGCGCGCGCTGGATGCCGGCGCGCAGGCGTACCTGCTCAAAGCCATGTCGCACGTGGACGTCACGGCCGCGATCCGGAAAGTGCACTCGGGCGCGCGCGTGATTCCGCAGTCGGTCTCGAAGACGCTCGAGGAGTGCGGCCCCCAATCGCAGCTGAGCAGCCGGGAGGTCGAAGTCCTGGAGCTCATCGCCAACGGCTTCAGCAACAAGGAAATCGGCCGCGCGCTGGGCATCACCGAGGCCACGGTCAAGTGGCACGTCAACCTGATTCTGAACCGGCTCGATGTGGCGGATCGCACCGAGGCCATCGTTGCCGCGCTGCAGCGCGGCATCATCCACCTGCCGTGAGGGCACTACAGCTCCCGACCTCCGACCTCCAACGCCCAGAGGAATGGGCCAGACGTTTGGGAGTTGGAGTCGGCTTTGGGAATTGTCGAGAGTGGCCTGCCTCGCGTTGCTCTGTCTTCTGTGCGCGACACGGGCAGGCGGCGCAACCTCCGCTCGCTGACGCCCCTCCACGCCCCGACTTTTACGGCCGCCGGGTCTGGCAGAGCGCGGAGGGCCTGCCCGAGGATTTCACCCAGGCGCTCGCGCAGACGGCGGACGGCTATCTCTGGATCGGGACGAGCGGCGGCCTCGCGCGTTTCGACGGCGTTCGCTTCGCCGTGTTCAACGCCGGAAACGAGGCCGCGTTTCGCGACGACAGCGTCTACGCGCTCCTGACGGCCCGCGACGGAACGGTCTGGGCGGGGACCGAAGGCGGCGGCCTGGTCCGCTACCGCAAAGGCGCCTTCCGCACGTTCGGCGCGGCGGAAGGCCTCACGAATCCGTTCGTTCGCGTGATGTTCGAAGATCGAAGCGGCCGGCTGTGGGTCGGCACCGACCGCGGCCTGTTTCGACTCGAAGGCGACGCGCTGCATCGCGTCGACGGCCGCGACGGCGTCCCGTCGATGAGCGTCCACGCGATCTGTGAAGATCGCGAGGGACGCCTCCTCGTGGGCGGCGCGGGCCTGCTGGTCCTGAACCGGGGTCTGGTCGAGCACTACAGCTCGACCGGGAGCCGCGCCGACAACAGCATCCGCACCATGCGGGAGACGCGGGACGGCGCCGTCTGGATCGGCACCATCGCCGGCCTGCGCCGGCTGGATCGCGGTGTTCACGGCAATCCCTTCACGGTCCCGAGGCTCGTGGACGGCACCAACATCAGCGTGCTGTGCGAGAGCCGCAGCGGCGACTTGTGGATCGGCACCTACGGCGGCGGCCTGATGCGCTTTCGGCAGGGGCGCTTCGTCACCTTGTCGGCGCCGGTCTCGCTCCCTCACAACAACGTGCTGTCGGTCTTCGAGGACGCGGAGGAGAACGTCTGGGTCGGGACGCAGGGCGGCATGCTTCGCCTGCAGCCGGGGGCCGCCAACACCATCACGACGACCGACGGCGCGCCGTTGAGCATCAGCACGATCTACCAGGATCCACGCGGGCCCGTCATGGTCACGGCCCTGAATGGACGGCTGTTCCAGGTCGCGCGTCAGACGCTCGTCCCCGTTGACCTGCCGGCGTCCCTGGCCGGGCTCGTCATCCGCAATGTCTTCCGCGACAGCAAGGATCGTCTCTGGATTGGCACGGACGGTCAGGGCATCGCGCGGCTCGACGGCAACCAGCTGGCCAGGTTCACGATGAAGGAAGGGCTCGTGAACGATTTCGTCAGGGCCTTCTGCGAGGACCGCGAGGGCGGCCTCTGGATCGGCACCGATGCCGGCCTGAGCTACTGGCGCGACGGAACCTTCCGCAGCTTCACGGCGGCGGACGGCCTGATCTACGGCAGCATCCGCGGCTTGCTGCTCGATCGCGACGACAGCCTCTGGGTGGCGACCGAGCGCGGGCTGACGCGGTTCCGGTCGGGCGCCTTCGTCAGCGATCCCCTGCTCGAGCGCCTCGCCAGCACGAAAGTCTGGGCGCTCCACCAGGATTCCGAAGACGGATTGTGGATCGGGACCCAGGGCGCCGGGCTCTTCCTGTTGAAGTCGGGCCGCCTGACGCAGTTCACGACCGACCACGGCCTGCCGAGCAACAAGATTCACTTCGTCGGGGAAGACCGGCAGGGCAACCTCTGGATGAGCGGCCCGAGCGGCGTCGTCTCGGTGTCGCGGCGCGATCTCGAATCGCTCCCTCCGCACGCGTCCCGGCACGTGCCGGTGCGGCTCTACGACACCACCGAAGGCCTGAACACGAATCAGATGAGAGGCGGCGTCCAGCCCGCGGGAGTGGTGACCACGACCGGTGAGGTCTGGCTCCCCAGCACGAAAGGGGCCGTGCTGATCGTGCCCAACGTTCCTGAGCGGCCGAGCCGCCTGCCGCTGGTCATCGAGCACGCCATCGCCGACGGCCGTCCTGTTCCGTTTCCCTCCGCTCTCGATCTGCCCCCCGGTGAAGGCAAGCTCGAGATTCAATACACCTCGCTCCGCCTCGCCGCGCCGGAGCGGCTCCGCTTCAGATACTGGATGGAAGGGTTCGAGCGCGGCTGGACGTCCGCCGGGCAGCGCCGCGTCGCGTACTACACCAACATGCCGCCAGGCCAATTCACGTTCCACGTGGTCGCGTACGAGATCAACGCGCCGCAGAACGCCACCGAAAGCATCCTCGCGATCCGCCTGCGGCCTCATTGGTACGAGACGGAGTGGTTCATCGCGCTCTGCGGCGTGCTGGCGGCCGCCGCGGCGTGGGGCGCGTACCGGCTGCACGTCCGCAACATCCGCCGGCAGTTCGCCGCCGTCCTCGAAGAGCGCAACCGCCTCGCTCGGGAGATGCACGACACGCTCATCCAGGGCTGCGTCGGCGTCTCGACGCTGCTCGAGGCCGCGTCCCACGCGCAGGACGTCTCTCCGGAGCTCGGCCACGATCTGCTCGACCGGGCGCGCGCCGAAGTCCGCGCCGCCGTGGACGATGCGAGGCTGGCGGTGTGGAACCTGCGGCACGGTTCTTCGAATGGCGACCACCTGGTGCCCGCGGTGTCTCAACTCGCCCATCGCATCGGCCTCGACGCAGGAATCGACGTAAAGGTCGACGTCTCGGGGACTCCCGTCGCCGTCGGCGGTGAGATCGAGCGGAACCTGATGCTGCTCATTCGCGAAGCGCTGCAGAACGCCATCCGCCACGCCGCGCCCCGCCGGCTGTCGGTGTTCCTGCGCTTCGATCCCGGACAGCTCCACCTGTCGATCGAAGACAACGGCGTGGGCTTCGATTCGTCGCTCGACCAGCCGGAGCAGTCCCAGCACTACGGCCTGGTCGGCATGCGGGAGCGCGTGGAGCGATTGGGGGGCGAGTTCAACCTGACGAGCTCGCCCGGCGAGGGGACCCAGGTGCGCTTGACGATTCCCGTGGCGAAATCGACACGGACTGTTTGAGCCTGGCGGAAGACGCCGTCACTTACAGGGTATTTCACCCGCGCCTCATCTATTCCTCACGACTTTGCCCTCCGGCAGGTCTACTGTAGAGCTATGGTCAAACACCGGCTGTGCTGGGTCCTGTGCCTCGGGATCGCCGGATGCGGTGGAGAGACTCCCACGGCACCGTCACCCGGAGGCCCGGGTCTGCCGGTCAGTCCGCAGTTCGCAACCGGCCGATACTTGCTGACAATGATGGCCTCTGATTTCTCCACCGATCCGCTCCTGGCCGGGTGTCCAGGCTCGTTGGGCGTGCCGGTCACGAACGATCGTGACGCTCCAGCTGACCGTGGTCAAGGACGGCGCGGAATGGGTCGGCCGGACTTCGACCGCGGCGGCTGACATTGAAATGCGATTCAGGGATGCGGGAGAGCCGGCGTTTGGCGAGCGGGCATTGACAGGAACGTATTCGCGGACAGGCTCCCGACATGGGCCTTTCCCGGATTGCTCCCTCCGGGAGATGTATCGGTCACGGTCGCCGGGACGGGTGCGACCGGGGCAGTGTTGGACGGCGCAGACGCTCGCCCGTTCTCGGTCAAGACGCTGATCGGCCGGGCCGTGGGCGATTTCCGATTTCACGACTCTGCCGGCAATGTTGCGACGTGCTCCGAGCTGTCTCGGTGCAGATGAACGTCCAGAACTGATCGTCCACAGAACATTTCAGCCGCTCTTCATCGGTTCCTCACGACTTCCCTCGGCAAGCGGCCTACCGTAGAGGGCATGGTCAAACATCGACTGTGCTGGCTCCTGTCCCTCGCGATCGCCGGGTGCGGTGGATCGTCGCCGACGACACCGGGCAGCATCGATTCGCCCGGGCTCGAGTTCGCGACCGGCCGATACCGGCTGAAGATGATCGCGTTCGACGTCTCCTTCGACCCGCTTCAGCCTTCGTGTCCGGCCTGGCTCGGCGTCCCCTCGATCGGCAAGTCGGTCACGCTCGACCTCGACGTCGTCAAGGACGGCGTGGAATGGGTCGGCCGGCCTTCCGGCGCGGCGGGTGATGTCGAAGTGCGGTTCAGGAATGCGGGCGAGCTGCCGTCGGGTCAGCGGGCCATAGCGGGAACCATTCGCGGACGGGCGCCCGACATGGGCATTCCCGGATCGGTCGCTCCGCGCGATGTGTCGGTGACGGTGGCCGGGGCCGCGACGGGAGCGACGTTGGACGCGCGGACGGCGTTCTCGGTCTCCGTCGACGAGCTCACCGGCCGGGCCTCGGGCGTTTTCAATTTTCAGAACTCGGCCGGCGACGTGGTCTCGTGCCCCGTCGTGTCGGTGTTCATGAACGTCCTGAAGTGAGCTTGTGTGGCGGCCGCATGAGTTACTGAATCTGACTGAATGGAATCGTGAGCGAGCCGACGGACCCGGTGGTGGCGTCGCGGACGACGACCCGGACGCTGGTGGCCGCAGGCTGACGGGGGATGTAGCGCTGCCGAATCAGTCCGTCCTTTGCGATCTTCGCGTAGTTCGCGTCGGTCAGCGCCAGCGACAAACTGTCCGACACGCCTTCGCCCTGAGCGCGGCCCTCCTCGTCCTTCTGCACGTAGACGATGTCCACCTCCGCCTTCCAGCGATCTCCCTCCTTCGTGAAAGCCACGACGCCGGGAGGGATCTGCACGAACAGGTTGAGCGTATTCGGCTCGGGCTGGTCGATGAAGTCCGCGCGCACGTTCATCGCCACGGCCGTTGACTCGAGCGGGCTCCACACGGCCGCCCGGGACTCGTCCTGCCGCGTCTTGGCCGTGTTGTCCAGCGGCTTCAGCGCAAAGTACCCCTTGCGGTGGCGGACGTCGAGACGCGGCCGGTTCACTTTGACTTTGATATCGCGGAATTTTCCGTCCTGGGTCTCGTCGGTGGAGTAATAGCCGACGGTGTAGGTCACGCGCGTGTCGTCGATCGCCCGCCGGACGGCGCTCGCCAGATCGTTGGTGTTGTAGGCGGCGCGGCCGCCCGTCCGATCCGCCAGCTCCCGCATCGTATCGATGTTGGCCTGGATGGGGGTCATCCTGGAGGCCATGGAGGGTCCACGCTGTCCGTAGGATCCGCGGGTGGACGCGTCCATGCCGGGGATCACCATCAGCCCGCGCGCATCCACCGGATAGACGGCGACGCCGGAGTTGTTGAGCGCGCGAACGGCGGCGTCCGTTTCGCGGGTGAACGTGCTGCTGTCGCGCGTCGCTCTCCTCTCCGGCATCCCGTCGAAGCCGATCGTGAGGGGGAAGCCGCCCGACAACCAGATCAGGTTCTTGCGGCCCGGGATGCCCGAGAGATGCTGCGCGATCGCCTCGAGCGTCGACAGCGTGTTCACAATCCGGCCGGCCGTGTAGAAGTCCGCCTCGCGCTGGTTTGCGTCGGCGATCGATTCCAGGCCGAGACGCTGGAGCTCTGTCTGCGCGTCAAGATTCAGCGTCGAGGCCGCGAGGTCCGAGGCGATCTCCCCGCTGGTCTTCTTCAGACGCTCGATGAGCGACGCGGCATCGGTCGTGTAATCGTGCAGCAGGGTCAGGCTGCGGCTCCCCAGCGCGAAGATGGCAATGCGATCCTGAGGCTGGATCTGCCCGAGAAACTTGATGAGCGCCTTGCGCGCGTACACCTGATCGGTCCACGACGTGTTCAGGAGATCGAGGAGCACCACGGTGACGCTGGTCGGCACACCCGTGCCGCCGGCGAAGACGTTCGAGAAGATATGAGGCGGAAGCGGTGGGGCAGGCGCGGCCGCCTTGTCGGCCGATGCCATCGAGAAGAAAACAACCTGCTGCGGTTTTCCTCTCTCCGTGATCGTGAAGTCCTCCTTTTTCAGATCGCTCACGGGCTGGCCGCGGGAATCGTGGACGACAACGCTGACCTCGACGAGCCGCGTGGAAGTGCGGAAGACAGCCGGCGTTCCTTGAGTTGGAGCGGCCGGTTGCGGAGGTGCGTGCTTGGGCGGTCCCCTGGGCGACTGCGAGAAGAATGGCGATCAGGCCGTAGAGCTCGCGCATACGGGGACACTCCCCGACCAGCATATATCGCCGCGCGCGGCGCTTCTCGAGCTACGGCGCGCGGTACAGCCGCAGCAGCCGCATCGACCATGCCGGCGCGTCGTTGACGGTCGCGGTCTGGGTGATCCGGACGAACTTCGCGCTGACCGGCGCGAACGTGATGACGGTGACTCCTGGTGCGCCCTGGCCTTCAGCGACCGGTGCGCTCCAGGTGTTGCCGTCAGCCGAGACCTGGACCCGGTAGCCGCGCGGGAAGGTCCATACCGGCGGCGCGCCGGCGCGCCCGCCGCCGGTTGAAGAGGTGAACTGGATCTCCGTCAGGAGCAGAGGCGCGGGCAACTCGACCTGAAGCCACATGCCCGGCTGTTGCGGCACGCCCGTCGTCCAGCCGAGGAAGTTGAGTGCGCCCGCGGCGTTGCCGACGAAGTTGAAGCCGCCCTCGGCGTTCGCCTGCGGCGCCGGCCGGCCGTCGTGGCTGGCCGTGACCTTCCACGAGGCATCGGGAACGAGCGGGCGCGGCAGCGATGCCTCCAGGTCCGCGACCGTCCACGGCGTTTTTCGATCGCCGCTGGAGGCACGGACCCTGGCCACGTCTTCAGGGGTCGCGAACGTGCCGGTGTTCCCGAAGCTGTTGCGCACGTACGAGGTGACGTCCGCAATCCACTGATCCTTGTTCGAGCCCATCGCGACCATGACCTGCGGATAGACCTTGCCGTCCACCGGACCGGTCAGCCCGTGCAGCAGCGTCTTGATCGTGTAGTCGCGGTGGCCGTTGACGCGCGCCGAGCCGGCCAGCGTCGGCGCCAGCACCGACCCGGCGGCCGCGCCGGGCGTCGGCGTGCCGCGCCCGTCGGCGCCGTGGCACGCATAGCACAGCTCGGTGTAGATGACGCCGCCGCGCTCGAGGCTGCTCGCAGTCTCCGGCGTCAGCGGCGGACCGCCGCGGCCGCCGCCGCGCCCGGCGGCCGCCGGCGCATTCAGGATCCTGTCGGCGACGAACTGCACGCCGCGCGCCTTGTTGCCGTCCATGACCGCCTTGAGCGCCGCCGGCGCGTCCGCCACCTTCAGGACGTTCATCGTCAACATCGCCTGAATCACGACGTCCACGTCCGTGTCCTTCGCAGCGCGCGCGGTAGTCGCCGTCGAACGATCGGTCGCCGGCCTTGTAGAGCGTCTCGCTGGCGCGCATCGCCTGAATCCGCATGCGGGGATCCGGATCGCCGAGCGCCTCGCGCGCGAGCGCCGCGGTCAGGGCGCCCAGTCCCTCGAGCGTCCACAGCGCGTGGAAGCGGGCGAGCGTGTTCTTCGAGGTCCGCACCATCGACTGGAGCGCGGGCACGACCGACTTGTCCTGCTTCAGCACGAGCAGCTGCTGCGCCGTGTCGCGCCACCAGCCGTTCGGATGCGAGAGGTGGGCGACCAGCTGCGCGGGCGTCTCGTTCAGCATCCGGGGCTGCGTTCGATCGCGCGCCATGCCGTCGTAGGTCAGCCGCCAGACGCGGCCGTGACCCGTGCTGACCTTGTCCAGCTGGTACTGCTTGATCTTCGCCCGAAGATAGGTGCCCTCTTTCGCCCACTCGGCGCCTTCGATCATGCCGCGATACATGTCCGCGATGTAGATCGTGCCGTCAGGCCCGGTCGTCGTGTCGGCGGGACGGAACAGCGGGTCGAGCGAGCGGATGAACTCGGACCGCGGATAGACGTTCCGCAGCTGCGTGAGGCCTTCGGTCTTGAACGGCCTGAGCCGCCGCACGGTGCGCGACACCATCTCGCCGTGGAGGTAGTCGCCGATCAGATCCTTCGGCAGCCGATCGCCGCGGTAGACCTCGTTGCCGGCGGCCGCGGTGGCGTAGATCAGCGAGCCGTCGGGCATGCGCGTGCCCGGCAGTCCGGCCTGGATGTCGCCGACGAGGATCGGCGCGCCCCACATGATGTTCAGGTCCGGCTCGAACTGATCCGGCGGCGTGAAGTTCCCGTAGTGCACCGGGAACTGGAAGTAGCCGGGCAGGCCGCTCGCGCCGCCTTGAAACCAGACCTTGCCGTCGTTGTCCTGCGTCACGCCCCACTGCGAGCTGTTCGGCCCGGTCGGCTCTTTCAAGAGGCCGTTCGGCGTCCACCGCAGGCGGAACGCGTTCACCGTGCTGTAGAGCCAGTTGTCCATCGCCCAGAACAGGCTGGCCTGCTGGGACTCCATGTTGCCGGCGCGCCCGAAGTTGGTCGCGAACAGCTCCTTCTTGTCGGCCACGCCGTCGCGCGTTGGTGTCGGTGTACTTCCACACTTCGTCCGCGTTGGTCTCCATCGTCAGGATGGCTGTTGGCGCCGAACGGCGTGACGAAGCGCGGGAACACCATCTTGTCGACGAAGACGGAGTGGCGCTCGTAGACGCCGTCGTTGTCGCGATCCTCGTGCATCGACATGCGGCCGATCGGCGGGATCAGATCGATGCCTTCGGGCGTCTGATAGTAGCCGCGCACCTCGACGACGAACATGCGGCCGTTGCCGTCGAAGGCGATCTGCACGGGGTCTTCGATGATCGGGTCGGCGAGCACCGGCTCCATGCGATACCCGGCCGGGAGCCAGAAGCGCGTGGCCTGCTCGGCGGGCGTCGCGGCCAGCACCGGCGGCTTCGGCGACAAGTCGGCGTTCGCATTGGCCGGGTCGCTCGCCCCGGGCGCGGCGCCGGGACCTCGTCCGCCGCCTGGTGTCTGGATGGCGGGCCGCTGCGGAGTCTGTGCGTGCGAGATCAGGAGCAGCGGCGAGATCAGCGCCGCGGCGGCGAGCAACGCGCCGGCGATCCGCGCCGTGCGTGAAACATCAAGCGCCATATCGTCTACCCTCTGGAGATCGGCGGCATTATATCGTCACGTGTCCGGATGGCCGGCCTGAAGGCCGGCGCGACACGGGCCGGGGCCGAACGTAGCGCTGGCCTTCAGGCCAGCCCGACGGCCGGTGCAACAGGCCGTCGCCGAATGTACGCTCGGCCTTCAGGCCAGCCCGACGGCCCATATGCAGTGTCTCTTGATATGAAGACTCACTTCATATAGACTGCCACACTATGGAACCGCTTCACGGCCTGCTCGAGATGCTCGTGCTCAAGACGCTCATCCTGGGACCCCTCCACGGGTACGGCATCGCCAAATCCATTCATAGCCGGTCGAACGAGTCGATCGAGATCGAATTCGGCTCGCTGTACCCCGCGCTCAAGCGGCTCGAGGTCAAGGGCTGGATCGTGTCGAAGTGGGGGATATCCGAAGAGAACCGGCGCGCGAAATTCTACCGGTTGACGCCGGCCGGTAAGAAGCAGCTTCAGCAGGAGCACTCGGAGTGGCGGGAGTTCGCGTCCGCGATCGCGCAGGTGATGCTGCCGGCGCCGGAGGAACAGTCATGAGTCTGTGGACGAAGCTCGCGTACCTGCTGCCGTCCCGCAGCCGGGCCGCGGAGCGCGACATGCGCGAGGAGCTGGCCTCGCTGAAGGAGATGGCGGGACCGGGCGAGCTCGGCAACCTCACGCTGGCCGCGGAGGACGCCCGCGCCGCGTGGACGTGGCTGTGGCTGGAACGCCTCGGCCAGGACCTGCGCTACGCCCGGCGTTCGATGTTTCACAACAAGGCGTTCACCGCGCTGGCCGTGCTGTCGCTGGCGTTGGGGATCGGCGCGAACACGGCGATCTACAGCTTCATGGAATCGATCCTGCTGCGGTCGCTTCCCGTGCCGGAACCCGAATCGCTCGTCGTGATGAAGTGGCGCGCCGAGAAACAGGCATCGACCGCTTCCAGTGGCATGTGCGTTCTCTACAGGAGGGTCGCACACCGATCCCAGCGGGGGGAGGATCGGTACGCAGTTTCCCTACCCGGCGCTCGAGCTGTTCGAACGCAACACCGACGTGCTGTCGAGTGCCTTCGGCTATTTCGTCGTGGAACGCCTGACCGTCACGATCGACGAGGAAACGGAAGCGGTCAAAGGCCAGTACGTGTCGGGAGACTACTTCCGCGGGATGGGCGTGCCGCCCGCCGCGGGACGTCTGATTCTTGCGAGTGATGACGAAGCCGGCGCGCGCGGCCGTCGCCGTTCTGAGCCATCGGATTCAGCCAGCGCCGCTTCGGCGACGCCCGGCTGGCGGTCGGCAGAACCATCCGGATCAACGACAAGCCGTTCTCGGTCGTCGGTGTGACCCCGCCGGGGTTCTTCGGCGCAGAGCCGGGGTCCGTGCCCGACCTCTATGTTCCGATGCGCGCCGAGATGTTGCTCGAGTCGGCCAGCGGCCTCGGAGTATCTGGACTCGAACTTCTACTGGATCGAGATCATGGGCCGTCTCAAACCCGGTGTGAGCCTGGCTCAGGCGCAGGCGGTGTTGGGGCCGCAGTTCCGGCGTTTCGCCGAAGACTCTGCGACAACCGAACGCGCAGCGCGCGGATCTTCCCGAGCTGAGGATCACCGAAGGCGCCGCGGGTCTGGATAGTCTCCGGTGGCGATACGCGAAGCCGCTCTACGTCCTGATGGCGATGGTCGGGTCTGATTCTGTTGATTGCGTGCGCCAACGTCGCGAACCTGCTGCTGGCGCGGGCGACGGCGCGGCGGCGCGAAATCGCGGTGCGGCTCAGCATCGGCGCCAGCCGCATGCGGGTCATTCGACAGCTGCTGACCGAAAGCGTGGTGCTGTCGTCGATCGGTGGCGTGCTCGGCCTGGCTGTTCGCCTCGTGGGGCATCGGCGTCCTCACGCTGCTGCTCGCCAACGGCCGCGAGAACTTCACGCTGCACGCGGAGCTGAACTGGAACGTGCTGGCCGTGACGCTCGTGCTGTCCGTCCTCACGGGATTGGTGTTCGGGCTGGCGCCCGCGATTCAGGCCACCCGCGTGGATCTGATGCCGGCGCTGAAGGAAATTCGGCCGGGCGCGCTCGCTGGAACCGCACGACGCGCGAGTCGCGTGAGCCTCAGCCAGATCCTGGTCGTGGCGCAGATGGCGTTCGCGCTGGTGCTGGTCGTGGCCGCGGGCCTGTTCGGGCGCACGCTGTCGAACCTGCATGCCATCGAGACTGGGATTCAATCGCGAGGACGTGCTGCTGTTCACGATCAGGCCCGGCGCGGTGGGCTACGAGGGGCCTGCGCTGAGGCGTCTCTACCGGCGACCTGCGGGAACGGTTGAGCCAGCTGCCGGGTGTCCGCAGCGTGAGCCTGTCGAGCAGGCCGCTGCCCGCAGGCGGTGGAACGCATGGCGCCGGTAACCGCGATCGGTGTGCCGCCGCCCGTCGCGGCCCCCGGACAGCGCCCGCCCAATGCCGCCGGTCTGTTCATGGTCGGGCCGGCGTTTTTCGACACCATGCAGATCCCGTTGACGGCAGGGCGCGAATTCGACGAGCGAGACGAAAGCGGCGCGGCGCTGGTGGCGGTCATCAATCAGCGGCTCGCGCGGGTGCTCGGGCTGGCGAATCCCGTCGGGACCAGGATCACTCTCGGGCACGACAAGACGTACGAATCGTCGGCGTGGTCGGAGACGCGCTCTATCTCCAGCTGAAGGACGAGCTTCGCCCGATGGTTTACTTCCCGTATCTGCAGGATCCGTATCTGCGGAGCGGCGCGCCGGGCCAGATGACTTACGAGGTACGGGCCGCGGGCAATCCGCTCGGCATCGCGACAGCGGTGCGCCAGATTGTCCGCCAGGCTGATTCCCGCCTCGCCGTATCCGATCTGAAGACGCAGGCCGCGCACATCGACGAGGCGATCAGCCAGGAGATCGCGCTCGCGCGGCTCTGCACGGTGTTCGCGCTGCTGGCGCTCGTCATCGCCTGCGTCGGCTTGTATGGGACCGTCGCGTACAACGTCACGCGCCGGACCGGCGAGATCGGCATTCGCATGGCGCTCGGCGCACAGCGCGCCGGCATCATCTGGCTGATTCTGCGCTCGGTGCTGACGCTCGAGCTGCTCGGTCTGGCGATCGGCGTCCCGGTCGTGCTCGCGGGATCCCGCTACGTCGAATCGCTCCTCTTCGGCATCAAGCCAAACGATCCGGCGGCGCTCGTGGCCGGCGTGGCCGTCCTGTTCACCGCGGGGCTGATTGCCAGCTACGTCCCCGCGCGGCGAGCCTCGAGCATCGATCCGATGGTGGCGGTGCGGCACGAGTAAGGGCCGCGGCTCACTTCGCCCCCGCGGTAAGGGCCGCGTCGCTGGCGCCGCGCTAGGCCTCGCGCGCGCGCCTCGGTAAGGGCGCACTCGCTTCGCTCGTGCGTAAGGGCTCGCTTCCCGTAGCCGCACTCCTTCGCTCGTGCAGGTACCCGACACACCCAGCGCATCTCGTACCACCATCATTGACGGTCCGCGACCCGCCTGCGTACGGTTGCACCATGCTGAAGTATGCCGCCTTGCTCGCTGTGTCTCTTTCGCTGACCACACCCGCCGCCGCCGGACCGATGACCGCCGGAGAACGCCAGCGCCTCGTCGCCCACTTCGAGATGACGGAAGCCTGGCTGGTCAGCGAGCTCGAAGGTCTCACCGACACCCAACTCAGGTTCCAGATGACGCCTGACAGCTGGACGATCATGGACGTCGTCGAGCACCTCGCGATCGCGGAGCCGCAATACTGGAAGAACCTGCAGGATCCGCTGAAGCAGCCTGTGAAGGAGGGCTTCAAGCCGCAGGCCACCGACGCCGGCATCCTTTGGTACGGCATCGACCGCACCGAGCGGACGACGACGGGCGATGCGCGCGTGCCTCGAGGAACGTTCCCGGGCGTGAAGGAATCATTGGTCGTCGTTCCGCAAGCTGCGCGCGACCATGCTGGACACGGCCAGAAGCGTCGCAGGACGATTTCCGCGGGCGGGCACTCGAAGGCGGGTATCAGGATCTGTATCAATGGTTCCTGATGATCTCGACACACTCGCAGCGGCACATTCTGCAGGTCCGCGAAATCAAGGCGCACGCGAAATACCCGAAGTAGCCCCCCTACGGCGAGCGCAGCGAGCCGCCCTTACCGAGGCGCGCCAGCGCCGAGGCGTGGTCTAATCACCCGCATGGCGAAGAAACGCGTGGTGAAGCGGCGGAAGAAGGACTGACCGCCGAA
>CAWGAS010000030.1:0-130557 GCA_963820645.1 uncultured Acidobacteriota bacterium | reverse complement strand
GCCCTTCCTGCAGCGGATGGTGCCGTGGGCGGTGAAGCAGTTCGGCTTCGACCCCGACAAGTTCGTGCACGAGCTGGTCGATTCGATCATCGGCGATCACTACCCCGTGCCGGACCGCATGCTGGTGCACAACGAACAGATCGTGCACGAGTACCTGCAGTGGGCGATGTGCGGCAGCCCGCATCCGAAGGGCAAGTTCAAGATCTACGCGGTCGAGGGCGGCACCGCCGCCATGTGCTACATCTTCAAGTCGCTGAAGGCCAATCGCATCCTCAATCAAGGCGATACGATCGCGCTCGGCGTGCCGATCTTCACGCCCTACCTCGAGATGGCGCACCTCGAAGACTACGACCTCCATTTCGTCCCGATCCACGCCAGGCAGGAGAAGCAGTTCCAGTATCCGGACGAAGAGCTGGAGAAGCTCCTCGATCCGAAGATCAAGGCGTTCTTCGTCGTCAACCCGGGCAACCCGTACGCGGTGGCGATCTCAGCGGCCGGCATCAAGAAGATCGGCGCCATCCTCAAGAAGCGGCCCGATCTGATCCTGCTGACCGACGACGTCTACGGCACGTTCGTGCCCGGCTTCCGTTCGCTGATGGGAGAGTTCCCGAGGAACACCATCGGCGTCTACTCGTACAGCAAGTACTTCGGCTGCACCGGCTGGCGCCTGGGGACGATCGCCGTCCACGAAGACAACATCTTCGACGAGATGATCGCCGCCCATCCCGAGAACATCAAGAAGCTGCTGGACAAGCGCTACGGCGGGCTGACCCTCGAGCCGCGCAAGCTCGCCTTCATCGATCGCATCGTCGCCGACAGCCGCGACATCGCGTTGAATCACACGGCGGGCCTGTCGCTGCCGCAGCAGGTGATGATGACGATGTTCTCGCTCGCCGAGCTGATGGACACCAAGAAGGACTATCAGAAGGCCTGCATCGGGATCGTCAAGAAGCGCGTCGAGGCGACGATCGAGGGCCTCGGCATCGACGGTCGGCGAGAACCAGCTCTTCGACTACTACTACGGCCTGATCGACTTCGAGTTCTGGATCCGCAAGTACGGCGGCGATGACGTGGCGGAGTGGGTGAAGGCGAACGTCCACCCGCTCGACATCGTGTTCAAGCTGGCCGAGGATCACGGCATCGTCCTGCTCAACGGCAGCGGCTTTGCCGCGCCCGACTGGTCGGTGCGCATCTCGTTCGCGAACCTCGAAGATCACGTCTACGACGACATCGGCCGCGCGGTGCGGGCGATTGCGCGCGGCTACGGCCAGGCCTACGAGGCCGCGACGGGCAAGAGCGTCCTGACGCCGGCGGGGACGAAGCGATCTGCCCCGGCGAAGTCGAAGGCGAAGGCGAAGGCAAAGGCGAAGCGGTAGCCTCATGAGCTACCTGCTGAATTCGCTTCGCGAACACCCCGAGCTGGCGATCTTCCTGACGCTCGCCGTCGGGTTCGTGATTGGCCGGATCAAGATCGGGTCCTTCAAATTCGGCAACGTCCTGGGCACGCTCATCGCGGGCGTGCTCATCGGACAACTCGACATCAAGGTCGATGCCACGGTCAAGTCGGTCTTCTTCTCGCTGTTCCTGTTTGCCACCGGCTACAAGGTCGGACCGCAGTTCTTTCGCGGGCTGAAGAAGAATGCGCTGTCCCAGGTCGCGCTGACGGTCGTCCTCTGCGTGACGAGCCTGGTGACGACGCTGGCGGCGGCGAAGCTGCTCGGCTACGACACCGGGACCGCGGCCGGCCTGATGGCCGGGGCGTTCACCGAATCGACGGTGATCGGGACCGCCAGCGACACGATCGACCGGCTCGATATCCCAGAGGCCGAGAAGACGAGACTGAAGAACAACATCCCTGTGGCCTATGCGGTCAGCTACCTGGTGGGCACGGGATTCGTCGTCTGGTTTCTGTCGGCCGCGGCGCCACGCCTGCTTCGCGTCGACATGAAGGCGGAGAGCAAGAAACTGGCGGCTCAGATGTCGTCGGGAGGCCGGTGCCTCGGATGAGGACGTTCACCTGGCGTACAAGGAATGGAGCATCCGCGCCTACCGGCTGGCCGACGCCGCGGCGGGCCGGACCGTGGCGGATCTCGAGCGCGCCGCGAGCCCCGAGCGCGTCTTCGTCGAACGCATCCGGCGAGGGGCCGAGCTTCTGTGATGCCACGCCGGAGACCGTGCTGCAATCGGGCGATATCGTCGCCATCGGCGCGCGGCGCAGAGTGCTGCTCGGCGGGAAGCTGCCGCTTGGGGCGGAAGTCGAGGACCCCGCGCTCCTCGAATTTCCGATGGCGACGCTCGACGTCGTGGTGACGAAGCGAGAGGTGGCGGAGCAACCGCTCTCCGTCCTGGCCACGCGGCACGGGCGAGGCGTCGTCCTCGCCAAATTGATCCGCGGCGGAGAGGAAATTCCCTTCGTCGCCGAGACGATCATCAATCGCGGGGACCTGCTCCGCGTGGCCGGCGCCCAGCGGGACGTGGAGCGCGTCGGACGGGAACTGGGTTACATCGAGCGCCCCTCGAGTGAATCGGACATCGTGTTCCTCGGCCTGGGCATTGTCGTCGGCGGTCTCGTCGGGCTGTTGACGCTGACGGTCGGCGGGCTTCCCCTCACCCTCACCACGAGTGGTGGCGCGCTCATCATGGGCCTGGTCTTCGGCTGGCTGCGCTCGGTCTATCCGACGTTTGGCAGAATTCCCGAGCCGGCGCTCTGGATCTTCGACACCGTTGGCCTTGCGGTGTTCATCGGTATCGTCGGATTGAACGCGGGCCCGACATTCGTGTCCGGTCTTCGCGAGACCGGGCCGAGCCTGGTGTTCGTGGCGTTGATTGTGGCGATCCTGCCGCACCTCGTGTCGCTGCTGTTCGGCTACCACGTCCTGAAGATGAACCCCGTGATCCTGCTGGGCGCCTGCGCCGGGGCGGGCACCATCACGGCGGCGCTGCGAGCGATCCAGGACGAATCACAGAGCAAGCTCCCGGTGCTCGGCTACACCGTGCCCTACGCGATCGGGAACATCCTCCTGACGGCCTGGGGCCCGGTCATCGTCGTACTCATGCAATAGGAGCGGTGGTTACGGGCTGCTGCTGACGGATGATCTCGAAGCTCCTGATCGCCTGGTGTCTCCTGGCGCTGACGGTGACGATTCACGCCGCGGGGCTGTCGGCGATGTTGCCGGGCTTGCGGTCGGTTCTGCCCGACAGGCGGTTCTGGCCGTTGACGTGGCGCCTCCTGTCGGTCGCGTGGAGGCTGGTCCTCCTGCACCTCGCCGAAATCATCGTCTGGGGACTGTTCTACTGGTGGCAGAAGTGCCTGCCGGATGCGGAGTCCTCGTTCTATTTCTCGGCGGTCACCTATACCACGGTAGGTTACGGCGACCTGGTGCTGCCGCAAGAGTGGCGGCTGGTCGGCGCGGTGGAGGGATTGACCGGCATCCTCATGTGCGGACTGTCCACCGGGTTGTTCTTCGCCGTCGTCAGCAAATTTCTCGCCGCCGCATCCGCGTCCGAACAGGACTGACCGATGAACCTACTGCTCAAAGAAATTCAGCACAACAAGCTGCTCTGGCTGCTGGTCTTCGTGCCCGTGGTGTTCGCGGCCCAGCAGCTCGCGCACGACGCGCACACGCTGCTCTTCGCCCTGTCGGTCCTGGCCATCGTGCCGCTGGCGGCCCTGCTCAGTCACGCCACCGAATCCGTGGCGGCCAAGACTGGTGATGCGGTCGGCGGCCTGCTCAATGCCACGCTCGGCAACCTGACGGAGCTGGTGATTGCGCTCACGGCCTTGCGTGCCGGGCAATTCGTGCTCGTGAAGGCGTCCGTGGCCGGCGCGATCGTCACCAACACGTTGTTCATGCTCGGTGTCTCGCTGCTCCTTGGCGGTCTCAAGTATCACGAACAGGAATACAACCGCATCAGCGCCCGCATGCAAGCGGGCCTGCTGTTCCTGGCCACCGTCGGCCTGTTGGTTCCTTCGGCGCTGTCTCAAGCGGACTCGGTCGCGGGGGCCGAGTTCACCCAGAAGTTGAGCGTGGGCCTGTCCGTCCTGCTGATCGTCGCGTACGCGTTGAGCATGCTGTTCTCCCTGAAGACGCACCGGGAATTGTTCGCCAGCGCGGGACACGGGGAGGCCGGCGGCGAGTCGATGTTCCCGATGGGCCTCGCCCTGGCGACGCTGGCCGGCGTGACGGTGCTGGTGGCGATGGTCAGCCACATTTTTGTCGAGTCAGTGCAGATAGCGGCGGAGACGCTGGGGATGAGCCCGGCGTTCGTCGGATTCATCGTCGTGGCCATCGTCGGCGCGGCCGCGGAAATGGCGTCGGCGTTCGCGGCGGCGCGCAAGAACCGGCTGGACATGAGCGTCGGCATCGCGCTCGGCAGCGCGTCGCAGATTGCGCTGTTCGTCGCGCCCGTGCTCGTGCTCTTGAGTTATGTCATCGCCCCGTCGCCGATGAACCTGCAGTTCTGGCCCGGTGCCGTGGTGATGATGTTCATCGCCGCGATGAGCGCGTCGCTCGTGACCAACAGCGGGCGCTCGGCGTGGTTCGTGGGTGTCATGCTGCTGATGGTCTACACGATCTTCGCGATGACGCTCTACATGTTGCCGCCGCGAGTCGCATGACATCCTCCACGCGAGTCCTGGACCCGATCGATCGCGTCTCCGAAGTCCTCTTCGGGCTGATCATGGTCCTCACGTTCACCGGCTCGCTCAGCGTCGCCGAGGCCGGCCGCGACGATGTGCGCACGATGCTCATCGGCGCGCTCGGGTGCAACGTGGCCTGGGGCATCATCGACGCGATGTTGTATCTGATGGGCTGCCTCGCCGAGAAGGGCCAGGGCCTCATGACGCTACCTGGCCGTGCGCAAGGCCGCCGATCCGCAACACGGCCCAGCGCCTCATCGCCGACGCGTTGCCGCCGGTGGTCGCGTCGATCCTGGAGCCGGCGGAACTGGAAACGATGCGCCGGCGGCTGATGCAACTGCCCGAGCCGCCGGCACGCGCGCGCCTGACCAAGGACGACTGGCTGGGCGCCATCGGCGTGTTTCTCCTCGTGCTTCCTCTCCACGTTTCCGGTGGTGATCCCGTTCATCGTCATGCGGAACGCCGGACCGGCCCTGCGTGTCTCCAATGCGATCGCCATCGTGATGCTGTTTCTGACCGGCTGGGCCTTCGGACGCATGACCGGGCATCACCCGTGGCTCGTGGGTCTTGCGATGGTCGTTCTCGGGTCCATTCTCGTCGGCATGACCATGGCGCTGGGAGGATAGTCGACGTGCGACTGCTGGCCTGCCTGGCGATGGCGATCGCGCTCATGGACCGACGCTGTCTTCGCCCAGGCCCCGACGAACGTGCCCGTCTCCCCGGCGGCGAACACGCCGCCCGACGCCGGACGAAAAGGCGTGGTCCTTCTCCGCCTCCGCCTACACGTATTTCGTCCCCGACGACAGCAACTACGTGCAACCCACCTTCACGGCGGACCGCGGCTGGCTGCACCTCGAGGCACGCTACAACTACGAAGCGCTCGACACCGGCTCGGCGTGGCTCGGCTACAACTTCAGCGGCGGCGAGAAACTGGCGTGGGAACTCACGCCGATGATCGGCGGCGTGTTCGGCGACACTGCCGGCGTCGCGCCGGGCTACAAAGGCTCGCTGAGCTGGTGGAAGCTCGAGCTCTACAGCGAGGGCGAGTACGTCTTCGACACGCGCAGCACCTCGGACAGTTTCTTCTACAACTGGTCGGAGCTGACGCTGGCGCCCGCCGAGTGGTTTCGGTTCGGCATGGTGACGCAGCGGACGCGGGTCTACAAGACCGATCGCGACATCCAGCGCGGCCTGCTCGCGGGCTTCTCCTTCAAGAACGTGAGCCTGACCGGCTACGCGTTCAATCCGGACGACGACAAGCCCACGTTTGTGCTCGCGGTCGCAGTGACGTTTTGAAATCATCCCGGAACAAAGGCAGAGGGTCGGCGCCTTCGCGGCTACAGCCGGGGGGTGCTCCGTCATTCCGGAGGTCCTCCGGAGTCCGGCGAGACGTGGACTTTTCCGGGGGGCCGCAAGCGCCTGGGGGATCCGCGTCAAGGCCCTGTGGCGCAAGGACATCGCCGATGGAAGCGGGCGAGCCGTCAGGCTGGCATGCCGGCTGCACGTCTACTCACATCACCACGGGTCGTCGCGGGCGCATCACGGTATTTCGTGATCGACCTCGCCCACGCGGGTCACCGCGTGGCGGTTACGGCCTCGCGAACCGGGTTCCGCCGTAATTCTGCCTCCTGCGCAGCGAATCGCGACGGCGTGCGAGCGGCTCGTCAATTGCACCGAGGCCACGTATCGACTGATCTCTAACGAAAGGACGGACTATGAAGAAGACACTCGTAACGCTCGTGACTCGCGATAGCGCTGACGCCGGCGCTGGCCATGGCCCAGAAAACCAGCTACGACTACGACAAGACCGCGAACTTCGCCGCCTTGAAGACCTATGCGCACAAGGACGGGACGAAGGTCGGGCAGCCTCTGATCGACGACCGAATCGTCGCGGCGATCGACACGCAGATGGCGGCGAAGGGCTTCACGAAGGCCACCGCGAACCCGGATGCGATCGTGGTGTACCACATCGCGTTCGACAAGCAGAAGGACATCTCGACGTTCAGCTCCGGCTACGGCGGCGGCTACGGCGGCTACGGCTACGGCTGGGGCGGCGGCTGGGGTGGTGGCGGCACGACCAGCACACAGGTCCGCGACATCCTGATCGGCACGCTCGTCATCGATATCATCGACGCGAAGCAGGGTGGCAAGGGGCAGATGGCCTGGCGCGGAATGGGCGTCAAGGAAGTCAACACGCAGGCCAATCCCGAGAAGCGCGACAAGAGCATCAACGGCGCCGTCGAGAAGATCTTCAAGAACTACCCGCCAAAGGTCAAGAAATAGGCACGCACGAGCTCCCCTCGAGAACGGACGCCGCACCGTCGAAGCCGAGGCGGTCGGCGTCCCGTTCTGCCTTCCCCGTCCGGCTTCAGCCGACGAAGCGCTAGTGGCTAGTCCCGAATCACTCGTCGCGAAGTCACTGAATCCTGAACCCGATTCGAGGATTCCAGGATTCGCGATAGTGATTCGGGACAGCCACTCGTTCGACCAAGTCCCCAATCCGTGGCTTCCGGTCTAGCGCCTTCTGCCGCCGCCGCCCCGCCCGCGGCGACCGCCGCCGCCCCCGCCGCCTCGGTAGCTGCCAGGGCTGCTGCGGTTGCTGCCGCCGCCGCCGCTCCGGTAGTTCCCATAGTCCGTGGTTCGCTGTGTGCCCTCCCGGCGCGCGGCGGCATCGCGATTGAGCTGATCCGTGGTGCCGCGATCCATCGTGCTCGGACGTTCGGTGCCGCTCGGGCGTTCGGTGCCGCTTGGGCGTTCGGTCGGCTTCGGCCTTTCGCCGCTCGGCTGCCGATCGGTGTTCGACCAGCCGCCATTCTCGTACTTCTGCCACGTGCCGTCCTGGCGACGATAGACGTTGCCGTCCTTCCCCGCGTAGACGTTGCCGCCATCACCAACGGCCACGCGGCCGCCGTCCGCCCCGCGCTTGGTCACCGCCGAGCCCTCGTCGGTCCTGATCGTGCGCGTGGTGGTCCCGGTTCGACTGTTGGTGTAGCGGTTGGTCTTGGCCCAGTCGTCGCCGCGCTGCACCGCGGTCGAGCCCCAGCTTCCGTACACGTTCGATCCCTGCCGTGTCTGCCGCGTACGTGCCCGTGCGCGGGTTGTAGGCCTGCGCCACTCCGCGCGCGCCGTACGGTCCGTAGGCGGCCGCGCCGCGCGCGTAGGTTCCGGTGCGCGGATTGTAGCGGGCGCCGACGCCGGCGCCGCCGTACGGACCGTAGACGCCGGCGCTGCGCCCGTACGCGCCCGTCTAGGGGTTGTACCAGGCGGAGTAGCCGTAGGTCGGAAAGTGCGGGTAGTAGTACGGATAGTAGCCGCCATACCCGATATACGGTGGATAGTACCAACCCGAGCCCCACACGGTGCAGCCCCACGCGACCATCATCCCGGTGTAGCCGGCAGCCGCCGCGTACACGACCCAGTCGTCGTTGCATCGTCGTCTTCGATGGTGACGTAGGTGACGTGATGGGACGGAGAGCTGACCGGGATCTGGTAGATCTCCTCCGGCACGGAGCTGGCGACCTCCCACGGACCCGAGGCGCTCTTTCCGGCGAACCACACCCCCTGGTGGCACATGTAATACGAGTCTCGCCGACCTTGAACACGTCCTTGTCGGTGTTCACGGCGCGCTGCACGGTCGTCTGTCTCGATCGGCGTGAACTGCGGATCGCCCTGGAACGCGACGTCCGGGGCCTTCAGCTCCTTCTTGTTGACGCGCGCGGTCTGCGGAATCTGCGCCACGAGCACCGCTTCGGCGGCCTGATCGGTGCCGGGAACCGACGCCAGCACGCGCGAGCGCTCGTGCTCGAGCGGAGATCTTCTTGAAGTCCGCCGGAAGCGACGGCGTCGCAAACGTCCACGGTCCCGTGAAGTCGGGCGCCGAGAACCACCGGCCCGCCACCAGGTAGTAGACGGGGCCGGTCTTGCCCATGCGGAAGACATCGCTCTCGGTGTTGCTCACCCAGAGGAGCCCGGTGCCCTGGACCTGAGACGTAGCTGGGCTCGCCGCGTGAGCAGGATGAGCTCGGCCGGCTGCTGGCTGACGAAGACCTTCGGTACGGCCGACGCCTTGATCGGCTTGCCCGGCAGGTTGGCCTTGACGTCCTTCCAGTTGTCCTCCGCCGGCAGCTTCGTGAAGCTGTCGGGCAGCGTCCCGGCCGCCGTCCACGGGCCCTTGACGTCAGCCGCCTTCAGCCACGCGTCGTTGTTCCGCAGATAGAGGGTCTTGGAAGGATCGTGTTGAAACAGGTCCCAGTTCGTGTTGACCGCGAACTTCAGGTCGTTGTCCTTGATCGGGCTCCAGACAGGCTCGCCGTCGAGGTTCACGATCACCGCGGGCGTCTTGCTGAAGAAGATCGCCGGGGGATCGGCCTTGATGCCCTCGACGTTCTTGGGCACGATCTGGCTCTTGTCGATGTTGGCCAGAATACGATCGAGCGCGATCACGCGCTCGTCGTCTGGAAGCGCCTTGTCGATCTCGGCGACGACCTCGCGCACCTGCTCTTTCTGCAGGGTCTGGAAGTTGGCTTCGACGATCTTCATCTTCTGAAAGCTGACCAGGCGATCCTCGAGGGCGACCTTCGTGTCCGCCTCGAGCTTGATCGTCCCAATCGCCGGTTTGTCGGCAGCCTTGGCACGATGGGACACGGCACTGAAGGCCACGAGATGCGCCTGCTTGTCCCAGCTCGCGACCTGAGGCTGATACACGAGAATCGTGGCGCCGCTCGGCAGGTCTGGCGACACGCGGCCAGCCGCCATCGATCGGCGGCGGCGGCGTCGTGGCAGCTGCCGGCTTCGTGGCGGCTGCCGGCTTCGATCCGGCAGGCGGCGCCGTCTTCGGTGGCGTCTGAGCGGACGGCGGGGCCGGCTTCGCCGCGGCCTGGCCGGACGGGCCCGCGGCCTCCATGATCGGCGCTGACGTTGGCATCAACAGGCTCAACGCGGCAACGGTGGCGACGATCCGGTTTGGGCGTTTGCGACGGTTCATCACAGTGGATTCCTTCGGCTATCGGCTCGCTCTTTTCAGGTTGACAGCCAGGCGCGCGCGTCGGCGGCCTTCTCCGGGGAGAAGAACTCGACGGGAGCTTTCCGCAGGTCCGCACCCGCAAACATCAGCGACTCACTCGCGCCATCGTTCGTCCCCGACGATGGCGATACGTTCGATCGCCCCGCCGTGCTTCACGTAAAAAGTCAGGTCGTGCCAGTCATCGTGCGGCGCCCATCCCTCGAACCTCTCCAGAAGGAACAGCAGTCTTACGGGGCCGACGCGGTCCATGTCGGCGATCAGCACGTTCTGACACCGCTCGAGCTCGAGTTTGCTGCAAGGTCCCGTGGACCTCGAGACGGTAGACGTTGCCGCCTTCGTGGTGCACGGTCATCGGCATCGGGTTAGTCGCACAGCATATAGCAGAGAGCATGCCGGTCCCGCAACCCATCGTGCCCGGCGAATTGTCGTTCTTTCCGCCGGCCAGGTGGGCGATCACCACAGCCCGTGGCGACAGGCCTCCGGGAGAGCGGAGTTGCTCCGAAATGCCGTATGGTAGGCTTCGACCGGTCGCGAGATTTCGACCGTCATCATGCGGGCGCCGGCTGAGACCTGGCTCGGCCCGGCAATTGCTTTCCCGCCCGAAGCCGAAGAGCAACAGCCGATTTGACCCGAAGACGGATCCCCGGCAGACCAGCCTGCGAAGGCAGAAGCCGCCTGGAGGTCCCAAAGTGGTTCGACGAACGATCGTGATGCTCATCCTGCTCGTGGTGAGCGGCCTGGGTCCGCGCGCGCAGGCGCCGCAGGGCACCGAGCAGTCGAAGTCGCTCAATCTCGCCGCGTATGCGGAGTTGCTTCGCAGCGACGTGCGGGCGCAAAAGGTCGCGATCCTCACGGAGGTCCTGGGCTTGACCGAGGCCGAGGACAAGGCGTTCTGGCCGATTTATCGCGAGTACGATCTCGAGATGGCCAGGCTCGGCGACGAGCGCGTGGCGCTGATCGAGGAATACGCGCGCAACTACTCCCAGATGACCGATGCGACGGCCGAGCATGCTCGCCACCAAGGCGCTCGACCTCGAGGCCCGGCGACAGGCCCTCAAGGCGAAGTGCCACGACCGCGTCAAGAAAGCGCTGTCGCCGCGAACGGCCCTGCGGTTTCTGCAGGTCGAGCACCAGTTGCTCCTCATCATCGACTTGCAGGTCGCGGCGGCGCTCCCAATCGCCAAGTAAAGGATTCGTGACATGAACATCCGTAACGCTGCCTGCACAACCGCGCTGCTCGTGCTGACCGTGGGCGTTTCGCTCTCGGCGGACCGGGTCCGCCTGCGGTCCGGCAAGGCCATCGACGGGATCTTCATCGGCGGCGACAGCAAGAGCGTCCGCATCCTCCTGGACAGCGGGCAGGTCTCCGAGGCCCGGTTGGAAGACGTCCTGGCTGTCGAGATCTCGGCGCGGAAGCCGGCGCCGCCACCGCCACCGCCGCCGAAACCTGCCGCGGCGCCCAGCCCGGCACCCGCGCGGCGCCCAAGCCGGCACCCAAGGCGGTGACCGTGCCTGCCGGTACGGCGCTGAACGTGCGCACGACGCAGGCGATCGACGTGGACACGTCGCAGGCCGGCATGACGTTCAAGGGCATCGTGGACGATCCGGTGATGATCGCAGGGTCGGTCGTGATTCCACGCGGCGCGTCGGCGGTCCTTCAGGCCGTCAAAGTCGAGCAGTCGGGCAAGATGAAGGGGAGCGACAAGATCTCGTTGAAGGTGAACTCCATCGCGTTCGGCGGCATGGTCCACCAGGTCGCCACGACCTATGTCGAGACGAAAGGCAAAGGAGAAGGCAAGAAAACGGCGCGCAAGGTCGGTGGCGGCGTGGGCCTCGGCGCCATCGTCGGGGGCATCGCCGGCGGCGGTGAAGGGGCGGCGATCGGCGCGGCCGTCGGCGGGGTGACCGGCGCCGCGGTCGCCTCCGGGGGCGAGGAGCATCTCACCCTGCCGGCGGAAACGCGTCTTCAGTTTCAACTCAGCGCTGCCGTCAACATCGGATCCTGAGCCGGGCTCGTCTAGTCGTCTTCAACCGGCCGGGTCTCAGGTTGCCATGCGCGGCTCGAGCGTGGGTGATCTGAGCCCAACGCGGTCCGCCGCCGCGCCCGATCCTCCGCTGCATGTGATCCCGGCCAACACGCCGCACCGCCTCGGCAATGCCGGCGGCGACCCGCTGGAACTTCTCGTGGACGGCAGCCGGAGGACGTCACGCTACGGGCGAGGGCCCTGCGGCTTCTTTGCCGCCCACCTCGGCGATCGGAACGCTGACGCGAATCGTCGCGCCCTGACCCGGGTCCGACATCACGGTCAGTTCCCCGCCAATCAAGTGGACGCGCTCGCGCATGCTCGCGAGGCCGAGCCCATGACGATCGATCGCCGCGCTCGCGTCGAATCCCCGGCCCGAGTCAGCGATCGTCAACCGGAGCTCTCCGTTCGTGCCGGTGAGCGTCACCCGCGCTTCCCTGGCGCCGCTGTGCTTGATGACGTTGTTCAGCCCTTCCTGGGCGACGCGGAACAAGCAGAGCTCCGACGTCGTACGACAACGTGTCTGGGTACGTTGTCGGTCAGACATTCGACCCGAAGACCTTGGGCTTGCAGCTCGCGGCAATGGCCTCTGACCGCCGCTTGAAGGCCAAGCGCGTCCAGCTTGGCCGAGTGCAGACGGTGCGACAGGTTGTGAACCTCCGTCGAAATCTCCGCGGTGCGCGCGCCCAACTGGCGCATCGATTCTGTGCCCGTCACCCGATCCTCGGACTTGATTGCCACTTCCTCGATCTCGACCGACAGGAGCGCAAGCTGCTGGCTCAGGTTGTCGTGCAGTTCGCGCGCAATCAGCCGGCGCTCCTCCTCCTGGGCCGACAGCAGGCGGCCGCTCAGACTCCGGACGACGCCCTCGGCATGTTTGGCCGCGGTCACGTCGCGAGCGGCGCCGCGCATCAGCACCGGCTGCCCGGTTGCGGCACATTCGACGCGGCCCTGGGATGAGATCCAGCGCGTCGTGCCATCCGGCAGCATCACCCGGTAGTCGACCTGGTACTTGAGTCCATCAGCACCGGCGATGGCCTTCGCCATCGCCTGCCCGAGGCCTTTGCGATCGTCGGGGTGCAGCCGTGCCAGGATGCCGTCGTAGTCCAGCGGCTCTGATGGCGTGAAGCCGAACAACTCGCGCCATTTCTCGCTTGCCCAGACTTCGTGTCGCGTCGAGGTCCCTGATCCAGATGCCAAGGTCGGCGGCGTCGACGGCGAGACTCATGCGCGCGCCGCTCTCGCGCAGCTCGGCCTCGCTGACCTGAAGTTTGTGCACGAGTTGTGACGCTCGAAGGACGTCATGGCTCACCTCATATCCCATCACGGCGACGAGGCCGAGGTACAGCGGGCTGAGGATAATGGGCAGCGGGAGGTTGGCGTAAAATACGAGCACGGTCTCAACGATTCCGAGTAAGAGAAAGAACTCGACGCTGCCGCCGACCATCAGCGCCTTCCGTCGGTCGCCTCGGCGCCATGCCGTCACGTCGCATCCGCGACAAAGACGAGGATCATCAACATCGTCACGTAGCCCAACAGCATCCATGGATTGGGTATGCCTTTGAAGATCGTGACGGAGTCTCCCAGAAACGGCACGTGCTGCAGACTCGTGATCTCGCGGTAATTGACACTCGTCGCGAACAGGAAATTCCACCAGCAGATAGACGCGCGCGCACGGCGCGAGAGGGCCCATGCGAGCCACACGCCGCCCGGCGTCCAGATAGAGCCGCACGAACCAGATGATCGAGACGATCCAGCAGAGAAAGCGCTAACTGGGCCCACCATAACGCCGCGAGGAGCTCTCCGGAAGTCTCGACGTGCATCAGCCACAATTCACAAAACGTGAACGCCGCTGTCGAGGCTGCCGTCGCGGAGAAGAAAAGATGGGCCAGGCGGTGCGGTTCCTGTACCAGACGAGCCCGTAGATCGCTCCCAGCGTCAGGCACGCCGACGCGATCATGGACCAGATGACGGTGACCCAACTCATGAACGCCCCGGCTTCAACGCGAACATCGGCATCACGGCGTTTACCACTCCAGCCGTGCGCCGATCCGGAGCATGCGAGGTCCCGTAATGGCGGTCGGCCTGAGCCACGAGGCTCCTGAACTGGTCGTCAGCGTCTGCTCGGCATTGGTGTTGAAGATGTTGTACACGTCGACGAACCCCATCACCCGCACGGCCTTGATGGGGAACGCCTTCTCGGTGCGCACATCGCAGAGGAAGATGTCCGGCGTTCGGTTGGCCGTGAGTGGCTCCGCTTTGATCGTCGCGTTCCCGTAGTTCAACCTCTGCACGAAGGTGCGCGCAAAGGGTTGCCCGGACTGGTACCGGAGGACGGGAACGAGGCGGAGGCCGAGCGGAAGGCGCATCGTCCCGTGCAATTTGGCCTGCCATGTCCTGAAGCGATCCTGTGTGCCGGCCGCGTTGATCAGGGCGTTCGGCGTGAAATCATTCCCCGTCCCGAGGGCGGCTTCGCGGGCCCACGTGTGCGTGAAGCTCGCGAGCCATGACCACCCCGTCCGTTGGCGCCTGGTCGCGGTGATCTCCCAGGAGTAGTAATCGCTGTTGCTGTCGGGCAGGTTCGTCGTCGGGTTCACTGGCGGCGCCGCGACGACCTGCGTGCGCCAGGTCATACGCCGTCAACGTCCCGCCGTCGTCGGCGGAGCCAGGTTGTCCATCCGGTCCCGGATCGGCGACCGCCCGCGGCACCGAGTAGGCGCTCAGCGGCCGGCTGACGTTGATGGTGCCGTATGGCTGGCGTTTGGCGTTCAGGACCACACCGATCCGGACGCCCAGATCCCGTGCCACCTCGCGCTCGACGTAGGCGGTGGTCTGATGCACGTAGGTGTTCGCGACGCCGGCATCGAGTTGGGTGGCCGCGCTTCCGCCCGACACGGCGGTCAACGGTCCCTGCTCGCCCTGATCCCAGCGGCCGTTTCGGTTCGCGTCGCTCGTCCAGAGATAGGTCTCGCGACCAGCCGGATGGATTGGGGTTGAACGCCGACGTAAAATTCGTTCCCGGGTAGAGCCAATATTTTCCGTAGTGGACCTTCAGCACCGTCTTGCCGTCACCGGTGAGATCGACGCTCATGCCGGCGCGCGGGCCCCAGTTGCTGAAGGTGAGCACGGGATCGACCGCCGTGAACCCCTGCCCGGCCGGCCCCTCCTACGCAGGGAGGCTCGGCTGGTAACGATCGAGACGCAGCCCTATCGACAACGTGACGCGGTGCGCGAGCCGCCACGTGTCGTCGGCGTAGCCGGCCAATGTGGTCAGGTCGTTCTTCGACACGTTCGCACCGAGCTGGATCTGCACTTGCGTGGGCACGCCGTTGTTCAGCGTCGACACGCAATTGCAGGGATTGCCATAGCCGGTGGTGGGCGCGACGAGGTGATCGGCCATGTACTCGCCGCCCACCCGGAACGTGTGACTGCCCACCCAGCCTCGCTTCAAGTAGCTCACGGAACCGTTGACCTGTGGGCGGTTGATGCGGCGTTCGAAAGACAGGGCTCCACCGCTGACCGCGTTCGCGCCAGGGTCCGAAATGCGCGGCGCGGTACTCGTGGACGTCGAGACCGCATCGGAGAGATAGGCGCCGAGGCGTGCTTCCACGTAGAGCCGATCGCTCACGGCCGCGTTGTACTCGCCCTTCCACACGCTCACCGGGAAGACAAGGCTCGGCAGCGCATCGCTCGTCTGCACCGGCTGGCTCGTGCTGGCGGTGAAGAAGCTCATCTGCGCAAAGGTTTCGTGCTGCAGATAGCCGATCAGTTTCTGGCGTGGGGAGAGCAGGTGCGTGACCTTGCCGCTCCCGACCGCGGCCGTGAGCGTGGCCGCCGTGTCGAGCAGCCACGGGTAGCGTTGCTGCACCGTCGTGGAGCGGTACGCCGCGTACCACCACGCTTTGTCTCTCTTCAGGATACCCCCCCATGTCCGCATTGAAGTCCCGGAAGCGGGTCAGGCGGTTGACGTCACGCACGGCCGAGCGCCTGGTCCGCCGGACAGCCCGCGGGCGATCTGCTCGCGGTCGATGTTCCTCGCTTCGAGTGCGTCGTCCTGAAAGTCCGCGTACGCGCTGCCGTGGTACGCGTCGCCGCCGGACTTGCTGACGTACTGGCTCAATGTGCCCGGCACCGGCATGGCCGCCGTGTTTCCGGCGGCCTTGATCGCAATCTCGCTGAAGGACGCGAAGTCCGAAAGGTAGTTGTCATTCGGCCCGTTGGCGCCGCCAACGCGAATGCCTTCGACCTCGTTGCGGTTCATGCCGGTCGTCGCCCGTAGACCGTAGGCGGTGTAGTCCTGCAGGGTCAGGGCGCTATTGCCACCGACGTCCATCTTCGACATCGCGATGCCCGGCGTGTTGGCCACGATCGCGAAAAAGTCGCGCGCGCCCGGCAGGCTGGCGAGCTTTCCGCTGTCGAAATGGGTCGTCACCTCCGTCGAGGCGTGGTCGATGATCCGTGATGCGCCGCTGACTTCGACGCGGTCCGTGAGGTTGCCAGGACTCATTTCGGCGTTCACCGTCGCCGTGAAGCCGACGCCGACCTGGACGCCGGCGCGGACGATCGTCCGGAAGCCGGTGAGCTCGAAACGTGAGCGTGTGGTCGCCTGGCGGCACTGCGGAAAAGTAGTAGGCGCCATACTCGGTCAGTGGCCGCCGTTCGAGCGCCGATCAACGCCGGCCCCGACAGGTTGACCGTCACGCCCGGCACCACGGCCGTCGTGCTGTCGGTGACGATGCCGACGACGGCGCCGGTCGTCGCCGTCACCGTCTGCCCCGCGGCGGCCGAGACCACGGCTGGCATCCCGCACAGGATCGCGCCGAGCGTGAGGCGCGTCGGCGCGATCATGGACCAGATGACGGTCACCCAACTCATGAATTCAGCGTCCGTAAGTCAAGGTGTGCAGACGTATGGCTCCGACTCCGGCAATCCCACAAGTCGACACGAGACGCTCGCTGGCGTTCGCTATCCCGGCGCGCCCCACCACCGCTCGTCACCTGACCACGAAATGTCGTGGGTCCGGCAACGCAGCGAGCGATTGTTTCGGCAATCAAGGTATTCGGAAAGCGTCAGATTGGTCATAGGCATGTGTCGTGCCGGCTGCCACAAATCCTGCCGCTTCCTTGACGTCCCCGGGGTTGATAACTGTTGGGAGGTTAAGGCAGTTCGAGGTCGTAACTCCTGATTCGCCACGCGCCGTTCTCATTGCGCCACAGCATTCGCAGCACTGGCGCGTCGCTGGCGCCGGTACCGAATCGAACGGTCAGGCCAAACGCCTGTCCGTACTCGAGCGGCAGGGGATCGGGCGGGATCGCGCCGCGGGCGCGAGCGTCGCACTCGACCGCATCGCCGATGGCGTTCGGTAGGCTGGCCAGGCTGAAGGTGCGCGCGTGCGCGTGATCCATGACGCGAACCGCAGGGTGGATCGGCTCCGCCGCGACGAGCATGGCGCCGAGGTTTCGCGCCGGCCCCGCCAACTGCCCGGTGCGTTCGAGGCCGGCACGAATCTTCCGGCCGGCATCGTCGGGTGAGGTCGACGCGGGATCGGCAGGATTGCGCGCGAGATCGTAGCAGGCGTAGGCCGGCCGGCGAGAGATAGCGGAACGCCGCGTCGTAGTCTTTCTCGATCAACCAGGTCTGCAGGAATTCCTGCGCCGCGGTCGCGAACCCGGCATCGGCCTTCACGCGCGTGATGGTGACGGTGTCGGCGGCGGACGGCGCACGGGCGTCGTCGACGCCTGTCCTCCACGACACGATCTTCCAGTAACCGTTGTCCTTGCCCCACAGCAACGCCACGCGTTGATCCGCGTGGCCGGCCACGAAGAACGTGGAGCCGAAGTAGTTGCCGTACCGGCGCGCGGGCTTTTTCGCGCCCGGCGTCATCCGGCTTTCACAATCGAAGGCGGCGGCCACGTCGTCCGGCACGGAGTAAAGGACGAACTGCGCGTGATGTGGCTGTTGCACCACCTTCAGCGCGGGCGTGGCGAGACGCACGCCGACGATCAGCCCATCGAGCGAGGTCCGCTGACCCAGCGTGTCGTGCGCGGCTTTCAAATTCGTCATCAGCTGAAACGGCGCCATGCCGCGATCAACCGCCGACGGATCGTCGGCATTCTGCGCGATGCACGCATAGGCACGCTCGGAGACGTAGCCCATGGCGGCCATCACGTCGCCCTCGATCAGCCAGGCCGAGAGGAAGTCGTTCACCATCACGTCGACGTTCTTCCTGCCGGCTCGCGGCACTCTCGGCAGCGCGAGAACCGACGGCTTCTCCTCGCCCGGCGCGCGCTGCAGGTTGACGCCGAAGAAACTGCGCCACCAGTTCTGGAGACCGGCCCAGCGCCCGTTGTGACGGTCGACATTGTCGTCGGCGCGCACGTCTGAATTCGCGGCGCTCAAATGTCCGTTGAACAGCGCCGCCGGAAAACTTGACGAGCGGTAGTCCAGATCGATGTCGGCGAGACGGCCGTCGGGCGCAATCGAGATTTGAATCGACGGCGTCCCGCCTTGCGCGCGATAGTTGGTCGGGAATCCCTTGTGAAAAACGGTGTTGTCGACGCCGCGCTTGAACTCCCGCGACCGCGCCAGCGCGTCCTGCGCGGCGGGGACCAGGCGGACGTAGATGCGGAACTGGTGATCGCCGGACGCCCCGGGGACCTGGCCACTGATCCACTCCACGCGCTCGACCAGCGCGAGCGCATCCTGCAGCCCCGGCAGCTTCGCGCCCGCCGCGTCGGTGAGCGATGTCGTCATCAGGGCGTGCGTCACCGCGTCGAACGTCGTCTTCGAGGAGACGGCGAGGAGGTCGTCGTAAAACGGGGCGGGCGCCAACTGCTGGCCCGTGGTGATCTTGAGGCGCGCCAGCCAGTCGTCAACCAGGCGCTGGCGGCGTTCGCCAAGTCCGGAGTACGCGCCGCCGAGTTGCAGTGGCTGCTGTTGCGCGAGGCCGGTTTCGAGCGCGGCGAAAGCCAGCAGGCAGCCGCAGATTAACACCGCGAACCGGTGACGCTGCCTCCGGAGCGAGAACGGGATTCGGAATGATCGGCTCAAGACGTTAGCGCTCTCATTGTGCAAGATGACTGCCCGTCTCGTAAGGCGAATTTGCGTGGCACCGGCCACATGAAGCCAGATCGTGCCACCGACAGGGCGGTGAAATTGTCAATAAAGACGCAAATCATGGTCTGTTCGTCGCACCAGAATGGGACTTACAAACGCGCTTGCCAGTCCGACAGCACCGCATCGACCGTCTGCCCGGACTCGAGCGGGCCGTGTTCCTTGTCGAGCCCGATTCTTCGCAGCGCGTCGCGCACCTCGCCGTGCGCCTCGGCCAGCCGGAACTCGATGCCGCGCGCGCGAAACGTCTTGTGCAGATCGCGCGAGCAGCTCGGCGCCGGCCAGATCGACCTTGGGAACCGCGCCGAGGAAAAAGACGACGAGCCGCACGGCATCCGGGCGCTCGGCGAGGATCGCCGACAGGCGTTCGCGCACGTATTCCACGTTGAAGTACAGCAGCGACGATTCACAACGGATGACCAGCACGCCTGGCGTGACCTCGTTCTCCGGACGGCGCTCGCGATCGGCGAAGTACGTCGTCCCCGGCAGCCGGGCGAGCTCGGTCACGCGTGGACGCGCGGCCTGCCGGAGCAGGAGCACGATGGAGATCGCGGCGCCAAGCAGCACGCCGTTGACGGGGCCGGATCCCAGCACGCCGAGGAACGCCGCGATCGCCGCGAGCGAACTCCGCCCGGCTGAACCGCCAGATGTGCCGCAACGCGTCGACCTTGACGAGGCCGAGTACGGCGGCGAGCACGATGGCCGCCAGCACGGGTTGCGGCAGGTTCCGGAGCAGTCCGGAGGCGAAGAGCACGACGATCAGCGTGAACACGGCGGCCACCAGACCCGACAGCGGCGTGCGTGCGCCCGCACTCTCGTTGACGAGCGACTGCGACATGCCGCCGCTCACGGGGAACCCCCGGCCGAGCCCGGCGAGCAGATTGGACGCGCCGATCGCCAGGAGCTCCTGATTGCCGTCGAACCGATAGCCGTGCTTCTGGCCGAACATGCGGCCGATGGCGGAGGTCTCCACGGCGCCGAGCACGAATCCCGCAAGCGCCACGGGCACGAGGTCGTTCAGGTCGCGCCGGCTCACGTCCGGCAGTCCGAACGCAGGCAGGCCTTGCGGGACCTGACCGAGCAACGCCACACCCTGTGTCTCGAGGTCCAGGAACCGCGCCGCGAGTATGCCGGTCACCACCACGAGAAAGGCCACGGGCCGGTTCTTCAGCCAGAGCTTACCGGCAACGAGGACAGTGAAGGCGACGACACCCACCAAGAGGGATATCTGGTGAGTCTCGCCCACGTGCGTGACGAAGTACGCCGAGCGCTCCCAGAAGTCCCCGTGCGTGCCCTTGAAGCCAAACAGCTTGGGCAGTTGCGTGCTCGCGAGGTAGAGCGCCAGCCCGGCTTTGAAGCCGACCAGCACCGTTTCGGAGAAGAAGCTGATGGCGTTACCGGCGCGAACCAGCCAGGCGGCACATGCAATCGCGGCTACCATGAGCGTGACGCAGGCCGCCATGGCCGCGTGGCGCACGGGATCGCCTGCGCTGAACTCGCCCACCGACGCGCCGATCAACAGTGACAGGCCCGATGTGACGGTGATCACCGTCTGCTTCGAGCTGCACAAGAGCCAGAAGACCAGTCCTGAAAAGAGGCACGCGTAGAGACCAGCCTCGGGCGGAAGGCCGGCGAGCGACGCGTCTCCGATGCCCGCCGGCAGCAGGTAGGCGGCGAGCGTGAGGCCGGCCACCAGATCCGGGCGCAGCCACTCAGCCCGATACTCGGACAGCCAGCGAAGGACCGGCACCATCGAGAGCCCGGGACGCGGGTTCACCATCTGAGATGAGGTCAGGCCGTCACTGGATCGCCGTCCAGGACGCGTCAGGGTCGTAGACCGTCATCGCCCTGGCCGCGGCGTCCGAGCCCGCTCCGAGATCCTTCTCGCGGACGATGCCGTCCTGATTGACGACGAAGGTCATGACACCGGTGACGTCGTACTGGGCCGGCCAGGCGACGAGCGCGAACCCGCCCGACATCGTGCCTCCAGCCACATAGTCCTTGGCGCCTCCAGCGGCGGCCGGGCCCTGCGCAGTCAGGATTTTGAAATGGTAACCGTGGAACGGTGTCGGTGGCGCGCCATCGTTACCAAGTGGCCGGCCCTCCGCCGCGGCTGTTGCCACGAGCTCACCCAGCGGACTGCGCTTCTTGCCTCGCGCCGAGGGCCAGAAGAGTCCGTTCTCGCGGCCCGGATCGCTCCAGAACGTTCTGGCATAAAGTCCCGCCGGCTGTCCATCGTGGCCTCTCGTGGCATAGAGCTGCTGTGCTGCGACGTAAGTGCGGCAGACGCGGATGACCGCCAGCTCATTGCGGCCGATTCGTCTGTCGAGGACTTCCTCTTTTCCCGCGGCCGTGTCGAACTGCCAGCCGCCGGTGACTTTGGCGAGTGGAACGGGAAACGGCCATCCCTCGTTGCCGATGACGAGCACCTTGCGGTCGCTTCCCTCGTCGACGAGCAGCCATCGCTCGGCGGCTGCGATCGTGAACACGTCGCGATTTCGACGGGCGGTCGCCGGATCCGAGGAGTCCGCGAGCTCCTGTCCGTCTGGTCCAAATATCGCGACGACGTCCTCCTGCTTCCCGGCTTTGACCGCCTCGACGAGCGCCTTCACGGCGTCCTCGGGCGTCGCGAAGGTTCGAGCGGGCGGCGCCGGCGCTTTGCCCGTGCACGAGACGAGCGTCATCAGCGTCACGCCGGCGAGCGCCACCAGGGCCACGATTGTTGCCGAGCGTCCAGGTCTCATCGGCGTCGTCCTCCTCCTCCTCGCGAGCTGCTCCGGCTGCGCTGTCCGCGCTGAGCTAGAGGCGCGCTCCGACTTTCCGCTCGAATAGCCCGAAAACGCATCCGACTTCGTGCCGCTTCGTTCCCGGGCCGTCGCGGTCCGTGCTGGCGGCCTTGTCCCGCGGGCCTCCTGGCTCGTGCCGGCGGCCCGGGTCTGCCCGGTTGCCGCCTGGGCTTCCGTGCGCTTCGCGTCGCGCTGAGCCTGCGCCTCCGGATTCTTCTGCTGACGCGTCTGCTGGGCCTCCGTGCGCTGCTGCTGCCCGGTCTGCTGCCGTTCGGTCGCGCTGTTCCCGCGCGTCGCTCGCGCGATCGCCGCGCTCGTCCGCGAGATCCTCGCGGTGGTCCTGCCAGTCCTCGCGCGCATCCTCGCGGTTGTCGTAGTAGTCGTCCCACGCGTCGTTGTACATGTAGCCCCCGCCGCGCCAGCCGTAGGGACCGTAGTAGTAGTTGTTGTCCATCGCCGCGCCGATGGCGATCCCCGCAGTGAACCCGATCACACCCGCGGCGACCGCAGTACTCGGTGCTGCTCTCCTGCTGAACGACCACCGTGGACGACGTGGTGTAGACGGTCTGCGGGTTGTACTGCGGAACGTAGACGACCTGCGGGTTTGCCGGCTCGATCACGATCACCTGCTGGCCACTGGACGTGGTCTTTGTCTCGACGTCCTGTTGTGGCGTGCTTTTGAGCTTCCCGGCGTCGCGCGCCTTGCCCCGCAGCCGTTGGATGCTGTCGAAGACGGCCGAGCGATCGGCGGTGAAGGCCTCGCCGAGACGGGTCGTCCAGGCCAGATCGCCGGCCATCGCGTTGACGACCTGCGGGAAGAGGACCAGGGCCACGAGGCTCGGCTCGAACCCGGACTTCGTCGCGGCATCCTGAAGCTCGGTTCCTTTGAGCGTCTGAGCTGGCCAGCCACTCAGCGAGCGCGGCGACCTTGCCGGGGTTCGAGGCGGACAGGAGCATCTGCGCAAGAAGGGCATCCGGATAGAGGGCGATGGGCGCGAGCAGCTGGTCGAGCGCGGCGGCCGTCGTGGCGCGAGCCGGCTTGGCCGATTTCGCAGCCGGCGCGGCGGCCTTTTGCGATGTCTGCGGTTCGAGCGCCGTCGACCCGTGGGGGAGTGCGAGGCCGAACCAGGCGACCATGAGCACGGCGTGCGTTCCGATCGCGAGTGTTTTCATTCCGGTCCTCCGTGCGACCAGTGTGATCCAGACCCTCAAGAGCGCTCAGGCCGCCCGTCCGGCTGGCCGAGGCACGTACCCCGGCCGACCCGACGAGCAAACCCTCGCTAGAAGCGAATCCCGAATGTCGTGACGAGGAACTGGCCGTTCGCCTTCCGTTCGGCGGTGACGCCAGGCAGGGGCTGCACCGGTCCCGTTGTCGGGACGGTCGGACCCCAGATGTAGTGATACCGGAGCTCGGCGTAGACAGCCCCGAAGTTCAGGCCGCCGCCGAAGTCCATCCCGAAGTCGGTCGAGCTCCGCTCGCCAATGACTTCCTCGACAGCCACGAAGCCTCCCGGATAGCAGTAGTACCACCACGGATCGCAGTACCCGGGGACGAAACCCACTGCGGGTGACGTCACTTTGATCGGCCGATAGTAGACGCCCATGCCCACGAGGCCGTACGGGCCTGACCGTACCGTCCGGCTTCCGCGGATCAGGTTGATCGTGCCGTACTGCATGTTCATGTCGCCGAAGAAGTCCGTCGGAACGGGCGTGGCGTTCGGGCGTTCGACTCACATTGAATGGAGATCTGCTTCTGGCCCAGGCCGTTGAAGCTGTACAGCCCCTCGATCGCGATGACCGGGGACGCACTGACCTCCACGCCGAAGTTGAAGTTGTAGCCGTTGCCCAGGTGATCTTTGATTTCGGAGTTCGGAACGGTGAAGCCGCCGCCAAGCGAGACCTTGACCGGCTTGTCTTGTGCCTGTGCCGCGATCGGCGACATCGTCAGGAGAAGGCCCGCTGCTAACACGAATGTTGCTGACTGTTTCATGACACGCATCCTTTCTTCACGTCACCGGAGCACCTCGCGTGCCAGCCGACATCCTCATGCCGGATCGCACTGACAGGCGTTTTCTTTGGATTATTTGCGCGACTCGAGACTGGAGGGTCGCTGGACACCCGCCGTCGAAACCGGAGGTCCCCCGGAATAGCGGAGCGGTGCCTGTCGCCGCAATCGCACCTGGGTGCGGCGGATTTTCGCGTGACCCCGGAAGGCCGTGTCCCCCGGAATAGCGGAGGAGCCCCGAAAAGCCGGAGGACGAGAGACGCGGCGCCTCGGCTTTAGCCCCAATGAGGCGCGCCGCCATCGAGCCGGTCCATGGCACGAGGCGTGCGTTGGCGAACGCACGACTCCCGAGTCTACAGGTGGCCCAATGAAATCGATTCCTGATCATCTCCGCCCCGCGACATGGGCGCGTCACGCCCAGCGGACCGCCGTCATTGGTCTCCTCGTGGCGGTCTGGTCGCTGGCGTTTCCGGCGGCGGCGCATGCGTCGTTGCTGTCCCCCGAGGCCGAAGACAAGATGGCGACGTTCATCGCCGTCGTCGTGCTCTTCATCGTTCCGGTCACGCTCATCGTCCTGTTCTGGCTGGTGCACATCCTGCCGGAACAGATCGCGCACAAGCGGCACCATCCGCAGTTCGAGGCGATCCGCACGTTGTGCCTCCTGTCGCTCGTCTTCGGCGGGCTGCTCTGGCCACTTGCCTGGATCTGGGCGTACACAAAGCCCGTCGGCTACAAGCTGGCCTACGGAACCGACAAGCATCCCGACTACTTCAAGGAGCACGGCCTCCCGGAGCCGGACAGCCCCGCCGCCGATCTACGAAGCCGCCTGGCCGCGCTCGAGGGGCGCGGTGTGCCCGCGAGTGAGCTGGACGCCATTCGCACGGACCTGGCGGCGCTCGAGTCGCGGCTCGCCGCGAAGGACGAGGCGGTCTAATGGAAATCATCCTGCTCGGCATCTACTGTTTCTTTGTCTGGCTGATCTTCATCAAGTTCAAGCTGCTGCCGTGGACCACCCCGTGGAAGGTGGCCGTGGCGATCATCCCGGTGGTGGGCCTGGCGGCGACGATCCTCCTGCTGAACATCGGCGCGCCGACGACCACCGACGTCAGGGTCGTCAAGTACGTCGTGCCGATCGTGTCGCAGGTGCGGGGCCGCGTGATCGAGGTGCCGGTCCAGAACAACCGGCCGGTGAAAAAGGGTGACGTGCTGTTCCGGATCGACCCGGTGCCCTATGAAAGCGAGGTGCGTGCGCTCGAAGCGCAACTGGCGTCGGCTGAGGCGAAGGTCGGGGCCGACCGGGCCCGGATCAACGAGTCCCAGGCGCACCTGCCGGACGCGGCGTCGAGCGAGCGCGAGTTGAACGAGCAACTCAAGCAGGCGACGAGCAATGTGGCCGCGCTGCAGGCGTCGCTCGATCTGGCGCGGAAACGCGTGGCGCAGAACACGGAGCTCGCCGCGGCCGGCGCCGGGAACCGTTTCGATCTGGAGCAGGCACAGACCAACGTCACCGAGCTCACCGGGCAGATCGCCGCCGGACGAGCGGCCGAGCAACAGGTGCGGGAGAAGCTGTCGAGCCGGGTCCAGGGGGACTTCGCGGCAGTCGCGGGCGCCAAGGCGGGGATCGCCACGGCCCAGGCGCAGGTGCGAGCTTCCCAGGCGCAGGTGGACACCATACGGGCCCAGCTCGAGAACGCGCGGTGGAATCTCACGCAGACGACCGTCGTCGCGCCTGCGAACGGCACGATGGTCAACGTGAATCTCCGGCCGGGCTTTTTCGTGGCCGGGATGCCGTTCAACGAGGTGATGACCTTCGTCGACACGCGAGTACCAGATCTTCGCGCTGTTCAACCAGAACGAGCTCCACCAGATCGCAGGCGGGCAACGAAGCGGAGATCACGCTCGACACGTACCCGGGCCGCATCATCAAGGCGCACGTGGACTCGGTGATCTGGGCGCAGTCGCAGGGGCAGTTGGAGGCGTCCGGCGATCTCAACCGGACCACTGTCGCCGCACCTCCCGGCCGGTTCCCGGTGAAGCTCGTGGTCGCCGATGCCGACAACGCGCTCTTCCTGGCGGCGGGCGCGCGCGGCGCCGCCGCGATCTACACCGAACGCTTCACGCTCATTCACCTCATTCGCAAGGTGCTGCTGCGGACGGCGTCGTACCTGGACTACATCATCATCAAGCACCACATCAGTCTCCATTGAAGGGCGGCACGATGCCTCGTCTTCGTTTGACCGCGCGGCGCTGGCTTCAGGCCAGCGCTGCGCCGGTCGCAATCGGACTGATGGCGACGATGGTCGCCGGGTGTGCGCTGAAGGCGCCGCCCGACGCCGCGGCCATCAGAGAGCAGGCGCTGCCCACGTTGCAGACGCCCGCGCAGTGGACGGCGCCCGGCGCGGGCGCCGGCGTCGTGGCCGATAACTGGCTCGCGGGGTTCCGCGACGAGCAGTTGTCGGCCGCGGTCGCCGAAGCCATCGCTCACAACGCCGACCTCCGCGTCGGCGCCGCGCGTGTCGAGCAGGCGCTGCTCTACGCCAAGCTTGCGGGGGCGAAGCTGTACCCGTCGGCCGATTTGCTCGCGCATGGCGGCCTCAAGCAGGGGGACGGCTCGGGTCTCCAGGGGATCGGGATCTCCGCAACCTGGGAGCTCGACGTCTGGGGCCGGGTGCGCTACGGCCGGGCGGCGAGCGCCGCGCAGGCCATGTCGGCGGAAGCCGACTTCGCCTACGCCCGGCAGTCGATCGCCGCGGCCGTGGCCAAGAGCTGGTTCCTCGCCATCGAGGCGGGGCTGCAGATAGCGGCGGCGCGCGACACCCTTCGGGCGAGCGACGAGCTCGTGCGGCTGGCCGGCGATCGAGTGCGCATCGGGGTTGGCAATCAAGAGGAAGTGTTCGTGGCGCGCGCCAACGTCGGGACGTATCGCGACGTCCTGCGTCAGCTCGAGCAGGGACGCGACCAGGCGATTCGGGGGCTCGAGCTCCTGCTCGGCCGGTACCCGGCCGCCGCCGCGGCCCCTTCGCCGCAGTTGCCGGGTGTCCCCGACGAGCGTCCCGGGAGGGCTGCCATCGGCGCTGCTGGAGCGGCGTCCCGACGTGATCGCCGCCGAGCGGCGCGTGGCCATCGCATTCAATCGGGTCGGTGAGGCCAAGGCGGCGCGTCTGCCGGCTATCGCCCTGACGACCAGCGTCAGGACGATCTCGAGCGACCTGTTCGTGCTGCAGGATCACAGCAATCCGATGTGGAGCCTCGGCGCCAACCTGCTGATGCCGCTCTTCCGGGGCGGCGCGCTCAAGACGCAGGTGGAAATCCGCACGGCCGAGCAGAAACAGGCGATCGCCGAGTACGCTCAGGTGGGGCTGCGTGCCTTTGGCGAAGTCGAAAGCGCCCTGGCCGCCGAGATCGCGGCGCGCGAGCGCGAGCAGATCCTCACGGAGGTGCTCTCCGACAGCCAGCAGGCGCTCAGCGTGGTGCAGACCCAGTTCAAGGTGGGGAGTACCGACCTTCGCTTCGTCGAGCAGCGGCAGCTGGCGCTGATCGCCACGCGCTCCGCGCTCATCCGCGTGCAGGCGGAGCAGCGGGTGCAGCGCGTCAACCTCCATCTCGCGCTCGGTGGCAGCTTCGAGCTGCCGCCACCGCCACCGCCTCCACCCACCGTGCCTCCGGGCAACACCCCACCGCGCTGAAGCGACACCCGCACGTCGCGGAGGCGGTTTCAAAACCACTTGTGGCGTCCGGCTTTAGCCGGACCATGTCGGTTTTGAAACCAGCTCTCAGCTGCCCCTCCGGCGCCGCCGGGGACGCCGGCGCCGCGTACCATTTCTCGCGCGGCACGACCTTCGCACCGGCGGGATCGGCTTCGTAGTTCGGCGACATGATCTGCACGCCGTATTCGTTGAAAGCGTCCTGGATGTTGGCGTGGAGCGTGGCAAGCGTCGCGACCCGCAAGTGGGCGTGCTCCAAGCAGGCCAGCAGCGTGTATTGCACGTAGAAATCCTGAAGCGCCGTCTGCAGGACCCGTGGCGGCGGCTCGCGCCTCAGGCCGTTGGTCCGCTCGCCCGCAAGCAGCAGCAGGGCATGCACCTGGCGCCAGGGGACGTCGTAACCAATCGTGATCGAGGTGGGCACGAACACGCCTTCGCCGCCGGCATGCTTGGAGTAGTTGGTCGTCGTGTGTGACACGACCACTGCGTTCGGAATCGTGACCTCCTCACGCCGGGCCGTCTTCAGCTTCGTGGACAGGCTGCCGAGATGGACGACCGTGCCTTCGTGGTCGCCGATCTTCACGAAGTCTCCGACGTGCAGCGCCCGGGAGTAGGTGAGGGTGAGGCCGCTCATCACCTGATTCACGATCCCGCTCGATCCCAGCGAGATGATCAGACCGACGAAGACGCTGACGCCCTTGAACGCATCGGTGTCACTGCCGGGAAGGTAGGGGTAGGCCATTGCCAGCGCGAACACCCAGAGAACTCCCGTCACCAGCCGGCGCGTGGGCTGTGCGGTTTCAGGGTAGACCCAGGGAAGCGTGAGCGTGCCATGTTCGGCCGCTTCGAAGGCCAGGTTGGACAGCCGGATGGCGAAGCGGACGACCAGTACGATGAGGAGGACCGTGAAGAGGTTCGGAATCGCGTCCACCATGCCGCCGCCGAGCTGCCCTGCTCGCCCCAGGAGGTGCTCGCGGAGCGACTCTCCCCACGGACGCGTGTAGGGGAAGCGGCGCAGGACGAAGGTGACCCAGCCGTACGCGAACAGCAGGCCCACCAGCACCGAGACGAACGTCACGCCGTAGTGCATGAGATCGAGCAGCCGGGTCGCGCGGAGCACGTCGGCGCCGGGGAACCTCTCGAACTGGCGATCGGCGATGCGCGTCAGTCTCTGGTCCGCGCGGGCGTGTCCCCGGCGCAGCAGCCAGAGAAGGCCGACGAAGATCATCGTCGCCAGAAGCGCTGCGGCGCCGCTCCGCAACAGGCGGCCGGGGGTGCGCAGCTCGACCGCTTCCTCGAGCGCGGTCTGGAGGCGGGTCGCGGCGACCGCGCCCTTCTGCTCGAGCGTCTCGCCGGCCAACCCATCGACGTCGCCCGGCAGCAGGCCAAAGGCGTCGCGGCCGGCCACGCTGACGATCAGGTTCTCGCCGACCAGGCGCGTCGTGACGGGCCTGACCGATCCGGACTCGACGAGTTGATCGAGGAAGTGGACCGCCGCCGTCGCCCGGTCGGACGGCGGCCTCGAGAACACGCTCGCGCGCAGCTCGGTAATCGGGCGGTTGTTGTAGGTCAGGGTGACTGGAGGCGCGTCCGCCGTCGCGCCGCCGACGCGCGTCTGGTCTGCGGGGCCGGCGGCGCGGTCCGTCTGAGCGAAGGCGGGTGTGCCGAGCAGGATCCACCCGCACACCCAGAGGCTGTTGATCAGACGTCGCGCGCGCACGGCGTGCTGATGAGCAACCGTTGTGCCCGAATGGCGGTTGCCTTCGTATGTGGGCCCGCCGCTGATTGCCGGCGGCTCACGACATTCCGTGAGCGTGGCCACGACGGACTGTGAGCGGCGCCCAGCCTTCGCTCATGAATGCAGGCGAAGGCTGCCCACCGTAGCCTTGGCGAAGGTGGGCCGCCCCCGACTGCGAATGAGCTACGGCTGGCAAGCCAAGGACCTGATCCGAATTCACGTTCATGACCTGACCCCGACGCCGTCGGCCGCTGTTTTGCTGAACACAGCCCCTAGCGTGGGCGCCGGTCGGCGGTGACGATTCGGCCGTCGTCGGTTCAATCCAGGCCGCAAATCGGAGGCAGAAGGTTGGTGCGTCTCGGGAGTATCGGCAAGGGGACACGGCTCGGCCCGTACGAGGTCGGCGATCTGATTGGCGCGGGGGGGATGGGGCAGGTCTATCAGGGCGTCGACACCCGGCTTGGCCGTACGGTCGCAATCAAAGTGCTCCCCCCGACCTTTGCGGGCGACCCGGAAAGCCTGCAGCGCTTCGAACGGGAGGCGCGTGCCGCCGCTGCCCTGAACCATCCCGGGGTCCTGACCGTGTACGACGTCGGCGTTCATGACGGCGCGCCATACTTGATCACCGAGCTTCTCGAAGGGGCCACGCTGCGTGAGCGGCTCGAGGCGATACGGCTGCCCTCAGTCAAGGCGATTGGCTACGGCACAGAAGTGGCGGAGGCGCTCGCGGCCGCGCACGCCAAGGGCATCGTCCACCGCGACCTCAAACCCGAGAACCTGTTCGTCACGTCCGCCGATCGAGTCAAGATACTGGATTTCGGCCTGGCCAAGCTCGTCGCTCCTCTGGGCAGCCGCAACGGTCAGGTCGACCTGACCAACGTCGCGACCATCCCCAACACGATCCTCGGGACCATCGGCTACATGGCCCCCGAGCAGGCGCGGGGGCAGCCCGCCGATCATCGGTCCGACATCTTCTCGCTCGGCTGTGTGCTCTTCGAGATGCTCGCAGGGCCGGCGCGCGTTTGGCGGCGCCACGCCCGCCGATACGCTCAGCGCGATTCTGAAGGACCCGCCGCCCGACATCAGCAGCTCGATCGAACATCCCTTGCCGCACGCGACCGAGCAGATCGTTCATCGCTGCCTGGAGAAGGACCCGGGCATGCGCTTTCAATCAGCCAGCGACCTGGCCTTCGCCCTGAGGGGGCTGATTCGCACCGGTGATTCCCGGCCGGTGGACCCGCACGCGGCGCGACCGCTCGAGCCCCGCTCCCCGCGGAAACCGTGGATTCCCGTCGCGCTGGGCCTGACGACGCTGGTGATCGGTGTCTTGCTGGGAATCGCAGTTCCTGCCATCCGGGCGCCGGCTGCAGCTCCGGTCGCGGAGTTCCTCATCCCGCCGCCCGGTCCCAATCAATCGTTCGCTCCGCTGCCGCTGCCCGGACTGGCGCCGACTTCTCCGCAGGTGGGCTTGTCACCAGACGGCCGGCAGGTCGCGTTCGTGGCGACCGATCCCGGCGGCGTCCGGCGGCTGTGGATCCGCTCGCTCGACAACGGTGTGCCGCGCGTTCTCGAGCGGTCCGAGGGCGTTTCCTCGTGGCCGTTCTGGTCGCCCGACGGCCGATTCGTCATGATCGCCGCGAGCGGTGCGTTGAAGAAGATCGACGTGGCCACGGGGAACATCGAGCGTTTCTCCACGCTTCCGGCCGATGCGCCGCCGGTCCCATTCGTAACCGGGTCCTGGAACGAGGACGGGACGATCCTGTTCTCCCTGGGCGGGCCCAGAGGTCTGTATCGCGCCTCCGCGTCAGGCGGCGACCCGCAGCCGGCGACGAAGCGGGACGCTGGACGGGGCGACGAGTACCACAGTTGGCCCCAGATCCTCCCGGGCGGCCGATTTCTCTTTTTCGTGCGAACGAATGATGCGCGGACGACCGGCGTCTACGCCGGCAGCGTGGACTCGGGCGAGACCCTGGTGCTGGCGAACGCATCGCGCGCGGTGTACGCGGCGGGACATCTGTTGTGGGTGGTCGAAGACCGTCTCGTGGCGCAGCCCTTCGATCCGTCACGGCTTCGACTGTCCGGACAGCCGGTGACACTGGTCTCCTCGGTCTTCCAGGGCGCCGGACGGACGCCCGCGTTCTGGGCGTCGGATGACGGGACGCTCGTCTACGGCATCGGCGGCAGCCCGGAGCGCCAGTTCCGCTGGTTCGATCGGGTCGGGACTGCGCTCGACCAGGTCGGGCAACCGGGGTTGTACGTCACGTTCGATCTGTCCGCGGACGGCTCTCGTGTTGTGACTGAGGTCGCGAAGCCTGGACCAACGCCGCGGTCGAGTCTCTCGAACATCGACACCGCGCGAGGCGTGATGAGCGTGCTCACGCTCGGCGACAACAACGACTCCGATCCGCGGTTTGGACCCGACGGCGATCTCGCGTTCGCTCGCAACTCGGGCCCCTCCCCGGGCATCATCCGCACCGATCTGTCCGGGACGAACCAGTCCGTCCTGATGGCGCGAGGAAAACTGCCGGTGATCTGGCTCGAAGCCTGGTCGGGGGGCCGTGGCGCTCTCGTCTACCGTTCGGGAGCGGATCGCGACGCGTGGGAGCTGCGCGCCGGGATCGCCGATCCCCGGAGGCTGACGCAGGCCCGGGAACCAATCGAGCAGGTCGCGGTCTCTCCTGATGCGCGGTGGATTGCCTACAACACTGCCGAGACCGGCCGCATGGAAGTCCATGTGTCGTCACCTGCGGGGAACGGCCAACGCTGGCAGGTCTCCGCCGATGGCGGCGTGCAGGCAACCTGGCGGGCGGATGGACGGGAACTGTATTATCTGGGTCTCGACGGCGGACTCTACGCCGTAGGCATCCGGCCGGATGCGGCGGCCCCGCAGATCGCGCCGCCCCGGCTTCTCTTCCGGACGGCGCTTCCCGTGATCAGCGCGGTCGTGGAGCAGTATCGGCCGACCGGCGACGGACAGCGGTTCCTGTTCTGCCTGCCGCTGACGTCCGTGCAGAAGGAACCGCTGCGGATGCTTCTGAACTGGCCGGCCAGGCTCGCGCGGGCACAATAAAAAAGGAAGTTACATGGCGAAAAAGAGTGTGACCACTGACGACAACGGCAAGATGAAGCGCAAGCCCTACGAGAAGCAGCTCGACAAGCTGCAAGCGGAACTGTGCCACCTGCAGGAGTGGGTCAAGCACAAGGGCCTGCGGGTCATCGTTGTCTTCGAGGGCCGGGACGCGGCCGGCAAGGGCGGCACAATCAAGGCGATCACTGCCCGCGTCAGCCCCCGCGTCTTCCGCGTCGTGGCCCTGCCGGCGCCGACGGAGCGGCGAGAAGTCGCAGATGTACATCCAACGCTACATGGAGCACTTCCCGGCCGCCGGCGAGGTCGTCATCTTCGACCGCAGCTGGTACAACCGGGCCGGCGTGGAGCACGTGATGGGGTTCTGCACGAAGGAGCAGCATCGCAAGTTTCTCGAGTTGTGTCCCACCATCGAGGGGCACATCGTCGACGGCGGCATCGTGCTGATCAAGTTCTGGCTGGAGGCGAGTGACAAGGAGCAGAAGGAACGGTTCGAAGCGCGGATCAAGGACCCGGTGCGCCAGTGGAAGCTCAGCCCGATGGACCTGCCGTCGCGCAGCCGTTGGTATGAGTACTCACGTGCCCGCGACTTGATGCTGAAAGCCACCGATACCAAGCATGCCCCGTGGTACATCGTCCGATCCGAAGACAAGCGCCGGGCGCGCTTGAACTGCATCGCGCACCTCCTCGACGCCGTCCCGTACAAGAAGCTGCCTCACGACAAGGTGAAGCTGCCCAAGCGATCGAAGAAACACGCCTACGACGACGTGGCCTCGTTGAAGGGGCGGCGCTTCGTGAAGGAGAAGTACTGAGGCGGACGAGTCCGACGTTCGCCAGTTGAACCAACCGCCCAGCGCAAGCGGACCGAGCGGCGCGCCGCTCGCCAGGAGGAAACACATGCCGACCGGCTCATTGACCGACACCCAGGGAAAGCCCATTGACGCCGCCACGCTCGAACCATTTCTCGCCGCCTTCCGAGGCCGCCGTGATCCGGGACGGCGACGCCGAGTACGAGGCCGCGCGGAGGATCTGGAACGCCAGCATCGACAAGCGTCCGGGGCTGATCGCCCGCTGCTCCGGGCTGGCAGACGTCATCGCTGCGGTGCGCTTCGCGCGCGAACACGGGCTCCTCGTGGCGATACGCGGCGGTGGCCACAACGTGGGCGGCCGCGCCTTGTGCGACGGCGGCATGGTCATCGACCTGTCCCGCATGAAGGGGATTCACGTCGATCCCAAGGCACGCCGCGCCCGTGTCCAGCCTGGCGTGTTGCTGGGCGAACTCGATCGCGAGACGCACGTCTTCGGACTGGCGGTGCCGGCGGGCGTGGTCTCGAAGACCGGCGTCGCAGGCCTGACGCTGGGCGGCGGTGTCGGCTGGCTCGCAAGAAAACACGGCCTCACCTGCGACAACGTCGTTGTCCTTCGAACTGGTGACCGCCGACGGGGAGGTGCTGCGCGCCAGCGCCGACGAGCACCCCGATCTGTTCTGGGCCCTCCGCGGTGGCGGCGGCAACTTCGGCATCGTCACCTCGTTCGAATACCGGCTGCATCCGATCAAGATGGTGCTGGGAGGCCTGGTCGTCCATCCGCGGGATCGCGCAACGGATCTGCTGAAGTTCTATCGATCGTTTACACAGTCTGCTCCTGACGAGCTCGCGGCCTATGCCGCGCTGATGTACACGCCCGATGGCCAGCCGGTTTCGGCGATCGCGGCCTGTTACAGCGGCGATCTCTGCGGAAGGCGAGCGGCTCCTGGCTCCGCTGCGGTCGTTCGGCACTCCGCTCGTCGACGCGATCCAGCCGATGCCGTTTCCGGTGATGCAGACGCTGCTCGACGCGGCCGTGCCGGACGGCAACCAGAACTATTGGAAATCCACCTTCCTGCGCGAGCTGAGCGACGATGCGATCGACGTCATCGTCAGCCACGCGAACCAGGCGACCTCCCCGATGACGGCGGTCCTGATTGAGCAGTACGGCGGCGCCGCCGAGCCGGGTGGGGACGGGCGACACGGCCTTCGCGCAGCGCCACGGCCTAGTACGACCTGGGCATTCTGACGCAGTGGGTGGAGCCGGCCGAATCCGCGCGCCACATCGCGTGGACCCGCGGCTTCGCCGAGGCGATGACGCCGTTCCGCAGCGGCGACTACCTTCTGAACTTCCTCGGCGACGAGAACGAGGACACCATCAGGGCCTCCTTCGGCTCGAACTACGCGCGGCTGGTCGAGGTCAAGAGCAAGTACGACCCGGCCAACTTCTTCCGCGTCAACCAGAACGTGAAGCCGGATTCGGCCGCGGCCGTCGGATAGTGTCGGAGCTCCGACTTGTGATCGAGCGCGAACTTCATCAACACATGGTTCCCCTGATGAGCAGTGAGAGCCATCGCGGCGCGGCGAGCACGCGCTCCTATAACACGGTGAGGAACCAGCCTTCGTGCCCGGGCACCAGGATTACCGGAGTGTTGCCGGCCGCGCCGGCATCTGATCGGGGTTGTCCGTGATCACTCCGTCAACGGCGAGCGTGTCGAGATAATGCGCCATCTCGGCCCGGACGTCCGGGAAGCCCGTGACCGCCGACGCGCGGAAGGTGTACGGCGTGATGAGGAGGCCCAGCTGTCTGGCGCGGGCGATCCCCTCGGGCTGATCCCTCACGATGGTCTTTTCCGGACTGAGCCCTGTGGCGAACGATTTGACGCGCTTCAGGCCCTCCGGTGTCAGCCACTGCGGCCCATCCTTCGCGCTCACGAGGAGGTGCAGCGGCAGCTTGGTGCCGGTGCCCGCTAGAATCTCGAGGCTCGACGCCGTGAAAGACTGAAGCAGCACCGGGCTCCGCGGATCGGTGCCGGGCCGATCGAGTCCCTTGGCCTTCAGTTCGGCGAGGATCAGACGCTCGATGCCTTCGTACAGCTCCGGCGCCTTCAGCTCGATGAACAGGCCGGATCGGCCGCGGAGCGACTCGATCGTTTCCGCGAACGTCGGGATGCGCGTGCCGCGGAACGACGGACCGAACCACGAGCCGGCATCGAGCCTCCGCAGTTCCGCCAGGGTGAAGTCCGCGAGGAGCCATCGTTTCGTCGCCTGGCCTCCGGCTCCGGTCACGCTTCGGAATCGATCGGGAAAAACCTCCTCGACGTCTGTCGTCCGTTCGAGCGAGTCGTCGTGGAGGCAGATGATCTGGCGATCTTTCGTCAGCCGGAGGTCGAACTCGACGAATGCCGCGCCCTGATCCGCCGCCATTCGAAACGCGGGCACCGTATTCTCCGGCGCGTACGCGGAAGCCCCGCGATGGGCGATGAGCCACGGTTTCGACACGGCCGCCCGCGGCCCTGCCTGCCTCGCGCTCGACGCCAGGATTCCCGAGAACCCGGTGAACGCCATGGCGACGACCGCGACTGTGAATCGCATCATGGTGTCGATGGTATCAAAACGACGGAGCGCACCGGTGTCAGAAACGGTAGCGCATCGAGAGCTGGACGGAGCGGGCCGGCCGCACGGCGGCAGGCTTGCCGAAGAGAGGAGAACCAGCCACACCCACGACGCTGGTCGCGTTCAACGTGTTCAGCACGTTGAAGACGTCGAGATTCAGCTCGAGGTTGTCGACGAAGTCGCGTTTGCTCGACTCCGGGTCGGCGGAAGGCGGGCGCGGTGCACGGAGCACGGTCGTGAATCGCAGGTCCACCGCCAAGCCCGGTCCCATCCCCGTGTTCCGTGTCACCCCACCGTGGCGGGCGGCGACGGCCGCCGCAGGTATCCGCAGAAACAGGTCTTTCTCGCCACGTCCTCGCGAAACGCGTACTCGACGACAGGATCGAAGATCCTGTGCTCGCCGTAGATCCATACCTCGTCGTAGTAGCGCGCGATCGTCGCCATGTCGCGCGTACACCTGAGCGAGCTCCGCGTGCGCACGGGCTCGTCGAGGATGTCCCGCATGCCGAGGACCACACGAGTCGTGGTCGGACGGCGGCGCAGCGCGCGCAGCGCATCGAGCAGCTCGCCGGCGACGCCGCCGGGCCGCTTGTCGACGATCATCAGGTCCGGCTTGAAGCCCAGGACCGTCTCGACCAGGATCGCCCGCCGGATGCGATCCACTTCCGACGACTGGGCGGCCAGGAATCTCGGCCGGTAGCACTCGGCAGCCGTCCGATCCAGGCAGGGCAGCTTGATGTAGTCCAGGTTTTCAGGAATGCGGAACGCCTGGATCATCGGCGAGCCGGTCACGACCAGCATCGCCGCGCGCGGATACTCCTCCGCGAGCGTCTGCGAGAGCAGCAGCGTGCGCCGGATGTTGCCGAGGCCGAACGTGTCGTGCGAATAGAAGAGGATTTTCGGCGCCGCCGGCCCTGCGAGGATCGGCAGCGGAGAGACTTCCGTTGTCTGCAGTGCAATCGTCACTGGATGATCCGTGAGTGTTCGGTTCAAGAACGAGTCGAACCACCGGGCGGGCGCGGACCATCCCTCGGGGTGGGGTTTGCCCATCTCACTTGGGCTTCGGTCGCGCTCGAACCTCGGCGACGTCGGCCGCCTCGACCGCGTTCCCGTGGTTGCCGAAGTTCTGCCTGAGGAACGTCAGGAGCTGCGCGATCTGCTCGTCGCTCAGGAAGGCGTGCGCCGGCATGACGCCGTTGAACTTCCTGCCCTCGACGTCGATCTCGCCCTGGAGCCCGTTCAAGAGGAGCGAGATGAGCCGGTTCCTGTTGCCCGAAACCCAGCCGGTCGAGACGAGCGAAGGAAACCGCGCGCCGTCGCCTTTGCCGTCGCGCTGATGACAGACGACGCAGTACTCTGTCGTACAACTTCGCGCCGGCCTCGACCACGTCGCGTCCGAGAACGTCCTTCTCCTCATCCGGCGTACGGATGTGCGCCTGCTGCCTGCGGGCGTCCATCCGCGCGAGCTGGGCGGCGCCGAACGATCGACGATTCCCCTTGAACATCACGCGCCAGATCTTCCCCTTTTCGCTGTCGCTGACGTAGAGCGATCCGTCCGGCCCCTGCGCCAGTCCCATCGGCCGGGCCGCGGCATTGCTCGTGTTGACGATGGGGTCCACGCCGGCGAACCCGTCCGCGAACACTTCCCAGGGACCGAACGGCGCGCCGGCCTCGAACGGCACGAACGCCACGAAGTAGCCGGCCTGCGAGTACGGCATGCGGATCGTGGATCCGTGGAACGCGATGAACGCGCCGTTGCGGTAGCGCTCGGGGAATTGATCCCCCTCATAGAACAACAGATCGTTCGGCGCCCAATGCCCCGGAAAACCGATCAGCGGTTTCTCGAGCTCGCCGCCCTTGCCGGCCTTCGTCCCGTCCCCGCCGTACTCGGGGTTGAGCAGCTTCTTGCCCTGCATCTGGTCGTAGTAGTAGTACGGCCAGCCGCCGTCGAATCCGTCCGTGAGCTTGAAGAACTCTTCCGACGGCAGCACCGCGCTCTGCCACCGGGAGTAGAACTGCGACCACGACCGGTACAGGTCATCGCGCCCGTGTTGCAGCGCGTAGAGGTGTCCGGCCCGGCGGTTCCAGGTCATGGCCACGACGCTGCGAATGCCCGTGGCGTAGCGGCGGCCGTCCCGTTCGGTCTGTCCCTGGCGGTTCGCGTCGAATTGCCAGATGCCGCCCTGCCACTCCAGCTCTCGACACGGATCCTGGCCGGGCGAGGACGGCCGGCGGTTGACGACCTGGCACGAGTCGCCCGGGCGCACCGAACGGGACGTACATGTGACCCCGGTCGTCGAACGCGATCGGCTTCGCGATGTGCTCGTACGATGGCAGGTTGGCCTTGTAGTTGTGCTTCAGAATGAGCTGCACTTCGTTCCCGGGCCCCGTGGGCACGAGCTGGCCCGGGACGATCTTCTGCCGATACACTTCGCCGGCCGTGGTGAAGTAGAGGTATCCGTCGTGGATGCGCATCGCCGTGCCGTAGTCGCCGATGTCGTCGTAGTCGCCGAACACCTCGACCTGGTCGGCGCGGCCGTCGCCGGTCGTGTCGCGAAGCGCGACCAGTCCCTTCGGATTGGGCGCACGCAGCTTGACGTAGACGATGCCCTGATCCGTAACGGCGAGATGCCGTGCACGGCCGACCCCGTCGTGCACGACGACGGCCTCGAAACCGTCCGGCAGGACCAGTCCGCCATTGTCGGGACTGCCCGGCGGCAGGGCCGGCGTCCCGCATGCCGCAGACGCCGTCACGGCCAGCAACGCGAGCCAGACGCGCGACGCATTCAGACCGCGATTCACGAGGCTGGAGTCACGAAGGGTTGTCACGGGTCCTTATGTACATTGAATCGGGCCGGGCTGTCGACTGGACCCGGCTCCGCGACGCAGACAATAGATAAGGATGGTGGCGTTCAAGGCGCCCATCTGCTGCTACGCTGGATTCGACGTGTGGAATCGAACGCAACGCGTTTTCGAGGCATGACCGGCCGGTCCCCGCACGCGGCCTCGTGGGTGGCGCTCCTTGCCAGCGTCGCATTGATCGCCGCGTCCCCGAATCCCTCACTGGCGCCGGCCGGAGCGGGACCCGCGCGGGAGCAACGCGACGGTCGCCCTGACGCACTGCGAGCGTCGATCCTCGTGTACCACCGCTTCGGACCAGTGGTGGCCGACTCGATGACCATTCGGACCTCCACGTTCCGATCGCAGCTTCAGTACCTGAAGGACCATGGCTACCGGACGGTGCCGCTTCGCGTCCTGGTCGCGTATCTTCTCCGCCAGGGCCCGCCGCCGCCGCCACGATCCGTCGTGATCACGGCCGATGACGGCCATCGATCGGTCATGACGGAGATGCTGCCGCTGGTGCGCGAATTCAATGTGCCGGTCACGCTGTTCATTTATCCATCGGCCATTTCGAACGCGTCATACGCGCTGACATGGGAGCAGCTCCAGGCGCTCGCGCGGACGGGCTTGTTCGACGTGCAATCGCACACGTATTGGCATCCGAACTTCAAGATCGAGAAGCGGCGGCTCGCGCCCGCCGCGTACCGGGAGCTGGCTGTGAAGCAACTGGTGCGTCCCAGGACCGTCCTCGAGCAGAAGCTGGGCGTCGATGTCGATTTCCTCGCCTGGCCATTCGGTATCTACGACGAGGAGCTGCTCCGATTGGCCGCGGAATCCGGCTACGTGGCGGGCTTGTCGCTGGATGGCCGGGTTATCACCGCGAGCAGTTCCGTCATGGCGCTGCCCCGGTTCCTCGTCACCGACGCCGCCTCGGGTAGGAAGTTCGCGGCGATGTTGCCACCGCAGTCGCCGTGAGTCCCCCCTTGGTGAGCTTGACAATTCCCGCGCGCAGGCCGTATGAAGCCAGAAGCAGGGAGGCTCCAACATGGTTCTGCGGCGCAAGCGGTTCGTCATGGCAGTCGCGATGGTCGCGCTCATTTTCGGCACACGAGCGTGGGCGCAAGCTCCGGGAGAAAGAATCAACGGCGTCGTCCGTGACGCGCTTGGCGGAGGGATCCCGGGCGTCACCATCACGGTCACCAATCAAGCCACCAACGCTTCCCAGACGACGACCACGGGCAACGACGGGAGCTACTCCTTTGCGCTCGCCCCCGGCGCCTACTCTGTGACGGCGGCGCTGGCCGGCTTCCGGAGGGTCTCACAGACGGTCGACCTCCCGGCCGGCGCGGCGAGGCAGGTCGATTTCTCGCTGGAGGCGGCGCTGAGCGAAGAAATCACCGTCACGGCCATGAAGCGCGAATCGACGGTGCTCGACGTGCCCTTCTCGATGGCGGCTCCCACCGAGCAGGACCTGCGGGACCGGGGCGCCGAAAACATCGAGGGCGTGGCGGCGAACGTGGGCGGGTTCACCGTGCAGAACCTCGGACCCGGTCAGAGCCAGGTGGCCATGCGCGGCGTCTCCGCAGGACAGATCGTGCGCGACCAGCCCGGGGTGAAGGAGCAGGTTGGCGCGTACCTCGACGAATCGGCCATCTCCCTCTCGCTGTTCACGCCGGACATCGACCTCTTCGACGTCACCCGCGTGGAAGTTCTGCGCGGACCGCAGGGGACGCTCTTCGGCTCGGGCTCGCTGTCGGGGACCGTCCGCTACATCACCAACCAGCCGGAGCTGAACATCACGAAAGGCATTGCCGAGGTCGGGGGCAGCACGTCCGGCGGCGGCAGCGTGGGGGGCAACGCCAAGCTCGGCTTCAACGTCCCGCTGGGCCACACGGCTGCGGTGCGCGTCGCCGGTTACTTCAACCGCTTCGGGGGGTTCATGGATGCGGTCCAGCCCGGCCTCACCGTGGATGAGGACGTCAACGATGGCTTCCGGACCGGCGTACGGGCGGCCGTGAAGATCGCGCCGAACGATCGCCTGTCGATCACGCCGCGCATCGTCTACCAGAGAGTCTGGACGCACGGCTGGAACCGCATCGACGACTTCAACATCCTCGGCAATGCCTTCACCACGACGCGGCCGGCCGTCGCGCTCGGCGAACGCGAGCAGTTCACTCAGCTCGAGGAGGAGTTCACGGACGATTTCGTGCTCGGCGACCTCAACCTCTCGTACAACTTCGGCAAAGTCGGCCTCGCATCGATCACGTCCTACACGTTCCGCGACGTCCTGGTGGTGCGCGACGCGACCGCGCTGACGGCCAGCATCACGGGCGGCAGCCTCGGCCTTCCCGAGAACGTGTATACACTCGACGCTCCGCTGGACGATGCGACCAACGCCAAGGTGTGGACCCAGGAGGTCCGCTTGTTCGGCGGCAGGGACCGGTTCCCCTGGGTCGCCGGCGGCTTCTACAGCCACACGGTTCGCGACTACGGCCAGAACCTGCTGGTGAGCGGGTTCGAAGACAGCAGCGGTATTCCCGACCCGCGGGCTCCGCGCTCCCAAGGACACGCTGTTCTTTTCGAGATCTCGACTACAAACTCGATCAGTTCGCTCTCTTCGGCGAGGGGACGCTGTCCCTGACCGACAAGCTCGAGCTGACCGCCGGCCTGCGCTACTACCACTTCAGCGAGGACAAGGAGCAAGATCTTCGACGGCCTCTTCGGTAATGAAGAAACCGGCACGTCCCTCGTGTCGCAGCCCGGCTCCACCGACGCCGACGGCGTGGCGCCGCGTGTCATCGCCACTTACAAGCTGTCCGGGACCGCGAACCTGAACGCGCAGGTCTCCCGCGGCTTCCGGCTCGGCGGCATCAACGACCCGCTGAACACCGGGCTGTGCACGCCGCAGGATCTCGTCACGTTCGGCGGACGGGAGTCCTGGCAGGACGAAACCGCGTGGAACTACGAGGTCGGCGCCAAGTCGAGGGTGCTGAACGGCAACGGCGCGTTCAACGTCTCCGCTTTCTACATGGATATCAGCGATCTTCAGGCGACCGTCACGGCCGGCTCGTGCTCGTCGCGTGTGATGTTCAGCGTGCCGAAAGCGCGCAGCCAGGGGATCGAAGTCGAGTTCGAGGCGGCGCCGAACTCCAGCTTCGACTTCGCCGTATCGGGGAGCTTCAACGACTCCGAGCTCCGGTCGACGCTGACCTCGACTGACAGCGCCGGCATCGTCAGCGTGGTCTCGGGGATCGAGAAGGGGAGGAGGCTGCCGACCGTGCCGAGGTTCCAGCTCGCGACGGCGGCGACGTACCAGCGGCAAGTCAAGCCGGGCTGGCTCGGGTACCTGACCGGTACTTACCAGCACAGCGGATCGCGCTTCACGCAGGTTGGTGACGAGGATCTGGGCACGCTGAACATGGGTTCCTTCGGCGCGAACACGATTGGCGGGCCCTTGACGGCCACGACCTTCACGTACAACCCGCTGATGCCGGCCTATGACATCGTCAACCTGCGCGTGGGCGTCCGCCGCAACACGTGGGACATAGCGGTGTACGTGAACAACGTCACCGATGAGCGGGCCTTCCTGGCGCTCGACCAGGAGCGCGGGACGCGCGCCCGCGTCGGTTATCTGACAAACCAGCCGCGCACGTTCGGCATCTCCACGCGCACGAACTTTTAGAGCCTTCGGATACCTGTGGCTTCCACCTTCAGGTGGAAGTGCAGGCGCCCTTCGGATACGTGTGGCTTCCACCTTTAGGTGGAAGTCCGCGGCGGCAGGCGGGAAATCGGGGCGCCGGCGGCATCCTCCCGCCTGAAGGCGGAAGCCACGAAAAGTTTCTGAGTCAGTCTCGGGATCCGTGGCTAGCAGTCGTTCGATCAGTTCGAGAACCCCCCGGCCGCAGGGCGACGGCGTGATCATATGTGCCTGTTGCGCCAGGGCAGGAAGCGCGTTCGCGACCGCGACACCGTAGCCACAGGCATCGAGCAGGTGGAAATCGTTCTCGGCATCACCGACACCGACGACATGCTGCGGGGCCATCTGCAGTTCGCGAAGCGCTTCGAGCAGGCCGCTGCCCTTGTGGACGCCTCGTGGGAGCGCCATGACGGACCCCTTGTTCCGAATGACCACGAGATCCAGGTCGAGCGCGCGAATCGCCTCGACAATCCGGGTCTCGTGGTGCGCCCGGGTTGCGACGATGACCTGGCCGACGGCGAGCGGCGCAACGTGCTCGAGGCGGAGTCGCGCGATGAGGTCGTCGCGAGGGGGCACGGCGACGAGCGCGTTCGAGCCGCCGGTCTCCGGACGATACAGGACGGCGCCGTTCTCGCCGACGACACGATCGAAAACCGCGATCGCGGGAAACGTGCGGACGAGATCGTCGATCTCGCGGCCCGTCACCAGCAGCAGTTGACGGCCCGACGCTTTGAGGCGCCGCAAGCCGTCGAGGACTGCCGGCTCGACGACGCCGTCTTCGGCCAGCGTGTCGTCAAAGTCCATGGCGACAGCCCTGGCCCACTCGAGCGATCGTGTGGCCGACATCATCTCAGAGTAGCATCTACTCGCCCGAGCATCTTCGCGGTCGCCAGCACGCTCCGACGATGATGCCCTTGCGGACTGCGTACAGGACGATTTCCGCCGTGTTGTGGAGATTGAGCTTCTGCATCAGGTTCGCGCGATGGGTTTCGACCGTCGACAGACCGAGATCGAGCAGGGTGGCCACTTCCTTGTTGGATCGTCCTTCCGCCAGCAGCTGGAGAATCTCCTTCTCGCGATCCGTCAGCAGATCGTAGGAGTCGGTCAACCCGCGGGTCTGCAATCGCCGCACGTAGTCTTCGACGAGCACGGCCGTCACGGCCGGGCTGAAATACGGCCTTCCCGCGGCGACGGCTCGCACGGCCGGCAAGCAGATCCTCGTCGGTCGCGCTCTTCAGAAGGTACGCGCGGGCCCCGGCCGCCAGCGCACGGATGATGTACGACTCGTCGGCGTGCATGCTCAGGATGATCACGCCGGGCCGCGTCTCGAGCTTCTGGGCGCGTGCGGCGACCTCGATGCCGTTGAGCTTCGGCATGCCGATGTCGAGGATCAGAATGTCCGGCCGATGCTCGTCACAGAGCCGCACGGCCTCGAGGCCATCGGCGGCTTCGGCCACCACGGACAGGCCGGCGTCCTCGAGCAGGCTCCTCAATCCGCGGCGCACGATGCTGTGGTCGTCAGCCAGCAGCACGCGCAAGCGGCACCTCCGTCTCATCGGTTCGGGCAACGGCAGGCGGATGGCCAGCGTCGTGCCTTCGCCCGCCACGCTGTTCATCGTCATGGTGCCCTGAAGTTCCTTGACGCGCTCCTCGATTCCACGCAGCCCCAGGCCATCGCGCCGCCGTGCCGGATCGAACCCGACACCGTCGTCGGTGACCGACACGTCCAGCCGCCCGGTGTCGCCGCTGACCCGTCACCACGATCGAGTGCGCCCTGGCGTGCCGCACGCAATTGGTCAACGCCTCCTGGACAACCCGGTACACACACGTGCGATACCCATCGGGCGACCGTGTCGAATCGCCCATCCATCTCCAGCTCGACATCGATCCCGTAGCGGGCGATGAAGTCCCGCACGTGCCACTCGAGCGCCGCCTGCAGGCCGAGATCGTCGAGCATGCTGGGCCGCAGGCCGAGCGAGAGATCCCGAACCGTGCGGAACATGCTGTCCACGAGCTTCTTGGACTCGGCGACCGCCGCGCGAACCCGGTCGTCGCCGGGCGCCCTGATCCGCTCGATCCGGCCGAGCTCCATCCGCAAGGCGGTCAGGACCTGCGCGACGTGGTCGTGCAGCTCGCGCGACAGGTGTTTGCGTTCCTCTTCCTGCGCGGCGACCAGCTGCTGCGAGAGCTGACGCATCTGCCGTTCCGCCTGTTGAGCGAACGAACGCTGCTCGTCGGACCGCCGCTCGAGCACGCGCAGCCGGAACACGGAGCCGAGCGCCACCGCCAGGCCGAGCAGCACGCTCTGCCAGAGCAACCGATGGAGATCGTCGCGGAACGCGTCATGCCGCCTCGCCACCTCGGCTTGCTGGGCCTTGAGATTCGCGTTGTTCAACTCTTCGATCTCCTGGGCGATGGTCAGGACCGCTTCGCGCCGCGGCACCACCTCGCGCCGCAGAAAGCCGGCGCTCCGGAGGATCTTCTCCGTCAGCGTCCAGTCGAAGAGCGGATCGAATGTCTCCCAGTAGTCGTCGAGCTGCGTCTGCAGGTTGGAAATCCGCTCCTCGTCTCCTTTGGCGAACGCGCGGAGCTCCGCGAGCGTCGCCATGTTGGTCCGCCGGAACTCGGCCAGCCGCTGCCGGTTATTCCGGGCCGCGCTCGCGCTCGACATCCAGGAGGTAGTCGCGGACGAAAATGCCGGAGAGATGCACGTCGGAACGCAGGCGGCGAAGCTTGACGTCAAGATTGTGGTGGTAAGTGTTGAGCTGGTCGAGCTCGGTGTAGATCTCCTGCGCCTTGCGCGACGACGCGAGCATCGACACCACGATCAGCACCAGGAGACTACCCAGGCCGAGCGCCGCCACGGGCCACGTCTTGAACCTCATCAGGACCTCCGAAGGCGTCAGGCGCCCCCTTCAGTAAGGTTACCTCGCCCGCCCGGCCGGCTGGCATCCGGCAAACAGGGGAGGCCCCGATGCCGGAGGAGTTCGCCCGGCTCGGCAAAACGCGCCGCCACGCTCCCCTGTAAACGGCCCGTTCATCCGGTTCTTGCCGGATGGTCCCCGCGTACTGCCTCGTTGTCTACTCGTCCTGTGCAGAGTCCCGCAACACGGAGTCGAGATGCCCGCAACGCGAGAGAAGGACACGCGTCCGGTCTGGACCGCGGAACGCCTGCAGCGCTCGCTCGAAACGCTGTTCGACGGCGAATCGATCGTGGTGCTCGCCAATCGCGAACCCTTCAGACACGATCGGGAGCCTGCCGGCAACATCGTCGTCAGGCGGTCTGCCGGAGGACTCGTGACGGCGTTGGAACCGCTGATCCGCGCCTGCTCCGGGGTCTGGGTGGCTCACGGCGCGGGAACGGCCGACCGGGCGGTCGTCGACTGGCGCGACGGAGCTGGATGTGCCGGCGGGCAGTCCGACGTACAGGCTCCGGCGCGTCTGGCTGAACGACGACGAGGAGCGGGGCTACTACTTCGGGTTTGCGAACGAAGGCCTGTGGCCGCTGTGCCACAGGGTGCACGTCCAGCCGGTGTTCCGGTCCGGCGACTTCTCGATGTACGCGGCGGTGAATGCACGATTCGCGGAGGCTGCCTGCGACGAGGCGGACAGCGACTCGCCGCTGGTCCTCGTGCAGGACTATCACTTCGCGCTCGCGCCGCGGTTCATTCGCGAGCCCTCCCGCGGAGCACGATCGTCGCGTTCTGGCATATTCCCTGGCCGCATTGGCGCGACTTCGAGATCTGTCCGTGGGGACGCCAGCTGCTGGACGGGCTCCTCGGCAGCAGCGTCGTCGGATTCCAGACGGCGCTCGATTGCCGCAACTTTGCCGAGACCGCGGAGCGTGTGCTTGCGAGCGCACGTCGACCGGGACGCAGAACGTCATCACATACAGAAGGCGCCGGACGATGGTGCGGGCGTATCCGGTGTCGATCGAGTGGCCGAGCCGTTGGGCCGCCGGCGCGCCGGCCATCGAGACCTGCCGCGAGACCGTCCGCCGCAGCTCCACCTGCCGCCGGACGTGCGCCTGGGTGTCGGTGTCGATCGGCTGGACTACACCAAGGGCGTCGACGAGAAGTTCCTGGCGGTCGAGCGGCTGCTCGACACGATCCCGGAGCCAGGGAGCGCTTCGTGTTCGTCCAGATTGCCGAGCCGAGCAGGGGAGGCTGCCGGCCTATCGCGAGTCTTCGGGCCCGAGTGGCGGGAACGGCCAATCGCATCAACCGGCGATTCGGCACGGCGCGTTACCGCCCGATCGTTTTCCTCGAGGCTCGTCACGAGCCGGCGGACGTGTACCGGTTCCTCCGGGCGGCCGATCTCTGCTACGTCGGCAGCCTTCACGACGGCATGAACCTGGTCGCGAAGGAATTCGTGTGCGCGCGCGAGACGACGAGCGCGGCGTGCTGGTCCTGAGCAGCTTTGCCGGAGCGGCCGGGCAGCTCAGCGGAGCGATGATCGTCAACCCGTACGCCGTCGACGACTCGGCCCAGGTCCTCGCCGACGCGTTGCGCATGACCGGCGCGGAACAAGCGAGGCGGATGCGCGCGATGCGATCCGTCGTCGCCGAGTTCAACACATATTGGTGGGCAGGACAGATGCTGCAGGACGCGGCGCGCGTGCGTAGAGACGGTTTCAAAACCGAAGGTGGCATCCGGCTTCAGCCGGACCTCTCGGGTTTTGAAAACCACTTGTAGAGTCACAGCGCTTTCGGACACGGCAAAGACCATACGTGGCATCCGGCTTCAGCCGGAACCTGGCTCAAACCTGCAAACATGAGGCGTCAGATGACGACCCTGGACGACCTGCTGATCCCCGTGCAGCGTGAATGGAAAGCATGGCGGACTGCCGCAGTCCGATTGGCCGATCTGCAGCACATCCACTGGCTGCAGCCGGCCGGCGCTCCCGTCCCGCTGGTGCACGGCTACGTCCTCTGTACGAGCTTCGTCAACGGAGACATTCCGCACGACTGCGAGCGCGCTCCGTTCCCCCATCGGCTGCTCGTCTGCGTCCTCAAGCGCCACCTGGCACCATACGCCCATGCCGAGCTCGCACGGCGCGCCGTCGGACAGCCGCCCGCGCCGAGGCACGGCGGCCATTTTGGAGCGACTTCCACATAACAGCCAGACATGTCGAATATCACAACGTTCGATAAGCCACTCGCTGGGGCGGCCGCCACGCCCGTTCAGTCTCAGACCGGCGCGCTCACGGCCGCGATCGAGAGGTCACGCGAGGCGCTCGACGCCGCTGCGGACCAGGCTGCGAAGGGAATGCTCGGCGCGGCCAAGCTGGGTCTTCTCGTCGCCGCCACCGGCATCATCGACGCGCTGGAGGCCGCCGACGCCGAGTTCGCGCGACGATACGCCGCCAACTCCGCCGGCGCTCCGAGCCGGCCGGCGGACAGGCACGAAGGCTGAGTAGTTCGGTCCGATCGGTCGCGCCCGAGGCCAACGCTCACCGCTGCAGACCGAGCACGTCCGCGATCGTCTGGCGTATCCAGTCCTGGGCGGCCGTCGTATCGACACGTGCCCGATAGTCGTGTTCGTAGCAATCGCCGCCATCGCTTGCCACCGCCGCGACACGAGCACCGAAGAATGTCGGCGCTCCGGAATCGCCATAGCACACGATTCCCGGGACAGACCAACTCGCCCATTCGTTGTCTACGACTGTCCCCAACCTCTGCTGCGGAGGTCCACTCCGCCTGGTCGCCCGACGGCCGCGACATTGCGTTTGTCCGAGGCGGCCAGGGCGTCTTCATTGTGTCGGCGCTGGGCGGCCAGGAACGGCGGATCAGTGGTTCAGGCTCAATGGTGGGATGGACGCCCGACGGCAGGTCCTTGCTCGTGCGAGATCGGACCGATGAAGGTCCCCATGGGATCTTCCGGATCGAGCTGGCACGGGTGCCCGGTATCAGATCACGCGGGCGCCGAGGTTGGCCGGGGATTGGGTGTTCGCGGTCTCTCCCGATGGCAGGACGGTTGCGTTTGTCCGTTACGGGATGCCAGGCATCTCCGACGTGTATGTGGCGCCGATCGCGGTGGGCGAGCCTCGGCGCCGGACCAATTGGAACGCCAGCATCAGCGGTGTCGGCTGGGCGTCGGACGGCCGCGAGATCCTGTACGCGGTCGCCGAAGCTCCCGAGCTTGATCACTCAGTGTTCAGAATCCCCGCCGATGGCGATCGGATCGAGCGGGGTACGAGGGTGCTCCACACCGGTGTGGCCGGCCTGTCGATGTCTCGTCCGCGATCGGGTCGGCCAGGCCGAATCGCGTTCACAAGGAGTCGCACGGATGTCGGTCTTCGCCTCGTCGATCTCGAGGGTCGACGCGTAGACGACGTCTTTCAGAGCATCGGCCGCTTTGCCGACTCCACGCGCGTGGACATTCCGGGCCGGTTCTCGCGGGACGGGAAACAGGTCGCCTTCCTGTCCGATCGAACCGGTTGGGCGGAAGTGTGGATCGCGAACGCGGACGGTTCGGGATTGCGACAGGTGACCACGCTTCACGCCACGGAGCTTCTCATCGGGAGCTTGTCCCCCGACAGCCGCCGCCTGGTCATCGATGCGGCTATCGACGGCGATTCAGACGTCTTTCTCGTTTCTCTCGACGAGGGATCATCTGTCCGAGTGACGACCGAACATGGATCCGACGGCCTTGCGGAATGGTCGTCCGACGGGCGCTGGATCTATTTCACCTCAGACCGCTCCGGCAGGCCCGAAGTCTGGAGAGTTCCCGCAGAGGGCGGTGAACCGAGCCGTCTTACGCGCGAGGGTGGTCTGCAGCCGCGACAAGCGCCAGATGGTCGGACCCTTTTCTATCTCGATCGCCCTCCCGCCGGCGTTTTTGGTGTCAGCGGAACCAGCAGGCTCATGCAGGTGCCCGTCGCAGGTGGGAAGGAGGCCGTCGTTCTGGATCGAGTCCGATTCGGTCTCTGGTCGGTAACCCAAGATGGCATCGTCTTTCTGACGGTGGGAGCGGATGCCGACGAGATCGACTTCTATGGATTCGGCGACCGAGAAGTACGGCGGTTGGGGACGCTCCCGTTTCGGGCATCGCGAATCGCCGGCCTCGGCGGATTGACCGCGTCGTGGGACGGGCGATGGGTCTTGGTGAGCACGACTGACGTCTGGGAAAGCGACATCATGGTGGTGGACGGCGTGCGTTAGAAAGATGAGCGCGAGCGCGGTGTGCAACGCGATTCCGGTGTGCCCAGCCGCTGAGGACGAAGGCGCCGACGGCGGCGACCCCAAGGCCCGCACCGACGGAGACGCGGGCGGCGGCGGGGCGCTCCGCGCGATCGCCGGCGCTGGCGGGCTCTGACATCCGGGGTATCTTACAATCCCTCGCGGGCTCGGCTGGCGGTCATCCCCTGTTCGGCGGCCCATTGCCCGAGATCGCGGCCCTGGATTGCCGCGGCCATCAGATCGGGGAAGCGATCCGGCGTGCAGGCGAAGCTCGGCACGCCCATGCCCGCCAGCGCCGCGGCATTCTCCTCGTCGAAGGAGGGAGCGCCGGTGTCGGCAAGCGCGAGCAGCGTGACCAGGCGGACACCCGAGCCGACAATCGCGGCGGCGCGTTTCAGCATCTCTTCGCGATCGCCGCCCTCGTAGAGATCGGTGATGAGCACGAAGATCGTATCGGTCGGCCTCGTGATGAGCGTCTGACGGTCCTGGAGGGCCTGGTTGATGTCGGTCCCGACCGCCGAGCTGAACCCCCATCAGCACGTCAACCGGGTCGGACAGCTGCCCGGTGAGATCGGCGACGCTCGTGTCGAACGCCACGACGTGCGTGCGCAGGGCGGGCATCGACGCGAGCACGGCGCCGAAGATGCCGGAATAGACGACCGATTGACCCATCGATCCTGATTGATCGATGCAGACGACAACGGTCCGGAGGCTCGTTGCGGCTGCGTCCGAAGCCGATGCGGGTTTCGGGGACAATGACGCCGTACTCGGGCTGATAGTGCTTGAGGTTCGCGCGGATCGTCCGGTTCCAGTCGATCTCGTGGTGCCGCGGCCGCCTGTTCCGGGTCGAACGCTTGAGCGCGCCAGTCACCGCCTGGCGCATCGGCGCGCTGAGCCGTCGCAGCAGATCCTGCACGACGCGCTGCACGATCTGCCGTGCCGTCGCTTTGGCCCGCTGCGGGATCACGCCGACAGGGCCATCAGCGTCGTGAGCAGGTTCAGGTCCGGCTCGACCGCGGATAGCATCTCCGGCTGCAACAGGCGCTGCATGCCGAGCCGCTCGATCGCGTCCTTCTGCATGACGCGGACGACGGAGCTGGGAAAGTCCTCGCGGATGTCGCCCAGCCATCGCGCGGCGTTCGGCGCGGATGCGCCCAGCGATCCCTGACGCCCGCCGGCGCCGTCGTAGAGCGCGGCCATCGCTCTGTCCATGGCCAGGGCCCGCCCGGTCAGGGGGAAGCCGACGCCGTCCGCTTCCTGTCCGCCGAGCAAGAGGCGCCAGCGCTCCAGGCGTTCTTTGGAATCAACGGGCATCACGGCACCCGATCGCCAAGAATCAGCCGGAGGATGGGCTCGACCAGCGCGCCGCGCACGGGGTCGTACTCGTCGCTTGCGGCCGGCGCCGCGCCGGCGCCAGTCGATGTGGTCCCTTTGCGAATCTCTCGCCGATTTGCCGCCGCTCGGCTTTCTCGAACGTCGAGAACGTCCGCCGCGCGATGGGACAGACCTGCTCGAACGTCTCGCGCGTCAGCCCGGTGAGCCACCGGTCGACGATGCCGAGGAGGCGCGCGTCGTGAACCAGCACCAGCCCCGATCCCGAGAGAAAGCCTTCGACCAGGCTGATGCCTTCCAGGGATCGTTGCCGCGCCAGAGCGACAGCGACGGACGATCAGCGGCTGGTTCCGGTTTATGTCACCCCCGGCGTCGAGCAACAGTCTGGACGCCCGTCCCGCGACGACAGTCGATCTGCGCATGGCCGGGCCTTCCAAAGCCTCCGTCCACGCGGCCGACGGGTTGCGGCCGGCTGAGGGCACTGAGCACCGCGTGCACGCCGTCAATTCGCTGCCGCATCAGCCCGGCGGCGTCGTCGTCGACGCGCACGCGGGCCGAGGCCGACCGAGACACGTGCGATCAGTCCTGCCACGGCGGGCTCGACGAGCGCCAGGTCGGTGTTGCGCACGTTGCCGTAACGCAGGACGCGCGCCAGCGGCGGCAAGGCGGTCATCAGATCGCCCAAGTCAGTATCGCCGATATCGACTGAATCCGGGCCAGCAGCCGTTACCGCGCCGGCCAGGTCGGCGAGGATCACGTCGTCCAGCAGCGCCGTCAGCTGGCCGACGCTCGCACTCGTTGCCGCGCTGTGTGACGGATGCGGCAGCCGCATCCGCGACGGTGTTTCCCCCGTACGCTTCGATGACTTTGACGGCGAACTTCAGCAGCCATTGAAGGTTCCAGATCTCGTGAAACGTGCTCGCCCGCTGACGCTGGTCTTCCTGCAGCTGGCCCCAGTCAATGCCGAGAATGCGGAGGCGATGCAGCAGGTCCTGGGCCGTGTAGGATTTCTTCACTTGAATGCGGATCGAAGATGTCGTCGAGCGATTTTTTTCAGCCGCAGCGATTTCTGGAGCGCGGAAGATCCCGTTGCAGGGGAACCGTCGACAACATCAGGGCACCCGGCCAGACGCTGTCCCACAACGAGCTTGCGCTGGATGAGGCGCACGGGCACCGGGTTGCCGTGGCAGAGAACGGACAACGTCGCCGAGGCTGGTCGAGCCCGGCGGCACGTCCGCGAATTCGCCGCCGAGGGAGTCGGCCAGCCGGACCGACTCGATGACGTAGCAGGGGGAAGTCGATATCCTCGTCGCGGAGCAGCCGCGCGACCCGGGTCATCCAGCACGCGAGCAGCTGCTGATGTACCAGCAGATGGTCGTACCGCCGGGGCTCGCGACACCAGCGCCGTAACCCGAGTCGAGACACAGACAATCGTAGGTCCACGGAATCCAGGTCGCCGCGGTCTTGCGTTTCGGCAGCCGTCGTCCTGCTTTTGCGGGATGAAGCTTGAGGGCATCTGCCGTCAGCTCAGACCCACGCGCCGCGGAACGACCGCGATGCAGGCGAAAGCCCTCTTTGGCGGCGGCGCGGGATTGCTTGCGGGCGGTGCGCGCTTGTCGTGCGGGCTCCTCGGTGCGGCGCGCCGCCGAGCTCCTCGCGCGCCGACGCCATGGCGCCGCGGATCGCGTAGGCCGATGCGATAGTCCTCGGCGTGGCGTTCTTCGATCAGCGGGCCAGGCCTCTCCATCTTCGAACCCCGCAGCAGCGGGGCCGGCCAGCACGTCGAGGATCGCGGCGCGTCACCGGTGGATCCGGCAGCGGCTCGGCCGGCGGGTATTCCGGGCTCCTGCGCGGGTTCGCCATCCTCACCGTCGGCCGCCGGGCGATCGCGTGGCCTCAGCGACTGCGGGAAATCGATGAACCACACCGGCATAGCTTGCTGAGGGCCCAGCGCAGTGCCTGCCACTCCGGCGAGAACGTCGCGAACGGGTAGTAGACGGCGCTGCTCGGCGCATCGTTCTCGTAGACGAGCAACGCCACCGGGGGTGACATCTCTTGATGCGCGGCGAATTGGATCACATCCGCCGCATCGGGCGGGCCTTCGATGAGGATAATGGTCGGGGATCGAGCTTGTCGAGGGCGCGCACGAGCGCGCGCGGAGCCCGGACCGTGGTGACGCACGCCGAAGACGGAGAGCGCGCCGGCCATCAGAATCACAACACGTCCTTGCAGGCGCGGTACAGGTCCTTCCACCCGTCTCTTTCCTTGATGACGGTTTCCAGGTTATCCTGCATCACAATCCGGTCCTGCACCGGATAGCCGGAGCCATCGCGCCGAGCATGCCGCTGGCCACGTCTGAGGCCTGCAGCTTTCCACTTCCGAAGTGCGTGGCGAGCGCGATGCCGCTCGTGATGACGCTGATGGCCTCCCGCCGGGCTCAGCGTGCTCGACGGCTGTTTGAGCTTGCTCTTGCCGTCCATCGTCTTGCCGTCGCGCAGCTCGCGGAAGATGGTCACGACGCGGCGATCTCGTCGATGGCGGGCATGTCGGCCGGCAGCTCGAGCAATAGGCCCAGCTGGACGACGCGCCGCTGGACGATCTCGACCTCTTCCTCCATGGAGTCGGGACCGGAAGGACCACGGTGTTGAACCGCCGCTTGAGCGCGCTCGACAGCTCGTTGACGCCCCGATCGCGGTCGTTGGCCGTCGCGATGATGTTGAATCCCTTGACGGCGCGGATTTCGCTGTTGAGCTCCGGCACGGGCAGCGTCTTCTCGGACAGCATCGTGATGAGCGTGTCCTGGACGTCGCTCGGCACGCGCGTGAGCTCCTCGACGCGGACGATCTTGCCCGCGGTCATTCCGCGCATGACGGGGCTCGGCACCACGGCGTCGAGTGTCGGTCCCTTGGCGAGCAGCAGCGCGTAGTTCCAGCCGTAGCGGATGGCTTCCTCCGGCGTGCCGGCGGTTCCTGGACGAGGAGCGTGGAATCCCCGCTGATCGCCGCCGCGATGTGCTCGCTCACCCAGCTCTTGGCCGTGCCCGGGACACCCAGGATGAGCAGCGCGCGGTCGGTGGCGAGCGTCGCGACGGCGATCTCGACGAGCCGCTTGTGGCCGACGTACTTTCGGCGAGATGACCGTGCCGTCTTCGAGCGTCCCGCCCATCACGTAGGTCAGGACGGCCCACGGCGAGAGCAGCCACTTCGGTGGCCTCGCGCGTGTCGATGGCGGCGAGCGCGGCGAGCCCGCCGCGAATTGCGATTCGGCGGGCTCGCGCAAGGCCTCGGTCTTGGTCTTGGTCACGTTGTGAACTCCTTCTGCATATCGGCCCGCAGCCGCACGCGTTCGATGTGCTTCACGCACCGCCCGCGGCCGCATCCAGAAACGACCGGGCGACGGCACCCTCGAATGCCGCGAGGGCGTCCGGCGAAATCCGCTGCGACGTGGCTTCAATGGCTCGAAAGCCGCCAGGCGTCATCCACCTCGTTCCGCCATGGGCGCTGAGAATCTGCATCGCTCCCGTGGAAAACGCCGGTGACCAGGGACGATCGAACGACGTCGGCCCCGTCCACCGGTCGACCATTGTCAGTTGCGCCTTTGCGGCCGTCTCGAGCGACAGTGAATCCGCGCTGATCGTCCGGAAGCCCTTCGAGAAGCGCGGCTGTCGCAGCGACGTCGAATGGCGGCCGATCGCGCGACCGATCGAACCAGCGCCGTGCTCCACGCCGGATCCCCGGCTGAGGTGACCGCGCTGATGAGCGCCTGCAGCGCATCTCCGAAGAAGTCGTCTTTCTTCAGCGATTCGAGAACGGCTTCCGGCGCTGATCTCGAGTAAGCTCGGTCCACACCGCGAGGTCGGCACGGGCGAGAATCTGACGCATCCACCAGGCCCTCGGGCCGACGCCCTCGGGCGGGCGCTCCTCGATCCCGTCGCGTTCCCAGAAGACGGCAAACGATTCCGGCGGCACGAGCACGAATCTGCCGCCGGCCGCGACTGAGACGGCATCCCACGATTCCCGCACCGTGATGATTGGCTTCGCGGCATGCCCGAGAGCCGCTGCCGGCAGGCGGACCCGCGATGGGCGCGAGAAGGGCGGCCGCCTGCGGCGCGCCCATTGCTGCACGGTCGTCCAACCGCCGCCTCCAGAAGGCTCGTCGGCCATGGACGGTTCGCGAAACGCTTCCAGGAACCGCTGGCCGACGTTGGCGCCGTCGCTCTGCCAGGTGGATTCGACGAGCGCGAGGGCCCTGGCCGGATCCTGCCGTCGAACGGTTGTCAGGACCTGCGAGCCGCTCGGCGCCTCTTGCCGGACGCGCGCACACCTCCGTCGGCATCGGAGGGACGTTTCCGTCGCGGCCACCGGCTTGTGCCAGTCCGGGTTCAGCGACGCGAGCCACTCGCCGCGGCGGCCGAGCGCGGCAAAGACCGGCTCGGAGCGACGAGGCTGACGGGCCCACCAGTCCAGCAGCAGCGGCGCGGTCGCACCGTCGACGCGCATCCCGTGTGAAAGGGCGAGCTGCGCCCATTCCTCGATGAGCGCCGGGATCGGGAGCGCCGAGGAGCCTGACCAGCGTGGCGGTGGCGCTCGCGGGCGGAACCGGCCGATCGTCGCGTGGAGGGTCTGGAAGACGGCCCGAATGCATCTGCGGCCGCCATCCCGCGCGCGCCTGCATCCCGAACCTCGCGACCTCCGTCAGGAGCGTGTCGGCAGAGCGCTGGTCGCCGCCGGTCCGGTCGGTGCCGATCGTCACGGCCGCGCCCAGCGCGCGAAGTCGCTCCTGCGGCGATGGCGTGCCGATCACGCCTGCCACCTCGGCGCGAGGTCGAGGTATTCAGCCGGCGATCCGCTCATTGCGCTAATCGGAAAAGCGGAGATTCCGTCCCACTCGGCGACCACCGTCATGGGCAATCCGCCGCGCGCGGACACCAGACGCCACAACTGGAGGCTCCGGGCGAAGGCGGGGCGCACCGGCAGGCCGTGGCCCTGCTCGTCCACGAGGAACCAGCGCGCGCCGTCCTGCACCGGACGCACTTCCGCGAGCACGAGCGGCCATCGGAAGATCCACGGGTTGGACGCGAGCGCCTCGGCATAGCGGAGCAGCCCGGCTTCGATCGTCGTGTCCCATCCTTTTCCGAGATCGAGATTGAGCGCATAGGACTCGGATCGCGACTTCAGCAACGCGCGGAGGGGCTGGCGGCCCGGGTAGAACGCCAGCTCGCCGTCGAATGCCGACCCTGCTGCGATCGATCGCTCCAGCGGCTGCGAGCCGGCGGCGAAGTCGAGGATCAACCCGCGGCGTCCCGTGGACTGGCCGACGAGCCACGTGCGCGCCACCCGAAAGCGCTCGTCCTCCTCGATCACTTGTCCAATCGCGATCCAGCGATCGGCGACGCCAGCCGAGCCCAGCGCGTCCTCGCGGGACTGCGTCCATCCGAGCGCCGTTCGCACGTCACCGGCGACATCGGGAGGGAGGTCATCGAGACGCTGCGCGGCACACAGCAGCAGGTGCAGTCTCCCGAGCAGGTCGACCGTGCGGGTATCCCACCCCGGACCCGACGCCATCGTCATCGGAATGCGGCGGACGAACGACGCGAGGCCGGAAGCCTGTGCGTCCACGAGACGCGCCGCGGCGCGCTCCCAATCCGCCGGGGGATCGCTCTGTGCCGAGGCGAGCCCGCGGCGCACGAGGTCCTCGAGCCACACGCGGCACACGGCGACACCGTCGCGCACGCGCGCGTCGCGCTGCGCCGCGCGTTTGGCCTGCGATTCGAGGTCGACCGGCTTGTCGGGCTTGTCGGCGAAGCCGCCGCCTGCTCGGTCTTCTTCGTCGCCCGTTCCACCCGATCCGCGAGCCAGGCGGCGACCCAGTCCGGTTCGTCGCCGGGCGCGAAGACGCCGGCGTTTTTCGCGAAGAGCAGCAGCAACCCGAGACCATGCTTGCAGGGGAACTTGCGGCTCGGACAACTGCACTTGAATGCGGGCTCGGCAGAGATCCACGCGCGCCGGGTACGGCTGCTTGCCCGAACCCTGACAGAGTCCCCAGATCGCGCGGTCGCTCCGCCCGAGAGCGGCCCACTTTCGCTCGCTGGCCAGCGCCTGGCCCGCGGATGCGGACGCCGGATCCGGCGCGAGCGCAGCCACGCGCTCCAATGACCAGGGGGCCATCCCGTCAGCTTACGGCAAGAGAGGATTCGTGCGAAATGACGCCGCCTGAGCCGTCTTCCGCGCGCCTTGCGCAATATGTAGTGAGGGAGTCATGCCAACCATGGCGCGAATCGACGACCGAGCTGGCTGAAGTGTATCGTTCTACTTGTTTGTCTTCTGCGCCGGCCGGTTCCACGGCTTCGGCGAACGCCTCCAGAGACCCGCGCCCTCGAAACCACATTGATTCCAGGCACGACTGTCTGGATTACGGATTCCAGCGGACGTGAAGACAAGGCGCGAATAGTCGCGGTGTCCGGGGACCTCGTGACGGCCGCCGCCGCCGACGAAGTCCGCCGTTTCCGCATGACCTACGTCAGCCGGGTCAGAGAGACCGAGTTCGTCCTTGAGCTCTTGATACTGCTGCTCGATCGCCCAGCGCTGATGCGCCAGCCGCACGAGCCGCGCTTGAGCGACGCCGTCGCCGGCCAGATCGCACCAAGTCGTACTCGGTGCGCGGCGTCGCGCCGCCTGATCGCGCTCGGCGAGCAGCCAGACTTCGGGCGCGACGCGTCGCTGTCGCCACGTCGTGCGCCGGCTGTAACGCGACGCGCGCAAGAAGCGGGCGCGCCAGGCGCGCGTTGATCGCCGTTGCGCCAGGTGATGGATCGCCACGCCTGGCGGCCGGCTCGGCCGCGACGGCGGCTGACCGACTGGCTGTGAACCCGCCGGGGCCAGCATCGGCCGTGTCCGAGGCCGCCCTGGCCGACCGAGCCGCGCCGGGGCCACCGCGCACGCGCGGCCTGACAAACACGCTCAGCGTCGACGAGACCCCCAACGCATACGGCAGCTTCGCGCGGTGCAGCGTGCGCCGCAACGTGGGGTTGTCCCCGAATTCGGCGTCGCCCAACACGGCCGTCAGCCGAAACCCGCTCGGCGCGGACCTGACGAAGGAGCGTCAGCGCGAGTCGCCATTTCTCCTGGAAGCGCACGGTCGCCGGAATGCGGGCGCGCGGGCGCGCCTCGGGCGTCAGCCAGGCTTCGGGCAGATACAAACTTGCCCCCAGCATCCAGGCGCGGGCGCCGGTCCAGAGCGCCACCGTCACCGCGACCTGACAATTCGCAGCTTGCCGAGCGTGCCGCAGGTACTGGCGCGCCACGCCGACCGAGTGCGTGCCCTGCTTGGAAGCTCGTGCCATCGAGTCAGCACGCCCTCCGCAATCGCGCCGCGCGACGCGCCAGGCCAGGCGCCGGCCTCTGGTTCGTTGCTGCCCGGCGCGCTAGACGGAGTCGGTTTATCGTCCGTCGCCTGTCGCTCGGAGCATCCGTGCACTCCGCGGAATCCGCGCCCATCATGGCCGTAGTCGTTCTCGGACGGAACATCCCGGGACCCTCCAGTCCTCCCGTCCTCCTGTTGGACCCGTGAACAGCGTGACGGCTTTTCCCTCCCGCAGATACCGTAGGCGTACGGTAACCTCGTTTGCCTGACCCGGATCAGGTGATACAGTCCGGCCCCCGGGGTCACCACAACCCAGCTCGGAGAACCGCCTGGCCGCCGGGGCCTTGGGAGCCTTTGATGCACGCCAGCCGCGGGCGCTTTACGCTTCTGCGCTTCACCTTGATCCTGTCGATCATCACCTACCTCGATCGCGTCGCGATCTCGGCGGCGGCGCCGGCCATCCGGCAGGACCTGGGCCTCGACGTCGTTCAAATGGCGTGGGTGTTCAGTGCCTTTACGATCGCCTACGCGGCGTTCGAGATTCCGAGCGGGTGGCTCGGCGACGTCATCGGCCCCCGCAAAGTGCTCACGCGGATCGTGCTCTGGTGGTCGGCGTTCACGATGCTGACGGGCGTGGCCTGGAACTTCGTGTCGATCCTCACGGCCCGATTTCTGTTCGGCGTCGGGGAGGCCGGCGCGTTTCCCAACATCTCCAGGAGCTTCGCCAACTGGTTCCCGGCGGCGGAGCGCGGGACGGCGCACGGTGTCGTGTTCATGGGCACGCGTGTGGGCGGCGCGATCGCGCCTCCGCTGGTCGTGCTGCTGATGACCTGGATCGGATGGCGGCAGACGTTCTTTGCCTTCGGCCTGCTTGGCGTGGCCTGGTGCGTGTTCTGGTGGCGCTGGTACAAGGACGATCCGGCCACGCACCCGGCGGTGAACGCGGTGGAGCTCGAGACCATCCAGCGTGGACTTGGACGCAGCGGGCAGCGCCAGGCGGTCGCGTGGCGCCAACTGCTCTCCGTGAACATGCTCCTCATCTGCATGATGTACTTCTGCATGGCGTACACGCTGTACTTCAACCTGACGTGGCTGCCGACCTACCTGCGCGAGGTGCGCGGCTTTACCGTGCAGGAGGCCGGTGTGATCGCCGGCTTCGTGCTGCTGGCCGGGGGCATCGGCACCTGGACGGGCGGCCGCCTGACCGACTCCCTGGTCAAGAAGCACGGCTTGAAGATCGGACGATCGCTCGGCGTCGTGACGCTGCCTCTGAGCGGCCTGGTGCTCGTCTCGGCCGCGATGATCGACAACAGGATGGCCGCCGCCGCTTTGTTCGCGCTCACGCTGGGCATCGCCGACCTCTGTGTGAGCGCCTGCTGGTCGATCTGCCATGACGTGGGCGGCGAGCGCGCCGGAACGGTCACGGGTGCGATGAACACGGTCGGCAACATCGGCGGCGCCATCAGCCCGCTGGTTGTCGGGTACGCCCTTCAGTGGTGGAATTCCTGGACCATTCCGTTCCTGATCACGGCGGGCGTGTACGTCGCGGGTGGGATGTTGACGCTGCTCATCAACCCGAACCGGCCGTTGTGGCCGACCGATGCGGCGCCTGAAACACCGGCGGCGCCGCTGGCGCGCGCGAATGCGTGACGGAGTTGCATCATGAAGACGTCCAGAGTGTGCTTCGTCGCGCTGTTGACTGCCGCTGCCGCCGCGGCGCTCACGGCGGGACAGGAGACCGTGCGACCGCGAACGCCGACCGCAGCACAAGAGTGGCGTACATACGGTCACGACCCGGGCGGCATGCGCTTCTCTCCAGTGGCGCAGATCACACCGGCGAACGTCAGCCAGTTGAGCGTGGCGTGGGTCTATCACATGAGGCCGCCGGCGGCTGCGGTGCCGCCGCCCGCGGACGCCGCGCCTCCGGCGCCGGGACGGGGCCGGGGACGGGGGCGCGGAGGATCCGGTTTCTCTCCCGGCGAGACGACCCCTCTCGTCATCGATGGCGTGATGTACGTGTCCACGCCGTACGGACGGGTCGTCGCCCTCGATTCGGCGACAGGCAAAGAGGTCTGGGTCTACCAGCTCCCCACCGGGCAGCCCTCGACACGCGGTGTCGAGTACTGGCCCGGCGATGCGGCGCTGCCGCCGCAGATCGTGTTCGGCTCGAGCGACGGGAAGCTGTTCTCCCTCGATGCCAGGACCGGCAGGACGCGTGACGCGTTCGGCGAGAACGGCATCGTCAATCTGAACACGCCGGAGATCCTACAGGGGCTGCCCGGCAACAACGGCTTGAGCTCTCCGCCGGTCGTCTACCGGAACCTGATTATCACGGGGGGCCGGACGCAAGAGGGTCCGGCACAGGGGCCCGCCGGCGATGTGCGGGCCTGGGACGTTCACAGCGGAAAGCTGGCCTGGACGTTTCACTCCGTGCCGCGAGCGGGAGCGAAGTACAACGAGACGTGGGCGGGCGACAGCTGGAAGAACCGCTCCGGGGTCAACGTCTGGGGCTTGATGACCGTCGATGCGCAGCGCGGCATCGTCTACATGCCGTTTGGCGCGCCTGCTACAGATCGCTACGGCGGCGACAGGCCCGGAGACAATCTGTTCAGCTCCAGCGTCGTGGCGGCGGATGCGCGCACCGGGAAGTACATGTGGCACTTCCAGGTCGTGCGTCACGACATCTGGGACGCCGACGTGGCGCCCCCGCCGCTCCTGCTGGATGTTCGTCAGCAGGGACGCACGATCCCGGCAGTGGCGGTCATGAGCAAGAGCGGGCTCCTGTTCCTGCTGGATCGCGTCACCGGGAAACCCATCTACGGCGTCGAGGATCTGCCCGTACCTCAAAGCGAAGTGCCGCTCGAACGGACGGCCAGGACGCAGCCGTTTCCGGTCAAGCCGCCCCCGCTGTCCCGCATGACCATGACGCCGGCGGACATCGCAACCGTCACGCCGGAACTGGAAGCCGCCTGCCGCAAGATCATGGAAGGCCTTCAGCTCGGCGGTCCGTATCTGCCGGTCGGCTACAACCGGCTGCGAGTGCAGTTCCCCGGCAATCACGGCGGCGTGAACTGGGGCGGCGCGTCGTTCAATCCGCAACTCGGGTACCTGTTCGTCAACACGAGCGAGCTCGGGCAGCTTCAAGGATTTGCGGAACGCGAGCCGAATCCGGCCGGCACCGAGGCGCCCGCCGGCCGCGGGGGGCGCGGCTCGAACAGCCCGTACAGAGATCTCCCGGGCGGTGGACGCTTCAAGGATCCCGAGTCGAACATGATGTGCCAGCAGCCGCCGTGGGGACAGCTGACGGCGGTCAACGTCCACACCGGCGAGTTCGCGTGGAGGTCCGTCCTCGGCGTCACCGACAGCCTGCCGCCCGACAAGCAGAAGACCGGCCGGCCCGGGAATGGCGGATCGATCGCCACGGCCGGCGGACTGGTCTTCGTCGGCGCGACTGACGACAACCGTTTCCGGGCCTTCGACGCCAGGACGGGCACGGAGCTGTGGACGGTGAAGCTCGGCGCAACCGCGCACGCGACACCGAGCACGTATCTCGGCAAGGACGGCAGGCAGTACGTCGTCATCACGTCCACCGGCGGCGGCTTCCTCGAGGCGCCGGTGACCGACGACAGCATCACCGCATTCGCGCTGCCGGGGTCGAAATAGTGTAACCGTAGAGGCACCGTAACACCGGCGGCCGGCGCGGACGGCATGCTATCGTCGCCTCTCGACACACGATCTGTTAGTTCCGGGAGAAAGTGTTACGGGGACGTAGTCGAGGTAACGAAGTGGACGGAGACAACGGACCGCTTTCAACACGGAGCAACGAGCAACGGAGTAACGGAGCAAGAAAACTGTTTTAGTTCCGTCTCCGTTCCTCCGTGTAAAGCGCCAGCGCCAGCGCTTCGTTGGCTCCGTCACCTCCGTTACCTCCCGGCCGTGGGCAACGCGTTTACCGCCAACAGCCGCGACGCCTGTATTCTGCGATACTCCAGAGACCGGAGGACAGCCACAAGGTTATGGCAGTCGGAACCAGCGAGCCCAGAACCATTACCCCGGAGGAACGCGCGACCGCAGGGACGCTGCTCGCACGCGCGCGCGACGCCATGCGGGCCGTGGAGGGGTACGACCAGGCTGCGGTCGATCGGCTCTGCCGTGCCATCGCGTGGGCCGGGGGCAACGAGGCGACGGCGACCCGGCTGGCGAACATGAGCGTCGACGAGAGCGGCATGGGCAGCCGCGAACCGAAGCGGCGCGCGAAGGTGCTCGGCGTGCTTCGCGACGTGCTCCGTCAGAAGAGCATGGGGATCATCGAGGACATCCCGGAAAAGGGCATCGTCAAGTACGCGAAGCCGGCAGGCGTGATCGCGTCGTTGATTCCGGTGACCAGCCCCTACGTCACGCCCATCACCGTGGCGATGTACGCGGTCAAGTGCAAGGACGCGGTGATTTTCTCCCCGCACCCGGCGAGCCGCAGGACGTCCAACGAGACGGTCCGGGTGATGCGGGCGGCGCTCGAGGCCGCGGGCGCTCCGGCGGATCTCCTGCAGTGCGTGGAGCGGCCGAGCATCCCGCTCGCGCGCGAGCTGATGAGCGTGTGCGACCTGACGATCGCGACGGGCGGGCCGGCGATGGTGAAGGCGGCGTACGGTTCCGGCAAGCCCGCGTACGGCGTCGGCGCCGGCAACGCCACGATGGTCATCGACGAAACGGCCGACGTCGCACAGGCGGCGCGCAACTCGGCGATCAGCAAGACCAACGACTACGGCTCGGGCTGTTCGGCCGACGGCAACCTGCTCGTCGACTCTGGAATCTACGACGCGTTCCTCGCGCAGCTGCAGGCTGAAGGCGGCTACGTGGTCAACGAGCAGGAAAAGCACCTGCTTCAGAAGGCGTACTGGGATGGCGAGGGGCACCGGACAGCCGCGACGATTGCGCGTCCGGCGCAGACGATCGCGCGCCTCGCGGGCTTCGCGATTCCGGACGACAGGACGTTCTTCGTCGTGCCGGAGAGCCAGATCGGCAAGGAACACCTGTTCTCGACCGAGAAGCTCGGCGTGGTGCTGGCGATTTTCAGGTACGAAGGATTCGACGGCGGCCCTCGACATGGTGCGGCGGATTTTCGAGACCGGCGGCAAAGGACACTCCTGCGGGATCTACTCGCACGACGACGAGCACATTCACCGGCTGGCGCTGGTGGCGCCCGTCAGCCGCATGATGGTGCGCCAGGTGCAATCGAGCTCCAACGCGGGCACGTTCACCAACGGCATGCCGATGACCTCGAGCATGGGGTGCGGCGTGTGGGGCGGCAACATCACGAACGAGAACATCTCGCTCAAGCACTACATGAACGTCACCTGGGTCAGCCGTCCGATACCCGAGGATCGGCCGCCGGAGCAGGAACTGTTCGGAGAGTTCTTCAACAGCCGGGTGTTTTGATTCACCGGGGACAGCCACTTCCAGCGAGAGCACCATGACCACAGTCGCGCAACCCGCCGTCGAACGGACCAAGACTGCGCCCGGCACGCGCATCGCCGCGTACCAGATGACGGACTACCTGGAGCGGCTTGGCGTCGAAGTCGTGTTCGGACTGTGCGGGCACACGGTGATCGGCCTGCTCGATGCGCTCGGCAAGAGCCGCATCAGGTTCGTCTCCACGAGGCACGAGCAGATTGCCGCGCACGCGGCCGACGGCTACGCGCGCGCCACCGGCAAGCCCGGCGTCATGCTCTCGCACCTCGGTCCGGGCCTGACGAATGCCGCGACCGGCGTCGCCAACGCGGCCCTCGACTCGATCCCGATGGTCGTGATCGCGGGGGACGTGCAGTCGTACTTCCGCGGGCGGCATCCGCATCAGGAAGTCAACCTGCATCAAGACGGCGACCAGTTCGCGATCTACCGGCCGTTCTGCAAGCGCGTCTATCGTGTCGAGAGCGCTGCGGACCTGCCGCGGGTCCTCGAGCGCGCCTTCCACCTGTCGCAGACCGGCCGCCCGGGGCCGGTGCTCGTCGACGTGCCGATGGACGTCTTCTCCGCCGATCTGCCGGTCGACGCCTTCAGCAAGGTTCCGGCGGAGATGGCGCGGCCGACCATCGATGCGGCAACAGCCGCACGGATCGTCGAGGCGCTGGCACGGGCGGAGCGGCCCGTGTTGTATGCGGGAGGCGGCGTGCTGTCGGGCCGCGCGACCGCCGAACTGGCTGCCCTTGCCGAGGCGCTCGAGGTGCCGGTGGCGCATACGCTGATGGGGAAGGGCTGTCTTCACGAGGACAATCCGCTGCTCCTCGGCCAGACCGGCTTCTGGGGACTGCCGGTTTCCAACGACACGTGCCGCAACGCCGACGTCATCGTCGCCATCGGGACCCGTCTCGCCGAGGCGAACTCGAGCTCCTGGGATCCGCGTTTCACGTTCTGCATCCCGCCGACGACGCTCATTCACATCGACGCGGACGCCGCCGAGATTGGCCGGAACTACCCGACCGAGCTCGGCGTAGTCGCGGACGCGAAGGCGGCGCTCGGAGCGCTCGTTGCCGCGGCGAAGGGCGTGAAGCACCGCGACCGCGGAAGGCTGCGGGAGGACATCGCGCGCGGGCGCAAGGAATTTGCCGCGAACTGGGCCCACCACTGGACGTCGGATCAATTCCCCATGCGGCCGGAGCGGATTCTGAGCGACCTCAGAAAAGCCGTGCCCGAAGACGGCTTCATCGTGACGGACGTGGGTTGGAACAAGAACGGCGTCGCGCAGCAGTTCCCGATTACCGTGCCCGGCACGTTCATCACGCCGAGCGGGCTCGCCACGATGGGCTTCGGTCCCGCGGCGGTCCTGGGCGTGAAGCTCGCGCATCCGAACCGCGCGGCCGTTTCGCTCGTTGGCGACGGCGGATTCAGCTCGAACCCCGCGGTCGTCGCCACCGCGATGGAAGCCGATCTGCCGGTGGTCTGGCTGGTGATGGACAACTGCGCGTTCGGCACGATTGCCGGCCTCGAGGAGATGCACTACGGGACGACCTTCGGCTGTGTCTTCGAACGCCGCGGCGAGGTCTATCGCACCGACTACGCGGCGATGGCCCGCTCGTTCGGCGCGCGCGGCGTCGCCATCAACTCGGCCGGCGAGCTGTATCCCGCGCTCGTCGAAGCGCTCGCGTCGAACCTCCCCACGGTGATTCAGGCGCCGATGGAAAACGCCCCGACGCCGACGCCGGGTCACTGGGACATCAACGATGTCTACAGGGTCGGCGAGTAGCCGTGAACTGTGAGTTATTCCACGTGCGGTCTCAAACTGCTCTGGCTTCCGCCTTCAGGCGGAAGTGGCGCGCCGCAACTCTTCCGGCTAGAGCCGAAGCCACAAGAAGGAGTTTGGCTTCCGCCACTATCTCCGATGAGTGCTGCGAAAGACCCGGAGTCCGGACCCTGGCGCACGGACATCAGCGACGCCGACGAGACGTCGATGCGGTATCGCGGGTACGACGTGATGCGCCTGATGGAGCAGGCCAGCTTCTCGGACGTGGTGTTCCTGCTCCATCAGGGGCGGAGGCCGACGGAGGCGGAGCGGCGCCTGCTGGACGCGATCCTGATCGGCGTGGCGGATCACGGGCCCGCGTCCCCGTCGGCGACGGCGGCGCGCACGGTGGCCAGCGGGAACCGCGGGGCGCCGGAGGCGGCGGTCGCGGCCGGCGTCCTGGCGATCGGCGACGAGCACGCGGGTGCAGGCCACGCGTGCATGCTGCTGATCGACGAAGGACTTCGGCGGGCGCGCGAGGAGTCGCTGACCCTTGAAGCCGCCGCGAAGATCACCGTGGCGCAGGCCAAGGCCGCGAAGGTTCGGGTGCCCGGCTTCGGTCACCGGGTTCATACGAGTATCGATCCCCGCACGGCGGTCCTGTTTGGATTGGCGAAGGACCGGGGACTGGCGAAAGACGGGATCGCGTTCATGCGGGCGCTCGAAACGGTGGTCCGCGACGAGATCAAGCCCCTTCCCATCAACATCGACGGCGCCCTGGCGGCCGTGCTCTACGATCTCGGGTTTCCGCCGCTCTTCGGAAAGCTGGCGTTCATCATCGGGCGCGTCGCGGGCCTGACCGCTCAGGTGTCGGAGGAGTACACGCGCGAGCGGCCGATGCGGATCCGTTTTCCGGTCACGTACGACGGCGAGCCGCCGCGCGAATGACTCGAAGTGGTTTCAAAACCCGCTTGGTCCGGCTGAAGCCGGACGCCACCAGCGGTTTTGAAACCGGCTCCCGGTTGTTCAGACCAGCCCCATCTGTTTCGCGACCGTCTCGAATCTGCGCTCGTTTCTGATCGGATCGAGCCGCGGATCGACGCGCATCCACAACAGCTCGAAACAGCGGTCCTGGCAGGCCTTGTTGAGCCAGCGGAAACCGAGGTCGGTCTGGCCCAGTGCGAAGCGGAGTGAGGCGAACTCGAACGGCGAGACATAGCGCTGAGCGGCGACGGCCTCCAGCCTGCGCACCGTCTCCTGCGCCTCTTTCCGTTTTCCGGCGAGCGCGTGGGTCCGGCCCAGCGCGGCCTGCATGCGCGGCGTCTGCGGCGACAGATGGATCGCGCGTTGAAACGCGGCCGCCGCCTCGTCGAAGTCTTTCCTCTGCTCCTGAATCACACCCAGCACCCAGTAGGCGGGCGAGAAGTGCGGGTTCAGCTCGATCGTGTGATCGGACTGTTCGAGGGCGGCCTCGAAGTCGTGCCTGAACAAGTGCACGAGCGCGATGTCGCGCGCCACGATCGAGGAGACGGGATCGAGCGACTGCGCCTTCAGCATCTCGTCGAGCGCCTCGTCCAGGCGTCCCAGAGGCACCAGACAGGACATCGCGTACCAATGGTGGGCCGTCGCATACGCGGGGTTGAGGCTGATCGCGAGCTGGAACTCACGGTCGGCCCCTTGCCAGTCCCAGTCCTGCGTGGACTTCACGTGCGCCAGGGAGGTGTGCGCCTCGGCGGAACCGGGGTCGAGCATGACCGCCGTCGCGGCGCTGGAGGCGGCTTTCGTCCAGACTTCGGCGGCCCGAACACGCCGTAGTGCGCCAGAAGCCCGTGGCCATCGGCCAGGCCGCTGTGGGCAAGCGCATACTGGCTGTCCTCGACGATGGCGCGCTCGAAGAAGTCGACAGCCTTGCGGAGACTCTCCTCGGTCCGCTGATTCAGGTGATAGCGGCCCTGGAGGCACAGGTTGCGGGCGGCGAGATTCTCGGCCAGCCGGCGGCCGCGAAAGGCGCCGGCCGAGCCGTCCGGCTGCAGCTTCTTGACGACGGCGTGCGCGACGGCCTCCTGCGCGGCGAAATCGGTGGCCGTCGAATCGAGGGTCTCCGACCAGGCGTACGAGCCGCTCGCGCCATCGACGAGATGAGTGGTCACGCGGAGCTTGTCTCCCGACCGGCGGACGCTGCCCGTGATGACCATCGCGGCGCGGGCCGTCTGGACCGCCTGGCGCGGATCCGCCGCCACCCCCGGTTCCGCGGGATCCCAGGCGAGCACCCGCAGCGTCTGGATCGCGGCCAGGGCATGAATCACTTCCTGGCGAAGGGCGCTGCAGAAATATCCCAGGTCGCCCGCGGGGCTGTGGTCCGCGAACGGCAGCACGGCGACCGTGTTCTGGTTCAGAAGTGCCGCGGTGATCGATCGCTTCGGCGTCGACGGGGCGGCCGCGGGCTTGAACGCGGGGGAGTAGCGGCCCTTCGGCAGGTCGATGACGAGCTCGTCCGGGCGCGCCTCTTCGCGGTAGTATCGGACCACCCGCGCGCGCAGCCGCCTGCGCCTGCACGCGGACGATCGGGTCGGCGCGGGGATCGAACGACTGCTCCTTGTCGAACACGTGGACGCCGATCACGTACTCCTTGAGCTGATCGCCGCGGCCCGCGATGGTTTCCTGGACGACGAACTTGAGAAAGCGCTTCAACCGATCGACGGGACGGAATGTCGCGCTCGCGAGGATGCGTTCGAGCTGGCCTTGCACGCGCGTGTCCGCGGATTCGCGAGGCGCGCGGGGCCGCTGACGCGGTGGCATATCCGGCGATTCTATGCGCTCTTGCGCCACCGGTCTCCGCCTTCAGCCTCGCATGGTAGGGGCCGCGTTACCGTAGCGGCACGGTAACAAGCTTCGATCCGTCGTACGGCCTCGATCCTTCGCAGCCGGGGAAGTGTCGCGCCGCCTTCGCGGTGCGAGCCGCGAGTGGAGGAGATGACATGACCAAAGCTCGAGTCGGCCTCGTCGCCATCGCGATCGTGTCGTCGTGTGGACTCTGGATCCTTGCCCGGCAACCGGCTGAACTGACCGCGGCGCCGCAGGACCCCACCACCGCGGCTCCCGCGGGCCAGCGCGCACAGGGCGGCGGCCAGCGCGGCCGCGGGGCCGGACGCGGCGCGGCGCGGACGCGCAAGGTGGTGCTCGCGTGGGCCGACACACGGAACGGGCAGGCGCAGCACGACTCCGTCTCGCATGCCCTGGCGGTGATCGAGCGCCTCGGCTACGAGTCCGGCGCGTACGACACGTTCATCAGGACCGACTCCAACATCATTTCGAAGAGCCCGTTGAAGACCACCGGCCAGCCCGCGAGCGGAGGCCCCAACCTGAACAACGTGGACGCCATCTTCTTCATGGGTCACCGTGACGTGCCGCTCGACGAGGCGCAAAAAGGGGAGTTGCTGTCATTCGTTCGAGACGAGGGCAAGGGCTTCGTCGCCGCCCACGTCGGTCTCACCGCGTTCGAATCCTGGCCGGAGTTCGGGGAATTGCTCGGGGCCCGCTTCGACGGGCACCCGGTGAACGGACCGGGCACCGTCGTCAACGAAGATCCCGCGTTTCCCGCCACGAAGCACTTTCCGGCGGCGTTCGATTTCACCGACGAGTTCTATCAGCCCAAGGAGTACTCCCGCGACAAGATCCACGTGCTGCTCCGCCTGGACCTCGCGAACGTCGCGCCGGGCCCGAGCCTCCACCGGCCCGATCGCGACTACCCGCTCGCCTGGGCGAAGACGTACGGCAAGGGCCGCGTGTTCTACGGGTCGTTTTCCCACGCCGCCGCCACGTGGGACATCCGCGACGTTCAGCAGATGTACTTCGAAGCGATCAAATGGGCGCTCGGTTCCACCGATGCCATCCTCAAACCTCACCCCATGACGACGACCGCGACCGCCCCGTCCCGCTGATCTCCTGGTCGCGGCCTGACGCCTATCCGTGAACTCGCGTGGACCGCCTTCGCACCTCCGGATCCTCCGGACCTACCGGCTGGTTGTTACCGTAGCGATACCGTTACGACCTAGGGCGGACGGCTCCGGAGTGCTACCGTCGCGCTCGAGATTTGGAACAATCGGAGGTGCGAATGAGGTCGCTACGCCCGGTACTCGGCGCGATTCTCGTGTGGCTGCTTTCCGCGGGACCGGCTGGGCGCAGGCGGTCGCCGGCTCGCAGCTGGCGGGCGTCGTCAACGACTCCAGCGGTGGCGTGCTGCCTGGGGCATCGGTCACCATCACCAAGACAGACACCGGCATGACCCGAACGGTCGTCACCGGGCGCCGACGGTGCCTACGTCTTTCCGAACCTGCCGGTCGGACCGTATCAGCTCAAGGTCGCGCTGCAGGGATTCAACACCTACGTGCAGGACGGCATCGTCCTGCAGGTCAACACCAACCCGACGATCGACGTCACGCTGAGCGTCGGCAACCTCGGCGAGCAGGTCACGGTGACCGCCAACACCGCCATGGTCGAAACCCGCTCCACCGGCGTCGGACAGGTCATCGACAACCAGCAGGTCAACGAGATTCCGCTCAACGGCCGGCAGGCGACGGAGCTGATCTTCCTCTCCGGCCTGGCGACGTCGGCGCCGGCCGGGGATCTCAACACCAACAAGAACTATCCGACCGTCACGATTTCGGTCGCCGGCGGCCAGGCCAACGGCATCACCTACATCATGGACGGCGGCACGCACAACGATCCGTTCAACAACCTGAACCTGCCGACGCCGTTCCCCGACGCGCTGCAGGAGTTCAAGGTCGAGACCAGCTCGCTGCCGGCGCGCTACGGCCACCACGCGGCCTCCGCCGTCAACCTCGTCACCAAGTCGGGCACGAACCGCTTCAGCGGCAACGTGTTCGAGTTCGTGCGCAACTATCACTTCAACGCGCGCAACTTCTTCGCGCCGAGCGCGACAGCCTGAAGCGCAACCAGTTCGGCGGCACGCTCGGCGGTCCGCTGCTCAAGGACGAGCTGTTCTTCTTCGCCGGCTACCAGGGCAGGATCGAGAGAAGCAATCCGCCGGAAGCCGTCAGCTTCGTGCCGACCGCGCGATGCTGGGCGGCGATTTCACCGCGGTGGCGGCGCCGTCCTGCAGCGGCCGCCAGGTCGCCTGGCGCCGGGGCGGGGTTCGTCAACAACCGGATCGATCCGGCCGCCTTCAGCCCGATCGCGATGAAGTTCCTCGAGCACGTGCCGGTCGTCGACCGATCCCTGCGGCCGCCTTCAGTACGGGATTCCGAACAACAACACCGAGCACCAGACGCTCGCCAGGGTGGACTACACGATCACGCGAAGCCAGACGGTGTTCGGGCGCTACCTGTACGCGGTCTACGACAATCCCGGCACCTACGACGGCAAGAACGTGCTGACGCTGAGCCGGACCGGCCAGAACAACCAGGTGCACTCGTTCGTCGGCGGGCACAACTGGATGCTGTCGCTCGACGATGGTCAACGCGTTCCACGTCACCTTCAACAAGACGATCAACGACCGGCCGATGCCGCTGTACTTCTCGCCGGCCGACCTCGGCGCCGCGGTCTACAGCCCGCAGCCCGGCTACATGGGCGTGAGCGTCACGAACGGCTTCAACATCGGCACCGGCGCCACCAACCCCGGCTACTTCAACTCCGACAGCTTCCAGATCGCCAACGACGTCGACATCGTGCGCGGCCGGCACCAGATGTCGTTCGGCGGCAACTGGATCCGCACCAAGATCGAGACGGTCAACAACCGTCCGACCAACGGGCAGTTCACCTTCAACGGCCAGACGACCGGCCTCGGCCTCGCCGACTTCATGCTCGGCCGCGTCAGCAATTTCCTCCAGGGCAACCCGGTCTACGACTTCGACGAGAACGACTACGTCGGCGCCTACGTGCAGGACGAATGGAAGATCCGCGCGAACCTGACGCTCAACGTCGGCCTGCGCTGGGAGCCGTATCTCCCGATCAAGAACTCGCTCGACTACGTCAGCAACTTCGACGAGGCGCGGTTCGACCCGGGCATCCGCAGCCGGTCGTACCCGCAGGCGCCCGCCGGGCTGCTGTTTCCCCGGCGACCCGGGCTTCCCGGGGGCCGCGGCGATGAACAACAAGCTGAACCAGTTCGCGCCGCGCGCCGGTGTCGTCTGGCAGCTGAACGAGAAGACGGCGCTTCGCGCGGGCTGGGGCCTCTTCTACGACACGCCGCACCTGTTCTTCAACACGCGCTTCGCCAACAATCCGCCGTGGGGCGCGCAGATCACGCTGACGAGCCCGGCGGGCGGCTTCGCCAATCCGTATCTGACCTATCCCGGCGGCAACCCGTTCCCGGCGCTGGCCACCGGCTGGCAGACGCAGCCGTTCCCGACCGTCGGCGTCTACGTCAACGCGCCGCTCGACACGCAAGCCGACGTCGCTGCAGCAGTGGAACATCGGCGCGCAGCGGCAGGTCGGCGACTGGCTGCTGACCGGCAGCTACCTCGGCAACCACTCGATCCACCTGTGGCGCGCGACCGAGCTGAACCACGCGGTCTACTCGCCGGGCGCGACGACGGGCGACGACCAACGCGCGCCGGCGTGCTGTTCCGCAGAACCCGGCGATGGGGCCGTTCTACGGGACGATCGGCCAGCTCGACGACACCGGCCGCGCCAACTACCACGGCATGCTGCTGTCGGCGCAGCGCCGGCTGAAGGGCGGCCTCAGCGCGCTGTCCAACTACACGCTCTCGAAGTGCATGAGCGATCCGGCGACGACCGAGATCACCGGGCCGACGATCACCGATCCGAACAATCCGGACGCTCGACTACTCGTACTGCGACTCGGACCGCCGGCACGTCGTGAACGTGTCGGTCGTGGCGCGGACGCCGACGTTCGCGAACGCCACGATGCGGGCGATCCTCGGCGACTGGCAGATCGCGCCGCTCGTCCGGTGGCAGAGCGGCAGCCGTTCGTCGGTCACGACCGGCGTCGACAACGCGCTGTCAGCGGCATGGGCGGCCAGCGCGCCGTGCAGGTGCTGGACGATCCGTACGGCGACGGACGGTCAACAACTACCTGAACCGCGCGGCGTTCACGTCGCCGGCCGCCGGCACCTACAGCACGCTGAAGCCGAACGCCTTCGTGGACCCGTCGCAGTTTCAGAACGACCTGGCGGTCACCCGCACCTTCAGGTTCGCGCGACGAACGCGCTGCAGTTCCGCTGGGAAGTGTTCAACGTGATGAACACGGCGAACTTCAACAATCCGATCGACCGCGCTCAACAGCACGAACTTCGGCCGGATCCTCACGGCGGGCCAGCCCGCGGATCATGCAGTTCGCGTTCAAGTTCGACTTCTAGGAGGATGCACCGAGCCGATCGTGACGTCGTCTTGGCCGTCGCGTGCGCTGGCGCTGGCGGCTGCGCTGCTCGTGCACGGCGCCACAGGGCGAGCAGACAGGCCGCGAGCCAGACGCGGCCCCGGAAACGCGTGCTGGCGTGGGCGGACGTCCGAGTCGGCTATCAGCACGACGTCATCTCTCACGCGCTGGCGACGATCGAGCGCCTTGGGTACGAATCGGGCGCCTTCGACACGTTCATCCGGACCGACTCGCAGCCGATTACGAAGAGCCCGATTCGGTTCGGACGCCGGCACGGGCATCGCGGCGGGGGAGAACTTCCTGGCGAGGAACCTCACCCACTTCGACGCGATCTTCTTTTTCGGCGTGCGCGAAATCGAGCTCACGCCCGAGCAGCGGGCCGACCTGATGTCGTTCATCAAGGACGACGGCAAGGGCTTCGTCGCGGCGCACTCCGGCGCAACCGCGTTCTTCTCGTGGCCCGAGTTCGGCGAGATGCTGGGCGGCCGGTTCGACGAGCATCCGTGGAACGTCACCGACGCCAGGGTCATCGTCGAGGATCCGGAGTTTCCGGCGATGAAGGGTTTCCCGCCTCTCTCGTCCTCCGGGACGAGCACTACCAGCTGAAGGACTTCTCGCGCAAGACCGTTCGCGTCCTCGCCCGGCTCGACCCGGCGAGCGTCGACCTCGAGGCGCCGCTGGTCCACCGGACCGACGGTGATTTCCCCGGTCGCGTGGGTGAAGACGCACGGCAAGGGCCGCGTGTTCTACTCGACGCTCGGCCATCTTCCCGAGTCATGGGACAACCCGGTCGTCCAGCGCATGTACTTCGAGGCCATCCGATGGGCGCTTCGGCTGACCGACGGGGACGCGAGCCCACGCGGCGCGCTGAGCGGGAGGACCGGCAGTCTCTTTCATCCGACCGCCACCAGTGGTACATTTCCCGTGCACCCGGTATCTTCATGTCAGCCTCCGACCACATCCAGCCATCCACGGACTACCTCGCGTCAATGGAACGGCAGTGGACGGCCGTGGACCAGTACCTCGAGCGGGAACGTTGTCGAAACGGATCCCGCGCTCGAGGCCGCGCTCTCATCGAGCGCCGCGGCGGGCCTGCCGGCGATCAGCGTCTCGCCGAGCCAGGGCAAGCTGCTGCACCTGCTCGCGCGAGTCGCGGGGGCCCGCGCCATCCTGGAGATCGGCACGCTCGGCGGCTACAGCACGATCTGGCTCGCGCGGGCGCTGCCGGCGGACGGCCGGCTGGTCACGCTCGAGGCCGAGCCGAAGCACGCCGAGGTCGCGCGGGCCAACCTCGCGCGCGCCGGGTCTGGCGAGCGTCGTCGATCTGCGCGTCGGGCCGGCGCTCGACACGCTGCCGCGACTCGCCGCCGAGGGCCGCGGCCCGTTCGATCTCGTCTTCATCGACGCCGACAAGCAGAACACCGCCGACTACTTCGGCTGGGCGCTCGAGCTCTCCCGGCCGGGCAGCCTGATCATCGTCGACAACGTCGTGCGCGGCGGGGCGGTGATCGACGAGCGAGCGACGACGAGCGGGTAGGGCGATGCGGCGGCTTCACGAGATGCTGTCCGCCGAGACGCGGGTTGCGGCCACGGTCATCCAGACGGTCGGCGGCAAAGGGTACGACGGCTTCGCGGTCGCGCTGGTCGTGAGCTAAAGGGAAAGGGGCCGCACTCGCTGCGCTCGTGCGGGTCAGGTCCGGGGGGCGGATTGACGCGGCAAGCCCGCCGCGCGGGCCGCAGGCACACGCGGCGACCAGCGCGAGAATCATGACCGAGACGATGAGCGCGACTGGATCGGTTTGTGGCACCGTAAAGATCTGGCTCTTGACGAGACGGCTGACCGCAACGCCGGCGGCCACGCCGATCGCCAGTCCTGATCCGATCAACACCGCACCGCTGCCGAGAATCATCGAGAAGATCCGGGCGCTGCCGGCGCCGAGTGCGAGGCGAATCCCATCTCACGCCGCCGGCCGGCAACCTGATAGGACAGCAGCGCGAAGATACCTGCCGCGGAGAGCGCGAGCGCGATCGCCGCCAGGCCGCCGAAGAGCGCCATGTTGAAGCGTGGCTGGAGACGGCCGCTGGCGGACTGTGCCGCGAGATCGACGGGCCGCAGAAGGAGCGCCCGCGGATTGAGTGCGAAGGCCTGCGCGCGCACCGCGTCCGCCGACCTCAGCGGATCATCGTGGCGCGTGCGAACGACCACGGTCGGGGCGAGCGGCAGGCCGGCGACCGTGTAGGGCACGAAGACGACTGGTCGAGCCGGTCAGCCGCATCGTCGCCGTTGCCGACAACGCCGACGACTGTGAGTTCCAGCGCGCCTGTCGGCGCGCGCAACCCGTGCAGCGTGATTCGCGTGCCGAGAGGATTCGACCGGCCGGCCATAGCTGGCGTGCGGCCTCGTCGATGACGGCCGCAGGCTCGTGCCGCAGGACCTCCGTCTCCGAGATGTCGCGACCGATTCGGATCGGGATTCCCATCGTCCGCAGGTAGTCCGCGCACCCGCCCGGACCCGGGCCTCGGCATCGGTGGTCGAAAGGGGCAGGTACATCCCGTCGTTGGTGGGCACGCTGTTGCTGCCCCAGCCAAAGCGGCGCGGCATGACGCCGATGATGACGTGCGGCGCCCCGCTGAGCATCACGGTGCGTCCCACGACGTCCGAGGCGCTGTGGAACATGCGCCGCCAGAGGTTGAAGCTGAGGACGGCCACCTGCTCGGCATCGCCGCCCGGCCGAATATCAGAAGGCTGGATGGGCCGCCCGAGCATTGGCGCCACGCCAAGAAACCCGAAAGTGTGGCCGGACACGTAGAACGCCGGCACGAGCTCCGGGCCGTGATCTCCGATCACTGTGACGGAGCGGCCCAGGGTGTACGCGACCGAGTCGGCGACCGCCGGCACGCGGGCGAACTCCAGGAACTCGCGCTGCTGAAAGACGCCATTCTGTGAGTTGGCAAACTCGCCGGTCGTCGCTTTCGCGCGCGGGTACAGAATCTCGCCGGCGCGCCCATACGGATACCCGTTGAGCCAGACGCCGTGACACGACGCTGAACAGTGCGGTGCTCACGCCGATGCCGAGTGCCAGAGTGAGAATGGCGACCGCCGTGAAACCGGCGTTGGTCCGCAGGACGTGAAAGCCGAGCCGCAGGTCCCGAAAGAGCTGATCCATCTGGATGACTCTGCACCGTTCTCAACTCCGAGCGTCAGCGCGAGTATAGCTCGGAGGCCGTGCCGGTCTGGCTCAGTCGGCAGTGCGGCGCAAGGAAGACAGTGGAGTCGGACGAACGTCAGAGTCGAGCGCGCTGACTGCGGGATGACGTGGATCAACGGACACGCGAACGTTGGGGGTGCGGCAGGTCTTATCACCGCAGGACCATATCGCCAGGGAGCCTCACCGCGTGTCCCGACTGAAGAAGTCCGGCAGACCCGCCTTCGTGTCCCTGAGGATCTCCACGATCGCTCGTCGTTCGGCGGCAGGGAACCGGCTGTCCTTCGAGCCTTTCTCTTTGCCCGACAGGATTTGCCACATGCGTTGATAAATTGCGGATCGCGCGGCATCCGGTAGGCTGTCGAAGGCGTTCGCGTAAATCATGTAACTGCACCGATAGCGCATCAGCCGCTGTTCGAGATCGAGCTGTCTGAGCGACCGGCCCTTCTTGTCGCGCGGTCCCTGGCTACTGAACTGCTCGGCGAATCGCGACGCGCCGTGAACGCGCCCGGACAACCTCGCCTCGTCGACGAAGAGCAGGTAGTCCACCAGCTCGTTGATGGCGTCCCCCTGTGGACCGCGCGTCAAGTCCAGCCGACGCTCATGCGCGGCAACGCGCACCTCCCACCCGATGCGTGTCAACAAATTGATCATGTGCATCTGATGGTCGAACACCATCAAGGCGACGATATCGCTGCCGGGCAGAGGGTACCCGGTAGTGTCCACGTTTCCCTCGAGCGACATCAGAGGCCCAAGCCCCTTCACGCTCCTCGAGTCGGCAGGGCCCTTGCCGCTGACGGTGGCATTGCCCATGTGCCGGCTCGACCCGGCAGTCCCAGTCACGTAGTAGCCGCCCCAGCGATGCTCCAACGGACTGCGGTGATCGATGACGTACTGGCCAAGTTGACGCATCGAGCGGCCGTCGGCCGCCGTGAACTGGCTCCGCACCAGCATGCCGGGCACGTCCAGGCTGTTGTACGACACGTGACAGCTGAGGCAAACTTCACTACGCGTGAAAACCGCACGACCCTGCGGGTACTGAGCGAGCGTGTAGAAGGCCGTACCCTGGCGCGGATCATGAGCCGCCAGTTCGAGGACCGGTGCCCCTCGGATGTATCCCACCACAACTGAGTCATTGAAAAAAAGTGCACGAGGATTGATAGGGCTTGTGTAGGCCGCCTGCACGCCGGTCTTCGAGAAGACCATCAGTTGCGATTCCAGAGGGACATTCAACGCCTGCAGCACCGACCGCAGGTACCCGGCGGTGTCATCGAAAGCCAGGCGAATTGTCCCTGCCTCGAGTCTCCCGTTCACCTGTGCGACGGGGTCTGCGGGCGTGCGGCGGGCGTATTCGATCGCCGGGTGTTCCAGTGATCCGGAAAACGCCGTCTTGTCAACTTGGCCGGTCCCCGCGGCAGCCGCGGCAACAATGCCGCAAACGGCCGCCACGATGGGGAGGGCGGCAAGCCGGGAAATGTGTCGCATAGCCGGACTCGCGGAAATGTCCGAAGGGCCCCTCCATAATTACACACCCCGTCCGATCCACCCGTGATTGACAACGACGAATTGAGTCATATATGTTTGACTCCGATATATGACGACTCCCTCCGACGAACACACACTCAAGAAGGGCACCGCGGAGCTGCTCGTGCTCGCGCAGCTCGAAGACGAGCCTCGCCATGGGTACGACATCGCCATCCGCATCGAGCAGCGATCGAACGGCGCGGTGGTCTTCAACGTCGCGTCCCTGTATCCGATCCTCTATCGCCTGGAGGCGCAACGGATCATTTCCGGCTGGTGGGTCGAACGGGCCGGGCAGCGCCGGCGCCGGTTCTACAAATTGACAGCCGCGGGCCGGAAGAAGCTGACACAGCAGCGCCAGGCATGGAGCGTCTTCATGACCGCGGTGCAGCGAGCGGCCGGTCTCGAATATGCGTGATTTCGTGGCCCACGTGCGGCGTCACCTCTCCCGGCGGGATGTCGCCGGGAACCGGTACGACGAAGTGGTCTACGAGCTGGCATCGGAGCTCGAAGCGCGTTACACGGCATTGGTACAGCGCGGCTCGAGCGACGAGGATGCCTGGAATGAGGTGCTGGCGCAGGTGCCTTCATGGCCGGCGCTGGCTCGTGACCTGGCGGCGGCCGGCACCGGCTCACCCAGCCGACGCGCCCGTCACGGCTGCGCGGGGCCTTCGCGGCCGAACGCTGGCTGCGGGAGCTCGCCCTTGGTGTCAGGGTGCTCCGGAAGGACCGCGGGTTCACGGTCACCGCGATTGTCACGCTCGCCGTCTGCCTGGGAGGCCACGCGGCGATTGTGGCCGGCGTCAACGCGATGCTGTTTCATCCGCTGAGAACTCCGGAACCGGAGCGCGTGCTCCTCATGGCCAATCAATACCCCCTTGTCGAGGCCCGGCGAGGCACGCGCAGCGCGACACCTGACTACGGCGACAGGCTCCGGCACGTCACGGTCTTCGAAGAACAGGCGTTCTACAACTTTTATGGCGGCACGATCGAAACGGGCGGTCTGGCGACCCGCTTGCGCGGCATGGTGGCGACGCCGTCGCTCTTCCGCCTCCTGCGGGTCAGTCCGGCGCACGGGCGGATCTTCACCGAGGAGGAAGGCACTCCTGGCAACGACGCGCGGATCATCCTCACTGACGGGTTGTGGCGCGAGCTTTATGGCAGCGATCCCACGGCCGTCGGGCGCATGCTTCGTGTCACAGGACGTGAATTCACGATCGTCGGGATCCTGCCTCGTGACTTCTCGTTCGGCGACCCCGGCGCCCGCTTCTGGATTCCCCTGGCGCTGACGGACAGGCAGCGATCGGACGATGCCCGTCATGGTAATGGATGGTTCAGCCTCGGACGCTTGAAGCCTGGCGCGACGATTGAGCAAGTGCGAGATCAGCTGAAGGCCCTGGATGCGGTGAACTTCGAGCGCGCGGCGCCGCAACTGAAGCCGATCATCATCAACACGGGGTTCCGTACCGGCGTCGAGCCGCTTCAGGAGGTCCTCGTGCGGGACGTGCGAGGTTCTCTCTATTTGCTCTGGGGGGCCGCGCTGGCTGTACTCGTGATCGGAGTGGGCAATCTCGGCAACATCGCGCTGGCGCGATCGCGGGCGCGCCTCACCGAGCTGGGCACACGCCTCGCCATCGGTGCAGGACGGTTCGATATCGTCCGTCAACTGCTGGTCGAAGGGTTGCTGATCGCAGTCAGCGGCGCCGCTGGGGGGCTGGCAGTCGGCGCGTGGCTGCTGTCCACGCTGCGTACGCGTGCGATCGCCGCTGGTGCAAATCGATGCCGTCGTGGCCGGCGCAACGCTTGGGCTCGGCTTGCTCGCCGGCGTCCTGATAGGTCTCGTGTCTGCGTCCCCGCTGTACACCATGGGCCTCGGAACGATGCTGCACGGGGGCTCGCGAAGCGGCACGCACGGGCGGGCCCTTCGAGCGACGCGGCGGACCCTGGTCGTCGCGCAGATGGCGTGCTCGTTCGTCCTGCTCATGGGCTCGGGCTTGCTGTGGGTCAGCCTCCGCAATGCGCTGGCGGTGGACCCGGGGTTCAGAACGGAGAACGTGATCACCGGCGCTATCAGTCTTCCCGCTGCGCGCTTCGCGTCCGATGACGCCGCGCGAGCGTTCCTGAACCGATCGCTCGCCTCGATTCGACAGCTTCCGGGGGTCGCCGCGGCCGGCGCCACGACCATTGTCCCGATGGGAGGCAGCTCCCAGTCCGGCGTCATCGTGGCCGAAGGATATGTCCCCAAGCCAGCGGAGCCCGTCGTGAGCGGCGTGCGCAGCATGGTCACGCCAGGCTATTTCGAAGCGATAGGCACGCCGCTCGTCCGCGGCCGCTACTTCGATGAGCGCGACAACCAGCCAACCTCGAGGACCATCGTCATCGACGAGCGCCTGGCCCGCCGGTTCTGGCCCGATGGCGATGCCGTCGGCCGGCGGATGTTCTGGCCGGCGAGGACCAGCCAGCTGGCGACGATCGACGCGAACACGCCGTGGCTGACGGTGATCGGTGTCGTGCGCAATGCCCGGTTGCACGGACCGTTGGCCGAGGAAGGCGTGAGCGGAACCAGCGGGACCTACTACGTCCCGTATGCCGTGACGGCGCCGCGCGATGCCGGCTACGTCATCCGCACGAATGGAGAACCAACCGCCATCGTTCGCGACGTGCGTTCGGCCCTCGCACAGGTCGATCGCGAGGTGCCCCTCTTCGACATCCGGACGATGTCCGAGCGGACGGAGCTGGCGGTGATGTCACGGACGAATACGATGCACCTCGGGACGCTGTTTGCCGCTGTCGCCGTGTTCCTCTCCGCGATCGGCCTCTACGGCGTGCTCGCCTACCTCGTGACGCAGCGGACGCGCGAGATCGGGGTCCGCCTGGCCGTGGGAAGTACACCGGGCGCCATCGTCGGACTGGTGCTTCGCGAGGGACTCTCGATGGCGATCGGGGGCGTGGCACTCGGTGTGGTGGGCGCTCTGGCGTTCGGGCGCCTCGTCGCTTCGCAACTCTACGGAGTCACACCATCGGACCCGTGGGTGATGGTTCTGACGACCGTGACGTTGAGCGTCGTCGCGGTCCTCGCCAGCATCATCCCGGCCCGCCGCGCGGCCCACGTCGACGTGATGCGGATCCTCAGCGCGCCGTGAGTCGCGGCCCCGACATCGAGCTGGCTCGCGATCTGAAGACCGTGAGATCGGCGGGCGAGCGGGGTCGTCAGCCGCCGCCGCTCCGCGCGCCGGGAAACCGCTCCCGGCTCATACGCTGTCGCTCCCGCGGCGAGTAGGGATACGCGTGGGCGGCACAGGTCAGGCGCACAGATGCGCCGGTGGTCGCGTGGGATCTACGCGGATCACAACGACCGAACTCGCCGCGGGGAATCGCCGGGCGCGCTTTCCGGCTACGCACTGCGACGGCGCGCTACGCCGTCGCGTCGGCCGCCGACCCCGCTCGCCCGCGGTTGCGTCTGCTGGGGAGGGAATCTGACAGAGTCGAACTAGTTCACCCAATGGACGCTCGCGAGTGTGGCAGGCGTCGTGTGTAGAATGGTCTCGGCACGCGGTGGAGGTCGTTCATGACCAGCGTTAAGGACAAGACCAGGCCGATTCGAGTTTGTGTCGTGTCAATCGCGCTGAGTATTGCGTTCGGGTCTGTTAGCGCCTCCTTGGAGCGCCTTTCAGCGCAAGACCAGAAAGCGTCCGGCACGATGTATTCCTCCAAGCGGATGGCGGACGGCAAACAGTGGACGACACACAATCTGAACGTCAACACTGTCCCGTCCTATTGCTACGAAGATGCGGAACTGAATTGCCGTCGGTATGGCCGTTTGTACACGTGGGAGTCGGCGCGGCGAGGATGTCAATCACTGGGAGATGGATGGCGATTGCCGACGAACGACGAATGGCGGCAGATGGCGAAGCACTACGGTGGCGTCAGCGAGGATTCGGATGACAGCGGTAAAGCGGCGTACAAGGCGCTCTTGGCCGGAGGCAGCTCGGGATTCAATGCCTTGCTCGGCGGCGGCCGCGTCCGATGATGGCCAGTATGCACGATTGGAAGCCCACGGATTCTACTGGACGGCATCAGAGATCGATCCGGCCAACGCATGGTTCTACAACTTTGGTCGAGGCGGGCTAGCTCTCCATCGTCAAAGCGGTGGCGAGAAGCAGAGGGCATTTTCCGTTCGGTGTGTCAGGGAGTGACGACTGAAACCCCGGTCCCGCCTGCGAAGACGGTAGAAGCCGCCTACTCCAGACGTAGAGCCACGAGCGGATCCACGCGCGCCGCGCGACGGGCGGGGAGCCACGCCGCAGCCAGTCCTGCCGCCACGAGCGTCGCGGTCACGCCGGCATACACCCGCAGATCGTGCGGCGGGATCTGGAACAGAAACCCGGACACGAGCGCGCCGAGCAACCAGGCGCCCATCAGGCCGACGGCGAGCCCGCCGGCGAGATACACGACCGCCCGGCCGAGCACCGACCAGAGGATCGAAGCGGGCAGGGCACCGAGCGCCATCCGAATCCCGATCTCGTGCGTGCGCTGGGTCACGACGTACGCCATCACGCCGTAGATGCCGACGCACGCGATGACGATGCCGAGCATGCCGAAGAGGCCCAGTAACAGCATGTTGAAACGGCGCTGGGCGATGAGCTTGTTCAAATACTGCGACAGTGTCTGAATGTCGGGAAGAGCCAGGCTGGGGAACTCGGACCAGATCGCGGCTTTGACGGCAGGCACTACGTCGCCGGCGTTGCGCGAGAGTCGCAGGACCAGCGTCGCGCCGACGGCCCGGCTTTGCTCGAGCGGCACGAAGCCCTGCCTCCGCCAGTCGTTTTCCGGCCCGTCGTGCCGGATGTTGCCGACGACGCCGACAACCCGCCGCGTTCCCAGAAACTGGACCGTCTGGCCAACCGGATCTTCTCCGGGAAAGTACTTCCTGGCCGCCAGGTCGTTGATGATCACGACGGGATCGCTGCCCTGGCGGTCGTCGCCGGTAAAGAACCGGCCCTTGAGCAGCGGCACCCTCATCGCCCGGAAGTAGTCGGGTGAGATCTGGTTGAAGTCGAGATCTTCGCCCCGTGGCAGGACCCGACCGGGAATGCCGAACGACTCGGTGCGCAGGTCGCCGCGAAGCGGCACGCCGCCGCCCACGAGCGCCGCGACGTCAACCCCGGGTATCGCGCGGACCCGCTCGAGAATACTCTGCAGACGGCCTCGATTCCGCTGCTGGGCCTCCGCCATGCTCATGTCAGTCGCGAGCGGCCCGACGAGCGGCCGGACGTGCACCGTCAGGACATTGCGCGGATCGAGCCCGAGGTTCACGCCGGTCACGCGCGCAAAGCTCGCCAGGAACAATCCCGATCCGACGAGCAGGACGACGGCGAGTGCGACCTCGACGGTGACGAGCGCCCCGCTCAGCCACTGCTGGGTCGGGTTCGCCGTGTTCGCGCGCATCAACTGCGTCACGCCCGCGCCGCCCCGCGCACGCGAGAACAAGTGGACAGGGGCGACGCTGAACAGCAGGCCGCTCGCGATCGCCACCACGACGGTCGTTGCGAGCACCCTCAGGTCCACGGCGATGGCCGCGACACGCGGCACGTCCGCCGGGATGACGGACCGAAGCGCCTCCACGGCGAGCCAGGCGCCGAACGCGCCGAGCGCGGCCCCTCCGAGCGACAGGAGAAGGCTTTCCGCGAGCAGGGCCCGGACGAGATCCCAGCGCGAGGCGCCGATCGCCGACCGGATGACGAGCTCACGGCTGCGCGCGCTGAGCCGGACCAGCATCAGCGTGGCCAGATTCACGCACGCGATGAGCAGAACGCAGCCCACTGCTCCGAGCAGCAGGAGCATCCAGGTGCGGACGCCCCGCGTCAGATACTCGCGAAGCGGCAGCACCCTGGCGATCCGATCCTCGAACCAGCGAGGGGTCTCGGCGGCCAGCCGCGCGGTGATCTGATTCATCTGCGCCTGAGCCTGCTCGAGCGATGTGCCGTCGCGAAGCCGGCCGATGACCTGCAGGCGGTAGGAGTACTCGTTGGCCCGCACACGCTCGTCAGCCCCGAACACGTTCGGTATCCACACCTCGGTCGGGCGGATCGCGCCGACCGGATATGCGAAGGACGGCGGCATCACGCCGAGGATCTCGAAGTCCCCGCGCTGGCCCGGCAGCGGCCGGCCGATCACGTCGGGTGCGCCGCCGAACCGCCGTTGCCAGAGGCCGTAACTGATCACCGCGACCCGGGCCCGCCCGTTCACCTCGTTCTCGGCGGTGAACGTCCGGCCGATGATCGGCTTGGTGCCGAGCACCGGGAAGAAGTCGGCCGTGACCGCCTGGGTCTCCAGCGTCTCGGGCTCCTGGCCATTCTCCGGCTTGACGCTGATGCTGGCGTATCCGACGGCCGCGAGCCCGGCGAAGGCCGTCTGCTGCTCGCGCCAGTCGAGGAAGTTCTGCGGCGCGACGAGATCCAGCCCCCAGTCGGATCCGGTCTTGATGTTGAGCTCTCCGACCGACACCAGGCGATCGGCCTCATGGAACGGAAGGCCGCGCAGAATGACCGCGTCCACCACGGAGAAAATCACCGTGGACGCGCCGATGCTCAGCGTCAACACCGTGAGCGCAACGATCGTGAAGGCCGGCGTGGCACGGAGCGATCGGATGGCATACCGGACATCCCGCCACGCCGCGTCCGGCCACATCGTGCGAACGGCGCGCACGGCCTCGGCCGTCTGCGTCACGCCGCCGAAATCACGCAGCGCCACGCGCCTCGCCTCGGCCGGCGACAGGCCGCGGGCGATGTTCGCCTCCACCTCCTGCTGAAGATGAAAGGCCAGCTCGTCCTCGAGCTCGGCGCCGATTCGTCCGCGTCGGACGATGCCGCGAGCGTGCGCGATCAATCGACTCAGCATGGCTTGACCTTCAAGGTCGGCGGCGCTCCTACTTGGCGTCGAGCACGCGCCGCATCGACAGGGCGAAGTGCTCCCAGCTCTTTTGCTCGGCCTCGAGCCGGCGCCGGCCCGCGGCCGTGATCGTGTAGACGCGCGCCCGGCGGTTGTTTTCGGACGCCTTCATCTCGGATCGGACCTCGCCGCGCATCTCCAGCCGGTGCAGCGCCGGATAGAGCGAGCCCTGGCTGGCGTTGATGCCGTCGCCCGACGTCTGGCGGATGCGATTCGAGATGCCCCAGCCGTGGTTCGGGCCGAGCGTGAGAATCCTGAGCAGCAGCAGGTCGAGAGTGCCTTGCAGTAGGTCCGTCTTCGGCACGAGGGATCTCCTCTCAAGCAACGAGAGGAGTGTAGCCTGACGACCTGTCGTAGGTCAAGAGGAAGAGGGCTGGCGTCACCCGACGCAGCTGCGAGAATCCGGCGCCCTTGCAGCAGGGAGTACGCCTTGGTCAGAAGGTCCCCGCGTTGCAATTGTATTATTGTAATAGTACAATGTGTGCATGACACGCGAGCCCGGGTAGGAGCGTCCGCCGCAGGCCCCGGGCGGCGATCTGCCGACCGCTGCGGGTGACGTACCCGTCAGGCAGAACGAATCAATAAAGGAGGCGTCCCATGGAACCGCTGTTCATCGTTCTGGTCCCAGGTTTGTTGGGCGGTCTCGTCCTCGCGCTGCTCATCGCGAGCAGAGGGGAGAGGACCCCACCCACCTTCGTACCTCGGCGTCTTGCGGCCCCGTCACCCGCGCTGATCAACATGGCACACATCCCGATCGAGGGCGTTGGCGGGTTGGGGATGGTCGCGGCCGTTCTGGTCGTCGCGGTTTCGGACCCGCGCATCCGGCTTGCCACAATCCTGGCCGCGGTCCTTGGAGCCGGCCTTGCGTTCCTCCTGATCGCGGTGAGACGACGGACCGGCCCGCTGCCGTCCAAGGGCGACGGCGGCATTCACGGCCGTTCGGCCGCCGGATTCCGTGCCGAAGCGGACAGACGCGGGGAGACGGGCTACGGCTTTCGATTGACGGGGGTGGGACAAAACAGTTAAATCTCCTCGCCATGAGCCTCTATCGCCTGCCCGTCATCCTTGCGCTCTCCGCCACGCTGTCCGCCGTCCGCCGAGGAGCCGAAGCTCCCCGGCGTCGGCGCCGCGATGCAGGAGATGATCGCGAAAAACGAAATCGCCGGCGCGGTCACCGTCGTCGTCACGAAGGACAAGATCCTCCACCTCGAGAGCACCGGCTGCGCCGATGTCGCGGCGAAACGGCCGATGACGCCCGACACGCTTTTCTGGATCGCCTCGATGACGAAGCCGATCACCGGCGCGGCGATTCTCATGCTGCAGGACGAGGGCAAGCTCAACGTCGCCGATCCCGTCGCGAAATATCTGCCCGAGTTTGCCAATCTGAAGACGCCCTCCGGCAAGCCGGCGAATCTCACGATCACGCAGATCCTCACGCACACGTCCGGCCTCGGCGAGGCGACCGGCCCGGCCGCGCAGCAGGCGAAGACGCTCGCCGATCTGGTCCCGCTCTGGCTCGCCGCGCCGATGCAATACGAGCCCGGCGAAAAGTGGAAATACACGCAGAGCGGCATCAACGCCGCCGCGCGCATCGTCGAGGTGGTGAGCGGCATGACCTTCGATGCGTTTCTCCAGAAGCGGCTCTTCGATCCGCTCGGGATGAAGGACACGACCTTCTACCCGACCGACGCGCAGCGCGCCCGGCTCGTCACCGCCTACGCGAAGAACAAGGAGACCGGCGCGCTCGAACCGGTGCCGCCGCGCGCCGAATTCGGCCCGCGCGACCGTCCGCCGCAGGGCAACGGCGGACTCTACTCGACCGCGCCCGACTACGCGCGCTTCTGCCAGATGCTCCTCAACGGCGGCACGCTCGACGGCCGCCGCTACCTGAGCGCCGCCGCGATGAAATTCCTCACCACGCCGCAGACCGGCGACCTGCCGACCGGCTTCTTCCAGAACGACACCTACGGCAAGCGCGGCGACGAACTACGGCTGGGGCATCGGCACGTGCATCCTGCGCACGCCGCACGACGGCGTGGCCGCGATGCTCTCGCCCGGCACCTACGGCCACGGCGGCGCGTGGGGCACGCAGGCGTGGATCGATCCCGTGAAGGGCGTCGCCTACGTCCTGATGGTGCAGCGCTCGAACTTCCCGAACAGCGACGCCAGCGACGTCCGCCGCGCCTTCCAGCAGGCCGCGGCCGACGCGCTCGCGAAGAAGTGACGCCGGCCGGCGCGCCAGCCTCTCGAACGCGTTAAACTACGGGACGAGCGCCGCGGGGAGGTTTCTCCCGCGACCACGCCGGCATGGCCCGTTTCGGCGCGCGGCGTCACCAACCATGAAACTACACACCCTGTCCCGTGATGTGTCGGCGCCGCTGTCCACGAACCCCCATCTGCTGCGCTGGGTGCGCAAGATGGCGGATCTCGCGCAGCCGAGCTCCATCCACTGGGTGGACGGATCGGAGGCGGAATACGACCAGCTCTGTGACGAAATGGTCCGGAGCGGCACGTTCGTCCGGCTGAACCAGGAGCTGTGGCCCGGGTGTTTCTACGCGAAGTCGGATCCGGGCGACGTCGCACGGGTCGAATCGCGGACCTTCGTCTGCTCGCTATCGAAGGACAACGCCGGCGCGACCAACAACTGGGTCAACCCGTTCGAAATGCGGGCCCGTCTGCGGGCGATGTTCGCGGGCGCGATGGCGGGCCGCACGATGTACGTGCTCGCCTTCAGCATGGGCGCGATCGACTCGCCGATGTCGCGCATTGCCGTGCAGCTCACGGACTCGCCATACGTCGTGGTGAGCATGAAGATCATGGCGCGCATCGGCCTGCCCGTGCTGCGGGAGATCGATCGCAGCGTGCAGCGCGTGGTCCCGTGCATGCACAGCGTCGGCGCGCCGCTCGCTCCCGGCGAGGCCGACGTCCCGTGGCCCTGCAATCCCGACAAGTACGTGGTCCATTTTCCCGAGACGCGGGAGATCTGGTCTTTCGGGTCCGGGTACGGCGGAAACGCGCTGCTCGGAAAGAAATGCTTCGGGCTGCGCATTGCGTCGAACATCGCGCGGGACGAAGGCTGGCTGGCCGAGCACATGCTGATCCTCGGCGTCGAGGATCCGCACGGGGAGCGGACCTACATCTCCGCCGCGTTCCCGAGCGCCTGTGGCAAGACCAATCTGGCGATGCTGGTGCCGCCCGACGCGATGAGCGATTGGAAAGTCACGATGGTCGGCGACGACATCGCCTGGCTGAAGCCGGATGCGACCGGGCGTCTGCGTGCGATCAATCCCGAGGCCGGTGTCTTCGGCGTCGCGCCCGGCACGTCCCGGAAGACCAACCCGAACGCGATGGCCACGATCGCGCGGAACACGATCTTCACGAACGTTGCGCTCACGCCGGATGGCGGGGTGTGGTGGGAGGGCATGACCGACGATCCGCCCGCGGAGTGCCTCGACTGGCGCGGCGAGCGGTGGACGCCGGAGATCGGGCGAGCCGCAGGGAAACCGGCGGCGCATCCCAACGCCCGGTTCACGGCGCCCGCGGCACAGTGTCCGATCATCGACGCGAACTGGGAGTCGCCCGAAGGCGTCCCGATCAGCGCCATCGTCTTCGGCGGGCGCCGCGCTCATACGGTGCCGATGGTGTATCAGGCGTTCAACTGGACGTCGGGCGTGTACATCGGCGCGACCATGGGGTCGGAGACGACCGCGGCGGCGACGGGCAGCGTCGGAACCCTGCGGCGCGATCCGATGGCGATGCTGCCGTTCTGCGGCTATCACATGGGGGACTACTTCAGGCACTGGATCAGGATGCAGCGCGGCCTCAGCGAGACCCCCAAGATCTTTCACGTGAACTGGTTCCGCAAGGACGCGGCGGGCGGCTTTCTCTGGCCCGGCTATCGCGAGAACATGCGCGTGCTCAAGTGGATCGTGGACCGCGTCCACGGGCGTGTGCCGACGAAGGAAACGCCGATCGGCTGGATGCCGCGCTACGAAGACATCGATTGGCGAGGGCTCGCGCTGCCGCGGGAGCAGTTCGACGAGCTGCAGAGAGTGGACCCGGCGCTCTGGCGGCGGGAAGTCATTCAGCACGAAGAGCTGTTCATCGAGTTGCACGACCACCTGCCTCCCGAGATGATTTACGAGCGGGAGTTGTTCATCTGCCGGTTATAGGGGCGCGCACCCACTTCGCACCGCGCGTCGGGGCGCGCACTTCCTTCGCACAGCGCGTACGGGCGGCCTGCCCTGAGCGAGCACACGGGATCAGGCGAGTCGAAGGGCCCGCTTCGCCCGCGGTCGGGGCGCGCACTCCGTTAGAGCCTGTAACAAACCCGACTGGCACGCCTGGCGGGTGAGTATGCTCGCCCGGAAGAAATCAGCCGCGTCGCCGGTGTTCAGTAACGTCAAGCTCGCGATACGGGCGAGATCCAGCATCATCCATGAATGACCGTGCCCTGCTTACTGCTCGAAGCAATAGAGACGGAGGGCCTGGTCGCAGCCCGTGTTGCTGTTGGCCGTCCCGGTCCACGATCCTGAGGTGGAGTGGGCATCGCCGTACTTGCCGGATTGGAACCGGCAGTCGCCCGCTGTCCAGCCCGGTGCCCCGCAAGTCCAGGTCCAGATGCCGGACTCGTCGGAGCTGATTCCCGCCGCGCACTGCCTCGCGTTGTCCCAGGCTTGTCCGCCGGTCGTGGTGTTGGTCCAGACCCGGGCTTCCGATCCAACCGGCGTCCCTTGTTCGGTGAGATCGATCGCATGGTCGAGACTGCCGTCGGTCAGGTCGGCCCAGTTGTCCGCGACCTTGGTGCCGTTGACCAGCACGTAGGGCCCGCTCGATTGGGCGAAGCGGTGCACCACGCCATGCGGGAGCGGACCGGCGCCGGTGTCGACCCGGCCACTGATCCAGGACTTGTAGCTGCCGGACAGGCCCGCCTGCTGCGCCAGCGTCTGGCAGCGCTGGTCGGCCATTGGATAGCCCAAAACCTTCTGGCCGGCGCCGAAGTTGCCGTCGTACAGCTGGCTGCTGACGAACGCCCTTTTGCCCTGGGCGTTCGGAGATATCACGCCGCACTGCTGCAAGAGCCAGAGGAGAAAGAGAATGAGAAGGATCAACAACAGGATCCGAATCCAGGAGAATCGGCTGCTCATGAATGTCTACCTCCGGCGAGTTGTGTCACAGCCCCAAGGCGCCGTTGGTACCTGTCGATTATTCGTTGTCTCTGCGTGAGACTGCGCGCAACTGTCGAACTTCCTCCTGCAGTTGCTGGATCTGGGCCTGCTGCTCCTTGATGGCGTTGAGCATGGTCCAGAGAATCGGATCGTTGTCGATTTGCAGGTAGCCGTTGCCATTCCTGGTCACCGCTTCCGGGATGATCTTCTGCACGGCCTGGGCCTCGAAGCCGACGTGCTCTGAATCCGAGGGAAGCTTCAACGCATTGTCACGCCGATACTCGTAGCGGAGCGGCTGTAATTGCATCACGGCTCTGAGGCCCGGGTTGAAATTTCCCTTCACGGTCTTCAAGCGCCGATCCGAAAAGACCGCCCACGATCCACCACCAGGCTTGCTGGCGTTTCCGTTGACCGACAACATGTCGGCCGGGGCGGACGTGCCGATGCCGACGTTGCCCACGTTGTCAATTCTCAGCCGCTCCTTGGGTGTGCCGATCCCGCCGGTCGAGAACGCCAGTCCAGCGCCCGCCACGCTGGTCCGGTCAATCATCACCTGCTGCATGGAGGTCTGGATCGTCCCGTCGCCAGTCGTCGAATCCTGCGCAAAGTACAGTTGCGCGATGTCGCCGTTGGCCACGTTGGCCTGCCCACGGTCGTGGTAGATCCGCACAATCGCGGGGTTGGTGCTGTTCCTCTGCGACTCGAATGCCGCCGTGTCGTCGCCGGTATCGACGATGTGCAGGTTGTGGATTGGCCCCGACGTCCCGATGCCGACGTTGCCGGCCGCCGAGATGTCAATGCTGCTGGTCGGCGCACCGGGGCGAATGCGGAAAGGCAGGCGAGAGCCCCCGGTGACATCTCGGACGAAGAAGTTGGCCTCGTTGCCGGCAATGTCCCAGGTCTGCGCGGTGAAACCGCCTGCACTGGTCTGCTCGAGTCGATGGGCGGGCGTGTCAGTCTTCACAATATGCAGATCCAGCACCGGCGTCGCCGTCCGTACTCCGATCCTGCCCGTGCTGCTCACCTTGAGCGCGTTTGCCGGCGCGCCGGCGTCGACCGACAACACGATCGTTCCTGTCTCCGAATTGCCGGAAGCGCCCTGATCCACGAACCCCAGGAGACTGGCGCCACCACTGGCGGAGTCGTTCGCCCTGATCTGCCAGTTATTGGTTGGAAAACCTGCCGAAGTACTGGTGTCGTCGAACTGGATCCGCGTGTTATTCTCCTTGACCCTGATCGTGTCAAAGCCAAAGCTTTCGTTGTTGACGCAATCAAGGCCGACGCAGGCGCTGCCCTGTACGATCAGATCGTCGGGAATCACCTGGTCACGCACGAGAGTCGGCGTTCGCAGAGCGACCGGAGAAAAATGAGGCTGGGAGAAGGTGCGCGCTGTGGCGGTGGTGGGGTCGGACCGCCGCAACTGATGGAGAGCCGAGCCGCCCGCTCGCTTCGATTCAGATTCGACCTCGCCGGCGACGACAACCGCCCCCTTCAGAATCGAGAAGCTCCCCGACTCGACGAGGGGTTGGGCCGGCACTGCGGGTTTCCGCGCGGCTCGCACAGCCTCCGCGTCGGTGTCCCTGCCGCGCTCCGCCGCCAGCGCCCTCTTGGCGGCTCGTGACAAGACGGGCGTCAGCCGCAGCTCGTACGTGTACTGGCCGTCGGGCAGCGTTTTCCGCTCGCGGTCGGTAATCGTGAATTCGGGCGAGGCGTCGGCCTTGAACTCCCTTCGGAACACCCTGCCGTCGGGCGCGGAAACGGTCAGGGTGACCGCAGAGGTACGGAGCGGCGAGTTTCCACCTGACGCTCGAGCCACTGGCGGTGATGGTGGCCAGTTTGCTCTCGTTTCTGTCATCGCTCGCCGTCTGGCCCAGTGCCGCGGTCTGCAGACAGGCGAAGACCGACGCGGTGATCAGCCCCCACGCAAGAGATTCTTGACTCTTCATTTCCAACGCCTCCAGTTGGTCTCGCGACCATCGCCGCCAATGCGGAGAAGGCTGCTCGCGCTCGGATCCTCGACCGCGATACCTGATGGGTTGGAAAGAGTTTATCCAAAAACGACCTCCGACGCTGATGTCACGAAGTCACCAGCGCCGTTCGGTACTCCTGCAGCCGCTCGATCGCGACGACCCGCACACTGGTCTCATGCCCGGCTCAGGGCGAGATGGTCAGGAGCGGAACCAGGGCGATCGCCAGGGCGACCGCCGGGCGCGGGTCCTACCGACAGCTCCCCAGGCGTCAGCTCCCCATCTCTTACTTACCGAGCTGCCTGCGAACCAGCAGCAACTCATACCCCACCTGGCTCATCTTGAGCTGCAGTTCCTGCACGCGCAGCTCGGCTTCCGCGAGCTGGAGCGGGTTCGCGGTGCCGATGTTGATCCTGGCCTTGAGATCCTCCATCTGGCGTCGCGCGAATTCGATCCGGCGGACGAGCGCCGTGCGCCGCAGCTCGGCCTCGGCCTCGAGCCCGCGTAGCTCGGCGACGCCTGCCGGCAGGCCGCTTTTCAGGAACGCCTGCCGAATACTAATCTTCCGTTCGAACGCTTCGACGGCTGCCTCCAATTCGATCACCCGGGTTTCGACGGCTTCAACGTCCATCGTATTCGCCATGCCGATCTCGACCCGGCCCCGGACTGCCTGCGCCCGCATTTTCTCGAGCGCGAGCGCCGCCACCGGCACCGCCATCTCCGCACGCCAGCGCTCCGTGACGAAGTCCCGCCCCGAGATCAGCGGCGCTGACAGCGCGTGCATCGGCTCCCGGCCCGTCGCCCGGATTTCCGCGATGTCGAGCTCAACCGATTTCACCTCCGTCTCCGCCTCAGTGACCTTGTACCGCATCTCTCGCACCGCTTCCGGCGGTTCGATGCCGATCGAGACGTTGTCCTGCACGTCCCGCAGCTGCCGCATCGCCAGGGCGACTCGCTGCTTCGCGACCGCGGCCCGCTGCTCGAATGTGTCGAGCAGCAGATCGCGCTGCTCGTTCAGCCGCGCCTCATACGCCGTCGCGACCACGCCGCCGCCCACGGCCATGGACACAATCGCGACTGCGGCAATCGTCAGCGCCGCGGCGACTCTCGACTGTGGGAGCCAGCTGCCGGTTCCCGCAGCCAGGGCGCGCCGTCTGAGGTCCGCGCGCAGTACGCGCTCGAGGTCGTTGACGAACTCTTGACGAGGTTCATGTGCGCCGGACATCTGGTCCTCCATCGGCTGCGCGATGGCGAGTGGCCGCTCGCGGCAGCATCTTTTCAATTCGCTTCTTCAGTTTTTCACGGGCGCGCCGCAGTCGCCCTTCGACGGCGCGTTCCGACATCGAGCGTTCGCGGGCGATGTCGCGCACGCTCTTGCCGGCGAAGTAGAAATCCTCGAGCAGCTCCGCATGCGCGCGTCGAAGCCTCGCGAGCCCCCAGTTCACGACAGCGGCTGCGCCCGGATCCTCGGAGGCGGTCGACGGCTGGCTTTCGATGAGATCGAGCAGCGCCGGCTCGAGGAGCTGCGGTCGCCGGTGGCGGAAATGGCTGACAAGGGTGTTCCGCGCGACTCGAACCAGCCACGCCAGCGGGTCGTCCGGAATCCCTTTCGCCGGCCAACTGCCGATGGCCCGCATCCAGGTGTCCTGCACGAGATCCTCAGCCAGGCTGACGTCGCCGCCGACCCTGCGCGACACGTACGCGTAGAGCGGTTTGACGGTGCGTCGATAGGCCTCGATCAGGTCCTGTTCGGACGGCTCCTGGCTCACACTCCTATTGACGCATCAGCGCGGGGAAAACCCACGAAAAATCTTCCGGCGCGCTTTGGAAAAGACAGCGGCGAGCCTGAACCTCGGATGGGTCGCCTTCCTTGCGGTGACTTGGCGATCCGGCCGCGCTGAAATTCCCGGCTCGGGCTGCTGTAAGGTAGCCGATGAGGTGCGCTTCGGCGGTCTGAGCGTCGCTGCTGTCTGTTGAAAGAAATGACCGACTTTAATGCACGTACCCGGAGGTCTACCCTTGGCGACTACCACGGCGTGAATATGTTCGCGATTGGCTTCGCAATGCTGTTCATCGGGGCCCTCGGTGGCCTCGCGGCTCGAGGCATGCTACCGACGGTCGTTCCTGTGTTCTATGTGGTGGCAAGCATCGCTGCTGCGATCGTGTATCGTCTCGACAAGTCCGCAGCCGCGGGCAACGGATGGCGAACATCAGAGGCGGTGCTGCATGTCATGGCGCTGGCCGGTGGCTGGCCGGGTGCGCTTGTTGCGCAACAAGTGTTTCGACATAAGTCACGGAAAACTGTCATTCCGATTAGCGTTCTGGACCACCGTCGCGCTGAACTGCGGCGCGCTTACCTGGACGGCGTGGATGGCGCGTCGGTATCGATAAACGCCGCACAGTTTAGAAACGCTTGCGCCGGCAGCTCACGACAACTGCGAGGACGATTTTGTTTGTGCGGATGATCCGGTCCAGAACCGGATGCTGACAATGGATGTGACCTGCACTGCTCCGTGCACAGGGGGGAATCGCATCCACCAACGCCAGGGCTTCCTGCGAGTGGTGCTGATTCGCGCCAGTCCAGCGAACCGCGAGCGGCAACTCCCGCGGAAGGGTTGTGTCAGTGTGATTGTCATCAGCGCCGCCACTCCTTGGCGAACGCTCGGTTTTCCAGACGCCCTTCTATCCATGCGCCAATGGCGAACAACAGGAACGACTGGGCCATGGCGATGAACCCGTAGATACCAAAGCGGGTGAAGGGCTCGGGAAAAAAGTGACAGACGGACTCAGCCGCGATGCATTGCCCGGTAAGCCGCTGGACGTGGATATATTCGCGGCCCACGATGCAATCCGAACACGAAGATCAAAAAGGTGCCGCCAATGACTGCCGAGCGAATCGCGGGATCGACCCCTGAACGGCCATGCGATACCCAGGGCGAGCGCTAGAGGTAGCACCAGGCAGTGGCGATCCATACGAGCTCACGTCGTCTGACACCAGCGCGCCCCGCTTGACGGTCGTTATGTCGCGGATTGTAGCTCACACGGGCTGGGCTGTTGGCGCGGTCGGCAGACGGCTCGTCACCCGACGCGTGCGCTCAGCGCCTGCGCGAAAGATCTATCTGGAGAATCCGCCCGACAGATACAGACCGGAACCGCCGCACTGTTGCCGGTCCCCGACAGGAAGCATTGGTCCTCACAAGGCGACCAGGCGGGACCTAGCTCGCAATCCGAAACTCCCTTGTGAGGCTGCAAGCCGGTGTGGAGCTTCCCGACCAATCAGGGGCCGGCGGGCGTCGCGATGACCTACATGTTCGACGGCAAGCAGTACATCGCCGTCGCCAGGGGGTCCGCCATCCTCGCGTTGGGCTCAGCGGGATCGATCTGTATTCCGAGGGGCGAACACCTCGGACTCCGCGCCACGCGCCCGCGCTACACCGCTCAGTCGGCTCGCTCCTGGCGCGTGGCGGTCTATGAGATGAGTTCTAGGCTTTGCGGAGCTCGTCGAGTTGGTTTTGCAGCAGCCGGCCGCGTTGTCGCGACCTGACCAACACAAAGGCGAAGATCGCCAAGACACTGGCGGCGAGCGGCAGCGCCACGCGCAGTCCTGGTCCGCCGGTCGCCCACATGCCCGCGAATAGCGCGAGCTCGCCGATCGCGGCCGGCAGCAGGAACCACAGCCATGCGCGGGCCGCGAACGCCCGTTCCCGTTCGAGCGATGCGCGCAGAAACGCGAGCGACGTCATCAGGCCGGCGTCGCCAGGCGCCGTGACCGGCGCGCTGCGCGTCAACGCTTCGATCTGCGCCAGCGACACCGCCAGAAAGAACACCGCGACAAACGGCCGCGTCTCGGGCCTGAGCCACGCCAGCGCGGCGCAGATCGCGACGTTGTTCACAATCGACAGCCGGAACACCAAGCTGCGCCGCCGCGCGGCGGCCTCGATCGTTAATGCCCGGCGCCGGACGCTGGCGACCGCCACGTCCTGTGGCTCCTCCTGCTGTCGTTGCCAGAGCGCCTTCACGTCGCCGCCTGGATTCTCACCTGCCATCGGATGCTCCCTCGAAAAAACGCGCGGCCAGAACTTTCTTGATCCTATGGACCTTGGTGGCGACGTTGACGGCCGACAGGCCGGTCACCTCTGCGATTTCCAGTGCGTCCAGGTCTTCGAGGTAGAGCAGCATGACCTGCCGATCCAGCGGTTTCAGCTCGTGAATGATCGCCAGCAGGCGCGCCGCGGCCCGTGCTCGATCGAACTGATCCTCGCGATCGCCCGACTCCGCCCGTAACTCCAGCTCGTCGACGCCGACCAGCGTCGGCATCCGGGTGCGCCGGCGAATCACTTTCGAGATGGCGAGGTTGTGGGCCACGCGGTAGGTCCACGTCCGCAGCGAGCACCGGGCGTCGAATCGATCCAGGCTCTGCCACAGCGCCAAGTGGATGTCCTGGAGCAGATCGCGCCGCCGTTCGCCGTCCACCTCGTAACCGCGGGCCAGCCGTCCCAGCGCGGATCCGTAAGCGGCGACCGCATCCGCGTACAGATCGTCCTGCTTAGACAGCGTGTGGCCCTTTGAATGGGTGATGCATGGAGAGGATAGTCGCCGGAGCCGGGGTTCTCTTACATCGAGGAGGCGGCTGACGGCGATCGGCGACGAGCAGCCCCAGAGCCGGCGGAATTGCGATCAACGCGGCGGCGTCGACCCGCCTCACCCGCCTGTCGCGACGCCATGAGGTCCAGGACGACCCGCCGTGGCTGTAGGATCCACTTGTGAGGCGCAAGCAACGATAGCGTCGATTTGCGCCCGCGCGCAATCAGCGCGGGTCGAACCGGCCCGCTACGGTTCCGGGGAAGCCGCTTTAAGTCACGATAAACGCCGCAGGGACGATCTGGCGCGCAGCGACGGGTTCCTCGACAGATCGCGACAAGGGAGGACCTATCCGCCTAGCCGCGACTGGAAAGTTATGCAGCCTCGGTGACTGCCGTACCCTCTGAACACCCGCCGTGGTGGTCGCAAGGGCGGTACATTGCTGCCCGCCGCCCTTGTGGTCGTCAGCTCCCGTCGCAAGCTATCGGATGGCTGAGAGTTCCTGTTTGACTCGCATTCTGTTCACCACGAGCCGCCGGAATCCTGGCAGCTGACGCGATCGCGCCGTACCATCTCCGCCGCAACAGCCACGCGAACTACTTCAGGGGTCGAACACACTTGTTTGCACTGGCAAGATGCCGCCAGCACCGACTACTCGCATAGTCACGTTCCCGAGCCTAGCCACGGATGCGAGCTCGGCGACGTCGCGGGCGAGCTCCCCACCTGGATCCGCAACCGCCGCTTCGAGCGCCGTGGCTGCCGTTTCGGCCGAGTTCACGAACACGAAGTGCTTGGACCCTGCCCTCCACTTTTGCGAGGTTCCGGAAGACGTCCGTCGCTGTCAAAAATGCTATGTGGGCGTAGCGCCGGGAATCTGCACTGTAGAGCCGTGTTCTCGGGGGGCTGGTTCTACCACCGGCAGTAGGCGACCGTTCGTTATTCTTCGAATCGAGTCGTTGAGCCTCCGGGGATCAGCCGGAGAGTGTAGGTCCGTCGCGACACCAGAGGGCCCCGTGGACACAATCCCGACGAGGTCGGCCTCGGTCAAAATCTCGTCACGAAGTAAGGCCGCAGCAGCCGCTCGGCGTTCCGGGTTTCAGATGGCGTAAAGCGCGCGTCGTCAACCACAACCACGAAGATCCGCGCGGAGGTCTGGGCCTCAGCCGGGGGCGCGAGACAACCGAGCAGGACAGTGAGCGCGGCCGCCGTTCCAAATTTCATAATATCCCTCCTGTTCGCCTGATTCTGACGCCAATGCCGCCCTGTCGGCCGGGCTACTTCGTCATGACCGCAGAAGTCCCGTACCGATGCCACCGAACGATCGGTCAAGATCGCGGGGCGATTCATGGTTCTGCCCAGCCAGGGTGAATAGGCCCCCCTGGCCCACGATACGACTCGCGCAGTGTATACGCACGGGCCGTGCGCAGAAGGATCGTCCCAGATAGCGAAACACCAGCCACAGATTTGTCTGAACCACGAACCATCTCCGCTCAGTGCCGATCTTCGTGGAACTATTGATCACATCCGGCACCCCCGCCAGTCGCGGCGTTGCGAAAGGATCCCCTGTTTCTGGCGCGCCTGCTGTCCGAACGCGCACACGCCCCGTGAACGTTGCTCAGTCAACGCTGTGTATCGCGATAGACGCCGCACAGTTTAGAAACGATTGCGCCGGCAGCTCACGACAACTGCGAGGACCATTCGTTTGTGCGGATGATCCGGTCCAGAACCGGATGCTGACAATGGATGTGACCTTGCGCTTCTCCGTGCACAGGGGGGAATCGCATCCACCAACGCCAGGGCTTCCTGCGAGTCGTTCCGATTCGCGCCAGTCCGGCGAACCGCGAGCGGCAACTCCCGCGGAAGGGTTGTGTCAGTGTGATTGTCATCAGCGCCGCCACTCCTTGGCGAACGCTCGGTTTTCCAGACGCCCTTCTATCCATGCGCCAACGGCGAACAACAGGAACGACTGGGCCATGGCGATGAACCCGTAGATACCAAAGCGGGTGAAGGGCTCGGGAAAAAAGTGACAGACGGACTCAGCTGCGATGCATTGCCCGGTAAGCCGCTGGACGTGGATATATTCGCGGCCCACGAATGCAATCGCGAACACGAAGATCAAAAAGGTGCCGACAATGCTGCCGAGCGAATCGCGGGATCGACCCCAGAACGGCCATGCGATACCCAGGGCGAGCGCTAGAGGAAGCACCAGCGCAGCGGCGATCCAATACGAGCTCATGCTGTCAGACACCAGCGCACCCCGCTTGACGGTCGTTATGTCGCGGATTGTAGCTCACACGGGCTGGGCTGTTGGCGCGGTCGGCAGACGGCTCGTCACCCGACGCGTGCGCTCAGCGCCTGCGCGAAGATCTATTGGAGAATCCGCCCGACAGATACAGACCGGAACCGCCGCACTGTTGCCGGTCCCCGACAGGAAGCATTGGTCCTCACAAGGCGACAAGGGAGGAGTAATCCGGCGACGCGCGGCAAACCGGATGTCCTTTCGAGGGGTATCAGCGTTCGCAAATCGGCGCTTGCGGGCGCGCGCCTGTGAGTCCCTCTTCCTGCATCCTCCACATTAGCCTTCAGAGTGCGTGACGCTTGACTGCGGCAGGCTGCTATGGGCGGCTGATGATGCAGTAGCAGTGTTCAACCAAAGTGCCATCAGCTGGGCAACACCGCAGTATATCCACCATCTTGTTATGACCAAGGGCAAAAGACTGATAAATCCCAGTCGCCTCCGTTATGTTCAAATCGAAGGTTGCCCTACAACGAATGTCCCACCCTCCCCGTCGGGGACACGTTGAACATTGTTGCCCGTAAAATCCATCGTCAACGCGCCCCTCGGGAGGTCATAGGCAACAGGCTTACCAGGCATACTACCTGGCGACACGTAAAAGTTGCCGATCGCGGCCTCCGGTTCGCGGTCGCGATCGCCCCGGCGATCGCCACGATCTTCGTCTTCTTCCGGAAGCCCGCTGACGGGGTAGATCTTTGTTGTGAGGTACCGACCATCACAGACGTTCACCAGGAACAGTCCAAGGTCGGGACAACGCTTCACTCGTTTATAGGTGCCCCGCAGCAGGATGACGAAAGGGCTGGCGGGTCGCTCGCCGTGTTTCAGCGGTGAACGCGCCAACTCGGGCATGGTTAGGGCGTGAGCAAGAGCGGGAAGAGAAACCAAAGTTGCTGATCCGATTCCAGCCTTTCTGAAAAATCTCTTCTTTTCATTTCTGCCTCCATCTGAACGAGTTGCAGCAGGGATGGGACCTTTCTGTTATCAACCAGGATTTCCGATTTGGTTGTCTGATTCGCGTAGGATATACACCAAAATGCCCCGCGTGCGGCCTGATTGTTCCGTCGGCGCATCCTTCGGCCTCCCGAGGCCGTCAGTCGGTCGGTTTGAGGCTCCCGCGCACTGTCACGGCGGCTAAAGCCCTGTTCGGTTCCGCGGATTGCCACGTGCAGGCGTCTGGCTTGGGACACCGGTTCGATAGGTCCCGTGTAACGCCGTAGGGTTTAGTAATCGCCGGTTCTGCCCGGGAGGCTTCTCGGCCTACGCACGAGCGTCGCGAGTGCGCTGCCCTACCAGGCGCTTCAGCGCCGAGGCCCCTACGGCGAGCGAAGCGAGCGCCTTTACCGCGGGAGCGAAGATAGCCGCGGCCCCTACCGCGATGAGCGAAGTCAGCGCGGCCCCTACGCGCGGTGCGAAGTGAGCCCTTCGACTCGCCTGATCGCGTGTGCTCGCTCAGGGCAGGTGCGCGCCCCTAGGGCCTGACAGGAACCTCCGGATCTCCGGAAGCCTCGCCGCCGCATCGGCTTCGCCCATGTCGATGAGGTGCTTCACGTAATCCTGCTGGAACATCACCAGGCTCAGCATGTCGTTGGACCGTGTCTCGCGCGTGCCGAGGCCGCGCGTCATGAACCGGAACGCGCGCGGGAGATCGGCCTCGTAGGCGTTGGCAATCCGCCCCAGATTCTCCGACGGCCGCACCACCAGCAGATCGATGTGCCGCAGGCCGCGATGCTCCTCGGCCGGCAGCCGCGCCAGCATCTCGTTGATCTGACGCAGATGGAGCGCGTCGGTGTCGAGCAGATCGAGGAAGATCGCGTTGAACAGCACGCCGGCCACCTGTGCCGGCGGCGGATAGCCGGCGATGAGCGGGCGGTCGGCCTCCTCCTGCGAGCCGGTGTGTCGCGTGGACACGGCGAGGATCCGCTGCGCGCCGAGATGGATGGCGGGCGACAGCGGCGCGGTCAGCCGGATCCCGCCGTCCCCGTACCAGGCGCCCGCGACCTCGATGGCCGGAAAAAAGAAGGGGAGCGCCGCGGACGCCATGACGTGTTCCACCCGCATCGAGCACGTGTCGCTCTTGCGCAGCGGCCGCTCCCATTCCCACCTGTCGCGCGCCTCGCGCGCCTGCACCCAGGTGATCGACTGGCCTGTCGTGTAGCTCGACGCCGTCAGCGCGATCGCGCGCAGCCAGCCGGCCTCGAGGCTCCTGGCAATCCCCGGCAACGCGCCGTCCTCGGCTTCCAGCACACGCTCGAGGAGCTCCCGGAGCGGATCGGTGTCCACCAGGCTTTTCGACGGCGGCAGGGGAGAGCTGCCGGCTGACAGAAGGCGCCCGCTCCAGCGAAGCGTGCGGGTCGCCAGATCGCGCAAGTCCACGCGGAAGACGTGGTCGATCCGGATGTCGCTCCACACCTGGGCGAGGCGTTCGACTTTGTCGGCAAACGGCTCCTGCCGCGCGGCGAGGAACGCCGCGTTGATGCCGCCCGCGGAAACGCCGGTCAGGATGTCGGGCAGGAGCTCGGGGATCTCTCGCGAGAGCAGCCGGAGCACGCCGACTTGGTAGGCGGCGCGCGCGCCCCCGCCGGTGAGGACGAGTGCCAGATGTGACTGGTCTGAAGGTGCCCTCATCGCGTGCGCAGTCCTTACTTTACAGCGCCGACTGTCCTGTTGAGAAGAATCGTCCTCCGGCAGGCCGGGCAGTTCCCCTTGTTCACTCGGCAATTCCGTGCGGCTTTCGTGGCATGACACTTGATCAGTCAGGAGACGGAGGCTCCCATGGGACGAGTCCTGGCGGGAATGGTTTTACTTGGCGCGCTTGCCGCCAATCCGGCGTTCGCCGACGGCGGACAGCGCGGCGAGCGATCGGATCGGCGCGAGCAACCGCGCGGAGAGCGGACCGACGCGCAGCGGCCGCGTGGACGCGACACCGCCGTCGCACGATCGCGCGGCGCGGAGAGACAGAACGACTCGGATCGTCAGCCGGACGTGCGGCGTCAGGACGACAGCCGGCGCGGCGTCGACGCTCGACGGCAGGCCGAAGTTCAAAGACAACAGTGGGACGGCCGGCGCGACGACGCGAGACGCGTCTACGTGCGGCCGCGCTCTTCCTATAGAGGTGGCTACGGATCGCGAACCGTCATCGTGCCGCGCTACGTCAGGCCTCGAATCGTCACGGTCGTGCCGTACCGGCCGTACGTCTATCGGCCCAGGATCGGGATCGGCGTCTTCTACGGCTCGAGCGGCGCTTATCCGTACGGCTACACGCCGCGCGGCTACTTCGATCCGATTCCCGGCCGGGCCTATGGCGGGCTGCGGATCACCGACGCTCCGCACGAGGCCCAGGTGTTCGCCGACGGCTACTACGTCGGGATCGTCGACGACTTCGATGGCGTGTTCCAGCACTTGAATCTGGAGGCGGGTCCTCACCGGATCGAGGTTCGGCTTCCGGGATACGACGACGCCGTTGAATTCGATGTGTTCATCCAGCCGGGCCGGACCATCACATACCGCGCCGACTGGTAGTACTAGGCGCACTCGCTGCGCTCGTGCGTAGCCGGCCTCGGCGCTGACGCGCCTCGGTGAGCGGCCGGCTTCACTTGCGCTCGCCGTAGGGCCGCGCCCCTACGCGCGAGCGAAGCGCAGCGCCGAGGCCTCTACGGCGAGCGAAGCGAGCGCGACCCCTACGCGCGGTGCGAAGTGAGCGCGCCCCTCAATCCGCCCTGAGCACGACGTTCGGGTCCACCCGCGACGCGCGCCACGCGGGCAACCAGCATGCGACGGCCGCCACCAGAGCAATCGTCGAGATGACGGCCGCGAACGTGGCCGGATCTGTCGGCCGCACGCCGAAGAGAAGTGTGGCCATGAGCCGGTTCACGCCGGCCGCGCCGGCAACTCCGACGACGACCCCGATGACCGTGGCCTGGAGGCCCTGCTTCATCACCAGCCCGATCACGCTGAGACGATCCGCGCCGAGCGCCATCCGGATGCCGATCTCGCGGCGGCGCTCCGTCACCATGTAGGAGAGCACACCGTAGGTGCCGACGGCCGCGAGCAGCAGCGCCAACCCGGCAAACGCGCTCAGTAACTGCGCCAGGAGCCTCGGCCGGCGAATCGATTCCGCGAACACCGCCTCCATGTCCCGGAGCCGCACGATCGGGACCGCGGGGTCCACGTCGCGAACGGCGCTCTCGAGCGTCTGCGCCAGCGCCGCCGCCGGCAGGCTCGTTCGCAGCGCCACGTTCATCGTGGGCGGAGCGCTGGCCACCCACGGGCTCTTCGTCCCGTCGTCGGGTGGCGCCGGCTGCTCGGTGAACATGTAGAGCTCGGTTCCTGTCGGCCGATCGACGCCGGCCTCCTTGACGTCTTTCGCGACGCCAATCACCGTGTGCCAGGGGTTGGCGCTCGTGCCCATCGATGCCGACAGGTTCGGCCGCACACGCTTCCCAATCGGGTCGCGCCCTTTCCAGAGCCTGTTCGCCAACGTTTCATTGACGATGACGACCCTGTCCAGCGACGACATGTCGGTCCGGTCGAAGCCGCGGCCGGCGACGATCGGGATGCCCATCGTTTCGAAGTAGCCGGACATGACGAACTGGTAGTAGTCCACGATCTCGGACGTCTGTCCGGTCGCCGCCGTGCCGCTCTCGAGGCGGGTGTTGAATCCCTGGACGAAGCGATTCAGCGGCAGATCCGACATGGCGGTCGCGGCCTGCACGCCAGGTGCGGCGCCGAGTGTTTCGAGGAGGCGTTGATACACCTGCGCGCGCGTCCCGGGATCTGAGGTGGCCCGCGGCAACGTCATCGAGAACGTCACCAGGCGCGATCGGTCGAACCCCGGATCGACTCGTGTGAGGTTGTCGACCGTTCGGAGCAGCAGCCCGGCGCCGGTGACGAGCATCATCGCCAGCGCGACTTCGGCCATCACGAGCGCACGCCGAACGTGGTGGCGGCCGCCGCCGCTGCCACCTCGGTCTCCGCCCTCCTTGAGGACGGTCACGAGGTCGCGTGCCCGCCTGTGCGCGAAGGGCACCAGCCCGAAGAGCAGGCCGGTCGCCATCGACAGGCCGAGGGCGAAGAGCAGCACCGGCACGTCTATGGCGACGTCACGCGTCCGCGGCAGGCTCGTTGGATACGCGAGGAGGAGCGCCTGCACGCCGACCCGCGCCAGCCACAGGCCGAGCACGCCGCCGCCGGCTGCCAGCAGCACGCCCTCGGTCATCGTCTGGCGCAGCAGCCGACCGCGGCTGGCGCCAAGCGCCGTCCGCAACGCCAGTTCACGGCGGCGCGATTCGGCGCGGGCCATGGACAGGTTCGCGAGACCCGCGCAGCCGATCAGCAGGATGAACCCGACCGCCGCCTGGAGCACCCAGATTGCGCGGCCGGCGTCCCCGACAATCGCGTCCTGCAGCGGCTGCAGCTGGAGCGTGTGGTCTTCCGCGCGCGCGGGATGCTTCGTCGGAACATGGCCCTTGGCGGCGGCTCGCTCGCCCCAGTTCTCCAGGAAGAGGTTCAGTTCCGTCTGGGCCGCCTGCGGCGTGACGCCGGGCTTCAGCCGCCCGATGACATTGAGGACATGGCTGGTGCGGATCTGACGAATCACCGGGTGGACGCCGATGGGCAACCAGATTTCCGGACGGCTGTCCATGAGATCGACGCCGGGCGGCATGATGCCGATGATCTCGTGGGGCCGGTTGTCGACGTTCACGGTCGCTCCGACGAGCGGTTGTCCGCCGAAGGCGCTCTGCCACAACTCGTGCGAGAGGATCGCGATCGCCGGTCCGCCCAGGCCCGGGCGGGCGGCCATCGCGTCGGTTTCTCCCGGGCCGAAGAACCGTCCGTGGGCCGGCTGGACCCCGAGCGCCTCGAGCAGGTGCTCGTCCACTCCAGCCGAACGCACGCGCAGCGGCCGATCGCCGGCGGTGAGATTCACTTCACCGGTCCACGATCCGCCACCGCCGGTGCCCGCTCTGCCGGTCGTGAATATGCCGACGCGCGCGAAGGAACGGTTCATCTCCCGGAATTCGACGTACTCCGGGTTCGAGAGCCCGGCCCCGGTGGACCCGGCCATCGGGAAGTGCGTGGTCAGGCGCATCAACTGCTCGGGCCTGGGATAGACGAGCGGCCGGAGGATCACGCCGTTGACGATCGAGAAGATGGCGGTGTTGGCGCCGATCCCCAGCGCCAGGGTCACCAGTGCGACCGCCGTGAAGCCGGGGCTGCGCCGCAGCGTGCGCAGTCCGTGCCGCAGGTCGCGCGTCAGATCGTCGAGCCACGGCAGGCCCCGCTGGTCGCGAAGCGCATCCAGCGCCTGCGAGGCGCCCCCGGCCTTGACCCGCGCGCCGCGCGCGGAACCGGCGGCGTCGAGGCCATCGCGCCGCGCGTCCTCCGCGGCCATTTCGAGGTGCAGCCGGAGCTCCTGTTCGAGATCGCCGTCGCGCCGGCCCGCACGCAGCGTTCCCCGGAGACGGTGAACCCATTCGCGAAGGATGCGCATGCGATCTCCCTGCCTCACGCCCCTCCGCCTTCGACGCCGCTCTGTTAGACATACCAATGGAATCAGTATCACGTCGTCCATTAGGGCGTCAAATGAAAAGAGCCGTGGGGCTGGAACGGACCGTCACAGGGGGAGGTGATGCCCGTTGTAAACCTCGGGCCGTCCGGCCTACTCTTCGGGTTGCGCCGCCGCGTGGCGGGCCGGCCATCTGAATCGCTAATCACTAATCCTGAATCGTCGAATCGCAGATTCGAGGATTCAGGATTCGAGGATTAGTGATTAGGGATTCATCCCAAGGAGAGTGCCGTGAGCGACCCGGACGAAGATTTTGCCGCGATGTTCGAGGCGTCCCTCAAAGCGAAGCGCTTCGAGAGGGGTCAGACCATCGAGGGCACGATCGTCGCAATCGGTCCCGAAGTGGCGTTCGTGGACGTCGGCGGCAAGGGTGAAGCCCAGATCGAGATCGAGGAGCTGAAGGACGCCGATGGCGATATCGAGGTCGCGGTCGGCGACCGCATTCAGGCCGTGGTGGTGTCGACCGCGGGAGGGCTGACACTCTCCCGGAAGCTGGCGCGAGGGGCCGCGACCGACCGGCAGCTCGAGGACGCGTTCCACGCCCGTCTTCCGGTCGAAGGCAAGGTCGAGAAGGCGGTGAAGGGCGGCTACGAGGTGCGCATCGGCCGTCAACGCGCCTTCTGCCCGATCTCGCAGATCGACACGCTCCGCACCGACCCGGCCGCGCACGAAGGGCGCGTCTACGCGTTCCGGATCATCGAGTACAAGGAAGGCGGCAGGAACCTCGTCGTCTCGCGCCGGGCGCTTCTCGAGGATGAGCAGCGGGCGAGCGCCGCCCAGGTCCGGGAATCGATCGTCGCCGGCGCGGTGATGACCGGGCGCGTGACCTCGGTGCGCGAGTTCGGCGCGTTCGTGGATCTGGGGGGCGGCGTGCAGGGCCTGCTCCACGTGTCCGAGATGGGGTGGTCCCGCGTGTCGGATACGTCGCAGATCGCGACGCCCGGCGAGGAGATCACCGTCAAGGTCCTGCGCGTCGACGACGACAAGCAGAAGATCTCTCTCGGGTTGAAGCAGCTGTCAGCCGATCCGTGGTCGAGGGTCGAGACCACGTACGAGGCAGGGCAGGTGCTCACCGGCCGCGTCACGCGCCTCGCGGAGTTCGGGGCATTCGTCGAGCTCGAGCCTGGAGTCGAAGCGCTGGCGCACGCCTCCACGTTCGCGCCGACGGGGCGATCGGAGGGATGGTCCGCCGGCGTCGCCGTGGGCATGACGGCGGCATTCGAGATCCTGACCATCGATCTCGAGAAGAAGCGCATCGGCGTCGCGCTCGTGCCGGAGGGCTCGACGCGCGCCAGCGGGGTACGGTCAGCGCAGCCCGAGATCGTGCCGGGTGCGCGCCTCACCGGGAAGGTCGAGCGTCACGAGAAGTTCGGCGTGTTCGTGTTCCTGGCGCCGGGCCGCACCGGTCTCGTCCCGATGAGCGAGACCGGCGTGGCCAGGGAAGGGGATGTTTCCAAAGCGCTCCCCGTCGGCGCCGACGTCGAGGTCGTCGTCCTCGGGGTCGACGAACCGCCCGGCCGCCGCATCCGCCTCAGCATCAAGGCGGTCCTGGACGCGCACGAGGTCGAGGAAGTGCGCGAGTACACCGAACGCGAGGAGGCCGCGGCGGGTGAGAAGTTCGGATTGCTCGCCGACAAGCTCCGCGGCGCGCTGAAGCCGCGTGACGAATGACTGAGAGCGGGAAGGGGTTCTACAAGGTTCTACGGGGTTCCGCGGGGTTCCACAGGGTTCGGTTCCGCTGGGTTCTGCAGGGCTCTTCAGGGTTCAAGGTTCTCGAGCCCCCAGAACCTCGTGGAACCCCGAACCCGGAACCTGAACCCAGCTGGAACCTGCGGAACAGAACCCAGTGGAACCCTGTAGAACCTCGTGGAACCGAGTGGAACCCTTTATTCTTATCCGCGCAGTCCCGTCATCGCGTGCCGGTGAACCCCCGCTTCGCCAGTGCATCCTGCAGTGCGTGAAGGCTCTCCGAGCACGCGGCGGTGAGGGTGCGCTTCTGGTCGAGCGCCAGCGCCAGGGAACGGACGTTCGTGTTGCGGCGGGAGAGGGCGATGATCTGCGCGTTGAGGTCCATGAACTGGTTCAGGGCGGCGAGTGGCGGCGGCCAGCCGTGGCCGGGACGCGGGCGGGACGAGCGTCGCGACCTTTTCGACCGCGCTCCGTGCGGCCGCCTCCGACGTCCCCATCCGCTGCTCCATGCGCGTCATCACGGCGTCGTCGGCGTCGGCGATGTGCGGCGCCTGCAAGACCTGAATCTCGCGCACCGTTTCGACCGCCCTGGCGACGAGCGCCTCGGCTTGCCACTTGTCCTTCGCGGGCACTGAAGGGACGACGGCGGCCAGCGAGTCCCTGAACGTGTCGGCCGCCTCCTGGGCAGGACCGAACGAGAGCCGCTGCGCCTTGAGGTTGGTGTTCTCGACAGCGAGATCGAGGATGCGCCGATCCATCGCGCGATACTCGGCGAAGCGGCTGACGAACTGCTCGAGCAGGCGGCTTTCGTTCGAGTAGCCGAGGTCGCGGAGAAGCGGCCCGAGCGCGTCGGTGTTCTTCTGGGCCGCCTGCGTCGCCTGTTCGGCTTCACGGGCAAACGCGACGGACGCTTCGTCGGTGTCCGCCATCACGGCACGGTTCGAGGCATCGGCGGCCTTGGTGAATTCGATGAGCACGCCTGCCGCAAGCCTGCGCGCCTCTGCCTGGTGCTCCAGTGCGGTGTTCACGTCGCAGCCGGCCGCCGCGCCGAGCGTGAAGAGCAGCATGGCGATCCAGCAGCCGGCCGAGGCCCGGGCGCGAAACGGAGCCCCGGACCAACGCACTCTGCCGACTCGCACGTGAGCACTCACAATGTCAGAAAATAGCACGACAACGGGTGCCCGGCCGATGGCTCGCCGGTGTTGACGACGCGCGGGCAGGCCTGAAGAGAGTGTTATTGAATTCGCCAATCTCCGACCGCAGCTCACTCCCAAGACGTATCTTCGATGAGACTTCCGCCTTCAGAGCTGGAAGCCGGACCGTTTGGAGCTGACACGTGGTCGTCACAAGCTCTGAAGCCATGCGCCGACGTATCCGCAATGACAGCCGATACGGAAACGGCCCACGCGCCTGCAGGCAATGGTCCCGAGCCGATGACGCGGCTGCTCGAGGTCGCGCTGCTGTTCCTGAAGCTCGGCGCCACGGCGTTCGGCGGGCCTGCCGCCCACATCGCGATGATGGAGGACGAGGTCGTACGCCGCCGCGGGTGGCTGTCGCGCGAGCAGTTTCTCGACTACGTTGGCGCCGCGAACCTCATTCCCGGACCGAATTCCACCGAGCTCGCGATTTACATCGGTCACGCGCGCGCCGGATGGACAGGCCTGCTCGCCGCCGGCATCTCGTTCATCGTCCCGGCCGTCCTGATCGTCAGCGTGGCCGCGTGGGCCTACGTTCGCTACGGGACGCTGCCGGAGGCCGCGGGGCTGCTGTACGGCATCAAGCCCGTCGCGATCGCGATCGTGGCCCAGGCGCTCTGGAGCCTGGGGCGTGCCGCCGTCAAGACGGTGGCGCTCGCGGTGCTCGCGCTCGCGGGGATCGTTGCGGCGGCGTCGGGCGTCCACGAGCTCGTGGTCCTGGCAGGTTCGGGTGCTGCGGCGGCGTTGATTGGAAGACTCGGCGCGAGGCCAGCCCACGCGCGAAACGAACGCTCATGATTGGCGTCGCCAGTGTCGGATGCGGCGGTACTGCCGCCGCGATCGGTTCCGCGGCAGCCGCGGTCCCGTTCGAGCTCTGGCGGCTCTTCTGGGTCTTTGCCAAGACCGGTTCGGTCCTGTTCGGAAGCGGCTACGTGCTTTTCGCGTTTCTCCGCGCGGACCTCGTCGAACGGCTCGGGTGGCTCACCGAACCGCAGCTGATCGATGCGATTGCGATCGGCCAGGTCACGCCAGGCCCGGTCTTCACGACCGCGACGTTCATCGGCTACGTGCTGGGTGGTCCCGTGGGCGCCGCCGTGGCCACGATCGGCATCTTCCTGCCTGCGTTCGTGTTCGTGGCGGTGAGCGGCCCGTTGGTGCCGCGCATCCGGCGGTCTCCGGTCGCAAGCGCCGTCGTTGATGGCGTCATTGTCGCGTCGCTGGCCCTCATGGCGGTGGTGTCGTGGCAGCTCGGACGCGCGGCGCTCGTCGATCCGCTGACGATCGGTCTCGCACTGGCGAGCCTGGTCGCTCTCGTACGATTCCGGATCAACTCGATCTGGTTGATTCTCGGCGGCGGGATCCTGGGTTGGCTCCTGCACTGACGCCGCCGTGAACAGGAGATCAGGAGATCACGGAGATAGGAGTCGCGTACGTAGCGCAGGCCTTTAAGTCAAAGCGGCCTAGCGTCTCTAGCAGCCCGTGGCTAAAGTCGCTCGGCTAGCGTCCCACCAGTGTGGTCCCAAGGTGCGCCGCAAGTTGTGCGTCGTAGGCGACAATCAGGCGATTCATGTTTTTGATGAAGTATGTAGGACGAGGACCATCAATGAGATTTGCCGGCCAAGGCGTCGGATGCCCGGCGACTGGAGTACAGGTGTCGTCCGTGCTCCACTCGGTGGACGATCTGCAACTCGTCGAAGTTTTGCGGCTTCGGCAGAAACAGCGCGTCGAAGCCTCCCTCAGGGGTCGTCCAGAAGAGCGCTGCCCCCTTTTGCCCTTGGAACGTGCCGGTCCACCTCGACGGGCTGATGCAGATGACCCTGAAGTCGTGCAGCGCCAAGGTTCGAGCTAACTCCATGGCGTCGGAATAGGCGGGATCACTGGGTTGAAGGGCTGGCCGGTGGGGGTCGGCACATCCTGTCGCGGGACTGCCGACCTGCGCACCCACCGGACCGGCAGGCTCGATGACGACGAGACTGACCATCGCACAAATGATGAGTGGGCGAACCTTCATCGCTTTGCCTCGTCTTTCCATTGCCGCCGAAATCCTGCCGCTGGGGCGTTGTCGAACGGATTCAAGAGTGTTTGTTTTCCTGGGCGCGGTTTCCGGCTTCGCCCCGCAACGGCGTGCTACGCCGTCGCGTCGGCCGCCGACCCCGCTCGCCCGCCGCTGCCAGCTAGCGAGGATCCGATTAGCGATCCGATTAGATTGAAACCGAAAAAGAAGCTCCCGATCTCCTGATCTCCTGATCTCCTGACCTCCTGTTCCAATCTCTTGATCTCCGTTCAGTGATTCCCCCCGATGCGGACGACCGGCACGTCGCCGGGATCCCCGAAGACGATGGTGAACTGGTTGCGCACGATCCACTCGCCGGTGGATGGCCGGTACACTGCGATGTCGGTCGTGCCGTCGCCGTCGTAGTCGCCGGGCACCGGCGTGTCGGTGCCGTCGCCAAAGACCCCGGTGAACTGACCGCGCACGTTCCACGTCCCGGTCGCGGCGTCGAACACCGCGAAGTCCGTCACGCCGTCGCCGTTGTAGTCGCCGGGAACGGGCACGGTCCCCGCCGCGCCGAACTGCACGGCCATCTGATTCCGGACGTACCAGTAGCCCGTCGACGGGCGATAGACGGCAATGTCGATCCGGCCATCGCCGTTGTAGTCTCCGGGCACCGGGATGTCGCCGGTATCTCCGAAATGCACGCTTGGCTGATTGTGGAAGTACCAGAAGCCAGTCGACGGCCGATAGACGGCGACCTCCGCGAGGCCGTCGCCGTCGTAGTCCCCCGGCACCACGATGTCACCCGAGTCGCCAAACTGCACCGTGAACTGGTCGCGCACGAACCACGTTCCCGTAGACGGCCGGTAGACCGCGACGTCCATCAACCCATCGCCGTCGTAGTCGGCGGGCACGGGCTTGTCCGACGGCTCGCCGAACGCCACCTGCAATCCGTTCCGCACGCGCCACAGTCCCGTCGACGCGGTGTAGACCGCCAGGTTGGTCACGCGATCCGCGTCGTAGTCGCCGTTGAGGGCGGCGAGCGTCAATGCTGTGCGCGGTACGGGCACGTCCATCGCATCGCCGAACTGCACGGCGAACTGGTTGCGCACGAGCCAGTGGCCGGTGGACGGCCGGTAGACCGCCACATCGGTGGTGCCGTTGCCGTCGAAGTCGCGCGCCAGCGGCACATCACCCGGGCTGCCGAACTGCACGGTGAACTGGTTGCGCACGGACCACTGGCCGGTCGACGGCTGGTAGACCGCGAGATCCGCGGCGCCGTCGCCGTTGTAATCGGACGGGACCGGAACGACACCCGGCGCGCCGAACTGGATCGCGAAGCGGCTGCGCACGTACCAGAAACCAGTTGACGGTCGATAGACCGCGATGTCGGTGGTGCCGTTGCCGTCGTAGTCGGCGACGACCGGGATGTAATCGGGACCGCCGAATCCGACGATGCCCAGCTGATTGCGCACGTACCACCCGCCGGTCGACGGCCGGTAGACCGCGAGATTGGTCGTGCCATCGCCGTCGTAGTCGCCCGGCACGGGGATGTCGCCCGCGTCGCCGAACTGCGTCCAGAACTGGCCCTGCACGTACCAGAACCCGGTGGCTGGCGCGTATAGCGCGATATCGGTCGTCCCGTCGCCGTTGTAATCACCGGCCACCGGGACGTGGCCCGGACCGCCGTACTGCACCCACTGGTCGTTGCCGATGTACCACACGCCCGTCGTCCGCCTGTAGACGGCGATGTCGGTCGTGGCGTTGCCGTCGAAATCGCTGCCGCTCACCGAGCGCACCGTCAGCACGGCCGCCGTCGTCGTGGCCGTGCCGCCGATGTTCGTGAACCGGGCGCGGAAGTACCACCCGTTGCTCGCAGCCATCGCGGTGACGGCGTAGGACGTCCCGGTCGCGCCGGCGATGTTCGTCCACGTGCCGCCGTTGTCCGCGCTGGCCTGCCACTGCACCGTCGGCGGCGGCGCCCCGGTGGCGGCCGCGGAGAACGCCGCTCCCGTGCCCGCTCTCGCGGTTCGATTGGAAGGATGTGTGGTGATTGACGGCGGTTCGGGTGGCGTCACCGTGAGCGACGCCGGGTTGCTGGCCGCCTCCCCCGCGATGTTCGTGAATACCGCCCGGAACCACTTGCCGTTGTCGGCGAGGGCAGGGGTCAGCGAATAGGAGGTCGCTGTCGCGCTGGCAATGTCGTTCCACGACGTTCCGCCGGTCGTGCTCTCCTGCCATCGTACGGTCGGCGCGGGGCTCCCGCTCGCCTCTGCCGAGAACGACGTGGCGGTGCCCGCCATCGCGGTCCGGTTCACGGGATGGGTCGTGACGACGGGAGCCACCGGCAGAGTGACGCTCAGCACCGCGACGTCGCTCATCGCCACGCCGAGGGTATTGCTGAACACTGCACGGAACTGCTTTCCGTCGTCCGCGAGCGTAGCCGTGAACGTGTATGTGAACGTGGTGGCGGTGGCACCGGGTGCGTCCACCCAGTCGCCATCGCCAGTGCGCACGATCCACTGCACGGTCGGTTCCGGAAATCCGAACCCCTCGCAATGGAACGTGGCCGAAGTTCCGGCCACGACAGTCTGATTCGACGGATGAAGGGCTACGAACGGAGCGTCGGTGGTGTCGGCAAGCAGCCGGCCGAGCATCAGCCGCGGCGTGGTGCCGGTGCCGCCACCGAGCCCTATGAAATGGCCACCCACCAAAAGTCGTCCATCCGGCTGCTCGACGACAGATTGCACGCGCGACGGCGGGCTCGTACCAAAAAAGGCCCTTAGTCCCTGGGTTGAAGCTATGGTCGATCGATCCGTCTTCCATGAGACGTGCGAGGTTCAGCCGCGGGTACATGGTCGAGTCTTGGCGGCCCATCGCCGCGAACCAGCCTCCGGCGACGATCCTCCCGTTCGGCTGCACGACAAGGGCCTTGACGTATGCGTGGTTGAGGTAGAGAGCGGTATCGACCCTGAAGGTCTTGTCGAGCGAGCCGTTCGGGTTTACCCGCAGGACTCCCTGGCGCAGGCCCAGCACGATCTTCCCATCCGCCTGCATCGCAATGGCGTGCACATCATTGTCCGCTGTTGTGAAGGTCCAATCACGCGCGGCGCTGAAGTCGACATCGAGCGAACCGTCGGAATGGAGCCTGCCGAACTGATTCGACACCTCGGCACCAAGGTGGTCGAACTCTCCCCCGACCAGGATCTTGCCGTCTGCCTGCAGCGCGAGGAGTCTGACCCTCTGATCCGGCGAGGCAGGAGTGAAACTCTCATCCAGCGAGCCGTCTGCGTTCAGCCGTCCGAGGTACGGCTGCGGCGTCGTTCCGGTGCCGCCTCCGAGGCCCGTGAACTCGCCGGCGACGATGATCTTCCCGTCGGGCTGCAGCGCCATATGCCAGACGGTGGCGTTCGCGCCGGGATTGAAGCTCTCGTCCACGGTCCCATCAGCGTTCAGCCGCGCCAGGTGGTTGCGCGGCGTACGAACCCCTTGGCCCAAGAACTCCGTGAATTCCCCACCGACCAGGATCTTGCCGTCCGGCTGCAATACCAACGCGAAGATCGTGTAATTCGGGGCCGGGTCGAAGCTCTCGTCGATCGAGCCGTCGGCGTTCACCCGTCCGAGGTTATTGCGTGGGGTCGTCCCCGTTCCACCTCCCAGCCCGGTGAAGAATCCCCCGACGAGGATCTTCCCGTCCGGTTGAAAGACCAGGCAGTAGACCGCTTGGCCGCTGACGCCCGGATCGAAGGTCGGGTCAACGGTCTGCGCGCGCGCGACGGCGCTCGGCGCGAGCACGACGCACGCCACAGCGGCGATGCGAAGAAGGACTCGAGTAGACGGAATCGTCCGGGTCATTGAATCCCTCCGATGCGGACGACCGGTACATCGCCGGGATCCCCGAAGACGATGGTGAACTGGTTGCGCACGATCCACTCGCCGGTGGATGGTCGGTACACCGCGATGTCAGTCGTGCCGTCGCCGTCGTAGTCCCCAGGCACCGGCGTGTCGGTGCCGTCGCCAAAGACCCCGGAGAACTGGCCGCGCACGTCCCACGTTCCGGTCGCGGCGTCGAACACCGCGAAGTCCGTCACGCCATCGCCGTTGTAGTCGCCGGGAACGGGCACGGTCCCCGGCGCGCCGAACTGCACGGCCATCTGATTCCTGACGTACCAGTAGCCGGTCGAGGGGCGATAGACGGCGATGTCGATCCTGCCATCGCCGTTGTAGTCCGCAGGCACCGGGATGTCGCCGGTATCTCCGAAATGCACGGCGGGCGAATTGAGGAAGTGCCAGAATCCGGTTGACGGGCGATAGACGGCGATGTCGACCCTGCCATCGCCGCCGTAGTCCCCGGGCACCGGGATGTCACCCGCGCCGCCGAGGTGGAGAAGAACTGGTCGCGCACGTACCACATCGCCATTAGAGGGACGGTAGACCGCCACGTCGATCGAGCCATCGCCGTTGTAGTCGGCCGGCACGGGCTTGTCCGACGGCTCGCCGAAGGCGACCTCCGAATCCGTTCCGCACGCGCCACAGCCCCGTCGACGCGGTGTAGACCACCAGGTTGGTCACGCGATCCGCGTCGTAGTCGCCGTTGACCGGCAGCGAGCGGCAACGGTCCGCGCGGAACGGGCACGTCCATGGCATCGCCGAACTGCACGGTGAACTGGTTGCGCACGAACCAGTGGCCGGTGGACGGCCGGTAGACCGCCACATCGGTGGCGCCATCGCCGTCGAAGTCGCGCGCCAAGAGGCACATCACCCGGGCTGCCGAACTGCACGGTGAACTGGTTGCGCACGGACCACAGGCCGGTCGACGACTGGTAGACCGCGAGATCCGCCGCGCCGTCGCCGTTGTAATCGGACGGGACCGGCACGGCACCCGGCCGCGCCGAACTGGATTGCGGAGCGGCCGCGCACGTACCAGAAACCGGTTGACGGTCGATAGACCGCGATGTCGGTGGTGCCGTTGCCGTCGTAGTCGGCGACGACGGGGATGTAATCGGGACCGCCGAACCCGATGATGCCCGAGCTGATCGCGCACGTACCACCCGCCCGTCGACGGCCGGTACACCGCGAGATCGGTCGTGCCATCGCCGTCGTAGTCCCCCGGCACCGGCACGTCGCCCGGATGGCCGAACTGCGTCCAGAACTGATCGCGCACGTACCAGAACCCTGTGGATGGCTGATACACCGCGATATCGGTCGTCCCGTCGCCGTTGTAATCACCGGCCACCGGAACGTAGCCCGGGCCGCCGTACTGCACCCACTGGTCGTTCCCGATGTACCAGAAGCCGTTGGTTCGGCGATACAGGGCGATGTCGGTCGTGGCGTTGCCGTCGAAATCACTGCCGCTCACCGAGCGCGACCGTCAACGTCGCGGGGTCGCTCGCGAGCTGACCGGCGAGATTGGTAAACACGGCGCGAAACCACATGCCGTGCGCCGCCGGCGTCGCGGTGAGCGTGTAGCGTCGTCGAGCTCGCGCCGGCGATGTCGTTCCACGTGCCCCCGCCGTTCGCGCTGACCTGCCACTGTACCGTCGGCGTCGGCGTTCCGACTGGCCGCCGCCGTGAACGACGCCGTCCTGCCGACTCTTGTCGTTTGATTGGCGGGATGCGCAGTGACCGACGGCGGCACGGGCACGTTCACGACGAGCGCGGCCGTGTTGCTCACCGAATCACCCAAACTGTTGCTGAATACAGCCCGGAACGTTTTTCCGTCGTCCGCCGCGGCCGTGACGAACGCATACGTCGTCGACGTGGCGCCCGTCACGTCGGTCCATGCCGCGCCCCCGTCGGTGCTGACCTGCCACCGAACCGTCGGCAGCGGATTTCCGGTCGCCTGCGCTGAGAACGACGCGATCGCCGGGGCGAAGACGGTTTGGTCCGAAGGATGCGCGGTGACGAACGGCGCCATGGGGCCGAGCAGGAGCCGGCCGAGGCGGTTGCGCGCGTCGAGCCGGTGCCCTCCGCCGCCGAGCGTCGTGAAACAATCCGCCGACGACGATCAGCCCATCGCCTGGATCCCAATGGCGAGGACCGTCGCGCATTCGCGCCAGGATCGAAGCCCGGGTCCACCGAGCCGTCCGCGTTGAGCCGAGCGAGCTTGTGTCGGGCGTCGTTCCGGCCGCGCGAGGCGTGAAGCTGCCGCCCACCAGGATCTTGCCATCCGGCCTGCTGGACGAACGCATACACGCCTGTATCGCTGCCGCCGCTGACGCTCGGATTGAAGCCCGTGTCGAGGGAGCCATCCGCGTTGAGCCGTGCGAACCCGTCGCGGCCGTCGTGCCCGTAGCCGCCGCCTCCGAGCAGGGTGAACCAGCCGCCAACCAGGATCTTCCCATCCGCCTGGACGGCCAGACTCAGCACGTCGCCGTTCGCGCCGGGATTGAAGCTCGTATCGAGCGAGCCGTCGGCGTTGAGACGGCCGAGGTATGTGACGCGGCGTCGTGCCGGTGCCGCCGCCAAGACCGTCGTGAACGTGCCGCCGACCAGGATCTTCCCATCCGGCTGCAGCGCGAACGCCCGGACATACCGGTATTCATCGCTGCTCCCTGCCGCGCCAGGATCGAAGCTCGTGTCGAGCGAGCCGTCGGCATTGAGCCGCCCGATGCCGCTGCGTCGTGCTCGGGCCGATCACCCAGAAGTGGCCGCCGGCCAGAATGCGTCCGATCCGGCTGCACGGCCACCGCGTTGACCGTATCGTTCACGCCGGGATCGAAGCCGGCGTCGACACTCCGTCCGTTTCCAGGCGCGCCATGAAGCTGTGACCCTGACCCGGCACGCTTTGGCCGATCACGATTTTTCCGTCCGGCTGGAGTGCCCAGGGAATGCTCGTTGCCTCCTACGCCAACACCGAAGTTGCCGATCAGGAGTGCCGTCCGCGTTGATTCGTCCGATGAATTGCGCTGGCCAAGGTGCCTGTTCCGCCGCCTCCCAACGTCGTGAAGCTGCCACCGACCAGGATCTTCCCATCCGGCTGCACCGCCACCGGCGCAACCGTTTCGTCCGCGCCGGGGTCGAAGGTCGGATCGACCGTCTGTGCGCGCGCGACCGTGCTCGTCGCGAGCACGGCGCACGCCACGGCCACGATGCGAAGAGGAACACGAGTCTCTGTCCTCACCTGTCTCATTGAATGCCTCCGGTGCGGACGACCGGCACGTCGCCGGGATCCCCGAAGACGATGGTGAACTGGTTGCGCACGATCCACTCGCCGGTGGATGGCCGGTACACTGCGATGTCGGTCGTGCCGTCGCCGTCGTAGTCGCCGGGCACCGGCGTGTCGGTGCCGTCGCCAAAGACCCCGGTGAACTGCCCGCGCACGTCCCACGTCCCGGTCGCGGCGTCGAACACCGCGAAGTCCGTCACGCCATCGCCGTTGTAGTCGCCGGGAACGGGCACGGTCCCCGCCGCACCGAACTGCACGGCCATCTGATTCCTGACGTACCAGTAGCCGGTCGAGGGGCGATAGACGGCGACGTCGATCCTGCCATCGCCGTTGTAGTCCGCAGGCACCGGGATGTCGCCGGTATCTCCAAACTGCACGCTGGGCTGATTGTGGAAGTACCAGAAGCCAGTCGACGGCCGATAGACGGCGACCTCCGCGAGGCCGTCGCCGTCGTAGTCCCCCGGCACCAGGATGTCACCCGAGTCGCCAAACTGCACCGTGAACTGGTCGCGCACGAACCACGTTCCCGTAGACGGCCGGTAGACCGCGACGTCCATCAACCCATCGCCGTCGTAGTCGGCGGGCACGGGCTTGTCCGACGGCTCGCCGAACGCCACTTCCAATCCGTTTCGCACGCGCCACAGTCCGGTGGACGCGGTGTAGACCGCGAGGTTGGTCACGCGGTCCGCGTCGTAGTCGCCGTTGATCGCGGCGAGCGTCAATGGCGCGCGCGGCACGGGCACGTCCGACGCATCGCCGAACTGCACGGTGAACTGGTTGCGGACGAACCAGTGGCCGGTGGACGGCCGGTACACCGCGATGTCGGTGTCTGCGTCGCCGTCATAGTCGCGCGCGACAGGGAGATCGCCCGGCGAGCCGAAGGTCAGCGTGAACTGGTTGCGCACGCGCCAGAAGCCGAGCGACGGCCGGTAGACGGCGATATCCGTGATGTCGTCGCGGTTGTAATCGCCCGGGACCGGGATGTCCTCCCCCGGCTCGCCGAACTGCGTATAGAACTGGTCGCGCACATACCAGATGCCCGTCGAGGGCCGGTACACCGCGATGTCGGTCGTGCCGTCGCCGTTGTAGTCCCCGACGACCGGGATGTCGCCGGGTCCGCCAAACCCGGTGATGCCGAGCTGATTGCGCACGTACCACCCGCCCGTCGAGGGCCGGTACACCGCGACATCGGTCGTGCCATCGCCGTCGTAGTCGCCCGGCACGGGGATGTCGCCCGGGTCGCCGAACTGCGTCCAGAACTGATCGCGCACGTACCACGTGCCGCTCGAGGGTTGGTACACGGCGATGTCGGTCGTGCCGTCGCCGTTGTAGTCCCCCGCGACGGGGACGTAGCCGGGTCCTCCGTACTGAACCCACGGCTGGTTCCCGACGTACCAGAACCCCGTTGTCCGCCTGTAGACGGCGATGTCTGTCCTGCCGTCGCCATTGAAGTCGCTACCGCTCACCGAGCGCACCGTCAGGGAGGCAGTGTTGGTCGTCACCGAGCCGTCGGGATTCGAGAAGACCGCGCGCAACAGCGCTCCGCCGAGTGGCCCCGTCGCGGTGATCTGGAGGGTTGCCGGGTTGCAGGAGCCGAGCTGGCCGACGCTCTGCCACGAGCTTCCACTATTGGTGCTGATCTGCCACGCCGACAACGTACAGCCGCTGGCCGACGCCACGAACGTCGCGACCTTGCCGGCCTTGGCGGCCTGGTTCCCGGGATGGAGTGTGACGACCGGCAACACGAGCGGCTGCACGACGAGCGACGCCGGGTTGCTCTCCGCCTGGCCGGACCCGTTGGTGAACACGGCCCGGAACCACTTGCCGTCGTCCACTTGCGCCGCGGTGAAGGCATACGTTGTCGAGGTCGCGCCCGCCACGTCGTCCCAGGTGCTTCCGCTGTTGGTGCTGACCTGCCACTGCACCGTGGGGTTCGGCGATCCGGTCGCCGTTGAAGAAAACGTTGCCGTCCTCCCGACCTTCACGGTCTGGTTCGACGGATGCGTCGCGATCGAGGGCGGGGCCGGGGCGACGAGGAGCCGGCCGAGCCCGAAGCGCGGAGTTGTGCCGGTGCCGCCCCCGCCGAGCATCGTGAAGTTGCCACCAACGAGGATGTTCCCATCCGCCTGCACTGCCAAGACGTCGATCGAGGCATTCGCGCCGGGATCGAAGCCCGTATCGACCGAGCCGCCGGCATCGAGCCGGGCAATCCTGTTGCGCGTCGTGATGCCGGACCCGCCGCCGCCAATCATCGTGAAGACGCCGCCGACCAGGATGGTTCCATCCGGGGCCGCCACCAGTGCCCGGATGTCGGCGTTGGCGCCGGGATCGAAGCCCGCGTCGAGCGAGCCGTTGGCGTTGAGCCGGCCGATCCGCTGGCGTGCCGTCGTGCCGGTGCCGCCCCCGCCGAGCATCGTGAAGTAGCCGGTGACGACGATCTTCCCATCTGCCTGCAGGGCGATCCGGCGGACAACATCATTCGCGCCGGGATCGAAGCTCGCGTCTACCGAGCCGTCGGGATTGAGGCGGCCGATGTTGCGGCGGGGCGTCGTGCCGGTGCCGCCGCCGAGCCCGGTGAATTCGCCGCCGACCAGGATCTTCCCGTCCGGCTGCACCGCCAGGGCGCTGACGTTTCCGTTCTGGCCCGGATTGAAGCTCGTATCGAGCGAGCCGTCGGGGTTGAGCCGGCCGATGGAACCGCGGGTCGTCGTCCCGGAGCCGCCGCCGCCAAGCCTCGAGAACGAGCCGGCGACGAGGATCTTCCCATCCGCCTGCGCCGCGATAGCCCACACGGGGCCGTCCGCGCCTGGATTGAAGCTGGTATCGGGCGTGCCGTCGGGGTTGAGCCGGCAGACCTGGAAGCAGTCGCCCATATTGGTGAAGTGGCCGCCGATGAGGATCTTGCCATCGGCCTGCAGCGCGATCACGGTGACACCAATAAAGGTCACATGAGGAGGAGTGAAACCGATGTCGACCGAGCCGTCGGCGTTGAGCCTGTCGATCTTCCCGCGCGCGGTCGCCGGAGGGCCGCCGATCAGGATCTTCCCGTCCGGTTGGATCACGATGGCTTCGATGGGACCGGCGGCGGGGTTGAAGGTCGGGTCGACCGGCTGCGCGCGCGCGGCGACGCTGGTGCCGAGCGCGATGCACACAACGGTGATGAGGCGGGCTAAAGTCCGAATGCGCGGTATCACCTGTTCCTCCGACTTGCAGCGGTCCGGAGCGGGAAGACGGCGTCGTCGAGTGCGGGGATGTCTCAATGGTAACGCGGATTGGTCCGATCACGAAAACTCGAGAGCCGTCCTCGCACGGTGAGATACTCTCGAACCCCGTCAAGACTTGAAGGGCGAGTGCGGACATGGGAAGAGTGCTTGCCATACGCCCGGAACCGCCGCTCGCGGCGATGCTGAACGGCCTCGTGGAGGGCGGCCGGCACCATCTGGAGCTCTGCGGAGGGAACCTCGAGGCGCTGAGGCGAGTCCGTGAGCGCGCGATCGACGTCGTGATCACGGACGCGGCGACATCGATTGACGAAGATCTGGCGCTGGCCGCCGAGCTGCGCCACATCCGCCCCGCCGTCCGGACCCTGGTTCTCGCCCCCGCAGCCACGCACGCGGACCTCGTGGAGGCGATGCGCGCGCACGTGTTCGCGTGCTTCGCGGTGCCGTTCGACTACGCCGAGATCTGGGCGATGACCGAGAACGCACTGCAGGCCGACGGATTGAGCGACGGCATCGAGGTGCTTTCCGGCGCCGAGCACTGGTTGAGCCTTCGCGTCTCGTGCCATCTGCTGACCGCCGAACGGCTCGTACGATTCATGACCGAGCTCCAGTCGACTCTTCCGTCCGGCGACCGGGAGCTGCTGATCACCGCGTTCCGCGAGATGCTGCTCAATGCCATGGAGCACGGCGCGGGCTTCGATCCCGACAACGTGGTCGAGGTGACCGCGGTCAGGACCGAGCGCGCCATCGTGTATCACTTCCGTGACCCCGGCGCCGGGTTCCAGCATGCCGACCTCAAGCACGCCACGGCGGCGCCCACTCCCGAAGCGGTGATCGCGACCGCCATGCACCGGGCGGAACGAGGCCTCCGTCCCGGCGGCTTCGGCATGCTCATCGTCCGGGAGATCGTCGACGAGGTCGTGCACAACGAGCGCGGGAACGAGGTCTTGTTGATCAAACACCTTGTGTGAAAAGGCGCTCCTCGCGATGCAAGGGAGCAATGATTCAGTGATTCGCGATTAGTGATTCGAGACTAGTCACTGCTGATCGACATGCCCCGGCGTGCCCTGAGCGAGCGCACGGGATCGGGCGAGTCGAAGGGCATTGCCGTAGAAGGGCAAATCCACGAGAATACGCGCGATGGTTTTCGGCGGGGCAGGGCAGCCAGCTGTTTCCGGGGGTGGATTGGGGCGGGGAGCCGAGCGGCGAGGAGCAGAGCCATGAAGAAGACGACGAAGAAGATACGCCAGCGTCAGATCACGCGCCGTGAGTTCATCGGCGGGGCGGTGGCGGCCGCCGGGGTGTTCGGAGCGGCGCCGGCGTTCCTGCGGGGCCAGAACCTGAACAGCAAGCTGAACATCGCGTTCATCGCCGCCGGCGGTCGCGCCGGGGCGAGCCTCAACGAGCTCACGATTACGCCCGGGCGGCCCGTGGGCGGGGGCCGCGGCGCCCCCGACCCGACATGCCGGACCTCATCCCGATGAGAACGTCACCGTTCTCTGCGACGTGAACAACAACGCCATCGAGGCGGCGTCGGAGCGGTTCCCGAAAGCCAAGCGGTTGAACGACCTCCGAAAGGTCTTCGACAGCCCGAACGACTTCGACGCCGTCGTCGTCGCAACGGCCGAGCACACGCACGCGTTTGCGACCTACCTGGCGTTGACGCACGGCAAGCACGTCTACTGCGAGAAGCCTCTCACCTACAACATCTATGAAGCGCGGGTGATCCGGGAGCTGGCGGCGAAACACCCGAAGCTGTCGACCCAGATGGGCAACCAGGGCCACGCCTCGCCGATGCGGCGGAAGATCAAGGAGATCCTCAATACCGGTGTGATTGGTCCGGTGCGCGAGGTTCACGTCTGGGCAGACCGCGCGTGGGGACTCCAGGATGCTGCGTCCGCCGAGAAATTCGACAAAACCCACGGCTTCTGGAAGGGGATCCAAATCGTCGACCGGTTCAAGGAAGAGATGCCGGTCCCGCCGCACATGGAGTGGGATCTCTGGCTCGGACCTGCTCCGGCGCGGCCGTACCACGACACGTACTTCCCCGGTCCGCGGTGGTACCGCTGGTGGGATTTCGGCAACGGCACGATGAGCGATCTCGGCAGCCACGACAACGACGTGCCGTACACGGTGCTCGACATCAAGCAGCCGCTGACGATCGAAGCCTGGTCGCCCAACGGACCGGTGGCCCACAAGGAGCTCGCGCCCGCGACGATGAGGGTGACGTATGAGTTCCCGGCTTCGCCGTCAGGTGCGCCGCCGGTCAAGCTCGTGTGGCACCAGGGCGACAGCAAACCGCCAGGATGGGTGCCGGAGTGGGGCGGCCGCTCGCAGCTGTTCATCGGCGACAACGGCATGCTGCTCGGCAACGGCAAGCTGCTGCCCGAGGAGAAGTTCAAGGACTTCCAGGCGCCTGCCGAGACGCTGCCGCGCTCGCCGGGCCACTGGGTGGAGTGGGTCAACTACGCCAAGGGCAACGGTCCGGTGCCCGGCTCGAACTTCCAATACTCCGGGTGGACCACCGAGGCGAACCACCTCGGCAACGTTGCCTACCGGACCGGGAAGAAGATCGAGTGGGACTACCAGAACATGCGCGCCCGCAACGCGCCCGAAGCCGGCCCGTTCATCAAGCGGCCGCAGTACCGCAAGGGCTGGGAGGGCATCCTGAAGACGTAGCGGCCGGTTTCAAAACCTCTGGTGGCGTCCGGCTTCAGCCGGACCATGGCGGTTTTGAAGCCACCTCTAGCAACAACCATTCGCCGGCACCCTCGAATCCCGCACGGGATCGACGGCGCCGGCACTACCCGCAAGAGTGGGAGATCCATATGTTGATGACCCGGCGTGATTTCGTGAAGCAGGCGGCCGTCGCCTCCGCCGCCGTGCCGGCGATCGCCGAAGCAGCGCAGGCACCCCAGGTGGCGCAGACGAAGGAAAAGGTCAACCCGCAGCCCGTGCGGGTCGGGATGACCGACTGGAACCTGGGGCAACGCGGCGACATCAGCAAGATCGCGCTCGCGCGCGAGATCGGGCTCGACGGCATTCAGGTCAGCGTGCAGTATCCGACCGACGGGTCGCCGACGCTGCGGGATCCGAAGACGCAGGCCGCCTTCCGGCGCGCCGCGCTCGAGAACGGCATCCAGATTTGCTCGCTCGCCATTGGCAATCCGGGAAAATCGCGGCTGCCGATGCACAGCAATCCGGCTTTTGCGATCCTGCTCGTCGAGGCGGTGGAAATTGCCCACAACCTCGGCACCAACAACATCCTGCTCCCGATTCTGGGCACCGAAAGCCACATCGACATGACGAATCAGGCGCAGGTGGACGCCTTCGTCGCCATGATGAAGGAGGTGGCCCGCTACGGGGAGAAGTACGGCGTGGTCGTCGGCCTGGAAGACTGGGTCTCGGCCGAGGACAACATCAAGCTGGTCGATGCCATCGGCTCGGACTACGTCGCCGTCTACTATGACGCCCACAACATCGTGAACCGGGTCAAGGACATCTACGCGGAGCCGAAGCTGCTGGGCAAGCGCATCCACCAGATTCACGTGAAGAACGCCAACATGCTGATGGCGGGCGAGGGGGGACGGCTGGATTGGCCGCGGATGGCGAAGGAGTTCTACGAGATCGGCTACCGCGGCTGGTACGTGCTCGAGACCGGCTCGCCGACCAAGGACATCGTCGCCGACACCCGCGCCAACATCGAGTACGTGAAGAAAACGTTCCGGATGCCTCCGCCACCGGCGTCCTGAGCGCGCATTTCGGGGCCATGAGCACTCCATCGCTGCCTGCATCTCGAACGGCAAGGTCGCATGCCGTGACACGCGCGGCACTCCTGGTCAGCGTGTGTCTAACCGGCCTGCGCGCGGCAGGCGTTGAAGGATACCGGCCTCTCGAGACGCCGGATATGCAGGCCAGGGAGCGCCCCGACGACGCCCCGCTCTTGACCGGAGACGAGTTTGATCGCGAGGTCGAATATCCGGAGAGCTTCACGCTCGCCGATCACCACATCGCGCTGATCCGCCAGGCGGTCATCTCGTGGGCTCCCACCGAGATCGGGGCACCCGCGATCGATCCTGAAAAGCCGTTCGGCTCGGTCTCGACGCGGGCGGCGATCGCGAGAGCGGCCAAGTTGGGCTCGTCGAAAGACACCAGGAGGCTCAAGGCCATTTATTCTGAAATCGGCTATGCGCTCCAGAGCGTCCTGTGGTACGGCGAGCTCGAGCCCGGTGTCTACAGCGTGCCGCATCCGCTGAACGGTGAGTGGAGCTGGCTCGATCGTCTGGCGCGGGACTACAAGAAATCCCCTGAGCCAAAGGTCATTGAGTTCGAATTCAAGGAAACCCATCGGCGGCTCCTTGCACAGGCGATCCTGCGATGGACGAACTGGCCCGAGGGGCTTGGCGACGATCACATGAATCCGACCCCGGGGATCGACCCCAAGCGGCCATATGGCGAGCGCACGTACTACCAGGCGGATATGGCGGAGATTCTCGGTATGCCGGTCAAGGACGGGGACAAGCCCTTGACGGAGCAACAGGAAAAGGCGCTCGTCACGCTGCATCATGAGATGAAGCGCGCGCTGCAGGTGTTCGTCGTGAAAGCCCGGATAGCCCCGGGTGTCTACAAGCCGAAGCGCTGACAGCTGCGACAGCGGCAGAATCTATTTTCGAGGCTTCTTGATTTCGAAACGGCAGCGCGGCCGTCCCGTCCGGTCGCAGCATTCGTGAACCGGCGCTTCGACGAGCTCTTTCACGACGTTTTCCATCGCGAAGCACACGCCGGGATGTTTCCCCGTCACCGCCGCCAGGGGACAGGACTCGCCCTGGATCACAAAACTCCCGTTTTCCTGCACGCGGGTGATCGCCCCGAGTTGCTCGTTCAGGATCTGGCTCGTCGCGGTCACTCGGGCCTTCAGGTTTCCTGACAGCGGCCTGCCGCCCGACAGCTCGTCGGAAAGACCCTTGCCGGCGGCCCGCAACAGCGTGTTCATCTGATCGGCGGGCAGACCTTCCGCGAACGCCCGGACGAGGTGCGTCAGGAGCGGGATGTAGGCGCGCGAGAGCAATTGCTCGGTCTCGGGAGTGAGCTCGAACAGGTGGAACGGCCGGGTCGTCCCGGGGCGTTGGCCGACCCTTCGTACGACGCCGTCCCGCTGCAGTGCCGTGAGCTGGGCGCGCACGGCGTTCGTCGTGAGACCCAGCTTCACCGAGAGGTCCTCGACCGTCAGCGCCCCGCCCTGCAGCAGAGCGACGGTCCGGCCGCGGCTGGTGTCAAGGAGTTGCTTTCGTAACATTCGCATTCAGTCTACGCCCAGAGGTCGCGTTCCTGCTCCGGCCCGTGTTGCGGATCCCTTCGCGCGGCGACCCGATCCAAGACAAGCGGCGCCGGCTCGAACCCATCAGGCCCGCGTCCCCAACCGACCGAGAGCGTGAAATGTGCCAGCTCTCGACAGTAGTCCGACCGGCAGACATCTTGCTAGATAGCACAGATAACATTGTGCTATGTGGACCAGCTCGATGTTGGATGTTTCTTTGAGAATGTGCACTTCGACCTGGAGAGGAGGACGAAGCCGTGACCCTGAAAACATGCGCGATCCCTCGCATACAACGCCTCGGAGCTCATGTGGCCGCCGTGGCCTTCGTCACGGTGACGGCAGGAGCGCCGTCAGTGGCTGCAGCCCCACGAGCACGACGGCCGAAGGCCGGCCGGCCCGCCGGCCGCCAGCGCTCCGGCGGACGACGCATCTCCCGCAGAGGTCGCGGAAGGCCAGCGCGTCTTCCGCTTCGAGACCTTCGGCGACGAGCAGCTCTGGACCGACAAGCTCCGCCTGCATGAGGTCGTCCAGAAGAGCGTGGATCCGACGACCGCGCTCAAGGTCGGGCTCAAAGTGGACGCCGACGTGCTGCCGGCCGGGATCCTCGACAAGGTCGATCTCAAGAGTCCGGCGACGACCGTGGCGCTGCTCAAGATGAACGCCGTCGTGGGCCTCCAGGCGACCGTGGACGCGAAGGATCAAATCACGCGCCTTGGCGTCACCTGCGCGCTCTGTCATTCCACCGTGGACAACTCGGTCATGCCGGGCATCGGCCGCCGGAAGGACGGCTGGCCGAACCGGGATCTGAACGTCGGGGCCATCATCGCCCTGTCGCCGGCGCTGCCGGCGGACAAGAAGGCCGTCTACGAATCGTGGGGGCCCGGGAAATACGACCGCGCGTACAACCAGGACGGAAAGAGCAACGCCGCTCGTCCTCCCGCCCGCGTATGGTCTGGCCCAGGTCAAGAACGAAACGTATACGGCGGAGGGCCCGATCTCCTATTGGAATGCGTATGTCGCGGTCACGCAGATGGGCGGGCAGGGTAACTTCTCCGACCCGCGGCTCGAAAATCGACGTGAAGCATTCGCCCGACCTGGTCACGTCCAAGCTCCCGGCACTGCGCGCCTACCAGCACAGCCTGCCGGCGCCCCCGCCTCCGTCCGGAAGCTTCGATACGGCAGCCGCGGACCGTGGGCGTGGCGTGTTCGACCGGAGCTGCGCGAGCTGCCACGTCGGCGGGTCGGGCACGGACAACAACACCGGGAAACTCCACGCGCCCAAGGAAACCGGCGTCGACGGAGCATACGCGGAGCGCACGGCGAGCAAGGCCTACCGCACGACCCCGCTTCGTGGGCTCTGGCAGCACGCGCCGTACTTCCACGACGGCAGCGCAGCGACGCTGGCCGATGTCGTGGCGCACTACAACAAGGTTCGCACGCTGGGGCTCACCGCCGATCAGCAGCGTGACCTTGTCGAGGCGCTCTGATTCTCAGGATCCGGTGGCCGGACCGTGGATGTCCCGGTCCGGCCACCGTCGCGGTCTGCCGCCATGCCTCTCCAGCTGAGGTCCGTCGATCTGGCGCGCGTGGACCGTGGGATCGCGCCGGAACCGCCCGCGCCGGAACGCGCGCGAGCGGGACTTCCTGGACGCAGCCGAGACTCGCTGGGCTGCTCCTCGCTCGCGAAGAGGACGCCAGCAGCGGTTCCGGAACGCGTCTGGCCGTGAGCCGAACCTGTGGGATGATTGAGGAGCCAGCCTGCCAGCCACCGCGGCGATCGGTTGCCGCGCCCACGGGGAACCTTTGATGAAGTCCGTTGTCTCGTTGTGCCTGATCGCCTCCGCGGCGATCGTGGTGGTCACCGCCTCCGTCCCGGAGCGCAGCAGACGCCGTTCCGAAGCGGATCGAAGACGGTGGCGGTGTACGGGACCGTCACCGATCGGGAAGGCCGCATGGTCCCGAACCTCACGCGCGAGGACTTCGAGATCCGGGACAACGGCAAGCCGCAGCCCATCACCGTCTTTTCAAATGAAGTGCAGCCGATCACCGTGGTGATGATGCTCGACCGCAGCGGCAGCATGCGCGGCAACTTCGGCTCGTCGTCGCGGCCGCCGAGGCGTTCGTGCGCCGGCTCGAGCCCGGCGACAAGGCGCGCATCGGCACCTTCGCCGAGCGCGTGCAGATCGAGCCGGAGCACTTCACGAGCGACCGGGAGGAGATGATCCGGATCCTCCGGTCGAGCCTGCAGCCGGTCGGGCCGACGCCGCTCTGGAACGCCGTGGACGAGGCCATCACCAGCCTGCGCGAGCAGGAAGGCCGCCGCGTCGTGCTCGTCTTCAGCGACGGCGCCGACGCGCCGATGAATTTCAAGTTCAACAACCGCAGCATCATGGACGTCATGCGCCGGGCGCAGCAGGAGAACGTCATGGTCTACGCCATCGGCCTGCAGAGCACCATGCTGCGGTCGACGGGCGGGCGAAGCGGGGGAGGCGGGCTGAGCGCGGGCGCCCTGACGTCGCAGCGGCCCGATCCCGGGCTCGCGATCATCGCGGAGGACACCGGCGGCGGCTATTTCGAAATGAACCGCGCCGAGAACCTCGAGTCCACGTTCGCCGGCGTCGCCGACGAACTGCACCACCAGTACGCGCTGGGCTTCGAGCCGCCGAAGCTCGACGACCGCATGCACAAGCTGGAAGTCAAGATCGGCAGGCCGGGCATGAAGGCGCGCGTCCGGAAGGAGTATTTCGCGGCCGCCGAGAAGAGTAAGCCGTGAGGCGTCGCTGCAAGCAATCCGGGCGTCTCCGTTCAAAGGATAGGACCCGAGTAAGTCCGGCGCCCGAGACGGGCGAGGCGCCTCGCGGCAAGGCGCGACTGACGAAGATACCCTAGTATTCGAGGAGGAAGCACGCAGCCCCCGAGGATGCATCGCCCGTCGAACGACAGCGAGATCTTCACTACGGCTGCTGGCCGAAGTCCGGCCCTGACGGATGGAGCCCCTTCCCATGCGAGATTCGGTGAGGACAATCACGCCGGCTGGCGATGCTGTGTCGTGTGGCTGTCGCCGCATTCGCGCGGCCGGCCTCCGCCTGCTCGTGCGCCCTGCGGCCCGTGTGCGGAGCCTTCTGGGAGGCGGATCGGGTGTTTACCGGCCGGGCGGAGGTCACGCCTCTGGGGCCGGGGGCGCAACGGACGCGATTTCGCGTGGAGGAGTCCTTTCGCGGACCCACGGGCGGCGTCGTCGAGATCGTGGCGCGCGGAATCGGCGGAAGCTGCGCGTATGCCTTCGTCGACGGTACGCGCTACCTCGTGTACGCGGCGCGCGCCAGACGGCACGTGGCAGCTCGTTCTATTGCGATCCGACAATCCGCTGGATCAGGCTGGCGAAGGCCTGGCGTTTGCGCGCGGACGTCGCGCGCGACAGCCGCCGCGGGGGCAGATCGCTGGATCGGTGTCGATCGCGGAGCGCGCGGGCGACGGCGCAGCCCGGGTCCGCCTCGCCGCTGAGCGGGGCGACGATTACGATACGAGGAGAGGGGCGCGCGTTCTCGGCCACAACGGATCCGAGGGGTCAGGACCGAGCTCGGAGACGTCGCTCCCGGGCGTTACTCGCTCACCGTCTCAACGCCGCCGCGTGTCGAGTCCATCCCTCCGGCGACGATCGAGATCAAAGGCCCCGGCGCATGCGTCGCGCATGCCGTCGTAGCGGTGAAAAGACCGCCCGGGTGACCACCTGGGGCTGCTGCGATCGAGGAAACGCCGAGACGCCGAAGCGCTACTGCGTGCCGGCCAGCCGCCGCCCGGCGAGCGGACGGGCAAACGCCATCTGCAGGTCGCGTCGCCCGCGAGCCCAAACGCCATCTGCAGCGAGCGTGGACTGCGACAGGATCTTCGCGTACAGCTCGCGCGCCTTCCCCTGATCCTTTTTCTGCTCGGTACGCCTGCGCCAGCAGGCTGAGGATGAACGGATCGTCCTGATCCGCCTTGAGCAACTCCGCGATCGCGGAATCCGTGTGGCCCTGGTAGAACGCGACGTAGCCCGCGACGTGCGGATGGTTCACGCGCTGCGAGGCGCCGAGCTGGCCGCGTTCGACGATCGCACGGACTTCCTCCACGTGCTTGCGGGCGATGTCGAACTGCTTGCGGCGGGCGGCGATCCGCGCCTGCGCGTGGTGCCAGCGCATCTCCGTCAGATCCGTCTGCGCGGGCGTGCGCCCCGGCACCTTGTTGGCGCTCTCGTAACCGGTGCGATACCACTTCTCCGCGTTCGCGTTGTCGCCGGTCTCCAGGTAGACGCGGCCGATCGCGTTCGCGATCCCTCCCGCCGACTCGAGCGCCCCCGCCTGCACCTGGCGATCGAACGCCCGCTGGTAGGAATTGGCCGCCTCGGCGGCGTTCGCCTCGAACGCGTACGAGACGCCCATCGCGGAGAGCGCCGCGTTGACGTCCTCATCGGGCGAGAGCTCGATGCCTTTCTGAATGTGCTGTCGGGCCTCCGGAGAACTTCCCGTCGAGATCGAGCGATTCGCCCATCCCCATGTGCGCATCGGCGCTGCGCGGGTCCTGGGCGAGGATTTGCCTGTACAAGACAATCGCGTCGCTCCGCTGTCCGTCGAGTTGGAGCTTGCGCGCCTGGCTGGCGAGCTCGGCCAGCCTGGACGGCGTGTCGGGTTGTGCCTGTGCCCCTGCCGTCATCGTCACGATCGCGAGCGCAAGCGCGTACATGGTCATGCCTGATTATAGAACCGTGGGCCGCGTCTCGAGCTCGACCGTGCCGTGCTGCCGAGAAAACGTTTGACTCCCCTCGGGGAGGGCCTCTATGCTCGCGGCCAAACGACGCGAAGGCGTGAAAGGATCGACAAGGGTGAGCATCTCGCAGCATCAAGGTGAAACGTCGTGACGATGGATCCACGGCCACCCCAGCCACACGAGGTCTGGGACCGGTTCATCGACGAGCTCGATCGGCAGGGCCAGGCGGGCAGCGCCAAGGACGTCATCGTGCCGGCGATCGGCCTCGAGGCCATCAACGGGAAGCGATTCGGCGAGATTACGCGGGTGGACGTGGTGAACCTGTCGCGGATCGCCACGTCGCTCGGCCGGCGTGGCGAGACGATCAAAGTCCTGCGGGAGGACATGGAGCGCAAACACAAGGCGCAGAAGCAAAGCGAAGACGGCGAAGAAGCCCTAGGAA
>CAWGAS010000029.1:0-82528 GCA_963820645.1 uncultured Acidobacteriota bacterium | reverse complement strand
GGGATGTGAGAATCCCTAATCCCTAATCACGAATCCTGGAATCCCTGAACTGTCGCCCAACGTGGGGTTTGCCGACGCGGTCGCCGAGTTCGGCATGCTCCTCCGACAGTCCCCGTACCGCGGTTCGGCGACGCACGCGAGCGCGGCCGCCCTCAAGCCGCCGTTTCCGCGGCCCCGATCCCGACGGCTACCGCGCGGAGTTCATCCGGCTGGTCGAGCTCGGCGACGCGCTCGCCCGGCAGGCCCGCAAGGAATAGACCCCGAAACGCCTGCTGACAACGCCCTCCTTGTGTAGTTATCTTGGTGGACGACCAGAGACCAGAGACAAGGAGGATCGTATGGCTGAGGCAATTACCCGGAAGAAGCTGATCGCGCTGCTCAACGAAGATCTGTCGCGGGAATACCAGGCAATCATCGCGTATGTCGTCTACTCGCAAGTGCTCAAGGGCGCTGAATACATGAACATCGCGAAGGAGCTCGAAGTACACGCAGGCGAAGAGCTGCAGCACGCGCTGACCATCGCCAAGAACATCGACTATCTCGGCGGGATGCCGACCAACACGGCCAAGCCCGTCAAGTTGAGCGAGGACGCCGAAACGATGCTCCGGGCCGACCTCGAGAACGAGAACGAGACCATCAGGAACTACCGCATCCGCGTCAAGCAATGCGAAGCGCTGCAGGAGTACGCCATCGCCGAGGACATCGTCGAAATCCTGCGCCAGGAGCAGGAGCACCAGGTCGACCTGGCGACGGCGCTCGGCGAGAATGCGCCGGACCTGTCCAAGCCGCGGTAGCTGATCAAGGTCCGGCTAAAGCCGGACGCCACCGATCAACGGTCGTGTCCGGTAGCCGACGGCCACCGATTAGCGGTGGTGTCCGGCTTTAGCCGGACCTGAATCACCGCAGGAACGCCTCCGGCAGCCCCCCGTCAACCGGGATGACGTGCCCGGTCGTCTTGGCGCTCTGCTCGCCCGCCAGCCAGCAGATGGCGTTGGCGTTGTCGATCGGCAGGATCGGCCGGCGGGTGATGGTGCGGCGCGCGTAGAACTCGGCCAGCTTGGACCGGAGCTCCTCGGTCGACTCCGACTCGCTGAACTCGAGGCTGTACTTCTTCAGCGCGACGATGACGCGATCGCGCGGGAACATGGACGACCCCGCGATGACCGTCGCCGGGGCGATGCCGTTCACGCGGACGAGCGGACCCAGCCCGATCGCGAGCTCCCGGATCAGGTGGTTGATGGCCGCCTTGCTGACGTCGTACGCCTCGCTGCCGGCCTTCGGCACGACCGCGTTCGCCGAGCTCGTCAGCACGATCGACGCCGGGAGGTTCTGCGCCTTGAGCACTTTCGCGGCTTCCTGTGCCAGGACGAAATTGGCCGTGACGTTGATTTGCAGCGTCCGGCTCCACACCCCCTCGGGCGCCGACCGCCGGATCCGGCGTCGGGTAGAGCGCCGCGGTGTTGACGACCGAATCGAACCCGCCGAACTGCAGCACCGACGCGCGCAGCCCCGCCGCGATGCTGTCGCGCGCCGTGAGATCCATCGGGGCCGCGAGCACCATCTCCGGCGACGACTGCTTCACCGCGTCGGCCTTCGTCTCCTCGACGCCCCCGGCGTTCAGGTCGGCGATCACCACGTGTCCGCCGCGCGCCGCGACTTGCAGCGCGACCTCGCGGCCGATGCCGCTCCCGCCCCCGACGATCACGACCACCTTGCGGCTGAATTCCTTCTCGGGCGGCATGCGCTGGAGCTTGGCTTCCTCGAGCGCCCAGTACTCGATCCGGAACGCCTCCGTCCGCGGCAGGGCCACGTAGTTGTGGAAGCTCTTGAAGTCCCGCGCCTGCTCGGGACGCCGGACCTGCGGCAGCGTGCCGGCCGGGCCGCCCTCTTCCTCGAGCGCGTTGGCGCCCGCCATCACGTGGATCGCGTTGACGAAGAACTCCGAGGTGATGCGCGCCTCGCGCTTGTCCTTGCCGAACCCGAACAGCCCGAGTCCGGGCACCACCACCACGGACGGGTTGGCATCGCGCAGCGCCGGCGAGGCCTTGTCGGCGCACGACGCGTAGTACGCCGCATAGTCCTTCCGGTACTGCTCCGCACGCTCGCCGATGCGCTGCTCGACCTGCGCCAGATCCTCGCGCGCCACATCCCACGGGATGAACATCGGCGAGATGCGCGTGCGCAGGAAGTGGTCCGGGCAGCTCGTGCCCATCCGGCAGAGGTCTTCCGCCCACGCCGAGTTGGCAAACGTCAGCGCGTCCTCGGAGCCGTCGTAGTGCGCGATGACGCGCCGGTTCGACGACGCGACGCCGCGCAGAAATGGAAGGAGCTCCGCCACCGCCGTTTCACGATCGGGCACGTCCGCGGTGACCGCCACGCCGCCGAACAGCGGCTTCGCCGAACGCGTCCGGTGCTCCTCGATGAACTGGCCCATCTCGTCGATGGTGCGGATGCTGTTCAGGTAGCACGCGCGCTGCGTGTTTCCCCACGTGAACAGGCCGTGTCCGCCGAGAATCAGGCCGTCCGCTCCGGGGTTCGCCTCGGACGCGCGCTTCAGCATCAGCCCGAGCTCGAACCCGGGGCGCTGCCAGGGGACCCAGATGATGCTGCGCCCGTAGCGCGCGTTGAACTCCTGCATCTTCTTCTCGCCGTTCGCGCTCGCCGCCAGCGCGATCGCCCAGTCGGGGTGCAGGTGATCGACGTGGGCGGCCGGGAGAAACGCGTGCAGCGGCGTGTCAATCGACGCGGCGACGCGGTTCTCGCCGAACGCGCAGAGCGGGTAGAAGCCGACCATCTCGTCCTCGTGCTCTTCGCCGCGATATCGCCCGATGAGCCGCTCGAGCTTGTCGAGATAGAGGATGGCGAACCCCGAGTTCTTGATCGAGGCCAGGTCGCCGCCGCTCCCCTTCACCGCCATCACGCGCTGCGACTCCCCCGTGAGCGGATCGACGAGGTCGAACTTCGAGCTGGTGTTGCCGCCGCCGAAGTTGGTGATGCGCAAATCCGCGCCGAGCAGGTTCGAGCGATAGCGCAGCAGGTCGAGCGGGCGCGTCTCGAGCCTGGCCGCCTCCTGCCCGTCCCAGAGGTCCTTGAGCAGCCGGGTCGACGTCTCCGTTGTGTCAGACACAGGTCATCTCCACGTAGTCCAGAAACCGGGCGTAATGTGAGTCCCAGATATCGGCCGCCGCGGGCTCGAACCGCTCGACCGGGAACGACCGCTCGATCACGGCGCGCGCCTCGTCGAGCGACCCCACCGCGCCGGTGGCCAGCATCTGCATCGCGATGTTGCCGAGCGCGGTGGCTTCAACCGGCCCGGCCACCACGGTGCGGCCGGTCGCGTCCGCGGTGAACTGATTGAGCAGCCGGTTGCGCGAGCCTCCGCCGACAATGCGGATCGCCTCGAACCGCGTGCCGGTGAGCTCCTCCAGCGATTCGAGGACGACGCGATACTTGAAGGCGAGGCTCTCGAGGATCGCGCGCGCGTAGGCCGGCGGCCCGGACGGCACGGGCTGACCCGTCTGCCGGCAGTACCCGGCGATGGCCGCCACCATGTCGGGCGGTTGAAAGAACCCGCGGTGATCCGGATCGAACAGCGACTGGAAGGCGTGGCGCTCCTCGGCAGCGGCGCCGAGCAACCCTTCGTACGCGAAGTCCTGCCCGGACGCGGCCCAGGATCGCCGGCAGGCCTGCAGCAGCCAGAGGCCGCCGATGTTCTTCAGGAGCCGCGTGGTGCCGCACACGCCGCCTTCGTTGGTGAAGTTCAGGTCCCGCGACTTCGGCGTGATCACCGGCGCCGGCAGCTCCGTGCCGAGCAGCGACCACGTCCCCGAGCTGAGGAACGCCGTGCGGCCGCCGGCAAATACGGCCGCCACGGCCGACCCGGTGTCGTGGCACGCCGGAGCGACCACCGGTGTGCCGGCAAGCGCGGCGCAGACGTCCCGCTGAACCTGGCCGACGATCGTGCCCGGCTCGACGAGGCGAGGCAGAAGGCGGGAAGGAATCCCCAGATCCGACAGCAGGCCGGTGGCCCACGCCCTCGTCTTCGCATCCACGAACTGCGTCGTCGTCGCCATGGTGTATTCGGCGGCGAGCTCCCCCGTCATCCAGTAGTTCAGGAGGTCGGGGATCGTGCCGAACCGGGAGGCGGCGTCGATGAGCTTCGGCGTGGCGCGGCAGGCGGCGTAGAGCTGATACAACGTGTTGAAGGTCAGGAACTGGATGCCGGTGACCGCGTAGATCTGCTCCCGCGGCACGATCTGCCAGACCGCTTCCATGATCCCGTCGGTGCGGGTGTCGCGATAGTGGTACGGGTTTTCGAGCAGGTCGCCGTGCTCGCCGAGGAGCGCGTAGTCGCATCCCCAGGTGTCGATGCCGACGCTCTCGAGCGGGGTGCCGGAGGCGTGGTCGAGACCGCGCCGGATCTCGAGCCACAACCGGAGGATGTCCCACTGGAGCGATCGACGGTGCCGGACCGGCTCGTTGGGGAACCGGCACACCTCGTTCAGGGAGAGTGCGCCCGCGTCCAACCGTCCGAGCATCGCCCGTCCGCTCTCCGCGCCGAGATCGATTGCGAGAAAGTGAGCAGTCATGTCGCGCAGGGCGGGCCGACACAGCATACGCTCGTACATGCGAAACGCAAAAACTGCGCGAGCCCTGTTGCGTGTTTCGCACAACGCAACGTGCAATCGGTTGCAGGCCGGCGCCCCGCCGGGTCTGAGAGCTCAGCTCGAAGGGTCAACGATCTCCGTCGCTTTCGGGGAGTGCTGAGAGCCTGCGCACGGCGCGCCGTCCGGCTCGTATTTCGCTATGCGATATACGCGGTCCACGCATGGGACACGCCCGACCGGCGCCTGAACGCAGTAACCCCTTATTCCACTTGATGTTAATGACTTTCGCGCGTTTGTCAGGCCGAAAAGTCAGGCGTTTGTTGACTGTGCAGTAACGCGGGCGTAACCTCCAGCGACACTCTCAGACAGCGTGGGCGGGGCAGAAAACGGCGCAGGCCCCGGCGGGACGAAGTCCCCGCCGGGCATGTGGGGGAACCGGCGCTCAACTCGAGCGCCGTGTGCACGGAGGAAGCCATCGTGAGAATTTTTTGCAAGCTTGTCTTCGCGGTCGCGCTGTTGAGCGGAGTCAGCGGCGCGCTCAGCCCGGTGGGGGCCCAGGGATTGACGGGGCAGGTTTCCGGCGTCGTGACGGACTCGGGCGGCGGCGTGCTTCCAGGCGCGACCGTCGCGATCAAGAACGTCGGCACGAACGGCACGCGTGAAACGGTGACGGGTGGAGACGGCTCGTTTCTGTTCCCCGACCTGCTCGCCGGCAAGTACGACATTACCGTCACGGTCAGCGGGTTCAAGACCTACGAACAGAAGGGCATTGTCCTCGCCTCGACCGAGCGCGTCGGACTCCGCACCATCGCGCTCGAGGTCGGCGGGCTCTCTGAAACGGTGACCGTCCAGTCCGAGGCCGTGCAGGTCCAGACGACGACGGCCGCGCGGTCGGGGCTCATCACGCGCGACAACATCGAGGACATCGCGCTCAAGGGACGCGACTTCGCGGGCATGCTCAAGCTGCTGCCCGGCGTCATCGACACGAGCGCGCGCGAGGCCCCGGGCTGGGGCAGCATGGGTGGCTTGTCGATCAACGGGAGGGGCGGCGGGTTCAACTTCTCCTACGACGGGGTCACGAACAAGGACACCGGTTCGAACAGCGGCAACTACGCGGCCCCGGCGCTCGACTCGATCGCCGAGGTCCGCGTGCAGACGTCGAACTTCCAGGCCGAGTACGGCCGCAGCTCCGGCGCGACGATCACGGTCATCACGCGCAGCGGCTCGAAGGATTGGCGCGGCAGCGCGCGGTACTACAAGCGCGACGACGGGTTGAACGGCAACGAGTACTCGCGCAGGCAGCAGTGCGGGCTCGGCGTGACGGCCCAGTGCGATCCGCCGCTCTACACGTTCGACAACACCGCGTGGACGCTCGGCGGGCCGGTCCTGATCCCCGGCACCGGCTTCAACAAGGGGCGCAACAAGCTGTTCTTCTTCTTCTCGCAGGACATCCTGAAGCGCACCGATCCCGGTAACCTGAACCAGCGCCGGATGCCGACCGCGCTCGAACGCACTGGAGACTTCTCGCAGACGCGCGACGCCAATCGCAACCTCATCAACATCCGCGATCCGCGCCTGTCCGGCAACTGCAGCGCGACCACCGGCGGACCGGCGTGCTTCCCGGGCAACATCATCCCCTCCAACCGCATCGACCCCGTCGGCCAGGCGCTGATGAACCTGTTCCCGATGCCGAATGCGACCGACCCGAGCGGCGCCAATCAGTACAACTACGTGTTCCAGACCGTGCAGGACTGGCCGCGCAACGACCAGGTGCTCCGGATGGACTGGAACATCGCACCCAAGACGACGGCCTACGGACGGGTCCAGTGGGGATACGAAAAGCGCGCGGGCGGTGTGTCGTTCCTCGGCTCGGGCGGCGGCTGGCCGCAGCAGCCGAGCAAGACGAGATCGACACCGTCAGCTACGTGAACACGCTGCTGCACACCTTCAACCAGACGACGTTTGCCGAGTTCACGGTCGGCGTGAACTGGGCGCACCAGTACACCAGCGCGCTCGATCAGGCGGCGAAAGACCTCAACGACAGCACGCTGCGCCTCCCGGGATGGAATCAATTCTTCCCGCAGGCCAATCCCGACCACCTGCTGCCGAACGCCACGTTCGCCGGCGGCATCCAGTCGGTGAACAACAACACGGTCGCGTCGTTCAACTCGGACAACCGGTGGCCGTTCTTCGGCTTCAACACGCTCTTCAACATCTCCGGCAACATCACGAAGGTGAAGGGCGCGCACAACATGAAGACGGGCATCTTCGTCGAGCACACGACGCGCCCGGCGCAGCGGGCCTCCTCGTACAACGGATCGCTCAGCTTCAACACGGATGGTTCGAACCCGCTGAACACGAACATCGGGTTCGCCAACGGGCTGCTCGGCGCGGTCACGCAGTACCAGGAGTCGAACGGCCACCCGTCGGCGCACGGCCAGTTCATGAACACCGAGTTCTACGTGCAGGACAACTGGCGCGTGAAACGGAATTTCACCATCGACGCCGGCGTCCGCTTCTACTACATCACCCCGACGCAGAGCGAGGGCGACGAGGTGGCGGCGTTCGGGCCCGATGTGTGGAACGCCGGACAGGCGCCGCTGCTCTATCAGCCGACGCTCGTCGGCACGGCGCGCATGGCCAGGAACCCGGTGACCGGCGAGATCCTGCCGCTGGTCTACGTGGGACGCCTGGTGCCGGGCACGGGCAACTTCACCAACGGCATGGAGGTGTTCGAGGGCACGCCGCAGCAGAGGAGCCCGTTCAAGGTCGCCCCGCGCCTCGGGTTTGCCTGGGACGTGACGGGCGACGGCCGGACGTCGGTCCGCGGCGGCGCCGGCGTGTTCTACGACCGGTACTCGGACGACAACATCCTCGATCTGATCGAGCTCCCGCCGCTCCTCCAGACCTTCACGACCAACTACACGACGGTGTCCGAGCTGCTCGCGAGCCCGCTGACAGCCACCCCGACCGGGGTCCGGCTGATCCAGGAGTTCGTGCCGCCCGTGGTCTACAACTGGAGCATCGGCGTCCAGCGCGACATCGGCTGGAACCTGGTCGGCGACGTGGCCTACGTCGGCAACGCCGCGCGCGATCAGCTGATCACCCGGCAGATCAACGGCCGCCCGTACGGCTACGCCTATCAACCGTCGAGCCTGGATACGACCAACGTGTCGGGCGGCGTCACCCAGCCGCTGCCGAACGATCTCCTGCGCCCGCTTCGCGGCTACGCCGCGATCGGACAACGTGAATTCACCGGCTACTCCGACTATCACTCGATGCAGGTCTCGGTGAACCGGCGCCGCTCCTCCGACGGGCTGTCGGTTGGCGCGTCCTACACCTACCAGCTGGTGAACGAGACCCTTGGCTCGATCGATCCGTTCATGACGGACTCGGAGAACCGCGCGAGGAACTTCAACTCCAACGGACGGCGGCCGCACACGCTCACGATCAACTATTCGTACGAGGTGCCGAACCTCAGCAGCAAGTGGGACAACCTCTTCACCAAGGTCATCTTCGACAACTGGCAGGTGTCGGGTATCACCTCGCTCCTGAGCGGAGCGCAAGGCGGCTTCGCCTATTCGTACACGAATGTGCCGACCGGCGTGCTGAGCGGCAACGGGTCGATTGACGGCGGCGGCAACCGGCCCAACATCGTGTCGCGACCCGCTCCTGCCGAAGAGCGAGCGCACGTTCGCCCGTCAATTCAAGACGGAGTGCATCGGCCCGCCGACCGATCAGTTCAACTTCGGCACGGCCGCTGGCGACGAGTTCCATGGCCCGGGCTTCGTGAACTGGGACATCTCGGCGTTCAAGAACATCCCGATGGGCGGGACCCGGCGTCTGCAGCTCCGTGTCGAGCTCTACAACGCGTTCAACACGAATCAGTGGACGGCGGTCAACACCACGGCGAACTTCGACTACACGACCAGGGCGCTGACCAACCCGACGGTGTTCGGCTCTCTGACCGGTGCGACGCAGAGCGCGCGCCGTATCCAGCTCGGCGCGCGGTTCACGTTCTGAGACAGCTGCCCGCTTCCAGCTTCCCGCTTCCCGCGGAGAGCTGAAGCCCAGGCGGGGTCTAAAGACCCCGCCCTACATCGTTCGCCGAAGGGCGCTCATTGGAGCGCCCTTCGTTTTGTCTTGTGTATCTCGTGGCTTCCGTCTTCAGGCGGAAGAAGGACAGGAGACTCTTGTGCGCTGGCTCCCCCTGATCTTCCTGTACGCGACCGCGGCGGTCGCCGTCACCCGGTCGCCCGACATCCCCTTCAATGCCCGGATGATCGACAACGGCGCCAGCGAGACCGCCGCGGTCGTCGACGTCAACCGCGACGGCAGGCTCGACATCGTCTCCGGCGAGAACTGGTATGCCGCCCCCGCCTGGACGAAGCACAAGTTCCGCGACCTGAACTACACCAGCAACTACTTCGACAACTTCAGCGACCTGCCGGTGGACGTCGATGGCGACGGCTATCCGGATTTCGTGCGCGTCACCTGGTTCGCGAAGAAGGTCTCGTGGTGGAAGAACCCGGGCGGCCGGGACCCCTGCGCCCGTTGGCGAGCACTCCGTGGATCGAAGCGGACATCCATACCGGCTTCAACGTCGAGTTCGCCGTCCTGGCCGACATGAACAACGACGGCAAGGCGCAGGAGGTCGTGGCGCAGGAAAACGGCACGCCGCAGGCGTGGTACGAGGTCAGGCAGGGCGCCTGGGTCAGCAACGTGGTGAGCGACAAGAGCTACGGCCACGGCATCGGCGCCGGCGACGTCAACAAGGACGGGCGGACCGACATCCTCACGCCGCGCGGCTGGCTCGAGGCGCCGGCGGACCCGCGGGCGGTGAACTGACCTTCCACGCCGATTGGGAGGCCCTGGAACGTGCCCCCGGCTGCTCCAGGCGCGCCGCCGGCCGCTGCTCCCCCTCCGATGTCCCTCGGCTTCATGCACGTGGACGACGTCAACGGCGACGGCCGCAATGACGTCATCGCCGGGGCGGGGCACGACTACGGCGTGTTCTGGTTCGAGCAGGGAGACAAAGGCAAGTGGACCCGGCGCGTCATCGACAACGCCTGGTCGCAGGCGCATGCCTCCACGCTGGTGGACCTGAACGGCGACGGGCGCAAGGATGTGGTGACCGGCAAGCGCTTCATGGCGCACAACGGCGCGGTGACCCCGGCGAAAAAGAGCCGCTCGGCGTTTATTGGTATGAGTACAAGCCAGCCTCCGCGACGGGCGCCGGGGAATGGATCCGCCACGTGATCGAGTACGGCGGCCGGGTCGGCGCCGGCATGCAGATTCCCGTGATCGATATCGACGGCGACGGCGATCTCGATATAGTCTGTCCCGGCAAGAGCGGGCTTTTCCTCGTCGAGAACCTCACGAAAGGGCCTGCCGCGCCGAAGCGTTGAGCGAAGCCGGCGCGAAGGCGGGCCGGGTATCCCGGCAACAGGCGTTAAAAAGGGACAACCATGACCAATCCGACTGCAAGAGCCGAAGCCATCGCACCGAACGCCGCAGCGCCTGCTCTGGGCCGGTTTCGCTGGCCATTCTCGCCGCCGGCGTGGGCTTCGGCGTCCGCGGCGGCATCCTCGCCAACTGGGGCGCCGAGTTCGGCTTCACCGGCGCCGAGCTCGGCGCAGATCACCGGCGCCGGCTTCACCGGCTTCTGCTTCGGCATCATCATCGGCGGCGCTGATCGTCGACAAGATCGGCTACGGCAAGCTCGTCATCGCCGCGTTCGCGTTCCACGTGCTGTCGGCGTTCGTCACGTTCGGCGCCTCGCCCGACCAGGACAAGATGACGGCCTACAACTTCCTGTACTGGGGCACGTTCATCTTCGCCATCGCGAACGGCACGCTCGAGGCGGTCGCCAATCCGCTCGTCGCCACGCTCTTTCCCTCCAACCGCACGCACTACCTGAACATCCTGCACGCGAGCTGGCCGGCCGGCCTCGTGCTCGGCGGCGCGATCGGCTGGGTGCTCGGCGAGCAGTTCGGCTGGCACTGGAAGTGGCAGCTCGGCCTCTTCCTGCTGCCGACGTCCTCGTACGGGTTGATGTTCTTCGGCCAGCAGCATGCCGCAGTCGGAGGCGTCGAAGAAGGGCCTGTCAGCTCGGTGAGATGTTCAAGGACGTCGGCCTTGCTCGGCGCGCTCGTCGTCTGCTTCCTGCTCGCGCCTGTTCTTCAACGGCGCGCTGGGCGCTGCCGACGACGTGGGCGTACGTCGACTGGACTGCGCTGGGCGCGCTTGCTCATTGCTGTCGTGGGCGTCGCTCACGAACTTCTCGGTCGGCTCGTTCCTGCTGTTCGTGCTGTTCGTCGCGCACCTGCTCATCGGCGCGGTCGAGCTCGGCACCGACGGCTGGATTCAGAACATCACGGGCAACATCCTGACGCCGGCCGAAGGCAAGATCCTGTTCGTCTTCACGTCGCTCGTCATGTTCGCGCTGCGCTTCACCGCCGACTTCATCGAGAAGCGCATCGGCCTCTCGCCGATCGGCATCCTGCTGACCTGCTCGCTGCTTCGCCATCGTCGGCCTGCTACTGACCAGCCGGATCGAGACGTTCGCCGGCGCGGTGTTCGCGCTCCTGATCTACGGCGTCGGCAAGACGTTCTTCTGGCCGACGATGCTCGCCGTCGCGAGCGACCGGTTTCCGCGGACCGGCGCGATCGCGATCAGCATCATGGGCGGCATCGGCATGATGTCGGCGGGCATGCTCGGCGGACCGGGCCTCGGCTACGCGAAGGACCGCTTCGCCGCCGCGCACCTCGAGGCCACCGCCCCGGCGGTGTACGCGCAATACAAGGCGCCGGGACCGAGCAGGTTCCTGTTCCTCGACGAAGTGCACGGGCTCGACGGTACGAAGCTGTCGGAAGCGCAGAAGGCCGCGGCCAAGACCCGCATCAAGCAGACCGTGGCTGAAGCGAGCATCATGGGCGACCGCGAAACGCTCGAAGGTGGGATCCGTTCACCCGGTCGCATGGCGGTCGTCTACCGGCTGTCTTTATCTACTTCAAGGCGCTAGGCGGGTACAAGACCGTGCGGATCGACGGGTCGGTCGCGACAGCGGCGCACTGACGGGCGCGGTGAACAGGAGAACAGGAGTCAAGGAGACTTCTTTGTTTTTCTCCTGATCTTCTGATCTCCTGTTATGAGTCTTCTGATCTCTTGCTACTGCACCGTCTTGAGATAGATATTCCGGAACTCGATCACCATCGGCGGCCCCACGTGGATCTGGAACCCGAGGAGCCCCTTCAGCGCGCGCCCCTTCGCATCGTCGTCCACGATGAACGCGGTGACGTGGCCGTTCACGATGTTCATGATCGTGTTGCCGCGGGCGATGAGGTGCACGGTGTTCCATTCGCCCGGCTTGATGAGCGCCTTCAGCTCGTCGGCGTTCCGCTCGAGATTGCCGATCTGCCTGGACGTGCCGTCCGGTCCGATCTCGACGGCCTGGCCCCGCTGCATCAGGAAGCCGCTGCCGCGCTCCTCGTAGATCATGCCGGTGAACCGGTTGTCGAAGTCGATGTCGGCCTGATAGCCCTTCAGCACCCATCTGCCGTTGACGGCGCCGCGCCCCTCGCCGCCCGGCGGAGCGTGCGTGCTGCGGAACTGGATGCCGCTGTTGGTCGAGCTCATGCGGTATTCGAGCTTCAGCTCGAAGTCCGCCGGCTCGCCGCCGCGCCAGATGACGAACGTGTTCTCCTTGACCGCGTTCTCCTCCGTGCTCGTGCCGACCAGCGACCCGTTCTCGGCCTTCCAGAACGTGGGATCGCCGTCCCAGTTCTTCATGCTGACGCCGTCGAAGATCTGGTCGAACCCGGCGCGATCTTCGAAGTTGAGCGGCGCCGACCCGCGCGGCATTCCGCCGCCGCGTCCCTGACCGCGGCCACGTCCTTCGCCGCCGCGTTGACCCGTTCCCGGAGGCGCCTGTTGACCTGCCGGCGGCGCTGCCGCCGGTGCCTGCTCCGCCGCGATCGCGTGTGGCGCGGTGAAGGGCGCTCCCACGAGCGCAGCCGCCGCGAGGACGACGCGTCCGAATTTCCACCGGTCAGATCGCATCACAGCCTCCACAGGTCCGGCTGAAGCCGGACACCACCGAAGTCACGTCCGGCCGAAGCCGGACAGCACCGACAATCAGGTCCGGCTGGACGCCACCGACGCCTCACCGACCTTCTCCCACTTCCCCGACTTCGCCGACGCCAGCACGGCGTCGGTCACGTAGTCGGTCGCCAGACCGTCCCGGAAGGTCGGCGCCAGGCTCTTGCCTTTCGCCGCGGCCTCCACGAAGTCGGCGAACTGATGGATGAACGTGTGCTCGTAGCCGATCTGCAGTCCCGGGACCCACCAGTGCTTCATGTACGGCTGATCGCCGTCGGTGACGTGCACGTTGCGCCACCCGCGCACCCGCCCTTCGTCGCGGTGATCGAAATACTGGAGGCGGTGCAGATCGTGGAGGTCCCAGAACGCCGACGCGTGCTCGCCGTTGATCTCGAGGGTGTAGAGCGCCTTGTGGCCGCGCGCGTAGCGCGTCGCCTCGAACATCGCCAGCGATCCGTTCTCGAAGCGGCACAGGAACGCGCTCGCGTCGTCGATGCCGACCGGCTCGACCTTGCCGGTCAGGTTGTGCTTGCGCTCCTTGATGAAGGTCTCCGTCATCGCGGTGACCTCCGTGATCGGGCCGTTCAGCCACAGGGCCGTGTCGATGTTGTGCGCGAGCAGGTCGCCGGTCACGCCGCTGCCGGCCACGGACACGTCGAGCCGCCACAGCCCTTCGCCGCCCTGGGGCAGATCCTGGGAGATCGTCCAGTCCTGCAGGAACTTCGCGCGGTAGTGGAAGATGCGCCCGAACTTCCCCTCGTCGAGCAGCTGCTTGATCAGCGTCACGGCCGGGACGCGCCGGTAGTTGTACCAGACCGTGTTCGGCACGCCCGCGCTCTCGACCGCCGCGACCATCGCTTCGGCTTCGGCGGCGGTGCGGCCCGAGCGGCTTCTCGCACATCACCATCTTGCCGGCCTTCGCGGCCGCGACGGCAATCTCCTGATGCGTGTCGTTGGGGCTCGCGATGTCGACGACGTCGATGTCCTTCCGCTCGACGAGCGCGCGCCAGTCGGTCTCGACCGACTCGTAGCCCCAGTTGGCGGCGAACTTCTTGACGCGGTCCGCGTTGCGCGCGGCCACGGCTTTGAGGACGGGACGATACGGCAGATCGAAGAAGCGCGGCGCCTGGAGGAACGCGTTCGAGTGCGTCCGCCCCATGAAGCCGTAGCCAACGAGTCCGATGTTTAGAGTCTTCATGATCAAGTTCTAAAGTTCTAAAGTTCGAAAGTTCCGATGTTCAATCCCAGCCCTGGGCGTTGCGGACCGCGACCATGGTTCCGAGGATGTCGTTCCACGTTTTCTGCTGGGTCATCACGGCGTTCGAGAACATGCAGCCGTCCCAGCAGATGTGCTCGACGGCGCGTGTCGGCTTGCCGCCTTCGTCGCGCAGCCAGTACCCGGCGTGGTGCGCGATGTCGAGCTTGCCATTCGGATCGGTCGGGAGGCAGTGGCGTCCCGTCTTGTCGTGCGATCCGGAGCCCTTGACCGTCGCGTCGTTTTGCGCGACGTGGAAGTCGATGGTCCACGGCCGCAGCGTCTTCGTGACCGTTTTCAGCGCCGCGTCGAGCGCGGTGCGGCTCGACCAGTCGTGGTTCTCCGGGAGGATGCGATCCTCGGGCGCGTTGTAGCCCATGGTGTAGAGCAGCGTGTGCGCCATGTCCGCCTGGAAGCCGACCGTCTTCGGGCGGCCGACCGCCTCGAGCAGCTCCGCCATCCGCTTCCAGCTGTGCATGCCGCCCCAGCAGATCTCTCCTTCGGCCGCGAGCCGCTCGCCGAACCCCTCGGCAATGTCCGCCGCCTCGCGGAACGTGCTCCGCGATCTTCCTGGTGTTGCCCGCGGGATCCTTCGCCCACTCCGACGGGCTCGCCGCCGAGTCGATGCGGACGACGCCGTACTTCCGGATGCCGAGGCGTTGAGCGTCTTCGCGATCGCGCAGGCCTTCCGCACCTGCGTCAGGAAGTTCTTGCGCTCCTCTTCGCTCCCCATGGCGGACCCGCCGCCGGTCGGCGGCCACACGGGGGCGACGAGCGATCCGACGACAAGATGCTTCGCGCGGATCTTGTCGGCCAGCCGTTTCAGATCCTCGGGGGACGAGTCGATGCTGACGTGCGGGTCGAACAGAAACAGATCGACGCCGTCGAACTTGACGCCGTCCACTTCGGCCGCGGCCGTCATGTTGAGCATCGTGTCGAGATCGATCGGCGGCTCGGAATCCGGGCCCTTGCCGACCAGCCCGGGCCACATGGCGTTATGGATTGCGGGATACTTGTGGGACACGGTATGGCCTCCGGACCGAGGGCGTCGGTCTCTCGTCTCAGGTCTCTGGTCTCTGGTGTCTCAGGTCTTTGGTCTCTCGTCTCTGGTCTCGGTCTTGCTCTGGTCTTTGGTCTCTGGTCGCTTGGACCCAAGACCTGAGACGTGAGACCCGAGACCGTCAGCGCTTCCGTTTCAACCCCTCCGCGTCCGGATTCCCCGGCCCGAAGTGCTTCAGGATGACCAGCGGCTCGGTGTCGCTGCGATTCTCGATCCGCACACCGTTGTTCGCCGCCGGCGCGGTGACGAACACCTCGTCTTCCGTCATCTCTCCGAACCGGATCATCGCGGGGGTCGAGACGGCGAGCGTGCCGAACGTGCCGTAGCCCTGCGTCAGGATGAGGCCGTACGCCGCGCTGTCCTTGATGGTCACGGTCCGCTTCGGCAGCACGGTGAGCTCCTTCGCCGAATACCAGCCCGTGCCGTAGCTCACCCACTGCTCGCGGTACCCGTCCGGTTCGGTTTCCGCAAACGGCTTCACCGGCTTCGGGAAGCAGCGGTTGCTCTCGCCGAATCGCGGGTTGACGTTGGCCTCCCAGTCGAGCATGCCGATGATGTAGTCGAGATCCTTGTGCTGCGCCGGCGGCACGTCCTTGACGAGCAGGCTCCAGTCGATGATCCGTCCTTCGACTTCCGACTGGAACATCGCGAACACGTCGCTGTTGACCTGCGGCTCGTAGGTCAGCAGCGAGCCGGGGGCGTGCAGGATGCCGGGATCGATCTGCCAGCCGGTCCCGACCTGCAGCCGGTAGGCGCGCGACAGATACAGAATCCCGTTGTCCCCGCGGCTCCAGTTCTCGAGACAGCGGCGCACGTCGTCTTTCGTCGTGCCGGGCTCGAGCCCCATCATCGTGTACGGGTAGTTGTTCTCGGTCGGGTTGTACTGCGGCGGAAAGTAGTAGGCCTCGGGCTTGCCGCGGCGGCCCACTTTCCTGGCGTGCTCGTCGCTCTGGTGCATGTGGTGCGGGATCGGGCCGAGGTTGTCGAAGAACTTGCAGAGCAGGTTCCAGCCCTTCTCGCGCTGCATGACGTCCTGGCCGATCAGCAGATCGCCCGCCTGGTCCACCGCGTCTTTCAGGAGAAACCGCTTGCCGGACGCGAGCCGGACGTAGCTGAGCCCTTCGTCCGCGCGGCGTGCCGGGACCGTTGTCGGCGTTGGTGGTCGACGAGAACCACCGCTCGTTGATCCCGCCGCGGTGCCCGCCGAACGCGTAGTAGTCGTCCGGGTGCAGCCTGAGGCGCCGTCCCGGAATCATGAATGAGCGCGGCACCCACGCCGGCTCGAGCCGGAGCAGCCCGGCGCCCGCATCGATGGCTTCCTGCACGTGCGATCGATCGACCATGAACATCCTTTTTACTTGCTCGCGGGGCCCTCCGCCTCCGCGCGCCAACGCTCCCGGCGCTACGGCGAGACCTCGCCGTAGCTGGTCGCCCACATGACCGCGACCAGCGGAGGCGGGCACCCCCGCTCGCGCGGCTCGACTCGCTTCGCTCGCCCCTCGACTTCGCTCGGGACGACCCTGAGCGAGCGAAGCGAGTCGAAGGGTCGCGCGCCGCAGCCGCAGGCGCTCTGCCGAGCCGCGCGCCGCGACGACGCCGCACGCCGGCGGAGATCCCGTCAGTACCGGTACTGCACCGAGGGGTAACTCTATAACAAGAACGGCGCCGGTCGGCACGCCGGACTTCCGCGTTGCGCCGTGCGAAATGCGGGGCATAATACGCGGCCATGCCTTCTTCCCAGACGTTCCGCGGGCGCCGGGCCGCCGTCATCGAGAACCGCCATCTCCGGCTGACCGTGCTCGAGGGAGGCGGGCACATCGCGGAGATTGCCGACAAGGACACCGGCGTGAACCCCCTGTGGATTCCGCCGTGGCCGTCGATCGAGCCCGCGGACTACGACCCGGACGGCGACGAGGTGTACGGCCGCGGCGCCGACGCGCAGCTGCTGGCCGCCATCATGGGCCACAACGTCTGTCTCGACATCTTCGGCGGTCCGTCCGACGAGGAAGCAGCGGCCGGGTTCAGCGTCCACGGCGAAGCCTCCGTCGTCGTGTACGAGATCAGCGCGGCGTCCGGACAGCTCACGATGCAGGCGCCGCTGCCCGAGGCCCGGCTGCACATCGAGCGGCACATCGAGCTTCGCGATCGGACCGTCCACGTGCGCGAGGCGGTCGAGAACCTGTCGGCGACGGATCGTCCGGTCGGCTGGACCGAGCACGTCACGCTCGGGCCGCCGTTCCTCGAAAAGGGGGTCACCGAGTTCCGCGCCTCCGCGACCCGCTCGAAAGTGTTCGAAAACGTGTTTGGACCTGCGGATTACCTGACCCGGGGGCGGAGTTCGGCTGGCCGTCGGCGCCGCGTGCAGGCGGCGGTACGGCAGACCTCCGGATCTACACCGCGGCGGACGCGTCGGGCGCGTTCACGACGCACCTGATGGATCCCCGGCGCGCGCACGCGTTCTTCGTCGCGTTCTCGCCGCGGCTGCGGCTGGCGTTCGGCTACGTGTGGAGGCAGTCGGACTTCCCGTGGATGGGCATCTGGGAGGAGAACCGGAGCCGCCTGAACCCGCCGTGGAACGGCCAGGCGATGACTCGCGGGATGGAGTTCGGCGTCTCGCCCTTCCCGGAGTCCCGGCGCCAGATGATTGACCGGTGCCGGCTGTTCGACGTGCCGACATACCGCTGGATCCCGGCGAAGACAAAGGTCGAAGTCGAATACCGGATCGTGGTGCAAAGTGCGGCGCGGGTGCCGGAAGTGCTGGAATGGCCGGAATAAACCGTTACGAACTGGCCTGCGTTACGGCAGGGCTGAAGCCCGTCGCTACGAAGATCCTTCCCCCGGCCGAGGTCGAAGCCGGCCGGGCGCTTGTCTCCCGGGAGACAATGAAGGTACACTCGACAGGAACACGAACCTTCATCGATTCCCCGCAGACCCCGATTGGCGGCGGCCGTGCCGGGAGAACGCACTCAAGGTATAAAGAGGATTAAGACCATGCAACTGCTCTGCATCCTGTCGATGGCCGCCGTGCTCGCCCATGCGGCGCCGTCGCAAGCGCCTCCCGCACCGACGGCAAAGCCCAAGCCGGCCGCCACCACCGCCAAAGCCGGTGCGGCACGGACCATCGAGATCACCGGCGGCGACGACATGAAGTTCAACGTCACGACGATCAACGCGAAGCCCGGCGAGACCATCCGCATCGTCCTGAAATCGATCGGGACGCTGCCGAAGATCGCGATGGCGCACAACGTCGTGGTACTGAAGGCCAACGCGGACCAGATCAAGTTCACGCAGGCAGGAATGACGGCCCGGGACACCGACTTCATCGCGCCGGATCTCAAGGGCCAGGTCGTGGCCGCGACGAAGATGGCGGGGCCTGGCGAAACGGTCGACGTCACCTTCAAGGTGCCGGCGGCGGCCGGCAACTATCCTTACATCTGCACGTTCCCCGGCCACTTCGCCGCGGGCATGAAGGGACAGCTCGTCGTCAAGTAGCACTTCGATCGGGCGCGGGGCGGGACGAGCTCCCGCCCTGCCGCCACGTCTCGCGCGCTCGCGCGCGAGACACCTGATGTTCCTCTCGCGGCGCGCGTGATGCCTGGTGACCCCACCCTACCGGTGACGCCGGCTCCCGAGGCAGCGATCCGGGAGCGGAAGACCGAGCGCGACAACCCGCCACGCCATCCGTTCCGGATCACCCGGCGCCCGGCAGCGATCCCGACCTGCGCCGCCTGTTGAAGTGGGTGTTCGTCGCGCTGATCCTGACCGTGCTCTTCGCGATCCTGGTCGTGGAAGTGACGCTGCGCTGGTTCGGGCCGTAGCGCCCCCCGAGGCGCGCCGCGCAGAGCGAAGTCGGGCGCGGCCCCCTACCGCGAGCGACCAGCGAGCCCCTACCGAGGCTCGAAGCGCCGAGGCCCCTACGGCGAGCGAGCGAGCCGCCCTACGCTCGAGCGGCCAGCGAGCCGCCCCTACCGCGCGGAGCGAAGCCAGCCGCGGCCCCTACTGCGTCAGACCACCGAGATAAGCCTCGCACGCCTGGCGTACGACGCTCGTCAGCTCCTCCGGATCGATGGGCTTCTGCAGGACGGCGAACGGCCGGAGCGCCGGCGCGTGCGACGGCAGGTCGGACACGGCGGACACGAGAATCACCGGCACGCTCGCAATCGACGGGTTGGCCAGCTGCCGTTCGCGAAACTGCGCGCCGCTGAACCGCGGCATCATGTAGTCCAGCACAATCGCGTACGGCGCGGTGGCGTCGCGCGTCCGAAGCTCTTCGATCCGCAAGAGCGCGTCGAGCCCGTCCAGCGCCGGCGTCACCGATATCCCGTCCGACTCGAGGATGAGCCGCAGCACCTCGCGCGTATCGTCGTCGTCTTCGACGAGCAGGACGTGCAATGCGACGGGCGCCGTCACAAGCCGGCGCCCGGAGGGGAGGCAAGGTGGCGCACGAACAGCCGGGCGGCGGCAATCAACGTGTCGAGGGGGCAGGGCTTCGTCAGCACGGCATCGGCCAGGCAGCCCTCGGCGCGAAGGGCTTCCGGCGAGGCCGTCACCGCGATAATCGGCGTCGCGGCAGTCGCGCGATCTTCCCGCAGGCGGCGGCAGACCTCCGCGGCGTCGACGTCGGGCAGCCGATAGTCCACGACGACGAGATCGGGCGCGAGCTCGCGAGCGAATTCGACCGCTTCGACACCGCTGCGGCACGCCAGGGCCCGCATGCCGGCGATGCGCAGTGCCTCGCTGAGCGCGTCCTGGTTGTCGCGCTCGTCCTCGATCACCAGCGCGAACGGCTTGAGCCCGCCGTTCGGCGTCGTGCGCTCCGCGGGCCGCAGGAGCAGACGGAGGTACTCCGCCTGGTTCAGCGCCTCCTGCCGAGTCGGCGCCGTCTTGCGAAGAAATGCGGAACCGTCAGCGTTTCGAAGCTCGACCTCGACCTGATGCCCGTTCGGCACGAGCACGCATCGGACGGTCTGATCTGCCCAAAGCTCGGCCGTTGCATCCGGTACAACCATGGGGCCCTCGTCTATCGACGAACACAATTTGCTGGCTGTCTGTCCGCGTTGAATACGGCAAAGGCGGCCTTTCGGCCGGTCCGGTGTGACAAAGGCAATACAAATGCCGCCGGCGAGCCCAGACCGAGTCCCACTCCAGGCGCGACCCCACTCGTGCCGAGCAGTGTGCCGGCGACGGGCGCGGGGCGCACGCCGAGGGCCATGCGGATCCCGATCTCAGCCGTTCGCTGCGCGACCGTATAGCAAACGCGCTGAACACCCCGGCCGCGAGAACGACGGCCGGGCCGGAAACTCGCCAGCACGGCGCCATTCTTCCCGGCGATCAGCTGGTCCACGGTGCGCGACAGCGGCGCGGCCTCGACTCCGGCGCGCGGCTCGAGACCTGCCGCGAGCCGGGCGATCGCCTCAATACGCGATGAGCGTCCCAACCATCGCCGCGCCGGCGGCGAGCACGAGGCTTCGGTCAGTTACTGCCGGACGATCCGCGACCGCGCGGCGCCGGGCGACAGCCCCAGGCGATTCCGGTCCGGCGCACCGCCGCCCGTGCGAGCCGCAGATTAGCGACGTTGGCGCACGCAAGCGACAGCGCGCGCGCGACGCCGAGCAGCATCAACGCGTAGCAGGGATACAGCAGCCGCCGGTTGCCGGGGTTCGGAACGAGCGTCGATGCCGCGCGAAGCGACGATTCCGGACACCGTTCGCGCGTGGACACCGAGGTGCACGCACTCGGCGAGCGTGAATCCCTACTGTCCCCGGGCATCGACGAGGCGTGCGACGACGTCGCGCATCACGACGCTCGCCACTCAGGCGCTTCCCATCGCCTGACGATGGGAAGCGTGGATGAGTTCGATTGGCGTGTCGAACGTCCACGCCGGAACCGTCGATCGAGGACCCACGTCTGTTAACCAGGAACCGCACTCGGAGTAATTGTTGATATGCGCGACAAACCCCACGGCGTTCTGCACCGTCTTACGTGCATGTGTGATCGGGCACGAACGGGAAGCGTCGCCGTGACGTCGTGTGTGCTCGGAGTTGTCCTGTGCGTCCCGGCCTTCGCGCAAATGGACAGTCGAGCACGCGCGACAGATGCATCACGAGTTCTCGCGCTCGCCTTCGACCCGCCCGTCACAAGCGTCGTCCGCCCGTACGTGGCGGCCGACGTTCCCGCCTCCGAGAGCTCCTCTCTTCTGCCAGCCGCGTTGAACGCCGGCACCATGAAGCCGCTCGTCGAAGCGATGCTGCGGCAATCGCCGACCTTCAGGCGCCAGTGCCAGCGGCTGATGGACCCGCGCCTGCTGTCCATTCTGTTGAGGCACGAGATGCTGCGCGGAGCGCGCGCCCTCACCGAAGTGACGCCGATCAACGGGCAGCTCTCCGCGGTCGTGCGGCTCGGGCATGGCGACGATTATGTCGAGCTGATCGCGCACGAGTTCGAGCACGTCATCGAGCAGCTCGATGGCGTCGACCTTCGCGCGCGGGCGGAGCTTCCGGGCACCGGCGTCTCGGAGTGCGGTCCGAAGCCGAGCAGCTTCGAGACGGTTCGAGCGATTCGCGCCGGACTCAAAGTCGCGCAGGAATTCCGGCAGAACGGCGGCTCAGCCCCATGATGGATGGGCGGCGGGCTGCCGGCGTCGCAGCGCTGGGACTGTTCCTGGACAGCGTTCCGCACGAGCCGCCCGACACGCTCCTGACGATCCCGCAGGGGGACACGGCCCGATCGTGGAGCGACGAGCCCTCGGCGGCCGTGAGCGCCGATGGCCAATCCGTGGTGTTTGCGTCGTATGCGAGGCTGGCGGCCGGAGACGTCGACGATCGATCGGACATCTACCTGCTCGATCGCGCCAGCGGCGGGGTCACGCTCGAAAGCGTGACGCGCGCGGGACGCATCGGCTCCGACTGCGCCCGGCCGGCCATCAGCAGAGACGGGCGGTATCTGGTCTTCGACTGCGCCATCGCCCGGGGCGGCCAGCCTCCGGCGATCGCGGTGGTGCTTCGTGACAGACGGACGGACGTCAACAAGGTCATCGCCGGGACAGAGTCCAGCGTCGGCGACAATGCCTGGACCGCGGACGCCGCGATCAGCGCGGATGGGCGGGTCGTCGTCTTCGAGTCGACGATGACGGACCTCGTGCCGGGCCGTGACGAGAACAGTACCGGGCGCGACATCTATCTGTTCGATGTGACGGCGGGCGTGCTGCGCCGGGTCAGCGTCGACAACGAGGGCCGGCAGTCTGCCGACAGGTTCGAGCTTTTCGCCGGCTCTGAGCGCCGACGGGCGTTACGTCGCCTTTACCTCCACGGCAGACCTCGATCGCGTCGCAGCGAAACCTTCCAGCGCGCCGGCCTCGCCGGGCCGGCCGCTTTCTCAGATATATGTTCGCGATCTGCAGCTCAACGTCACCAGGCGGGTGAGCGTCTGCCCGCGAGGCGCCGCTCCGAACGGCCGGAGCTGGCATCCGGTGATCAACGGCGACGGGCGCTACGTCGCGTTCGTGTCCGACGCCGCGAACCTGGTACCGGGCGATCGGAATCGTTCCGCCGACGTGTTTCTCCACGACACGAGCACCGGTTCAACCGTGCTGGTCAGCCGCGGCGCGAAGGGCAGCTCGGCCAACGGCGCCAGCGGTCTTCCGGCGATCTCGGCCGATGGGGGCGTGGTGGCGTTTCAGTCCGACGCGTCCAATCTCGTCTGCGCCAGCAAATGCCCGGCGGCGGTCGAAGACATCAATCTCCTGCCGGACGTGTTTCTCTTCGATCGGGCGACCGCCGTGGTGAGCCGCGTCAGCGCTGACGGGACCGGTGGGTGGATGGCCCCGAGCGTCGCCCCCGCGCTCGACGGCAGCGGCCGCGTCGTGACCTTCACGTCGCGGCATCCGACCGACGCCGGCGACGACCGCAACGACTTCGATCTGTTTGTCAGGGTGCCCGAGTGAAGGGGTTCCGCAGGGTTCTACTGGGTTCCACGGGGTTCCGCAGGGTTCTGTTCCGCGGGGTTCTGACAGGGTTCAGGGTTCACCGGGTTCCGCGGGGTTCCGCGCGGAACCCGAACCGCGGTCGGCGGAACTCGAACCTTGCTGCGAACCTCAGTTCGCCGGCGGAACAGAACCTTGCGGAACCCTGTGGAACCCGGCGGAACCCAGTAGAACCCTGTCTTACGCCGGCGTCTGCAGATCGGGCATGGGAGGCGCGGCGAACAATCGGCGGCACGGCGAGGCGATGAGCCGCGCCCACCGCGCCGAGCGGTTGACGCGCGCGCTGTCGGTGGCGATCCCGGTATTGGCGTACATCTGCCGATACAGTTTGGAGATCATCACGAACGCCAGGCGGGACTTCAGCGACTTCACGCACTTCGATCGTTCCCAGACCTTCGGCAGGCTGTAGAAGTCGTCCCACACGCCCTGCGTCCGCCGGCGGATTTCGTCGGCGTCCATGACCGGGTGCGGCGTGTAGACCTTCGGGCGGAGCGCCTGTGGAATCAGCCAGTGGCGGGTCAGCGGCACCCCGCCGATCCGCGTCGGATCCTGCTCCATGGACTTTTCCCACGCGGCGAAATCCACGGTGCCGGGAAACGGCGTCAGCATCACGAACTGGGCGAACGTCACCCCGGCGCGCGTCGCGATCGCGGAGGTCGCCTCGAACGTCTGCGGCCGATCGCTCGGCAGGCCGAAGATGAATGAGCCGAGGACGTGGACGCCGGCCTCCTTGAAGGCGCGCAGCCGCTCGACGAGCGTTTCGCCGGCGTAGTTGAAGTCCTTGTAGACGTCCTTCAACCCCTCCGGCGTCACCGCCTCGACGCCGACGAGCGCGCCCCTGATGCGCGCCTTGCGCATCGCGTCCAGAAACGCCGGATCCTCGGCCGCCTCCATCGTGATCTGCGTGAAGAAGATCATGTCGCTCGGCATCTTCGCGAGCTTCTCCATCAGCTCGAAGCGCTCGGCGCGGAGTCCCTCGAGGTAGATGCGCTGCGCCGGATCCGCCCGGCGCGCCGCCATCTTGATGTCGGTGAGCGTGACCGTATAGAAATTGTCGTCCGCGAGCGCGATGAACCGGAACCCGCGGCGGCGCAGCTCGACGACCTCGCCAATCACCGCATCGGCGGTGCGCTGGCGGGGCTTCTGCCCGTCCGTCCGCCACACCGAGCAGAACGAACAATGCTTCGGGCAGCCGCGGACGGTCTGCACCGAGGCCCACATGTACTTGTTGGGCGGGATGAGGTCCCACCGCGCCGGCAGGAACGAGTCGGCGTCGACCTTGCCCCCTTCGTAGACCGGCTTCGGCGTGCCCGCCACGCAGTCGTTGACGGCGCGTCCCCACGCGATGTCGCCGTCGCCTTTGACGACGGCGTGCGCGCCCCCGAGCTCGAGCGGCTCCTCGGGATACAGCGTCGCGTGAATGCCGCCGAACACGACCCACGCGCCGCGCTCGCGGGCGAGGCGCCCGACCTCGTAGCCGCGCAGCGCGTTGCCGGTATGGATGCCGATGCCGACGACGTCGCCGGGCTGAATCGTCAGAGGGTCCAGAATCTCGAGCGTTTCGTCCGTAATCAGCGGATCGCCGTAGTCGGCGGGCGTTGCCGCGGCCAGCACGTAGAGCCATCGCGGCGTGATGACCCCCACGCCGAACGCCAGATGGCTCGGATTAATCAGATGGACGCGCAAAAAGCTATCTCCTCTACCGCGGGTTGTGAGATTGCCGCGCTGCCCGGGGGACTGGCATGGCCGGACCGAAAGCGTATGCCAACAATACGTCGCGGGCTGGGAAAACGCCAGCGCCATTATCGCCCGCTTGCCCCGCCGGCCATTTCAGGGCAGGATTCCGGAGACTCCAACAGGAACTCTATGCAACCCATTCGACCCATGGCTGTTCTCTTTTGCACAGCCCACGCTGTCGGCCCGGAAACCGCTGAGGCGAGGCTCAAACGGCGGCCGGCACCCGCCGACCACAGTTCACGTCGGGGCCGCTCGTGACCGGCCCGCTGGTCGACGTGGTCGGGCTGGGTGCCAGCTCGGTCGATTACGTCAATCTGCTGCCTCAGGCGGCAGGAAGCCCCGGCACGTATTCCAAGCTGCAGATTTCGTCGCACTTCATCTCGTGCGGCGGGCAGGTCGCGACCATGCTGGCGACGTGCCGCGCCCTCGGGCTCGGCGCCCGCTACCTGGGGCCGATCGGCAGCGACGAAAACGCCCGGCGCATCCGCGAGGAGCTCACCCGGCGCCACGTGGATGTCTCGTCGGTGATCGTCCACGACGCCGCCAACCAGTTCGCGATCATCCTCGTCGACGAGTCGACCGGCGAGCGGACGGTGCTGTGGCATCGCGACAGCCGGCTGGCGCTCGACGAACGGGAGCTCGACGCGGCCCTGTTCTCGGCGCGCGTGCTTCACGTGGACGACGTGGACGAGGCGTCGGCGATCCGCGCCGCGCGCCTGGCCACCGGGCGCGGCGTGCTCGTCACCAGCGACCTCGATCGCGTCACCGATCGCACGCCGGAACTGGTGGCGAGCGTGAGCGTGCCGATTTTCGCCGAGCACGTGCCGGGCGCGCTGACCGGCGAGGCCGATCAGGAACGCGCGCTGCGCAAGCTGCGGACGCGCCACACGGGCCTGCTGTGCGTGACGCTCGGGCATCACGGCGCGATGGCGCTCGACGGCGATCGCCTCATCCACTCGCCGGCCTTCAAGGTCGAGGCGGTGGACACGACCGGATCCGGCGACGTCTTCCGCGCCGGCTTCGTCGTCGGCACGCTGGCCGGATGGCCGACGACCGAAATCCTCCGATTCGCCAACGCCGCCGCGGCGGTCAGCTGCACGCGGCTCGGCGCCATTGCCGCGACGCCGTCGCTCCACGAGATAGAAGCCCTGATGGGCCCGACGCTCTTTACACTGGAGTCGACGGAGTAATCTCCCCTGAGGGACTCACGGCTCGGGTCTCCGGGGGTTATCGGGGTCTGACCCCAATGTCGCCGTTGCGGTGCGGGTCCGGGGTCTGACCCCAAATGTTCACTTTGCGGTGTCAAGTGGTGCCAGAGCACTTTTTGCGTACTCGCTACCACCTGGACGGGGATTCGGGAGGGTGTCCATGATCGTGGTGCTGGCCGCAGCCCTTGCGGGCGCCGTCGCATTTGCGCAATCGCCCGCGCCGCAGGCCGATCGCGTGCTCAAGGCGCCCGATTGCCAGACGCTCGTGATGACGAGCCCCGGGCCCGGCGTCATGCAGCTGTGCCAGGGGGACGCCGCGATGCGCCGCGCGGAAGCGGCCGGCGCGGACAGCGCCGAGGGGCGGAAGCAACTGGCCAGCGCCGCCTCCGAGCTCGAGCGCGCCGCGGACGCGCTGCGCGATGTCGATCTGAAAATCTACGCCGTCGAAGCGTTGATCCGCCTGTACGACGACACCCACCTGAAGCAGCCGCATGAAGTCGAACAGGCGCTCCGCTCCCTCATCCCGCTGATGCCGGGCAGTTCGGGCCCGTTGCGCCGCATCGCCACGATCCAGGAAGCGCAGGGGCAGATCGATGCCGCGGAGAACACGCTGCTCGGCGCCCGGCAGCAGGTGCCGGACGACGTCGAGGTGTACCGCGCGCTGTCGGAGTTCTATGGCAGGCGCGCCGCGCAGATACAGACGTCGGCCGAGAGCGCGCGCGCGGAGCGCGCACGGCGATCCGCTCGTCCAGAACGTCCGAGAACGCCGCCGAGCCGGTCGTGCAGAACGCCGAGCCGGCCGCGCCGACCGGCGGACCGGACACCGACGGGTACTACAGCATTGGCGGCAACATCTCACAACCCGATGCGGACGTCTCCCAGGGTCGCGCCGGAGCGTTCGCGCGAAGCCGACGCCGCGGGCGTGACCGGCGTGGTGATCCTCGAGATCCGCATCGACGAAGCGGGAGGGGTCGCCGACGCGAAGGTCGTGCGCTCGATTCCGATGCTGGACGATGCGGCGCTGGCCACGGTCAAGCAGTGGCGCTATGCGCCCACGTTGGTCGAAGGCCGCGCGGTTCCGGTAAAGATGGTCGTCTCGGTCAACTACCCGCCGGCAAAGTAGCGGCCGTTGGGCCGCATTTCGGTAGCCGCCGGCTTCTTGGCCGCCGTAGCCGCGTCCGGCGATGGCGGCAGCCGGACGACACCATCCAGCCGAAACGGTTTACACTCCACGTAAGCACGGCCTGCCCGACCGCGCATTCCCTCAATAGAATGAGGGGACGCCGGCGGCAGGTCGCTTGCTCGACCTCATTGCCTGCATGCTCTGCACACGTCGATCCCTGGGATGGTTGGCTCAGAACCCCGTACTGTACAGGGGTCAGACCCCAGTCGTTGGTTTACACACATCGCCGTGTTTGCGCGTCTGCTGTACCGGGGTCTGACCCCCGTACTGTACGCGATCGTCCTGAGCGTCCTGACTGGAACGCCCGCCGGCGCGCAGGATCAGCATGCCGGCCACAGCGTCGCCGCCCGCCGAAACGGCCTGGTCGTGGTCCTGGGACGTGAAAGTCTTCGTCGGGCTTCAACTATCAGGTCCGCGCCTTCACCGATTTCCACGAGATCGAGTCGCAGAACTGGCTCATGGGGGCGGGCTCGAGGCCGGCGGGCGACGGCCGTGTCGGCGTCCGTGGGATGCTGTCGTTCGAGCCGTTCACCGTTCAGGCGCTCGGATCGCCGCAGGTCTTCCAGACCGGCGAAACGTATCGAGCAGGCGCCGCTCATCGACTACCAGCATCCGCACGACCTGTTCATGGCGCTCGGCGCCACGTACGAGCGCCCGGTCAAGCGGCGCGCGGACGTTTCTCGGAATCGACGCGGTCGGATCGCCGGCCCTCGGCCCGACGGTCTTCATGCACCGGCCGTCGGCGGCGGAAAACCCGTCGTCGCCGCTCTCGCACCACATGCTGGATTCGACCGCACATCACGCCGGGCGTCGTCACCCTCGGTGTCGAACGGAAGGGTGTGAGGCTCGAGGGATCGTGGTTCCGCGGGCTCGAGCCCGACGAGAACCGCACCGACATCGACTTCGGCATGCTCGACTCCTGGTCGCTCCGCGCGTCGTGGCGGCGCGGGCCGTGGACCGCGCAGGTCAGCGGCGCTCAGCTCACGAAGCCGGAATGGGTCGAGCCGTTTTATGACGCGGCGCGGCTCTCCGCATCGGTCGCGTTCACCGGATCCGACGGGCGTGTCGCCGCGCTTCTGGCGTGGGGGCAGAACCGTGAGTTTCACGGCAACCTCGATGCCTATCTGTTCGAAGCCACCGCTGCGGCCACGAGCGCGCCACGCGGGGTACACGCGCGTGGAACTGGTGACCAAGGACATCCTGGGCGCCGGAGGACGGCATCCGCCCGGCTTCGACCACTTCCACCCGATGTCGCGTGTCGGCGCCTTCACCGCGGGCTACGTCTACGACGTCGTCGTCTCGCGCGCGGGACGGTTCGGACTCGGCGGCGACGCCACGGTCTACTACGTTCCCCCGAACCTGAAGGGAAACTACGGGGCGCCGGCGTCCTTCCACGTGTTTCTCCGCTACCAACCCAACCGGAACGCGGTGCACTCCGCGCACTGATCGACCGGCCGCGGTCATCGGAGTCCGCTTACCGAACCACGCTGAACCCCCTATTGCCCCTACTGAACAACGATGCGGCCTCTGAAGGTCGCGTCGAGCTCGTTCGTGTGATCGTGGAAGCCGCAGGTGCGGGCAACGGTGAGGATCCCGGTCGTCCCGGTCTGGCCCGGGTTGAGGAACCCGACATCGTTGATCGCGGGACAATCGGTGTGAACCTGGATCGGATCGGACGACATCGCGTGCGGGCGCGCGTCGCTGTTGAGGAACGTGACCCGGCTGCCGAGCGGCACGCGCACTTCGATCGGCGTGGGGCCGGTGGCGCTGATCGTGATCGTCACGTTTCCCGGCGACGGGCCCGACGGGCTGCCGCCGCAGGTCACGGCCATGAGAGCGATCGTGAGCACGGCCCAGCGCCAACGCCGCGCGTCCAGGGTTTGTTGACGGGGCGGCATGCTGGTAAACAGTATAGCGCGCCGGGATCAGCCGAGGCAGAACGCGTATCATCGCGCGCGAGAGGCTCACATGGACTCGACTCGAGAATACTTCGACAAGGTCGCCGATCGATGGGACGGCATGCGGCGGGCGTTCTTCGGCGAAGGCGTCCGGCGGGCGTCGATTGAGGCCGCGCGGATCGGACCCGGCATGGTCGTGGCGGATGTGGGAACCGGCACGGGGTTTCTCGCCGAGCTCGCGCTCGACGCCGGCGCGGACGTGATCGGCATCGACATCTCCGACGGCATGCTCGCGCAGGTGACGGCGCGATTCGCGGGCCGGCGCTTCGAGGCGCGGCAGGGCGACACGGCCGCGCTGCCGCTTCAAACGGGGGAAGCCGACGCCGTGCTCGGCAACATGGTCCTGCACCACGCCGAGGATCCGGCTGCGGCCATCAGGGAGATGGCGCGGGCGCTCAAGCCCGGCGGCACGCTCGTCATCACCGACGCCGATTCCCACACGCACGAGTGGCTGCGGACCGAGCAGCACGATCGATGGCTCGGCTTCGCGCGCGCCGACATCAGCCGCTGGTTTCAGGAGGCGGGGCTGGAAGAGGTCGCCGTCGGCGACACGCACGAGATCTGCTCCCCGACGTCCGAGTGTGGCACGCAGGCCGCGATCACGATCTTCATCGCGCGGGGCCGGAAGCTCTGAACTTTGCGAACGCTAGAACTTTGCGAACTCTAGAACTTTAGAACTTTAGAACTTTAGATCCCTTCAGCCCTTTCTACAGCTGAAGCGCCTCCCCCTCTGACGCCGTCTCCGTGGCGGGGAACACGCGCTGCGCACTGGCGCGGATCTGCACGAGCTCTTCGTCGGTCCGGCCCGGCTTGTGATGGAAGAGCCACAGGCCGCCGATGTCGTTCGCCGCGGCGAACTCCGCGCATTGCCGCCAGTCGCTGTGGCCCCACCCGCGGAATCTCGGGAGCTCGGTTGGCGTGAAGTGCGCGTCCATGATGATCGCCGCGGCGCCTCGCGCGAACTCGGCGAGCGGCTCGTCGAAGTCGCGATCGCCGAACTCGTGGTCCGTCGCATAGACGATATCGCCGGTGGTGCCGCGAATGCGATACGCGAGCGCGCCGCCGGGGTGGTTCAGCGGGATCGACGACACGTCGAACGGCCCGAGCCGCATCTCGCCGGCGTCGATCAGCTCGACGTCAGGAGGGTTCGGCAGGTGTTCGTACGGGACCGGGAAGAACGGCGACTGGAAGATCGTGTTGACCCACGCCGTGTCGTGGTTGTCGAAGGCCGGCGCGAAGATCCGCGGCGCCCATCCGGGCGCGTACAGCTGCGCCAGGAACGGCAGCCCCTGGATGTGATCCCAGTGATAGTGAGTCAGCACGATCGGCAGGTCCCGCGGCGTGCCGCCGATCTTCTGGCCGAGTCCGACGATGCCGGAGCCGGCGTCGAAGATGACCGTCTCCGAGGTGTGCTCGTCCGTGATCTCGACGCACGGAGTGTTGCAGCCGTGGCCGATGGCCGCCGGAATCGTCCAGGGCACGGACCCGCGGACTCCCCAGAATCGCACCTGCATCACGCCCCTCCAGCCGGCCGTCCGCTCGCCTCGCGCACGGGATTCTTCGAGAGCGCGCGCCCGCACGGATCGACAGGAAGTTTGCGGCGCATCGTCGGTGCGCGGATGATAGCGCACTTGTGAGCCGGCGTTGAGCTTGGCAGCTTCCCGCTTCCCGCTTCCCGCTTCCAGCTTCGGCGCGCCCGCTTCACTGGCGCTCCGGCGAGGCCCGCCATAGCTTGTCGCTCGTGCGCATCGCGCGACAAGCACGGCGGCCGCTTCCAGCTCGCGCTTCGCGCTTCACTTCGTGTTTGTGGATCCCCACATCCCGAAATATCGATCCGGACGGTCAGGACCGCGCGTGAGTGCATCGCCCGGCTGGCACGTAACTCCACGCGCGTTCTGAGGTTCCCCTCATTCGGTCACCGATCGTCGCGGCCTCCGCCGCGCAGGTCGCGCAATTGCAGTGCCTCCAGTCGCTGCGCTTACGGTTTTGAAACAACCGGCGGAATTCGAGCCGCCGGCGTCTGAACCGGAGGGAGGAAGGGAGACGGAGAACAGGAGGCCAATCCCAGAAGCCATCCTCAGGAGATAATTCGTCTTTCCTTCGGTGCCAAGCGTGTCCCGGCAGTTGGAATTCAGTGAATCGCCACAGACTCGATCTCTTCTCTGGCTGGCTGCTAGTGCGTTCGTGACCCCGGAGGAGGCTCAGATGAATCGAGCGGTCATCGGCATCGTGGCGGCGCTGCTGACAGCGCTGCCGGCTTGGACAGCGGCGCAGGACCCGGCGGCATCGGATGGCTGGGTCGTACTGTTACTCGACGACTATCGGACGCTCCGCGCAAAGGCATTCCCTTCGCCGGCCGCTCCCGCGCCTCCCCCGGTCGATGCGACGTTGTCGAGAGTGGACTACGCGCTGCGCGTGACGGGCGACACCGTCAGCGGCGAGGTGCGCCTCACGATCGACGTGTTGAAGCAGGGGTGGGTCAGCATCCAGGTGCCGCCCGGGTTGCTCGTGCGCGATGCGCGTCTCGACGGACAACGCACGGCGCTCGTGGACGGCAACCCGCCGCGCGTCATGATCGCGAGGACCGGACGCGCGACGCTGGCGCTGGACGTCGTCGTTCCGCTCGCCTCTTCCGCCGGCAACGAGTCGATCACGCTGCCGCCGTCCGGGTCCGCGCTGTCCGCGGTGACGCTGATCGTCCCGCGCACGAGCGTCGATCTCACCGTCACCGGAGGGTTTCTCGCCGAGCAGACCGAGTCCGCCGCCGAGAGCCGCTGGGTCGTGTACGGCAGCCCGGGCCGGCCGCTCGCGTTCACCTGGAAGCGCAAGGCGGACGATCGCCGCGCGACGCTGCCGCTGCGGGCGCGCGCGCGCATCACCGAGCTCGTCGCGCTCGGCGAGGAGACGAGCCAGGTGACGGCCAGCGTGCGCGTCGAGGTCACGCAGGGGATCGCCCGTCAGATCGTGCTCGCGCTGCCGGACGGCCTCGTCGTCAACCAGGTGCAGGGGGCCAACGTCGGCGACTGGAACCAGGCGCAAACGTCTCTCACCGTCGCGTTTCTCGAACCCGTGGCGTCCGAGGCGTCGCTCGTCGTGACCGCCGAGATCCGGATTCCCCGCGAAGGCCCGGTCACGATTCCCATCGTGCGGCTGCCGGCCGCCGAGCGCGAAACCGGCGGGCTGGCGGTCGACGTCATCGGCCCGGGCGAGATGGCGGATCGCCAGCCGCGCGGCCTCGACCCCGCCGACGCGAGCGACCTCGGCGACATCGTCCAGGGACGCGAGTCGCCGTCGATGGCGGCGTTCCGCTTCAAACCGATCGCCGGCTCCGCGCCTCGCGCGCTCACGCTGACCGTCACGCGCTTCACGCCGCAGGCGGTCCTGGTCGCGAACGTGGAGGAAGCACGCTACGACGCGCTCGTCGCCGAGGACGGCAAGACGCTCGTTCACGCACGCTACGCCGTGCGCAACAACCAGCGCAGCTTCCTTGCGGTCACGCTTCCGCCGGGCTCCACGCTGTGGAGCGCCACGCTTGCCGGCCGTCCGATCCGCCCCGGTCTGTCCGCGGAAGGTGCGGTGCTGCTGCCGCTGCAGAAGGGACGCACGGGCGAAGAGGCCCCGGCATTCGTCGTCGAGCTCGTCTACCTCCAGCGCGCCGAGGCGTGGATCGACAAGGGCAACGCGCGGCTCGATCTCCCGGCCGTGGATCTGCCGGTCTCCCGCACGGGACTGTCGCTGCACCATTCGCCGCGATTCAAGGTCGAGCCGCGTCCCGGGCGGTTTCGTGTCGAGGTCGATCACGGGCCGTGGTCCCCGGCGCTGTCGAATCCTGCGGCGCCTTCCCCGAAGGCCGGTACGCGTCCGGCGGACTCTCCGCCTTCGAGCGGCTACAAGGACCTGCTCGACAAGTTCCGGCAGGAAGCCGGCCGGACGACGGCCGGGGTGATTCCCGTGCAGGTGCATTTTCCGCAACTGGGGCCCGCGGTTTTCCTGGCCGCGGAGCTGACCGCGGAAACACGATTCCCTTCCCTCGAGATGGACTACAAGCGCATGGGAGGCCGGTGATGGTTATGAAGCTCGCGGTTGTCTTCATCGGGTTGTCCGCTGCCGCGGCGGCGCAGGACGTCCGCGGACCGCAAGGTCCCGGCGGAACGGTCACGATCTCGCGGCCCGACTACGATCGGATGCTGGACCTGGCCGCGCGCGACCTGCGGCCCGGCGACGTGCCGCCGGTGGCCGCAACGCTGACGCGCACCGAGATTCGCGCGCGCGTCGCGGCCGGCATCGTGCGCGCGACCATGCAGGTCGACGGCGAGGTCTTCCGCACCGGCAGCATCAAAGTGCCGCTCATCATGGGAGCGACGCTGATCGAGGCACGGATGGCCGGCGGCCCCCTGCCGCTCATCGCCGACGGCACGACACACGTCGCGGTCCTCGAGGGTCCGTCCACGTTCTCCGCGACGCTCGAATGGGGGGCGGCGATCACGGCCACGCCCGGCCGCGGCTCGTTCGTGATGCCGGTGCCGCCCGCCGGCAGCGCGACCGCGACCTTCGACGTGCCCGGCGAGCAGACCGACGTCCGCGTCTCGCCGGGCCTGGTGCTGCGGCGATCCTCGGCAAACGGCCGGACGATCGTGGAGGCGACGCTCGACCCCGGGGTCACCGGCGCAGGTGTGGTGGTCCACGCGCGACACGGCGCCGAGCGCGACCCCTCGCGAAGCACGGCTGCTGGCCGACGTGAAGACGCTCGTCACGATCGGCGATGCCGATCTGCGCCTGGTCACGCTCGTGGACATCACGGTGGTGCAGGGCGAGCCCGCCGAATTCGCGATCCGCCTGCCGGCCGGCTACGAGGTCACCGGCGTGAGCGGGGCCTCGCTCGAGCGGAGCGACGAACGGCCCGGCAGTGTCGTGTTGATCGTGACCAACCCGGCGCAGCGGCGGCATCAATTCCTGATCAGCCTCGAGCGCCCCGGCGGGAGCGGCTCGTTCACGCTCGAGACCGGGTTCCCCACGCTGCCGCTCGCGCAGCGCGAAACCGGCGAGGTCGCGGTCGAAGGGCTCAGCACGCTGGCCGTCGCGGCGCCGGAGATCCCCGGCCTGCGGCGCATGGACGTGCGCGAGATCGATCCCGCGCTGGCGTCGGTGGCCCGGCAATCGCTGCTCGCGGCGTTCCGGTACCAGCGCGTCGGCGACGCGCCTCCGTCGCTCGCGCTCAACGTCACGCGCTATCCCGATGCCGCCGTGCTGGCGGCCGTCGCCGAGCGGGCCGTGGCGACGACGCTCGTCACGAGCGAAGGGCGCGCGTTGACCGAAGTGTCGCTGTGGGTGCGCAACCGCGCGCAGTCCTACGCGAAGGTCGCGCTGCCTCCGGGCGCATCGATGGTGTCGGTCGAGGTCGCCGGCCAGCCGGCCAAACCGGTCGAAGGCAAGGACGGCACGCGCGTGCCGCTTCTGCGTCCGGGCTTCCGGCCGGACGGTCCCTACAACGTGTCGTTCGTGTACCTCCACGCCGGCGCGCCCTTCGACAAGAAGGGGAACATGCAGATGACGCTGCCGAAAATGGACATCCCGGTCAGCGTGGTCGAGTGGGAGCTGTTCATTCCCGATCGGTACCGCGCCGATCGGTTCGCCGGGAACGCGATCGCGGCGTCGCTCATGGAGCCTGCCGGGCGAGTCTCAGCGGCGGCAGTGGCGTCGGCGCTGGATCGGGCGCTGGAATCGGCCCCGGCACCGGGAGAGGAGTCGGAGGCGGGGTAGCTGGCGGCCGGGACTTTGCGCCGGTCAGCGGTCAGATCGTCGGGCGCGTCGTCGATTCGACGGGCGGGGTCCTGCCGGGCGTGACGATCACGGCCGCGGTCTCGGGGGGCACCCAGACGGCGATCACCGACGCGAGCGGACAGTTCGCGCTGTCGAACGTCCCGTCGGGCGCGGTCGTGCTGACCGGAACGCACCCCGGGTTCGCGAACGCCCGCCGCTCCTTCGTGTTCGATCAGCGGCCGCGGCAGGCCGACTTCGTCATGCAGGTCGGCGGCGCATTCAGGAGACCGTGACCGTCACCGCCGACGCGCCCGTGATCAACATGCGATCCTCCGAGTCGATCACGATCATGCGGCTGGACGAAATGAACGCCAGAACGCGCAGGAGGCGCCGCGCACCATGTTGAATGCCGCCCCATCGGCGAACGTGCAGAGCCTGCAGCGGCGCGCCGCGGGCGTGCTGCCGGTCCGCGTCGACGTGCCGCGCTCGGGCGCGTCACACCGCTTCGTGAAGCCGCTCGTCGTCGACGAGGAAACGATCGTGAGCTTCCGCTACAAGCGAGTGGGGGCCTGACGCGCGCAAATCGCTGAGGTCGGCGCACGGCCGCGAGGAGCGGCTGTGCGCCGAACGTTCGCACGACACTGACCAGCTCGTACCCAGCCCGCCCCCAGCTCGACCACCAGACGTTACTGGACAGAATTCCCCCACCTTCGAGAGGATCGGTCCCGCCCGACGTTCTTAGGTACTAGACAGGCATGGCCGATACCGAAGCGCTCTTCGCCGCGAACCAAAACCGCCTTTTCAGGTACTTCTGCCGGGCGGTCGGCCGTGCCGAGGCGGCCAGGCGACCTGACGCAGGAGGTCTTCCTGCGAGTGAGCCGGACGTCGATTCCGCCGGCGGCGGACGGCGATGTGACCGCCTGGCTGTTTCGGATCGCCAGGAATCTCGCGCTCGACCATCACCGCAAGCGCCTGCGGCACCCGGAGCCGGCAGCGTTGGTCCATGAACCGACGCGATCCGCGTCCCAGGACGTGAACCTCGCCGTCAACGAAGCCCTCGCGTCGCTCGCGGCGCTCGACCGCGACGTGTTCCTGATGCGCGAGGTCGCCGGTCTCGGTTACGAAGAGATCGCCGCCGCGTGCGAGTTGACCGCGGACGCCGTGCGCTCGCGCATCCATCGGACCCGGCTGCAGCTGCGGGACCTGCTTGCGGCGCCTATCGCCACGTCCCGGACCATGGCGATGAGCCGCTCGGGAAAGACATTCGAGAGGAACGACCCATGAGCAGTACACACGAAGTCATTTCGGCTTTTCTCGACGACGAGCCCTTCGATCCCCAGGAGCTCGTCAGCGCGCTGAGCGATCCGGCCGGCCGGGCGCTCTTGATCGATCTGATCGCGCTGCGGCGGATCGTTCAGCCAACCGATGCCGCGCCGCCCATCAGGAGCGGCGACTCGCCGTGTGGGGACGCCCATGGCGCGCGGCCGCAGCCGCCGCGGTGCTGTTTCTTGACGCTCGCCGGCGGGTATCTGGCCGGCGAGCGACGAGCCGTGACGACACCTTCCGAAGCGCCGCCGGCCACCCGGATCGTCGAGGCGGTCCCCTTCGTTCCCTCTGGAGGTATGCGATGAAACTGATGTTTGGCGTGTTGACGGGACTGTTGGTCGCGGCGCGAATCGCGGGCGCCCAGACGGTTCCCGATGTGCAGCTTTCCGTCGCCGCGTTCCATGCTGGACGCAAACGGCGCCGAAAAACACTCGGGCGGCTCGCGCGCCACCGGGCCGCTCATCATCGGCAAACCAGTGATCGGTGTGTTCTCGATGTTCGGCTGCGGGTATTTCTCGATCACGGTCCCGCCGCACCCCTTCAAGGAGAATGCGACCGCCGGATGGAGAGTGGAGGTCACGCCACTCAAGGTCGTGAACCACGCCGTCACCTTCCGGGTGCGCTGGGTCCGCGCCCTGGACAACAGCAGCGGACTGTCCCCGGCGAGCGAGGACGTCGAGGTGACGCTCCGGCCCGGAGAGTCGCGGCCGCTGGACAGCGTACCAGTCCCAGCCGGCGCCACGACGCTCGACGGTCGTCCGTGTGGAACCAAGGCGATGTCGCTTCGGGTCCTGGCGGATTTCCCGGAATTGGATCGTCGTCTGATCGGCGCGGAGGTGTGGCTCGTCGAACGGCTGCCGAACGGCAAGGAGGAGAGCCAGTTGCAGTCGCTGCGCGGGCTGCCGCATCGCCCGCTTCCTTTTCTATTTCGATGGCGTGACCGACGGCACCAAGCGCCTCGACATCTTCGGCAAGCTGGTGGCCGATCCCGTCCAGGGCGGCATCGAGATGACCGTCGAGTCAGTCAGAGCGGGCGCCGATCCAGGCCAGGAGGGCTATCAGTCGGCCCAGTGGTTCCGCTCCACGGTGCAGATGAAGCCGAATGAGATCGTGGAGGTCGAGCTGCCGAAGCCCGACGACAAGGCCAGTGCATTTGCCAACCGGCGTCTTCTCCATCAGGATTCAGGCCAGGCAGATTCGTTGATCCGGGTTGTGCATTAGGATGGAGAGCCTGATTGGTACCGGCGAGCGGCATGACGTCGAGGCTGAACGACAGGAATGGCGGAACACCGAACCGTAATCAGCGCGGCCGACCCCTACGACCTGGCTCGTTTTGTTCAGGCGCAGGAGCGCGACTACGAGCAGGCCCTGTCGGAAATCCGAAGCGGCCGGAAGCGATCGCACTGGATGTGGTACATCTTCCCGCAGTTCGACGGGCTGGGAGTCAGCTCGACGTCCAGGTTGTACGCGATCAAGAGCGTCGCGGAGGCCGAAGCATACTTACGTCACCCCGTCCTCGGTCCGCGGCTGTTGGAGAGTGCGCAGGCGGCGGTGGAAGTCGAGGGGCGGTCGGCGTTCGAGGTGTTCGGCACGCCGGACGACATGAAGCTGCAGTCGTGCGCCACGCTGTTCGCCAGCGTCTCGCCGGCTGGATCAGTGTTCCACCAGGTACTCGACCGGTACTTCGGCGGCGAACCTGACGACAGGACGCTCGGCTTACTACGGCGGACGTCAGCCTGACGGCCGCTGCCGCCGGCAAGCGGCGGTGTGCGTACGACGCAGTTGTGAGCGCCGCGGCTGAGCGGCAGGACGTAGCCGGACAAACGTCTGTCGGACGCGGGAGGTGCCTGTGACCTGCAGAACGGCGATGCCTTCGGATGTGGAAACACTTCACGACTTACGACGCCGGTCCATCCTGAAGCTGGCGCCGGCAGGCATGTCCATTCGACGAGCGCGGGAGTGGGCCGCCAAGGGTTCGGTCAAGTCCATGCGGCGGAGATGGAGCAGGCAGAGACGTGGGTCGCTCGGGGGTGATTGCAGTTACCGGCCCGAGCTCCCGGCGAAACGACGTCGGAACTCGGCTGCCGATTCGATGGCAAACCGGACTGGCTCGGCCAGCGCGAGAAGCGCGCGATCTCCACTCACGGCAAGTCGGCTCGACCGATAGCCGCGAGGCGCAAGAAGGCTTCTGATCGTCACGGATCGCTGCAGCATCCGGAACGTCGCGCGACGATGTCGTCGGTCACCTCGATCGCTTCGGTGAACGGGAGATGGCCGCCAAGAGCGTTCGGATCTCGCTCTCGCCCAGCTTGAACTTCGGGTACGTCAGCGCCGCGATCAGTTCAGCGGCCGAAGCGCTGCAGACGAGTGGAAGGATTCGGCCGGACGTCCACAGTTCGGGTATCCACGAGAGTCGCCCTCGAGGAAACAGCAGCGCGGACAGAACCGTGTTCGTGTCCAGCACAACCCTCACCGCTTGGTGCTCCGGCCCCGTCGCCGCGCCCAGGACACGGCATCCCGAACGTCACGGTCCGAAATCCCCAACTGCTCGAGCCGAGCCTGAACCTGCTGGAGCTCGCCCGGCCGAACCGGCACGAGCGTTATTTGCGCGTCGTCGACCCGAACGTCGAAGTATTCGACGCCCGGAAAGCGGTCAACCGCTTTCTTGGGAAGCGTGAGCTGGTTCTTCGATGTCTTTTTGGCAATCATGGTTACGTGCATCAGTAAGGATGTAAGGATATCTTACCATAGCGGAATTCGAGCGGCCAGTCGCAGTGGGAGGCCGATCCCGGGCGTTGTTGGTGCCGGCAGGGCGGCAGGCGAATCGGGTCAACTCACGCCGGCGGACTGAGCGGCGGCAGGACGGCTTCGATTTGGGCCCTCGTCGGCTCCAGCCATGGGGGCAGCACCAGCGTTTCGCCGAGGTGCGCGGGCTCTTCGTCGGCCGCGAATCCCGGGCCGTCGGTCGCGATCTCGAAGAGCACGCCGCCCGGCTCGCGGAAGTAGACCGACTTGAACCAGAACCGGTCGATCACCGGCGTCGCGCCGGCTCCCGACGCCTCGATTTGCGCCCGCACCGCCAAGCTGGTGCTCCTCGTCGTCAACCCGCCAGGCCAGGTGGTGCACGCTGCCGATGCCCCACGCGCCGCGCGGGACGTCGCGGGCTTCGCGGATGTCGACGGCCCCGGCCGCGTCTTCGAAGCCGTAGCGCGTCCAGCCGTTCTCGCTGCCGATGCGCGTGAAGCCGAGAACGCCCGTCAGAAACTTCTCCGTCAGGCTCTCGTCCCGCTCCCAGAGCCGTCCGGTGTGGAGACCGCGAACCTGACGCTCGGCGGGGACGGTGCTCCGCTCCCACGGCGTGAAGGGACGCGCCGGGCCGGGCGCCGGCTCGACGAGCGCCAGCGCGCAGTCCGTGGGGATCGACGAGCGGGAGCACGCGCGTCCCGAATCGCGACTCGACGGCCTCTATGCGGGCGCCGTACTGCTCGAGGCGCGATCCCCAGTACGACAGGCTGTCGGGCGGCACCTCCAGCCCGACCTCGACGGCGAGACCGTGGCCGGGACGCGGAGGCGCCATCTGCGCCCACGGGAAAAACGTCAGATCCGTTCCGGGCCGCCCCTCCGCGTCCGCATAGAAGAGATGATAGGTCCCGGGGTCGTCCTGATTGACGCTCTTCTTCACGAGCCGCATGCCGAGCACGCCGGCGTAGAAATCGAGGTTCTCCTGCGCGGGTCCGGCGATGGCGGTGATGTGATGGAGTCCGTTTACTCGTCGCATATCTGATTTTGACGCTGTACCGGATGCGCGCGTCTCCCGCGTACTGTACAGGGGTCAGACCCCATCCGGTCGATTACACACTTGTGGCAGATTCTGCTGCCTGGAGACGATCAAACACCGCGCACATTGAACAGATGCGCGCCTCCGGGCTCGAGCCGCACGTACAACCCCGTGGCCTCGAGCGACTCGCGCGTCCATCGGTACCGCGCATCCGTCAACGCGTCCTCGAAATCGAACGCCGCGCCCGGAAACAGATCGCCGGCAATCGCCAGGTTCGCCTGCGCCTGGCACTCGCCGGGGTTGGCCACGACCACCACCAGATCGGCGCCGCTCCGCCAGCGGTACGCGACGATGTCCCAGAAGGTGTGATCGCCGGCCGACGTGGTCGGCATCAGCGCCCAGTCGCCGTCGTGCAGCAGGCTGTCTGACGCGAAACGCAGCACGCGGTCGTAGATCGCGCGCACGGTCTCGTTGACCGGCTCCTCGGGCCACCTCGCCAGCTGCACCGGCGCCTTGACGCGGCGCCCCTCGAACTGCCCGTCGAAGAAGAACCGCATCCCGGGCAGCGTCGCGACCAGCGCTGCCCCCGCGGGCAGGCGCGCGGCGAGCGTCACGACGCTGCGCGGTTCGTCGTGGTTCTCGAGAAACCGCGCCAGGCGCGGGCCGTGGATTGGATCGGCACTCAGGAGATGGCGGACGCACGCGCCGGAGTCGGCCGAGCGCAGGCAATCGAGCAGCCGCTTGTCGTACGCGAAGTCGAACCCCTGATCGAGGAGCGTGCCTTCGAGCCCCCAATACACTTCGGCGAGATACGTCAGCTCGGGAATCGCCCGGGTGGTCGCGTCCCAGAATTCCTCGCGCGGCTCCGGCCACTCGCCGCGCAGCAGCCGTCTCCACGTCCGTCCGAACACCTCGTTCAGGATCAGCATCGCCATGTCGCACCGGACGCCGTCGCAGTGCGCCGCGATCGTGCGCAGCGTGTCCTGCATGGCGGCCCGCGTCTCGGGATTGAAGTAGTTCAGCTGCGCGACGTCGGTCCAGGGAGAGAAGTACGGATCGCGTCCGCACGCGACATACGCGCCGCCGGCGGCCGCGACCCGCCGGAAGTCCGACGGGGCGGCGCGGTAGTCGTCCTCGGTGCCGAGCAGGTAGCGGTCCGTGTGCGTCGCGATCCACGGGTGGTCGAACGCCGTGTGGTTCGGGACGAAGTCGAGAAGGAGGCCGATGCCCCGGGCCCGCAGCTCGCGGTGGGCCGCATCGAGCCCGGTCCACCCACCCATCCGATCGTCCGGCTCGTACGCCTGGATGCAGTACGGCGAGCCCGGCACGTCGTCGGGCGTCCAGCCTGGGAGCACCCGGTCGTATTCGGCGACGAGCGCGGCATCGGTCCGCGCGATCTGACCGCCGATCGGGCTCCGGCGCCAGACGCCCATCAGGAACAGCAGGTCGAAGCCGCCCGCGGCCACCCGGTCCCACTCGACGGGGGGCACGTCCTCGAGCGTGACCTGCCGCCCCGCGGCGCGCGACAACCGATCGAGCCAGGGCCACGCGGAGATCTCGAGCAGATGCGGGTGCGGGCGCATGCCGGACAGAGTACATCACCAGTAGCGCGCGCGTGACTCCATCCGTGTAATCCGTGTCAATCCGTGGCCATCCGTGTTATTGAATCACCGGATGCCACGCTTCAAGCTCCTCATCGAATACGCGGGCACCCGCTACAGCGGCTGGCAGATTCAGAAGAACGCGCGCACGGTGCAGGGGGAGATCGATCGCGCCGTCCGGGAGGTGTCGCAAGCGCGGGGAGTTCGAGCTGTATGGCTCGGGGCGGACCGACGCCGGCGTGCACGCGCTCGCGCAGGTCGCGCACCTGGAGCTCTACACGGATCTGCCTCCGGAATCGCTCCGGCGCAAGCTCAACGACGAGCTGCCCGCCGACATTCACATCCGGGCGATCGACAAGGCGCCGCACCGCTTCCACGCGCGCCACGACGCCGTGTCGCGGTGCTACCTGTATCAGATCTCACGCCGCCGCACCGCGTTCGCGAAGCCGTTCGTCTGGTGGATCCGCGAGCCCCTCGACGTGGCGGCCATGCGTCTGGCGGCTGCCTCCTTCGTCGGCCTGAAGAACTTCGAGGCCTTCACCGCCGACGACCCCGCCGACAAATCGACGCGCGTGCTCGTCGATCGGGTCGAGATCGCTGAAGCCGGCGCGCTGCTGCTGATTCGCGTCCAGGGGTCGCATTTTCTGTGGAAGATGGTGCGGAGGATGGTCGGCGTCCTGGCTGCGGTCGGCCGCGGAGACCTGAAGCCGCCGGACGCGGCGCGGCTGCTCGACGAGACCAAAGAACGGTCGACCGCCCCCGCGGCCCTGGCCGCTCCGGCCGCCGGTCTCTTCCTCGAGGCCGTGCTCTACGAAGGGGACGCCGGCCCGGGACCGATTCGGGCAGTGGTGAACATCGACTGAGAGCCAGCGGAGCTGACGGAGGTAACGGACGGATTCCACCGGCTGGAACACGGAGGAACGGAGGAAGCGGAGAATCAGAACAAGTCAGATCTCTCCGTTGCTCCGTTGCTCCGCTCCGTGTAAGACAGTCCGTTGACTCCGTCGCCTTCGTTATCTCACCGGATGATTCGCAAGTTCGAAGGCGGGTTGACCCCGGCCGGCCGCCAGCCGAGCTGCACGACCTCGAAGTCGTCGGCGGTCAGCGCGCTGAACGCCGGGTTCAGCACGTCGTTGTTCCACCGCTGATCCATCGTCCCGCTGATGTACATGTCGGTGCCGTTGTCGGCGACGATCAGCCCGTACCGTCTTCATCGCGCGGTAGATGCGCTGCACTTCCGGCGTGAACGTGGAGATGTTGCGTGACGCCTTGAGCCGCAGGCGCGTGCCCATCGGCGGCGCGCTGGCGTTGCTGCCGGCCGCGTGCGAGGCCGGCCACACGTAGCCGTTGCTGTCGCGCGTGGTGAACCGGAACGCGTGAGTGATCTCGGCGGAACCGAACACTTCGTCGTAGCGCACCAGTCCGGGGAAGATCGCGAGCCCGGCGGCGTCCGCCGACGTCCAGCCTTCTGTTCGGCGATCGTTGCGGTTCAGGTCGAAGACCGCTGCCGAGTCCGCTTCCCAGCGCGACGCCGTCGCGTTCCATCGCGTGGCGTACGACTCGTACAACAGCCAGCGATCGCGATCGATCAGCAGCAGGTGCCGGTCGCCCGACGAACCGCCGCCGGCCACGCCGCCCTCGATGTAGTTATTCTGGGTGCGCGCTTCGACGGGAATCGGGTAGCCGGGCAGTCCCGGCGCGCCGCTGTCGCTCTCGTTGCCGTAGCGCACGAACGTCAGCGGCACGCGCGCCTGATCGCCGGCCACGACGACGTACGGAATGCCGTAGGGATGAGGTCCGAAATCCGGGTGCAGCCGGCGGACCGCGGTGGTGTTCGTCGGCGTCCTTCCGCTGATCCAGCCGATCAGCTGAGCCGAACGCGGCGTCGACCGGCGCGCCGCTGACGTCCACGTTCCACCAGTTGTCGACCGGAAACACACGACGGCCGGTGAACGCCTCGTTGACGACCGGCGGAGCCGCCGCGCGGACGACCGCGACGGTCAGCAGAAGAGCGCGACGGCCAGAGGGGTACGGATCTGCACATTCACAGATCTACACGTCCCGTGCCGGATCGTGCAAGGCGGGAAACTGCTCTTTTACGTGGGCATTCTTGAACGGCGCCGGGCCCGGAGGCGGGCGCCGCGCGCGGGTAGTGTAATCCCGCGCGCAGCGTTGTAATCCACTACTACTTCTTCTTGACGCCGAGCTCGGCGAGCTTTGCGACAACTTCCTCGCCGGCGGCGGCCGGCCTGACCGTTTTCTCGATCGCGAGAATCCTGCCGTCCGGCCCGATGTAGAACGTCCAGCGCGAGGCCATCTGCCGATCGGGGGTACGCCCCGCCGGAATGACGCCGTACGCGTTGGCGACTGTCTTGTCGTGATCGCTGAGGATGGGAAAGTCCGCCTTCTCTTTTTCGGCGAACCCTTTGTTGTCTTCGGGTGTGTCGACGCTGGCCATGAAATAGGCCACGTCGTAGGCGCGAATCAGTTCCCCGCTCGCACGGAGCGAGTTGCACTCGGCCGTTCAACCACCGGTGAACGCTTTCGGAAACCAGGCAAGCACGACGGTCTTGCCCTTGTAGTCCGAGAGCTTGTGAACCTTGCCGTCGGATCCCTGGAGCGCAAAGGGGGGCGCGACGTCGCCGACCTTGAGCTGCACCGGCTCCGGCGAGACGGGCCCTGTGGGAGCCTGCCCGGCTGGGGCCTGCGCCGAGAGCGCGGCGGTCATGGCCAGCGATGCCAATCCCCGCGCCGTACACGCGACATGAGTTTCATCAGAGGCACCTCCAAGAAGAAGTCCTTCAAGGGTAACACGTTCGAACACGGGGCCGTCTTGCGTCGTCTCGATGGCTCAGCAGCCGCTCAGACTGAGAATCGTTCAACCAGCCTTCATCTGCTCCCCAGCCAGCCGTACATGAACTGGGGCGATGATGCCCGGGAACGGTATGATCGAGGCATGCGTCATTGCTTGCGCTGCTGCTGGTCCTGCTGACCGCGGCGGCGCCTCTCGCCCAGAGGAAAACACCCGTCCAGCTCGGGCGCGCGGCGTCGGGACGCGCTCAATGCCGGCCGGGTGCAGGAAGCCGTCGCGGCGTTCGACGAGGCGCTGAAGCTCGCGCCGCAGCAGGCGTCGCTGCTCCTTGGTGCAGGCGTGGCGGCGCACCTGCAGGCGCGGGAGGACGACGCGCGGCGGTTTCTGCTGGACGCGCTGAAGGTGGATCCGGCGCTGACCGCCGCGTCGCTGCTGCTCGGCACGGTGCTGTATCAGTCGGGCGACATCGACGGCGCGATCGACACGTATCAGCAGGCGCTCGAGCACGCCCCCAATCACGCGCAGATCGTGAAGCGGCTCGAAGCGTGGCGCAAGGAGGCGGCGCTGCACAGCGGTTTCGGCCGGAAGCTCGGGGATCACTTCACGGTGCTCTTCGAAGGCCCCGCCGAGGCGCAGCTGGCCGAGCGCGCGGTCGCGATTCTCGAAGCGGCCTACTGGCGGATCGGCACGGCGCTCTACACGTATCCGACCGACGTGATCACCGTCGTCCTCTATACCCGCGAGCAGTTCCGCGACATCACGCAGTCGCCGGAGTGGGCCGGCGGCGCGTTCGACGGGCGCATTCGGATGCCGGTGCAGGGCGCCTTGCAGAATCTCCCGGAGTTCGAGCGCGTGTTGTCGCACGAGTTCACCCATGCGCTCGTCCGAAGCCTCGCGCCGCGCGGCGTGCCGTACTGGCTCGACGAGGGGCTCGCGGTGCAGTTCGAAGGCAGCGACCTCGCGCGCAAGCAGGAACAGGTCCGGAAGGCGGAGACGCTCCTGCCGTTGTCCCGGCTGGAGAAATCCTTCGCGAGCCTGTCGTCGAAAGAAGCGTCGCTCGCGTACGCGGAAAGCGCCGTCGCCGTACAGGCGCTGCTGGACCAGGCGGGCGCCCCCGCGCTCGTCAGCCTGATCGGCGACATCGGACGCGGCATGCCGTTCGGCGAGGCGTTCGAGCGCAACATCCTCATGACCTACGCCGACTTTCAGAAGAAACTGCAAGGCTGAGGCCGGTCACTTCCCACAGAGACTGGGGTATCATCCCCTGCCCGGCCGCAGCGCGCGAGCGACGCTTCGACGGCGCTCAGGGTCGTCCCGAGCGACAGTCGAGGGCGAGTGGGCGGGGCCCGCGAGCAGTAAGAAAGGAATGGCGATGAACCCGATCCTGGCCCTGCAGACGGCGCTCGGCGTGCTGACGGCGGTCTTCGTCGTCGGCTGGCTGGACAGCCGTCAGGGCGATCCGGCGCGCGCCGGCCGTCGAGGCTTCCCCTGCCACGGACACCCGCTTCCCCGGTCCGACGGAAATCGGCATCGGCGCGGTCACGAACTTCTTCGACACGCTCGGCATCGGATCGTTCGCGACCACGACCGCCGCGTTCCGCGCGCTCCGCATCGTGCCCGATCGCGTGATTCCCGGCACGCTCAACGTGGGCCACACGCTGCCGACGGTCGTCCAGGCGTTGATCTATACGAGGCTGGTGCAGGTCGACGTCCTCACGCTGTTCGCGCTCATCGCCGCCGCGGTCCTGGGCGCGTGGCTTGGCGCCGGCATCGTCGCCTCGTGGCCGAAGAAAAAGGTGCAGGTTGGGATGGGCGCGGCGCTGCTCGGTGCGGCGATTCTGATGCTCATGACGCAGCTGAACCTGTTTCCTGGAGGCGGCGACGCGCTGGGCGTGCGCGGGGCGAAACTGGCGATCGCCGTCGGCGTCAACTTCCTCCTCGGGGCCCTGATGTCGCTCGGCATCGGCCTGTACGCCCCGTGCATGATCCTCATCAGCCTGCTCGGCATGAACCCGACCGCCGCGTTTCCGATCATGATGGGGTCGTGCGCGTTCCTCATGCCGGTCGGCAGCCTCCGCTTCATCCGCGAGCGCTGCTACAGCTTCCGGGCCGCGCTCGGCCTGGCCATCGGCGGCATCCCCGGAGTCCTGATCGCCGCCTACATCGTCACGTCGATGCCGATCTACTGGGTCCGCTGGCTGGTGATCGTCGTCGTCATCTACACCGCCGTGACGATGCTGGCCGCGGGCCTCAGCGAACCGGACGTCGCCTCGGGAACTGACGCCAAGCGTTGAGGATTTGTCTCACGGCGTGGAGGTTGCGTTGGCCGATCCGTGAGCACTGCTCCGACGCGCAGGACGAGGGAGATCGGTGGCAGGCGCGACGGCGGAGAGCTCCTTCGTCCTGCGCGTCTGGCAGGAGCTCACCGCACCTCCCTCGCCGCCCCGGCGAGGTTGCGTCGCCGCGACCTTTGAGCCGCGTGACACGCGACGGTCTAAAACAGCCCCGCAGTGGCTCCCACGTGCCGGCGGCGGCCATGGTGTGCCGCACCAGCGTAGCGGCCAACCCTTCAGGCTGAACAGTCGGCTCGCCGCGCGCTGCGGCAAACCCCAGCCGCCGCCGCATCGTGAGCACTCGCCACGGGGCTGTTTTAGTGCTGTCTTTTCCACGCGGCGCAAAGGTCGCAGCAAGACGCAATCTCGCCGGGGCGGCGAGCGCGTCTGCAGGAGCAGGACTCTGATTGACCGTTGCGGTGTCATACAATGCCGTCGATGATCCGTAGTCACATGGTGGCCCTCGCGATCGGGGTATTGAGCTCTGCGGTTGCCGCCGACACGCCGCGGGTCGAATGGCAGGCACAGCCCAGCGGCGTCACGGCGCGGCTCCGCGGCATCAGCGCTGTCTCCGCGCGCGTCGCCTGGGCCAGCGGCGCGAACGGCACGGTGCTCCGCACGATCGACGGCGGCGTCGACCTGGGAACCGCGGCCCGTGCCCGGCGCCGAGAAGCTCGACTTCCGCGACGTCGACGCGATGAGCGAGCAGACCGCGTACGCGCTCAGCATCGGACCCGGGGAGACCTCCCGCATCTACAAGACCAGCGACGGCGGCGCCCGGTGGGACCTGCAGTTCGCGAACACGGATCCCAAGGTCTTCCTCGACGCGATGGTGTTCCGTGACGCGGACCACGGCGTCGCGTTCAGCGACTCCGTGGACGGCCGCTTCGTGATCCTCACCACCACAGACGGCGGCCGCGCGTGGAACCGTGTGCCGGCGGATCGGCTGCCCGCGGCGCTCCCCGGCGAAGGGGCCTTCGCCGCGAGCGGAACGAACGTCGCCGTGCACGGAAGCGCCGCGGTCTGGATTGGCACCACGGCGGGGCGCGTCCTGCGATCGGCGGACGGCGGCCGGAGCTGGGCGATCTCGACCACGCCACTCCGGACGAACGGGTCGGCCGGCATCTTCTCGATCGCCTTTCGCGACGCCCGGCACGGCGTCGTCGTCGGGGGCGACTACAACAAGGAGAACGAGGCCGTCGACAACGCCGCGGTCACGAGCGACGGCGGCGTGACGTGGACGCTCGTCAAAGACCGGGGCCTGTCCGGCTTTCGATCGGTTGTCGCGTGGGTGCCCGGAATGGCGAAGTCGCTGATCGCCGTGGGGCCGTCCGGCGCCGACTGGTCGTCCGACGACGGCCGGAGCTGGACGCCGCTGGCCGGCGACGGCTTCGACACGGTGAGCTTCGCGCAGCGGGCGCGCACCGGCTGGGCCTCGGGCTCGCGTGGACGGATCGCAAGGCTGACCGTCCGTTGACCGGCCCGCACGACGCTCTTTCGCCGCTCATCTCCATCATCGTCCCCGTCTTCAACGAGGCGGCGACCGTGGCGGACGTCATCGCCCGGCTGCTCGAGATCGACCTTCCCGCCCCGCGCGAAATCATCGTCGTCAACGACGGATCGAGCGACGGCACGCGCGCCGTGCTCGACGGGCTCGCCGCGACGCCGCGGCTCACCATCATTCATGCCGAACGCAATCGCGGGAAGGGCCACGCGATCCGGCTCGGCCTGTCGCGCGCGCGCGGGCACCGTTGTCGCGATCCAGGACGCGGACCTCGAGCTGGATCCGGCGCAGCTGGCCCTGCTGGTCGATCCGATCGTGAAGGGATCGTCGTCGGTCGTGTACGGGTCGCGCTTCCTGAGCGGACGGCCCGACGCGCCGTGGCTCTCCATCGCCGCCAACCGGGCGCTGACGTGGCTGACCAACGCCATCTACGGCTCGTCGCTGACCGACATGGAGACCTGCTACAAGATCATGCGGAGCGACGTCGCGCGCAGCCTCGAGCTGACGGCCGATCGCTTCGACATCGAGCCGGAGATCACCGCCCGGCTGCTCGTCGCGGGCCACAGGATCGACGAGCGTCCGGTGACGTTCACGCCGCGATCGCGCGCCGCCGGGAAGAAGATCGGCTGGCGCGACGGCCTCGTCGCGGTCCGGGTGCTCCTGCGGCTGCGTCCCCGGGGCGCGTTTCTGACTCGTGCGCTTCTGCTGCTCGCGCTCGTCACGCTGTTGACGGCGTGGGCCATCGTCGTGTCTGGCGGCTTCGAGCTTCGAATCGGCGGCGTGTTCGATCCGCGCACACCGTCCGGCGATCGCGATCGTCGCGGCGCTGGGCGCGATCGTTCTCGCGGCCACACGGGGCCGCGCGCAGATCGCAGCGGCGTCCACCTGGTGGTGGAAGGCCGTCGACCGCGGCGCGCCGGCGATGGCGTGCGCGGTCGCGATCGCGGCGATCGCCACGGGCTGGGGGTGGGGCACGCACGTCGCGGGCGGATCGGATTCCTATTGCTATCTGAACGAGGCGGAGCTGCTTGCCGCCGGCCACGCGCGGCAACTGCAGCCCGACGCCGCGAACATTCCGTGGCCCGACAGCCGATGGGCGTTCGTCCCGGCGGGTCACGCGCCGGCGCCCGGTCCGGATGGCGCCGTCGTGCCGATCTGCCCTTCCGGATATCCACTCATGATGGCGGCCGCGCGCACGATAGCCGGCCGCGCCGGCATGTTCTGGATCGTCCCGCTGATGGGCGGCCTGGCCGTGTGGCTGACCTTCGTCCTGGGCCGCCGCATCGGAGGAGCGGCGGCGGGTTTGATGGCGGCCGTGCTGCTCGCATCGAGCCCGGTTTTTCTCTATCAGATCGTCCAGCCGATGAACGACGTCCCGGCGACGGCGCTCTGGCTGCTGGCGCTGGTGCTCGCATCGCGTGCCGCCGAGCGTCCTGATTGGATCTCGCAGGCGTGGACCGGCGCCGCCGTTGGAGCCGCTCTCGTCGTCCGGCCGAATCTCCTGCCGCTGGCCGCCGTCACCGCCCTATGGATCGCGACCGCCCGCGCGACCTGGCGCGATCGGCTGCTCTCCATGGTCTCGTTCGGGATCGGCGCGCTGCCGTTCGTGATCCTGGTCATGGCCATGCAGAACGCGATGTACGGCGGACCGCTCAGGTCGGGTTACGGTGACCTCGGCGCGCTGTTCTCGATGGATCACATCGGGCCGAACCTGCGCCGCTACCCGGCGTGGCTGCTGCAGACCCACACGCCGATCGTGCTTCTGGCGCTGGCTGCTCCCTGGCTCGCGCGCGGGCGTCTGCGCGCGGGTCGGCGCTCATCTTGTGGCTGCTGGCGTTCGCCGCCGCGACGCTGGCGTGCTATCTGCCGTACGTGGTGTTCGACGCGTGGTGGTACCTGCGCTTCGTTCTGCCGGCAGTCGCCGTGATCCTGACGCTGACGGCAGTGACAGCCGCGGCGCTCGCCGCGCGGTTGCCGCCGGCATGGCGCGCTCCCGCGCTCGCGCTCGGATGCGGCCTGCTCGCGATCTTCTACATCGACATCGCGGCGCGCCGCCAGGTCTTCGAACTGCGGGCCCTCGAGAGCCGATATCGCATCGCCGGCGAATACGTCGCGGCGCGGCTGCCACCCGATGCGGCCGTGGTGACGGTCCACCAGAGCGGCAGCGTCCGGTTCTACTCGGGCCGCCAGACGCTCGTCTGGTCCGAAGTCGATCCCTCGTCGCTCGATCGCGCGCTCGAGTACCTCCGCGGCCGCCGCTACCGGCCGTACTTGCTGTTCGAGAGGTGGGAGGAGCCGGCGTTCCGCAAACGCTTCGACGGCAAGAGCACGATCGCGCCGCTGGATTGGCCGCCGATTGCGGAGATCGATCGCGACGTCAGGATCTACGATCCGGCCGATCGCGCTTCCTACATGGGCGGCGTGCCGGTCTACACGGATCGCGTGTTGACGAAGCGGTGAGCGCCGGCTCCAGCTTGTGCGGCAGCTGCGCGCGACGAGTTGCGCGGGCTATCCGGACGCGCCGGATCCGCTGGAATCCCGAGATCCCGCGAGTCCCGGTCCCGGTCCTACCGGATAATCCGCAGGCCCGCCGGCGTGGGGGGCGACGTCGCATTGCCGAGGATCTTCAGCACCGTGCCGTTCGAGTAGCTCACGACGTAGAGCTCACCGTCGGCGTCCAGCCCGAACGAGCTGACGCCGGATAGCGCCGCGCCGCCGAGCTCCGCGGTGTGTTCGAGCCGGTTGGACGCGGTGGCTTCGCCGGTTGACGGGTTGATCGTCAGCGCGACCGACCACACGCGGCTCCGGACGAAGTCGCCGAAGAAGTAGCGGCCGCGGTGTGCCGTGCCAAGCGCAGTGCCTCGATAGACGTACCCGCCGGTGATGGACGCGCCGAGCGAGTGGTCGTACTCGTGGATGGGATCGGTCAGCGGCGTGAACGCCGGCGGAAGCGTCGTCACGCGATTGTGCGCGCCTTCCCTGTTCCGCCACCCGTAGTTCCGGCCGCCGCGGCCTGCCGGCTCGTAGTCGATCTCCTCCCACTGCCCCTGCCCGACGTCCGCGATAATCAGCGCGCCGGTGCCCCCGCGCGCCGGGGGGTCGAACGAGTACCGCCACGGATTCCGCAGGCCGAAGCTCCAGATCTCCGGCAGCGTCCCCGCCGGCCCGCCGGCGACAAAGGGATTGCTCGCCGGCACCACGTACCCGGCAGGATGACCGTCGGCGACGTTCACGTCGATCCGCAGCATCTTGCCCAGGAGCTCCCCCGGGGTCTGCGCGCGATGGCCGGGGTCGTCGCCCGAGCCGCCGTCGCCGAGCCCGATGTAGAGAAACCCATCCGGACCGAACGCCAGATGGCCGCCGTTGTGGTTCGAGAACGGCTGCGCGATGAGAGGGGTGCGCGAGGCGCCCCAGCGCAGATCGAATCGTGAAGCCGAGTCGGCGACGACGGGATCGCTCGATCGACGAAACCGGGCGACGACGGTGTGGCCGGCGCTGTTGGTGAAGTTGACGAAGAAGCGGCCCGAGCCCGTGTCGGGCGAGAACGCCATTCCAAGCAGTCCCTGCTCACCGCCGGAGCGCACCACGCTGCGCAGATCGAGAAAATCCGCCGGCAACGGCGCGCCATTCCGAAAGGCGCGAATCCGTCCTCCCTGCTCGACGACATACTGGACGGCGCGGTCGAGCGGATCCTGGACGAACGCCACGGGCGCCGACAGACCCGAGAGGTGGACGCGCGTGCTGAGCGGGAACTGCGCGACGACCCTCTCGCCGGTCGCCGCTGCCGTCACCAGCAATGCGGCAACGGCCAGGTAGTGAAGGGCCCTCGATTCGCTCGGGACAGGCCCCTCGACTTCGCTCGGGACACGCGCGCATCGGGAATATCGTAGCGCACCGGCAGCGCGCATGGCGCTATGATCGAGCGAATGCGCGCCCTCGTGTTCGGGGCACTCGCTACCCTTGTCGCGTCCGCCGGATGCGGACGGAGTACTCCTCCGACGCCCACGCCGCCGGGTTCCGGAGGCGGAGAATCCATCACCGGACGCGAACGGATCGGCTGGGATCAGCAGGCATCGGACACGGTCGAGCTTGCGACGTTCCGATACGCCATCTACGTCGACGGCACGCGCAGCGTGGTCGCCGAAGTCTCGTGCGGCGCAACCGCCGCTGCCGCCGGCTTCCCGTGCAGCGGCAGGCTCCCTGCCCTCTCCGCCGGCGCTCACACGCTCGAGCTCGCGTCATTCGTTGACGACGGGGGCGTGCTCGAGAGCGCGCGGTCGTCGGCGCTTCGCGTCACCGTGGTCGCATCCACCGCGCCGCCTGTCGCGGTCGATTGGGAGAGCGGGCACGTCGAGACGACCGTCGACGGCCTCGAGCTGCGTGCCGAAAAAGTCATGAGCGGCTTCGAGGAGCCGATCGATGCGGCGTTCACGCCGGACGGCCGCTTGTTCATCGCGGAGCGCATCGGCCGGGTCCGCATCGTGGACGGCGATCAGCGGGCAGACGCGTTGATGTTGGATGCGGACGAAGATGGCGGCCGCGACAGCGTGCTGTCGATCGCCATCGATCCGGATTTCGAGCGGACGCATTTCGTGTTTGTCGTCCAGACGGCCAAGTCGTCCTCCGGCGCGGTGTTCAGGCTGGCGCGATACCGCGAGCTGCGCGGCACGCCTGGCCGAGCGCGCGATCCTGCTCGAGACCGGCGCCACCGCGGCCACGGAGGCGGCGGCCGTGTTGAGATTCGGCCGGGACGGCAAGCTCTATCTCGCGCTGGACGATCGCGGCGGCGCCGGCAGGCTTCTTCGACTCAACGTGGACGGCACCAGGCCACGCGACCAGGCGGGCACGACCCCGGCGGTTGCGCACGGCATCCGCTCGCCCCGGGGCATGGGCTGGGATCCGCGATCCGGGCTGCTCTGGATCGCCGATGACGACGGCGGCAACGCCGGTCACCTCAGCGCTGTCGCGATGTCCGCCCTTCCGGTCCGCGCGGCGGTGCGTGGACGCCACGCGCTCGGCGAGGCGGCCGGATCGCTCGCGTTCTACAACAGCGACCTCCTGCCCGAGCTGCGCAACAATGCGCTGGTCGCGTCGCCGGCGGGGCGTCACCTGCTGCGGCTGCGCTTCGCGAATGCGCGATCCGACCCGCGTCGCGAGCGCAGAGCCGTTGCTGCAGGATCAGGTCGGCGCCATACGAGTCGTCACGATTGGTCCCGGCGGCGCCATCTATTTCTGCACCGCCGACTCGCTCGGACGCCTCGTGCCCAATCGCTGACGAGGGACACCCAGGATGTGTGCGTGGACGCGCCTCGGAATCATCGTCCTCATCGCCGGCAGCTTTGTCTCCGCGGCGCCGCAGGAGTACGGCCGGGAACCTGTCCATGACGAGGGCTACGACGGGCGGTTCACGTTCGTCCGCCTCCGATGGGATTCCGGCTTCAGCGGCAGGCGAGGAGGCGGGGCCGCCTGGAACCACGACTATCCGAGGGCGGACTTCAACCTGATGAAGATCCTGGAAGCCATCACGCTGATCCCGGTCCGCACGGACGTGACGCGCGTCCTCGCCCTCGACGATCCCGAGCTGTTCAAGTATCCGATCGCGTACATGTGGGAGCCCGGCTACTGGGTGATGGACGACTCCGAAGCGGCAAGCTTCCGCGCCTACCTGCTGAAGGGCGGCTTCGCGATCTTCGACGACTTCGAGCACGACCAGTGGAACAACTTCGAGGCGCAGATGCGGCGCGTGCTGCCCGACGCGCGCTTCGTCAAGCTCGACGTGTCGCATCCCATCTTCGACTCGTTCTTCCGGATGACGAAGATCGATTTCCCGCATCCGATGTACGGCATCCTGCCGACCTACTACGGCATCTACGAGAACAACGACCCGTCGAGGCGGTTGATGGTGATCGCGAACCACAACCACGACGTCGCGGAGTATTGGGAGTTTTCGGGGAGCGGATCTGTTCCCCGTGGACCTGTCGAACGACGCGTACAAGCTGGGCGTGAACTACATGATCTACGGGTTGACGCACTAGTAAGGTCAAACAGGAGAAAAGGAGAAAAGGAGAAAAGAAGAGAAAGAAAAGAAAAGCAAAAAAGCCAAAAAGACAAAAACTAAAACCAAAGAGCCTCCCTTGCTCCTGTTCTCCTGTTTGCTCTTGGCTGGATTGCAGTTTTTCAGCAACCTGTTAGAGGGTCCGGCTTAAGCCGGACCTATATCAATCTTGACCGGCAGCGCCGTCGCGACCTGGCCGAACGTGCGCGCCGCGCTCCCGATGGCGGGCGCCACGCAGACGATGGGGGTTTCGCCGGCGCCGGCCGAGGCGAGATCCTTCCGATCGAGCAGGATCACCTCGATCGGCGGAACGTCCTTGAACCTCGGCACCCGGTACTGCGCCATCGTCCCGTTCAGGATCCGGCCGTTGTCGAACTCGATCGCTTCGAACAGCGCCCCGCCCAGCCCCTGGACGACCGCGCCTTCGACCTGGTTGCGCAACCCGTCCGGGTTGACGATCGCCCCGCACTCGAACGCCACGACGATGCGGTCGACGGTGAAGCCGGCGGCTGTCTTCGAAAGCTCGGCGGCGGTGGCCACGTAACTGCCCTTCTCCGTCCCGCACGCGATGCCGAGGCCCTTGCCGGCCGACGACGGCCTGGGCCAGCCGCACGCCCGCGCCGCGGCGGTGAGCACCGCACGCATGCGCTCGTCGCGCAGATGCCGAAGGCGGAACTCCACAGCGTCGGCGCCGAGCGCCCGCGCGATCGCGTCCATGTGCATCTCGCGCGCGTAGTGATTGGCCGTCGCCGCCAGCCCGCGATACGAGCCCTGGCGCAGTGGAGAGCTCGACGGATGGAACGCGATGCGCTGGTTCGGCACGTCGTACGGCGTCCTGATGCCGGCGTTGCCGGAGTTCCAGTTGTCGAATTCCCAGGCCACCAGCGTCCCCGCGGCGTCGACGGCGGCCTTGATGTCGATCACGCCGGCCGGCCTGAAGTACGCCCACGAGAACTCTTCGGCCCGGGTCCACACGAGCTTCACCGGCCGGCCTGCGGCCTTCGCGAGCCTCGCCGCTTCGACGGCGTACTCGCCGGTGTGCTTCCCGCCGTATGCCGACCCGGTGTCGGGCACGATCACGCGGACCCGGGTCTCGGGAATCCGGAAGGCCTCGGCCAGCTCGGTGCGGACGCCGAACGGCCGCTGCGTGCCGGTCCAGACGGTGAGCTTCCCCTCGGTCCATTCGGCGACCGCGGCGCGCGGCTCGAGCGGCACGTGGGCGATGTAGGGAATGCGATAGCTCGCCTCGAACGAGCGCGCGGCTTTCACCTCGGCGACGTTGCCCGTGGCAAAGGGCGTCGGCGCGCGCGCGCCATCCGGCGCTTTCTTGAGGTGGTCGTAGATCGTCGAAGAGGATGGCTGACGGGCGCCCGCCGTCCACTGCGCCTCGACGGCGGCCGCGGCCCGGCGCGCCGCTCGCTCGCTCGGCGCGACCACGCCGACGAAATCGCCGTCGCGCACGATCGAGACACCGGCCATGGCGCGCGCCCGCGTGTCGTCGATCGAGGCGAGCGTCGCGCCGATGGCGTTCGGCCGGACGACGCTGCCGTACAGCAGTCCCGGCCGCACGACATCCGGCGTGTACTGATGACGGCCCGTGACGAACGCGCGGCCATCCACCTTGGGCGCGGGCTTTCCGCGAACGTCCCACTGCGCCGCGGGTGTGATCGCCGGCTCGGCCGCGACCGCGCCCGTGAGCTTCTGTCCTTTGGTCAGCTCGCCATAGGCCGCGGACCTGCCGCCGGACGAGACAATCCGGCCGTCGCGCGCGGTCAGCGTCGTCCGATCGACCTGCCACTGCGCGGCTGCCTGGTCGATGAGCATCTCGCGGGCGGTGGCGGCGGCGCGCGCAAGCTGCCGGCCCATCCGCGGCGTGCTCTGCGATCCGAACGTGCCGGCGTCGTACGGCGTCAGGTCGGTGTCCGCCATCACCATCGAAATCGCGCCGAGCGGCAGCCGCAGCTCGTCGGCGACCGCCTGAGCGAGCGACGTGCGGATGTTCTGGCCGATCTCGGTCTTGCCGGTGTATGCCGTGACGCGTCCCTGCTCGTCGATGTGCAGCCAGGCCGCGAGGTTGGCTGTGTCGCCGCGCGTCTGGGCGCCTCGCCCGGATTCCTGCGCGAACACCGAGGGGATGGCCGCCACCACGACGAGGCCGCCGCCGACCACGCGCAGGAAATCACGGCGCTCCAGCTCGAACCGGTACCGCTGCGCTTCGCTCAGCTCGTACCGCTCCGGTTCGATCGCGTCGACTTCCCGTTCATGATTCATGACCTGACCCCGACTTCCGTTCATGATTCATGACCTGACCCCGTGACCCTGCCGGCTTCATGCGCTCGGCCGCCATCCGCACGGCACGGACGATCCGGGGGTAGGCGCCGCAGCGGCAGACGTTGCGATCCATCAGGCGGGCGATGTCCTGCTCGGACGGGTCGGGCGACTGCTTCAGCAGGCCGATCGTGGCCATCACCATGCCAGGCGTGCAGTAGCCGCACTGAAACGCTTCCGCCTCGAGGAACGCCTCCTGCACGGGGTGCAGCCGGTCGCCGTCCGCGATCGCTTCAATGGTGGTCACGGGCTTGCCGGCCGCGGCGCTGACCGGCGTCACGCACGACCGGGCCGGCTGGCCGTCGATGAGCACCGTGCACGCGCCGCAGTGCCCCTCCCCGCAGCCGAACTTGCTGCCGGTCAGGCCCAGGTCGTATCGGATGATCGACAGGAGGCTGTCGTTCGCATCCGCGTCCACCTCGTGCACGCGGCCGTTGACGCGGAGGGTGTGTCTGCTCATGGTAGGTTCCGGTGGCGTCCGGCTTCAGCCGGAGCCTATAGATTCCGGTGGCGTCCGGCTTCAGCCGGACCTTCAGTGCGTCAGCGCGTACATCACGATGTTGATCCCGACCGCGTACCCGTCGGGCGAGAACTGGTAGAAGTATCTCGGGTCTTCTCCCTCGCGCTCCCAGGCATCCGAGATGTCCGTGTTGTGCGTCATCAGGACCATCAGCCGGCCGTGTCGATCGTTGATGCCGCGCACGTGCACCTCGGCGCTCTCCTCGCCCCGCTCGGAGGTCGCGCCTCCCATGCGCATCCACGAGTTGATCGAGGGGATCTGCGGCATCTTCTCGAAGATGAACAGCGTGCGATAGAGCGGGTGCTCCGGCCCGAGGTCCACGATGGGATACTGCTTCGGCGGCAGGACGCGGCCGATCTCCTCTTCCCACTGGTACCACGCCTCGTAGCCCCAGAAATCGTCCACGTACAGGAACCCGCCCTTCAGCAGGTACTCACGCAGACGGACGACCTCCTCCTCAGTGAAATGGATCGTCCCGACATCCTCCATCTCGATGATCGGGCACTTGAAGATCGCATCGTCGGTCAGCCGGACGACGAGGTGGTTCGGCTCGCCGTTCGGCAGCACGCTGATGCGGGTCTTCGTGAGCTCGGAGAGGCGGATGGAGAAGTTGATGTCGGCATCGGGATAATCGGTCGACCAGCCCTGGCCGCCGCCCTCCCGGCGATCGCTGGTGTACATGCCGCGGCAGAAGTTGTAGAACCCGTCGAAGCTGTCGGCCTGGGGAAACCGCGGCGGCTCGTAGCGCATGCGGCCCCAGCGCTGGCCGAACCCCTGCGCACCGGCAAGGACGGCCGCCAGCGCAGCCAGGCAGCAGGCAAGGGCCAGGCGCTTCATGGATCTCCGGGCGTCAATGGCTGAGCGCGTAGAGCACGACGTTGATGCCGAGCGCGTACCCGTTCGGACCGAACTCGTAGAAATACCGCGGATCGTCGCCTTCACGCTCCCACGCATCGGCGATGTCGGTGTTGTGGGTCATGAAGACCATCAGGCGGCCGCTCGAATCGCTGATCCCGCGGCCGTGGACGACGTCGGTGTCGGGCGGATCCTCGGACGTATTGCCGCCGGGAGTCCACATGCGGATCGACGGAATCTGCGGCACGCCCTTCACGGGGTACAGCGCGCTGAAGAGCGGATGATCCAGCGGGAGATCCCGGATCGGATAGTCCGCCGGCGGCAGCACGCGGCCGATCTGCTCCTCCCAGTACCGCCACGCGAGGGTCCCCCAGAAGTCGTCGACCCACAGGAACCCGCCCTTGAGCAGGTACTCGCGGAGCCGTTCCACCTCCTCTTCGGTGAACTGCGCGGAGCCGATGTCCTCCATGTGCAGGTACGGGCAGTTGAACAGGTTGTCGTCCGTCAGGCGCACGGTGAAGTGATTGGGCTCGCCGTCGGGACGCCGGCTGACGCGCGTCTTCGTCAGCTCCGAGAGCCGGATCGAGAAATTGATGTCGGCGTCCGGATAGTCGGTGCCCCAGCCCATTCCGCTCGGCATCCTGCGGACCTGCGTGTACATCCCGCGGCAGAAGTTGAAGCCGCCGTCGAAGCTGTCGGCGGTCGGCTCACGGGGCGGGACGCGGCTGAAGCGCCGGAACTGCGCGCCCGTCACCGCGCCGCAGACGACGACGAAGACGAGGACGAGCAGCGGAACGCGCCGTGGCATTCGTGGACCGCCCTTACTTGGGATCGTTCTTCTTGTCGTCCGGCTTGGCGCTCTCGGGCTTGCCGGGCCCCTTCGACAGCGACTTGTAGTACTGCTCGACGAGCTTCCGGTATTCCTCCGGCACGTCATCCGAGCCCGAGAGGAACACTTCGGTGCTCTTCACGTCCGCCTGCCGGCGCAGGTTGAACTCGAAGCGCTTCATGCCTTCGGAGACGGCCGACTGCAGGCGCTCGAGCGTGGCGGCATCCTGATACACGCGATCGTCGTCGAGCGCACGCAGGTTGCGCAGCACCTCGTCGAGCGCCTTGGCATCGACGCCCTGTCCCTGGATCATGCGCCGGAGCTGCTGCGCGTCGTTGACGAACTGGCGCGCTTCGCCGCGGAACTGCCGCACGTCGTCCGGATCGAAGCGGGCGCCGTCGAAACGCCCGGGCCGGCGGTCGCCGTAGCCGCCGCTGTCGTTGAAACGGCCGGTCGTGTCGCCGTTTCCATCGCGGCCGTCCTGGGTGCGGCTGCCATCGTTGGTGCCGCCCTGACCGCCCTGCTGACCCTGACCCTGCTGGCCCTGCTGACCCTGCTGGCCTTGCTGGCCTTGCTGACCCTGGCCCTGCTGGCCTTGCTGACCCTGGCCCTGCTGGCCTTGCTGACCCTGGCCTTGCTGGCCCTGTTGACCGGGCTGACCGGCTTGCCCCGGTTGGCCCTTGCTGACCTTGCTGACCTTCCTGGCCCTGCTGTCCCTGACGCCCCTGCTGCCCCTGCTGCCGCTCGCGCATCCGCTGATCGAGCGAGTCGACGCCGCGCGCGAGCTCGCGTGCCCGGTCGAGCGCCTGGCTCATGGCGTCGGCCTGGCTCGGCTTCCCGAGCGCCGCGGCCGCTTGTCCGAGCGTGTTCTTCAGCGACTCGAGGTTCGAGCCGATCGAGCCTTCCATCGCCTGCTGTTCGTTCTGCGGGCTGCCGGCGCGAACCATCGAGCTCGAGTAGCGGATCTTGTCGCGCACCTTGGTGTTGCGGATCGACTCGGCGCCCTCGGCCAGCTTGCGCGCGGCCTCTTTCTCCTGCGCCCGCAGATCGCTCGCCGATCGATCGAGCTGCTTCTCGAGCTCGCCGACTTTCTGTTCGAGCGCGCCTTTCCGCTGCACGAGCTGCTGCGCCTTTTCCTGACGGCGCTCACCCGCGGAGTCGAGCCCCTTGACGTCGTCGGCGATCTCCTGCTGCTCGCGCGCGAGCTCCTCGGCCTGCTGCAGCGCGTTCTTCACGTCGCGCTCGGCGCGGCCCGCCTTCGTCTGCTGCAGCCGCCGCTCCGCCTCCTTGAGCCGCTCCAGCGCCGCGGCCGCCTGGGCGCCGCCGCCCTGCTGGCCGTTGGCGGCCGCCTTGCGCATCGCATCGGCCGCCTCGCGCAGCTGCCTCGCCGACTGCATCAGCTCCGGCCGGTTCTCCTCGCGCGACAGCTGTTCGAGCCGGCGCGCCGCTTCTTCCGCCTGGTCCGCGAGCTCGCGCTGCTGCTGACCGGAGCCGCCGCCCGAGGCCTGCTGCCCGAGCGCGGCGCGCCGCCGCTGCCGCTCCGCTTCCTGCTCCTGCCGGCGCGCGAGCTCCTTCAGCTTCTCCATCAGCTCGTCGAGCTTCTGATCCGACTGCTGCTGCGAGGCCTGCTGACGGCTCTCGTACTGGTTCGCCATCTTGTCGAGCTCCATCTCGAACAAGTCGGCGAGATCCTGCGCCATGGCGCTGCCACCGCCGCCTCCGCCGCCGCCCCCCTGCTGGCGCTGCATCTGGACCTGCATCTCGTATTCTTCTTCCGCCTGCTGCAGGAGCTGCAGCGCCTTCTGCTCGGGCGGCAGCGCCGCTTCGGGGTTGACCGCCTGCAGCTTGGCTTCGGCGGCCTTCATCTCCGTGACGGCCTGCGGCAGCAGCTCCGCCACCTTCTTGAAGGCCGGATCCTGCTCGACGAGACGGCTGTTCATCCTGCGTGAGGAGACCGTCCACCTGCTCGCGGAGCCGCGACTGCGACAGCGCGATCACGATCGAGTTCTCGCGCACCTTGTCGGCCGTCATCTTCTTGCGATCGCGCTGGACGTTGAACGTCGCGGCGATGATCTGGCGCTGCTGCTCGGAGAGCGCCCCGACCTGGTTCTCGCCGCCGCCACCGCCGCCACCGCCGCCGCCCGCGTCGGACTGGGCGCGCCGGAACTCCTTGCTGAGCGGACGGACGCGCACGAAGTACATGTCGCTCATCGCCGGCTTCGCGCCCTGCACGCCGTCGTTGTCGGCCGCCTTCGCGTAGTACGAGACGAAGTCGCCCGCCTTGACGTCCAGCTCCTCGAGATAGAACGTGTGGCCGGCCGAGACCTCCGACAGCCGCTTCTTGCCGTCGAACAGCGGAGCGTCTTTTCCGGCCCGCCGTTGACGGAGTACACGAGATCCAGATCGCGCACGCCGAAATCGTCGTCCGCGCGCGCTTCGACGAACACTTCCTCGATCGGAGAGGCGGAGGTGTCGCGCCCGGGCTTGCTGATCGAGACCGTCGGCGGCTGATCCGCCAGCACGTCGATCGTGTACTGCGGCGAGGCGGTCACGCGTTCGCCGGACGGCGCGTCGAGCTCGATGCGATAGAACCCGTCCTTGTCGACCTTGAACGCCCCCGTCAGCGGCGTGGGCGATCCGCCGTCGGCCGCCGGCGCGAGCGCGCTGCGCTCCGTGTCCGACAACACGATCTGCCCGCCCGGCGACTGCATCGTCGGCACCGCGCGCACGCGGATCTCCGTGCCCCTGAGCACGGCGATGTCGCCGCCGTCCTCGATCTTCTGCGGCGGGAGTCCCGTGTACGCCGGGAAGTGGTACTCGAGCTCGAGCCGCTGCACGTACGGAAGCTCGACGACCTTCAGCGTGAAGACCTCGGAGCGGACGCCGTTCGCCTCGACGAAGTAGCTGATCGGCGCGGCGAGGTCGAACAACATGCCTTCGTACTTGCCGTCGTCGCCGCGGAGGAGCGGGACGCGCTCGAAGGCGGCATCGGGCGTCTTGCGCACGAGCAGCGACGCCTGCTCGGCGTCGAACCCGGACAGCTGCGCGGTGATGGTCTGGTCGGCGCCGCGCGGAACCGTCGCGTTGCCGGGCGTGACCTCGATGCGATAGGGGACGGCCGCCTGGACGTCGCGCGACACGACGAACAGCGCCGACAGCGCGTGCCGGAGGTACGCGGGACCGAGCCCGAAGAGCGCGATGGCGCCGACGGCGAGCGCCGCGAGCGTCAGGCCGTAGCGGCGCACCGGCACGCGCTCGACGCGGCGCCCGCTTTCGATCTCCTTGCACTTGTCCACCGCCGACTCGACGAGCTTGCGCACGAGCGTCGCCGAGTACGGCGAGTCGGCGCCTCCGTGCGCCCGCTTCGACGGCGCTGATGATCGCCGCCTGCAGCGACGGCTCGTGCTCTTCGAGGTAGAGCGCGACCTGCTCGTCGCTCGCGCTGCGCATCAGCGGCCGCACGAGGAGGTAGCCGACCAGGCCCACGAGCGCGACGCCCAGGATGACGCGGAAGGTGATGATGGCGCCTGGAGTGAAGCGCCAGGACTCGAGCCCCAGCGCCGAGAGCACGAGGACGAGGAGGCCGACCCCCACGACGCCGAGGGCGCCGCGCAGGGCCAGCTTCATGCGCCAGCGGCGGCGCACCTGGCGGATGATCTCGACCAGCTCGGACGAGGGATCCCTGGGCCCAAATTGATAGCTCATAAGCGCCGTGCCTCCCCGACAACAAGATTAGCACCCTGCCCGAAGTCACGCCGTCAAAATGGGCGCTGCCACAGTTTCGTCACGAGCGGTCGTCCGCGCAGCGGCTTCAGGCCGGCAATCGCTAGCGCTCGGCCTTTAGGCCGGCCAGACTTTGCTGGCCTAAAGGCCAGCCGCTACACGTACTGCGTGCCGGTCCGCGACAACCGGTTTCCCAGCAGCGTTTCGAGCGCCAGCAGGACAATGCCGGCAAACAGCAGGTACCACCAGATGCGCTGCGAGCGCTCGTGGTCCTGGTCCGTCGTCACGGCGTTCGTCCCGGGGGCCGCCGCGCCGCCGGCCCGCCCCATCGCCGCCGCGACGACCTCCTGCGGATCCATCGGCGGTCAGATCGGATTCCGACAGATCGACGTTGCTCGCGACGGTCATCGCCGGCGCGGCGTCGCGGCCCTGCGGGCGGACCTCGTAGAACCCCTGCTCGGCGAGCTCGAGCACGTCCGGCCCTTCGCCGTCGAGCATCACCCGCTCGCGCGAGGGGGTGAGCACGACACGCGGGATGGCCTGCCGGGTCGTGCCCGGCACGGGCGCAGGGCGGGCCGGTTCGAGCACGTCGCCGACGGTCAGCCACGACCGGCGCTCCGAGTAGGCGGCCAGAGTCGTGGCCATGCGGTGCACGAACGGAAGAAACACGGCCTTGAGCGGGAGGTCGTTCCACTCCAAGTCGAGCGTGGACGTCCACAGCAGCACCCGCCCGTTGCCGATCCGCCGCTCCATCAGCGCCGGCGCGCCGTCGTCGAAGCGCGCGATGATCTGCGCGCCGGCCGCCGGCGTCACCGCGCGATAGCTGTAGAACGCGGGCGCCGGAAAAATCGCCGCTGCGCGGCGCGCGGAACGGCTCGAAGATCGCGTTGCCGTACTCGAGCGCGCCGAGACGTCCGGCCTGCCCCTTGGTGCGATCGATCGGCTGCCCCGGCGCCGCGGGCAGGATGTCGGCGGCGCCGCCCGTTCCGGCCGGCCAGGACGCCCGCGCGCCGAGCGCGACCAGCAGGCCCCCGCCGCGCGCGACGAACGCGCCGAGCCGCTCGGCCGTCAGCTGCGGCACCGGCACGTCGTTGAGGATGACGACCGACGCGCGCTGCAGATCGTCCGTCGTCAGCGCGTCGATCGACTTGGCGGCGATCTCGAACGGCGGCGCGTCGCCGAGCGCGAGCGCGCGGGACAGGTACAGGCTCGCGTCGCGCGGCGCGCCCGGCCGCTCCGCGATGACGATGCGCAGCGGCGCCTTGGGCGAGACGAGGAAGTGGAAGGCGTTGTCGAGCGCCAGCGCGTCGGCGCCGATCTTCACCGTCCCGCGCGTGTCGCGCGCCGCCGGCGTGAACGCCGCGAAGGTGACCGACGCCGAGCTGTGCTGGTCGACGTTGATGCGCTCGGTCTGCACCTGCGCGGCCGTCGATCTCGAGCGTGATCTCGAGGTTCGAGACGGCCACGGGACCGTGATTGGTCACGCCGCCCGTGACGGTCACCCGCTCCTGATCGGAGAAGGTCGAGCGCTGAATCGAGACGGGCGTCACGCTGACGTTCGCCGTGGCGTTGTCGACGATCGGGACGGGCCTCAACACCACGCCGTCCGGAAGCCGCACGCCCTCGGCGCCCTGCCAGCCGGTACGCTGGAAGTCCGAGATCAGGATCACTTCGCGGCGCGGCAGCGCCGACTCGCTCGCGATGCTGCCGGCGAGCTTCAGCGCGGGACCGTACCGCGTGGCCCCCGCACCGGGCTTGCCGGTCGCCAGCGCCGCGTTCAGCCGTCCCCGATCCGACGTCGAGCGCAGGGCGACCTCCGCGCCGGACGAGAAGAACACGATCGACGCGCGGTCCGCCGGCCCGACGGCCGTTGATCGCGTCGCGCCGCCGCCGCGATCGCGCGCGCCCAGCGATCGCCGTAGCCCATGCTGTACGAGCGGTCGATCAGGACGACGACCTCGCGTGCGCCGCCGGCCGCAGCCGCGGAGAGCGTATCGCGCCGCAGGAACGGCCGCGCGAACGCCGCCACGATCAGCGCCAGCGCCGCCAGCCGCAGCAGCAGCAGCGGCCAGTTGCGGATCCGCCGCCGCCGCACCGACTGATACGGAATCCGCCGCAGGAACATCAGCGACGGAAACTGCACGACGTTCTTCCGCTCGCGCTGGATCAGGTGAATGATCACCGGCACGGCGAGCGCCGCGAGCCCGAGCAGGAACAGCGGAGTCAGGAATGACATATCGTCATCGCACTCTCGTCAGCCGCTCGCGCGCCGAGAGGTAGCTGAACAACGCGTGATCGAGCGGCGCCGACGTGTTCACGCAGCGTGTAGTCGATGCGGTTGGCGGTGAAGCGCTCCTGCGAGGCCGTCGATGTGCGCCCGGACGAGCGACCGGTACTGCTCGGCCAGCGCGTCCGGCACGATCGGAATCTGCTCGCCGCTCTCGAGATCCTCGAAGCTCGACGGATCGTCGAACGTGAAATCGAGCTCCGCCGGGTCGAGCAGGTGGAACACGATCATGTCGTTGCCGCGCGACCGCAGCGGCCCGATGGCCTCGAGCACCGCGTCCGGCTCCTCGTAGAGATCGGAAATCAGCACCAGCAGGCCGCGGCGCCCGAAGTGCTCCGCCATCTTGTGCAAGCGGGGCCCGCAGGCTGCCGGGCGCGGCCGGCTTCAACCTGTCGAGCATGTGCAGCACGACGTCCATGTGCTTGGCCGACGACGGCACGAACTCGACGATGTCGTTGTCGAAGGCGACCAGGCCGACGCGATCGCGCTGCTTGTGCACCAGATAGGTGAGGCAGCCGGCGAGCATCTTCGCGTAGTCCAGCTTCGTCACGCCGCGGCTGCCGAACCCCATCGACTTCGACACGTCGAGCAGCACCGAGAAGTTCGCGTTCGTGTCCGCCTCGTACTCCTTGATGTAGAACCGATCCGTCCGCGCGTAGAGCCGCCAGTCGACGCGGCGGATGTCGTCGCCCGCCACGTAGCCGCGGTGCTCCGCGAAATCCACCGACGCGCCGAAGTACGGCGACCGGTGCAGCCCGTTGATGAACCCGTCGACGACGTGCCGCGCGACGAGCTCCAGGTTGCCGATCCGCGAGAGCACGTTGGGATCGACGAAGCGCGCGCCGGGAGTGGTGTGACGTGCCTGTCACTGAGCTATGTCTCCGATCGTCGAACACTTCGGGATCCGGTATCAGCGACTGGATTCGGATTCCTCTACATCCCCGAGCGCGGCACCGCGACCGACTCGAGCAGCCGATCGATCAGCGTGTCGCTCGTGATCCCCTCGGACTGCGCGTGGAAGTTCGTCAGCACGCGGTGGCGCAGCACCGGATGCGCCAGCGCGCGGATGTCGTCGAAGCTCACGTGATAGCGGCCGCTCGTCAGCGCCCGCGCCTTCGCGCCGAGCACCAGGTACTGCGCCGCGCGCACGCTGGCGCCGAACGCCACCCACTTCTTCACGGACTCGGGACAGGTCGGCGACTTCGGCCGGCTCGCGCGCACCAGGTTCAGCGCGTAGCGCATCACCGGCTCGGCCACCGGCACGCGCCGCACCAGCCGCTGGAACGCGATCAGGTCCGCGCCGGTGACCGTCCGCTCGAACTTCGGATCGATGATCGCCGTCGTCGTGCGGACGACCTCGAACTCCTCGTCTTCGGGCGGATGGTCGATCACGATGTGGAACATGAAGCGATCGAGCTGCGCCTCGGGCAGCGGATACGTGCCCTCGAGCTCGATCGGGTTCTGCGTCGCGAACACGTAGAACGGCTCCTCGAGCTTGTAGGTGCGCCCCTGGATCGTGACGCGGTGCTCCTGCATCGCCTCGAGCAGCGCCGACTGCGTCTTGGGCGGCGTCCGGTTGATTTCGTCGGCCAGCACGATGTTCGCGAAGATCGGCCCGGGCGCGAACACCATCTGCCGCCGGCCGGTCGCCGTGTCCTCCTGGATGATGTCCGTGCCGGTGATGTCGGACGGCATCAGGTCGGGCGTGAACTGGATGCGGTTGAACTTCAGATCGAGCACCCGCGCGAGCGTGTGGATCAGCAGCGTCTTGGCCAGCCCCGGCACGCCGACGATCAGGCTGTTGCCGCCGACGAACAGCGACAGCAGCACCTCGTTGACCACGTCGTCCTGGCCGACGATCAGCTTGCGCAGCTCGGTGATGATCTGTTCCCGGCCCGCTTTCATCCGGTCGGCCAGCGCGACGTCGTCCGGCGATTCGAGGGTCACGGTGTCAGTGACGGTGCGATTCAAGACGGCCTCCAGTAGATAAGAGCGGTGTCAACTGCCAACTCCGAAGAACGCCAACTCCCAAGAGTCAACTCAACGAGTCCCTCCCAATTCCAAGCTTCCATTCCCAGCGCTCGAAGAATCGCTTCAGGAGTTGAGTCTTTGGGAGTTGGGAGTTCTCAATGCGTCAGTCCGTAAATCACATAGTTCACGCCGAACTTGTACGCCTCGTTCGACAGATCGACCGGATCGCCGTCCCGGTGTCCGAGAACTCCCAGTACTCGCCGAGGTCGTTGTTGACGTTGGCGATCGCGATCAGTCGCTTTCTCGGATCGTTGTCCTCGAACAGCCCCCAGTAGGACGGCACGAAGCCCGGCCCATACGTCGGGTGCGGCGTCAGCGTCTCCGGATGGTCGATCTCGAAGAACGAGTGGAACACCCGCGACGTGCCGTCGAGCTGAATCCAGTGCGCCTCCGGCAGCACCGCGCGCATCTGATCCTGCAGGTTGTCCCAGTCCCCGCCGCGGAAGTCGTCGAAGATCGTGAAGCCGCCCTTGAGCAGGTAGGTGCGAAACGCCGTCGCCTCGGTTTCCGTCGACGCGCCCAGAAGCCCGGGCTCCGACATGTAGGCGATCGGATAGTTGAGCAGCTCCGGATCGTCGAGCGACAGGATGTTCGACCCGTCGGTCCGGATCGCGCAGCAGCGTCAGCTCCTCCAGGATCTTCGACAAGTGCACGTCGCCGTCCGGGTAGTCGTGCGCCCACGGCGGCCCGCCGCCGCGCCGGAGCCCACCGGCCGAACCCGCTGTCGTAGCGCAGCCGGACGAACGTGAGCCGGCCGTCGTACGGCGTGTTGCCCTGCACCTGCACGTCGAGCTGCGACGAACGCCGGTTCCGGCCCCGCTGCGCGAGCATCACCGCTCCCGCGAGGAGACGAGGAGCAGGACGAGCGCGACGTGGCGGGACCGCGCCCCACTCACTTCTTCCCCTCGAGCTCTTTGATCTCCCGCCTCTTCAGCGCGAGCTCGATCAACAGCTTCTCGAGCTCCGCGGCGTAGCGCGCGGGCTCCATGCTGGTCTTCAGCAGCTTCAGCGCTTCGACGCGGCGCTCGAGCGCGCGCCGCTCTTCGTACAGCGCCCGCAGCTTCGGATCGGCCGGCAGCGGATCGGCGGACGCCGCGCGTGCCGAGCGACAGCATCGCGGCGACCCGTCCGTTCTTGCCGTCCGGCGTCGGGTCGGCGCTGCCCTCCTTGTCGCCGCTGTCGTCGAGCAGCGGGTGCTCGGTCAGCATGATCCCCTGCTGCTCGTAGGCGCGCGCGACGTCGAGACGCGCCGCAGTGAACGCCTCGAGCACCGAGATCCGGCGGTTCTTGTCGGCGTCGGCGGCGTCGCTCGTCAGCGCGTCGACGAAGTAGCCGCCGAAGAGCGTCGCGAACGTTCCGCGCCCGGTCCGCGTCGCGGTGACGATCGTCCGGCCCGGCCCGGACAGCTCGGCCAGGAACGGCCCGCTCGCGCTCGCGGTGTTGACGAACACGACGTGCCTCGACGGCAGGCTCCGCAACAGCGGCGCGAAGTCCGCGGGCGTCATGTCCGGCCCCGGCAGGTTGAACTTCGCGACCTTGCCGTCGAACGTGCCGTGCCCGATCAGCACGACGAACACCACGTCGTCTTCTTTCGCGAGCTTCGCGAGCCGTCCGAACGCGGCGTCGATCTCCTGCTTCGTCGACTTCCCCGTCGCGCGCTTCGCGTCCTGCTCCGGCTGCTCGGCGAGATAGACGATGTGGTCGCGCGGCACGCCGAGGCGGCCCGTCGCGGTGTCGACGAGCGTCGCCGCCCAGCGCTGAAACAGCTCGCCGTGCTCCGGCTCGCCGGCCAGCCCGACGATCACGGCCAGGTGCGCCTCCTGCGCCGCAACCGGAGCGGCGGCGAGCGCGGCGACGAACAGGAAGGCGACACAGCCTAATCACGAATCGACTAATCCCTGAATCGCTCGAATCCCGAGTCCCGAGCCCGAGTCGTCACGCCAACCCCACCGCGCGCCGATAGCCCCACTCGGCGCACACGAGCCCGACGAGCACGATCAGCACGATCGGCATGTGCCACAGCTCGCGCTCTTCGATCGTCGTGACGCCGCGTCCGGTGTAGCGGAGATCCTCCGGCATGCCGTTGACCGTCTCGGGCGTGTAGAACCGGCCGCCGGTCTCCTCGGCGATCCGCTGCAGCCGCTGGGCGTGCATCGTCGCGTCGAAGTACTCGGCGTCGCTCGGCGTGGCGCGCACCTGCGCGGCGCCGGTGCCGAGCGTCTTGCCGGCGCGCGTCGCCTCGACCTTCGCCGTGTACATGCCCTGGTCCGGCGCGGCGAACGTCGCGCGGTACTCGCCGTTGCGCTCGCCGGTCCACTGCATCGGCACGTCCGTCGACGGTGCCCTTCGGGCCGCTGACCGTCGCGACGACGCGGGCGTCGTTCAACTCGACGAAGGCGGCGTCGACGACGTCGGCGATCGAGCGTGACCTGCTCGCCCGGCTCGACGCGATCGGCTGGTGGTGTGGACGTCGACCTGATCGGGCACGCCGTCGACGAGCCACCGCAGCAGCTGCCGCCAGTAGTTCTCGTGCGTCTGATCCTCGACGCTCATCTTGACGTGCATCTGCCAGAGCCACGAATCCTGCACCGGGAACGCGATCGTCTTGCCGCGGCCGTAGCGCTGCGAGGCGAGCACGACCTGGTCGCGGCGGCGCTCGTCGGTGCCGTTGAGCAGCACCGTCGCGCCCGGCTTCACCGCGCGGATCGTGTTGACGCTCGTCAGCCCCGGCATCTCGGCCCAGCGCGCGGTCGAGGCCGCTTCGGTCGCGGCGATCTGCGTGACCGCGTGCGCCTCGCCGGCGCGCGTCGGCTTCACGCGCAGCCGCGGCGACCGGCACGGCGTCGAGCGTACGCGCGGCCCGCTCGATCGTCACCGGCAGCGCGTCGGCGACCGGCGTGCCCGCGTAGCCCCCTTCGGCGAACGCGCGCGGTCCGCCGAGCATCAGCAGCCCGCCGCCGCGCCGCTCGACGAACTCGGCGATCATGCGCAGCTGGTCGCCGGTGAACGCCCCCGCCTCGATGCTGCCGAGAATCAGGCCGCGATACGCGAACAGCTCCTCGCGCGTCTTCGGGAAGCCGGCGAGCAGCTGCTCCGGATCGTCGACGTCGAGCGCCGCATGTATTTGTTGTCGGCCGTGCGCTGCAGCGTGACGACCGCGAGGTTCTTGTCCTCGTTCACCGCGCGCCGGATGAACTTCATCTCGAACCGCGGCTCGCCTTCGTAGTACAGCATCTTCTCGCGGCGGTCGGCGACGTCGATCAGCGCCTCGCGTGACGTTGTTCTGCGTGACGAGCTCCCCGGAGCGCGGCGAGATGCGGAAGCGGAACACGCGCGGGCCGGCGTCCGCCGCCGTGAAGCGCACGCGGACCGCGGCCGGCTCGCCGTCGGCCGGCAGCTTCACCTCCTGCGATCCGACGATGCGCCCTGCGTCTTCGACGTCGAGCGTCACCGTCTCCCCGGCGTAGCCCGTCTGCGTGATGACGGCGTCGATCACGAGCGACGTGCCCTTGAGCGCCGTCCGCGGCGTGGACACGCGATCGACCTGGATGTCGCGCGCCAGCCGATCGCGGCCGACGCCGACGGTGAAGACCGGAACGGCCGCCGCCTTCAAGCCGAGGAGCGCGTCCGTCAGCGAGGCATCGGTCGTGTCGGCGCCGTCGCTGACCAGCACCATGCCGGCCAGCGGCAGGCCCGGCCAGCTCCTGACGCGCGCCCTCGAGCGCCGCCCCGAGCTTGGTCTGCGCGCCGGCGAACGTCAGCTCCGCCGGCGAGCCGAGCCGCGCCGCCGATGACGAGAAGCGGAACGTGCGGAGCGACGAACCGCTCGGAGAGCGACTTGACGAGCGCCGCGTCTTTCGAGCCGAACGCCTGGCGGACGAACTCGCCGCGCGGCTGCGGTCGCCCCAGTCGGCAATCTGCATGCTGCGCGAATCGTCGATCAGCACCGCCGAGGAAGTTCTGCTGCGGCACCGCGGCCTTGACGACCAGGACCGGACGGAACAGGCAGAAGACGACGATCGCGAGCGCCGCGAGGCGCAGCGCCGTCAGCACGACGCGATCGCGCGTCCGGCCGCGGAAGGCCGACGCCGCGGTACGTGCTGATGGTCATCAGCACCGCCGCGACGGCCACCGCCGCCGCGATGTACGAACCGGTCGACGGGGCGAGACGGAACTCACCCTGCTGAAAGATGACCGGCCGGTACTCGAAGAGGAATCGGAACAGCGAATCCAAGGTCACTTCCGGTGGCTCGGCGCCTGCCGCCTCCGCGGTGATTGTATAGCCGTCCGCAGAGAACCGCGGCGCCAGGGTCGAGGCGTGGGACGGGTATCGCTCGTTTGTCCTGCCGACGAAGACTACCCTTTCGCTTACCGGCTGGGCTCGTGCCTCCAGACACGCGAGGGCCAGCTGCTCGTACGCGTCAATCGCCCGGTCCAGCTCGTCGAGCGCCAGGTGCTCCTCGCTGGTGTGCGCGACCAGGATCGACCCCGGCCCGAACAGCAGCGGTGCGCCCCAGCGATCGAGGAACGGCACGTCGGTGGTGAACGGGAACACGGCGGTCGGAAACCCCGGCACCGTGCGCATCCTGACCTCCGCGACGCGCAGCACTTCTTCAGACGTCACCAACCGCTCGAGCGGCCGGATCGCCTCCAGCACGGCTTCCGGCGGCCCGATGGTCCGGAAGACGAGCTCGGCCGAGGCGTGGGGCGAAATCACGTTCGGCGCGACCCCTCCCTCAATCAATCCCACGCTGTAGAAGGTCGTGCCCAGCTCCGGGTCGGACGGCAGCGGGATCGACCGCAGCGCCACGAGCGCGTCGATCAGCTTGTCGATCGCCGATTCCCCGTGTTCGGGAACACTCGAGTGCGCGGCGCGTCCCGACGCGCGCAAGCCGCAGGCGCAGGACGCCGCGGGTGAACACGCCAAGCCGGTTGTCGGTCGGCTCGCCGTTGATCAGGAAGCGCGAGCCCGGCGCCACCGTGTTCGCCGCCATCGCCCCATCGCTGCCGCGCTCTTCGCCGGCGACGAACAGCAGGCCCACACGGCGCTCGCCGCTCTTCCGCAGGCGCTCGGCAGCGGCCACCTGCGCCGCCAGAATGCCCTTCGCATCGCACGCGCCCCGCCCGTAGAGCCGGCCATGCTCCACGCGGCTCGGGAAGAACGGCGGCACGCAGTCGAAGTGCGTGGAGAAGACGACCGCCGGCGGATCGAGCGTCGCGATCACGTTGGCGCACCCGCGATCGAGCGGCTGTTCGACGACCGTGTAGCCGAGCCCGCGAAGCTCCCCCGCGAGCCACGTCCCGGCCTCCGCTTCACGCCCCGTCGTCGAATCAATATTAATGAGCGCGCGCGCGAATGCGATCGGATCGAACGCCAATGTCATGATTTTGTCATCAAACGCAGAAAGCGCCTATCAACCCCCAATGTCCAATTCCCAACTCCCAAAGGACCTGCCTCGTTGCGGCTGGGTGCAACTTGCCGCGACTTTCACCCCTCAGACATTTTGGGAGTTGGGTGTTGGTGTTTTGGGAGTTGTCAGCCTTTGACCGTCCTACCGAATCCACTGCTCCAGCGCGGTCCGTGCGTCCGTGCGCTCGTCGCGGTACTTGACGATGATGGGCGTGGCGACCGACAGGCCCCACTCGCGGCCGGCGCCCGACGTGACGGGCCTCGACCCCGGGCACGACGACGGCCCCTTCGGGAACGATGAGGGGTCCGCCGGACGGCTCGATGATGCGGCCGTTCGGCAGATCGTAGATCGGGGTCGAGCCGGTCAGGATCGTCCCCGACGCCAGCACCGCGCGGCGCTTCACGATCGCCCCTTCGTACACCCCGCAGTTTCCGCCCACGAGCACATCGTCCTCGATCACGACCGGGAGCGCGCCGACCGGCTCGAGGACGCCGCCGATCTGCGCGGCGGCGCTGATGTGGACGCGGCGGCCGACCTGCGCGCACGAGCCGACGAGCGCGTGCGAGTCGACGAGCGTCTCGTCGCCGACGTACGCGCCGATGTTGATGTACATCGGCGGCATGCAGACGACGCCGCGCCCGAGATAGGCGCCGTCGCGCACGGTCGATCCGCCCGGCACGATGCGAACGCCCGCGCCCGCGTCGAGCCGCTTCAGCGGCAGCGTGTCCTTGTCGAAGAACGGCCAGCGCCCGTGATCCGCCGACGCGTCGACGACCTGGCCGAACCGGAATCCGAGCAGGATGCCCTGCTTCACCCAGGCGTTGACGCGCCATCCGGAGGGCGCCGCGGCGTCGGGCTCCGCCGCGCGCACCTCGCCCGCCGACAACGCCGCCCGCAGCCGCGTGAACACGTCGCGCGCCTGATCGCGATCGGCCGCCGCACCGGCGCGCAAAGAGCGCGGTGATCTCGGACTCGAGCTCGTGCATGCCGGTGCTCATCCGAGGCAGCGGAGGAAACCGAGAACAGAAAGATTTGTCTATGCCCGCAGCGTCGCGCTGCCGATCGGCAGCCCGAGATCGCGCAGCACCTGCGCGATCCGCTCGCGCGAGGCGGGCCGCGGCGGCACCATCGGCAGGCGATACACCTCTTCGAGCAGCCCCATCATCGCCATCGCGGCCTTCACCGGGATGGGGCTCGATTCGATGAAGTTGACCTGCATCAGCGGCATCAGCTCGCGGTGCAGGCGGCGCGCCCCGGCGAAGTCTCCCGCCTCCGCGAGCTCCACCATGCGCGACATCTCGGCCGGCACCTCGTTCGAGGCCACCGAGACGATCCCGCGGCCGCCGACCGACATCACCGGCAGCGTCAGCGCATCGTCGCCCGACAGCACCAGGAAGTCCTCCGGGACCGCCCGGCAGATCTCGCACATCTGCGTGACGTTGCCCGACGCTTCCTTGACGCCGACGATGTTCGGGACCGCGCTCAGGCGCACGATCGTGGCGACGTCCACGTTGACGCCGGTGCGGCCGGGCACGTTGTAGACGATGATCGGCAGCGGCACCGCATCGGCGATCGCCTTGTAATGCTGGAACAGCCCTTCCGGTGTGGGCTTGTTGTAGTACGGCGTGACCGACAGGATGCCGTCCGCGCCGGCGCGCGCCATCTGCTGCGCCGCCTCGATGACCTCGTGCGTGTTGTAGCCTCCGGCCCCGGCGAGCACCGGGACCCGGCCCTTGCGCTTCGGCGACGACGATCTCGACGACGCGGCGCCGCTCGTCCGGCGTGAGCGTCGGCGTCTCGCCCGTCGTGCCGCAGGGCACGAGGAAGTGAATGCCGGCATCGATCTGCCGCCGCGCGAGCCGCCGCACGCCCGCTTCGTCGAGTCCGCCGCCGCGTGTGAACGGTGTGACCAGGGCCGTGCCGCAGCCGGTGAACGCTTGCCGCATACGTCTCCTCCGTAGAAACCGTGACCGCGAATTACAGGATATCAGCTGCCCAGAGAAGCCCAGAGAACAACTCCTGATCTCCTGACTCCGTCAAGATCTCAGAGCCCCAGCACATCCCGCATCGTGAACCAGCCCTTGCGCCCGTGGACCCATCGTGCCGCTTCGAGCGCGCCGCGCGCAAATCCGGATCGGTCGCGCGCGGTGTGCGTCAGCGTCATCGTCTCGCCCGCCGCGTCGAACCCGACCGTGTGCGTGCCCGGGATGACGCCGGCGCGCGTGGACGAGACGTCGATGCCGCGATCGAAGCCGCGGCCGCGCATGGCCGCCTCGAGCAGCAGCGCGGTGCCGGACGGCGCGTCCCGCTTGGCCGCGTGGTGCGCCTCGTGAATCCAGGCGCCAAACCCCGCGTGCGCGCGCCATCAGCTCGGCCGCGCGCTCGGTCAGCGCGACGAACAGGTTCACCCCGAGCGCGAAGTTCGGCGCCGAGACGACGCCGATGCCGTGCGCCTCGACCTCGCGCCGGACGTCCGCTTCGTGCGCGCCCCAGCCGGTCGTCCCGATGACGATGTCGATGCCGCGCGCGCCGAGCCGCCGCACGTTGGCCGGGACCGCATCGGCCGCGGAAAAGTCGATCGCCACGTCCGCCTCGGGCCACTCGTCGTCGACGTTGTCGATGTCGATCCGGCCGGCCACCTGCATGCCGAACTCGGCGCTCGACGCCTCGACCATCTTGCCCATCCGGCCGTAGCCGATGATCAGCAGGCGCATGTCTGCGTCCGCGCCATCGTCCTCGCCTGAACGACGCCGTGCGGGCCTATGCGAACCGCTCGATCGCAGGCGCTCGTGCCTCGCTCGTCCCTCGACGGCGCTCCGCCGTCAGGCGGACGGTCAAGGGTCGCACGGCTCGCAGCCGCGGCGCATCGGCTGCCCGAAGAACTCCCCGTGCAGCTGCGCCATGCCATGGCGAGATCCGCGTCGCGCAGCACGATGGTGACGTTGCGCCGTGACGCGGCCTGCGAGACCATCCGCACCGGGAACCCCTCGAGCGCCCCGATGACGCGCGCCGCGATGCGCGGATCGTTGCGCAGATTGTCGCCGACGGCGCAGAGAATCGCGAGGTCGGCCTCGACGGTGACTTCGGCGAACTCGCGCAGGTCCTCCACGATCGCCTCCGAGCCGCGCGGCGTCGTCGACGGTCACCGAGACGCTGACCTCGGAGGTCGTCACGACGTCGACGGCCGTCCGATGGCGCTCGAAGACCTCGAACACGCGGCGCAGGAAGCCGTGCGCCATGAGCATCCGGGTGGAGGTGATCTCGACCATCGTGACGTGGCGCTTGCACGCGACGGCCGCGAGCGCCCGGTCCGCCGGCGGGCGGATCGGCGCGTGATCACGCGTGCCGCTGCCGTCGGCGCGGCGGCTGTTGAGAATGCGCACGGGAATGTCCTTCGCGACCGCCGGCAGGATCGTGCTCGGGTGGAGGACCTTGGCGCCGAAGTACGCCAGCTCGGACGCTTCGCCGAACGACAGGTGCGGCACGACGCGGGGTCCCGAGACGATCCGCGGGTCCGCGGTCATCATGCCGTCGACGTCGGTCCAGATCTGAATCTCGCGCGCATCGAGCGCCGCGCCGATGATCGCCGCGGAATAGTCCGACCCGCCGCGGCCGAGCGTCGTCGTGACCCCCTGCAGCGTCGCGCCGACGAATCCGCCGAGCACCGGGACGCGGCCTTCCGCCACGCGCGGGACGATCTCGCGCGCCACGGCCTCGCGCGTCGCGTCGGCCAGCGGCGCCGCCTTCGTGTGCGCATCGTCGGTCACGATCGCGCGCCGCGGATCGACCCAGGTGGTCGGCGACGCCGCCGTTTTGCAGCGCCGCGGCCAGGAGGCGGCTGTTCATCAGCTCGCCGGTCGAGACGATGGCGTCGTGCGCGCTCGGCGATGCGGAGCGGAGGATGGCGGTGGCCTTGAGCAGCGCGCGGAGGTCGTCGAGGTGCGCGGCGATCTCCGCAGAGCACGTCGTGCGCGGATTCCGGCGGCAGCAGCCGCTCGAGCGCTTCGAAATGCCGCCGCGACAGTTCGGCGACGCCGTTGAGCACGTGGGCGTCGCGCCGGTGCCCGGCCGCTTCGGTGAGCTCGAGCAGGCTGATCCGTCACGCCGCTCATGGCCGAGACGATCACGACCGGCGGCAGCCCGGAGCTGTCGCGCGCGCCCTTCACGATGCAGACCACGCGCCCGATCGCGTCGGCGTCGGCGACCGACGTGCCGCCGAACTTCATCACGATGGGACCGGCGACGGCCATCGTCAGTCGCCCTGCAGCAGGCCTTCGGCCCGCATCAGCTCGGCATTGAGCACGGCGGCGCCGGCCGCGCCGCGAATCGTGTTGTGCCCGAGGGCCACGAACTTGACGTCGAGCACCGGACAGGGACGGACGCGGCCGACGGTGACCGTCATGCCGCCGTCGCGTTCCGCGTCGAGCCGCGGCTGCGGCCGGTCGAGCGCGTCGACGCAGACGATGGGGGCCGCCGGCGCGGTCGGCAGCCCGAGCTCCTGCGGGCGGCCCCGGAAGCCGCGCAGCGCCGCCACGACGTCGGCGATCGACGGGCTCGAGTCGAGGGCGATCGAGATGCTCTCGGTGTGGCCGTCGATGACCGGCACGCGCGTCGCCTGCGCGCTGACGGTCACCGGATGCGGCGAGACGGCGTCACCCTGCAACGCGCCGAGAATCTTCTGGGTCTCGCTCTCCATCTTCTCTTCTTCGCCCGAAATGTGCGGCACGACGTTGCCGATGATGTCGAGCGAGGCGACGCCCGGATAGCCGGCCCCCGAGACCGCCTGCAGCGTCGTGACCATGACGGACCGCAGCCCGAACTGCCTGCAGCGGCGCAAGCGCCATCGAGAGGACCACGGTCGAGCAGTTCGGATTCGTCACGATGGCGCCGGGCCAGCCGCGCGCGCGCCGCTGCGCCGGAAGCAGCGCCAGGTGGTCGTCGTTGATCTCCGGGATGAGCAGCGGCACGAGCGGATCCATCCGATAGCTCCGCGCGTTGCTGATCACGAGATGGCCGGCCTTGGCGAAGGCCGGTTCGAGATCCTTCGCCGCGTTCGCGTCGAGCGCGGAGAAGATCAACTGCGGCCCTCGACCGGGCGTGCAGGCGTCGACGCGCGCCGCGCGGATCTCGTCCGGCAGCTGCGAGGCGAGACGCCAGGTCGCCGCGTCTCCGTAGGCCTTGCCTTCCGATCGCTCGCTCGCGGCAAGCCAGACCGGCCTGAACCACGGATGGTTCGCCAGCTGGAGGATGAACTGCTGACCCACCATGCCGGTGGCCCCGAGTATTCCGACGTCGATGCATTTCGATTCCATGATGTTCCGTCACTAAAGGGAAAAAAAAACCCGCCGCCCTGCTCGACCGGGCCGACGGGTGATGTGACTTCGCCTATTAGTCCGTTACGTTAGGGCACACACACCGCCGGCCGGCCGAGTCGCTTGACCCGCTTTCGAGTGATGGGCCGCTTTATGGTGCGCGTCACGATTGTGGCGCAGTATAGCGGTCGCGGCAGGCGTGCGTCAACGGATTTGCTGCGCCCGGCTCGCGCGGTCAATACTCTCAGCCGGACTGACACGCCAATTTCGGGCCATCGCCGGAGCCGGGATTACAAAGGATGTCGTGTCGTGCCGGGCCTGAAGTCAGCCCCGGCCGGCCCGAAAGTCGGCACTGACGTGGCAATTTGGCCGATGGGGTGTGGCGCCGCCGGGAGGACACCGAAATCGATCCCGACGCCCATAGCAGGTCTCCGGTCGAATGCCTTCGCGCCGCGTGGGGTAGGACGGGGCAACGAAGCACCAAACCGGCCCCCCGGCCGGGGCGTCGGGATTCGCCGGCGCAATGAGCAACCTCGATACCATGAAGGCCGTCGAGAAAGCCTTGAGAAATCGACGCGGCGCACCGGACGCTTTACGGACGGCGTAACTGATTACGAAGTCGGGATCCGGGCTTCCTCGGAACGGAGTCAACGTGAGCGATCAGTCCGCTGCGCCTCGGGCGAGTAACAAGGTCCGGTGGGGCGTGCTCGGCGTCGCGGAGATCGCGACAAAAAAAGTCATCCCCGCGATGCAGCGCGGCGCGTGGACGCAGGTCGACGCGATTGCGTCCCGTGACGCCGGCCGGGCGTAGGACGCCGCCGCCGCGTTGAAGATCCCGAAGGCGTACGGCTCCTACGACGAGCTGCTCGCCGATGCCGACATCGACGCCGTCTACATTCCCCTCCCCAACCACCTGCACGTGCCGTGGACGATTCGCGCCGCCGAAGCGGGCAAGCACGTCCTCTGCGAAAAGCCGATCGGCCTCAGCGGGGCCGAAGCCGCGCAGCTCATCGCGGTGCGCGACCGCACCGGCGTCAGGATCGAAGAAGCGTTCATGGTGCGCACGCACCCGCAATGGCTGCGCGCGCTCGACATCGTCCGCTCCGGACGCATCGGCCCGGTGCGATCGATCGCCGGGTTCTTCAGCTACTTCAACGACGATGCGTCGAACGTCAGGAACATGACGACCTTCGGCGGCGGCGGACTGCTGGACATCGGCTGCTACCTGGTCAACACGGCCCGGATGATCTTCCAGGAAGAGCCCCGCCGCGTCTGCGCGCTGATCGAGCAGGACCCGGTCCTGCGCGTCGATCGGCTCTCGTCCATGCTGCTCGATTTCCCGGGCGGGCACGCGATCGGCACGTGCAGCACGCAGCTGGCGCCGTCGCAGAGCGTGCTCGATCTCCGGCACGCGCGGGCGGATCGAGATCGAGATCCCGTTCAACGCCCCGCCCGATCGCCCGTGCCGGATCGCCGTCGAGGATGGATCGAACCTGGGCGTGCCGTCCCGCGAGTACGCGCAGATCGAGACCTGCGATCAGTACACCATCCAGGGCGACCTGTTTTCGCGGGCGGTGCGCGAGGGGACTCCCGCGCCCTATCCGCTCGAAGACTCGGTCAGCAACCTGCGCGTCATCGACGCGCTGTTCCGGTCGGCCCGCGCCGACGCGTGGGAACCCGTCGAGACCGGACCGGCGGTCGCGAAGGTCAGGAGGCGATAGAGGCGGTTCTGCACGAAGTGCGGCGCAAGCCTCGCGGACGGGGCCGACCATTGCCGGCTGTGCCGCGCGCCGGTCGGGGTGGCTTTCGCGGGCGCGGTTGCGCGCCACGTCGGGTTGCCGGCGCCGACGGCAATCCGTTTGTCACGATCTGGCTGCACCCACGCAAGACGATCCGCGCCATTCTGGACCGCGACGTCACGTATATGGTGCTGGCGATTGCCGCCGTGGGGGGCATCTCGCAGGTGCTCGGCCGGATGGCCGACAGGAACGCGGCGGACAAGATTTCGTTCCCCGTGATCCTGCTCATGGCCGCCGTCTTCGGGCCGATCGTCGGCATTCTTGGCCTTTACTTCGGGTCCTGGCTCGTGCGCTTCACGGGGCGATGGCTCGGCGGGACGGCCGGCAGCGAAGAGGTCCGCTGCAGCGTCGCCTGGGGCTCCGTTCCGGCCGTCTGGGGCTCGGTCCTGTGGATTCCGGCGATCGTGCTGACCGGGAGCGGCCTGTTCATGTCGGAGATGCCGGAGTCGATCGGCGGGACGGCGCTCCTCATCGCTCTTGCCATGCTGGTCGTTCAGGTCGGAACGGCGATTTGGGCCTTCATCACCGGGCTCCACTGCCTCGGCGAGGCGCAGGGATTCTCCGCGTGGCGGGCGGTCGGCAACATCCTCCTCGCCGCTGCCATCGTCATGGTGCCGATCGTTCTTCTCATCGTCCTCGCGATAGCCCTGCCATTTTTCCTGAGGTAGGAGCCCGGAGCCGGCCAGTCCGGCGCGATCCCCGGCCCTCGGGTCAGGCCAGCGAAGCAGCGATGCCGTCTTATTCCGCGTTATCGCGCGCCCTCCCGGAATGACTGGATTTTGGGTACAATCGAGTGGTGTGCGGCTCGCGCCGGCTCAACAGGCGGTGCGGCCGTAAAAGATGCGATCGGGCGGGGAACACGCCAGCCGGGCCCGCCGTCTAACCCGGAGCCAACCTGCCCGCCCCCGGAGGCCCCCGTGTATCTTCCAGCGTCTCGCGCGAGGTTCCTGCTGGCGTTAGGTTGTCTGGCCGCCGGGCCGTTCCAGCCACTCGGCGCGCACCCGCAGGACCCCGCACCCGCAATCCAGAAAAAGTCACCGGCGCCGGCGAGCGATCTCGATGTGTTCATGGAGAAGGCCCTGGCGCGCCGCGAGGTGAACCGCAAGGTGCTCGACCAGTACGTCCTCGACGAAACCGAGGCGTTCGAGATCCTCGGACCCGGGCGCTGGCCGCTGCACCGGACGAAGCGCGAGTTCACCTGGTACGAGCAGGACGGCATGCACGTGCGGAGTCCGGTGCGATTCGACGGCGTGGCCGTCGGCGAGGAGCCGCGCCGCGCGTACGAGGCCCGCTGGATCCGCCGCGAGCGCGAGCGTCAGGAGCGAAAAGCGAAGAACGAGCGCGAGAAGGGCAGCGTGCACATCGGCCCGGACGGGGTGCAGGTCGACACCGGTCGGCGGTGGTCCCACCGAGCCGCGCTTCGTGTCGGAAGCGTACTTCATGGACTTCAAGTTCGAGCCGGGCAACTACTACCTCGCCGGCCGCGAGAAGCTCGAAGGGCACGACGTCCTGCGCATCGAGGACTACCCCACGAACCTGTTCAACGACGACGACGACGAGAAGACGCCGCGGGAGATCAAGAGAGAAGGAGTCCGCAGGATGGCCAGCAGGGCGAAGAGGACAAGATCGAGCAGGACATCGATCGCAAGATGAACAAGACGGCGCTCGTGACGCTCTGGGTCGATCCGGCCGACCATCAGATCGTCAAGTACACCTTCGACAACGTGTGGCTCGACTTCCTGCCCGGTGGCTGGCTCGTGCGGATCGACGACCTGCGCGCCTCGATGACGATGGGGCAGCCGTTTCCCGGCGTGTGGCTGCCGCGCGGCATGAACATCCACGCCGGCGTCACGCTCGCCGCCGGGTCGTTCGAGGCCAGCTACGGGAGGACCTTCTCGGAGTACCGGCTGGCGGACGTGAAGACGAAGATCAGCGTGCCGAAGGTCGAGCCCCTTCGACTCGCCTGACCTCTCCGCTCGCTCAGGGCAGGCAGGAGACTCCGCTGACTCAGGACCCTTCGTGGCCACGAACCGGCTCTTCGCTTGACCGCCCGACCCCCGTCAGGCAAACCGTCGAGACCATCCGCGAGATTCGCGTGCACGGGAACGCGTCGCTCCTCGACGAAGAAGTGCTCAAGCTGGCCGGCATCACGGTCGGCGATCCGGTTCCGGAAGACGCGCTGAAAGCGATCGAGCGGCGCTTGAAGGACAGCGACCGGTTCGACACGGTGGAGGTCCGCAAGCGCTACCGCTCGCTCGACGACCCCACCGACGTCGCGATCATCCTCCTGGTCCACGAGCGCCCGGGCGTCACGTCCGCCTCCCTCGGCAGCTCGAACCCGCTCCAGCGCCCGTGGCGGCGCATGACCAGCCGGCTGATGTTCCTGCCGATCCTCAACTACGCCGACGGTTACGGCTTCACGTACGGCGGACGGGTGAGCACATCGATCTGCTCGGCGTGGGCGAGCGGCTGTCGGTGCCCCTCACGTGGGGCGGAACCAAGCGCGCGGCGATCGAATTCGAGCGGACGTTCAAACAGGGGCCGCTGACGCGCGTGATGTCCAGCTTCGGCATCTGGAACCGGGAGAACCCGCGTTTCGAGATCGACGATCAGCGCGTCGAATTCAAGGCGCGCGCCGAGCGCCAGTTCGCGCACGTCGTCCGCCTCGGCGTCGAAGGCACGCGCAGCTCGGTCAGCTTCGACCAGATCGACGACCAGCTGTGGACGTTTGGCGCCAACGGCGTCATCGACACGCGCGGCGATCCCGCGTTTCCAGGCAACGCCGTGGTCCTCGGCGGCGGATGGTCGACGCTGAACGTCAGAGGTCTCCAGAAGATCAACCGCTACACCGCGGACGCGCGCGGCTACGTGCGCGTCATCGGGCAGTCCGTGGTCGCCGGCCGCCTGCAGTTTTTCGACACGGACGCCTCGCTGCCTCCCTACGAACGGCTGCTGCTCGGCGGATCGTCGACGCTGCGCGGGTTCAAACACCGGCGCATTCGCCGGCGATCGGATGATGGTGACGTCGGGCGAGCTGCGTGTCCCGATCACGTCGGTGATCAGAGGCGCCAAGCTGGGGCTGACCGTGTTCTTCGACGCCTCGAAGGCGGTCGAAGTCGGCACACCGCTCCGCGACGGCGACTGGCACCGCGGCGCCGGCGCCGGCCTCTTCCT
>CAWGAS010000028.1:0-98659 GCA_963820645.1 uncultured Acidobacteriota bacterium | reverse complement strand
GTGGCCGGCAGCCCGGCGTCTCCGCACGCGGGCACCAACCTGCCGAGGGCCGCCCGGGCCAGGAAACGCTCCCACAGCCCACGCTCGATGTAGAGCGCGATGAGCACGTCGGGTCTGAGGCCGAAGAACTCCGACACGTAGCGATCGCCAAGGCCGCTGTCGAGAACGGCGGTGTGGTCCATCGAGGCGACGACGACCGGCGCCTGCAGGGCCAAGGCGTCGTCCGGCGCGATCCAGTAGCCGACGTGGGGCATCGTCCGGAGATACCATGGAAGCGGCCATTGCTCGTACGGCGGTGCAATGACCGACACCGGCATGCGCGCCCCGTCGGGATGCGCGGCGGCGAGCTGGCGGATGCGCGTCGCCATGCGGACGGCGTCGGGGACGGTGTGCGCGTAGACGTAGGGATTGCGGGGGTCCGACGCGTAGGTCACCGACGCGCGCCACGCCTGCCATCCGAGCTGGCCGGACCCGATCACAAGCGCTATCGCCAGCGCGCCACGAACCGCGCGGGACGCGGTCGCGTGAAGGAGCGTCGAGAACCCGTTGCCGGCAAGCACAATCGCGCCGACGTAGAACGGCAGCAGGTTCCAGGGAGTCTTGTACAGGAGGGCCGAGAAAATCCCCGCGGTGATGGCGACGTTGCAGGTGAGATACCGCGCCCAGAAGGCGGGTTCGGCGCGCAGACCCTTCGACGGTGCCCGGGGCAGGGCCCACGCCGACAGCGCCCCGATGATCGCCAGCACGAGGACCAGCCCCTCGCTCCACCTCAGGCCCCCCGACGAGGAGTACGTGAGAAGTCCCACGTAGTAATGCCACGGGTGCGCGTGGTCCGGAGGGTCGATGCCGCGGTCGAGATACGTGCCGGCTGCCCGGAACGGCTCGAGGATGCCGCCGGGGTTGGCGAGAAACGAGGAGTAGAAGAGCAAGGCGATCGCCACTGCCGCCGTCAGGCTGACGATTGCCGCCCTCCGCCATCGTCCGCCGGCCAGCGGCGCGTCAGGGCCATCAGGTCCCAGCGACCACCAGGCGATCGCGCAGGCCACGAGCGCGGCGGGCAGCACGATGGCCGACGTTTCCTTGGTGGCCAGAGCCAGACCTGCGGCGACGCCCGACAGTACCCACCACGCGGGACCGGCCCCCGTCGCCACGCGTCCGACGCCGATCACGAACGCCAGCGTGAAGCAGGCGAACAGCGATTCCTGGATGAACACCCTGGAGTAGAAGACCATCGCAGGTGAGAGCGCCAGCAGCCAGGCGCTCGTGGCCACCGCCGTTCGGCCAATCCCCGCCGACACCAGCGGCAGCAGCAGGATCGTCGCCGCACCGAGCACGGCGGGCACCCCGCGGAGGGTGCGCTCGTCGAGGGACGCGAGCGTCGCCTGGCCGCGCAGCCACGCGGCTGGGAGGGTCAGGTAGTAGAGGGTCGGGCCGTGGTGGTCGTGGGTGTCGTAGCGGTCCTCGCCGCGTTCCAGCAGGATGCCGAATTTGATCGCCTGGTTCGCCTCGTCGTGGTGCATGGGTCGCGCGTCGAGCCGCACCAGACGCAGCGCCAGGCCGGCCGTCAGGGCGATCGCCACAAGGGCGCCAACGCCCGCGCGCGTCATTTCGGCGAGCCGTAGACCTCCACCTCGACGTAGTGGGTCAGGTCGTTCGTGGTGTTCCCGTTGGAGTAGAGCCGGACGTACCGGCCCTTCGCGCCTTTCGGGTCGAACAACTTGCCTTCGGCCACCTCGATGTACTCCTTATCCTTACCGAGCCCGAGCTTCGCCGAGTTGTCGTGGTCGTTGTTGAAGACCGTCGTGACGCCGGCCTTGAACGCGGGGTCGTCGGAGACCAAGACGATGACGTCGCGGTAGACGCGCGCCTGGCTGTGATAGTGCCACGCGAGGATGGCGTGGAGCGGGCGCGAGGCGCCGAGATCGATCTGCACCCACTGCGGACTCGGCCCGAGCTCGACGAAGTACCCGTCACCGCCCGCCTTCTCGCCGTCAGTGATCATGTCGAGCTCTCCGATGACCGGCTGCGCGTCGCTCGAGGTCACCGTCTTCTTCGCCGACAGCAGCACGGTGCCCTTCGGCACGTAGAACGGCTCGCGCGACTTGCCCGTGACTTTCTCGAGGTTGGGGCTGCGGAGGTTGGTCGGAGTGCCGATGAACATGGGCTTGGGAAGCCTCAGCTTCAACTCCTCCTACCGGGAGCCGGCTGCGCTCCGAGGGGTGCCAGGGCAAGGGCGAACAACAGCGAGGAGGCGAGCGTGCGGTTGGTCATTGAAGTCCTTAACAGATACGTTGTGTTGCCTGGGTAATTCGTGGCGCTCGGCCCGGGGATGAACTTGCGCCTGCCGGGTTGCTTCAGCGCGATCTTACAACAGAGGGCTCAGCTCGAAATTCTGAACGCACTCGGGCGCGTACCGAGGCCCCGACCTGGGAGCACCGTGTACCGTACCGGGGTCAGGCCCCAGTCGAAGAACTTCCCACACCAGTTCACCCGGTAGGAAACCACGTGCATTACCGTGGTAATATTGAGGCGATGGCACTGGCTCATTCAAAGCTCACCGCGCAAGGTCGAGATCTCCGTGCCTGCTCATCCGGAAAAAGCTGCGGGCTCCGGTCCGGATCCGTGCTGGAGTGGGACGATGACGGCGACCAGATTGTGGTGCGGCGTGCCGGCCGCCTTCTCGTCCGCAGAAATCCACAAGTCGCTGTTTGCCACGCCCCCGCGACCGAAGACGCTCGCGGATCTGAAAGCCGGCGTGCGGCAGCACATGAAGAGGCGTCGTGCGGGCCGTTGACACCAACGTGCTGGTGCGTCTGGTGACGCGGGACGACGCCAGGCAGGTCGGGGCTGCAGAACGAATTTGTCGAGCGCGGCGCGTGGGTGTCGCATCTCGTGCTCGCTGAAGCAACCTGGGTGCTGACGTCGGTCTACGAAAGGGCCCCGGCCGACATCGCGACCGCGGTCGATATGCTGCTCAATCACGAGCATCTGACGCTTCAAGATTCCGATGCCGTCGCCGCGGCGGTTGAGGACTTCCGCGACCGGCCGGCGTTGGGGTTCTCCGACTGCCTCGTGCTGGCGATTGCCCGGAAGGCCGGTCATCTCCCCCTCGGCACATTCGACCGGAATCTGGGCAAACTCGCCGGCACCCATAGACTCTGATCGGACCGGTGCGCTGGCCGCCGCACGCATTGCCGTGGTAAGTTCCGAAGTTCTAAACTAGCCCCAGCGAATCCTCGAGACCCATTCCATGACCGACAGCCATCAGCGACGTCACTCTCCGCGGCTCTGGATCCTCCTCTCGGGCCTGATCGCCGCCGCGAGCCTCTCGGTGTTCGGGCAGGCGCGCGTGCCGGCTCCGGGTCCGGCGAGCCGCGCCGACTTTGCGCCGAAGCCGCCCGTCACCGCGAAGACCGCCGAGGAACAGGCGAAGACGTTCGTGCTGCCGCCGGGCTACCGCATGGAGCTGGTGCTGTCCGATCCCGACATCGACACGCCGGCGGTGGTCGAGTTCGACGGCAACGGGCGCATGTACGTCGCCGAGTTCATCACCTACATGCCTGACGTCGAAGGCACGGGCCAGCGCGAGCCGAAAAGCCGCATCAGCCGGTGGGAAGACACCAACGGCGACGGCACCTACGACAAGCACACCGTCTTCGCCGACAAGCTGGTGCTCCCGCGCGCGGTCCTGCCGCTCGACAACGACAGCATCCTCACCAACGAAACCGCGTCGGACGACGTGATCAAGCTGACCGATACCAACGGCGACGGCGTCGCGGACAAGCGCGAAGTGTTCTACAGCGGCGTCGGGATCGGCCGCGACGGCAACCTGGAGCACGAGCAGAGCGGGTTCGTGTGGGGGCTCGACAACTGGATTTACAGCACCTACAACTCGTTCCGCTTCCGGTGGACGCCGACCGGGATCGTCCGGGAGGCGACCGGATCGAACAACGGCCAGTGGGGGCTCGTGCAGGACGACGACGGGAAGATGTGGTTCGTGTGCGCCGGATGCGAACGCGGACCGGTCAACTTCCAGGTGCCCATCCACTACGGCGCCTTCAGAATCGCCGACGAGTACGAGCCGGACTTCGACAACGTGTTTCCGATCTCCGGCCTGGCGGACGTGCAGGGCGGCATGTTCCGCGTGCGGAGCCCGATCGGCACGGTGAACCACGCGACCGCAACCGGAGGACCGGACATCGTCCGCGGCCATCGCGTCCCGGAGGATCTCGCCGGAGACTTGCTGTTCACGGAGCCGGTCGGCCGGCTGATCCGCCGCGCCAAGATCGTCGAAGACCGAGGGGCTGACGCAGCTGCGCAACGCCTACCCGGGATCGGAGTTCATCCTGAGCAGCGACCCGCTCTTCCGGCCGGTCAACATGCGGACCGCGCCCGACGGGACGGTCTACATCGCGGACATGTACCGCGGCATCATCCAGGAAGGCGCAGTGGACCGGCCCCGGATCGTACCTGCGTCTGAAGATTCAGCAGTACCAGCTGGACAAGATCATTCACCGCGGCCGCATCTGGCGCCTGCGCTTCGACGGCACGCCGGCGTTCCCCGGCACGCCGGCCGGCCCCGCCGCCGTCGCGATCCCCGGACAGCCCGCGGCGCCGGCCATTGAGCCGGACCGCACGCAGCCGCGCATGCTCCGCGAGACGCCGGCCCAGCTCGTCGCGCACCTGTCGCATCCGAACGGGTGGTGGCGCGACTCCGCGCAGCGGCTGCTCGTCCTCAAGCAGGACAAGTCGGTCGTGCCGGCGCTCCAGAACCTGGTGGGCGGCTCGAACCTGCTGGGGCGCTTCCACGCGTTGTGGACGCTCGAAGGGCTCGGCGCGCTGGACGCCGCGCTGGTGCGCGCGCAGATGAAGGACGCCGTCCCGCGCATGCGCGTGCAGGCGATCCGCGCGAGCGAGTCGTTGTTCAAGCACGGCGACAAGTCGTTCGCCGAGGACTACCGCGCGGCCACGAAAGACGCCGATCCCGACGTGGCGCTGCAGGCGATTCTGACGATCAACGTGCTCAAGGTCGCCGACGCGCCGGCCATCATCCAGGCCACGATGGACGCCAACAAGTCACGCGGTGTGCAGGAGATCGGCAAGGTGCTGCTCGCGCCGCCGACCGGGCGCGGCGGCCGCGGCACCGCCGGTCTTTCACCCGACCTCCAGGATCTGCTGCAGCGCGGCGCGACGAGCTACGCGGAAACCTGCTTCGCGTGCCACGGCAGCGACGGCCGCGGCACGCCGATGGCCGGCGCCCCTCCCGGCACCATGATGGGGCCGCCGCTCGCCGGCTCTCCGCGCGTGCAGGGACATCGCGACTACATGATCAAGGTGTTGCTGCACGGGCTCACCGGTCCGCTGGCCGACAAGACGTATACGCAGGTGATGCTGGCGATGGGTGCGCAGAAGGACGACTGGATCGCCGCCGTCGCCTCGCACGTGCGCAACGACTTCGGCAACACCGGGACGTTCGTCACCGCCGCCGACGTGGCACGCGTCCGGGCGGCGACGTCCGCGCGGAAGCTTCCGTGGACGGTCCCCGAGCTCGAAGCGTCGCTGCCGGCGCTCCTGCAGCCTGACCCCGCATGGAAGGTCACCGCGAGCCACAACCCCGCGGCCGCGCCGGATGCCTTGACGATTGTCGGATGGCCGTCCGGTGGGCCTCAACAGGCCGGCATGTGGGTGCAGGTCGAGCTGCCGCAGCCGCTCACGCTCACCGAAGTGCAATTCAACACGCCCGCCGGCCGTGGCGGTCCTCCGCCGGCCGCCGCCGGTGCCGGTGCGCGAGGCGGCGGAGCGCCTGCGCCCCCGGGCGCGGCCGCTCAGGCCGGTACGCAGGTTCCCCCAACGCCGGCGGTGCGCGAGTACCAGCTGCAGATCTCACTGGACGGGAAGACGTGGACGCCCGCAGCGCGGGGCATCATCAGTCCCCTCACCGTCGCCGCCTTCCCACCGGCCCGCGCGAAGTTCGTGCGCCTCACGCAGACCGCGCCGCCGCAGGGTACGGGTCAGCTGGTCATTCAGAACCTGCGGCTCTTCCAAGCCGCGCCGGCGCCTGCTCGGTAGGCCGGCCGCGCCGGTCATTTCATCTTCGCGACGATGGCGCCGGAGAACAGCCGACACGTGCAGCCGCCGAGAGGCGTCGCGGCCGCGACCGTAGCCGTCAGGGGTCTGACCCCAGTCGTCGGGTTACCCACATGGCAGAAAATTCAGTCTAGAATCCTGCGAGCGCGGGCAACACGCGCTCGGAGGCATCAATGACGGTGTGGATCGCGATCCTGCGGCGCAGCATGCTGGTTGCTGTTGGCGGGTTGGTGTTGACTTGGCAGATGGCCGTTCCCCTGCTGGCGCAGACGCAGGGATGTGAGCCAATCGCCGCGCGGGCCGGGCGCGAGTTCGGCTGCTTCATCACCGCGCGTGAGGAACTGGGAAAGCTCCCCAAAGGTCCGGCGCTCTACTGGCATCTGGACAGCTACCCGACCCGCGCGGCGGCGGACCGCGCGAATCGGCGAAAGGACCGCGGGGAACGGTGGTCGAGTCGATCGGCAAGATCTGGCTGTTCACGATTGCCCCGGCGGGCTGGCGGCCGTCCGCCGGCCAGCGCGTCGCCGAAATCGGACCGCTGCCGCTGGTGGAAGCCGAACAGTACGCCGCCGTCTACATGGAAGGAATCTTCAAGCCGGGCATGGACTCGGAGGTGCACCGGCACGCCGGCGCCGAAGCCTGGTACACGCTCACCGGCGAAATGTGCCTGGAGACGCCCGACGGAAAGATGGTCCAGCGCGCGGGCGAGGCGGGCCTGATCATTCGCGCCGGTCCGCCGATGCGGCTGTCGGGCACCGGAACCGACATCCGGCGCTCGCTGGTGCTCATTCTGCAGGACGCATCGCAGCCGCGATCGACGCCTGCGCACGACTGGACGCCGAAGGGGTTGTGTAAGTAACCCCACCCAGCGGCAGACGGGGCTCAGCGCATGCCGATCGCTTGCGTGAGGCCCGGGACGAGCTCCGCGCCCTGCGGCACCGCGATCTTGGCGCCCCTGAAGTCGCCCAGAGGCTCGAAGCGCCCGCCGAGGCACTTCGAGAGGAAACCTTCGGTGATGGCGTAGAACGAGATGCGGTTCTCCGGCCGGGCGAAACCGTGGCCCTCGTCGGCGTACACGACATAGGTCACCGGGATTTTTTTCTCCAGCATCGCTGCGACGATCTGGTCCGATTCTTTCTGCGTCACGCGCGGGTCGTTGGCGCCCTGCGCGATGAGCAGCGGGCGCTTGATCTCGGCGATCCGGGTGATTGGCGAGCGCGTGAGCAGGAACGCGCGGTCCTCTGGCCGGGACGGATTTCCGACGCGGCGATACCACGTGCCCTCGAGGAAGGGCTTCCAGTATTCCGGGAAGCTCTCAATCAACGTCACCAAACTCGACGGACCGACGATGTCGACGCCGCAGGCGAAGGTCGTCGGCGTGAACGTCATGCCGACGAGCGTAGCGTATCCGCCGTAGGAGCCGCCGTAGATGGCGATTTTGTCCGGGGACGTGATGCCGGTGTCCACGGCCCATTTGACCGCGTCGATCAGGTCGTCGTGCATTTTGCCGGCGAACTCCCGGGTGGCCGCTTCGACGAACTCCTTGCCGAAGCCAGTCGAGCCGCGATAGTTGACTTGCAGCACTGCGTAGCCGCGGTTGGCCATCCATTGCGCCTCCGAGTGGTAGCCGAAGATGTCCTGCGCCCAGGGGCCGCCGTGGACGTTCAGCACCAGCGCAAGGGGCTTCGCGGGCTTGCCGTCGCCGTCCGGATCCGTGCTTACGGGAAGCGTGAGGAAGGCCGTCAGCGTGAGCCCGTCGCGCGTCCGTATCTCGCGGCCGTACATGGGCGCGAGCGGCTTGCCGTCCAGCTCGGGGCGCGTCACGAAGAGCGGCCGCAGCGTGCGCGCTTTTCGGTCGTACAGCTGGTACGAGATCGGCCGGGTGACTTCGTCGACGCGGAGCACCCAGAGCGTGTCGGCGTCGTTGCGGCTGGGGACGCTCCACTGGCCTTTGACTTGCCGGTTGATCGCGGCAATGTCGGCCTTCACCGCGTCGCCGATTGCCGTCCATTCGTTTTTCAGGTAATTGACAGTGTAGGCTTCCGCTTGCAGCGTCCTCGGATTGAGGAGCACCTCGCGCACGTCGCCTCGGCTGCTTTCGGCAATCACGCGCGTCGTGCCCGACGCGAGGTCTTGCGCGACCAGTGCGGCCTTGTCCCGTCCGCGGCTGTCGACCCAGTACAGCGTGTTGCCGTCGGCCGTCATGGTGATTGGATTCGTGGTGATCGAATCCTCCGCAGGGATCATCGAGAAGGGAGTGGTCTTGCCGTTCTCGAAGCGGAACAGATCCATCGCTCCGCCGGGCTTCTGTTTGAGCGCATAGCGCACCTCCAGCGCGTCGTCGGCCTGAAAACCCGCGTACTCGTTGTTCTGGTACACCATCTTCAGCTCCCCGGTCTCGAGGTTCAGCAGGTGCACGTCGTGGTAACCCGGGTTGCGGTTGTTGAGGCCGATCAGGATCTCGCCGCGGCGCGTGCGGCTGTCCCCCATAAAAATCACGCGCGTCTTCTGGAATGGCGTGAAGTTCTTGACCGCGCCGCCTTCCGGGGCGATGCCGTAGAGCAGAAAGTTCTCGTCGCCGCCGCTGTCGTTGATGAAGAGGACCTGCTTGCTGTTCTGGGCCCAGAAGTGCTGGCGGATCGGACGCACTTTCTCATCCGTGACGGGTTTTGCCTTCGACGGGTCGGAAACCGGAGCCACCCAGATGTTCTGGACGCCGTCCTTGGGCGCGAGCCACGACAGCCAGTGGCCATCCGGGCTCACCAGAGCTTGCGTCCTGGTCGGGTTGCCGAAGAACGCCGCGCGCGGGATGAGCTCGACGTCGGGCCCCTGTGCGAGCGCGGCCGATCCGAAAAGCAGAACGATGGCGCCGAAGTCAGCCGACAACCTTCGAATCGACATGGCGTGCCCTCCATGAAGAAGCAACGATCGGAGTCGATTACGGATGTTCCCAGCGACAGAAACGCCAGTCTTCAGACCAGGAGGCGGCTCCGCACCGGCACACACACTGTCCGTCCAGACCCAGCGAAAATAGCGAGTTGGTGTGGAATAGAACGGCAATCCTACGGGCAGATGGGAAGGCTGTCAACTCGCCGCTTTTTGAAAACCCCTCACAAATCAATCGCGATGACCTCGTGAACGCCGACTGACGGGACCGTCACCGTCAGCACGCCGCCCGCCTCGTCCACCCGCGGCGAGGTCTCCGCCGTCAACAACTGCACCTTCTTCGCGCGCGTGCCCGGGGGCAGGCGGATGACGACCCGCTCGGGCCCGACCGGAATCACCTCGCGCAGCGGGCCTCGCATCATCATCGGGTTGGTGAGGTTGACGAGGTGCACGGTCATCGAGTCGCGCTGCCGCCAGATGGTGACGTCGAGCAGCCCGGGGCCCGTGACCTCGACCGGCGGCGCCTCGTTGGCGGCCCACGAGACGGCGTTTCGGAGGAGCCGGCCGTGATCGACGCTCATGACTTCCCAGAACGTGCGATCGATGTCCCACGGAACGTAGACGACGCGGCTGCGGCCGAGATCGCGGAGGTAGATCTCGCGCGAATCGGTCCGGGCGACGCGCGGGTAGACGTCCTCCATCGGCAGATCGGGATACGTCGGGATGAGCGTCATCGGCGACGGGAACGCCCCGCGTGGAGTCACCTGCACGCGAAAGGCCCCGTTGATGATCCGCGGCGTGTCGTCGAGGCCGTCGAGGATCGCATGGCGTGTCCCGCTCGCCGGGTCCGCGTCCAGGCTCAGGTAGGAGTTCTGCATCGGCCCGTCGATCGTGCCGGCGAACGACACGCCGAACAGATCCGCGAGCCCGAAATCGGCGCGCCTGACCCCGAGCTCGTCGTACAAGGAGGTCGCGAACGTGGCGAGGACGCTGCCGCCGCGGTCCACGTAGGCGCGAATGGCGGCGCACTGCGTCGCCGGACAGGGCCGCCGCGTCGGCGAGAATCAGCAGCTTGAACTGATCGATCCGGTCCGGCGTGAGAAACGACTCGTGCACGACCTCGAACGGCACGCGCGCCTCGACGAGCGCGTGGTACATGCCGAGCACGTGATCGCCGGCGCGGTCTCCCGCGGCGGCGCCGGGATGGAACGTCGCGGTCTGCTCGGAGTGCAGCAGCGCCACGCGCGCGAGCGGCATCTCGTTGCGCAAGTAGCGCTCGTGGCGGGCGTGCCACTGGTAAATGCGTTCGACCGTGGGCAGCCAGCGGCGATCGTAGAGCACGCCGGAGAACTTCGTCACCCACGGCCGCTGGCCGTTCGCCGTCCCTTCCGCGACCCAGAGCTGGATTTCCGGCTCGCTCTGCACGGAGTCCTTCCAGCGATACGCCTCCTCGAGGCCGACGCTGAAGATCCCGCCAATCGGCCGCCGGCCCATGACCGAGCGGAACTGCTTCGCGCGGTGGCCGTTCGACCACGGCGGCGTGGCGCCGCGGCGCGCCTGATGGTCTGAAAACTGAATCGGTGCCAGCTCGCCCGCGCTCTTCAGATCGGGCGGGCCGTTGGGAATGAAGCGGGCCTCCGGGTTGGCGCGGCGGATCGTCGCATCGAAGTGCTTCCAGAGCTCGGTCAGCCGGGCCTTGCGCCACTCGAGAAACTGGCGCCGGGCCGGATCGCGGGCGTCGGTCACGCGCGGCAGGTCCAGTCCGGTCGCGGTCCTGAAGTTCCGCTGGCAGTGGACGCAGTAGCAATCGCCCTGCCCGGCCCAGCGGTTCGCGAAGATGCCGTCCACTTTGTACCGGGCGACAATCTCGCGCTGAATCCGATCCATGAACTCGAAGTTGTAGGGACCGAGCGCGCAGGTGACCCACAGGTCCGGGTTGGCCCAATGGCGGTACGGCTCGCCGGTGCGCGTGACGGCAATCCAGTCCGGGTGGGCTTTCCGCACTTCCTCGCGCGCCGCGTGCGGATCGGTGCGCGCGATGACGTGCATCCCGAGCGCGCGGCAGCCGGTGACGAGCGTGCCGAACGGATCGTCCTTGCCGAGCCACGCGCTGCGATGGTGCAGCGGCACTTCCGTCGGGTAGTAGGCGACGATGCCGCCGGCGCTCAGGCAGGCGGCGTCCGCGCGGACGCGGCGGAAGTAGTCGAGCCAGAACTGCGGCTCGAAGCGGCCGGGATCGTTTTCGACGAGCGTGAGCTGGACCCAGCGCATGGGCCGATCGAACCAGCCGGTCAGCGCGTCGCCGGGCCAGGCCGGTGCGGGTGTGCCCTGCGGAGAGTCCAGGGGTGACCGAAGCGTGGCGAACGCGCCGCCGACGCCGGCGATTTCCAGAAAGTGGCGGCGGGAGACATCAGGGGCCATCGTCACGTCCTTTTCGGCTGCAGCATGGACTCGCTCTCGAGACGGCTTCGCGGCACGGCGGCTGCAGCGACGAAGACCAGCGCGTTCCGGTCCGATTCGACCGCATGAGATGCGCCGACATCATAAGAGCTTGTGAAGAAAACGTGTCAACTCCCAAACGGCCCAACTCCCAACTCCCAAACTGAGTCTCTTCGAAGAGATTTCTTTGGGATACGACTGCCGACCTCACACGTTCAAGAAGCCGCCCGGCAGGCCGGTGCGCGGGTCCGTCGGCGCAAGATTGAGAATGAAGTGTGGTCTGGCTGCCTCATGTTCGTTCATCCGCCGCTGGATGCGCTGATACCGCTTCGAATTGCGGCGGATCACGTGCGGAGCCCAGGCCAGGACCGCCAGGACCAGCGCGGTATAGAGGACACCGCGCCATTGACCACGCCGAATCACGACGAGCAGGCTGCCGGCGGCCAGGATGGTCGGGAGGCACCCGAGAAGCGCGAGCCGGTCGGTTCGTTCCGAAAACTTCCAGTCCGCATCGCCGACCAGCGCAACCATCTCCCTTTGATGGCGGCGTCCGTCAACCGGCCGGCGTTCCATCACGGTGAGGACATGAGGTCCGCGAGGCACCGCGATCGGGACGTCTTCTGCCGTCACGCCGCCAAGGTTGTACCCGGCGACAATCAGCCGGCCCGACGGCAAGTCGAGCAGAAAGCTTCCGCCCAGCGGCTGGAACTGCTCCCGGAGCTCCGGCGGCTGGGGCTCTCCGAAGTACACGTCCACTCGAAATCGGATGGGATCCTCGGCCGCCAGGAAAAAGACCTTACCCGCAGCGGCCTCGCGCTCCAGGTCATCCATCCTGTCCCGATCGACGACCGGTAGCCGCACGCCCGCATCGTGGACGACGAGCAGGCCGGAGTCTGGAAGGACGTCTATCCGTGCCGGCATTTCTTTTCTTAGCCGATGCTCCCGTCGTGCGCGACGCGCGATCCCCGTTCAGGCCTCCGCCGCGGTGCCCCATGCCTGGCGCTCTGAAACACGCGCCGGTCGGGCATTCGAATCGCGGTCAACACGCCGTGGGACACCGTATCGATCCCGATGGTGTTGCCGACGATCCGCGGCCTCGGCCATTCATCCGCGTCGAGATCGGCGTTGTTCCAGTGGCCATACACGACCGGCGTCTCGCCGCGGTACTCGGCTGGAAACGCCGAGTCCCCCCAGATGAGCGCCCTCCGTGGCTGGTCCGCCAGACCCGGCAGCCGCGGATTGACCCCGGCATGCGTGCAGATGCAATCCGGGCTCTGGAAACTCAGGACCAACTCGGCGAAGAACGCGCGATGAGACGCCGGGAGCGTATCAAAGAACACGTCGTACGGGATCACACAGTCCTTCTGGTACATCCGGTGGCCCGCCTCGCGAACAGCGCCGCTCAGAGCGTCCGCGGCCTCGGCCGAGTAGCTGACAACGGTATCGAGCCCGTCCATCCCCAGGAGCCACGAGTGGTTCGTATGGTCTTCCTGCGCACGCTGCAGCCAGTCCTCGTGGTTGCCGAGCAGGCACACGACCTTGGCGGCGCTGTCGCGGCGAAACGCCAGAATCGCGTCGACGCACCCTCGCGAATCCGGTCCCCGGTCGATGTAGTCGCCGAGAAACACCACCACGTCGCCTTCGGCGACTTCGCCTCGCAGCTGTCCGAGGAGATCGAGAAGGGCCGGGAGGTTCCCGTGGACGTCACCAACCGCGACTGTGGCCATGTCTGAAACCGAAGCAGACGCGCCCATTCAGCGATTATCCGTCCTGGAGGTCGTCCCCGATTGGTTCGGGCAGGGCCACGCTCGAATCGCGACGCGTCGGCATGGGCCGGAGTGGGACGCGCACCATCGGGCCGTTTCCGTCATCCTTGTTCTCTGGCGGATCGCATGGCTCATAGCGTGCGAACCGCATCGCAAACGTGCCTCGCCCGCGTGTGCGGGAGCGCAGATCGGTGGCGTACCCGAACATCCCGGACAGCGGCACGCGCGCGTGGATGATTGCACGGCGTCGCGATCTTCCCGCGACTGGATCTGCCCGCGGCGGCTGGACAGGTTGCCCATGACGTCGCTCGCGTCTTCCTTCGGCACCACGACCTCGACATGCATGACCGGCTCGAGGAGCACGGGCTTCGCCTTCCTGGCGGCGTCGTGGAACGCCAACGAGCCCGCGATCGTGAACGCCATTTCCGACGAGTCGACGTCGTGGTACGACCCGTCGTAGAGCACGACACGGACGTCGACCACCGGGTAGCCGGCGAGGACGCCGCACGTGAGGGCCTGCTCGATCCCTTCATCGATCGGCTTGACGAACTGCGCGGGAATCGCGCCGCTGACGATCGCGTTCTCGAACACGTAGCCGGAGCCGGGCTCGCCCGGATAGAGATGGATCTTCGCGTGCGCGTACTGGCCGCGACCGGCTACCTGCCCGGTGTACTTGGCTTCGCCGTCGGCGGGGCGCGTCAGCGTCTCTTTGTAGGCAACCTGCGGACGCCCGACGCTCGCCTCGACACTGAACTCGCGTTTCAGACGGTCGATGACGATCTCGAGGTGCAGCTCGCCCATGCCGCCGATGACGACCTCCCCGGTCGCCTGGTCGGGGCTCACGCTGATCGTGGGGTCTTCGGCCATGAGCGCGTCGAGGCCGCGGCCGAGTCTTTCCTGATCCGCCGTGGTGTTGGGCTTGACGGCGAGCGACAGAAGCGCGGTTCCGATCTTTCCACTCATGTCGTTCACCAATTCGCGAAGACGAGCAATTCAGGAGTCGTCGATTGCGTTTCCGCCAGCGGCTCATCGTCGCACCAGACGCCGCCGGCTGAAAAGGCCCGTTCGGCTGCCGGAGGACCAATGTGCCACTCTAGCCAGTGTGATGAAAAAAGTGATGCTTCGACAAGCGGGCGGTTCGGTGAGCGCCACGCTGCCGAAAGACATGGCCGATCGTCTCCGCCTGGAAGCCGGCGACCGTATCCTGGCCGTCGAGACCGATCGCGGGATTCTATTGACGCCCTTCGATCCGGAAACCGAACGCGCGCTCACCGTTGCCGCGAAGGCGGCCAAGAAGTACCGACACGCTCTGCGACAGTTGCCGAAGTAATCGGAGGCGCATTAGGCGCCTCGACGTGACACCCTTCGTGATATCAGCGCAGCCATCGAAACAACAATCATCATCAGCAGCGATGACGCCGGCGGAACGGCCACGAACACGAACGCGCCCGGCGACCCCGCCGGCGGCTTGATGATGCCCCCGTAGATCGCCACAGAGACTACTGTGACAACCAGCGTCCCCCAATAGAGCGTCGTCCGGGTAATGACCGACCAACGCGTGGAAACCATGTTGGCCCACGCAAGGGCTGCGAACGGGGCCAGCACCCAGATTGCGAAGAGCACGAGCAGGAATCGGGGTGTTCGACGACCGGCACGGAGCATCAAAGCGAGCGAGCTCGCGGCCCCCGCGAACACCACGAACAGCGCCACTGCGCGCAGCCGGTCAAGGAACACCATCCGGCCTTCCCGGGCTCGCTGGGTAAGCTCCCCCACCGGGACCATCAGGACTCATCGATCGCTCTCCAATACGATTCTCGTGGCTTCCGCCTTCAGGCGGAAGGATGCCGCGGACGCTGACTTCCGCCTGAAGGCGGAAGCCACAATTGATTTTCCGCCGCTCAGATTGTCCGGCCGTCGGCGACGGGCCGTGCGAGCCGGGTTTCGGCGCTGCTGGACGACGGCGGCCGCAGAGACGCGCCGCTGTTACCGTCCCCGCTCAGCGCCCGCGCCGCCACCCACCACTCGCGAGCCTGGATCTCGGTCCACGCAACGACGTCGATCGCGGCGAGCGCCCGGGCCAGCTCCGCGGCGCTCCTCGGCCGGTCCTCCGGTTTCTTCGCCAGGCACGCCAGGACGAGTTGCTCCAGGGCGGGCGGAACCGCGATCGGCCCCCGCTGCGACGGCGGCACCGGGACCGACTGGAGATGCTTGGCGATCACCTTCATCACCGTGTCGCCGTCGAAGACCTGCTGGCCCGTAAGGAGGTAGTAGGCGACGCACCCGAGCGCGTAGAGGTCGGCCCGTCCATCGATCGTCTCGCTGAGCGCGAACTCGGGGGCCATGTACCCGGGCGTCCCGATAATCAACCCGGCCTGCGTCGTCAACGCCTGCTCGGAGCTGCCGTCGGCGATTGGTTTCACGAGGCCGAAGTCGAGCACCTTGACGAAGTCGTCGACGAGCCCGAGCCGGCCGACGTGGATGTTGGCCGGCTTGATGTCCCGGTGCACGAGACCGCGCACGTGCGCCTCTTCGAGCGAGGCGCACACCTGGCGGAGGATGTGCACCACGCGCCCGGCGGGCTGAGGGCCGTGTTGACGAACGAGCGATTCGAGATCCATGCCGTCGAGCAGCTCCATCACGAAGTAGAGCGTCCCGTCATCCGTGACGCCGAAGTCGTAGAGCTCGACGGTGTGCGGCGAGCGCAGGTTGGCCGCCGCCTCCGCTTCCCGCCGGAAACGCGTCACCGCGACCTGCGCGTCCGCGGCGTCGCTCGCGCCGATCATCTCGGGGCGAATCAACTTGATCGCCGCGGGCCTGGCGAGCATGCGGTGGGTCGCCCGGTAGACCTCCCCCATCCCGCCGCGGCCGAGCAGCGCACCGAGCTGGTAGCTCCCCATCTCCCGCGCCTTCGCGACCTGCTGGCCGAGCGACGTGACGACGTGCGAGATGACGACGGCGACGCCGACGAGCAGGTAGTCCGGATAGTGCATGAGCAGGGCGTCCGAGGGAGCAATGTTCCAGGTCCCCTTCGCCCGGGCGATCAGCATGGCGATGGGGTTCATAGAGACGGCAATCACCCCGGCGGCCAGCGTCTTCGCCGGCGTGCTCGGGACAATCGCGGCAAACATCAGGACGACAGCGCCGATCCACGAGATCTCCGGGGCGATGCTGCGGTCCCCGGGCATGGGGTTCCAGTGAAAGGTCAGTCCGAGTGCGCACCCCGTGAAAACCATGTAAGCGAGCCCGAGATCCAGCAAGCGCCTCGGATCCTGATCGCCCCTCCGCGTGTAGAAGAACAGCAGCAGTGACACGGCCACGCTGACAACGGCAATCGCATCGCCGACGCCAAGCCGCGCATCGCCGTGGACCATCGACTGCGCCGCGAGATGCCCCAGCACCGACGCCACGATCCACAACCCGCCCGCCACGAGCGACATGATCCCCAGCCGCCGCGACGCATCCCTGAGGAGATCGTCGGGGAGCACCCGGCGATGGCTCCGCCAGGACGTCGTCCGTGACGGCACGGCGCGCGCGACGGGGCGGATCAGGTCAGGATCGGCCATGGGCGATCAAGCGTAACACCTCGGAGGTGGCGCGGGCGGCGGCGCGTCGGTTTGACTGCGCGTCGAGCTGAGCTAGTCTACTGTCCGACCGCACATGTCCACGCCTCCTCCGCGCCGCTTCGGCCTGCTCCAGGCCACCGCCCTCAACATGATCAACATGATCGGGATCGGCCCGTTCATCACGATCCCGCTGTTGATGAGCGCGCTCGGCGGCCCCCAGGCCATGCTCGGCTGGATCGTCGCGCTCGTCATCGTGATCTGCGACGGCATGGTGTGGAGCGAGCTCGGCGCCGCCATGCCGGGCCCGGGCGGATCGTTCGGGTATCTGCGCGAGGCGTTCGGCCGCGAGACCTTCGGCCGGCTGATGGCGTTCCTCTTCGTGTGGCAGTTCATCCTGAGCGGGCCGCTCGAGATCGCCTCCGGCTACATCGGCTTCTCGCAGTACCTCGGCTACATCTGGCCCGGGTTCTCGGGCCGCTCGCTGTTCCTGGTCGCCGCCGCGGTGGGCCTGGTCAACATCGCCCTGCTCTACCGCCGCATCACGTCGATCGCGACGATCACCGTCAGCTTGTGGGTCGGCACGCTCCTGACCACGGCGGCGGTGATTGCGACGGGCGCGATGCACTTCGATCCGCAGATCGCGTTCGACTTTCCGCCGGGCGCCTTCAACTTCTCGCTCGGCTTCCTGATGGGCCTCGGCGCCGCGTCGCGCGTCGGCGTCTACGATTACCTCGGCTACTACGACGTGTGCTACATCGGCGACGAGGTCGAGAACCCGGGGCGCGTCATCCCGCGCTCGATTCTGATCAGCACGGTCGCGGTCGCGGCGATCTACTTCGGCATCAACCTGTCGATCATCGGCGTCATGCCGTGGCGCGAGTTCGTGCCGGCCGGCGATCACCCCGAGTCGAGCTTCATCGTGTCGTCGTTCATGGAGCGGATCTACGGCTCGGGGATCGCCACCGTCTTCACGCGTGATGATCCTGTGGACGGCGTTCGGGTCGGTGTTCGCCCTGCTGCTCGGGTACTCGCGGATTCCGTACGCGGCGGCCAGGGACGGGTACTTCTTCAAGGTGTTCGCGCGCCTGCATCCGACGAAGGGCTTCCCGACGGTCTCGCTGATCGTGCTCGGGCTGATCTCGATCGTCGCCTGCCTCTTCTCGCTCGGCGTGGTCATCGACGCGCTCATCGCCACGCGGATCGTCGTGCAGTTCATCGGCCAGGTCGCGGGCGTGATGCTCCTCCGGCGCACGCGCCCCGACATGCCGCGGCCGTATCGCATCTGGCTCTACCCGCTTCCGACCCTCGTCGCGCTCGCCGGCTGGCTGTTCATCTTCGTCACGACGGACGTGCGGGTGATCGCGTTCGGCGTCGGCATCCTGGCGCTGGGGGTGGTCTGGTTCCTGGCCTGGTCGAGACGGCTGCGCCAGTGGCCGTTCCAGCCGTCACCCCGAATGCCGGCTTGATGTAGTCTGGGACTCGCATGTGGCGCCTTCTCCCGCTCCTCCTGCTGTCCGTGGCCGCCTGCAGCGCCGATGCGGCCGCGCGATCCGACGCTGCCGATCGGCGCGCCGGCGCCGGATTTCGCCTTGCCTGGCGTTGACGGCAAGACCCACACGCTCGGTGAGTACTCGACCAGCCCGGTGCTGGCGATCGTGTTCACGTGCAATCACTGTCCCGTGTCGCAGCTGTACGAGAGCCGGCTCGAGAAGCTCCACGAGGACTATCGGAGCAAGGGCGTCACCGTGCTGGCGATCAACCCGGACAACCCCGGTTCGTTGGGCCCGAGCGAGCTCGGCTACACGGACGTGGGCGATTCCCTCGCCGAGATGAAGACCCGCGCCGCCTACCGGAACCTCGAGTATCCATATCTTTACGACGGCGACACGCAGGCGATCGCCACGAAGTTCGGCGTCACCGCGATGCCGCACGTGTTCGTGTTCGATCGGGACCGCAAGCTGCAATACCAGGGGCGGATCGACGACAACGTCAGCGAACCGCTCGTCAAGACCCGCGACGCGCGCAACGCGATCGATGCGCTGCTGGCCGGCCGTCCGGTCCCCGTCGCGCGCACGGCCGCGTCCGGCTGTCCCACGAAAGTGATCGCGAAGCCGTCCGGCAGCGACAGCGAGAAAGCCAGGATTGAAGCCGAGCCGGTGACGCTCAAGCATGGCCGGCGCGGACGAGCTGAAGAAGCTGCGCGGGAACGGGACCGGCAAGCTGCTGCTGGTGAACTTCTGGGCGACCTGGTGCGGGCCCTGCGTCACCGAGTTCCCGGATCTCGAGACCACCTATCGCATGTACCGCGGCCGCAACTTCGAGTTCGTCACCGTCTCGATCAACGACCCGGAAGATCAGCCGCAAGTGCAGGCGTTTCTCCGGCAGAAACACGCATCGAGCCCGAACCTGCAGTTCGCGACGTCCGACATCTCCGGCCTGCAGGCGGCATTCGATCCCCTGATGCCGGCCGCGGTGCCGTTCACGCTGTTGATCGCGCCGAACGGCGACGTCCTCCACCAGCAGCTCGGCGAAACCGACATCCTGAAACTGCGGCGGGCGATTCTGGCGAGCCTGCCAGACGATAAGATGTACCCAGGCCTTCAGGCGTACTGGGCCGGCCCTTGACCGCGGCCGGACCCGGCGCCTCTTCGAGGAGCGAGGGAGATTCATGACGCGACGAGCACACGGACATCATCGGCCGGCGACCCTGGCGATCTGCGCTGTTTTCGTCACTGCCACGATCGCCTTCGCCTGGCCGCAAGGCCAGCCCGCGGGCGGGACGCAGGGACGCGGTCGCGGCATTCAGCCCAACCTCGAGCATCCCATTCTCCCGATCGGCGCGCCGGTGCCGGATTTCTCGCTGCCTGGCATCGACGGCAAGGTCCACAAACTGAGCGAGTACACGAAGACCAGGTTCCTGGCGATCGTGTTCGAGTGCAACCACTGTCCGATGTCGCAGCTGTACGAAGACCGGGTCGACAGGCTCTACAGAGAGTATCGAGGGAAGGGCGTCACCTTCGTCGCGATCAACCCCAACAACCCGAAGTCGATTCGCTTGAACGAGCAGGGCTACACCGACGTGAACGACTCGCTCGAGGAGATGAAGATCCGGGCGAAGTTCCGGGGCCGCGACTGGCCGTACCTCTACGACGGCGAGACCCAGGCCGTCGCGATCAAGTTCGGGGTCGTCGCCACGCCCCACATCTATCTCTTCGATCAGGACCGCAAGCTGCAGTACCAGGGACGGATTGACGACAACCAGCGCGAGGATCTCGTCAAGTCGCACGACGCGCGCAACGCGCTCGATGCGCTGCTCGCCGGCCGTCCAGTCCCGGTCGCGCAAACCGGGGCCTTCGGCTGCACCACGAAGTGGATGTCGAAGGCGAGCGGCGTCGAAGAGGAGTGGGCGAAGATTCAGAACGAGCCGGTGACGCTCGACCTCGTCGGCGTGGACGACATCAAGAAGCTGCGCGCGAACGGGACCGGCAAGGTGCTGCTGGTCAACTTCTGGTCAACCGGGTGCCGCGACTGCGTCAGCCAGCTGCACGATCTCGAGACCACCTACCGGATGTACCGGCTGCGCAGCTTCGACTTCGTCACGGTCTCGACGGATCCCCCCGGCGACTATGACGCGGTGCTGGCGTTCCTCAAGAAACAGTACGCCTCGAGCCCCAACAAGCAATTCGCCGTGGCTGACCCGAGCGCCCTGCAGGCGGCCTGGGGCGCCAAGTGGAAGCCGGGATCGCCGTTCACGATGGTGATCGCGCCGGACGGCAAGGTCCTCTTCCAGAAGGAAGGCAAGCTGGACATCCTGGAAATGCGGCGGGCGATTCTGGCGAACATGCCGGACACCAGGGCGTACTTCGGGCAGCAGGCGTACTGGCAGAAGGCGGTCGCCGAAAAAGGCAAGAAGTAAGACGCTGACGCGCGCCGTCACGAGCGGTGTGTCGCCTGCAGATGCGCTTCCGGCGGCTTGGAGTCGTAGGGCTCGAAACGGCTGAACGTCCCGGTCGCGTGCGGCGCGAAGGGGCCATCGACCGGGTAGGGCCCCGCAACTCCCGCGAGCCACCCATCCTTGGCCGCTCCAATGCGGAGGGTTCATCTTGTACCGGAACACGAAGTAGCGCTGACGCTCTGAATCCGCGCCCGGCGCGGGAAGGGTGGCCATCAGCTCAATCTCGTCCGGAAGCGCTGCCAACTCGTTCGGGTGATTCAACCACACCGCGAGATCCGCCTCGGCCATGGCCTCGGCCGTCAGCCAGCTCGCAGGGAACAGATCCAGTTTCTGATGACGTTCGAGGGCTTCGTACAGAACTTTCCGCGTTTCGCGGTCCTGCGCGAAGCGCTCGAGATCGGCAGGGTCGGGCGGCTCTCCGGCGATGAGGCGCTTCACGACCGGTTCGATCCGCGCCGCGAGCGTGGAGTAGCTCCGGCGGCCCCGCGCAACGGTCCTCCACACGAGCCAGATGACGAAGGCGCCCGCCATCGCGACGAGCACCCCGATTGTGATGAGGATCGTCTTCATCGCGCGTGCTCCATGGAGATGTCCAACGACCGCAACAGCGGTTTGCACAGGAACCGCGTTGGAGCCGGCTGCCTGCTCGCGTACGGACGGCAGGCCTGAATCAAGGCCTGCGCTACGACTGCGACTGAAGCTCCTTCACGAACCGCAGGCCCGTCGACGCATAGCCCATCCCGGCGTAGAACTGGTGCGCGTTCTGCCGGTGATGCGCGGTATTCACGAGCATGGCGCGTGCGCCTCGACTTGCGGCCCAAGCCTCCGCGGCCTCGACCAGGGCGCGCCCCAGACCGTGCCGGCGATGAGCCTCGCCGATCGACAGGACCAGGATTCGTCCGTACGTGCCATTGCGCTCGTAGTAGTGCGCCAGCCCGACGCCGGCAACGCCGACCACCGTCGCAGCGACCTCGACCACAAGTGTCCGGTAGCTCACGTCGGCTTCGATCGCGGCCAGCCGCTCGCGCATGTCGGATTCCGCAGTGGGATACCCGAGCTCGGACATGAGCCCGGCAATGGACGACGCATCGGCCCTGGTGGCATCGCGAATGGTGATCACGACTCGCCAGCCCTGACCGCCACGCACTGACGAGTCACCGGACTCGAGCCGTCAACGGCGCTGTCATCCGTGACCTGCCCCGTCCCACCCGCGTCGTCGCTCACGCGGCGCAGTGGCGAGATCGGCCACCAGGAGATCCTCCGTCAGCCGCTGCGCCGATTGAAGGACCGAGCCGCCGGGATCGACGACACCGGACGATCCGTAGGACACCAGATCCGCGGTGCGGCCTGCGACATCGGCACGGATGACCCACACGCGGTTCTCCACCGCGCGGGCGATGTCCGCGTTCCTCGCGTCAACGACGACATCTGCCTTCCCCGGAGGGAGGCCGTTGTTCGTCGGCACGAAGAGCACCGTCGCTCCCTGGGAGGCCATGATTCTCGCCGGCTCGACATGGTTGGAGTCGTTGCAGATGACGATCCCGAACGTGAGACCGCCAACATGGAAGACCGGGATCCGCTCGCCGGCCCGATAGATCGACTTCCTGATCGCCGGATGCAGCTTGCGATACACGCCGATCACGGATCCTCTGTGAAAGACCGCTGCCGAGTTGTAGAGCTCACCCGTTCCGGCTGCCTCCGTAAACCCCAGGATGGTCGTCACGGTGTCGCTGGCCAGCGGCGTCAGCACGGCGTTGAGCTGACCGCTTGTCCACGTCAATCGCAATGTCGGCGGGGTGCGCCGCGTAGTCCGCCAGACCTCCGAGGACGGCCTCCGGGCAGCAGAGGATTTCCACCCCTTCCGCCTCACACCACGCAACCCGTTTGCGAACGAGCTCGATAGCGTCCATGGACCCACATGGAAGAAGGGGGGATTGATACGCGGCTAGCCTCACAGGATCAAAGTTCTAAAGTTCTAAAGTTCTAAAGTTCTAGGTGAGGCTCTGTCGATTCCACCGGCGCGATGATGCTAACATGGCCGCGCTAGGCGGCAGTTGGCGGCCGCGGGCTTGACGGAGGTCTCGTATGAATCGCCCGATCGTTGTGCTTCTCGCAGCCTCGGCCATGACGTTGACGGGCCGCGTGGACACCGCCACGGCGCCGGCGGAGGTGACGCGGAAGGTCTATATCTCGGCGACCGATTCCAAGGGCGCGCCGGTCACCGACCTGGCGGCCGCGGACATCACCGTCAAGGAAGGCGGCAAGGAACGGCCTGTCGCCAGCCTGCAGCCGGCCAGCGCACCCGTGCACGTCGCGATCCTCGTCGATGATGGCGGCACCGGAGCGTTCCAGTCCGCGGTGTTTCAGTTCATCCAGAAGGTCCACGGCCGCGGACAGTTCGCCATCAGCCTGCTCAACCCGCAGGCGATCAGAGATCGTCGATTTCACCGAGGAGGTCGATGCGCTGAAGAACGCGCTCGGGCGGCTGGGCGCGCGCGGGCGCCTGCAGCCGGACGGCGACCAGATGCCCGAGGCGATCGCGGAGGCGGCCAAGGCGCTGCAGCAGCGCAAGGCCGAGCGGCCCGTCATCCTGGCGCTGACCATTGCCGGCGGCCAGCTGCACTCGGTCGAGCCCGACAACGTCATGCGAATTCTCCGGGCGAGCGGCGCCGGCTTGAACGTCCTCTGCATCACAGGCGCCGACCTGGGTCAGGTGATGGGCGACGGCCCCAAACAATCGGGCGGACGCATCGAAGAGGTGGGAACGGGAACGGCGATCGGGCCGGCGGCGATCAGGCTTGCGGACACGCTCCTGAACCAGTACCTGCTCACCTACACGCTGCCGGACGGCGTCAAGATGGCCGATCGGATCAGCGTGACGACGTCGCGCAAGGGCATCAGCCTCACGGCGCCGTCGCGCATCGCGGACAAGTAGCGACGCCCGTCGCGCATCCCGGCCAGCGGCGACGCCCGTCGCGCGTCCCGGCCAGCGGCGACGCCCGTCGCGCGCCCGGCCAGCGGCGACGCCCTACTGCGTCCCGCCCGTGCGCACGAGCGGCACGTCGCCTGGATCCCCGAACTGCGCATCGAACCTGTGCCACACGTGCCAGGTGCCGGAACCCGGCCGATACACGGCGACATCGGTAGCGCCGTCGCCGTCGAAGTCGCCCGGGGACCACGACGTCGCCCGGTTCGCCGAACTCCCGCAACAGAAAGTTCTGCCCGACGCGCCACAGCCCTCGCGACGGCTGGTGCACCGCGAGCTCGGTCATGCCGTCGCCGTTGTAGTCGGCTGGCACCGGCACGTCGCCGGGATCACCGTACTGCGCCGTCAACTGGTTTCGGACGTACCACGTCGCGGTCGAAGGTCGATAGACCGCCACGTCCGTGATGCCATCGCCGTCGTAGTCACCAGGAACAGGAATGTCGCCCGGCTCGCCGAACGGAATCACGAACTGATCGCGCACGAACCAGAGCCCGGTCGACGGCGAATACAGAGCGACATCCGTGGTCCCATCGCCGTTGTAATCGGCGGGCACAGGGATGTCGCCGGCACTGGCCCCATTGGACCGCAAACTGATTGCGCACATACCACATGGCCGTCGACGGCCTGAAGACGGCAACATCCTGTCTGCCGTCGCCGTTGTAGTCGCCTGGCACCGCGACATCGTCCGCATCCCCGAATTGCACCGCCAGCTTGTTGCGCACGAACCATTGGCCGGTTGATGGCCTGTACACCGCCAGATCGGTCACTCGATCGCCGTCGTAGTCTCCCGCGGTCGCCCGCAGCGCCGACGGGGCGCGAGGAACCGGTTGATAGCCTCCGCCCCCGTGGTGAACGGTGAAGTGGCCCCAATCGAGCCAGTCGCCGGTTGCGGGACGAAACACCACGACCTCGGCGGCGCCATCGCCGTCGTAGTCGCCAGGAACGGGCACATCCCCGGGAATCCCGTGCTGAAGCGTGAACTGGTTGCGCCCGTACCAGTATCCGGTCGAGGGGCGGTACACCGCGACGTCGATCGATCCGTTCCCGTCGTAGTCCGCCGGGACGGGCACATAGCCGGGTCCGCCGAACTGGATCGCCGATTGGTTCCGCACGTACCAATAACCAGTCTTGACTCGATAGACCGCGATGTCGGTCGCGCCGTCGGCGTTGTAGTCGCCGGGGACCGGCACGTCGCCCCGGTCGCCAAACTGGACCGCCAGCTGACCGCGCACATACCAGAAGCCTGTCGACGGCCGATAGACGGCGATGTCTGTCGCACCATCGCCGTTGTAGTCAGCCGCTACCGGGATGTCTCCCGGCTCCCCGAACTGGACGACGAATTGATCCTTCACGGACCAGACGCCGGTAAGAGGCCGATACACCGCCACGTCGGCTCTGCGATCGCCGTTGTAATCGCCGGGTACCGCCAGGTCCCCCGGCCCGCCGTATTGCAGCAGTGAACTGTCTCCGCACACTGCCAGACGCCGGTCATCTGGTTGTAGATCGCGAGATCGGCGACGTCGTTGCCGTCGAAATCGCCGGGGACGGAGTAGACCGGCCGTATCGTGCTGCCCGACAGCGTGAGCGTGTAGTCACCCGCCGGCGACGGTTCGGAGCGATAGATCCTCAGGCGAAACGCCGCGCGGCTGTTGGCGGAGAACACAATCTGTTCGTCGATGCCGGTGCCGGCCGTATCCGATCCGACCAGATAAGTGCCATCGTCCTTGTAGAGCGTCATCGCGAAGTCGGACGACGCGGGCACGTCCAGGTGGATGGTGAAGGTTCCCGCGCCGGTGGCATTGAAGCGATACCAGTCCTGGTCGTTGGACGTGTAGATCTTCGACGCGAAGGAGCCAGGTCCGATGCGGCGGGCCGTGTCGATCCCGTTGTTTGGCTCGAACGTGTCGGTGAACGATCCGGAAGTGGCTGTCAGATGGTAGGGGACGTCCTGCGAGTAGTTCAGGCCGCCGGGATTCTCGATCGGCATGAACTGAGCCTGCCAGCCAACCAGGACATAGTACGTCCCGGCGGCAACGGTGATGAGAATGCGTTTGTCAGTGCCGGGCGAAGAGGTCCCGATGCCTCCGCCGGCGAGCAGCGAACCCGCGGCGTTGTACAAGCTCAGGTTGTAATCCTGAGTGTCCGGCACGTCGAGGTCGATCGACAGATGCGCTTCGGCCGCGACCACGATACGGTACCAGTCGGCGTCATTGCGCGTGAACTTATGCGATGAGATCGTCGTCGCCGAGCGGCAGAAAGGTGGCGGTGGCGAGCGTGTTGTTCGGCTCGAACGTGTCCCCCGTCAGCGGCGCAGTGAGCGTCAGCGTGTAGCTCCCATCCGGATCGTAGGCAGGAGACGGAGAGCCGACGCGCACGACAATCCAGTAGTTGCCCGGCTGGAGCGTCCACTCCAGGCGTTCGTCCACGCCGGTCCCGGGGTTGTCCGCGACATACATCTCGATCGGGTCGCGGACCGCCGAGAACTCCTGATGCAGTGCGACGGCGTAGTTCGCGGCGTCAGGCACGGCCAGATCGATGCGGATGTGCTGCGCGCTCGAGAGCGAGAAGTGATAGAAGTCCACGTCTCCGGACGACGAGATATAGGACACCAGTGGGCGAACCACTCGCGATCGGCGTCGCCGTCTCGCGCGTGTCGTTCGGCTCGAACGTGTCGGCGGCATGCAGGGCGGCGCCGGAGCAGACGATTGCAGCCGCCAGAGCGGCCGGCAGAAGGGATCGCCGCAACTTCCGTAGGCGCATGTGCGAGCCCTCCCGGGACGGCCGCGTCCGGTGCTGCTTGTCAAGTGACGTGGTAGTGAAGATCGGCTGGAGCAGCGCCTCGAGGCCTGAGGCTTCGAGCCGCGTGGTGATCTTCGCGGGTCAGTATACCTGATGCTAACATGGCCGCGCAGGCGGCAATTGGCGCCGCGGACTTACTGACGGAGGTCCTGTATGAATCGACTGATCGTTGTGCTGCTCGCAGCCTTGCCCATGACGTTGACGAGCCGAGTCGGCACCGCCACGGCGCCGGCCGAGGTGACGCGGAAGGTCTATATCTCAGCGACCGATTCCAAGAGCGGCGCGCCGATCACCGACCTGACGGCCGCGGACATCGCCGTCAAAGAGGGCGGCAAGGAACGGACGGTGGCCGGCCTGGTGCCCGCCACCGCACCCGTACACGTCGCGATCCTCGTCGAGGACAACGGTACGGGAGCGTTCCAGTTCGCCGTGTCCCAGTTCCTCCAGAAGGTCCACGGCCGCGGACAGTTCAGCATCAGCGTGCTCACCCCGCAGGCATTGAAGCTCGTCGATTTCACCGACGATGTCGAGGGACTGAAAGGCGCGCTCGGACGGTTGGGCCAGCGTGGGCGCGCGGAGTCCGATGGCGATCAGCTGCCCGAGGCGATCTCGGACGCGGCAAAGGAGCTGCAGCTGCGGAAGGCGGAGCGGCCGGTCATCCTGGCGCTCACGATTGCCGGCGGCATCCTTCACTCGGTGGAGCCGACCAACGTGCTGAGAATCGTCCGATCGAGCGGCGCGGCCCTGAACCTCGTCTACGTCTCGGGCGCCAATCTGGGACAGGTGTTGGGCGACGGGCCGAAAGAATCCGGCGGGCGCATCGAAGAGGCCGGCACGGGACAGGCGATCGCCCCGGCGGTGAGCAGAATCGCGGACTCCCTGCTGAACCAGTACCTCCTCACCTACACGCTGCCGGACGGCGTCAAGTTGTCGGACCGCCTCAGCGTGACCACGTCGCGCAAGGGCATCAAGCTCACGTCGCCGTCGCGCATCACGGACAAGTAGGAAGCCGGGTCAGCTCTCTCGCAGGATCTCTGCCGGATCCAGTTTCGCGGCGCGGCGCCCCGGGACGAGGCACGCGATGGCCGCGATCGCCACGAGCGCAACGGGGACGCCCGCCATCGTGCGCAGATCCGTCGGGCTCACGCCAAACAACATCGTCGTGAGGAAACGCGCGGTGAGGAACGCCGCGCCCACCCCGAGCCCGACTCCGGCGACCACGAGGCGCAACCCCTGCAGGACGACCATGCGCCGGACGCCCGACGGCTCGCCGCCGAGCGCCAGACGGATGCCGATGTCGCGCGTGTGTTGCTGGACGAAGTACGCCATGACGCCGTAGATGCCGACCACCGACAGCACCAGCGCCGCCAGCGCGAACATCCCGACCAGCACGCTGAGGTAGCGGGGCCGCGTCAGCGACTCCGACGACGAGCTCCTCCCCCGTCGCGATGTTCGAGAGCGCGAGGCCCGGATCGAGCTCGCGGACGGCCTGCCGCACGGACAGCGCCTGCGACACCGGGTCCGCGCTGGTTCGGAGGACGAAAAACGCATTCGGGAAATCCACGAAAGGCCAATAGACCGTGCCGTCCTCGGATGCGTCGAGGCCGGTCCATTTCACGTTGCCGACGAGGCCGACGACAGTCGTCCAGCCACATGTCGTGCAGCCGCCGCTTTTCAACCGGCGGCCCACGACTTCCTGCCCGGGGAAGAACCGGTCGGCCCACGCGCGGTCCACGACCACGAGATCATCCCGGAGGGAAAACTCGTCCAGCAGCCGTCCGCGTTCGAGCCGAAGACCGACGGTCTTGAAGAACGCCGGCGAAACAGCCACCCAGGTGCAGATCGGCTGATTCTGGCCGGGCGGTGTCGGGTGATCCTCGAGATCGAAGTTGTTCCGGTTGCCGCTGTCGCTCGGCGGCCGGCTGTCGGCGAGCGCAGCCGCTTCCACCCCGGGCAGCACCGCCAGCCGCGCGAGCGCCCGATCCCAGAACGCCTTTCGGTCGCTCTCCTTGGAATAGCCCGGACCGGACAGGGACACCGCGGCCGTCAGCACGCGCTCGGTGTCGATGCCGACGCTGACGCGGCTGAGCCGATCGAGACTCGCCATCACCAGCACGGCAGCGACGATGAGCGGCGTCGCGAGCGCGAACTGGGCCGAGACGAGCGCGCGCCGCAGCCGTCGAGCCGCCGGCCCGTCGGTCGACGACCGCCCGCCGGATCGGAGCGCGCGATCCATCCCCATCGACGAGCTGTGGATCGCCGGCACGAGGCCGCCAAGAAAAATGAGCGCCCCGCTGCCGGCCGCCAACAGGACGAGCCATCCGATTACCGGCGCGGACAGCCGGACCTCGTCGACGCGCGGGATGTAGTCGACGCCGTACGTCGTCACGAGGTTGATCGCGACGAAGGCGACGCCCACCCCCACGGCCGCGGCGCCGGCCGTCAGGACGCCGCTTTCGACGATGAGATGCTGCAGGAGCCGGCCCCGCGACGCGCCAAGCGCGCTGCGAATGGCCAGCTCACGGCTCCGGTTGAGCGCACGCGCGATGAGCAGGTTGATCGCGTTCGCGCAGGCGATGAGGAGCACGCACCCGACCGCGGCGAGCACGACGAGGAGCGTCGAGCCCACGTCTCCGACGACGCGGCCCTTCAGATCCTGCAGGCCCCACGTGGCTTTCTCGTCCTGATACGACGATTTCCAGATGGGAAAGAGCCGCGCGTTCGTGGCGCGCAGCGTGTCGAGCGCCGCCGCGCGCGACACATCAGGGCGCAGCCGCCCCAGCGCCGTCGTGAAGAACGGGCCTTTGCGCCTGGGCGGCGGCCAGCGCGCCGCGGTGAACAGCGCGACATCGTGCTCGAGGGGGCCGACCGTCTTCTGCAGCACGCCGACGACGCTGTAGCTCGCGCCGTCGATGGTCATCGTCCGGCCGAGCACGGCCGGATCGCTCCCGAAGCGGCGGGCCCAGTAGGCCGCGGTCAACACGGCGACGGCGTCGCCGCGCGTGTCGTCCGAGACGTCGAAGAGGCGCCCGATGGTGGCCGTCTGGCCCAGGAGGGGAAAGTAGGAACCGGTCACGGCCCTCGCGGTCACGCGCTCGGCGGCGCCGCCCTCCGAGACCGTGACGCGGCTGGTCTGGTAGGCCGCCACCGAGCTGAACGCCGGATGATCGGCCTCGAGCGCACGGTAGTCGACCACCGAGAACCGAAATCGATAAGGGCGGATTGTCCGTGTAGAGCCAGAACAGCTCGCCGGGGGCAGCGTAAGGCAGCGGGTTGACCAGAACCGCGCGGACGACGCTGACCATGCCGGTGGTGGCGCCGAGACCGATGCCGACCGTAAGCACGATCGTCGCGGTCAGCGCGGGGGTGCGCGCCAGGCTGCGCACGCTGTAGAGGACGTCTCGCCAGAGCTGGAACACCATGACCAGCATTAGTCGGATGATCGGCCCTTTCGGTTAGCCGGTCCGGCAGCCTTCTTCGCGTCCCGCTCGAACTGCAGAGAACCATCATACGATGGCGGCGATCACTCACACGCCGTCGATCCAGCCGGTTGGAATCACGACCCGGCGCCACGGCTCAGCACCACGCCCGGATTGACCGCAACGCGCCCCGACACCAATAATGAGCCGTCTTCCTGAGGGGACCCTTTCACTGAGGAGAGCGAACGATGTTCCGAACGCGTGCGAGCGTGGCGGCTGTCATTCTTGCCCTGTCGGGCGCGAGCGTGGTCACGGGCAACACGATGTTCAGATCGGCCCTCCACGACTACCGCGTCGTCACGGTGGTGGACGGGCTCGTTCAGCCCTGGTCTATCGCGTTTCTTCCGGACGGTGACGTGTTGATCACAGAGCGGCCAGGGCGGCTCCGCGTGATGCGTCAGGGCAAGCTGCTGCCCCAGGCCGGTCGAAGGCGTGCCGAAGGTGTTCCACTCCTCGCAGGGCGGACTGCTCGAAGTCATGCCGCATCCGAACTTCGCCTCGAATCGGCTGATCTACCTGACCTTCTCGAAGCCTGGTGCGACAGACGCCACAGGCCACGACGACACTGGTACGCGGCCGCTTTGACGGCACCCGGTTGACGGGCGTCGAGCAGCTCTTCGAGGCCGTCGACACAGGGCCGCAACCATTTCGGCGGCAAGATCGCCTTCGACCGCAACGGGTACCTGTTCCTGACGCTCGGCGACCGGCAAGTCGCTCCTGAAGGCAAGCTCGAGGCGCATCCGGCGCAGGATCTGTCGAATCACCACGGCAAGATCGTCCGGCTGCACGACGACGGGCGCGTGCCGACTGACAATCCGTTCGTCAACCGCGCCGGCGCGCGGCCGGAGATCTGGAGCTACGGACATCGCAACGTGCAGGGGCTCGCCATCCATCCGGAGACCGGCGACATCTGGACCAACGAGCACGGTCCGCAGGGAGGCGACGAGCTCAATCGCGTTCAGCCAGGCCGGAACTACGGATGGCCGGTCATCGGTTTCGGCGTGAACTACCAGACCGGTCTCGCCATCCACGCCGGCACGCACCGTGAAGGCATGGAGCAACCCGCGCAGGTGTGGGTGCCGTCGATCGGCATCTCCGGACTGATGATCTACACGGGCAACCGTTTCCCCGAGTGGCGCGGCAACCTGTTCGTCGGCGGCATGGCGCGCCAGCGGCTCGTCACGGCTGACGCTCGACGGCCAGCGCGTCGTCAGCGAAGAAACGCTGGTGCCGCAGATGGGACGCATCCGGGACGTACGGCAGGGACCGGACGGGCGACATCTACCTGGTCACCGACAATCGCGAGGGCAAGCCAACGCCGATCCTGCGGATGGAACCGGTTGAGCGGGCGCCGGGGAAGTAGACCAGAACGAGACTGGGAATGCACCGGCATCGCAGCGCGCGGACGACCTCCTTCCGAAGGACCGCAGCAGCGAAGCGCGCACGAAGGCGATCCGCGAGCAGCGCCGAGCATGAAGATCGCGACGCTGAAGGGGCAGTCTTGAAGCGTCAGGTCAAGCCGGACGCAGGGCAGGCTGAGGGTCATCCGATCAGGGGCGGAATCGTCTGACCAGCTGGCGGCCGCGATCGGACCAGGATGCCGGCTCAATGTCCTCGTCGTGGGTTCGCTTCGGGAGATGGATCTGCAGCGTCATGTCTCCGGCTGGTTCGGCCGACATCCACAAGCGCCCGCCCGACTCGCTGATGAGCGCCACAAGCGGACCAAGGTCCATGCCGGGCTTGTCTGGCGTCGATTCGGGGACGTCCGGCGGTGTGGCTCGAGAGGCCGACAGCCGAATCGGCAGCGCCGGCCGTGGTGCGCCTCGCATTTCCGTGATCGTGATGAGCACGTGAGGGCCCGGGCGGATGGTGGGATGGCTGTCCAGTAATCGCAAGTCGACGACAGTGGCCGCGAGCTGAATCTTCACGCGCCCGCCGTCCGGCATCCGTTCACGCGCGTAGTTTGCCACGTTGACGAAGATCCGTTCGACATGCCGCGCCTCGACATCGACCTCGAATGGATCCGTCGTCTTTGGCAGCATCAGGACGATGTCGTCGTCGAGCACTCGCTTCAGCACCGGCTCCATGTCACGTAAGACGCGCTGCACGCTGACGGGTTCGAGGCGGCTGATCTGCTTGTGTCCGTAGACAAGGAACTGGCGCAGAAAACCGGCCGCGCGCGTCACGTCGCCAAGCAGCAGCTCACCCTGATGCCGCAGGCGTGTGTCGGGCTCGAACCCGGCGAGCCATAGCCGGCCGCCCTTTGTGACATCACGAAGCAAGCTGTCGCAGGTGACAGCGACCTCCGACGCGACCCGCCCGACCGCCTCCATCCGTTGAGCCTCGCGGAGCCGCTGCTCGACCGCGGACAGCCTGGTGAGGTCTTCGACCGCAATCACCACCGACCCGTCGGTCGTCAGTACATGCAGACGAACGAAGAGCCGGCGACGATCTCGTGTTTTCACCGTGGTTTCGACCGATTGCAGCTTTTCGGTCCGTACGGCCTGTTCGAGCACCCAGTGCAGATCGTCGGCAGATTCGAAGACGGTGGCGGCGAAGTCCACGCGCTGCAGATCGGCCCCGCTTCGATAGCCGAGCAGCCCCGCCAGCGAATGGTTCACGCGGGTGATTGCGCCGTCTCGCGTGCACTCGCACAGGGCGTAGGGGGCGCGCTCGAACTGCCGGCGATTCTCTTTCCGACTCTCCTCGAGCTGCAGCTGCACCACCGAGACGCGGTCGGCGTCACGCCGCAGCGCAGCCGCATGCGCTCGCATGGCGTCCAGTTGCCGGCGCAGGCTGTCGGTCTCCCGCTGAAGCCGCGCGATGTCGCGGCCGCTGGCCTCGACGGCGAGCCGGGTCTGCTCGTTGACCTGCGCGAGGGCGTCCTGCAGGGAGCGGGTCGAGGCCTGTTCATGGCTGATCTGCTCTTCGAGCGTGGTGCGCGCGTCGATCTCCTGTCTGAGTCGCTCCTCGAGCGCGGCGTATCGCGCGGCCGCAGCGGCCAGGTCCGCGGCGGCGCGCTGTTGAGTGTCCTGAGATTCGGCCCCGGCCTCGGCCAATCTCCTTTCGACCGCGGTACGGGCGGCGATGGCCTCTGCCAACGATGCGCCCAGTTCCGTCTCGCGCGACGCCAGGCGTTCGGCCGCGGCGGTGAGTTCCGACTGCCAGTCTCGTCGGGCTTGCTCGAGGGCCGCAGCCGCATCGGTCAATTGCCGTTCGACCGACGCGGTCTGCTCAATCGAGGCGGTCGTACTGCGCCTGGACATCGGCGAGACGCGTGGTCGCTGACGCCAACTCGGTTGCGTGCTGCTGGTCCGCATCGTGGCGAGCAGTCTCGGCGGCGACCAGTTGCTGCTTCGAGCGTGGTGCGCGCGTTGATCTCCTGACCGAGTCGCTCCTCGAGCGCGGCGTATCGCGCGGCCGCAGCGGCCAGGTCCGCGGCGGCACGCTGCTGAGTATCCTGAGATACAGCCTCGGCCTCGGCCAATCTCCTCTCGACCGCGGTACGGGCGGCGATGGCCTCTGCCAACGCTGCGCCCAGTTCCGTCTCGCGCAACGCCAGGCGTTCGGCCGCAGCGGTGAGTTCCGACTGCCAGTCTCGTCGGGCTTGCTCGAGCGCCGCCAGCCGCATCGGTCAATTGCCGTTCGACCGACGCGGTCTGCTCGATCGACGCGGCGTACTGCGCCTGGACATCGGCGAGACGCGTGGTCGCTGACGCCAACTCGGTTGCGTGCTGCTGGTCCGCATCGTGGCGAGCAGTCTCGGCGGCGGCCAGCTGCTCTTCGAACGTGATGCGCGCGTTGATCTCCTGACCGAGTCGCTCCTCGAGCGCGGCGTGTCGCGCGGCCGCCGCGGCCAGGTCTGCTTCCGCACGCGTGGACGCGTGCTGATGCGCAGCTTCAGCTTCGGCCGATCCGTTTTCGGCCGCAGTGCGGGCGGCGATCGCGTCTGCCAACGCCCCGCTCAATTCCGTTTCCCGCAACGCCAATCGTTCCGCCGCGGCGGTGAGTTCCGACTGCCAGTCTCGTCGGGCTTGCTCGAGCGCCGTAGCCGCATCGGTCAATTGCCGTTCGACCGACGCGGTCTGCTCGATCGACGGCGGTCGTGCTGCGCCTGGACATCGGCGAGACGCGTGGTCGCCGACGCCAGCTCGGTTGCGTGCTGGCTGGTCCGCATCGTGGCGAGCAGTCCCGGCGGCGGCCAGCTGCTCTTCGAACGTGCTGCGCGCGTTGATCTCGTGACTGAGTCGCGCCTCGAGCGCGGCGTATCGCTCGGCTCCCGCGGCCAGGTCCGCGGTGGCACGCTGCTGCGCATCGTGATAGACAGCCTCGGCCTCGGCCGATCTGTTCTCGGCCGCAGTGCGGGCGGCGATCGCGTCCGCCAACGCCCCGCTCAATTCCGTGTCCCGCAACGCCAGCCGATCGGCCGCGGCGGCAAGTTCCGACTGCCGGTCGCGTCGGGCTTGCTCGAGCGCTGCAACCGCACCAGTCAATTGCCGCTCGACCGACGCGGTCCGTTCCATGGCGGCTTCGTGCTGCGTCCGGACCTCGGCGAAACGGGTGGTCGCTGCCGCCAGCTCCGTCGCCTGCTGGTGCTCGGCGTTCTGGCGGGCGGTCTCGGCGGCGGCCAGCTGCGCTTCGAGCGTGCTGCGCGCGCTGATCTCCTGACTGAGTCGCTCCTCGAGCGCGGCGTATCGCTCGGCTCCCGCGGCCAGGTCCGCGGTGGCACGCTGCTGCGCATCGTGATAGACAGCCTCGGCCTCGGCCGATCTGTTCTCGGCCGCAGTGCGGGCGGCGATGGCTTCTGCCAACGACGCGCCCAGTTCCGTTTCGCGCAACGCCAGCCGATCGGCGGTCGCGGTGTCCGCCGCGTGACGCTCGTCGGCAGTTCGGGTTGCCGCTTCGAGCTCCAATAGTCGATCCTGGAGCGCCGTGCAGATTCTGTTGGTGCGCGCCGACGACGTATGGTGTTGCGCCTCGGCATCCGCGAGGCGCGTGGTCAGCGATGCCAACTCCTTCGCGCTCCGTCGATCTGCGTCCTGCCGGGCGATTTCGGAGGCAGCCAGACGTTCCTCGAGCGTCGCGCGCGCGGTCTGTTCTCGAGTAAGCCCATTTTCGATGGCTGCCTGCCGCTTAGCGGCCGCCGCCAGTTCGGCTGCGGCGCGCTGTTGGGTGTGCTGATGCGCCGTCTCGGCGTCGGCAAGCCGGTGTTCGACGGCGGCGCGCGCCGCCACTGCCTCGGCCACGGCGGCGCCCAGTTCGGTCTCGCGCCGAGCCAGTTGTTCGATCGCCGCCGTCTGCGCCGAGTGACGTTCGTCGACCTTGCACAGCACCGCGTCGAGCTCCTGGAGCGCTGTGGAGATCCTGGTCGTGCGCGCCGCCGCGGCGTCATGCTGCGCCTGTCGGTCGGCGAGGCGCGGCTGCGCCTGCTGGCGCGATTCCTCGACCTCCCTCGGTTGCGCCTCGAGGGTCTGGCATCCGGCTGCGCTCGCGATCGACGGCCGCATCCAGGCTTGTTTTGAGCGCGTTCGCCAGCCCATCCAGGTGCTCTGGAGCGATTACCGCGACGGGTGTCATCAGGCCGAGGCGGCGGACCTGATCCAGAACGGCATTGCAGCCCTGATTCTGCGTGTCCGCGTCGACGATGACCGCGCGCGCATCCCGGTTGCCCTGAATCCAGCCCAGCGCATCGCCGGGACTCCGGGCCCACATCAGCGTGGCACTCGGTGCAATCTTGCGCAACGCCTGTGCGGCGGCCTGAGCGGCGCGACGTTCGTGTGCAATATAGAGAATTTTCATGCAGTCCGGACCCGGAGACCCGCCATCACCTTCTATCGGTCACGAGTTCCGCTCTGGACATGCCCGCGGCGGAAAGGTGAGGCCAGCCGGCGTACAGAGAAGAGGAAGTTATCCAAGGTTCGGAATCGTTCGGAATGACGAATTTCGGCGTCGGCGCCTAGGCTATCGCCTGCATAAGCGAGGCCAGCACGCGGCGTAACACCGGTAGGTCCGTGTACCCGCGCCAGATGCCCGAGCGCGGACAGGCTCCCCCGGCTCGACAGCGTACAATGCGGGGAGGCATGCCCATTCGTACCCCTCCCAAATCTAAGACGGCGCCGGCCGGATTCGCCGCGCTCGGGCTCGACGACGCGATCGTCGCGTCGGTCGCGTCGCTCGGATACGAGGAGCCGACACCCGTCCAGCGCGAGACGATTCCGCTGCTGCTCGAAGGACGCGACCTGCTCGCCCAGGCGGCCACCGGCACGGGCAAGACGGCCGCGTTCGCGCTGCCGATGCTGCACCGTCTCGGCCAACCTCGGCGCCGAGGATCGCCGGCGGACGACGGGGCTCGTGCTCGTCCCGACGCGCGAGCTCGCCATGCAGGTTGCCGAAGCCGTCCACAAATACGCGCGGGGCGGCCAGCTGACCGTCCTGCCCCTCTACGGCGGCGCCCCGATGCATCAGCAGGTGCGCGCGCTCGAGCGCGGGGCGCATGTCGTCGTGGCGACGCCGGGCCGCGCGCTCGACCACATCCGGCGCGGCACGCTGAAGCTGGATCGACTCGAGGTGCTGATCCTCGACGAAGCGGACGAAATGCTCGACATGGGTTTCGCCGAGGATCTCGACGCCATCCTCGACGCCACCCCGTCAGCGCGGCAGACGGCCCTGTTCTCCGCGACCATGCCGGCGCGGATTCTGTCGATCGCGGAACGGCATCTGCGGAATCCGACGCGCCTCAAGATCGCCCGCGAAACGGCGGCGGCCGGCAAGCTGCCACGCGTCCGCCAGATCGCCTACATCGTGGCCAGGGCCCACAAGCCGGCGTCGCTCGAACGCGTCCTCGAAACGGAGAATCCGGATTCGGCGCTCGTCTTCTGCCGCACGCGGCTCGAAGTCGACACGCTCGTCGAGCTGCTCAACGCGCACGGCCACCGCGCCGACGCGCTCCACGGAGGCCTGGAACAACGCGAGCGCGAGCGCGTGATGGGCCGCTTTCGCGAGGGGAAAGTGGATATTCTCGTGGCGACCGACGTCGCCGCGCGCGGGCTCGACATCGAGCGGCTCTCGCATGTCATCAACTACGATGTGCCGGCCTCGCCCGACGCCTACCTGCACCGCATCGGCCGGACGGGACGCGCCGGCCGCGGAGGGACCGCCATCACGCTCGCCGAGCCGCGTGAGCATCGCCTGCTCCGCGCCATGGAGGCGGCGACGAAACAGAAGATCGAGGTGGCGCCGATTCCGACGGTCGCGGATCTGCGCGCGCGCCGGCTCGAGATCACCCGCGCCTCGCTCCGCGAGCGGCTGCTGGCCGGCAACCTCGATTCGCACCCGCGTCGTCGTCGAATCGCTCGGCGAGCGAGTTCGACATCATGGACATCGCGGCCGCCGCCGTCGCGCTGGCCCATTCGGCGGCAGGGGGCGAGGGCGACGATCGCGAGATCCCCGTCGCGGCGCCGCCGGCCAGCGGGAAGCGGCCGCTGGGAACGCTGAAGCCGGCGCGCGGCCGCGTCCCGCCGGGAGGGGCCGGCCGCGCCGCGGAGGGAGATCTGGTCCGCCTGTTCGTCGGGGCCGGCCGGCGGGCAGGGATCCGCCCGGGCGATCTCGTCGGGGCCATCACCGGCGAAGCGGGCATCGAGTCGCAGTCGATTGGCGCGATCGAGATCAACGACGGCTTCTCGCTCGTCGAAGTGCCGGAGACGCTGGCCGACGACGTCATCGAGGCGCTGCGCGCGACGAAGCTCCGCGGGGCGAAGGTGACCGTGCGGCGAGATCGCGGGTAGGTCCGCGGCATTCCCGTGTCGCTCGTCTACGCGGCAGGACACGCGGCCCCACGCGAGCGGCGCCGCCACGCGCGGCAGCGAAGGAAGCCGCGCGCCTTTCCATGTGCTAGCCTTCCGGCATGAAGCAGCTGTGCGTTCTCCTGGCGTGCATCGTCATGCAGGTCACGCCGACGCCCGCCGGCCGGGAGGTCGCGATCACGATCGACGATTTGCCCAGAGGCGGTGACGGCGGCCCGCGTAACCTCGCCGGCGTCCGCGCCATGACGGAGCGTCTCCTGCAGCCGTTTCGCGACCAGCGCGTACCCGTCGCCGGCTTCGTCAACGCCAGCCGTCAGGCCGAGATCGGCGTCGAGGGCCTCCGTCAGATCCTCGACTTGTGGCTCGACGCCGGCGCCGACCTCGGCAATCACTCGTACTCCCATCTCGACATCAACAACGTCCCGCTGGACCGGTACACGGCAGACATCCTCGAGGGCGAGCCGGCCCTCCGCGCGGCCCTCGCGGCTCGCGGGAAGGCGCTTCGGTTCTACCGCCATCCGTTCCTTCATGCCGGGCCGACCGCCGGACGTCAAGAAAGGCCTGCAGGGGTTTCTCGACCGGCACGGATACCGCGTCGCTCCGGTCACGCTCGACAACTCCGACTACCAGTACGCGGCGCTGTACACCAGGCCGCAGTACCGCGAGCGCGTGCGGCAAGAGTACGTTCCGTACATGGAATCCGTTGTCGCGTTCTTCGAAGCGCGCTCGATCGAGGTCGTGGGCCGGGAGTTTCCGCAGATCCTGCTGCTGCACGCCAACGAGCTCAACGCGGACCTCGCGCCTGACCTGCTCGCCATGTTCAAACGGCGCGGCTACACGTTCGTCACGCTCGATCGCGCGCTCGCCGACGACGCGTATCGCCTGCCCGACGAGTATGCCGGCCCGGGCGGCTTCTCCTGGATCCATCGCTGGTCGAAGACGAAGGGGATGAAGCCGAGGGGCGAGCCCGATCCGCCGGCCTGGGTGAGCGAGGCGTGGGCGACGCGATAGAGATGGAGACGAGACTCGCGGAACGACTGACGCCCCTGGCCGCCGCTGCGACCGCGCTCGCAGCGTTCGCGTGCTGCGTGCCTCTGGGCTTCGCCGGAGCCCTCGGTGTGCTGGCGCTGAGCAGCCTGTTCGACGCGCTGCAGCCATGGTTCCTCACTGCTGCCACGCTCCTGCTGGCCGTGAGCGCGGTCCAGCTTTACCGGAGCCGGAGCACCTGCCGGCGTAGGGTCGCCGCTTCAGCCTGACGGTTCTGGGTTTGTCGGCGACAATCGTCCTGCTCGTGCTGTTGTTCCCGCAAAGCGTGGCCGGATGGATCGCGGACTACGTCCTGTGATCAGGCGATACGGCGTCATCGCGGCCGTTCCTCTTCTCGTGCTTCTCGCGCGCGTCTGGCTGGGAACCGCCGGCACGACGCCCGCCGGGCAGCCGCCGCTCGCGGACCTGAACGATCCGGCCGCTCTCAAAGCCGAGTTCAACCGTGAAGCCTCGAAGATGCGGAGCATCATCCTGCTCTCGGCCTCGTGCCCGTACTGCCTGAAGGGCGCCACGGAGATCGAGCGGATCCTCGCGAAACATCCTCAGCGTGCGCTCACGGTCTTCGTCGTCTGGCAGCCGATTCTCGCCACCGATTGGGGCAAGCCCGGGACGGGTGCGCTTCATCGGCTCTCCGACGCGCGAGTGCGGCAGTTCTGGGACGCCGGTCACACTGTCGCCAGGGCGCTCGAGCACTCGTCCCGTGGCCGCGATCTCCAGCCGGGTTGCTGTTTCCAGAAGGACATCTGGTGGGATCTGATGGCCGTGTATGCGCCGGGCGTTGAATGGAACGAGACGCTCCCCGAGCCGCTATCTGCTGGATGGAACGGTCGAGGACGCTGCGCCGGCGTTCGAATCACTAATCACTAATCGTTGAATCCTTGAATCCCTGAATCACGATCCGACGATTCAACGGATTCAACGATTAGTGATTCGGGACTAGCCTGGTTGTTCAATCCTGCCGCAGGACGGTGACGGGATCGACGAGCTGCGCACGGCGCGCCGGCATCCATGTGGCGCTGGCCGACACGACGAGCAGGAGCAGCACCACGGCGCCGAAGGTCACGGGATCCGTCGGTGCGACCCCGAAGAGAAGCCCGCCGATCAGACGTGTCAGCGTCAGCGACGCGGCGATACCGATCGCGAGCCCGATGGCCACGAGCGTCAGCCCTTCGCCGGCCACGAGGCGGACGATGTGCCGGCGGCGCGCGCCGAGCGCGACCCGGATGCCGATTTCACGCCGGCGCTGCGCGACCAGATACGCCATGACGCCGTAGAGTCCCACGGCGGTCAGCAGCACCGCCGCGGCGCCAAAGGCCGTCAGGACAATCATGTTGAAACGGCGCGGCGCCTGGACGGTCGCGAGCAGCTGGTCGAGCGTCAACGCGGCGCTGACGGGCTGATCCGGGTTGAGCGCGTACACCCGCGCCTTCATGGCCGGAAGCAGCTTCTCCACTTCGCCGCGACCGCGTGCGACGACGGTCATCTCCTCTGCTTCGACCTGCCCGGCCGGCATGTCTCCTGTGTCAGGAAGGATCTGCGACACCGGCAGGTAGATCTCCGGCAGCGCTTCGGCTTCGAGCCTGAACCGGCGCACGTTGCCGACAACGCCGACGATCGTCTTCCAGCGATTGTCGTGGGCCTGCAAGCGGCGACCGACGACACGCTCGCCCGGCCAGTACCGCTTCGCCATGGTGTCGCTGATAATGACGACCGGCGACGAGCCTGCGCGATCGGCCCCGTTGAACGTCCTGCCGTCGCGTACTGGGATGCCCATGGTCTCGAAGTAGCCGGCGGTCACTTCCGTGAAGATCGCATCGGCCCACGGCATCACGAGCGGCTTCGCCTGGCCGGCGGGCGGTGGCGGAGGCGGCGGGATCCCCGGCGCGCCCGCGGCGGGATCGTCCGGGAGCGGCGCTGGAACGACCGGTTTGCCTTCGATGACGAACGACAATCGGCCGCCCCTGCGAGTCAGCGGAAGCCCGGACGCGGCGCCCGCGGAGCGCACCCCCGCAAGCGCCGCAATCTCGTCCGTGAGCCGCTGAAAAAACTGCCGCGCTTCGGTCCGCTCGCCGGGACGGCTGATGGGCACCGACACCGTGATCGCCGCCACGTCGTCGGCGACAAAGCCCGCGTCGATCTGCTGCAGACGCAGGAAGCTGCGCACGAGCAGTCCCGATCCGACGAGGAGGACGAGGGTCACGGCCACTTCCAACACGAGGATGACGCTGCGGGCCGTCGTGCGCCGCATCCGGAAGCCGCGCCGGCAGATGCCGTTGCCGTCGCGAAGCGCGTCCGTGAGGTCGGCTCGCACGGCCTGCAGCGCCGGGACGAGGCCGAAGGCGATCCCGGTCGCGAGAGAGAGCGCCGCCGTGAAAGCGACGACCACGGGGTCGATGCCGATCTCTCCGAGACGCGGGATGGTTGCCGGGCTGATCCCGACGAGCAGTTTCACGGTCCAGTGCGCGAGGCCGAGACCCGCGGCGCCTCCGCACAGCGAGAGCAGCACGCCTTCGATCAGGAGTTGGCGCACGAGCCGCGACGCGTCCACACCGAGGGCGCGCCTGACGGCCATCTCCCGGCGACGGTCGGCCGCCCGCGCGAGCATCAGGTTCGCCACATTAGCGCACGCGATGAGCAGCACCAGCCCGACGGCCCCCCAGAAGAGCAGCAGGCTCGATCGCACGTCCTTCGCCAGCAGCGTCCGCACGCGATCGAGACGGACGCGGCGCTCATCATTCGGATTCGCTTGGAAGGCCGCCACGGAACCGGTCAGCGCGCGCGCAGCCGCATCGGGGTCAGCTCCCGGCTTCAGCCGTCCATAGACATCGAGGTCGATGGTGTGTTCGTTGGCGAGCCGGTTAGGGGTGAACACGAGCGGAACCCAGACATCCGCGGGGTCGATGAAGCTGAAGTCCGCGGGAAGCACGCCGACGATCTCCACCCGGCGTCCGGACAAGGCCATCGATCTCGAGAGGACGCCAGGGTCGGCGCCGAAGCGCCGTCGCCAGAGGGCGTGGCTGATGAGCGCCACGCCGTTGTGGCCGACCTCGTACTCGCCGGATCGGAACGAGCGCCCCATCTGGGAACGAACGCCCAGAAGGGGGAAGAATCCTGAGGACACGAAACCGGTCTGCAGTTTTTCCGGTTCGCCCTGACCGGTCAACGTCGTCTCGTTGAACGTGACGGCGGCGATCCGTTCGAGCGCGGTCTGGCGCGTCGCGAGCTCGAAATAGTGGGGGGCGCTGAAACCCAAGGTGAAAGGGCCCGGCATCGAGATGACTTGACGAACTGCGACGAAGCGATCGCCGGCCTCGTACGGCAGATCCTTGAACAGCACGGCGTGCACGACGCTGAAGATGGCGGCGTTCGCGCCGATGCCGATCGCGAGCGTCAGGACAACGGCGATGCTGAAGGCGGGCTGCCGGCGCATGACCCGTGAGCCGTAGCGGACGTCCTGCGCGAGCCCGCTCACCCACCGGCCGTCGATCGCGGATTGCCACATGCTGCCGATCGCTCGCAGGCGGATGAGCACCAACACCAGGCACAGGCTGAGGAGATCGCGGCGCAGGCGCGTCTTCGCGTCGTGTGCGCCGCCCGCGGCTTCCCGGCGGGCGTAGAGCTCGAGGAGGTCCCCTTCGATATCCTCGCGGCTCCCGCGCGGACAGAGCAATCGCAGGATGAGTCTTCCGAGGAATCGCGGACGTGCCTGCTCGCTCATGATGTGCGCCGGCTCGCTGCGGGGCCGAGCGATCGCCACATCCGGTCGCGGATGCGGCGCATGTCGCCGAGGACCGCCCGGCCTTCCGCCGTGACCGCGAAGTGGCGCTTGCGCCGGCCGCCGCGGTATTGCCCCGCGTCACCGATCCAGGACGTGACGTACGACTTGCGCTGAAGCCGATCGAGCGCGGCATACACCGCACCGAGCGAGACCGGCCGCTCGGCATCGCGCTCGACCCGCTCCTGCACGGACACCCCGTACGCATCGTCGCCCTCGCTGGCGACCGCCAGCAGGACGAGCTCCTCGAATGCGCCGAGATAGTCCCCTTTCATCGCGGTGTCTGAACTGTTCGCGTTTGTATAACAAATGCGGCCGCGAGGTCAAGCGGAGTCGGGAGTCGCCCGCCGTCGCTTGTCGCGCATGGCCACGGAGCGACAAGCTATGGCGCGGCCACGCCGAAGCGCGCGCTGACGCCTGGGCGCGCGGGAGGCGCGGGAAGCTGGAAGCTGGAAGCTGGGAACTACGGCTTCACCACGCCACCATCGCGTCCTCGAAGAGCGCGCTCAACTCGTCCGGACCCGCGGGCCGCGGCGACAGCTTCGTCACGCGATGCTGGGGCAGCGTCCCCTCCACCAGCATGGGAATATCGGACGACGTGTAGCCGATGTCGCGCAGGCCGTTCGGCGTGTGCAGCCGCTGCATGAACCACGTGATCCGGTCCGCGAGAATCCTGCCCGCATCCTCCGCACGCGCGCGCGAGACATCGGCCCCGAGCGCCTCGGCCGCCTGCAGGTGACGCGCGGGGTTGGCGCGCGCGGTGAACCGGAAGACGGCGGGCGCATTCAGAATCACGGAAATGCCGTGGGGCACGAGCGGATGATCCGCCGCATACCCCGGCGCGCGGTAGCTCTTCACGTGCCCCGACACCGGATACGACATGCCGTGCGGCAGGTGCACGCCCGCGTTCCCGAACCCCACGCCGGCGTACGACGCGGCGAGCAGCATGTTCGCGCGCGCCTCATCGTCTTCCGGGTCCTCGACCGCGCGCACGAGGAACTGCGCGACCATCTTCAACGCCTGCATCGACCAGACGTCGCTCATCGGGTTCGATCCCTGGTACGCCGGCCGCAGCGCCGGGCGCTCCGGCCGCGGCCGTCCGGTGAACGGCATCGCGGTATACGACTCGACCGCGTGGCTCAGGATATCCAGGCCGCTCGAGGCCGCGACCTGCGGCGGCATGGTGCGCGTGTTCTCGGGATCCAGGTAGCCGAGCGTCGGCTTCAACCGGCGGCTGGCGATGCCGGTCTTCACGTGCATCCGCTGCAGATCGAAGATGGTCACGCCGGTCGTTTCGCTGCCGGTCCCCGCGGTCGTCGGAATCGCCATCAGCGGCTTCAACGGTCCCGGTACGGGCAGGCCCTTGCCGATCGGCGCGTTCACGTAGTCGAGAAAGTCGGCGGGAGGATGGGTCGTGTAGAGGTTGACGGCCTTGGCGGTATCGATCGTCGAGCCGCCGCCGACCGCGACGAACGCGTCGTACGGACGCGCGCGCGCGAACGCGATCGCGTCGAGGAACGATTCCTCGGTCGGCTCGACCCGCACGCGATCGTAGAGCGCGAAGGCCACGCCGCTCTGCTCGAGCGAGTCGAGAACGGTCCGGACGGGCGGCAGCCGGCTGACCACCGGATCGGTCACCACCAGCACGAGGCCGGCGCCCATCTCCTTCAGATCCATGCCGACTTCGCGCGTCACGCCGACGCCGAAGCGGACACTGGAGACGGCCATCTCGAACGCCGTGTCGTTGGTCATTACGGAGTTTTGAACAGGAGACCAGGAGAACAGGAGTTTCTATTTTTATCAGGTCTTACTGAAAAGAGATCAGGAGATCAGGAGATCAGGAAAAAACCAAAGGCTCCTGAACTCCTGACCTCCTGTTCAAGATCTGTTACTTCGCTGCGCCGTAGAACGGAAACAGCCGCTTGATCTCTTCGACGTTGGGCCGGCGGCCGTATTCCGAAATCTCGAACGCCTCGGCGTACTTCACGGCGTCGCCGCGCTCGGTCCCGTACAGCTCGCGCAGCTTGGCCCTGAACCGGGTCGAGGAGCCGGCGAAGCGGGCCGTGAACCCATCCCGGACCTCCTTCTTCCGGCGTGCTTTTCCGGCGTCATCGGCCGGAAGGAGCTCCGGCCCTCCGTTCGCCCCTCCTTCATAGAACTGCGAGTGCAGCGCCTCGACCGCGGCCAGCTTCTTCTCCAACACGTCGTCGATGGCCACGACGATGTCGCCCTGGAGGGGATTGGGCCTCGTGAAGCGATCCTGGAATGACAGGAAGACCGGGTTGCGATCCAGGTGCGGCGTATCCGGGACAGAAGAACGGCACCGTCACCATGTAGGACGCGTCCTGGATCAGCTGACCGACGGCGCGATGGTCCGGATGGTAGTCGTTCGGGCGATGGCCCATCACGATGTCCGCCTTCCAGTCGCGAATGAGGCGCGTGATGGTGCGGCGGTTCTCCAGCGTCGGCTCCACCTCGCCGTCGTGGATGTCGAGCACCTGCGTGGTGATCCCGAGGATCTTCGCCGTCTCCTGCACTTCCGCGGTGCGGCGGCGCGCGAGCGGGCCGCCGGCATCCCTCCAGTGCCCGATGTCGCCGTTGGTGACGGAGACGAACTTGACGTGATGCCCGAGCGCCGCCCACTTCGCGGCCGTCCCGCCGACGCCGAGCTCGGCGTCATCCGGATGCGCGCCGAAGGCGATGATCCGGAGCTTGCCGTCCTGCGCGCCCGCCGGCGCGGCGATGCCAAGGAACCCGACGGCCAACGCGGCCGTGAACACGCCCAGTGCTTTTCTCATACGCGTCGCTCCCGTGTGTGAAAACCGTTCAACTCCCGGCTTCGCTCAGCCAGTCCCGCAGCGTCTTCAGATCGCGCTTGAAGTGGACGACCATCTCCGCCGGCGTCTTCCCCATCTCGTACTCGTGGTGCTGACAGACGGGGCCGTCGTACCGCGATTTGGCGAGCGTCGTCAGGAACCGCGGGCCGGCAATCATCCCCTGCCCCAGCGGACACCACACCGGCCGCCATCCACGCTCCTGCTTCTCCCACCGGAAATCCTTCACGTAGACGAGGCTGTAGCGAGGCTCGGCCAGGCGCGCCTGCACCGGCCAGGACAAGCCACCTTCGAGCGTGGCATGACCGATGTCGAAGGCGATGCCGATGTCGGCCGGGGGCAGGTCCCGGATCGCCTCGAAGGCGTCCCAGACCGGCGCGCCGAAGTAGTCCTGGCCGGAGTGATTCTGAATGCCGCCTTGAATGCCCACCGTCTTGTTCAACTGCGCGAGATCGCGGAGGCGGGCCTTGAACTGCTCGACCTGATCCGTGATGGGCTTGTCCGCCGCGTAGCGGAGGGGGCCGAGGCGGTATCTGCGGATGCCCGCTTTGGCGGCCGTCCGCAGGATCTGTTCCGCGGATCGATCGACGCCGGTGATGTCGGTCGTGATCAGCGACACCTCGCGCCCGCGCTTCTTCAGCGCTTCCACCATCCTCGGCAGGTCGTCTTCGACGCGCTCCGGGACGATGTGCGTGGATGCCTTCCGCACGGGCAGCTCGATGCCGTCCCAGCCGACGTCGGCGACCAGGTCCGCCGTGTCGTCGAAGCTCAGGGTCGTGAACGGCTTGCTGAAGGCGATGAGCTTCCAGCGCGCGCGCGGCTGCGCGGCCTCGGCCGTGCAGGACGAGCGGCGTCAGCGCCAGCGCCGCGCCGAGTGACGTCCGCTGAATGAACTCGCGCCGGCTGAGAATGGATGGATCCATCTGAACCTCTCATGGAGCTGCCAGCTGCCAGCTGCCGCTCCAGCTTTCAGCTTTCCGCTTGCCGCTTCCCGCTTGCCGCCACGCCGGCAGGCCTAAAGGCCTGCGCTACGTACGCAACGTCCGGTAAGCCGGCCGATCGGTGGAGGTTACCATAGGCTGGCCGCGACGGGCCGCGCGTGACGGGTGAAGATCAGCCGGCCGTCGTATGATTCGGCGCCGGTCTCCTGAGAGTTTGTGTAGCTAACGAAGAGATGACAACGTGCGTCGCGTTGCCCGGACGATTGTCGCGACTGCTCTCGCGGTTCTCGCGGCGGGCTGGAGCATCTCCCGTCCACGCGGAAACCGGATACGAGCTGTGGCTTCGCTACCGTCCGGTGGACGAGGCCTCGCGAACCGCGTATCGGCAGGCGCTCTCGGCAGTCGTGGTCCAGCAACCGTCCGCGACCGGGCGCGTCGTGCAAGCCGAGCTGCAGCGCGGGCTGAAGGGTCTGCTCGGCGGCGACGTGCCGGCCGCGGAATCCGTGCAGTCCGCCGGCGCGCTGCTGGTGGGGACGCCGGCCAGTTCCCCGTCGATCGCCGGGCTCGGCTGGCAGCCGCGGCTGAAGGCGCTCGGCGACGAGGGCTACGTGATCCGCTCGGCGACGGTCGGCGGCCACCGGACGATCGTGATCGCGTCACAAGGAGAGATCGGGACTCTGTACGGCGCGTTCCACTTCCTCCGGCTGATCCAGACGCGCCAGCCGATCGCCGCGGTGGACCTCGAGCAGCGTCCCCGCCTCGAGCGGCGGCTGCTGAACCACTGGGACAACCTCAACGGCAGCATCGAGCGCGGCTATGCGGGCGCCTCGCTCTGGCGCTGGGACGAGCTTCCGGATCGCGTCGATCCGCGCCTCGAGGACTACGCGCGCGCCAACGCGTCGATCGGCATCAACGGATCGGTCGTCAACAACGTCAACGCCAACCCGGAGGCGTTGACGCCGCGCTACCTCGAGAAGATCGCCGTCATCGCGCGCGTCCTCCGGCCCTACGGGATCCGCGTCTACATGTCGCGCGAACCTCGCCGCGCCGCGGATGATCGGCAAGCTGCCGAGCGCCGACCCGCTCGATCCCGCCGTGGCACGGTGGTGGCGCGAGCGGGCCGCCGAGATCTACCAGCACATCCCCGATTTCGGCGGCTTCGTCGTCAAGGCGAACAGCGAAGGACAGCCGGGGCCGCAGGACTACGGCCGGACGCACGCCGACGGCGCGAACGTGCTGGCCGACGCGCTGGCGCCGCACGGCGGCATCGTGATGTGGCGGGCGTTCGTCTACAACGCCGAGGTCGATCCCGATCGCGTCAAGCGCGCGTACCTGGAGTTCGTGCCGCTGGACGGGCGCTTCCGCGAGAACGTGTTCGTCCAGGTGAAGAACGGGCCGCTCGACTTCATGCCGCGTGAGCCGTTTCATCCGGTCTTCGGGGCGATGCCGCGCACGCCGCTGATGGCGGAGCTGCAGATCACCCAGGAGTATCTCGGGCACTCGACGCACCTGGTCTACCTGGCGCCGATGTGGAAGGAGTTCCTCGACGCGGACACGTACGCGAAGGGGCCGGGATCGTCCGTCGCGAGGGTGATCGACGGCACGCTCGAAGGGCATCAGCGCACCGGCATCGCCGGCGTCGCCAACACCGGCCGGGACGGCAACTGGACCGGCCACCATTTCGGTCAGGCCAACTGGTATGCGTACGGCCGTCTGGCGTGGGATCCGGGCCTCGAGGCGGATGCGATCGCGGAGGAGTGGATCGCGATGACGTGGGGCGGCACGCCCGAAGTGGTCGCGACCATCCGCTCGATGATGCTCGACTCGCGCGAGGCCTTCGTCAACTACACGATGCCGCTCGGCCTGCATCACCTGATCGGCGGGGATCACTACGCGCCGATGCCGGAGAACCCGGACCCGCGCCGCGCGGACTGGTCGGCGATCTACTACCACCGCGCCGACACCGGCGGAATTGGATTCGATCGCACGCCGAAGGGGAGCGACGCCGTCCATCAATACCGTGAGCCGCTGAGCTCGCAGTGGAGCGATCCCTCGACGGTCCCGGAGAAGTTCCTCCTCTGGTTCCATCGGCTGCCATGGGACTACCGGCTGCGATCGGGACGCACGCTCTGGGACGAGCTGGTCGTCCGCTACACGCTGGGAGTCGAAGAAGCGCGCCGCCTGCAGGCACGATGGGAACAGATGCACGGGCGCGTGGACGACGAGCGTCACGCGGAGGTGCTGGCCAGGCTGCACAAGCAGGTCGCGGATGCCGTCGCGTGGCGCGACAAGTGCCTGCGTTATTTCCAGCAGTTCAGCAAGAGACCGTTCTAGTCAGCTTCCAGCCTTCCGCTCCAGCTTCCCGCTCCCAGGCTCCGCCACCGTAGCCTCGCGAGCAGGCGAGGCCGCCCTGTCTGCGAACGAGCTCACGCGCTGACAAGCCGCGGGCTGTCCGCGCTCCCGCCTCCCGCACGTTTCAAACTGGCTCCGGCTGAAGCCGGATCAGCGTCAGTTTGAAACCCTACAACACGAACGCGTACAGCATGTCCCCCGCGCCGACGAGCAGGTACTGACGGCCGTCGAGCATGTAGGTCTGCGGCGGGTTCGTCACGTTGCCGATTTTCGAGTGCCACAGCGGCTTCCCGGTCAGGGCGTCGTGGGCGACGATGTTGCCGTTGGCGTCGCCGGCGAAGACCAGCTTCCCGGCGGTCGTGAGCACGCCGCCTCCCCCGCCGCCGCCGCCGAATCCCGGATAGCGATGCCGCCAGGCCGCTTTGCCGGTCTTGTAGTCGATCGCCGTCAGGAACGTTCCGAAGTTGCCGACGAAGGCCGACTCGATCCCGCCAAGGCCCATCGATCCTCTCGGGTCCGTGTCGATGAGGTAGAAGACCTGATAGCCGTTTCGCTCCGGCACGTAGAACAAGCCGGTTTCGGGATTGAAGGCGGGCGGCTCCCAATTGATGGTCCCGCCGGCGGTCGGCGAGACGAGCGCGCCGCCGATCGACGCGTCCTTGACGGGATCGCGCATCGGCCGTCCCTTCGCGTCGAGCTCCTTGACCCAGTTGGTCGCCGATCCCGTACTTGCTCGTCAACAGGTGCTCGCCGGTCGTGCGGTCCAGCACGAAGAAGTATCCGTTGCGCGCCGCCGTCATCACGAGCTTCCGCATCCGGCCTTTGAACATCGCCGTCGGCGATCACGGGCGTCTGCGCGGAATCCCAGTCGTGCATGTCGTGCGGCGCGGTCTGGTAGTGCCACGCCATCTTCCCGGTATCGACGTTGACCGCGACGAGCGATCCCGTATACAGGTTGTCGCCTTCGCCGCGGCCGGCCGTATAGGCAGGCGTCGGGTTGCCGGTTCCGAAGATGTAGAGCCTCGTGGCGGGATCGTACGCGCCCGGCAGCCACGGCTGCGCGCCGCCGTGCCTCGCAGCGTCGAGGCTCGGCCACGTGTCCAGACCCGGATCGCCCGGGTTCATCGGAACGGTATACAGCTTCCATTGGAGGTCGCCGCTCACCGCGTCGAACGACTGCAGGAAGCCGGGCATGTCGAGATCGTTTCCGGTCCCCGCGATGACGTGATTGTCGACGACGATCGGCGCCATGGTCGAGAAATACTGCTCGGTGAAGTCGGCGATGACCTTGTGCCAGCGCTCCTTGCCGGTCTTCGCCTCGAGCGACACCAGGTAGTTGTCGGGCGTTTCCATGTAGAGGAAGTCGTTCCACATCCCGAACCCGCGCGTCGCGATGTGCGTGCCCCCGCGCGTCTTCCAGAAGTAGTGCCAGAGCTCGCGCCCATCGCGCGCGTCGAGCGCCCAGCCGTTGTCGGGTGCGGTGATGTAGATCGTCCCGTCCACCATCAGCGCGGACGCCTTGATCGTGACATCGGTGCTGATCGGGAAGTCGCCCGTGCCCTCTCCCCCGACGATGAGGCCACCGCCGCCGCCGAATCCTCCCCGGCCGCCGCCACCGCCGAACCTGCCTCCGCCGCCTGCCAGCGACCCTCCGGTCAGCTTGACGACCCAGGCCAGCGTCAGGTTCTTCACGGTGCGCTGGTTGATCTGCGTCAGCGTGCTGTAGCGCTTGCGCGGAGTAGTCGCCGTTGTAGGTCGGCCACGAGTTCGACAGCGGCTTGAGGAGCTCGGCCGGAGCGATGCCCTTCCCCTGGGCCGTCAGCAGCACGGGCGCGAACATCAACGGGGTCAACAACAGCAGTTTCTTGAGTGTCATTTGAGTGTGGCCAGGTATGCGGTTACGTCGTGCATGTCCTTGTCGGAGTATTCCGCGAGGAGCGCCCGGTGCGCCTGCAGCGGGTCGGCAATCTCGACCTTGGGCAGTCGCCGGTGCGCCGGATGCTGCGCACGGTTCCGTCCGCCTGCCGCAGCGTGACGAGGAAGTCGTCGATGCGAAGGAGCGGGCCTTCGACCTTCTCGCCCGACGGCAGCGTCACGGTGACGGTGATCGGCTTGGGCGGGGCGCCTCCGCGGCCGCGGCCTCCGCCTCGCCCGCCGGCGCCGCCGGTGAGCCAGTGGTTCTGCAGCATCTTCCCTTCCGGACAGCCGCGACCCGATGCCTTGCAGATCGCCGGTTGGCGAATGGCAACTGCCGCACTTGGCGGCGAAGTACTTCTGGCCCGCGCCCGCATCCCCGACGATCGCATTCGGCGGCGGCGTGTCGCTCTCCGGCGGAGCGCCCTGACCTCTGGCGGTGGACAGCACGCTGTGGATGTACTCCGCGACCGCCTTGATGTCGTCGTCGGGAGATCGACAACGGCGGCATCCCTCTTTCCGCACGCGCGCCGCGGACGATCGGATGAATCAATTCCCCCGCCTGATCGTTCAGCACGACGGCCGAGCGAAGCAGGTTCGGTCCACCGGTGACGCCGCCGCGGAGGTCCATCCCGTGGCACGCACTGCAGTTGACCGTGTAGACGCCCTTTGCCGCGCTCGATGAGCACCGGATCGCCCGGCGGGCGCTGCTGCGCGGGAAACGTCGCCCCTCGTCCGCCGCCCTGACCACGGCCGCCGGGCGCGGGGGGACCGCCCGCGGGAGGCGGCGTCTGTGGCGCGCCAGGCGTTGGCGCCGGCGGTGTCCCCTGTGCGCCAACGTGGGCGCCGATGATTGCGCATCCGGCTATGGCGGCGGCCGCCAGTCGGTTCTTGAACAGCATCCTCACCTCGTCACACCTCATTGGATCACGGAGCGGCCTCGTCAGTCGAGCGGGCGCACGTACAGATCTTTGAAGCGCATCTTCCCCTCGCCGCCGGAGTGGAGCTGCAGGGCAATCACGCCGTCGGAGTATTTCGGCGCCGGATCGGTGTAGTCGAGGGCCAGCACGCCGTTGACCCGGGTCACGATGTGGTTGCCCTGAACCGAGAACTGCACGTCGTTCCACTCGCCGACCTTCATCGCCTTCTCGCCTGCGGGATTCGGCCAGACCAGCCAGTTCCGGCCGCCGCTCTCGTACAGCCCGCCGGTGTGCCCGTCCGGCCGGGGATCGACCTCCACCTGCACGCCCTGAATGTTCACGCCATTGATCGTCGAGTGATAGAAGATGCCGCTGTTGCCGGTGCCTTCGGCCTTGAACTTCCCCTTCATCTCGAAGTTCTTGTAGGTCTTCTCCGTCCCGAGATATCCGTACGCTTTCGTCACGGCCTCGCCGAGGATCTCGCCCTTCTCGACGGTCCATTTCTCGGCGCCGTAATTCTGCCACCCGCTGAGATCCTTGCCGTTGAACAGCGCCACCCAGCCCTTGTCCGCGCCTGTTGACGCACGCTGGGCCAGCAGGGCCGGCGCCAGCGCGAGCAGCATCACCGTCACGTACTTGATCTGTCTCACCGTTTGCCTCCGTTGGAGCCGAAAAAGAAAAATTCGATATACCTTATAGCGCGAGGTGCTGCATGCGTTGCCGATCCGTATTCCCGGTCTTATTGGCCGTCTTTGCCGTTCAGGGCCTTCCAGCCCAGACCCCCACGAGCAAGCCGCTTCGAATTATCGCATTCGGAGCGCATCCCGATGATGCCGAGCTCAAATTCGCCGGCACGGCCGCGCTGTTTGCCGCGCAGGGCCACAAGGTCAAGCTCGTCGCGCTCACCAACGGCGACGTCGGGCACTTCGCGCAGGCCGGCGGTCCGCTCGCCCAGCGCCGCAAGGCCGAAGTCGAGGCGTGCCACGCCAAGCTGGGCGTCGAGACGGCCGTGCTCGACATTCATGACGGCGAGTTGATGCCGGACCTCGAGACGCGGAAAAAGGTCGCGAACCTGATCCGGGAATGGCAGGCCGACATCGTGCTCTCGCACCGTCCCTGGGATTATCATCCGGATCACCGGGCGGTCGGCAAACTCGCCGAGGATGCCGCCGTCGTGGTCGCCGCCCCGTACTTCGCCCCGTACACGCCGCCGACCACGCGCAATCCCATCTTTCTCTTCTATTCCGACGGTTTCCAGAAACCGTATCCCTTCGATCCGATTCTCGCCGTCGGCATCGACGAGGTCGCGCAGAAGAAGTGGGACTGCATCAGCTCCATGCCCTCCCAGTTCGCGGACGCGGACTCGTGGCAGGCGCGATATCGTCCCAACGTGCCAAAGGACGAGGCCACCCGCAGGACGTTCATCCTCGAAGGAGTCAAGCAGCGTGGCGCCGACGAGGCGAACCGGTTCCGAGACCTGCTGGTGAAGCTCTACGGCGAGGAGAAGGGAAAGAGCATCAAGTACGCGGAGACGTTCGAGCTGAATCAGTACGGGAGCGCCGCCACCGTCGACGAGCTGAAGAAGCTGTTTCCGACGTTCCGGTGAGGCTCCAGGTCCGGCTGAAGCGCGCCAGTCCGGCTAAAGCCGGATGCCACCCGAGCGCGCACTCCGGCTAAAGCCGGACGCCACCGGGACCGCTACACCTTGCGCGGCGGCACCGCGCCCAGGCCGGGGCCGGTCAACTGGCCCGTGTTCATCACGCCGTTGCGAATGGTGAACAGTCCGGGGAACCGCGCTTCCCACGGCTGGTTGGCGCTCGGCACGAACTGGCGCGCGTTGGCTTCGATGCCGGCATTCCCGGGGACGCGCGCCGCGATGCCGGCCGAATGAATGAGCGAGGCGCCGGGGCAGGTCAGATCCTGCACGCACAGGAACATGCCGAACTTCTGCGCGGCGGCGGCCAGCAGCATCGCGTGGGTCTGGCCTTTACAAGCCTTCAGCGCCGCCCCGGTGTAGCCCATCTCGCGCGCGAGCAGCAGAGACTCCAGATCCGTCAGCGACTCGTCGGCGACGATGGGCCGGAGGCGTGCGGCCTGGTGCATGACGTTGGCGCGGTCCTTCTGCAGGTCGCGGGCGGTGGGCTGCTCTATATAAAGGATGCGGTCGAAGCCTGTCGGCGTCGCCTCGCGCAGCTTCCGCAGGAACTCGAGCAGGTAGCCGACGTTCGGGCACCCCTCGTTGAAATCCAGCAGGTACTTCCAGTCCTTCACCCCGCGCGTCGGCTGGACGCGATTGACGATGCGATCGATGCGCACCACGCGCTCGAAATCGGCGGCGAGATTGCCGCCGTTGAGCTTGATTTTGAAGTGGATCAGGCCGTCGCGCGCGATCCACTCCTCCAGCGTGTTGGGCAACCCGTCGTCGATCCGCGCGCGCACGTCGCCGGCGTCGAGCGGATCGCTGGCCCCGACCGAATGGAACACCGGCATGCCCGCCTGCGGCCTGGCCGGGACGTAGCGATCCAGGTACTCCCCCTTGAACGCCGCACCCAGATCGTGGGAAAGGTCGCGGCTCATGAACTCGCGGCTGTAGGTCTCGTAGCAGCTTCGCCCGAATGCCTTGCCGTAGGCGTCGTGGACGGCGGCGTCGAAGGCGCTCGCCACGACCAGCGTGCAGAGTTTCGGAACCGGCGCCGGCAGGGCGCGCGTGCGCGAGAGGTCGGCCGCGGCGCGGAGGTACTGCGGCTCCAGCACGCGGAACAGATCGATCGGATGGCCGTCGTCGTCACACGCAGCCGTCAGCGTCCGCAGGTCCCCCGCAAGGGCCCGCATCGCGCCGAGCCCCACGTCCTGCGGGGCCGCGGGAAATGCCCAGGCGTTCCCGAGCGTCATCGATCCGAATCCCCACGCCTCCCGCCCCTCGCCGGTGCGCACACGGCAGTGCACGTTGAGGAGCGTGACGCTGTCGACCGTCCGGCCGCCGAACTGATACGGCGCCCGGTACCGGAATTCCTCGAACTCGTGCGCGACCTCGACGATCCGGATGTCGGTGGGACGGGGGACGATCACGGCGGGCGCGCGGGATGCGGTGCTCGAAGTCCTGGAGGCGGCACACGCAGACAGCGACAGCACCGGTACCGCGCTGACCGCTTTCAGCAACGCCCGCCGCGAGATTCCGTCGTCGTGTCGAGGCACCGACCAAAAGTATAAGCGAGCCGGGCAGGAAACCCGGCGACCGTCTCGAGCGCATGGCGCGGAGTCTGCGAGTCGATACGGCTGACGTCCGGCGCGAACGCCCTCGTCCAGATTCCGCTCATGTCCGTCGATGAGCGTCTGGAACCATCGATTTTCAAGTCACTTGGACGCTCATCTTCCGCACATCCGTCGCGGATTCACGCTCATCCACTATTCACGGCCAGACCAGAATCCGCCCATTGAGCGGCTGCCGCGCCTCCTGTAAACGTTCATAGCTCAAACGCGGCCTCTCAACCACGTCGCAGTCAAGAACATCAGGGGGTAGTATGCGCTTACGATCCGTCTTTGCGCTCGCCACCGTGCTCTTCGTCGGTGCTGTCCTCAGCAAACCCGTGATGGGGCAACTCATCGATCGAACGATGGCCCCGAACGCCGCCAACCTTGGGATCGCCAAATCGTTTCTCGAACAGATCGGCATCGGGAGAGGAGATGTCAACAGACCCAACTCCTCCCTGTTCATCATCAATCGCGACCCGGCCCGAGCCATCCGGCGCGGACGGCAAATCTTCCAACGCAAGTTCACGCGGGAACAGGGTCAGGGCCCGCTGACCGGCGATGGGGCGGGAAATCCCGAGATCGACAAGATCATCGGGGCCGGATTGATGGACAGCTGCGCGGGCTGCCACGGCCGTCCGCGCGGATCTGCCGGCTTCGGCGGCGACGTCGTCACGCGGCCCGACAGCCGCGACGCCCCGCACCTCTTCGGTTTGGGACTGAAGGAGATGCTGGCCGACCAGATTACCAACGACTTGCGGAGAATCCGTGCGGACGCCATCTCGGATGCCCGCCGCGAACGCAGGACGGTCACCAGGCGGCTGCGCGTCAGCGTCACGTCAGCCACTCTGGACTACGGCTCGATCATTGCGTTCCAGGACGGCCGCGTGGACACCTCACGGGTCGAAGGCGTCGATCCCGACCTCCGGGTCCGCCCGTTCTTCGCCCACGGCGAAACCATCTCGATTCGTGAGTTCCTGGTCGGCGCCTTCAACGCGGAGATGGGGCTCGAAGCTCCGGACCCCGACCTGCTTGCCGCGTCGAGGGGCGGTCGAGTCGTCACGCCCTCCGGGATGGTGCTCGACGGCCGCACGGACAAGATCGAAGCGCCGCCGGTCAGCAGCGGACGACGAGGACTTCGACCAGGACGGCAAGGTCAACGAGATCCCCACGAGCATCGTGGACTTCATGGAGTTCTACCTGCTCCACTACTTCAAGGCCGGAACCGGACGGGAGACCTCCACGACACGCGCGGGCCGCAACCTGATGGCCGAGATCGGGTGCACCAGCTGCCACGTGCCGGACATGGTGATCGATCGAGATCGGCGGGTCGCCGACGTCGAGACCGTTTACGATCCGGCGCGGGGCAACCCGTTCAACCCGTTCTTCTCCACCGCCAGCCTCCTCCTGCAGGAGGTATCCGACGGGACGTCCCATCCCACGCTGAAGCGGCCGCTGCGCGGCTCCTTCCTCGTGAAGAACATCTTCACCGACTTCAAGCGGCACGATCTGGGTCCCAACTTCCACGAGGTGGAGTTCAGCAACAACATCCGCCGAGGAGTTCCTGACGACGCGCGTTGTGGGGCGTGGGAAGCACGCCGTCGTACGGGCATGACGGACGCACCATGAGCCTGGAGGACGTCATTCGCCGTCACGGCGGAGAAGCGGCCGAGGCGCGGAACAACTTCGTGAATCTGAACAGCACGAATCGGAACGCGATCCTGGCGTTCCTCAACACGCTGATCTTGTTCCCGCCGGACGATACGCCGTCGAATCTGGATCCGGGCGATCCCAACAACCCGCGCTACCCGCAGGCGGGCCACGGGAGCATCCGGCTGACCACGCTGTTCAACAACCCGAACGATCCTGAGTAGCCGGTCTCACTCGCCGCTCCCCCATCTGCCGCGTCGGGCAGATGGGGGACGCGCCTGTCTGAGCGAGCGCCACGGGATCAGGCGAGTCGAAGGGCCTGTCCTGAGCGAGCGCACGGGATCAGGCGAGTCGAGGGCCAGCATTCGGGTAACACCCGCGTCGCGACCGCCGGCGCCTTGCCGCGGCGGTGTGGCCGTGCCTCCCAGGATAGAAAGACGGACGTGCGATCGGAGGCCGACGGAGTTTCGGGTTCCTCGCTGCGAAATCCGTCCAGGACCGCCCCGGCCCTCGGTCGTCAGGCCCAGCGCCAGCCCGATCTCGTCCGTGATCTCCTGTCCCACGTCACACTGCACGGAGAGGACGTCTCCGAGCGTGCGATCGTACGGCGCGGCCCAGAGTTGCGTCTGGTGCCTGGCATCCACGAGCTGCGCGCAGATCCGGACCCGGTCCACCGACCGCCGGACGCTCCCTTCGACGATGTAGTTGGCGCCGAGCTCCCGGCCAACTTCCGCAACCGGCTTGCCGCTGTCGCGGTACCCTTTGATCGAGCACCGGGACACGACACCGAGGGCTTCCGGGTGTGCGCGTCCGAGCTGGGTGATGAGCTCGTCGGTAAGCCCGTCGCCCAGATAGTCCTCGCGACCGTCGCCACTGAGGTTCTCGAAGGGCAGCACCGCCAGCACCAGCCGCTCGGCGGTATCGGGGCCGGGGCGAATGAGCGCCTCCCTGGTCTCCGGCATCAGCGGGGCCTGAAGGAACCGGTAACCCCGCCTCGGAAGGGTCTGCACGTAGCGGGGGTGGACCGCGTCGTCACCGAGCGCCATCCGGATCTGGCGGATGCAGTGGTTGACGCCCTGCTCGAAGTCGATGAAGGTCCCGGATCCCCAGAGTTGCTGCTGGATGTCGCCGCGAGCCACGACGTCTCCGGCCTGGCTCACCAGGAACATGAGCAGCTTGAGGGGCTGCGGCTTCAAACGTACGAGAGAGCCCCCTTTGCGCAACTCGCCGTTCTTGCTGTCGAGCTCGAAGACACCAAAGCGGAGTAACGGCGAATGCGCTAAGGTAGCCACGGCATTTGATTCAACCTGTCTCCCAGCATTCTGACAACGAGCCGGCTTGGCGGCTGTCGTCAAGATCTGGGCGTTGTCAGACGCGGCCACGGCAACCCGGTGGCCAGACGCAGGGTGCAGAAGAGGAGTTGTCCGTAAGGTAGGCCGAGAAAGTGAACTGTCAACTACCAATATTGCAGTTTTGTCTGTTTAGACAATAAATGTCACACTTTGCGTGTACTCGTCGAACGATCGGGAATTCGTTTCCCCGGGAAGAGATTACCAACATCACGGACGGCGGCCCTGGGATCACCAGATTCTGTAGCGACTGCGCCCTACAGTTTTGTGGCTCCGATCGTTCGGCTTTTGGGTCGGAGGTCGCCGGACACGGCTACCTGCGCCGCGGCTGAGGTGAGGCGCGGCCGGCCGCGAGCAGCGGCGCGAGCACCATGCCGGCAACGAAGCCGCCGATGTGCGCCATGTAGGCGACGCCGCCGGTTTCGTCCGTGCGGGCGATTTCGCCGGCGCCGTTTATGAACTGCGTCACGATCCAGAGTCCGAGCATGAAGATCGCGGGCACCGTCGCGACGCCGCCCCACGTGATCACGTAGACCCGGTTGCGCGGAAACAGCAGCAGATACCCGCCGAGGATGCCGCTGATGGCGCCCGACGCGCCGACAGTCGGGATCACGGACGAGCTGTTGAAGACGATATGCGCGAGGCCGGCGGCAAGCCCGCAGGCCAGGTAGAACACGATGAAGCGCAGGTGTCCGATGCGGTGCTCGATGTTGTCGCCGAAAATCCAGAGGAACAGCATGTTCCCACCGAGGTGTCCCCACCCGCCGTGCAGGAACATCGACGTCAGCAGCGTGGTCCAGAGCGGATACGGGATCGTCGGGGGCAGATCGACTCCGGCGCTGTACTCACGCGGCACGACCCCCCACGCCGTAATGAACGCCTGGACGTGCGCGTCCGTCGGCTGGTTGATCTCGAGCAGGAATGACAGCCCGTTGAGCGCGATCAGGCTGATCGTGACAAACGCGAGGCCCGAGTGCTCGTTGTCGTCGCCTATGGGAAACATGTGCCGTCACCGCTTGAAATCGCCGGCCTTCATGATCGTGATCCGTGCCGGGTTGACGTGCCGGCGCATCGCCGCGTTGATCTGCTCGGGCGTCAGCGCCTTGATCTTGCTCTCCAGATCGGCGTCCCAGCGCAGCGTGCGGTCCAGGAAGAGAAAGTTGTTCAGGCGGCCGGCGAGCTCGTTGTCCTGCGCGCGGCTGACCTGCCGCGACTGCAGGTAGCCGGTCTTCGCCGCCGCCGTTTCCTCCGCGGTGAAGCCGTCCTTGAGCATGCGCTCGATTTCCTCCTTGAACGCGGCCTCGAGCTTGTCGACGTTCTGCGGCGCGTAGATCGCCGTTCGCGGTGAAGCGGCCGTACTGGTCGAGCGAGCTCACGTTCAGCCCGGAGCCGACGCCGTAGCTGAGGCCGTCCTTCTGGCGGATGCGCGTCGCGAGGCGCGAGCTCAGGAAGCCGCCGCCGAGCATGTAGTTGCCGAGCAGCAGCGCCGGATAATCCGGCGTGGTCGTCGCGGATCGTCAGGTTGAACCCGGCGACGAAGAAGGCGTTGGCCTTGTCGGGCGTCGGAAACGACTGGTTGCAGCGGCGCGGCGTCCTTGAACGACGGTCGGGACGCGCGTGAACGGCGCGGGCTCTTCCAGGCGCCGAACAGCTCGGTCGTCAGGCGCGCGATCTCCGTCCGGTCGAAGTCGCCGACGACGGTCAGCTGCCCGTTCGAGGCGCCGTAGAAATCGCGATAGAACTGCGTGGACCTGCGTCGAGCGTCGCGGCGGTGACGTCCGCGATCTGCTCGTCCGGCGTCCGCGTGTAGCGCACGTCCCCTTCGGATACGGGCCGAGGTGCCGGTTGAACGCGGTGAACGGCGACCTGCGTCGGCTCGCTCTTCTGCTGCTCGATGAAGGCGAGCTGCTCCTGCTTCAGCTGCTCGAACTCGCTGCGCCGGGAACGCGGGCTCGCGCAGCACTTCGGCCGGCCAGCCGCAGCACCGCGGGCAGGTTGTCGCGCGTCGTCTCGATGGTAACGCGTCGCCTGGGTTGCGCTGCCGCCCACGTTCACGCGGGCCTTCAGCCGATCGAGCTCGTCCTGAATCTGCTGCCGCGTCTTCTTCGCCGTGCCGCGCATCAGCATCGACCGCCGCGAGCGACGCCGGCGGCGGAACGGTTCATCAGGCTCTGTTCGTCGCCGTAGCGCAGCACCAGTCTGCGCGACGACCGTGCCGCCGCGCGTCTTCTTCGGCAGCAGCGCCATCTTCAGGCCGCGACGGCGTGGCGTTTCGCGCGGTGCGCGACTCGATGTTGGCCGGGCGACGGCTCGAACGCCTCGCCGGCGGCGATCGCCGCATCGCCCTTGTAGTCCTTCAGCATCGCGGCGATGTCCGGCGTCGCGCGGAATCTCGCGCGCGATCCGGCTGCTTCGGTCGGGATGAACACGCCGAGCGTGCGATTCGACCGGCTTGAAGTACGTCGCCGCGGCGCGCCGCACGTCGTCGGCCGTCACGTTCCGCAGGCGGTCGCGGTGGAGGAAGAGCAGGCGCCAGTCGCCGGCGCCGATGAACTCGCTCAGCGTCAGGCCGACCAGGTCCGAGTCGTTCAGGTTGAGATTCGATCTGCCTTGCAGGAGCTCGGCCCGGGCGCGCTCGACTTCTTCCGTCGTGGTCGGCGTCGGCGCTCAGCCGCTTCGATCGTCGCGAGCAGCGTCGTCGCGCGCCGTCGTCGAGGGACGCCGTCCTGCGCACCGCCGCCGCGAAGATCGCCAGCGCCGGCTTCGCGCCACTGCGCGCATGCCGCCGAACGTCTGCACCGCTTTCTTCGACTCGACCAGCGCCTTGTGCAGCCGGCCCGACGGCGTGTCGCCGAGCACCTGGGCGAGGACGTCGACGGCGGCGAAGTCCGGGTGCGCACCGGACGGCACGTGATAGACGGCGAGCGACGATCTGCGTGTCGCCGACGCGCCGCAGCGTCACCGACGCGCTCGCCGTCCTGCGCCGGTTCGACCGTGTAGGTCCGCTCGAGCGCTGCGCGCCGGCTTCGGGATCGGCGACCGATACTTGTGCGACGAGCGCGCAGCGTCTTCGCGTTCGTCGAACTTCCCGGCCACCACCAGCACCGCGTTGTCCGGCTGGTAGTACTTCTTGTAGAACGCCTGCAGGCGATCGATCGGCACGTTCTCGATGTCCGACCGCGCGCCGATGGTCGATCTTGCCGTAGTTGTGCCAGAGATAGGCGGTCGCCATCGACGCGCTGCAGCAGCGACGCCGAACGGATTGTTCTCGCCCAGCCTCGAACTCGTTGCGCACGACCGTCATCTCGCTGTCGAGATGTCCTTCCTGGCGATGTGCGAGTTGACCATGCGATCGGCCTCGAGGTCGAGCGCCCACTCGAGGTTCTCGTCGGTGGCGCGGGAACGTCTCGAAGTAGTTGGTGCGATCGATCCAGGTCGTGCCGTTCGGGCGCGCGCCGTGCTCCGTGCAGCTCCTGCGGGATGTTCGGGTGCTTCGGCGTGCCCTTGAACACCAGGTGCTCGAGCAGGTGCGCCATCCCCGTCTCGCCGTAGTTCTCGTGCGACGAACCCCGCACGAGGAAGGTCCGACGCCTGTTTTCCGTCCAGCGTCACCGGGGAACGAAAATGGTTGGACCGATCGGCAGAAAACGTTTGGCTGCGCCGCAGAGGCGGCGGCGGGCGCGTGTGCGGGTTACTTCCGGTCAGCTGTGGCTTGGTCGGTGTTTCCGTGTCACTGCCGACTCGCCTGCCCACAGGAGCGCGCCCGCTTCGGCCTCCACGAACAGCGAGCAGTTCGCGTGGCGGCGTAGCAGCGACGCGGGAACGCGTTCGTCGATCTCGCCTCTCACCACGCGCTCCGTGATCGCCGCCTTGCCGGCACCGGTGGCGAGCAGCCAGACCTCCTTCGATGCCAGGATCGGCTGGAGACCCACGGTGACTCCCCAGCGCGGCACGTTCCGGTGGCTGAAGTAGCGCGCCGCCGACGCGATCGTCGTCTCGTGGAGGTCGACGCGGCGCGTCCGGCTCCGGGCCGGCGAACCAGGCTCGTTCATCCCGAGATGCCCGTTCAGGCCGATCCCCAGAAGGACCAGGTCGAAGCCGTCCCCGATCTCGAGATCGTAGCGGCGGCAGTGCTCGTCGATGTCGGGAGCGTCCGGGTCCAGGAAATGAAACGCTTCCGCCGGCAGATCGACCGCTCCGATCAGGTGGCGCATGACCGCGTGCTTCGCGCGGCCGGGATCGTCCGGCGCCAAATCGCCGAACTCGTCCAGGACGAACACCGAGGCCTGCGCGAACGTGGCCTCGCCCGCGGCGACGCTCCGCACCATCCCGGCGTAGATCGGGTTGGGGGTCAGACCGCTGGGCAGGCAGATCTTGAGCCGCGGGTTGGACCGCAGCCGGTCTCTCCAGAACGTCGCCACGCCGTCCGCCCACGCGGCTTCGGAGTCGAATCGAAGCAGGTTCATCGATCGGGCTCAGGTCCCAGCCACAGATCGACAGGCCTGGCGGTTCTGGCCGCTTCGAACGGCAACGGGACTCTCTGCCCGATGCGCGCCGAGTGGTACGCCGCGAACATCAATTCGAGGACCGCGCGGCCGTCTTCGCCGGTGACGACCGGCGGCCTGTCCTCGCGGACGCATTCGATGAAGTGTTTCAACTCGTGCGGGTACCCCTGATTGAAGGCTTCCTCGAACATGGTGAAGGTCCAGCCGCGGGTCGAGCCGGCTTTCTCCATCGCGTAGCCGTAGCCCTTCTCGCTGTAGGTCAACGCCGAGCTGCCCATGAACAGGTCGGCGAAGATCACGCCGCCGGTGCCGCTGACCTCGACGCGGTCCTCCATGCCGCCGAGCGTGGCCCAGCTGTTCTCGGCCACGCCAACCGCGCCCCCCTCGAACTCGACGAGGCAGACCGAGTGCTCTTCGCAGCGCGTCCTGCCCTGGTGGATCAGCCCGGTCTGCATGTGGGCGCTGACGCTGAGCGCGCGAGGCCGGCCGCCGAGCATCCAGCGGAACCAGGCCAGGCCGTGGCAGCCCATGTCCATGAGCGCGCCGCCGCCGGATCGCGTGTGATCGTAGAACCAGTCGCTGTGCGGGCCGGAGTGCTTCTCGCACTGGCGCATGTGAAAGACGCGGCCGACGGCCCCCTCGACGACGAGCTTGCGGACGCGCTCGTACTTGGGCGCGAAGCACAGTTCCTCGGCGTACATCAGTTTTCGATCGTTCGCCTTGCAGACCGCGATCATCTCGTCGGCCTCGTCGAGCGTGAGGCACAGCGGCTTCTCGATGATGACGTGCTTGCCGGCGTTGGCCGCGGCGATCGTCGCGCGCGCGTGGAGGTCGTTGGGGATGCACACGTCGACGACGTCACAGCCGGGGTCAGTGGCCGCGCGATCGAGATCGTCGTACCACCGGCCAATCCCGTGCTTGCGGCCGAAGGCCTCGGCCCGCTCCCGGCTGCGCGAGTAGACCGCGACGACCTCGGCGTCGGGCACGAAGCGCCGGTACGACTCGAGGTGAATGTCGGCGATGAAACCGGTGCCGAGGAGCGAGATCTTGGTGGTGGGCATCCGAGGTCTGCCGGCGCCAGCGCCAGTCCCAGGTCTCAGGTCTCAGGTCTCAGGCGCTACCGTCACTGGCTGGCGACTGGTCACTGGTCTACACCGGTTCGACCTGCGGGCGCTTCGCGCTCTGCACAGGACGCCGCGCATGTACTCGGCGGCCAGTTTCGCGTTGGTGTCCGCAAAGTCGAGGTCCGCGGGAACGCCGTCAATCGGCGGCAGCGGGTGGCACAACTCGTACCCGAGGTATCCCTCGTACCCGATCTCCTGCATCCCCTGCACGAAGTCGGCGTAATAGCTCTCCGGCGTCAGCGTGAAGTCCGGGTTCCGGACGTAGCTCCGGACCGAGCCGTCCGCCGCGCGCTCGTACTCGCCGCCGAAATGGGACAGGACCTGCAGCGCCCCCACGGCGCGCGCGGCCTGCTGCATCGACGTCACGCCCTGCTTGGCCGCGAGCGGCGCGTCCAGGCACGCCTTGACGTGCGGCGAGGCGACCTCGTGAATCATCCGCACCATGTCGTCCGGCGTGTTGGTCACCGGCGGATGGTTCTGCAGCGCCAGCGTCACCCCGGCATCACCGGCCCAGCGTGCGGCCTCGCGCAGCGCGTCACGGCACCAGTCCCACGTCTGGCCGTCGGTGAACTGAAGGTGCGCTTCCCGCCACAGCTGCCGGGCAATGGTGTACCGCGCGCCGTCGGACGACACCGTCACCCCGGGCCATGCCGCAAACATCCGCAGCGTGTGCACCCCGAGATCGGCCGTCATGCGAATCAGATCGCGCACGTACACCAGCTGGCTCTCCCGATACTCCGGGATCGGGCTGCTGAAATCGTTGTTGGCCGCCACGGCATAGATCTCCACGCCCGCGTCCCGGGCCTTCTGCCGCAGCTCGCGGCACCGGGCCCTGGGGAAATCGAGCGGGTTGCCGTGCGGACGCTTGCCGTCGATTTCCACGCCGTCGTAGCCGTAGGCCCGGGCGCGTTCGATCACGGCCTCCAGCGACAGCGCCGGTCCGCGATACCAGAGGCCGAGGTACGTAATGCTGTAGAGACCGATTTTCATGATGGCGACATCCTAACCTGAACCGCGTCTCCTGAAAAACTCCAACCCCCAACTCCCAGACTCCCAAAGTGTCTGGGGTGAAAGTCGAAGCGACTTGCACCCGGCTGGTCCGAGCCACGCACCTTGGGAGTTGGGAGTTGGCGGTTGGGAGTTGTTGACCGCGCTCGCCGCCAGGAGGCGCGTGGTGTGAAATACTGCGTACAACCGACATGCGCATCGCGCTCGCTCAAATGAACCCCACCAGCGGGGACATCAATGGCAATGCCGCAAAGATCCTCGGCGCCCTCGACGAGGCCGCGCGCCGGGGAGCGGACCTCTTCGTCACGCCCGAAATGGCGCTGCCCGGCTATTGCATCGGCGACCTCGTCGAAGACGCGGGGTTCCTCGAAGCGAACGAGCTCGCCGTGCAGCGCATCGCGGAGGCCGCGCGCGGGATCACGGCCGTCGTCGGCTTCATCGATTTCGACGCGGCCGCGCGCAACGACAGCGGCGCGATCAGGAAATACAACGCCGCGGCGGTGATGCGCGACGGGCAGGTCCTGCAGCGCGCCCACAAGTCGCTGCTCCCGAGCTATCGCTACTTCGACGACAAGCGGTTCTTCGTGCCGGCCGAACGGCGCGAGCCGGTCTCGATCGAGGCGGCCGGCGGACCGGTCCGGCTGGGCGTCTCCATCTGTGAAGATCATGTGGGACGAGTTCTACGACATCAAGCCGCTCCCCGAGCTGGTGGCGAAAGGGGCCGACGTCCTGCTCAACCTGAACGCGTCCCCGTTCTATCCGGGCAAGCGGCACGAGCGCGACGCCATGATCCGCCGCCACATCCACCAGCTGCGCAAGCCGCTCGTCTACATCAACACGGCCGGGGCGGCGGACAACGGCAAGAACATCATCCCGTTCGACGGCGAGAGCCTGGTCTACGACGCGAGCGGGAACCTGCTCGCGATCGGCCGTCAGTTCGGCGAAGAGCTCCTCGTCGTGGACGTGGACCCCGGCGCGGCCCCCGGCGCCCCGGTGCCGCTGCCGCCCCTCGACCGCGATCGGGAGATCTACGAAGGCCTCATGATGGCGCTGCGGGACTACATGCGGAAGACCGGTTTTTCCCGGGCCATCATCGCGCTCTCCGGCGGCATCGATTCCGCGCTCGCGCTGGCGATTGCCGTCGACGCCCTCGGCCCGGGCCAGGTCGCGGCGTGCAACATGCCGTCCCGCTACAACAGCGACACGACCAAGTCGATCGCCGCCCAGCTCGCGCGCGCGTTGCGAGGTCGCGTACAGCGTCATTCCCATCCAGACGATCGACGATCACGTCCGCGCGGTCTTCGAGAAGCACGCCCATCCGATCGTGAACTCGTTCACCCGCGAGAACCTGCACGCGAGAATCCGCGGGCTCCTGATGATGGCGGAATCGAACGACACCGGCGCGCTCCTCATCTCCTGCGGCAACGAGACCGAGATCGCCCTCGGCTACGCCACCCTCTACGGCGACATGTGCGGCGGCATCTCGCTCATCGGCGACCTGTCCAAGCTCGACGTCTACCGGCTCGCGCGGTACGTGAACGCCAGGCACGGATCGGAAAAAATCCCCGAGGAGGCGTTTCAGATCAAGCCGTCCGCGGAGCTGGCCGCCGGCCAGTTCGACCCGTTCGACTACCACGTCGTCGCGCCGATCGTCGGCGAGCTGGTCGAGCGGCGGAGGTCGCCGGCCGATCTGATCAGGCTCTTCGAGCGCCGCGGGCTCGATTCGACGCGCTTCGTCCCGGACCCCGAGGGCCTGACGGTGTACGACAAGCACACCATCGCCACGTTCACCGAGGTGGTGTACGACGCGTTCCACCGGCTGCGGCGGTCGGTCTACAAGCGGCTGCAGGGCCCGCCGATCGTGGCCGTCACCGAGCGGGCGTTCGGCTTCGACCTCCGCGAGACCATCATCAACGGCTGGGAAGGCTGATGCCGGCCAAGGTCGTCGTGCGGGATCTGCGGAAGCGGTACGGCGACATCGAGGCCGCGCGGGGGGTGAGCTTCGAGATCCAGGACGGCGAGATCTTCGGCCTGCTCGGGCCCAACGGATCCGGCAAGACGACCACCGTGGAATGCGTCATCGGCCTGCGGGAGCCGGACGACGGCGAGATCGAGGTGTGCGGGATCGACGCGCGCCGGCGCCCGCAGGACGTCAAGCAGAAGATCGGCGCCGCGCTCCAGACGACGGCCCTGCAGGACAAGATCACGCCGCGCGAGGCGCTGACGCTGTTCGGCGCGTTCTACCGCAACCGGGAGGATCCGCAGCAGATGCTCGACCGCTTCGCCCTGACGCCGAAAGCGGACGCGCCGTTCGACACGCTGTCGGGCGGCCAGCGGCAGCGGCTCGCGCTGGCGCTGGCCTTCGTCAACAAACCGGAGCTCGTCTTCCTCGACGAGCCGACGACGGGGCTGGATCCGCAGTCGCGGCGCGAGCTGCACGTCGAGGTGGCGAAGATGAAGCAGGACGGCCACACCGTGCTGCTGACGACGCACTACATCGACGAGGCGGAGGAGCTCTGCGATCGCATCGCGATCATCGACCAGGGGCGCATCATCGCCACGGGGGCGCCGCACGAGCTCGTCGCGCGGTCCACGGCGACCCAGTCGGTGTCGCTCGTCACCGCGGAGCCGCTCGATCCCGCGGTGCTCGCGAGCCTGCCGGGCGTGCAGGAGCTGTCGTGCGACGGCGCCCGGGTGCGCTTCCGCACGACGACGGTCGGCCGGTCGGTCTCGGAGCTGATGAAGCTCCTCGAAGCGCAGCGCGCCGATCTGGTCGAGCTCCAGGTGCGAAAGGCCACGCTCGAAGATGTGTTCATCGATCTGACCGGCACGAGCCTGCGGGACTGAACTGACTCGGGACTCGGGACTCGGGACTCGGGACTCGGGACTCGAGACTCAGGATCACGAGACCGAAGACCCGAGACCTGGAGACCGTGAGACCGGCGACCGACGACGACCGAAGACCTGAGACCCAAGACCAAAGACGTATGAACGGCTTGCTGCACCAGCTCGAGATCAGCCTCCGGCTCCATTTTCGAAACAAGATGGCGCTGCTCTACGGCTATCTGTTTCCGCTGATCTTCCTCGTCGTCTTCCGGCTGCTCTACCGGTACGAGAGCGTCCCGCTGGCGCGGCACATGGGCGAGCTGCTGACCGTGACGGCGCTCGGCGGCGCCTGCTTCGGCCTGCCGACGACGATGGTGAGCGAGCGGGAGCGGGGCGTCTGGCGGCGCTACCGGCTGGCCCCGGTCTCCACCGCAAACGCTGATCGCCGGCACGGTGGCGGCCCGCTACGTCGCGCTCGTCAGCGCCGGGCTGCTGCAGCTGGCCCTCGCGATGGCGCTGGGCATGCCGATGCCGCGGCACCCGTTCGATCTGTGGGTGGCCTTCACCTTCGTCTCCTTCGCGTTTGTCGGCCTGGGGCTCGTGATGGCGATGATGGCCGACAACGTGCCCGCGGTGCAGGCGCTCGGCCAATGCATCTTCCTGCCCATGCTCGTCATCGGCGGGATCGCGGTTCCGATCGCGAGCCTGCCGGAATGGGCGCAGCACGTCGCGGCGTTTTTTCCCGGCCGCTACGCCGTCGAGGCGCTGCAGGCGTGCGTCACCGGGACCGGATTGCCGGCCGTGCGCTTCAGCCTGCTGGCGTTGCTGCTCATCGGCGCGTCGGGCACCGTCGCCGGGATCGGGATGTTCCGCTGGGACACGCAGCAGCGGTTCGCCACTCGCGCCGGCAAAGGCTGGCTCGCGGTGGTCTTCGCGGCGTGGGCGGCCGTCGGGCTCCTCGCCGAATCGCGCGGCCGTGTCGGCGCAGGCCCGCGTGTCGCACCGCCCGTGCAAACCGCGGCGCCGGCTCCCGCCGCTTCGAACGCGCCCGCCACATCGAATGCGCCCGTGAATCCGCCGGCCCCGGTGACGACTCCACCGCCGGCAGCCGGCACGCCCGCTCCGTCCCCGCCGGCCTCGGCCGCGGCCAAACCGGAGCCTCCGCCGGCAACCGGTCTGCCGGCACCCGGTCTTCCGGCACCCGGTCTTCCGGCACCCGCCGCACCCGTCTCCGGCAAACGAGCCGCCGGCCCCGAAGATCGAAACACCCGCGGCGCCGGAGCCGCGCGGTCCGTCGTCGTGGCAGGCCGTCACGCTGGCAGACATCGAACGCGACCTGGTTTTCGATCGGCTGCCGTCGGACCAGGGGGTCGTGACGCCGATCGCGCCAGCGGACGAGGACCCCGATCCGGAAGTCGGCGAAGACCTCGAGTTCGTGCGCGAGTCGCTGCCGAAATGGGCCCCGGGGAAGGTGGCCGATCCCGTTCAGCGGGTGCGCAACTACCTCTACGTCGCCGCGGTCCCGGATGTCTTCCAGATCCCGGTCGAGCGGTTCATGGCGCACGTGGTCTACGAGCGGCTGCAGGAGGATATCCCCAAGGATCAGCTGATCCAGATCCTCTATTGGATCGCGCTGCACCCCAACGGCGGAGACGACGCCGCGCTGGATCAGATGTGGGCGCTTCGCCTCGGCAACGGTCCGAGCGACGTCGAGCAGACGCGGGAACGGGCGGCGTTCTACGCGGTCAAGCTGCTCGGGCGGCTGACAGGGAAGATCGTGCCGAGGTGAGAACGCCGTTCCTTCGTTTCTCCGTGTTCGCTTCCCGCTACCTCCGACGCTCCGCTATCTCTCCTTCGCGACCTGCGGCAGCAGCACCAGGCGGACCCAGTTCGAGTCCGGCCCAATCTCGAGCGCGGCCGCGTACTCCGCTCGTGCGCCGGCATTGTCGCCGTGGCGCGCGAGCGCCTGGCCGAGCCACAGGTGCGCGTCGAAGCGGCCCCAGTTCGGCCACGGCTTGTCCGCCGGTTCCTTGTCGAACAACTGCAGCGCGCGCCTGAAGAGCGCCTCACCCTCCTTGGTGCTGCCTCCGTACTCGGCCGGCGTGTTGAAGATGGCCATTCCGCGCATCAGCACGAGCCGCGGATTGTCCGGCTCGAGATCGACCGCCCGACCGATTAACTCGCCGGCCGCCGGACCCAGCGTCGGACCGAGGTCAAAGTTCTTGGCGAGCTGTGCGCCATAGACGCTGCTCAACAGCCCGTAGGCTTCGGCGAACTTGTCGTTGGCCTTGATCGCCTGATTCAGTTGGGTCACGCCGTCGGCGAGCAGCTCGTCCTGCTCTTTCGCCGAGACGCCCGGGTTGAACGCCAGGCGCCAGGCGGCATACGCGATGGTGTAGCGGATGAGAGGCGCGCGATCGGCCGGCGGTCCGGCATCGAGCAGGCGCAGGCACGCGATCCGTGCGTCCTTGATCCCCGGCGGCGTCCTCGGACAGCACCGCTTTCTCGAGCCGCGCGGCGACGGCCGGCCACTCCGCGTTTGCGGGCGTGGCGGTCTGCGCGAGCGGTTGCGCCGTGAACAGGGCCGCGGCGCCTGCCAGCACCATCAGCGTACGGACCATCTTCTTCTCGTGCACGGTTTCTCTCTCCTTGTGCGTGGACGCCTTGCCGCGTCGGTCAACGAGTCAACGAGCCACGGAACAGCAGGTACGCCCTGTTGATACGCCGTTGTGCGGTTCCGGTTCGGCCGTTCCGGTGAATGACACCCGGCGTCGGTAAACGGTGGACGCCGAGCGGTCGTTCGGGCGATCCGAACGGGATCAGGAGATCAGGAGACAGGAGGCAGGAGACGTTGTCGGCCCAGATGCGGAACGCATAATATCCATCTGCTACCGCGCTGGTGGCGGACAGAATGGGTGACTCACGATGGACAACCTGGAACCGTTGCGATACCCGGTCGGACGCGCGCCCCGCGAGAAGGGGCCGTCGAGCGCAGCCGAGCGCGCGGCGCTCATCGAGATCCTCGAACGCGCACCGGCCGGGATGCGGTCGCTGGCGGCCGGGCTCGGAGACGCGCAGCTCGACACGCCGTACCGGCCGGGAGGCTGGACGATCCGGCAGGTGATCCATCACGTGCCGGACAGCCATATGAACGCGTACCTGCGGATGAAGCTGGCGGTCACGGAAGACGCGCCGGCGATCAAGACGTACGAGGAAGCGCGCTGGGCGGAGCTCCCCGAGGCGAAGTCGGCGCCGATCGCGATGTCGCTCGATCTCCTCGATGCGCTCCACCGCCGCTGGACGGCGTTCCTCCGCGCGCTCCCGGACGCCGCCTTCGCGCAGGCGTTCACGCACCCGCAGTTGGGACGCGTGACCGTTGACGAAGCGCTCCGCATGTACGCGTGGCACTGCCGCCACCACACCGCGCACGTCCAGCTCGTCGTCGGCGGCACTCAGTCGAAATAGCGTAAACAGGAGAACGGGAGGACGGGAGAAAAGAACAATTCTTTCTAAAGAATTTCGTAAAAGAAAAGATACTAGAAAAGAGTCTCCCGTTCTCTCGTCCTCCTGTTTTGTTGCTTCCAATTCTATGGTACAGGACGCGCGCTACGCGATTCGTGCGTTTGCGAGAACGCCCGGCTTCACGGCCGCGGCCGTGCTCTCGATCGCGCTCGGCATCGGGGCGAACACGTCCATCTTCAGCGTCGCGAGCGCACTGCTGTTGCGTCCGCTTCCGTATCAGAACGCCGACCGGCTGGTCATCCTCTGGAACCGCTCGCCCGGCCTGGGCATCACGGAGGACTGGTTCTCCACGGCGCAATACTTCGACGTCAAGACCGGGCATCACGGATTCGAGCAGGTCGCCATCGCGATCGGCGGGAACGACAACCTGACCGGCGGAGGCGAGCCGGAGCGGATCGGCACCATCCGCGTGTCCTCGAACCTGCTGCCGATGCTCGGCGCGCGCGCGGCGTTCGGGCGTCTGTTCGTCGCCGAGGAGGACCTGGCCGGCGCCCCGGCCACCGCCGTGCTCGGTCACGGCACGTGGATGCGCCGCTACGGCGGCGATCCGAACGTCATCGGCACGTCCATCATCGTGAACGGGCTGCCCCATCAGGTCGTCGGCGTGCTGCCGGCGTCGTTCGCGCTGCCGCGCGAGGTGATGCCGACGCTCAACGGCGCCGAGCACGCCGAGCTCGTGCTGCCGCTGCCGCTCGGCCCGAAGGCGGCCGAGTTCCGCGGCCGTGAAGACTACAACATCATCGGGACGCTGAAGCCCGGCGTGACGCCCGGTCAGGCGCAGGCCGAGATGGACGCGCATCACCGCACGGCTCCGGCGCGATCATCCCGAGGTCTACCCGCCGAACTCGGGCCTGACGTTCTCCATCGTGCCGCTGCACGAGCAGGTCGTCGGCGACGTGCGCCGCTCGCTCGTCGTGCTCGCCGCCTCCGTGGGCTTCGTGCTGCTCATCGCCTGCGCGAACGTCGCGAACCTGCTCCTGTCGCGGGCGCTCGCCCGCCAGCGCGAGATCGCGGTCCGCGCCGCCCTCGGGGCCGGCCGCGCGCGCATCATCCGCCAGCTCATGACCGAAAGCCTCCTGCTCGCATCCGCCGGCGGAGCGCTCGGTCTTCTCCTCTCGCTCGCGAGCGTGAAATGGATTCACGTCCTCGGGACCCGGAGCATCCCGCGGCTGCACGACATCGCCGTCGACGGCCGGGTGCTGCTGTTCACGCTCGGTGTCTCGCTGTTATCGGGAGTGCTGTTCGGCCTCGCGCCGGCGCTTCGCCTGAGCCGGCTGGATCTCCACCAGACCTTGAAGGACGCGGGCCGCGCGTCCGACGGCATGGGCGCGGTCTGGGGCCGCGGCCGCAACGTCCGCCGCCTGCTCGTCGTCTCCGAGCTGGCGCTCAGCGTGATGCTGCTCATCGGCGCCGGCCTGCTCGTGCGCAGCTTCATTCACCTGCAGCAGACGCCGCCCGGCTTCAATCCTTCGGGCGTGCTCACGCTCGAGCTGACGATGAGCGGCCGGAAGTACACCGGGGCGCCGGTCGTCATCGAGACCTATCGCCAGCTCTGGCCGACGGCTCGATCGGCTGCCCGGCGTGACCGCCTCGGGCGCGCGTGTCGGCGCTGCCGCTCAGCCAGATGTTCTCGTGGGGGCCGATCACGGTCGAGGGGCGCACGCCTCAACCTGGTGAAGGCTTTCTCAACGCCGATCAGCGCATCGTCTCCGGGCGATACTTCGAGGCGATGGAGATCCCGCTGCGGAGCGGACGACTGTTCAACGAGCACGACACGCGAGACAGCGGCCGCGTCGCGATCGTCGACGAGTTCATGGCGCAGCAGCTCTGGCCGGATCAGGACGCCGTCGGCAGGCGCCTGCGCACCGGCGACGAGCGCCGACGGGCCCTGGATGACCGTGGTCGGCGTGGTGGGCCGCGTGAAGCAGTACACGCTCGATACCGACTCACGGATCGCGATGTACTTCGCGCACGCGCAGTACCCCACGCGCGCGATGAACGTCGTGCTCCGCGGCCGCGCCGATCCTGACGCGCTGACGGCGGAAGTCCGGAGAGAACTCCGCGAGGTCGATCCGGATCTGCCGATGTACGGCGTACGGACGATGGCGGAGCGCGTGGACGAGTCGCTGGCGCGGCGCCGCTTCTCGATGCTGCTGCTGACGCTGTTCGCGGCGCTGGCGCTGGGGCTGGCGTCGATCGGCACCTACGGCGTGCTCGCGTACCTCGTGAGCCAGGGGACGCGCGAGATCGGCATCCGCCTGGCGCTCGGCGCCACGCCGCGGCGCATCCTGGTGCTGATCGTGCGCCACGGGATGAGCGTCGCGCTGGCGGGCGTCGCGCTCGGCGTCGCGGGGGCGTTCCTGCTGACGCGCTTCATGCGCACCCTGCTCTTCGGCGTCACCGCGTCGGATCCGCTGACGTTCGCCGCCATCGCCGGGCTGCTGACGCTGGTCGCCCTGTTCGCGAGCTACCTCCCCGCGCGCCGCGCCGCGCGGATCGATCCGATGGTGTCGCTGCGCAGCGAATAGCCGGGGCGAGTAAGGGTTCCGCCGGTTCCGCGGGTTCCACTGGGTTCCGCGGGGTTCGGTTCAACGGGGTTCTACAGGGTTCTCGGTTCTAGGTTCTCGGTTCTTCGAGGTTCCCGTGGCTCGCCGACGTCCGCGCGAACCCTGCGGAACCCGGAACCCTGAACCCGCGGAACAGAACCTTGTCGACCAGTCGGCTCGCAGCCCTGCCGGCCGAGGTCACCTCGCGAGAATCGCCGGCCAATTCAAGACGACGGTAATCGACGGCTCCTCAGTACGGATTGGAATCAAGAAGCGCTGGCCGTCTCTGGTTACGGCGTACGGGTGATTGTCACCACGCCTGAGGTCTGTCTTGAAGAGCGGCGCTGGAACCGTGGATTTGAACCCCTTGGTCGTGTCGATGCCCGCGGCCATGACCGTGCCGTCGTATAACAAGAAGAAGAGTTCCCTCCCATTTCCACGCCACCGCGGCGACCACCCTTCGTTACGCGAAATTTGAAACTCTCCTTCCTGGGCAGGAAACGGTCGAACAAAGATCCGGTTGCGGCCCGACACGTTTGACTCGTACGCGAGCCACCGACCGTCGGGTGAGAAGGATGGACTGCCTTCGTGGTGCGGCGTTTCGAAAAAGACCACCGGCTTGCGATCGCCCGCCAGGGGCAGCGTCCACAGGTCAGCCCCAGCCTCTCCTTTGCTATAGACGACGTAGCGACCGTCATGCGACCAGTCCGTGGCGGTTCCGTGGGCATCCGGTTTGACCAACGGCTCATCCCGCCCGCTGCGATCGGCCGCGCGAACGAAGAGACTGTAGGGAGACTTCAGCGGATCAGGTCTGTTCGAGCTGAACGCAACCCGCGTTCCGTCGTGTGACCACACAGGGTCGAACTCCCATGCCGGGTCGTCGGTCAAGCGCCGCGTCGCGCCGGCCCTGTCCAAATCGATGATCCAGATATCGATCTGCGGCTTGGCCGCGGGCTGCTGGGTCAGTTGCGAAACAGCGACCCGCCGCTCCTCCGGGCTCAAATTGAGATTGAGGAACACACCCGGATCACCTGCCGTGCCCACCGGCTTTCCGTCCCGGTCCAGCCACGTCAGTTTCGACAGTATTCGCGCCGTTCGGCTATACGCCAGCCGGCCTGCCGCGGAGACGGAGAACATCGCGTGGCCTAGAGGGTCCACACCGGTTTGCGCGGCGAGCAGTATCGACTTGGCCCCCAGCCGGTGGCTATCCGGGTCGAAGGATTGCGCCCCGAGGTTCCCTCCGCGCACGGAGAACAGGTGCCCGGCGGCATAGACGCCGTTGGATTCGAAGGGCCCGAGCGTCGCGGTGTCGCCAGAGGTCAGCGATCCCACGCGCAGTTCCTGCGTCACCGGACCTCGCGCCAGGTAGAGGAAGTGTTGACCGTCCGGCAGGAACGAGGGCCACGCATGCGTGGTATCACTCTTGATTAACGTGGTGACCGGTACGGGCGTGCCGCCATGCGCATCAACCCGCAGCAACGGACCGTCTGAGGTCCCGAACACGATCACGTCATTTCCGTTCCACGTACCGCCGGGAGGCGTAAGAATTACGCCGACCGCCCTCGCTTCGCAAATGGTGACCGCCGACCCACCGTTCACCTGGACTTTCTGGAGCCGTCCTCGCGCGAAGAATCCGATGGACTGGCTGTCCGGCGACCAGAACGGGCCGGCCGCGTAGGTCGTGCCTGGCAGCGAGCGCACGTCGAGAGTGGCGAGCGATCGGATCCACAGCATCGGAATGCCCTGCGAGGACGCGGCGAACGCCACGTGGCGGCCGTCCGGAGAGAGGGCGAACTGGGGCGCGAATTCCGTGAAGCGCGAGTTCTCTGCCGGCGTAATCACGAACTCCACGACATCGGTAGCAGGCGGCGCGGGACGCACATAGAACAATGCTATCGCGCACAACGCCACGCCAAGCGCGGCGGCGGCCACGATCCACGCGAGCCGCTCGCGGCTCCGGTGCCGCACGTCGATCGGCGCCAAGACGCCGGTGGAGGCGGCGAGCGGCTGACCTCGATCGTCGATCTCGATCAGCGCGTCCGCGATATCGTGCAGCCGCCTTCGCGGATCTTTTCGAAGACATCGTTCGAGCAACATACGAATGGACGCGGGCATCTCGGCGGGCAGCACGGCCCAATCGGGCTCGCGTTCCAGGATGCTGACGAACGTGTCCGAGATCGTGTCTCCGCCAAACGGCCGCCGGCCCGACAGCATCTCGAACACCACGCAGCCGAATGCCCAGATGTCGGTCCGCTTGTCTACCGCCTGCCCGCGCGCCTGCTCGGGGCTCATGTAGGCCGGAGTTCCGAGAATCCGCCCCTCGGCCGTTCCGTCGAGCGTCCCCGACGGACGTTGCGTCAGATCGGGCGGCAGGCCGACCGCGGTCGTCTTCGCCAGACCGAAATCGAGCACCTTGGCGCGCCACTCGCCCGACGGCACGCCCGATCCCGCTGCCTCTTGCAGGACGATGTTGGCGGGCTTCAGATCGCGATGGACGATCCCTTTCTCGTGCGCCGCGTCGAGCGCCTCGGCGATCTGGCGCGCAATCGCGAGGGCATCGGACATCGGCAGAGGCCCCCGCTCGAGGCGCTCCGCGAGCGTCGGACCCTCGACCAGCTCGAGGACCAGCGCCGCGACGCCGTCGGCTTCCTCCAATCCGTAGATCGCACCGATGTGAGGATGATTCAGTGTCGCGAGGAGGCGCGCTTCGCGGGCGAAGCGGGCGCGGCGCTCCGGATCGGCCGTGAAGTGTGACGGCAGGATCTTGATGGCCACGTCGCGACCGAGCTTGCTGTCGCGCGCGCGGTACACCTCCCCCATGCCCCCGGCGCCGAGCGGCGCGACGATCCGGTACGGCCCGAGCTCGCGGCCGACCATGTGCGCCGCCTGGGTTTCGAGGAATCGCGCCGAAGCAGCCTCGTAGTTCAGCAGCGACTCGATTTCCTGCCGCAGCGCCTCATCCCCATCGCACGCCTCGTTCAAGAACGCGGCGCGCTCCCCGGGCGGGCGCTGCAGCGCCGCGTGATAGAGGTCGGAGATCTGGTTGCGTCGCTCCGGCTCCATGGCCCTCGATCACTTGACGACGATTGCCGGCCAGTTCAAGACGACGGTAATCGAAAGATCGCGAGGATGCACTTTCATCAGAAACCGGCCGTCTTTGGTCACAGCGTACGGGTGTGCGTCACCTTCCATGAGGCCTGTCGTGAAGAGCGGCTGCGGAACCGTGGCCGTAAGACCCTTCGTCGTATCGATGCCGGCGGCCATCATCGTGCCGTCGGGTGACAGGAAGAAGAGCTCCTTGCCGTCTCGACGCCATCGAGGCGACCACCCTCCGTTGCGCGAAATCGTAAACTTTCCCTCCCGGAAAGGAAACGGTCGAACGTAGATCTCGAAGCGAGTCGACTCGCTTGACTGGTACGCGATCCACCGGCCGTCTGGTGAGAACGATGGACTGAGTTCGTTGTGCGCCGTTTGCAAGAAAACCTCCGGCTTGCGATCGCCCGCCATGTTCAGTGTCCACAAGTCATTCTGGCCAGATCCGGATTTGGCGTAGACGAGGAAGTCGTCGCGGGACCAGTCCGGGCCGTGGCTGTCGCCGCTGTCCGATGTGACCAACGGCTCATCCCGCCCGCTGCCGTTGGCGGCGCGAACGAACAGACTGTAGCGAGACTTCAAGGGATCGGGTCTGTTGGAGTTGAACGCGATCCGCTTTCCGTCGGGTGACCAGGCCGGGTCGTACTCGATTGGCCGGATCATCGGTCAGAGGCGAGGCCGCGCCGGCTCCGGCTAGATCGACGAGCCAGATATCCACCCGCGCCTTGCCTGCGGGCTGCTGGATCTGTCGTGAGGCGGCCACCCGCTGGTCGTCCGGGCTCAAATTCAGATTGTAGAAATCGCCCAGATCGCCCACCCGGCCGAGCGACTTTCCGTCCCGGTCCAGCCACGTCAGGTGCGACATAATCAGCGCCGTTCGGCTGTACGCGAGCCGGCCTGTTGCAGAGACGGAGAAGATCCCGCGCCCCTGAGGGTTGACGCCGGTTCGCGCGGCGAGAAGCAGCGGCTCGCCGCTCAGCTGGCGGCTGTCCACGTCGAAAGCCTGCGCCGTGAGGTTCTCGCCGCGCACGGAGAACAGGTGTCCGGCCGCGTAGACGCCATTGGACTCGAAGGGCCCGAGGGAGGCGGTGTCGCCGGAAGTCAGCGATTCCACGCGCAGTTCATGCTTCCCCAGACCTTGCGCGAGGAAGAGAAAGTGTTGACCGTCCGGGAGAAACCAGGGCCACCCATGCGCCGTGTCACCCTTGGCTAACGTGGTGACCGGCGTCGGAGTGCCACCCGTTGAGCTAACCTGCAGCAACGGTCCGTCTGACATCCCGAACACGATCACGTTGTTTCCATTCCACGTACCGCCGGGTTCCCGATTAGTCACAGGTCGCGCGTCGCAAATGACGACCGGCGACCCCCCGTTCACCTGGACTGTCTTGAGTCGGGTTGGCGCGAAGAATCCGATGGACCGGCTGTCCGGCGACCAGAACGGGTTTCGCGCGCCTTCTGTGCCAGGAAGTGAGCGCGACGCCAGAGTGGCGAGAGATCGGACCCACAGCATCCTAGCGCCCTGCGTAAGCGCGACGAACGCCACGTGGCGGCCGTCCGGAGAGATCGCAAACTGCGGCGACGGCCCCGGGAACCGCGAGCTCTCTGCCGGGGTAATCACGAACTCCACGGGATCAGCCGCCGGCGGCGCGGGACGCAGATAGAAAAATGCCACCGCGCACAACGCCACGCCAAGCACGGCGGCCACGATCCACGCGAGCCGCTCGCGCCTCCGGTGTCCGCACGTCGATCGGCGCCGCGACGCTGGTGGAGGCGGTGAGCGGCTGACTTCGATCGTCGATCTCGATCAGTGCGTCCGCGATGTCGTGCAGCCGCCTCCGCGGATCTTTGCGCAGACATCGGTCGAGCAACGTACGGATGGACGCGGGTGTCTCGGCCGGCAGCGCTGTCCAATCGGGCTCGCGTTCCAGAATGCTGACGAACGTGTCCGAGATCGTGTCTCCGCCAAACGGCCGCGTCCCGACAGCATCTCGAACACCACGCAGCCGAACGCCCAGATGTCCGTCCGCTTGTCGACCGCCTGCCCGCGCGCCTGCTCGGGGCTCATGTAGGCCGGCGTTCCGAGAATCCGCCCCTCGGCCGTTCCGTCGAGCGACCCCGACGGACGTTGCGTCAGGTCAGGCGGCAGGCCGACCGCGGTCGTCTTCGCCAGGCCGAAATCGAGCACCTTGGCGCGCCACTCGCCCGACGGCACGCCCGATGCGCCTGCCCCTTGCAGGACGATGTTGGCGGGCTTCAGATCGCGATGGACGATCCCCTTCTCGTGCGCGGCGTCGAGTGCCTCGGCGATCTGGCGCGCAATCGCGAGCGCGTCGGAGATCGGCAGGGGCCCGCGCTCGAGGCGCTCCGCGAGCGTCGGGCCCTCGACGAGCTCGAGGACCAGCGCGGCGACGCCGTCGGCTTCCTCCAATCCGTAGATCGCGCCGATGTGGGGATGATTCAGCGTCGCGAGGAGGCGAGCTTCGCGGGCGAAGCGCGCGCGGCGCTCCGGATCGGCCGTGAAGTGTGACGGCAGGATCTTGATGGCCACGTCGCGACCGAGCTTGCTGTCGCGCGCGCGGTAGACCTCCCCCATGCCCCCGGCGCCGAGCGGCGCGACGATCCGGTACGGCCCGAGCTCGCGGCCGACCATGTGTGCCGCCGGGGTTTCGAGGAAGCGCGCCGAGGCAGCCTCGTAGCCCAGCAGCGACTCGATTTCCTGCCGCAGGGCCTCGTCCCCGTCGCACGCCTCCTTCAGGAACGCGGCGCGCTCCCCGGGCGGGCGCTGCAGCGCCGCGTGGTAGAGGCCCGAGACGTGGTTGCGTCGGTCTGGCTCCATAGGGCCATCTCACGAAGATCACGCGCGGACGCGCCAAGACCCGCGCGGCGCTGTCAGGCGCCCGCGGTCCTGGTGCGGGAGAGCTCGCGCATCAACCAGCTCTTCGCGAACTTCCAATCCCGCATCACGGTCTCGGGGGAGATCTGCAGCACTTCAGCCGCCTCCTCGACGCTCAAGCCGCCGAAGAAGCGCAACTCGACGACCTGGCTCTTTCGTTCGTACTGCGCGGCCAGCGCCTGAAGCGCCTCATCGATCGCAATGACATCTTCCGGAGTGTCGCTGACGGCCAGGAGGTTCTGGTCGAACGTCACGCGATGGAGCGCACCGCCGCGCTTCTGGTTCCTTCCGGCCCTGGCGAAATCCACGAGCACGCGGCGCATCAGCCGGGCCGCCACCGCGAAAAAGTGCGCGCGATCCTGCCACTGCACGCGACGGACATCAACCAGACGGAGGTAGACCTCGTTGACGAGCGCAGTGGCCTGGAGAACGTGGCCCGGACGTTCGCCCGCCATGTGCCGCCTCGCAAGGCGCCGCAGCTCACCGTGAACGAGCGGGACCAACTTCTGCACGGCGTCGGGCTCGCCGCCTCGCCATTCGATCAGAAGGGCTGTCACGTCGTGGGTCCGGACCTCGGACACAACACCTCCGGCACGCCACCTGACACCGAGGCTCGCCCTGAACGCCGGCCCATTCTACGCCTGTCGGGCATGACAGCTGTTTTCCTCGGTTTGCGCCTCCCTCCCCAACACGCGGCCTCGGGCTGCCGGGAGGGACGACGTGAGCGTCAAGTTTTCTGCGCTTTCTTGTGCTTTTCTGATGGTTACGGCATTGGCCGGCCTACCCGCCGCCGTCGGCAAAGGGCCTTCGGTTGACGACAGGCCGCCAGGCCGGCCTGTTGTCCTGCCCTCGAACCTCGATGTCGCGCCGGTGTTTCGGCCCTTCGTCGACAGGATGTGGCAGTCGTCGCCGACATTCAGGCGCCAGTGCGCCAGGCTTGCGGCCGGAATCCGTCTACGTGTGAGCCTGCTCCCCGAGTATCTGCCGGATCGCACGCTGTCCTCCAACGCCCGCACGGTCCTGCGGCACCAGGACGGCTCGTTGGTGGCCGCGCTGGTCCATCTCAGGCCGTCCGTGAGCGCCACGGAGCTCATCGCGCATGAAATCGAGCACATCCTCGAGCAGCTCGATGGAGTGGACCTTCAGGCGCAAGCTGGCAACGGAGTCGTCTGGAAGAGTGGCGATGGCACCTTCGAGACGCGGCGTGCGATCGAGGCCGGCCGGCGCGTCGCACGCGAAATCACGATGGGTTCGGACGCGAGTGACGGTGGTCACGGCCCCTCAGGCAACACGCCCGATCGCCTGACGACCGTGGTTCAGGAGGATCCCGACGCTACGCCCTCTTCGCTGCGCTCGGCCCGTGTCAGCGGAAGTGGGCGTCACGTCGTCTTCATTTCGTGGGCGCGGCTCGTCGAGGCCGACCGCAATGAGTTCCCGGATGTATATGTCCTGGATCTCGCAACCGGGCAATACACGCTCGAGAGTGTCGGGCCCGGCGGAGTGCCCGGCAACGGCGCGAGCCTGAGCCCGGATATCAGCAGGGACGGACGATATGTGGTGTTCGAGTCCGTCGCGGGCAATCTGACGGAGACGCAGTTTCTGCCCGGCACCTCTCACGTGTTTCTGCGCGATCGCGATGAAGGTGTGACTCGCCTTCTGACTGCGAATGTGAATGGCGGGCCGGCGAATGGCAGCAGCCGGAATCCGGCGATCAACGCCGAGGCCACGGCGCGTGGTTTTCGAATCGACTGCGACCGATCTGCTCCACGCCTCCGACGCCGCCCCCAACTCTGTCGGGGTCTATCTGATTCGGCTTCCCTCAGGACTGCGCGCGCGGCTGGACCTCTCGAGCACGGGCGGATTGCCTGCCGGCCAGAGTGCGTCTCCTGCCATCAGTGCCGATGGCCGCTTCGTCGTGTTCATGTCGAAGACGGACCTGACGTGTGGGGAAGCATCGGCGTGTGCCATCGAACCACCGGACAGAAATGGCGTCGCCGACATCTACCTGCGCGACACGCAGGCGAACACCACGAGGCGAATCACCCGCAGCTTTGCTGGTGGCGATTCGGACGGCCCGAGCTACCACCCGGCGATCAGCGGCGATGGGCGGCACGTGGTTTTCGTCGCGGAGGCATCGAACCTGACGCGTGGTTCAAGCGGGCGCATCGCCCACGTCTACGCGCATGACCTCGTCACGGGAACCACCGAGCTCGTCAGCCGCACACCGGGTGGACGTCCCGCAAACGGAGCCAGCGTGCGTCCTACCCTGTCGCATGATGGATCGAGAATCGCGTTTCAGTCGCTGGCCGGCGATCTTGTCTGCGAAGGCAAGTGCCACCCAGGGCTACGGGACATCAATCTTCTTTGGGACGTGTTCGTGCATGACCGGTCCACGCGTCGGACGATGCGCGCCAGCGCCGACGGCGGCGACGAGTGGATGGAGAACAGCAGAGCGCCTTCGCTGGACGATAACGGAGACGTGCTCGTGTTCGGATCGCGACATCCAATCAACGGGCGTGATGAGGCCCATGACGAAGACCTGTACATATACCGCCGGCCGTGACAGGGGTTCCGCCGGGTTCCGCAGGGTTCCACAGGGTTCCGCGCGGTTCGGGTTCAACAGGGTTCAACGGGGTTCTACAAGGTTCTAGGTTCCCGACGTCCGCGCGGAACCCTGCAGAACCCAGAACCCTGCGGAACCCGGCGGAACAGAACCTGGTGGAACCTCGCGGAACCCAGTGGAACCCCGTGGAACCCTGTAAGATGACCCGACTGTGTACCCGACACGTCTGGCCATCCCCGTGCTCGTGCTCGCACTGGTCGCCTTCCCCAGCGGCCAGGCCGGCGACGAAGCCACCGTCGCGATCGACGCCGCGACAGTCGCGAACCGCATCAGTCCCCGCCTCTACGGGCAGTTCGCCGAGTTCATGTTCGAGAACATCAAGTTCGGCCTGCACGCCGAGCTGCTGCACGACCGCGGGTTCGAGGAAGCGGCGAGCGTCATCGGGCTGCCCCGGTACTGGGAACGCAATCCGGACAATCGCGGCGACGATACGATCCGCTTCCGGTGGGACGATTCGGTGGCATATCCACCCTCGCGGACGCTCGGGCCGCACCAGGTGGAGCATTCGCTGCGGATCGATCTCGCGGTCCAGGACGGGCAGCGCCGCGGCATCCATCAGGGCCGCGTGCCGGTTCGGGCGGGGATCGAATACCGGGGTTCCCTCTGGCTGCGCACGTGGGACTTTACGGGGCGCCTGACCGCGGCGCTCGAGCAGGACCGCACCGGCGGCGAGGTGTACGCGTCGGCGGAGCTCGGCAGCGTCGCCGCGGATGGTACGTGGAAGCAGTACAACTTCACGCTGCGGCCGGCGCAGGCCGATCCCCTCGCCCGGCTCGCGATCCTCCTCGACGGCAAGGGCCGCGTGTGGATCGATCAGGTGTCGCTGATGCCGGGTGATGCGGTGGACGAGGTGCGCGCCTACTGACGCTGCCGCTTTCCGGCGCGTCAAGCCGGTAGATCCCAATGTATCGGTGGCGTCCGGCTTCAGCCGGACCTGGATCGGTGGGATCCGGCTTCAGCCGGACCTGGTATCGGTGGGATCCGGCTTCAGCCGGACCTGGTATCGGTGGGATCCGGCTTTAGCCGGACTTGGTATCGGTGGGATCCGGCTTTAGCCGGACTTCGTATCGGTGGGATCCGGCTTTAGCCGGACTTCGTATCGGTGGCGTCCGGCTTTAGCCGGACTTCGTATCGGTGGCGTCCGGCCTTAGCCGGACTTCGTATCGGTGGCGTCCGGCTTTAGCCGGACCTGGTATCGGTGGGATCCGGCTTTAGCCGGACTTCGTATCGGTGGGATCCGGCTTTAGCCGGACTTCGTATCGGTGGCGTCCGGCTTTAACCGGACCTAGTATCGGTGGGATCCGGCTTTAGCCGGACCTGGTATCGGTGGCATCCGGCTTTAGCCGGACTTCGTATCGGTGGCGTCCGGCTTTAGCCGGACTTCGTATCGGTGGCGTCCGGCTTTAACCGGACCGGCGCGGTCTTTGCCTTCCGCCGGGGTATGCCAACGAAATACTCTCGCTATCCACGACACCTCGATGGGTTCTCCTACGTCGGATTTCATCAGTATTCCCTGACGTTTTGTACCGCCGACCGAGCCACCATTTTCACCGATGGGGATTCCGTGACCGCAGCCTTGACGCAGATTCTGCGTGCGGCAAGCGAAGAGGGGATTGCGATAATTGCGGTACTGCTTCATGCCGGACCACCTCCATCTAATCGCCGAAGGTCTGACCGAGCAGTCCGATCTCAAGAAGTTCGTTCGGCGCGCAAAGCAGGTACTCCGGCTACGCACACTCGCAACGAACCAGGCAACGACTCTGGCAGCGGTACGGATACGAACACGTCATCCGGGACAACGAGAGCCTGAGGCAGACCGTCCGCTACGTGATCGAGAATCCGGTCAGGGCCGGACTCGGTACAGGATCCGAGGGAGTACCCATTCCTCGGATCCGGAGTGTACACGCTCGAGCAACTGATCGATTTTGCGTACCGATCGCAAGGGGTCCGGCTAAAGCCGGACACCACCGGAACAATTCCGGCTAAAGCCGGATGCCACCGCCACGGGGTCCGGCTAAAGCCGGACACACCGGAATAATCCGGCTAAAGCCGAGTGCCACCGCCACGGGGTCCGGCTAAAGCCGGACACCGCCGGAATAATCCGGCTAAAGCCGAGTGCCACCGCCACGGGGTCCGGCTAAAGCCGGACACAGCCGGAATAATCCGGCTAAAGCCGAGTGCCACCGCCACGGGGTCCGGCTAAAGCCGGACACCGCCGGAATAATCCGGCTAAAGCCGAGTGCCACCGCCACGGGGTCCGGCTAAAGCCGGACACCACCGGAATAAATCCGGCTAAAGCCGGAGGCCACCGCCACGGGTCCGGCTAAAGCCGGACACCACCGGAACAAATCCGACTGAAGCCGGACACCACCGCAACAAATCCGACTGAAGCCGGACGCCACCGCCACAGGTCCGGGTAAAGCCGGACACCACCGGAACAAATCCGACTGAAGCCGGACGCCACCGCCACAGGTCCGGCTAAAGCCGGACACCACCGGAACAAATCGGGCTAAGGCCGGACGCCACCGGAGTCGGAGGCCACCGCAGACGGACGCCACCGGAAAAACGTTGCCACTCCGGCAACGCCGAGAACCAGCCAGATCAGCTGCCCTGGCCATCTCGGGTGCACGTCGTATTCGATGCGCACGCCCTGCTGCCGCGGATCGCGGATCTGAGCCACCACACCCACGTCATCATCTTGTGGAATGAGGGCGTTGGCCAGATAGACACTCGCCGCCGGCTGATGGTTGTTTCGGAAGTCCAGGCGACGCCGGCCGGAGACGACGGTGCCGACGGTTCCGGCCGCGCGGACCTGGATCGTCCCGGACCCATCGCGCATCTCGTCGATTGTGGGAGACTCCACTCGAGTCAGCGTCAGTGCGACGGGGCGGCCGTCGAGCTCCACCACGAGATCCGACAGGACCACCTGCCCGTACGCCCCCGCCTCGATCGGCGAGATCGCGTGGTCGCCATCGCGATCGAGGAGCGTGACGATGGCGGGTGCGATACTCACCCCGGGCGTCAGGTCCACTTCCAGAGTGATCCGATCGCGCGCGAGAGACAGGCGGGTGGCCTGCAGGTACTCGTCGAGACGGTGCGCGGACGTCGCAGCAGGCATGGCCAGCGCGAAGACGATTGCGGCGAGAAACGCCTTCGTCATTGCTTGGCCACGCCGGGCCGCGTCGCCCTGGCCGCGTAGTCGTTCGTCGGGTCGCGGTAGATCGTGTGAATGTGATTGGTGTTGTTGTCCGCCTGGCCCTGCGGGGCGTACTCGATCAGCAGGGCCGGCCCCTGAATCCGGAAATACGCGCCCTTGCCGTTGGTCGTCGGGCCCGCCCACGCGAAGTACGTCTCGGCGAGGCCCGCCTGAACCTCTTTCATCTTCGCCGCCGCGGCCTCGTCGCCAAGGATGTCGACCCACTCACGCACGAGATCCACGAGCATCGTGCGCTGAGCCGGCGTGAAGCTCGAGGCGCGGAGTGCCCTCGGGCGCGATCGTCTTGCCGTCGTTTCCGGGGCCCAGCACGAGGTTGCGGACCTCGTAGCTCAGGATGGCCTGCTTCTGCTGATCCGCGTCGAGCGCGTTGACGAGCGCGAACGCCTTGTCGTTCTCGTCGCCGAGCGGCCGGATCGTCCGGCCATCGACGCTGTAGCTGGCCGGCTGCGTGCCCGTGTGCGTGGGGGCCAGCACGTTCTCGCGCCCGGCAAGCGTGACGTTGATGGCGAGATGATGACCGCCGAACTGGATGATCCACGGGTCGGTCGCCGACGGCTTCCCGAGGATGGCAACGTAGAACTCGGCACGCCCGAAGCGGGTGCGTGACGTTGCGGCGCGGTTGGGAGCGCTCTGCGTTTCGAGGACCTGATCCGCGTCGACGATCGCCATCGCCTTCTGGAACCCGTCACGGCTCAGCGTCGACGCGACGAGCGCGAGCGCGGCCTTCTCCTGGTCCGGTTTCATGTCGCCCAGCTTGAGGCCATTGCGCTCCGTGGCGCCCACCTGCAACATCGCGCCCGACGGCAGGTTCGACCAGACCGTTCGCGTCTTTTCGTTCAGGTCGATGTTGGCCTTCGCGCGCTGACCCTGGTCGAGCGTGGCGAGAAACGCCTCCGCGGCCGTCACTGCGCGTGCCGTCGCGCCTGTCGAAGGAGCGGCGCGCTGCAGCCGCGCGACGCCAATCGTCGCAAACACCGCCAGGACCGCCAGCAGGACTCTCAAGGGTCGATCTGACATGGCTGACTCCTCTCGCAACGGACCGTATGGAGGAGTGAGTATCAGATCTGCCCATCTGATGCCAGTTGAAAGCCCACTGAAGGTCCGGCTGAAGCCGGACGCCACCGATATCAAGCCATTCTCGCGCCCTCGGTGTCTAATCGGTGGGATGAGGCGCGCTCAGTGATCAGGCTCGCACTGATTCTTTTCACCGTCGAGCTGGCGTTCGCTCCCGCGGCTCAGGCCAGGGATCGGACCGCGAGGTCTTCGCAGGAGTCGCTCCCCGTCACCCTGACAGTCCGCTTTGCCGACGGCCGGAGTCAGTTCAGGCCAGGCGAGACCCTTCCGATCGAGCTGGAGTTCGATAGCCGCGTGCCCAAAGCGGTTCGTCGTCGACGGGGCCACCTACGACCGCAGCGGCCGGCTGGCGATCGACGAGTTCCTGGTCGAACCCAACGATGCCGTCATCGATCCGATGCTCGACTACTTCGCGGCGAGCGGTGGCTTCATCGGCGGCGGCATCCGCGCGATGGGCGTGCTCGGCGAGAAACCGTTCCTGGTCAAGCTCGATCTGAACGAGTGGCTCCGGTTCGAGAAACCAGGCAAGTACACGCTCTCGGTGCGCTCTCAACGCGTGAGTGAAGAGGCGAATGCCACCCCGCCGGTGCCATCGGTCCTGCCCCCGGAATCGAACACCGTCTCATTCGAAATCCTGCCTCGCGATCCCGACTGGGAGGCGGCCGAGCTCGGCGCCGCGCTGCGGATTCTCGGTTCGAAGGGATCCGACATGGATCGCCGGAAGGGTTGCCGGACGCTCCGGTTCCTGGGTACTGACCTCGCCGTTGACGAAATGATCAAGCGCTACGGCGACGACCAGTGGGGATGCGAGTTCGAGTTCACCGCCGGCCTGTTCAGTGCACGGGATCGTGAACGTGTCGTGCGCCTCCTGGAGGCCGGGCTTCGGGCGGCCGACCAGCCGGTCAGCGCAGTCCTACCTTCGAACACTGGCGGTCCTGACGGTGTACGAGCAGCATCCGGAGCTGCGGCCGGCCCAGACACGCGCCACCAAAGGCCGGATGATTCCGTCGACCGAGCTGGATCGCCTTACGGACCTGGTGAACGCGGCGAGAGCGACGTATACGGAAATCCTCGATGCGGCGTTGCCGGAGAAGTCGGCCCGGGCGCGCGCCATGATCCTGTCGTGGCGGGTGGAGTCCGGCCGGCGCCCGGATCCGAAAGTCGCGACGTCGCCGGTAGCGTCGCCCGATCGCCTGCGCGAACAACTCGCGGCGACGTTTCTCGAGTTGTCGAACGAACGACAGGCCACGCTGCTCGAATATCAGTGGCCCGCTCTCGCCGGTCCGGCCATGGTGCCCGTCCTGCGGGCGCTCGTCGGCACGACGGCGTTGGCCTCCACGCCTCTTCCGGATCTTGCGCTGAGACGGCTGTACGAGTTGGCTCCGGAAGAGGGCCGCACGCGCATCCTGCGTGAAATCAGGAACCCTTCTCCCGGCGCGTCCCTGAAGACGTTGGGCATGCTCCCGGACCGGGAGCTGCCGGAGTTGGACGACGTCCTGGCGGCGAACATCGATCCGAGCCGGGACTACGAGGCGCTGTCGATTCGCGCCGAGCTTCTGCATCGCTACGCTTCGCCGGCCGTCTCCGCACGCGTCCTGTCGCGGATCGACGACGGCCTCACGCGGATGGCGTGCCGGCCGCAAGCGGCGCTTCTGGCGTACTTTGTTCGCGCGGATGCCGATCTGGGAAGGACATTACTGGATCGCGCACTGGCATCGCGAGCAGACTACCGGCTGCTACACGGTCGCCCTGCGCGACGTCGCGAAGCTTCGCATGACGCCGGGGGTGGAAGCGTTGGCGGTCGCGCATCTCGACGATCCCGATCCGCAGGTGGTGATCAACGCCGCCGAAACGCTGGGACGTTACGGCTCCCCCGCATCGGCGCAAGCGCTAAGGGCGCAGTTCGATCGATGGCACCGCGCATGGGAGGGGCGCCAGGACGAGCTTGGCTACAGTCGTACTGCAGGATCGGCCGAACGCAATGCAAGGGATGGTCGAGCATCGCGTTTCTTCAAGCGCTCGGGCGGGGACAGGGATGGTTGACCGACGACGCCGATCTCCGTGAGCTGCGCACGCTCTGCGTGACGGACAACTGCCGCACGCAAGCTGACTCAGATGATCGATGCCGCCGGCGACACCAGGATCACCATCGCCCGCGTCGACGACCCGGACAATTCCATCGTCATGCTGGCGCAATACCACCTGGTCTCCATCTCTGCGCTCCGGCAGAAACTGGCGCAATATCCAAAGGGGACCAGCTTTACTCTCGATGTGAGCGCGCTCGATCCTCAGATCGCACCCGTCATCGTGTCGGACCTGATGAAGTTTGCCGCCGCCCAGGGCCTGACAGTGCGGCGTTGACAAGGCGCGCCACTGTCAACTCCCAAAAGGCCAACTCCCAACTTCCAAACTGAGTCTCTTCGAAGAGAATTCTTTGGGAGTTGGAGGTTGGGAGTTGGAGATTTGGCGGATTTTCACACTCTCTCGTCAGTCCCCCCTGAGCGCGATCTGCGGCGCGACGCGCACGGCGCGCCGCGTCGGGAGCAGGCTCGCGACGAACGTCACCGTCAGCAGCAGCGCCGCGACGACCGCGTACATCGCGGGATCGGCCGTGCGCGTGTGGAACTCTTGAGACTCGAGCACGCGGCCGGCGGCAAACGCCCCGCCCACGCCGATGAGCACGCCGACGACGACGAGCGTCATCGCGTTGCGGACGATCAGCGCCGTCACGCCGCGTCCGTCGGCGCCGAGCGCGAGCCGGATCGCAATCTCGCGCCGGCTCAGCCCGACGACGTAGGCAATCAGCCCATACAGCCCGATTGCGGCGAGCAGCAGCGCGCCGCCGCTGAACACGGTCAGGAGCGCCGATCCGAAGCGCGCGGTTGACGTCCGCCGCCCGATCCCGTCTTCGAGACGCTGCACTCCATAGACCGGCAGGCCGGCGTCGAGCCCGGAGACCGCCGCCTGCAGCGGAGCCAGCGGGACGGGGGAACCATCCTGCGACCGCACGGCGATCTCGAGATCGGGATCGGGCCTCTGCGCGTAGGGGAAATACACGTCCGGCTCCGCGCGCGCCGCGGTCAGATCGGAGGTCAAATCCCTGAACCGCATGTCCGGCACCACGCCGACGATCTCGACGAGCGGCGCCGTCGGGCCCGGCCCGTGCGGACATGCCGGCCGACCGCCGATGCGTCGCCCCAGATCCGCCTGGCGGCCGACTGGTTCACGATCGCGACCAGCGGCGCATCACTGCGATCCCGATCGGTGAAGGCGCGTCCCTCGAGAACCGGCACGCGCCATCGTGGCGAAGAACTCCGGCGTCACGACATGGCGGTAGTAGCGCAGCGACGCCTCGGCGGTCGGCGCCACGTCGGGGAGCAGCCTCGAGGCGCTCACTCCGCCCGTGAACGGCGCGCCAGTGGTGATCGGCGGCCGAGCGCACGCGTGGCAGGGCCTGCAGGCGCTCGGAGAGCCGCTCGACGAACGCCGCACGCTGCTCCGGCGTATACCGCGCCGTGGGCAGCGTCAGGCTGGCGACCGTCAGGCCTTTCGGATCGAAGCCGAGCGGCACTCGCATCTGCCGTTCGAGGCCGCGGATCATCAGGCCGGCCGCGGCGAGCAGCGTCATCGCGAGCGCGATTTCGGCGACGACGAGCGCCTGCTGCGTGGACGGCCGCCGGATCGATCCGAGGCCGGGACCGGCCGAGCGCGCTCCTTCCTTGATGGCGCCGGTCAAATCGCTGCGCAGCGAGGCGATGCCCGGGACGAGCGCCACCAGCGCGCCCACGAGGACCGAGACGACGATCGTGAACGCGAGCGTGCGCGGATCCACCGCGGGCTGCACGTGCCGCGGCAGCGCGCCCGCCGGCATCAGCGCGATCACGGCGGTGAGGCTCCAGGCCGCGACGATCGCGCCGAGCAGCCCCGCGGCCAGCGACAGCACGAACGATTCGGTCAGCAGCTGCCGCAGCACGTGCGCGCGGCGCGCGCCGAGCGCCAGCCGCACGGCGAGCTCGCGGCGGCGGGACGTCGCGCGCGCGAGCTGAAGGCTCGCGACGTTGGCACACGCGACGATCAGGAACAGCAGCACCGCCGTGAAGAGCGCCACCATGAGCCGCCCGGTGCCGCCGAGCAGCGCCTGCTGGACGGTCTCGAGCTGCACGCCTCTCTGGGTGTGATTGGCCGGGTACTGCTGCTCGAGAATGGCGGCCACGCGACCCAGATCCTCCTGGGCACGCGCCATCGTGATCCCGTCCTGGAGGCGGCCGAGCGCGCCCAGCCAGCGCGAGCCGCGATCCTGCACCACGCCGGGGGAGTTCGTGAGCGACACCATCATCGACGGCACCCACACGTCGGTGTCGAACGAGAGCCCGGCGAACCCGTCGGGCATCACGCCGACCACGACGAAGGGACGCTCGTTCAGCGAGATGGTCCGCTGCAGGATGGCCGGATCGCGCCCGAACCGATCGCGCCACAGCGTGCCGCTGATGATCGCCACGGCGTCGCGGTCGGGCACCGAATCTTCTTCGGGCAGGAACGTACGGCCGAGCGCGGCCGTTGCGCCGAGGAGCGGGAAATAGCCCGGTGAGACGAGCTCGCTCCGCACGCGAACCGCCTCGGTTCCAATCCGCAGGTTCAGCGACGTCGAATCGAGCCGGGACACGTCGACCAGCGTCCGGTTCATGGTCCGCCAGTCGCCGACTTCGGGGAAGGAGCCGCCGCGGGGAATTCGCTCCGGGCCGAAGACGCCGGTCAGCATGACGAGCCGCTCGGGCTGAGCGAACGGCAGCGGCCGCAGCATCGCCGCGTCGAGCAGGCTGAACATCATCGTGCTCGCCCCGATCCCGATCGTCAGCGTCAGGATGACCGACAGGGCGTATCCCGGACGCTTGATCAACGTCCGGAGGGCGATCGTGAGCTCTTGAAGCATGGGGCGCTCTCGGGACTCGGGACTCGGGTACTCGGGACTCGACGGGAGACCAAAGACACCAGAGACCCGAGACCAGAGACTATTCAACGATCCTGCCGACAAAATGACGAGCGTTTCCCGCGGGCCGGCCCGGAACACCGTCCGCGACCGGACAGCTGGAGTCCGGAAACGGGACGAGCGCCGGGATGAGCTGGCTAGCACGGCCGTATGACGATTCCGGCACGAACCGTGGCAAATCGGTGTCAGAACGGTGAAGAAAGAACGCGATAGGGGTTTTGCCGTAGCGTTCGCCCGGTTATTGACGTATTCACAAATGATGACACCAGCAGTGGCGCGCCCGGCGCGGCCGTTCATCTCCGAAGTGAAGTTCGTGGTCGACGGCTCGACCGGCCGCAGGATTCGTGACTGGGCCCGGACTCACCTCGACGCCGACCCGCACGGCGCGGGGCCGCTCGGTGACGAGTACGGGATCTCGAGCCTGTATTTCGATACCGATGCCGGGGACGTCTTTCATCGCCGCGGCTCCTTCGGCCGCGCGAAGTACCGCGTGCGCCGCTACGGCGACGCCGAGGTGGCGTTCCTCGAGCGGAAACTCCGGAAGCCGGGCATCCTGTCGAAGCGACGCACGGTCGTGGCGCTCGATGCGCTGCAGTGCCTGGATCGCCACAGGACAGACGCCCGCTGGGACGGCGACTGGTTCCATCGCCGCCTGCTGCTGCGGCGGCAGAAACCGGTCTGCCAGATTTCGTACTCGCGCATCGCCCGTACGGCGATGACCTTCGACGGTCCCGCGCGGCTGACGCTCGACGAGGACGTGTGCGTGACGACGGCGAGGGAGCCACGATTCGCGCCGGACGCCGGGCGCCAGATACTGCCGCACCGGATGATTCTGGAGCTCAAATACGGAGACCACCTGCCGGCGATCTTCAAGCGGCTCGTGGAAGAGCTCACGCTGGAACCCGCGCGCGCCTCGAAGTACCGCCTCGGCATGACGGCGCTCGGGGAGGCCGGCTTCCCGTTGACGGTTCCGGCGCAGGCGACGGCATGATCGTCCGGCATGACTGAGGCCCTCGCGCCGTTTCTCAACTTCGATCCCGCGGGGCTGCTCGTCCTCTTCGTGCGCCTGGTCCTGGCGCTGGGGCTCGGCCACGCGATCGCGATCATCTACCGCCGCAGCCGGCCCATGAACGAGGAGGCCGAGTCGTTCGTGGCGACGCTCGTCCTGCTCACGATTCTCATCGCGATGGTGACGCAGGTCATCGGCGACAACGTCGCGCGCGCGTTCAGCCTGGTCGGCGCGCTGTCGATCGTGCGGTTCCGGACCGTCGTGCGCGACACGCAGGACACGGCGTACGTGATTTTTGCCGTCGCGGTCGGCATGGCGGTCGGCGCGAACCATCCGCTGGTGGCCCTCTGCGGGCTGGTGGTCGTGGGCCTGGCCGCGATCACGATGAAATTCCGCAACGGAACGAGTATGCTCCCGGTTGGCGGGGACGGGGCGTTCCTGTTGACGGTGCGCGTCACGCTCGGCCTGGACCCCGAGACGCTGCTCGCCGAGCCGCTGAAGCCGTGGATCGCCAGCCGGAGGCTGGTGTCGATCGAGACGGCACGGCAGGGGATGTCGATCGACGTGGCCTACAAAGCGGTGGTTCGCGACGAGCGGTCGGCAGGCGAGCTGGTGACCGCGTTGAACCGTCTGGAGGGCGTGCAAAGCGTAACGCTGCGGCGGGCCGAATCGGAGACCTTGTAAACGTGGATCGGAGGAACCACGAATGAACCGCATGCTGCCGCTCGACGGAGGGCGCGAGCAGGATCGTGCGCCGCGTCAGGACGGCCGGGATCCTGGCCGTCTGCTCGGGAACGCTGGCCTTTCTGCCCTCGTTCGTGTTCCACGCGCAGGGACCTGGCTTTCCCGGCCCCGGGCCGGGGGGCCGTGGCGGTGGCTTCGGCGGCCGTGCAGCCCGATCGCCAGGTGGTGGCGCAGTTCGACAAGAACGGCGACGAGCGCCTGGACAGCACCGAGCGCAAGGCGGCGCGCGAGTGGCTCGCGTCGCAGCCGGTGTTCGGACCCGGCGGGCGCGGCGGGCGCTTCGGAGATCCGTCGCGCCGCCAACGGCCGGCCCGAAGCTCTCCCCCGGCGACGTCAAGGCCCATCCGGGCAGTCCCGTCTACGACCCGGCCACGCTGCGCACGGTCTTCCTGAAGTTCGATGCCGACGACTGGGAACAGGAGCTGGCGGCCTTCAACAACACCGACGTCGACGTGCCGGCCGCGCTCACGGTCGACGGCAAGACCTACAAGGAGCCCGTCGGCGTCCATTTCCGCGGCGCGTCGTCGTACTTCATGGTGCCGGAGGGCCGGAAGCGATCGCTCAACGTGTCGATCGATTTCGTGGACGGCAGGCAGCACCTCGGCGGCTACAAGACGCTCAACCTGCTCAACGCCAACGGCGATCCGACCTTCCTCCGCGCGGTCCTCTACACGCAGATCGCCTCGCCACTACATCCCGACGCCGAAGATCAACTTCGTGCGCGTGGTGATCAACGGCGAAAGCTGGGGCATCTACGTGAACGCGCAGCAGTTCAACAAGGACTTCATGCGCGACTTCTTCAACTCCACGAAGGGCGCGCGATGGAAGGTGCCGGGCAGCCCGGGCGGCCGCGCCGGGCTGGACTACCTCGGCGAGCGCGTCGAGGACTACAAGCGGCTCTACGAGATCACGAGCAAGGACGACCCGCAAGGCTGGGCGGATCTGATCGCGCTTGACGAAGGTCCTGAACCAGACGCCGCCGGACAGCTCGAAGCGGCGCTCGCGCCGATCCTGGACATCGACGGCGCGCTCAAGTTCCTGGCGCTCGACGTCGCGCTGGTCAACAGCGACGGCTACTGGACGCGCGCGAGCGACTACAACATCTATCAGGACGAGAAGGGCCGCTTCCACATCCTTCCGCACGACGTCAACGAAGGCCTGGGTCCGCAAGAGGGCGGCGGCCGGCGGCGGCGGGTTCCCCGGCATGCGTGCCGGCGGCGCCGTGCGGCCTGGCGGGCCTGCCCCGAGCGAGCGGATGCGCGGGCGAGTCGAGGGGTTCGGGCGTGGCGGCGGTCCCGATCTCGATCCGCTGGTGGGCCTCGACGACGAGAGCAAGGCGCTGCGTGCGAAGCTGCTCGCGGTGCCCGCGCTCCGCGCCCGGTACATGACCTACGTGCGCGACATCGCCGAGCGCTGGCTGGACTGGAAGACCCTCGGCCCCATCGCCGAGCAACACCGCGCGCTGATTGCCGCCGACGTCAAGGCGGACACGCGCAAGCTGTACAGCTCCGAGGCGTTCGACACGCGGGCTGGACGGGCTGAAGACCTTCGTCGACGCGAGGCGCGCGTATCTGCTGAAGGCGACCGAGCGCAGGTAACGGCCAGATTTCGGAAGCGGCACCTAGCGCACCGTAGCTCGTTCGCAGAGAGGCGGCCCGCCTTTGCCAAGCTGGCGGGCAGCCTTCTCCGGGACTGAGTCGCCAGGCTCGAAGCTATTCCGCGATGCAGTAGAGATCTTGTAGCCCGGAGGTAGATTTCCCGTCCGGCGAGCGCCGCAGACGCATCGAATCCATCCGACAGCTTGTTCTCGGCCACGATTTCGAACTTGGGGCCGTGCTTCAGCACGACCGTCGTCCCATCGCGCGACGGGATGTAGACGCGGCCGGCGGCGCCGACGGGCGAGGAAAACACCTCGGGCGCCTGCTGGAGACGCTGAAGCTGGAAGTGCGGCTTCCCCGTCTGCGCGTGGTACGCCGACAGGATCCCGTTGTTGGACTTCAGGAAATAAAGGATGCCGTCGTACAGCAGGGGTGACGGGACGTACGGCGTGTCGCGATCGAGGGTCCACGCGACGGCGGGTGTGCCGGTGATGTCCCCTTTAGCGCCGGCGAGACGGATGGCTTTGAGGCTGTTGCCGCGGAACCCGCTCATGAGATACACGAAGGTGTCGTCCGCCACGGGCGAGGGGATCGCGTTCATCGTGAGCCCGGCCGTGTGCCACACGATCGCGCCGGTCTCGAGATCGTAGCTGTGCACGCGATTCATCCCCACCACAATCACTTGCGTGGCGCCGTCCTGCTCGCGCACGAGCGGCGTCGCCCAGGTGTCGATCTCGTCGCGCTTCTGGCGCCAGATCTCCTTGCCCGTGCGTGCATCGAGGGCGGCGACGAACGAGCCCGCCGTGTGATCCCACACGACGACGACGCGGTTGCCGTGCAGCACGGGCGTGCTCCCCTCGCCGAACTGATTGCGCATCGATTTGTCGCCGAGATCGACCTGCCAGAGCAGCGTGCCGTTCATGTCGTACGCGAAAATGCCGCGCGACTCGAACGACGCGATCAGAATCTCGCCGTTGGTGACGGCCGAGCTCGACGCCCACGTGCCGTTTTCCGGGTGCGCCGTCTCGTGCGGTGCTTCCTCCCGTGCGGTGCGCTCCCACACGACGCGTCCCGTGGCGCGAATCGATCGCGAGCACCAGGAACTTGTGAGGCGACGGCGACTTGCCGCGCGGCTCGTGCGACGCCTCGACCGGAACGCCCGCGGGCACCGCGGTCAGGAGGTAGAGACGATCGCCCCAGATCACCGGGGATGCGGAGCCCCGGCCGGAATCTCGACCTTCCAGCGGATGTTCTTCGTATCGCTCCACTCGAGCGGAGGAGTCGCCGTCTTCGACACGCCGGTCGCGTGCGGACCGCGCCACTGCGGCCAGAAACGATCGGCCGCGGCGTCAGACGGTTTCTGGGCGACAGGGACGAGGAACACCACCGACGCCAGGGTGCCGGCCAGCATCACGGCGAGGCAATGGAGCATGAATGCTTGTAGCACGGCCGGACGGAACGGCGCAAACTGACAAGCGGCCCCCACCTTCGCGTCAGATCCGGCCTCTATCGCGAGGGCTTGCCATCACCGTGGTCACCAGGCAAAAGGCCAACTATCCAAGGGTGAAATCCGTCTAAGATTCAATCTGCATGGGGAGCAAGATGGCGTCAGCCCGCCCGGCCGCGATCGCGGCCTTGATGACGATGGTCGTACCAATAATGACGGCCTCGTCCCAGCCCCCGGCCCCGGCTCCCCGGCCCCAGGCCCCCGCGGCCGCCGCCCCGAGCGCCGAATCGGTGAAAAGGGCAGAACAGGTCCTGGCCGACGCGCGAAAAGCGCTCGGCGGCGACAAGATGGCCGAGCTCAAGACGCTCGTCGCCTCGGGCCGGACTCGGCGGGTTCGCGGCAACAACCTGGTCCCCATCGAATTCGAGATCCTCCTCGAACTGCCCGCCAAGTACGTCCGGGTCGATGAGTTTCCGGCCGAAGATGCGGATCCCACGTCGGCAGGGTTCAACGGCGATGCCCTGATTCAGATTCCCGCCGCCGCCGGCTGCGCCGGCCGGCCTCCCGCGGTGCGGGTCCGGGAGAGGGCCGGGCGACGCGGGTCGGGGCGGAGGACCTCCACCGCCGGTGCACCGCCGCCATCTGGCGCGACGCCGCCGGCCGGAATGCCGCCTCCGGGTGGGGCCGCCGCGGGTATGATGCCCCCCGGCGCGGCTGGTGCACGTCCTGGGGGCCGCGGCCCGGCGATCGATCCACGGCGCGCCCGACTGATCAACCTCAAGCAGGACTACGCCCGGCTCGCGCTCGGACTCTTCGCCGCGTCGAGCGCCTATCCGCTCACCTTTCGTGGGCCGCGATGGCCGAGGCGCCGCAGGGCACGCGCCGACGTCCTCGACGTCAAAGGGGAAGACAACTTTACGCTGCGCTATTTCATCCACAGCGAGACGCGTCTCCCGATCATGGTGACGTGGAACACGCCGCCGACCAACGTCATCGTGACGGCACCCGGCCAGCCTCCACCGTCGACCGTCGCACCGGGCGCGGTCGTCGTCACTGGACCACCGGCCCCCGCGAAGGATGCGCCGAAGGAAGAGATGGACAAGTACCCGAAAGAGGTCCTGGCGCTGCGCGAGAAGGCGCAGGCGACGTCCGTCGAACATCGGCTGTACTTTGCCGACTACCGCGACGTGGATGGCCTGAAGTTGCCGTTCAGGCTGCGCCGCGCGATCGGGACGGAAACCACCGAGGAAACCACGTTCGATCGCTTCCGGGTGAACACCAAAATCGATCAGAGAAAGTTCGAGCCGATCAAGTAAGAGTCGGCGTCGTCATAGCCCGGCTCGCGTGGATCCAGACGAAACGGAATACGTCATGAAACTACAGCGCGTTGTCCTGATGATCTGCCTGTGCACACTGGCGCCCGCCGCCCTGGTCGCCCAGACTGCCCCCGACGCCAGCCTGCAGGTGACGGTCGTCGACGAGACGCGCGGCGTCCTGGCGGGCGCGACGGTGACGCTCGCCGGCATCGACTCGTCCAACAAAGCGGCGCTCATCCCGCCGCAGCCGACGGGCCCGCAAGGGCAGGCGACGTTCGGCAACCTCGTTCCGGGCCGCTACGCGATCCAGGCCGAATTCTCCGGCTTCCAGGCACGCACGCTGCCGGACGTCCGCATCCGCAGCGGCAACAATCGCCAGGTCCTCATGCTGCCGATCGACCGGGTGACGTCGGCGGTCACCGTCGAACGGGATCGCCAGACAGCCGCGTCCGATCGCGACATCACCTTCGGCTCGGTCATGACGCGCGAGCAGATTGAAGCGCTGTCGGACGACCCCGACGAGATGCGTCGTCAGTTGATGGACTTCGGCGGTCCGGACGCCAAGATCCTCATCGACAGCTTCGAGGGACGCGACCTGCCGCCCAAGGCGATGATCAAGTCGATCCGCGTCACCCGCGATCAGTTCGCCCCGGAAGTGCACTTCGCCGGCGAGTTCCGGATCGAGATCCTGACGCAGCCGGGCATCGGTCCGATCAGGGGCAACGTGCGCTCGAAGCTTCTACGACAGCGCGACCGATGGCGAGAACCCGCTCGTCAACAAGACCGGACCGGCGCAGATGTGGCAGTACCGGCGTCGGTCTGAACGGCACGCTCGTCAACGAGCGCGCGTCGTTCAACATCAACTTCAACGGCTCGGACAGCTACTCGACGCCGGTGCTCAAGGCGGCGACGCCGCTCGGCCAGGTCGCCGGCAACATTCCGGTCAAGAGCCCGACAGACAACTACTTCTTCAACGGCGGCCTCGACTACGCGCTGACCCGCGATCAGGTGCTGCGCCTGCACGTGCAAGCCTCGAAGTTCGACCGCGGCGCGACCGGGATCGGTGGCTACGACCTTCCCGAGCGCGCCTACAGCGCCGAAGACAGGAATTTCGGCATATTCCTTCAGCAGAACGGACCGCTCGGGCGCCGATTCGTGCTGAACACGCGTCTGTCGATCTTCGGCAGCGACTCGGTCTCGCGATCGGCCGTGGAAGAGCCCGCCGTCATCGTCAACGACGCGTTCACGAGCGGCGGCGCGCAGCGGAGCGGCACACACGCACGTAATTACTATTTCAACTCGAATCTCGACTACGTGCGTGGCATCCACTCGAT
>CAWGAS010000027.1:0-24616 GCA_963820645.1 uncultured Acidobacteriota bacterium | reverse complement strand
GTTCAGGCGTGGACATCGGCATTCAGTGTTCTTGTTTTGTCCGCACTTGCTGCCAACTGAGCGATCGTGTCGACAAGGGAAATCCAACCCAGTCGCTTCGCTCCCTGAGCCTCCGTGCCGTGAGCTCCGTGTTGGAAAGACAGGCGCAGCGGGGGCGTGACTGGTATCAGGCCGTGATGACGACGTTCATGGGCCACTGTGATAAGTACGGTCTGTGACGAGTTGTCATCACGACCTCCGGCATGGACGCTGTGGGCCGCGGTTATGCTGCTCGCGGCGGTCCCCGCGATCGCACAGAACACGTCCACCGATCACCAGCGTCTCGGGCGTGAGATCCTGAAGGAGCTGATCGAGACCAACACGACGCTGTCGTCCGGCAACACGACCGGGCGTCCGAGCGGATGGCGGCCCGGCTCGTCGCGGCGGCTTCCCGCACGCCGACGTCCGGTGGTCGGCGGCCGCCGAACCGCAAGAACCTCGTCGCCCGCTTCCGCGGCAAGCCGGCGGCAGCCGCAAGCCGGTGCTGTTCTTCGCCCACCTCGACGTCGTCGAGGCGCGGCGCGAGGACTGGTCGATGGACCCGTTCGTCCTCACCGAGCAGGACGGCTGGTTCTACGGCCGCGGCACGCTCGACGTGAAAGGCGGCGCGGCACGCTCGTCACCGCCTTCTGCGCGCTGCGGCAGCGCGGTGTCGTCCCCGAGCGCGACCTGATCCTCGCGCTCACGGCCGACGAGGAGGGCGGACCGGACAACGGCATCCCGTGGCTGCTCGCGAATCGCCGCGATCTGATCGACGCCGAGTACGCCATCAACGTCGACTCAGGTGGCCGGAGATCCGCGGCGGCACGCGTGACGGCGCTCGACGTGCAGGCGGCGGAGAAGGTCTACGCCTCGTTCACGCTGACGGTGCGCAACCCAGGCGGCCACAGCTCGCTGCCGGTGAAGGAGAACGCGATCTACCGGCTCGCGGCCGGCGCTGCAGCGCCTGGCGTCGCTGGAGCTTCCCGACGCGGACCAGCGAGGTCACGCGCGCCTACTTCGCCGGCAGGCGTCCCCTGCCGCCGGGCGAACGCGGCGGACATGCGCGCGGTGTCCGTGGTGCCGAGCGCCGACGCGGCCGCGCGGCTCAGTGCGACGTCCCCCTTCTACAACGCGATGCTGCGCACGACCTGCGTGCCGACCGGGCTCCACGCCGGCCACGCCGAGAACGCGCTGCCGCAGACCGCCCGCGCCACCGTGAACTGCCGGATGCTGCCGGACGAGAAGCCCGGCCGACGTGCAGCAGGCGCTCGAGCGCGTTCTGGCCGATCCGCAGATCGAGGTGGCGCCGATCGGCACGCCGACGCCGAGCCCGCCGTCGCCGCTCGCGCCTGACGTCTTCGGCGATCGCGATCGCCGCGCAGGCCACGTGGCCCGGCGCCTTCGCCGGCGCGCCGACGCCCGCGGGATCCCCATCGTGCCGTTCATGGAAACCGGCGCGACAGACGGCCTCTTCCTGCGCAACGCCGGCATGCCGGTCTACGGCGTCACCGGCATCGCCTACGATCCCGAGGACGTGCGGGCGCACGGCAAGGACGAGCGCATCCTGGTGCGCTCGTTCGACGAGGGGCTCGAGTTCGCGTATCGGATTGCAAGGGCGCTGGCCGGTCCTGCCCAGGCCACCAGGTGACATCATCCGAGCCTCGAGATCCGCAATCGTAGGGCGTTGACCCCACCAGGAAGAAAAACGCCGGCCAATTTCCGGCTCTCGAATCGCGACAAAATTGTCCCCCTCTACGAGCCACAGGACACTCTTGTTCGTTCGATCGCGCGGGCGAAGCGGACCCTGGCCAACCGATTCTTTCCTGGATCATTGGACCTGTTGACCTTTTCGGGCGAACATCGCCTGGCGACATTCGTGTCGGCCATTTGTGCGATTCAGACAAAAAGGTCTTCTTACTCAGTATGGCTCGAACGCGGTTTTGCGCAAAACATTGAGCATTCCAGCGCGGCCGCGCGGCTGGTCTGTGGCGCAGCTTTTGATAGTGCCTTCAGACTCAGCACTCGTAAATCGGAGCTTCCCAGAGGACTCACATGAACCAAGCCGACACCGCATGGATGTTGATCGCGACTGCTCTCGTATTGCTCATGACGCCTGCCCTTGGGTTCTTCTACGGCGGCCTGGTGCGGTCCAAGAACGCCCTCAATACGATGATGATGAGCTTCATCTCGCTCGGATTCGTCGCCGTGCTCTGGGCGGTCGCGGGGTATTCGCTTGCTTTCGCGCCGGGCAATAACTGGATCGGCGACGGATCGCGATTCCTCCTCCGCGGCGTCGGGCTCGAGCCGCAGGGAACGATTCCCCATCTGCTCTTCATGTGCTTCCAGGGCACGTTCGCCATCATCACCGCGGCGCTGATTTCAGGCGCCATCGTCGAACGGATGCGCTTCTCGGCCTATGTCGTCTTCATCAGCATGTGGGCCCTGCTCGTCTACAGCCCGATCGCGCACTGGGTGTGGGGCGGCGGCTGGCTGGCGGACATGGGCGCGCTCGACTTCGCCGGCGGGACGGTCGTGCACGTCAACGCGGGCGCCGCGGCCTTCGTGGCCGCCCTGGTTATCGGCAAGCGCAGCGACTACAAGTCGTCCGCCCTCGTGCCGCACAACGTGCCGTTTACGCTGCTCGGCGCCGGCGTGCTCTGGTTCGGCTGGTTCGGGTTCAACGCGGGAAGCGCGGTCGCCGCCAACAACATCGCCGCGCTCGCCTTCGCGACGACCATGCTTGCCCCCGCGGGCACCCTGGTGGTCTGGACGCTCCTCGACGCCGTCCGTCAGCAGAAGTCCACCGCGGTCGGCGCCGCCACCGCCATCGTTGTCGGGCTCGTCGCGGTCACGCCGGCCGCCGGCTTCGTGGGGCCGATGAGCGCGATTCTGCTCGGCGCGATTGCCGCGGTCCCCAGCTACTTCGCGCTGGTCTGGCGCGCCAAGACGCAACTGGACGACTCGCTCGACGTCGTCGCGGCCCACGGCGTCGGCGGCACGGTTGGCGCGCTGCTGACCGGTGTCTTCGCGCAGAAGGCCCTCAACGGCGTGGCGGACGGAGTCCTCTTCGGCAATCCCGCGCAGCTGGGCATCCAGGCCGTTGCCGTCGGGGCGGCGATTGTCTACAGCGGGGCCATGAGCTTCGTGATCCTGAAGCTGATCAGCCTGGTCATGCCGCTGCGGGCGACCGAGAGCGACGAGATCGCGGGTCTCGACGTCACGTCGCACGGCGAGGAAGCTTACGCGACGAGCGGCGGGCAGAGTGCCGCGCTTCCGGCGTTCACCGAGCAGGGCAAGACGGCCCCGGCTTACGCGAGCTCCCCGGTGCACATTTCCTGAAGACGGTTTCAAAACCGAAGGTGGCATCCGGCGTTAGCCGGACCTCGCGGGTTTTGAAACCACTTGTAGGCACACAGCGGGCGTCCGGATATCGGATCGCGGCAAGGGCAGAGGCCGTCAGGCTGTTGCCCTTGCCGTCGGTCCGCAAAACCCGACATGGTCCGGCTAAAGCCGGACGCCACCTTCGGTTTTGCGTGGCTATTTTGGCAGGGGATTGCCGGCCCGCGTCGTCAGCACGGCCTGCGTGAGATCGGCGAGCTGATCGGGCGAGTACTTGTTGCCTTCGATGTTGGCGGCCAGCTTCCCGTCCCGGCCGATGAGCGCCGTCCGGAGCGAGTGATCCATCAGGCCGTCGTTCGGAAACGCGGCCATCCCGAACATCTCGAGGACGCGCTGCACGTCGGGGACCGATCCCGTGAGAAAGCGCCAGGTGTCGGGATCGGGCTTCCACTGGCTCGCGTAGCGAGCCAGCACGTCAGGCCGATCGCGTACGGGATCGAAGGTGATCGTCAACAGCACCAGATCCCGGCCGAGCCGCTCCTTGAAGCGCTTCTGCAGCACGCCGAAGTTGTTGACGACCCGCAGGCAGAAATCCGGCAGCTGGCAGGTCGTGTACATGAAGTTGACCGCGACGACCTTCCCGCGAAACTGCGACAGCGCCATCTGGCGAGACTTGCTGATCGGTCAACCTGAAATCGGGCACCGGATCGCCGACGCTCACCGCTTTCGCGGCGCGCCGCCCGCGATCTGTTTGAGGAGCGACAGGCGCCGGGCCGCGAGCGGGTCCTGTTCGACGCCCTGATAGCGGCGAATCCGGACGGCCTCGGCGTACGACGAGCCCTTCTCGACAACCAGCGTGAACTCGACGATCGCACCCCGCACGACGCCCGTGAGCTCCCTGGCGTCGCGGACCTCGAAGGGCATGCTCATCGCCTCCATGAAGCCGGGAATGCTCTCGATGGACGCGACGAATGTCCGGCGCGGCCGCGTCGACTTCGAGCACCATCCCGGTCACGCTGTACCGCTCGCCGGCCCAGACGGGATGAGCGAAGCGCCCAGCGAGGAAGCTGAGCAGCGCGAGCCCAACGGCGCGTCCCATTTTCAGGGAGCCCTCCTGCCACCCAGGCGGACCGGTTCCCGTTTCAGCGGCGTGTAGCGGTCGGCGAACTCGTCGATCTGCAGCCACTGGTTCCGGCCGACGTTCGAGAAGCGCTGCCGGGTGTCGGTCGTGGGCCACCAGACCTCCAGTTCGGCGATCGTCGCGGACCTCCCGAGGCCGATGTGCTGCAGCAAGGGAGAGGCGCCAAACGATCCACCCGTCCCGACGGTCCGATGGATCGCGCGCCGCTGACCTTTCTCGTCCTCGACCGTCACCTTGATGCGCGCGCCGACGGCCGTCCGGTTCGACTTCACCCCGACGAGCTTCAGCGCGATCCAGTCGTTGCCGTGGCCGGGATTCTCGAAGAGACGGATCGCGTGGCGGTCTCCGGGCGTCATGCCGCCCACCTCGAAGACGATGTCCTCGTCGCCGTCGTTGTCGAGATCGGCGAAGGCCACCCCGTGCCCTCTGTGGAGCTCGCCCGTTCCGGACGCCGCCGTGACGTTGACGAAGGCACGCCCGTCCTTGTTGCGGAGCAGCGCGCTGCCGGCCAGGGCGCCGTACGACGGGTTGCCGGTTCCAAGATACATGTCCAGGAATCCGTCGTTGTCGATGTCGCCGAAGTTCGCCCCCATGGGCATCAGCGGCCTTGTCGAGCCCGGCTTCGACCGACACGTCGCGGAACGAGCCGTCGCCGAGGTTTCTGTACAACTTCATCGTCGTGCCGTTGTGCGGCATGCCGAGGTAATCGCGCGACCAGGTCGTCGAGCGAGGCGACGTAGCTCGTCACGAACAGATCCTGCCAGCCGTCGTTGTTGTAGTCGAAAAACCACGTCGCGAACCCCTGCGGCGTCCCGAAGACCCGTGCTGCGGCCGACAGCTCCGTGAAGGTGCCGTCGCGATTGTTGTGGTACAGGAAATTCGTTCCGCCGTAATTCGAGACGTAGAGATCGGGATAGCGATCGTTGTCGTAGTCGACCGACACGACGCCCTTGGTGAACGCGGTGCGGTCGACGCCGGCGGCTTTGGCGATGTCCTCGAACGTGCCGTCGCGCTTGTTCCGGAACAACTGGGCCGGCCCGTTCTCGACGCCGACGAACAGATCGAGAAAGCCGTCGTTGTCGACGTCGGTCCAGACGGCGGTCTGCGTGGTCGTCGGCGCCGCGAGGCCGCTTGCGGCGGTCACGTCCGTGAACGTTCCGTCGCAATTGTTCCGCAGGAGGGACTTGCGCTGCGCCAGGTCTTCCCAGCCTCCGCGCAGGATGACAATGTCCGGAGCAGCCATCGTTGTTGTAGTCGCCGTGCACCGCGTTCAACCCGCCCAACTGGGCGACGAGACCGGCCTCCGTCGTCCGGTCGGTGAAGGTGCCGTTCCCGTTGTTGCCGAGCAGGCGCATGGCGCCGCACTTGTCGGCCGTGGTCGTGACGACGTCGAAGCGTCCGGTGTTGCGGAAGTCCTCGACGAGGACGCCGCCGGCCGATCCGAAGCTGACTGAGTCCGGCCTGCGGCGCGACGTCGCGGAACCGTCCGACATCCTCGGTGCGACTGAAATGCGGACGGCGGAATCAGATACTTCTGCGGAACCTTGTCCGGGTACGCGCCGAGCACGATGTAGGCGAGGTTCAACAGCCACCTCACCTCGAGCTCGTCGGGTTTCTGCTCGAGGTAGCGCAGGAAGTACTCGACCGCCTTCGCGGCATCGGTGCTCCTGGCGTACGCCTGCCCGGGCCGCGTGGTGGAGCAGACAGAAGTCACCGGGCGTCGCGAACGCGTCGTTGTCCATCCCGGCCTTGTGGAGGTGCGCGATGCCGAGGGCTTCCTCCATCTGCAGCGCGCCGGCCGGAACCTGAGCGACGGCCATCGCCGATCGCTTCCTGGAACCGCGCGATCGCGCGGTCCATCCGGCCCTCGAAGGCGTCGAGCTGCCCCAGGCCGAAGTGGAGCTGCATCACGTCGAGCGGCGAGGGAGGCCGATGCGGTCTGGCTTTCGCGGGACAAGAACGTCTCGACCGACGAGCGCGTGGCCGCCAGCGCCTGCGTGCGCGCCTCGCAGATCGTACGGGGATCCATGTTCCAGCCGGGCGCCTTGGCGAACGACTCGAGGCTGATTCGCGCGTCGGTGAACCCGCTCACGTCGTACATGTATTTCACCGCCCCCGAAGACGCGAGGCCGCGGGAGTGACCGTCGCGGGCGCCAGTGGACGGGTCGTCCTCCTCCACTTTGAAGATCGCAAACCCCGTCGGGATCCGGACCACGGGCGTCGAGTTGCCCGGCAGGACGCCCTGCACGGCGCGCCTGCACCTCCGGACGCAGCTGCGACAGCGGCACCTTGCCGAGCCAGCCGCCGCCGTCCGCGCTCGGCCCGGTGGACTCGGTCTTCGCCAGCGCCGCAAAGCTCTCGCCGCCGTTCAGCCGCTCGACGATCCGCTGAGCGGCTTCGGCGGAGCTCACGACGATCATCCGCAGCGTCACTGCCTCGGCCGGGTCCTGAACGGACCCGGCAGCGTGACCGGAATCGATCAGAAGCGCGATGGCCGCGGTCAACGAGGCCGCGATCGACAAACGTGCGCGCGATCTCATGGAGCCCGGCCAGTTTAGTCACTGGGGAGGCCGGTGTCCACGCGCGCGTCCCCTGCTGAGGCGCGAAGCGCCGAGGTCCCTACGGCGGACGGAGCGAGCCGCCCCTACGACCCCACACACGTCGGTCCGCTCCAGACTTGGCAGAATCTGCGACCAGTGTGTAACCCAACGGATGGGGTCTGACCCCGGTACAGTACGCGCGCGAGGCTGGATCGACCACGAAAGACATAGAGTTCAGCCAAATGCTGTGCGATCCTGCGGTGGCGCGCCGGGCGCGGGCCCGGGTTCCGAGACCGGCCTTCGCAGACGGCAATACGGCCATGGCCCAGAGGCAGACGTGATGATTGACGAGAAAGCCGCCGCGACACACCAGTCGGTATCGGAGGCGGAAATCGCGAAGCGCTATTTTGGTAGCTTCGCCGACGACTACCACGAAGCGTTTCAGGGCGCCGGCCAGTCGTTCCTCCATCGCACGATCAACAGGATGTTCCGGCGGCGCACGTTCGAGCGGCGGACGGAGGACGTCGAAGCCGTGCTGCGCGCGTTCGGCGTGTCCGGCAAGCAGGTCATCGATATCGGGTGCGGATCCGGAGAAGTCTCGCTGGTCGCCGCGCGGCTCGGCGCCTCCGTCGTCGGCCTCGACATCGTCGAGGACATGGTGCGCATCGCGCGGCAGGAGGCGGCCCGCGCGGGACTCGGCGCGCGCACCGAGTTCCGCCTCTTCAACATGGTGAACGAGGACGTGCCGTCCGCGGACGTGAGCCTCATGGTCGGTGTCATCGAGTACTACCGCGACATCGACTGGCTGCTGAAGAAAGTCGCCGCCTCCACCAGGGAGCTGCTCGTGATCGTCGACACGCGCGGCCCGCTGTGGCGGCGGACGCTTCGCTACGCGCTCGCCAGCATGAAGAAGTTCAACCTCTACTACCATCCGCCTGACAGCGTCGCGGCGGCCGTCACCCGCGCAGGGCTTCGAGGAGTTCGAGCGGAAGGCCGGCCACTCCTACACGCTTTTCGCGTTTCGACGCAGGGACGTCGTGCGCTGATGCACCGGCTCGTCCTTTCGGTGGACCTCGACGAGTGGTATCACTCGCGGCGGTGGGTCGACGGACGTCAGGCGCACGGCGTCGTCGACAACCGCGAGCTGTTTCAACGGCTGTACGGCGCGGACCGGCCGGCCGGCGAGATCATCGCCCCGGCCCGCGCGCTGCTGGATCTGTTCCGCCGTCACGGCGTGCGGGCGACGTTCTTCGTGCTCGGCGAAATCGCGCAGTACTATCCGGATCTGGTTCGGGAAATCGCCGGCGAGGGGCACGAGATCGCGTCGCACGGGTTGATTCACGTGGACATGCGCGTGCTGGGGCCCGACCGGTTCGAGCAGAACCTCGCGGAGTCGGCGGCGCTCCTCGAGCGTCTGGCGGGTGCGCGCCCCGGTCGGCTACCGCGCCCCCAATCTCGTGTACGAGTCCTGGGCGACGGCGATCCTGGAACGGCAAGGATTTCTCTACGACGCGCAGCGTCTGCCCGTCGCGATCGATCGGCGGCAAATACAAAGGGTGGCTGCGCGCCCCGACGGTGCCGTACCATCCGAGCTACGAGAACATCGCCGAACGTGGCGACGCCGCGCTCGTCGAGTTGCCTCTGCCGGTGTTCCCGGGACTTCGAATCGCCGCCGGTTCCAGCATCATCACGCGCATCATCGGGTTTCACTGGACCCGCATCGCCCTTCTGTCCGCGCTGCGGCAGGGGGACACGAGCTACTACGTGCATCCGTGGGAGTTCGGAGCGCGGCCGCGCGTGGACGGCCACTGGCTGCGCAACCGGATCTTCCTGCGGCGGATGGGCCCGTGGCTGCTCCGCCGCATGGATCGCCTGCTGACGGCGCATCGATCGCGGATCATCACGGCCGGCGAGGCCGTGCACCGGCTCGCCGGCGCGACAGCGCAACCGGCGCTGGCGGAGCACGCGGCCTCGTCATCCTGACAGCACACAAGGAGCGCCGCCATGGAGGCCCTGGTCCAGACGAACAACCGAGGCCGGCTGAGCATCATCTCGTGCGACTCGGGCCGCGCCTTTGCGACCGGGCTGGCCGAGGCGCTCTCCCGGATCATCTTCGAGGCTGACGGGGCCGCGCAGGCCGTCGTTCGCGACTCGGAGGAAGTGCGCTTCGCGAACGGCGAGACAAAAACGGTGATCCGCGAGAGCATCCGGGGAGACGACGTGTACGTCGTCCAGTGCATCGACGATCCGCTGTCTTCGAGAAGCGTGAACGACAACCTGATGGCGCTGCTGACGGCTGTCAATGCCGTCTATCAGAGCGACCCGGACTGCATCACCGCCGTCATCCCGCAGTTTCCGTACGCGCGGCAGGATCGCAAGCGGGCGCGCGAGCCGATCACGGCGCGCGTCGTGGCCGCGGCGCTCGAGGATGTCGGCGCCGGCCGCATCATCACCCTCGACATCCACGCGCCGGCGATCGAGGGCTTCTTCCGGCGCGCGGTCCTCGAGAACCTGCACGCCTCGAAGGAGATCATCGCCTTTCTTCGCCGCACCATTCCGCTCGATCTCCTGTGCGTCGTGGCGCCCGACACCGGCCGGGCGCAGATGGCGCGGCTCTACTCGCGGGCGCTGAACTGCGACTTCGCCGTGGCGGACAAGGCCCGCAACTACGCCGCCCCGTCAGACATCGAGAGCATGCGCCTCGTGGGCGACGTCGCGGGACGGCGGGTGATCATCCCGGACGACATGGTGGCAACCGGCCAGACGCTGCTCAACAGCTGCCGGCTCGTGCTCGACAAGGGCGCGTCCGACGTCTACGTGATCTGCTCGCATCCGTTCTTCAACGGCGACGCCGTCGAGAGGCTCGATCGCGGCTTTCAAGACGGTCTGTTCAGGATGATCGTCGGCACCGACGCCGTGTGGCGTGGCAGCGACTTCGCCCGGGAGCATCCGTGGTACCGGGAGGTGTCGTTGACGGGGCTGTTCGCGAGCGTCATTTTCAACATCAACCGGCGGCGCTCGGTCGCGAAGCTGCTCGACCGATGAGGCGCAGAGCTTGTGGCGTCCACCTTTAGGTGGAAGTCGGGCGCGCGCGGCATCCTTCCGCCTGAAGGCGGAAGCCACGAGAGCAGTTTGTAGAGGCCACTGCTCAGTGCAACAAGCCGAGCACAATCTCCAGCGCGATCAGGATGATCACGACCCACTCGAGCGCTTCCATGCGGACGTGGGCGGCGCGATCGGACAGTTTCTCGTAGATGCTCTCGATCGTGGCGAGCTTCCGGCTGATGATCGCGTCCAGCTCGCCGAGCTGAAACCGCCGGGCGGCAAGCCGGTAGATGCGGGCGAGGTATTCCTCACCGAATACCTTCAGCGCGTTCGAGACCCGCTCCAGCAGAACCGCGCTCTCGAGCTGCAGCTCCGCCACCTGGCGCACATCGTCGCCCGCGGCGCTCGGCCAGAAGGCGCGCCACCCCGGCCGCCGGCTCAGCAACTGGTAGGAACGCTCGATCGCGTCGTCCATCTGAAGGTCCAGCCATCGCATTTCGAGCAGCTGGACGTTGGCAAACTCCAGGACCGCGCGGACGTCCTCCGGATCGGGATCGATCACGAAGGCGCCATCCCAGTCCACGATCGTCAGATCGGACGGGCCGAACGAGATCCGCACCTCGGTCGCGTTCGCGACCTCTTCCTGAGAGAGCTCTCCGGCGTCGGGGCGCAGGATCTGCGCAATCATTGCCGCGTGCCGGATACAGAACTCGGTGACCGTCGTCCCCTGGGGCGCCTCGCGCAGGCCAAAAATCGCGTAGTCCTCGGTGAGGCTCGCCACGTGGAGTTTCACGACGGCACTACCCGCCGAACGCAGCAGTCCGTCCACTTTCTGCCGGGCGTCTTCGCGGAGCTGCTTGTCCTGCTGGAGTGAGACGCTGGCCTCGCGAAGGACGTCGAGACCGCCCTCGACGGGAAGACTGTAGGCGACCGACGCAGCCCCGAAGTCGAACAGCACCAGGTCCACGACGGCATCGGTCTGCCATCGTCCAACCGTCAGACGAGGGCCCTCGACGCTGACGCGAAGCGGCGCAGGCCGGTACTGAAACAACGACGTGGCGCGCCCGCGGTGGCGGAACGCCGGGCGCTCCGCACCGGCCAGCACTCGCTCGGTTTGGTCGAGGTCGATCGACTGGGCGACTTCGAACGTGAAGATCGGATGAATCTCAGGCATGTCGAATCGGAGAGAAAGCGGAGATCTTGTTCACCACAGAGTCAACGGAGATAACGAGAAAGAACAATTTTTGGTTTTCTCCGTTCACTCCGCTAACTCTGTGGTTAAAACGTCCAGCCCGAAATTAGTTCCGTCCTGCAGCTTGGGCGAATCACAGAGACGTCACACGCGCGCACGTACTACCGACACGTCAACTTTACTGTCAATTGTCAGGGACGAGACTCCTCTGTCGCCTCGAAACCCTACATTCACGAGGTCTCTCGCGACACGACTCGAACTGGTCTCAAAACACGTGCGGGTTTTGAGACCGCCTGTCGCGAACCTGTCGAGAGGAGAACCACGTGAAACATCTACTCCGCTGGATAGTCCTCGTCGTCCTGTGTGCGCTCCCAATGTCGACGCCGGCAACGGCGGGCCAATCCGCGGCCCCTGCCGCGCGTTCCGTACGCACCGGGGTGGAGACGCCCGGCTCGCTTCAAGGCACGGCCGCGGACAGCAGCGGCGCGCGGTTGCCTGGAGTGACTGTCCAGCTCGTCCGGAAAGGCGCCGACACCCGGCCTCTCGACTCCACGACGACCGATGCGGACGGGGTCTTCCGATTCACGTCGGTCCGGCCGGGCGAGTACATCGTGCGGTTCGTCCTCCAGGGGTTTTCGCAGACGCAGTCCCCGGTCCGCATCGACGCAGGCGTGCCCGCGACAGTCGCGGCCACGCTCGAGGTCGCCGGGCTGAGCGAGAGCGTTCAAGTCCGGGCGTCGGAGATCGTGCTGGAGGCCGCCACGGCCACACAGTCGGCGAGGTTGTCGAACGAGGCGCTGAACGCCCTGCCGACCGCCTCGAGAAACTATACCCACGTCATCGTCGCGGAAGCGGGCGTCAACGCTCCGCTGCCCGATCGGACCGGGCAAGGGCCTCAACATCGCGACCACGCCCGGCGCGCAAGGCGACGACGCGTCGCAGTCGCTCAATCCCAGCGTGAACGGCGCGAGGCCGACGAACAACGGGCTCCGGATCAACGGCGTCGACGCGACCAACATGCTCAACGCCGGCGGCGGACTGGGGAACAACGTCGGCATTCCGCTCGAGGCCCTCGACGAAGTGCGGGTGCAGACGGCGTTGCCCTCCGCGGCGCGCGGGCGAAACGGCGGCGGCAACGTCGACCTCATCACCCGGTCGGGGGCCGATCGCTTCTCCGGCTCGGCCGGCTACTACTTTCAGCACGAGAAGCTCAACGCGAACGAGTTCTTCCTGAACCGCGCCGCCGTGGACAAGCCGGAGTTCCGCCGCAACGACACGACCGTCACGCTCGGAGGCCCGATCCGGCGGGGCCGCACGTTCTTCTTCGGGGCGGCCCAGCGCCAGGGCTTCAAGTCCGGCTATGCGTCGAATGCCAACGCCGCGACCGGCTTGCCCACAGGGCTGACCGACCTGCGCACCGCGGACACGATCGCGGCCGTCGCGAACGAATGGATGCGGACCGGCATGCAGGACAATCCCCTGTTCGCCGCGAACTTCATGAACGCCCTGCGCGCCTTTCCCGCGGAGCAACAGGCCGGGCTCATCGCGACGTTCTACGCGGATCCGGCGCGGCTCGTGTTCCGCGAGCTGACGCCCGCCGACATCCATCCGGTGGCGCTCAACATCCTGAACACGAAGCGCGACGGGAAACTGCTGATTCCCTCTCCGACATCGGCCCAGCCGGTGCTCCGCGGCAACGGGACATTCGGACGTGAGTATCTCCAGCAGCAGGTCATCCCGACCGAGCTTCGGGCATTCTCCGGCTTCGGATCGATCCAGCATCGCACCGCTTCGTCGAACCAGACCCGCGCGACGCTGACCAGGTCGAACCAGGACGTGGACGAAGCCTTCGGCTGGGCCGACGCATCGCCCTCCCCGACGTTCGGGAAAACGCCCGCGTGGCTCGGCAGCCTCTCGAACACGCACACGTTCGGCTCGCGTCTCCTGCACGAGATCGGCATCGGGTACTTCGACCTCCAGAACACGCGCATCTCGAAGCACCGCGACATCTTCAACTCGACCCTCGGCATCTACAACCCGCTCGAGCACGGGATCGGCGGCCTCGCGGCGCTCATGCCGACGATCGACATCAGCACGCAGCGCAACTCCGGCGGGATTGGCAACGCCTGGGACTTCTTCGACGTCCAGCGCCTGTGGAGCATCTCGGATCGCGTGTCGCTCGTCACCGGGCGCCACACCGTCCAGGCCGGGTTCGAGTACCGGCGGATCAATCTGACCGGCGAGTACATGGCTCGCACGAACGGAGACCTCGACTATGACAACTGGGTCTTCTTCTTCACCGGGCATGGCGCGGCCGGCGGCGGATCCGATCTCGATCAGGGGGACACGCGGCGCGACTTCCTCGCCAACGACATCGGCGGGTTCGTGCAGGACGACTGGCACGTGGGCGGCGGCCTGACCGTCAACGCCGGCCTGCGCTACGACATCTACGGGAACTTCAGCGAGCGCAACGGACGCATCGGCAACTACTACCTCCCCGACGCGGCGGCCGCGCTGGGCGTCCAGCCGGGATTTCAAGTGCCTGCCAACGCGCCGTTCTTCCAGCCCGATTTCACGCCGCTGGCCATCGGTCTGGTCGTCGATCCCGGGACCCGAATCGACCTGAGCCAGATCCACGAGGCGAAGTACGAATCGACGGTGAAAGGCGACTACAACAACATCGCGCCGCGTATCGGCCTGGCGTGGCACCCGTCGTTCGCGCCGAAGTTCGTCGTGCGCGGAGGGTGGGGCGTGTACTACGAGCGGACCGGGGCCAGCCACAAGAAGGACCTGCAGCTCGCCGCGCCGTTCTTCATCCTGCAGAACGTGCCCGCGCCGCCGGACATGGCCGATCCGTACCCGCGGCTCAACGTCAACCCGTTTCAGATTCCGCTCAACGTCCGCATCGCCCGCGACGCCAACGGCGCCGCACGCTGGCTGAAGGAGGACGGAACGCCGTTTCCCGCGTCCTCGCCGTTCAACGCCAAGAGCAATGTCTTCGTCGATCCGCTGATCCGCACGCCATACCTGCAGCAGTGGACGACGAACGTGCAGTACGAAGTGCGGCGAGGGCTGATCCTCGACGTGGGTTACGTGGGATCGCGTGGCGTCGGCCTGCTCGGCAAGGTCAACCTGGCGGTGCCGCTGGACCCGCGGGTCACGCCGGTCAACGGCTTCACCGACATCTACGACCAGCTTGGACGCCTGATCAACCCGGACTTCTTCGTCCCCGCCGAATTCCTCGGCCTGAATCGCAACAGCGGATTCCAGCAGCTCACCAACGTCGGCCGTTCCACCTATCACAGCCTGCAGGCCAAGGTGCGGGCGAACGTGGGGGCCGCGCTCATCGCCAACGTCGCCTACACCCTGAGCCGTTCGATGGACACGCTCTCTTCCGACGGCGGCCTCGTCGAGCACGATCCGACGCGGCCCGAAAACAACTTCGGGCCGTCTGACTACGATCGGACCCATCGGTTGACGACGAGCTTCGTCGTGAATGTCCCGGCCGCCGGATCGGACGGCTCCCTCGTGCACGCCCTCACCGGGAACTGGAACCTGTCGGGAATCCTGACCTACCAGTCGGGGACGCCGTTCTCGGTGCTCGGGACGGCCACGCGGAACGCCTTCTTCGCGCAGCCCGGCCGCGTGCGCGTCAGCTTCGCCCCCGGCATGACCGTGGACGACGCAAACCTCGCCGGCCGCGTGCAGGATCGGCTGGATGCGTACTTCAACGTGGCCGCCTTCCAGGATTCGCTGGATCAGTGGGGAAACACGGGGCGCAACATCCTGCGCGGTCCGTCTCAAGTGCAACTCGACATGACCATCGGCAGGACCTTCCCGTTCTCCGCCCGTCAGCGTCTCGAAGTTCGATGGGAGGTCTACAACGCCCTCAACACGCCGGTCTTCAACAACCCGGCTTCGACGTTCGCCGCGAACGGCCCCGGCACGGCCGGCCGCATCACCTCGACCACCGGCGGCCCTCGAACGATGCAGCTCGCCGCGCGGTTCATGTTCTGAGAGACGCGCGATTCACGCTCATGAGCGACGAACGATCGCTACCTAACGCGACCCGTGTGATTGCCGCGCGTCCTGACCGTCGCTCGTTCTCTGCCCGGCGGCCGGTCTGCTGTCCGCAGGGGCGCACCACAGGCCGAAAGTGGAACCGTCGAGGGGCGTGACCGACCCTGGCGTGATCACCACGGGGCAGGCCATCACGCCGGCCGGCGTCCAGAGCGTCTTCGACGGCCGGGTGTACGGCGTGACGTTCGGCGCCACTGACGCTGACCTGTGGGTGCTCACCGGTCGAACGCGCGCCGGCCGCACCGAAGTGTACCGGCTCGATTGGCTCGAGAATCGCGCACGGGGCCGATGGGAGCTCGACGGCACCGCGGCACTTCAGGGACTGGTGTTCGATCCGGTTCGCAAGAGCCCGCTGGTCGGACTCACCGTTCCGCCCAGGGCCGCCGGCAACCGGGCCGGCGGCGCGGTGCAGCTGCTGCAGCACGACGGCACGTCCTTCGTCCCACTTGCCCCAGACTTGGGACGCCACCTGGCCGGCGCTCCAGCGCTCGCGCGCACTGGTTCCGGCGGACGCGCCGTCGTCCCACTTGTGTTCGACAACGCCCTGGCGATCCTCGATGCGGAAACGGGCCGGGTGACTGGCCGCGTCAAGACAGGCGGTGTTGCGCCGTTCGGAGCGGTGATCAGCAAGGACGGCCGGTCGGCGTGGGTCAGCAACTGGGGCGGACGCTGGCCGAAGGATGGCGACGTCACGCTTCCCACCGGCCTGGCATCCGGCGCCGATCGCGTCGTCGTGGACGAGCGAGGCATCGCGTCCACCGGCACGATCGCGCGCATCGACCTGGACGCGCAGAAGGTGACGGACACGATTGACGTGGGGCTTCACCCGACCGCGATGGCGCACGACGAGGCGCGCCAGCGGCTGTTCGTGGCGAACGCCAACGCCGATTCGATCTCGGTCATCGACACGTCGGCGCGCAAGGTCGTCTCCACCATCCGTCTCGAGCCGTTCGGATTGGTGCTCAAGGGAGCGGCGCCCACCGCGCTGGCCGTGAGCCCGGACGGCGCGACGCTGTTCGTCGCGCTTGGAGGCCTCAACGGCGTCGCCATGGTGGACGTGGCGAAGCAGGCGATCCTCGGCCTGATTCCAACCGGCTGGTATCCGAATCACCTGGCGCTGAACGACACCGGCACGAAGCTCGCGATTGCGACGCTTCTGGGGGCTGGTTCCGGACACCGGGGACAGCCGCAGCAGCGGTTCGTCCACTCGTACAGAGGCTCCGTGAGCGTCGTGCCGGTTCCCGACGCCGCCCAGCTCGATAGTTACACGACGGCGGTCGCCGAGAACAACCGCATCGCCACGGCGCGACAGCAGCTCTCGACGAGCCAGGCGCGCGCCGCGGTGCCGCTGCCGGTGCCGAGGCGCGCCGGCGATCCGTCGCTCATCGAGCACGTCATCTACATCATCAAGGAGAACCGCACCTACGATCAGGTGTTCGGCGACATGCAAGGAGGGCAACGGTGACCCGTCGCTGGTGCATCTTCGGCGAAGAGGTCACGCCAACCACCGCAAGCTTGCCACGCGAGTTCGTCCTGCTGGACAACTTCTACGCGACCGGCGGCAATTCCGGCGACGGCCACCAGTGGGTGACGCAGGCCTACGCGACCGACTACCTACGAGAAGTGGTTCGGCTACGTTCGGACGCAGCTACCCGTACGACGGCAGCGATCCGCTCGCCTACGCCAGCTCGGGCTTCCTCTGGGACCTGACGCGCTGCTCGCGGGAAGACCGTGAAGGTGTACGGCGAATACGCGGCCGAGCTTCGTGAAGAACGATCTCACCGAGCGCGACGCGGCTGCTGGATCGATGGCAGAACGGCGACTACATGTCACGGCACTGGAAGATCACGGCGACGCCGACTTGCGCCGCTCGACGAGTACTCGCGACGAACTTCCCGGCCTTCTCGCGTCGCGTACCCCGGACGTGTACCGGGCGAAGCTCTTCCTCGACGAGCTGAAGCGAGTACGAGAAGCAGGGGACGATGCCCGAACCTGGTGTATCTGTTCCTTCCGAGCGACCACACCAACGGCACCCGGCCGGACTGCCCGACGCCGCGGGCGATGGTGGCCGACAACGACCTGGCGCTCGGGCAGGTCGTCGAGGCGGTCTCGAAGAGCAAGTTCTGGCCGAAGACGTGCATCCTCGTCGTCGAGGACGATCCGCAGAACGGCTTCGATCACGTGGACGGGCACCGCACCGTCGCGCTGGCGATCTCCCCGTACACGACGCGGCAGGCGGTCGACTCGACGTTCTACAACCAGACCGGCATGGTGAAGACGATCGAGCTGATGCTCGGGCTGCCGACGATGACGCACCTCGACCTCATCGCGACCGACATGCGCGCCAGCTTCACGACAACGGCCGACCTCCGGCCGTACACCGCCGTCGAAGCCGAAACAGTCGCTGTTCGAGCGCAACCCGATCGCGAGCGCCATGTCGGGCCCGCTGAAGAGGGCGGCCGAGGAAACGGCGCGCATGCGATTCGATGTGCCTGACGCCGCGCCGACCGATCGCTTGAACCGCATCGTATGGGGGCTCGTCCGTGGCTGGCGGGAGCCCTATCCGCCGGTCAGAACCGCCGTGTTCTCGCCGTACGCAATCGACCTGGATGACGACGAGCGCGAGCGGAAGAAGTGAGAGTGTAAGAAACCGCCAATCTCCAACCCAACCTCCAACTCCCAAAGAAATCTCTTCGAAGAGACTCAGTTTGGAAGTTCGAGAGTCGGGCCTATTTGCGAGTTGACACGGTTTTTCACAGGTTCTTCAGGCCTGCCCGCGCCGGATTGGAAGGGCTAAACCCCTGCGTTACTCCAACGGCGCGTCACCAACAGGGAGTGGACGGCGGGCGTCATGACACCCGATGCCGCCGGCGTGAAGTCTTGACGTAAGAACGTTCCGTCCGCGGTTTCGACGAGGAAGCCGTGCCGGCCAGGCCCTTCAGCGCCGCTTCGCACAGATTGCGCGGCAGCCCCAGCAGTCTGCGCGTCTGCGCCTCGGTGAGACTCAGCCCCGGCATCTCCCGATACTCCCGCTCGATTCGCCACTGCGCTTGCGTAACCTGGTGCTGATCGATCGTGGCCTCCGCGGACCACGATAGTTCCGCCGCGCAACGAGCACGTCAACGACGTGGAACATCGGTATCACGATCGCGCGCCGAGGGACTTCGGCACAGCCTTCCCTCGGCCGCCACGCGCGCGAGCCCCTCGCACCCGAGACGGTCACCGCCGTCGCAGGCGCGTTGATAGGACGCGGCCGCACGCACGGAATCGGCCCTCACCTCAATCCCCCTCTCGAACAACGTTCCGGCGAGCCGGCAACCGAGGGCATGGCGTTTGACGCAGAGAGCATCGAGGATGGGAACAAGCTCGCGGCAGAAAGTGGAATTCATGTCTGGACACAGGGTGACGTTCGCCTCCAGCTCCTCGGCGGACATTCTCTCCGCGCGAAGCAGCAGCGCGGGTGACGGCGCTGGCAGTGCCGCGGGGCGCGCGCGTCGCCGCCCGGCCTGGCTCTCGCAATCGTGTCCAGCAACGCTACGTGTAGCGCCGACCTTCAGGTCGGCCCGCGCCCGCTGGGTGGGAAGCGAATGGCTTTATCCAACCAGGGAGTGGACGGCGGGCGGCACGACGCCCGATGCCGTTGGCGCGAGGCTGCGACGCAGGAACGTTCCGCCCGCGGTTTCGACGAGGAAGCCGTGCCGAGCAAGCCCCTTGAGCGCCGCTTCGCACCAGATCGCGCGGGAGCCCCAGCAGTCTGCGCGTTTGCGCCTCGGTGAGACTCAGCCCCGGCATCTCCAGATACTCTCGCTCGATTCGCCACTGCGCTTGCGTAACCTGGTGCTGATCCATCGTGGCCTCCGGGGACCACCATAGATCCTCGGCACGACGCGCGCGTCAACGACGTGGAACATCGGTATCACGATCGTGCGCTGAGGGCCGCGGCGCAGCACTCCCTTTGGGCAGCACGCGGGCGTCACCGCCCGGCTTGGCCCTGGCGATCCTGTCCAACAACTCCTGCGCCTCGCGGCGATCGGCGTCGGTCTCCGCGAACGCCAACGCGGCCTCGGCATCCGGGCGCGCTTCGGCGGGCTTGCCCTGACGGATGAGCACGCGGGCGGCCCGGAGGCGATGGTGCGCCTCCCTCGGCTCGATGGAGATGGCCCGCCGGATCAATCCCATGGGATCGCCGGTCCCGAGAGCGGCCCTCGTCTCGCCGAGCCACGTGTACGCGGCTGCGTACCGGCTGTTCAAGCTGACCGCCTTGGCCAGGTGCTTTTCGATCTCGGCGAGCGTCTCGCGAGAGGGGCTGGGCTGCCACGTCAGCGAGGCGAGACGATAGTGCGCGTACGCGCTGGTCGATCCAAGCTCGGCGGCCTTCGCGTAGGCCGCCTTCGCTTCGTCTCGCTTCTCTTCCCGATCGAACAGCACCCCTTCGGCCGCATAGCTGCCCGCGGCATTCGGGTCGGCCTTCCGCGCTTCGGCGATGGCGGCGCGCGCCTCCACCGGACGATTCATGGCTGCGTGAAAAGAGGCGCGGACCGATGCGGACTCCGCCGGCAGCAATGGTCGCACCGGGAACCGCTCGCGCTCGACGCTGGCGTCCACGTTGATCCTTCGATAGGTGAAGAGGCTTCCCTGGAAATACACGCGGAACGGTCCTTCGAGCGCTTCGACCGGTCCCAGGGTCTCGGCGAACGCCGCGGACGCATCCGTGCCGCCGCTCACGAGCTTCGCGTACGCATCGAGCTTCTCAGCGCGCCTCCGTTCCTCGCCGAACATGAGGAAGTGCACGAACGCCCAGGTCTCGGCGTCGAAGACTTCCCGGCGATCGGCCTCGATGACCTCCGGAGACCGGCGCGTGACGGCCGAGCAGCTTCGACAACGGCAGCAGCGGGCGCTCGCGCAGGATCTCGAGCTGCCACGGAATCGGCGCGCCGAGCAGGATGTGATCGTCCCGGACGATGGTGTTGCTCAACACGCCGCTGAACCCGTACTGGAACCAGAGCGGCAGCTCGCGATCGATACTCTGAGCCAGCACCAGATTGACGTACGCGTAGTAGGCGGTGATGTACGGGTTGACGGTCCCGCTGTGGTCCACTTCGACGTCGGCCCGTATGGCCAGGTAGTGGTTATCCGGCCCGGTGACCCAGATGCTGGCGGGACGGATCGAGCGCCGCGCCTCCCAGTACTGCGGTGCGAGCGCCCGCAGGCTGTTCTCGTCTTTGGCCGCGATCACGCTGAGCGGTTTGTTCAGGTCCGCCCGCGCCCAGGACCACAAGGCCGTTGTCGCGCTGCGGACCTGCTCGAGCTGCCACGCGAGCTTGCGGGCGCTCTTCTCGCTGGCGTTCGAGACGACCGTGAAGTGCGGGCTCTTCACCTCGATCCATTTATCCGCCGCGGCCACCCTGACGGCCGGCCACGCAGCCAGAACGGCCGCGATGAGAGCCGTTGAGACGGCGATTCCCGCTCTACGACCGTTCAGGAGCGGCCGCGCGATCTCACCTGAAGGGTGTGCCATTTCTCTTACCTCATCGGGCGCCGAACGGTCCAGCTCCACGATCCCACAAAGTCCCTGACGCCGCACTGATTTTCGTTCGGCGCCAATCGTTGCTACAAGTCTTTCCCCTGTCGAAAGCCGTAACACCCGCCTCCTATAGTTTAGTTCCTGCCACCTACCGAACCGTTCCGCGCACCAAGCGTCACGAAGATGAAATGCGGATCCGTCATCATGAGTTCCGCGCGTCGCATCGAACGGGAGAGACATCATGAGCGAGCGAGACATGTCGGCAGATGAGCGGCAGGACTTCGAGGCCAGCGAACTTCATCGGGAGAGCGGGGGCACGCGGGTGGAGGGGCCGGCGAGCGATCCGATTGCGAGTGGCGCCCAGGACGATGCCGTCGCGTCGGCTTTCGGCGTCGAGCCGGCCGGCCGCCGGCGATGGACACGCGCCCGATCCAAGACCCCATCCACGGGACCCGGACCGGATGAGTTCAATCCCAGCTCCCGGGGCGACGAACGCGGCGAAGTGATGTAGCGTCCTGAGACGGGCTGGGGGGCTCCCGCGATCACCGTTCGCCACCGCGGCCGGCGGCGGGCGCAGGTCTCGGCAACGGCACGCCCGGCACCTTCTTGCCGAGCTCGAAATCCGATGCGCGCAGCCCTTTGCGAAAGCCGTCGAAGCCGTAGAACGACGGGACATACTCGTCAACGTACGTGACGTCGGCTTTCTGCGGGACGTCGAGGCCCAGTCCCCAGTACACGCCGTTGACCACGAGCCGGCGGAGTCCTTCGTTCTCGAGATCGGTGGCCGATCCCATCGTCGTCGTCAAGATCCGGTTCGTGGTGCCGTTGGCGTTCTTGTTCATGCGCGTCCACACCACGGGCATGGCCGGGTCGTTGACGCCTTGCTCGACCTTGTCGGTGGCGCGCCTCTTCACGTAGTCGGCGGGGGCCGCGTCGGGCGTCATTCCCTTCAGCACCACGCCGCGCACGAGAATGGTCGCATCGGACGGAGGATAGGCCTCGTACACGTCCGTGTCGCCGAAGATGCCGGCGACGCCGCGAAGCAGAGGATTCCCGCGTTGCGACGCTTCGATTGCGCCGCGCGTGGCCTCGACCTTGTGCCGCCCCCAGTGCGTGAGCCACGTCTCGCCGAGCACGCGCTTGCCGAATCCCCCCTCGTTGTTGTAGTTCCACGTCTCCCACGGACTTCCTTTCGGGAAGCCGTTGAACGCGTGCGTGCTGGTCCGCAGCGCGATGATGGGCTTCCCGGACTGCAGCAGCTTGTCGAAGCGCGCCATGGCTTCGTCCGGCCAGGCGCGGAAGCGGAGCAGCATGACGACGGCGTCGGCCGTATCGAGCGCCGCGGGGTTGGAGAGCGACTTCGAGCTCTTCGGGTTGATGGTCCCATCCGGATCAACCGAGAACAGCACGGTGCACTTGAAGCCGTGGCGCTGGCTCAGAATCTTGGCCAGCATCGGCAGCGCCCTCCTTCGCCCCGATACTCCTCGTCGCCCGCCAGAAAGACGACGTGCCGTCCCTGGCCGGCGCCGGCCCGGGCCGGATAGCTGCACGCTCGTCTCCTGCGCGCGAACAGGTGACAGCGCCAGCGAGGCGATCAACAACGCCAGCAGGGTCCGCATTCTCATGGATTCAGGCTCCGTGATTTTGGTTAGCCGCGGTGAAAACGTCTTTCTCAAATGCTCGTGGGGCCCCACCCACTCGCTGCGGCTCGACTCGCTGCGCTCGCTCGCCGCGGCCGCAGGCGCTATCCGGCGCGCCGCAAGCTTGTTAAGATTCGCACCGGCGCGCCCGGGATTTCGTGCGCATTATAATGGCTGAGTCCGATACATACGACGTGACGGCGTTGCTGGACCGCTGGCAGGGCGGCGACGCCGCAGCCCTCGATCGTCTCATCGAGGTCGTCCATCATGAACTGCACCGCCGTTGCGCATCGCCTGATGCGGGGTGACGCACCGATTCATACCTTGCAGACCAGCGCGCTCATCGAACGAGGCGTACACCGGCTCGATCGATCAACGGCGGGCCACTACAACAACCGCGCCCACTTCTTCGCGTGTGTCCCGCACAGATCATGCGGCGCATCCTCGACGATCGCCCGATGGCGCCGGCTACGCCAAGGCGGCGGCGGCGCCGTGCATGTCTCCCTGGACGACGTCGCGGTGGTCGGCGCGGAGCCGTGCCGCCAGCCTCGTCGCGCTCGAACGGAGGCGCTCGCCCTTCTCGCAAGAGGACGAAGCGGCGCAGGCCCGTGCTCGTCGAGTCCCGATACCTTGCCGGCCTGCGACCGTGGAAGAGTGTCGGCCGGGTCCTCGAGATTGCGCCCGCCGTCGTGTGCGAGACTGGACATACGCGCGCGCCCTGCGCATGAGCGCAGACCGGGCGATGGACGGCTAGTGTCTCTGTCCCATAAATCCTGGAGCATTGGCCCGCGCCGCATCCCGCATGGCTGCGTTGCTCCGCCCTCAAATACGCCCAGTATTCTCGGTTGTCGCGCCTTGCCCGGGCGCATCGCCGCCCTCGGCGTGAACAGGATTTATGGGACGAAACACTAGGGTCGAAGCCCTGTTTCACGAGGCGCTGGCCCGCCCGCCGCGGAGCGGGATGCGTTTCTCGCGTCCGCCTGCGACGAGGCCACGGCCCGTGAGGTCAAAGAACTGCTTCGCGCGTCGGAGGACGCGCCGTGGTTTCTCGACAACCCCCTGGTCGCGTCGCTGGCGAGCCTCGGCGACGGCGATCTGCCGATCGGCACCCGGATCGGCGACTACGAGATCAGCCAGCGGCTGGGATCCGGCGGCATGGGCCACGTCTACCGCGCGAGACATCTGCGGCTCGAGTGCGATCAGCGCGATCAAGGTGCTGCGGGCCGCGGCACGCGACGGCCGACGCGCGCCTGCTGGCGAGGCGCGAAGGCGGCGCGGCTTCCATCGATATCTGCCACGAGGTACCACGTTGGCGAGCACGACGGCCGGGCCTACTCGAGCATCGAACTCGTGCAGGGCGTACCCTGCAGCAGCGTCTGCACGGCGGCCGCTGCCGTTCGATGCGGCGCGCCGATACGCGCTCGAGATTGCCGACGCGCTCGCGCAGCGCATATCGGTGGATTCACGCGGACCTCAGCCCGCCAACGTCATGGTCACCCCCATGGCCACGTGAAGGAGCCTGGATTCCGTGTCGCCCCGCGTGGCGCGATCGGTACGGGCGAGTCCGTCGACGTGGCGACAGCCGAACAGTCCCCGGTCCAGGCGACGCTGCGCGATACATGCCACCGGAGATGCTCCGCAACGAGAGCGTGGATGCGCGGGTGATCTGGTCGCTCGGCGTTCTCCTACCAGATGATCGCCGGTCGAACGGCATTTCGCAGGGAGACGGCGTTCGAGCGAGTTCCTCGATCTCCTGCGCGACGAGCCGAACCGTTCGACTCGACGTGCCGTCCGGAATCGACCGGTCGTTCGACGGTGCCTGGAAAAAGATGTCGCGCGCCGCTACCAGACGGCGGACGAGGTGCGTGCGGCCTTGGAGTCGCCCGAGCCGGCGTCGGCGCGGCACGCCAGGACGCGACGGCCGCCGTGGATGTGGGCCGCCGCCTGCGCTCTCGCGTTTCTCGTCGCGGGGGGCGCATGGTGGTTCGCGGCGCGACCCGGCCGTCCACGCGATCGCGTCTCAATTGCCGCGCTTCCGCTCGAGAGCCTGTCCGGCGCCGAGGACTTCGCCGACGGCGTCACGGAAGTGCTCAT
>CAWGAS010000026.1:0-117315 GCA_963820645.1 uncultured Acidobacteriota bacterium | reverse complement strand
TTTAGCCGGACCATGTCGGGTTTTGCGGACCGACGGCAAGGGCAACAGCCTGACGGCCTCTGCCCTTGCCGCGATCCGATATCCGGACGCCCGCTGTGTGCCTACAAGTGGTTTCAAAACCCGCGAGGTCCGGCTAACGCCGGATGCCACCTTCGGTTTTGAAACCGTCTTCTAGGAAATGTGCACCGGGGAGCTCGCGTAAGCCGGGGCCGTCGTGCCCTGCTCGGCGAACGCCGGAAGCGCGGCGCTCTGCCCGCCGCTCGTCGCGTAAGCTTCCTCGCCGTGCGACGTGACGTCGAGACCCGCGATCTCGTCGCTCTGCGTCGCCCGCAGCGGCATGACGAGGCTGATCAGCTTCAGGATCACGAAGCTCATGGCCCCGCTGTAGACGATCGCCGCCCCGACGGCGACGGCCTGGATGCCGAGCTGCGCGGGATTGCCGAAGAGGAGCTCCGTCCGCCACGCCGTTGAGGGCCTTCTGCGCGAAGACACCGGTCAGCAGCGCGCCGACCGTGCCGCCGACGCCGTGGGCCGCGACGACGTCGAGCGAGTCGTCCAGTTGCGTCTTGGCGCGCCAGACCAGCGCGAAGTAGCTGGGGACCGCGGCAATCGCGCCGAGCAGAATCGCGCTCATCGGCCCCACGAAGCCGGCTGCCGGCGTGACCGCGACGAGCCCGACAACGATGGCGGTGGCGGCGCCGACCGCGGTGGACTTCTGCTGACGGACGGCGTCGAGGAGCGTCCAGACCACCAGGGTGCCCGCCGGCGCCAGCATGGTCGTCGCGAAGGCGAGCGCGGCGATGTTGTTGGCGGCGACCGCGCTTCCCGCGTTGAACCCGAACCAGCCGAACCAGAGCACGCCGGCGCCGAGCAGCGTAAACGGCACGTTGTGCGGCACGAGGGCGGACGACTTGTAGTCGCTGCGCTTGCCGATAACCAGGGCGGCCACGAAGGCCGCGGCGCCCGCGTTGACGTGCACGACCGTCCCGCCGGCGAAGTCGAGCGCGCCCATGTCCGCCAGCCAGCCGCCGCCCCACACCCAGTGCGCGATCGGGCTGTAGACGAGCAGGGCCCACATGCTGATGAAGACGACATAGGCCGAGAAGCGCATCCGTTCGACGATGGCGCCTGAAATCAGCGCCGCGGTGATGATGGCGAACGTGCCCTGGAAGCACATGAAGAGCAGATGGGGAATCGTTCCCTGCGGCTCGAGCCCGACGCCGCGGAGGAGGAATCGCGATCCGTCGCCGATCCAGTTATTGCCCGGCGCGAAGGCGAGCGAATACCCCGCGACCGCCCACAGCACGGCGACGAATCCGAGCGAGATGAAGCTCATCATCATCGTGTTGAGGGCGTTCTTGGACCGCACCAGGCCGCCGTAGAAGAACCCGAGGGCAGGGGTCATGAGCAACACGAGAGCGGTAGCGATCAACATCCATGCAGTGTCGGCTTGGTTCATGTGAGTCCTCTGGGAAGCCGTGATTTACGAGTGCTGAGTCTGAAGGCACTATCAAAAGCTGCGCCACGGCCCAGCCGCCCGTCCGCGCGGGAATGCTCAGTATTTCGCGCGAAACCGCGCACGAGCGGCACCGGTCAACCAGACCTTTTTGTCTGAATCGCACAAATGGCCGACAAGAATGTCGCAAGGTCAGGATTGCGCCCGGAAAGGCCCGACAGGACCAATGATTCAGGAAAAAATGCGCTTGGCCGGGTTCAGCCGCCCGCGCGCGATCGAACGAACAAGAGTGTCCTACGGCTTGTATTGGAGGACAATTTTGTCGCGATTCGAAAGCCAGAAAAGTCGGCGGTCGACTCTTCTGCCCGTTGGGGTCAACGCCCTACGGATGCCGCCGGATCTCGAGTCCTCTCGAATGATTCAACGGCCGGCCGGGGAAGGACCGGCCAGCGCCCTTGCGATCTGATACGCGAACTCGAGCCCCTCGTCGAACGACCGCACCAGGATCCGTTCATCCTTCCCATGCGCCCGCACGTCGTCAGGATCGTAGGCGATCCCGGTGACGCCGTACACCGGGATGCCGGCGTTGCGGAGGAACAGGCCGTCGGTCGCGCCGGTTTCCATGAACGGAACGATGGGGACTCCCGCGGGCGTCGGCGCGCCGGCGAAGGCGCCGGGCCACGTGGCCCGCGCGGCGATCGCGATCGCCTTGAAGACGTCAGGGGCGAGGGGAGACGGCCGGCTTGGCGTCGGCGTTCCAATCGGCGCGACCGCGATCTGCGGATCGGCCAGAACGCGCTCGAGCGTCCGCTGCACCGTTGCCGGGCTTTCGTCCGGAAGCAGCCGGCAATTCACTGTCGCCTGGGCGGTCTGTGGCAGCGCGTTCTCGGCATGGCCGGCCTGGAGCCCGGTCGCGACACACGTCGTACGCAGCAACGCGTTGTAGAAGGGGGACTTCGCACTCAGCCGCGCGGCAGCGGCGGGGCTGGGCGCCTCTTTCGACACCGCGCGCATGTCCGCCGCGCTCGCCCGTGCGGAAGGGGAATCGGCCATGCGGCCAAAATACGCGCGCGTGGTGTCGTTCAGCCGCGCCGGGAACTCGAACGCCGCCAGACGCTGCAGCCCGGCCGCGAGCCGATAGATGGCGTTGTCTTTCGTCGGCAGCGAGCTGTGGCCGCCCGCGTTCTTCACCGTCAGCGTGAACGAGGCGTACACTTTCTCGGCCGCCTGAACATCGAGGGCCGTCAGCGTGCCGCCGCGCAGCTCACCGCCGCCGGTGTCGACGTTGATGCAGTACTCGGCCTCGACGAGGTCGCGGCGGTTCGCCAGGAGCCACGAGACGCCGTTGTCCGGTCCCCCTTCTTCATCGGCCGTCAGCGCCAGGATCAGGTCTCGATCGGGCACCCACCGCTCCTGCCGCAGGCGGAGGAACGCGGCGACGAGCGTTGCCGCGCCGCCTTTGACGTCGAGCGTGCCCCGGCCGTAGAAATAGCCGTCCTGCTCCGTCAGCACGAACGGATCGAACGACCAGTCTTCGCGCCGGGCCTCGACCACGTCCAGGTGCGCGATGAACAGGATCGGCTGGCGCGCGCCATTGCCGCGGTAGCGCGCGACCAGGTTGCGTTTCTTTTCGGCTCCCCCGACGACCTGCACGTCGGCGTGCGGGAATCCGGCCGAGACGAGGCGGGCCGCCATCCGTTCGGCCGCCGCCGTGACGCTCCCGCTCGAGAGCGTCGTGTTCGTCTCGATCAGCTCCTTCAGCACCTCACGGCCGAGGCGCTGGTGATCGGTGGACGTGTTCTGTGCGATCGCCGGGACCGCCGCGAGCAGCGTTATCGCGGACCACATCGTCCATGCCCGGATGTCGTGAGTATGCAACCTCGTCACAGACCGTACCTTATCACAGATGACGCCCTGTCGCTGTCGTTCCAACACGGAGTGCACTGAGGGCACGGAGTCGTCGGGAACGAAGCGATTGGGTTGGCAGTTCGTATTTCGACACGATCGCCTGCATCTGCAGCAAGCCGCGAAGAAAACGCGAGCATCGAGTGCCGATGTCCACGCCTGAACGCACTCGACGCGCCGGCCCGGGTCTGCAGCGGCCGGCCGTTGGCGGCTCAGGCCGACGTCGTGGATGCAAGCAGCCGACCGTAACGCGGTGGCTGCTTGCATCCCGGTCGCGCCTGACTGCACCGCGCTTCGCGCGGCGCGAGTGCGCTCGGCCGGAGGGTGCGATCTAGAGCCTCCGTGCACTCCGTGAACTCCGTGTTGGAAGAACAGCGAAGCCTGTTCGACAGCGAAGTCCGTTGACTAGATTGTCTCGGCTCTACTGCGCCCGTCAGCGCGACCAGCGGATCGACGCGCGAGGCGCGGAGCGCGGGGCCCAGACACGCGACGATGACGATCGCGCATTCAAGGGACGCGACCGCCAGGTATGTCAGCGGGTTCAGAACGTTCACGTCCACGAAGAAGCGTGAGGTGAGCCGGGCCGCGATCGCTGCCAGCACGAGGCCCGTGGCGAGCCCGGGTACCAGCAAGCCGACGCTCCCGCGGAGGACGTCACCCGCCAGGTCGCGCGGGGTGGCGCCCACCGACATCCGTACGCCGAACTCACGAACGCGCAGGCTCACCGCGTGGATCACGACGCCCGCGAGGCCGCTCGCCGCCAGGAGCAACGCGATCAGCCCGCAGATCGTGAACACGCGGCTCGCCGTCCTGAACGGCCACAGCGGAACGGCCAGCCGCTGGGGCATCGTGTCCACCGACTGGGCCGCGACGTTGGGATCGACCTGTCGGGCCGCTTCGATGAACGGCCGCACGACGGGGGCGGGCGGCCCCGCGGTCCTGGCAATGACGGTGAGGCTTCCCTCGGTACTCCGACGCACGCATCGGCAGAAACAGCGTCGGCCGGCTCTCCGCGGCCGTGATCGCGGTTGTTCGCCGAGATGCCGACCACCGTGAGGGGTTCGCCCTCGGGGCCCACGCGCAGCCGCTCGCCGATGCCGCCGCCATTCGGCCACTGCTGGCGCGCCAGCGCTTCGTTCACCACCACGTCTCCGGCGGGCGTGCCGTCGAATTCCCGCCCCTCGCGCATCGGGATTCCCATCGTCCTGAAATACGCGGCGCCGACAGCGTGGGTGAAGACCTTCGGACACGCCTCCCCGGCGCACGCCCCGCCCTGCGGCCAGACGGACGTCAATCGTGGGAAGCCGATGGCGAACGGCACGCGGTCCGACACGGCGACGTCGACGACTCCGGGCAGCGTGCGAAGGCGCGTCGAGAGGGCGTCGATGTAGCGCTCGCTGGCCTCCGCCGAGTACCCGTGCAACGCGGGCTCGAGGTCGGCGACCACGAGCCGTTCACGCTCGAAGCCGAGCTCCGTGGCCGCGACGCTCGAGTACGACTGGACGAACAGCGCCGCCACGACCAGGAACACGGTCGAGCCCGCGATCTGCGCGCCCACGAGCCATCGGCGCAGCGGCGACGGCCGCCCGCCCGCGGAATTGGCGCCCTGCGATCCGAGCACGCGCGTCACGTCGATCCTGGCGGCCGCGATCGCGGGCCAGACGCCAGGCAGCACGCCGGCAATCGCCACCAGCGCCGCGATGAAGCCGATGACGTTGGCGTCCGGCGTGAGATCGACGTGCTGCGGCTGCGCGATGGGAATCGCGAACGCGCCGACCAGCGACTGCGTCCACCACGCGATGAGCAGCGCCAGCACGCCGGACAACGAGGCCAGGACGAACCCTTCGGTGACGACCATCCGCACGAGCCGCCACGGTCCGGCGCCGAGCGCCGCGCGGATGCCCATGTCGCGCTCGCGCTCCACGGCGCGGGCCAGGAGCATGTTGGTCACGTTGAAGCAGGCGAGGAGCAGCACCAGACCGATGATGCCCATCACCACGCTGCCGACCGCGCCGACCATCCGCAGCTCGGAGTTCCCTTCGCTGAACGGCCGGAACGTCGCCCCGCGCGCGCGGTGCGTCTCCGGCCACTCGCGCGCCATCGCCTCGGACGCCGCGTCGAGCCGGCCCTGCGCTTCACCGGCCGACACACCGGGCGCGAGTTGCCCCATCATGAACAGCCAGCGCGCATCGCGTGCCTGCAGTCGTGCCGAGGTGCCGAAGAGCGTCAGTTCCTCGAGCGGGAGCCACACGTCGGGCGAGTAGATGCCCGCGGGCCCGTGGAACCACTCGGGGATGACGCCCGACACCGTCACGTCGGCGTTGTTCAGGCGAAGCGTGAGTCCGGCGAGCGACCGTGACTGCAGCTTCTGCCGCCAGAATCGTTCTCCGATCGCCACCGACGGCGCCCCGCCCGGCACCGCCGCGACATGCAGGCGGCCGGCGATCACCGGCGCGTGGACCATCGAGAAGTAGTTCGACGGAGACGAGCAGGACCCACGCCGTCTCGGTCGTGTCGTCGTGGCGCCACGCCATCGAGGAGCGGGCCTCGGCCGACATCGTGATGGCGCCGCGGGTGGCCTCCGAGAGCCGCTCGAATTCCGGCAGTGACCCGTTGCCGCCTTCATCGCCTCCCGGAGTCGTGGCGATGCGGCCGGCCCCGGGGAGGTCGCGCGTCGCGGAGACTTTGAAGAGCAGCGCGTTGACCACGCTGAAGGCGACCGCGTTGACGCCCATGCCGACGGCCAGCGTGAGCGCGGCCGTGGCCATGAACGCGGGACGCCGGCGGAGCTGGCGGACGGCGAGGCGAAGATCCTGCAGGAGGGTGCCCATCCAGAGAGAAGACGGGGCTGGCGCGCCGATGTTCCCGGGGGAGAAAACGGAGAAAGAAAATACCGAAAACCGAACCAGCGACCGGAATAAATCGGCCGGACAGAGCCGACCCGCGGCCGCCGAGTTCGGTCCGGCGCGGGGCCGCGGGTTATAGACGCGCGGCGGCTCTTGCATATATTCGCCTCCAGACTCGCTCAAGGAGGGATCTGTGCGCCACACACTCGTGTTTTGCGCGGCGATCGTGTTGCTCGGGGCGCCGCTCGAGGCGCAGTCGATCGACACCGGCATCCTCGGCACGGTGACGGACGGCAGCGGTGCCGTCGTCCCCGGCTCGACCATCACCATCACCAGTAACGCGACCGGCATTGTCCAGTCAGTCGTGAGCGGCCCCAACGGGACCTTCGAGGTCCGCTATCTCGTCCCCGGCGACTACGTCGTGCAGTGCGCGCTGTCCGGTTTCCGTACCGAGCGCACCAACATGGCGCTGCGCGTCGGGCAGATGGCGCGGCTGAACTTCACGCTGCAGGTCGGCGCCGTCGGCGAAGTGGTGGACGTCGAAGCGCAGGGCCTCCTGCTCGAGACGCAGAGCGGCGTGACCGGCAACGTCGTCGGCGCCGAGGCCCTCGTGAATCTCCCGCTGAGCGGCCGGAACTTCACGACGCTCGGCAACCTCACCGCCGGCGTGGTCGCCTCCGGCACCCAGTTCCGCGCCAGCGGGGCGCGCGGCATGTATCAGCAGGTGTCGTTCGACGGCGTCAGCGCGCTCAACAACCGCGGGAACAACCTCTTCATGTACCCGTCGGTGGATGCGATCGAGGAGTTCAAGGTGCAGGCCACCAACTACACGGCGGAGTACGGCGGGCACGCCGGCGCCAACGTGCAGCTGCAGCTCAAGTCCGGGACCAACAGCTTCCATGGGTCGGTCTTCGACTACACGCGCAACGACGCGATGGACGCGCGGAACTTCTTCGCGCCGCCGCCGAGCCCCAAGCCCGAGCTCGATCGCCACCAGTTCGGCGGCGTGATTGGCGGCCCGGTCCTCCGCAACCGGACCTTTTTCATGGGGTCGTACGAGGGCACCCGCGAGACCCGCGAGAGCGTGGCCCAGACGAACGTGCTCACCGAGGCGATGCGGCGCGGCGACTTCTCGGGCGTCGCCGGGGTCATCATCCGGGATCCGCTGAACGGTCTTCCGTTCGCCGGCAACGTGATCCCTTCCGGCCGGCTCGATCCGCTGGCGGTGTCGATGGTCAACCAGTACCAGCCGCTCCCCAATCAGACCGGCGCCAACAACCTGCGCGGGGTCACCCGCACCGAGGACACGATCAACCAGTTCATCACCCGCGTCGATCACGTCCTCAGCCAGCGGCAGAAAATCTTCGGACACTACGTGTATCAGGGCCGGGACAACCCCTCGATTCCCATCAACACGGACTTCCCGGTCGCGCGCCTGTTCAACAACCACAGCGCGGCGGTTCAGCACGTGGCGACGTGGAGCGCCACCGTCCTGAACGAGATGCGCTTCGGCTACATGCGCGGCGACCTCAATCGTCTGAGTCCGCGGCGCGACACCGGCTTCTCGGTCGAGGAGGACCTCGGGATCCACGGGATGCTGGTCGGCGGGCCGAACGGCCGCCCGCCGAACGAGAACGAGATCGGGTTCCCGACGATCAACATCCAGGGGTTCAACGGGTTCGGCGACGGCACCGGCGGCGAGGGCATCGACAAGAGCCAGACGTACCAGTTCGTCGACAACCTGACGCTGATTCGCGGCCGCCACGCGCTGAAGATGGGCGCGGACATCCGCCGGCTGATGGGAGACGCCACCAGCACCAACGCGCCGTTCGGCGCTCTCGACTTCACGCGCGACATCTCGGGGCACGCCGCCGCGGCGTTCATGCTGGGCTATCCGCGGACGGCCCGTACGCCGGAGGGCATCCCGATCGGCGGCATCCGCCAATGGCGGCACGGCTTCTACGTGCAGGACGACTGGCGGATGACGCCGCGCGTCACGGTGAACCTCGGCCTTCGCTACGACTACAACATGCCGCCGAAGGACGTCAACGGGGTGAGCCGCACGCTGCGGTTCGATCTTCCGGGCGGACCGGTGCTGTGGCCGGAGCCCGGCGAAGTCGTCGACGAGCTGTACTTCAACAAGCACCGGCACTGGGCGCCGCGCCTCGGCTTCGCGTACCAGATGACCGACAGGACGGTGGTCCGCGGCGGTTACGGCGTCTTCAACATGGCGCTGCACCTGGACAACATCAACACGCTGGGGACGAACCCTCCCACCGCCAGCGTCCAGGTGACCAACCCCACCCTGAACCCGCTCGCCACGATCGCCTTCCCGTTCCCGGCGGCGCTGGTGCCGGCCAACACGATCTTCAACGTCACCTCGGCGGAAGTCGATCGCAATCACCGGGACGGCTACTACCAGAACTGGAACCTGGCGCTCGGGTACGAGCTGTCGCGCGCGTCGGTCGTGGAGGTGCGGTACGTCGGTTCGAAGGGGACCAATCTGGATACCAGCCTGACCAACTTCAACAGCCCTGATCCGGATCCCAACGCCGGCGCCGTGCCGCTCCAGTCGCGCCGGCCCTACCCGGCCTTCGGCCGCATTCGTATGTGGATGACCGACGGCGAGAGCGATTACCACTCGCTGCAGAGCGAGTACAAGCTCCGGGGTCCGTGGGGCCTGCACCTCAACGTCGCCTACACGCTGTCGGAGCTGAACGACAATCAGCAGGGCGGGCTCAACGCATCTCGTGGCCGGCGTCAGAACCCGCGGAGCCTCGACGGGGAGTACGCCGCCTCGGCCGACGATCAGCGGCACCGGCTGGTGCTCGGTTACGTCTGGGACATCCGGTTCGGCTCGAGCTTGACCGGCTTCAAGGGCGCGCTGCTGAAAGGCTGGCAGCTCAGCGGCATCGGCATCTTCAACTCCGGCTCGCCGATCTTCATCAACCAGGATGGCGACACGCTGAACGTGGACTCGGAGGAGATCCGTCCGAACCTCGTCACCGGCCAGGATCCGACGCTGCCCGGCTCCGAGCGGACGATCGCCCGCTGGTTCAACACCGCGGCGTTCGCGCGCGCGACCTCCACGTACGGCACATCGGCGCGCAACCCCGTCGTCGGCCCGGGTCGCAAGGTGGTCGATCTCTCCCTCGCCAAAGCGTTCGACGTCCGGGCCGGCCGCCAGATTCAGTTCAGGGTCGAGGCGTTCAACGCGTTCAACTTCGTGAACTGGAACAACCCGAACGGGACTCTGGGCAACTCCAACTTCGGGATCATCAGCGGCGCCGCCGCCGCGCGCGAGATGCAGCTCTCGCTGAAGTACACGTTCTGATTGTCCGGTTTCGGCGTTCTGTCCCGGTCCGGTGCGGCCACGTGCCGGACCCGGGCCGATTTCCGCCGGTGTGTTACAATATTGCCATATGAGTCATACACTGACGATTCGTCTTGACAGCGATCTGGCCGCCTGGCTGGAAGCCGAGTCCACGAAGACCGGCGTGTCGCAGGGAAAGATCGTCCGCGAACAACTCGAAAAGGCCAGGGCCGGCCGGGTGGCCCAGCGCTTCATGCGGCTTGCCGGCTCGGCGCGAAGGCCTCGAGATCTCTCCCGGCGCAAGGGCTTCTCGCGCGGATGAGGCTGACCTGAGATGCTTGCATCCCTCGGTCTCGTGTGACCCTGTCAACGCCGGCCTCGGGTGGCATCTGGCCGGCGCTCGAGTGCGACCAAGGTGACGCATACGATGCCGTCAGGTTCCATTTTCGGTTGCAATCCGGCCAATCCGGGTTTATCCGTGTCTATCCGTGGCCAGTCTTTCTCCGCTATCTCCGTTAACTCTGTGGTGAAAACCCCGCCGTGCCGGCATCCGCTACTTCTTCTTGCTATGGCTCGCGCAGAACGACCATCGGATCGACGGTCGCCGCGCGATACGCGGGAAGCGCCGCCGCGAGAAGAGCGACGATCAGCAGCATCAAGAGAGGGACCAACATCGCAAGAGGATCGAACGGGGAGAGATTGGGAAACATCCGCATCACGAACACGAGCGGGACGGTGATGAGCAGACCGCCGGCGGCGCCTGCCAGAACGAGTCCCAGCGCCTGCCGCAGAACGAGCGAGACGATCGCGGATCTGTCGGCGCCGATCGCCATCCTGATGCCGATCTCGTGCGTGCGCCGGCGGATCATGTAGGCCAGTACCGCGTGGAGGCCGGTCGCGGCGAGGAGCAGGGCCACCGTTCCAAGCCCCGCGCCGAACCACGCCGTCTCGCGCAGGCCCTTCATCGGCTCCAGCGCGCGCGCCTCCAGGGTCTCGAGACTGACCCAGGGGAGCGCGGGATCGGCTCCCGTCACCGCCGCCTTGACGGCCGTCGTCGCGGCCGGCACATCGGACGCGCGCGCGACGAGCACGATCGAGCTCGGGGCCTCGCGCGGCATCGGAAGATAGATCGCCGGCGCGGATCGACCGTCCATCAGGGTAAGCCGATCGGCGACGATGCCCACGACCTCGACGGCGCGCGGCGGTGCGCCGGGCGGATGCGCGACGCGCAGGGTCTGCCCGAGCGCGGTCGCGGCGCCGCCGGGCAGCATCAACGCCATTGCCTGGTTGACGACAGCGTCCCTTGGCGCCGCCCCAGGACCGAACCCGCGGCCCGCGACGAAGGTTGCGCCGAATGCCTCGAACCACCCTGCTGTGACGACGCCGCCCACCGTCGAACGGCGCACCTCTTCGCTGTCGGACGGCTCCCAGTATCGGACGACGCCGTTCATCCTGACGAAGTCGGCGAAGCCCGCGGCCGCGACGGACGGCGTTCCCGCGAGGCGCTCGAGCACGCCGTCCACGAAGGGGCGCGAGTCCCGCTGGCCCGGGTGTGACACTGCGTAATTGAACTCCGCCACGATCGCCATGTTCGCGTCTGGCGGGAGCAAGGGAAGCCACACTTGAAACGTGCGAACACCGCGCGCGCTGACGGAGAGGAGCGCCAGCGAGATCGCGACCTGCGCGACGACGAGCGCCGCTCGAAGCCGCTTGTGCTCGACGCCGCCGTCCTGAACGTGCTTCAACCCCGCGGCGACCGAATCTCGCGTCGCGAGCCAGGCGGGCGCAAACCCCGCGATCCCGATCACCGCAATGACCAGGCCGATCACGAAGACCAGCGATTGGGTGTTGACCGCCACCGGGAGCTGGATGAACGGCGCGGCCCAGGCGAGCAGCGCCTTCGCGCCGCGCCACCCGATGAACCCTGCCAGCGCCGAAAGGAACACCGCTTCGACAGCGAGCATTCTGATCAGCCGGTATCTCGACGCGCCGAGCGCGATGCGGACGCCCAGCTCGCGGCTTCGCGCGGTCGCGCGCGCCAGCTGCAGGTTGATCGCGTTGGCGCACCCGATCAGCAGGATGGTCAGCGGGATGAATAGGAATACGCCGAGCGTCAGCGCCGCCTCGAACGGGCGCTCCTTCCACGTCAGGCCCGCCCGGAACCCGATCAGCCGGCGCGGCGCCGGGCCGGTGCCGCGAGCGCCTTTCAATCTCGTCCCCAGGACCGACAGCTCCGCCTGCGCGCGTTTCAGGCTCGTGCCCGGGCGCACGCGTCCGGCGACCGACAACCACGGCCTCGATCGCGACGTCTGGCTCGATCGAGCGTTCGCGTGTCGAAGAGGCAGCCAGACCTGCGGGTGTCCCGCCTCGCCATGCCCGATGTCCCGCCGCAGCAGCCCCGAAAACCCCGCGGGCGCGACGCCGACGATCGTGAACGGACGTCCGGCGATCGTGAGCGTCCGGCCCAGCGCGTCCTCGGCCGCCTCGAAGCTGTCCCGCCAGAGGCGCTCGCCGATCAGCGCGACCGGCGCTGCGTCGCCTCGACTATCGGCGGCCGTGAGCAGGCGGCCCGTGACCGGCATCGTCCCGAGCGCCTTGAAGTAGTCGGCCGACACGAAGGCCGCCGGCAGCGTGACGGCGCCCGAAGGCAGGATCACGGGAACCGGGCGGTTGCCGTCTGCCGCAAATGCCGAGAACACGCCGCCGATCTCCTGCTCGATGGCCTCGAAGTCTTCTTCGCCGACAGGCTCGAGCGCCGCGCCCCAGTGCACGCGGATCAGCCCGGATCTGTCCGCCACGCCCGGCCAATCGTGGAAGACCAGCGTGTCGGTCACCGAAAACGCGCCAACCGCCACGGCCATGCCGATTCCGAGCGAGAGCGTGACGACCAGCACGTGGGCCGGACTTTGTCGAAGATGGCGGAACGCGGCAATCAGGTCGGCGATCACGACGCTCCCTCTGCCGGATCATCTTGTCGATGCCGGCGCCACTCGGCGAGCATCACGAGCGCGGCGCCCAGCAGGATCGCGACGTCGGCCACGTTGAAGATCCCCGTCCGCAGCGGCCCGAGCCCGACGCTGATGAAGTCGACGACGCTGCCTCGCGTCGCACGGTCGAACCAGTTCGACAAGGCGCCGGCCATGAACAACGCCAGGCCGAGCCGCCGCCAGCCGCTCCAGCGCATTCGGATCCCCGTGGCAACCAGCGCGACCAGCATGAGCCCCGTGGCCGACCGTGAACAGGGCAGTCCGGGCGACGGGCGGCAGGTCCGCGCCGAGGCTCAGGAATCCACCGCTGTTCTCGGCATACTGCAGGTGAATCGTCCCCGCCAGGAACGTTCGGCTCCCCGAGCCCGCGAGCGCCGCGGTGGCGACGTGCTTGGTCGCGCGATCGCAGCCGATCGTCCCACCGACGACGAGAACCAACGCGAGCCGCAATCCGACTATGCGAGTCATGCCTGGCACCAGCGAGCTGACCAAGGGTTTCGCGGGATCGCCGGCCACGTGTGCCGTGGGCCGGCGCTCGCCGAAGTCTACGCCTTCTGCAGGCGTTGCCTTTGAGAAACTATCTCGTGGCGACCGGCTTGAGCCGGAAGTTCGACCTGACTCGCGGTGAACTCGGCTTCAGTTTCCTGTGGCTTCCGCCTTCACGCGGAAAGATGCAGCGGCCAGCCTGCGGCGCGAGCCGGATGATCGCTCCTCGTGGTCTGGTACAGTTGGAATTGACCGTGCCCCCGATTGCGCTCATCGCTCTGGGACTGCTTCTCGCCGCCGCCGCTGCGGTCGTCGCCGCGCGAGCAGCCCGCGGGAGCCTGCTCGCTCGAATCCGCGACGGTTGGGGCAAGCCCATCGACCGGCCGCGGAAACTGGACGCGATGGCCGCATCACACCGCTCGCGCGCCGCGCAGCCCGGTGCGTCCGGTTCGCTCGACGACAGAACCTGGATCGATCTCGATCTCGACGCGGTGTTCGTCGCCCTCGATCGCACGCAGAGCACGCTCGGCCAGCACGCGCTCTATCACCGGTTGCGAACGGCGCCGATCGGGGGCCGGCTGGACGTGTTCGAAGCGCTGGTGAACCGGATGAGCGCCGATGTCGAGACCCGTGAACGCGCGCAGGTGGCGCTCGCGCGCCTGCAGGATCCCCACGGCTACGAGCTCTGGTGGCTGGGCGCGCCGGGCGGCATCGAGACGCGGCCCTGGTATGCGATCTTCCCGCTGCTGACCGCGGCAACGCTGTCGTTGGTGGTGCTCGCGTTCCTCCAGCCCGGGATGGCGCCGGCGCTGTTCGCCATGCTCGGGCTCAATCTCGGCGTTCGTTTCGCGACCGACGGCCGCATCGGCGCGCTCGCGGCGGCGTTCCGACAGCTCGCGCCGGTCATCACGACGGGCGAGTCGCTGCGGTTTCTCGAGGGGAACGACATCGACGCCGTCGCCGGGCCGCTGCGCGCCGCGGTGCCTCGTTTGCGCCGCCTGAAGACAATCTCGCGGTGGGTCAGCGGGAATCCGTTCATGCTGCCGTTCAACCCGAACGGCCTGGCTTCCGCGCTCAGCGACGTCGTCAGCACCGCCTACGAGTACCTCAACCTGCTGTTTCTCCTCGACGCCAACGGCGTGTACTTCGGCGCGAAGGATCTGCGGCGCGACGGCGCGTCCCTGGTCCGCCTGATCTCCGAGATGGGAGAGATCGACGCCGCCATCAGCGTGGCGTCGTACCGCGCCGGCCGGAACGACTGGTGCCGGCCGCGCTTCGGACCGCCGGGGACGCCGGCCGTGCTGACCGGCGTCCGTCATCCACTCCTCGCCGAGGCGGTGCCGAACACGATCGAGCTTGGCCCGTCGAGCGGCGTGCTCGTGACCGGCTCGAACATGTCGGGCAAGTCGACCTTTCTCCGCACGCTCGGCGTGACCGCCGTCATGGCGCAGACGATCCGGACCTGCCTGGCGGCGGAATACCACGCCCCGATCTTCAAGGTGCGGAGCTGCATCGGACGGTCCGACGATCTCGTCGCCGGCAAGAGTTACTACATCGTCGAAGTCGAGGCGGTGCTCGGGCTCGTACGCGCGAGCGCCGGCCCCGATCCCCACATGTTCCTGCTGGACGAGCTGTTCCGCGGCACGAATGCCGTCGAGCGCATCTCCGCAGGCCAGGCCGTGCTTCGCGAATTGATCGGTGGCCCGGCGGGCTCGGGACGCCACGTCGTCGTCGCCGCGACGCACGACGGGGAGCTCGTCGAGCTGTTGGCCGGGACGTTCGACGCCTATCACTTCGGAGACGCTGTCGGCCCCGGCGGGTTGGTGTTCGACCACCGCCTGCAACCCGGTGCCGCCACGACCCGCAACGCCATCGCGCTGCTCCGGCTGCACGGCGCGCCGGAACGAGTGCTCGCCCGTGCATTGACCTGCGCGGCCGATCTGGATCGTCAACGGGGAACCACGCTCGCCGGGCGATAGCGCGATCGGTGGCCTTGGTCCGGCTGAAGCCGGACACCGATCGGTGGCGTTGGTCCGGCTGAAGCCGGACGCCACTGGCCGGCTAAGCCGGACGCACATTTGCGGATCGACACGAGTAGCGGTACATTCCCGCTCATGTCCCATCAACCTCTTTCCCGCCGGCGATTCCTGCAGACCGTCGCCGCCGCCGCGGCGGTCGGACCGTTTCTGTCAGTCCGATCCCGCGGCGCGGGCCCGACGCTGCGCCACGCCAGCATCGGGGCGTCCGGCCAGGCGCTCTCCGACGTGATGTCGTTCGCGCGGCACCCCGCGTTCGATCTCGTCGCGGTGGCCGACGTCGATCTCTGCCGCATCGGGCCGCTGCAGCAGCGGTTCCCGAAGGTCCGCGTCTATCAGGACTGGCGCGAGCTGCTCAAGAAGGAGCAGAAGAACATCGACTCGGTGAACGTCTCGGTCCCCGATCACATGCACTGCCTCGTCGCGCTCGAGGCGATGAAGCGCGGCAAGCCCGTCTACGTCGAGAAGCCGCTGTGCAACACGCTCAGAGAGACGCGCATCCTCACGGAAGAGGCTCGACGACGGGGCCTGACGACGCAGATGGGCATTCAAGTGTCGTCGAGCCGCTCGCAGCGCTACGGCGAGGCTCTCGTCCGGAGCGGCATCGTCGGCAAGATTCGGGAAGTCCATACGTTCTCGAACAAGAGCTGGGGGGACGACAAGCCGCTGCCGGACGCCGCCGACCCCGTGCCCCCTCCGCTCGACTGGGACGGCTGGCTTGGCGTCAACGCGCCGCGGCCCTTCAAGCGCACCGCCTATCACCCGGGCGAGTGGCGCCGCCGCGTCGGGTTCGGGACTGGAACCCTGGGCGACATGGGCTGTCACATCTACAGCCCGCCGTATCGCGCGTTGAAGCTGACGTCGCCGGTATCGGTGACCGCGTACGGCCCCTCGCCGACCGAGGAGAACTGGGCGACCAAGGCGCGGGTGAAGCTGACGTATCCAGGCACCGAATACACGGCCGACAAGACCGTTGACGTGTGGTGGTATGACGGCGGCGAGCTCCCGCCGGACGCCGTTCGCGAACCCGTCGGCGCCCGCTTTCCGCAGCAGGGCAGCATCGTCGTCGGCACCGAGGGCCTGCTCGTTCTGCCGCACGGGTCACCGGAGGCGTTCGTGCTGCCCGAGTCGAGGATGGCGGCATTGCCGAAGATCGAGCTGCCGGACCGCGACCACTATGCCGAGTTCATCGACGTCGTGCTGGCCGGCGGCAAGGACAAGTGCTCGACGAACTTCGACTACGCCGGGCCGCTGACCGAATCGGTGCTGATCGGGAACGTGGCGGCTCATTTTCCCGGCGAGACGCTCGAGTTCGACGCCAGGAAGCTGGCGTTCCCGCACAAGCCGGAGGCCAACCAGCACCTGACGCGTAACTATCGAAATGGATGGAGCGTGAAGAGCTGAATCACTCTAATCACTAAAACCCTTGAATCCTTGAATCCCTTCTGCGGGTCGGTCCTACCCGTTCGGGCCTTCGATTTGCCCAACTGACCCAGTTTCAGCTTGAGTTTCCGCCGATCACAAAATTGTAGTAAGCTCTGCCGTTCTCAAATCCACTTCGTTTTCACGTCCAGCTAACGGTCGAACGCGGATGCCTCGAGCGACCCTCGAGGCTGGAGGAACCGCATGCGCACTGTCAACGCCGGAGGAGCATGGCCCGTTGCGGGAGCGATCGTGCTCGCCCTCGCGCTCGCCGCCTCGAGCCCACGCGGGCTCCTGGCTCAGGCGGGCACCCAAGGACAGTGGCGCACCCTGGCCAATCAGGCGCCGATCAATCCCGTTCACGTCGCGCTGATGAACAACGGCGAGGTGCTGATCGTCGCCGGTTCGGGGAATGTCGCGACCGAGACGTTCTTTCAGGCGGCCGTCTGGGATCCTGTGTCGCAGACGTTTCAAACCCAGGCGCTCGCCTGGGACATGTTCTGCAACGGGATGGTCGTGCTGCACGACGGCCGGGTGCTGGTCAACGGCGGCAACCTGCAGTACGACCCGTTTTTCGGTGAACCGCGAAATGCGGTGTTCGACCCCGCGACTCACTCGTTCACCAACGTGCAGAACATGGCGCACGGGCGCTGGTATCCCACGGTCACCACGCTCGGCGATGGCCGCGTGATGACGTTCTCGGGACTCCTCGAGACCGGCGGCACCAACAGCACGGTCGAGATCTACACCGTTGGCTCGGGGTGGAGTCCCGAGTACCCGGCGGGTTGGACTCCTCCGCTGTATCCGCGCATGCATTTGAGCACGGATGGGCGGGTCTTCTACGCCGGTTCCGGTCGCGGCTCCCGGTTCTTCAATCCGGTCACGAATACCTGGACGGCCGTCGTCGCCAACACCAACTACACCGGTTCGCGAGGCTATGGCACGTCGGTCCTCCTCCCATTGACGCCGGCGAATGGGTACAGGCCGCGTGTGATGATTCTGGGAGGTGCCAGCCCCGCCACGGCGACCACGGAAATCATCGACCTGTCTGCTCCGACCCCCGCCTGGCAGTACGGACCCTCGATGTCCCAGCCGCGGATCCAGATGAGCGCGACGATCCTGCCGAACGGGAAAGTCCTGGCGGTCGGCGGATCGACGAACAATGAGGATGCCCTCACCGCGAGCTTGAACGCCGACCTGTATGACCCGATCACGAACACGTTCAGCCCGGCGTCCCGCAACCTCTTTGCGCGCCTCTATCATTCCGCCTCGCTGCTCCTCCCGGATGCGACGGTGCTGCTGATTGGAGGAAACCCTGAGCGCGGCAACTACGAGCGGCGCCTGGAGAATTACTCACCCGCGTATCTGTTCAACGGCGACGGCACGCCCGCCGTGCGTCCCACCGTCACCGGCGTGACTCCCGGCACGGTCGGCCACGGCGCGACGTTCCAGGTACAGACGCCGGACGCGGCGAGGATCGGCTCGGTCGTCCTGGTACGGCCCGGCGCCGCGACCCACGCGTTCGACATGGACCAGCGGCTCGTCGGCTTGTCCTACACGGCCGGAACTGGTGTGCTGAACGTGACCGCCCCGCCGAACGGCAACATCGCGCCGCCCGGGTACTACATGCTGTTCGTGCTGGATTCGGCGGGTGTCCCGTCGGTCGCCAGGTTCGTGCGGTTGACCTCCCTCGCCAATCAAGCTCCGGTGGCCACGATTACCAGCCCGGCGACGAACGTCACGCGCAACCCCGGAGGCGCCGTGTCCTTCGCGGGGACCGGCAGCGACCCCGACGGAACCATCAGCGCCTACGCTTGGACGTTTCCCGGCGGCAGTCCCGGTTCGAGCTCGGTCGCGAGCGCTGGCAACGTGACCTACGCCACGCCGGGCACCTACGTGGCGTCGCTCAGGGTGACGGACAATCTCGGGCTCGTGAGCGCGCCGGCGACGCGGACCATCACGATCTCGGATTTCTCCCTCTCGGCCACTCCGTCATCGCGAACCATAGTGCCCGGAGCGGCTGCGAGTTACACCGCCACGGTGGCGCCGTTGAACGGGTTCACCGGAACCGTGGCCTTCACCGTGACCGGTCTTCCTTCCGGGGCAACGGCCACGTTCAATCCCGTCTCCGTGACGACGTCGGGATCAACGACGATGAACGTGTCGACAACCGCGGCAACACCGCCCGGCAGCTATGCTCTGACGATTAGAGGGACGAGCGGCCCGCGTATTCGAACGGTCAACGTGACGCTGGTGGTCAACGGCGATTTCTCGATCTCGGCGACGCCGGCGAGCCGGACGATCATCCAGGGAGGCGTGGCCACCTACACCGTCACGATTACGGCCGGCCAGGGGTTCTCGGGGACGGTGAATCTCACGGTGAGTGGAGCGCCGTCGCGGGCGACCAAGACATTCAACCCCGCGTCGATCGTGAATTCGGGAACCTCGGTGCTGACGATCGATACGGAGCCGAACGTACAGCGGCGGACACGCACGCTGACGATCACGGGCACCGGCGGCGGCCGGGTCCACTCGGTGAACGTCACGTTGATCATTCAGTAGTCCGATGGCGATTTCCCGCAGAACGCTGCTCGGACGACTTGGCGCCGGCGTCGCGGCGGTGGTGGCCGAGCGCCGGCTGGCGGCGGACTCGAACGCCGTCACGGCCGGCGGCAGGTTGGACACGAATCGATCCGGCGGACCGATACGGCTGAACAGGAACGAGAATCCCTACGGCCCGTCGGCGGCGGTGTTGGCCGCGATGCGGGAAGCCCCGCCGGCTGCCGTCAGCCGGTATCCGGACGTCGAGGCCGAGGTGTTGCGCCGCAAGATTGCGGATCTTCACCGGGTCGCGGCTGAGCAGGTCGTGCTCGGCTGCGGGTCCGGCGAAATCCTGCGAGCGGCGATCGACGCGTTCGTGGGTCCAAAGAAAAGGCTCGTGACCGCGTTGCCGACGTTCGAGTCGATTGACGGATGGGCACGGCGCGCCGGTGGGGAGGTCGTGGGCGTTCGGGTGAGGCGGGATTACACCCACGACCTGGACGCCATGCTCGCGCGCATCGACGCGGAGACGGGGCTGGTCTACATCTGCAATCCGAACAATCCGACAGGCCGTCTCACGGGACGCCGGGATCTGGAAGTCTTTCTTCGCAAGCTCCCGGCGACGGCTGTCGTGTTGATGGACGAGGCCTACCATCACTACGCGGGCGATTTTTCGGACTACGCCTCGTTCATCGATCGCCCCTTCGACTCCGAGGATCATCGAGTCGCTCAGGGCAGGCCCGTCGACGGCCGCGTGATCGCCACGCGCACGTTTTCCAAGATCTACGGACTGGCGGGATTACGTGTCGGGTACGGCGTTGCCGCGGCCCCGATGGCGCGCATCCTTGAGGCGCACGGCCTCGCCGATGGCGTGAGTGCCGTTGCCGCCAGGGCCGCCGGCGCCGCGCTCGACGACACCACGCACGTGCGGACGAGCGTCACCCGGAACGCCGACGACCGCCAGGAGTTCTTGAATCAGGCGACTGCACGGATGCTCCGGCTGGATTCCCTGACCAACTTCGTCATGATCGAGACGGGTCGTCCCGCGGTCGAGGTCGTCGATCACTTCAGAAAACACGACATTCTCGTCTCAGGCCCCGTGCCCGGATTCGAGAAGGACATTCGCGTCTCGCTCGGTACTCCGGCCGACATGCGCGAGTTCTGGCGTGTGTGGGACCTCATGCCCGGCAGCCACAAGATGTCGATGTGATTTGACCGTGACGACAATCATCCGGGCAATCCCCTTGCAGCCGTACCCCCCAACAGAGATTCTCCTCCGCAAAACTGGCGGATTTTCGAGGTGCGAGGCTCCGAGGGTTGCACGAAATCCCGGATTCGGGGGACTTCTGTCTGCGTGAGTCGCCATTCGGGCACACTGGGACGCCCAACTGATGAGACAACTGGAACCGACGCTTCGACGCTCCGGGGCGCTGACGACGCAGGAGCTCGAAATCAGTCTCGGCCAGGCAGCCGCGCAGAAGATCCCGCTGTGGAACTTCCTCATCGAGCAGCGCCGGCTGCCCGAGGACACGGTTGCCGAGGCCTTCAGCGCGTGGCTGAGCCTGCCGCGGGTGCGGCTCGACTCGGTCGTCATCGAACCCGCCGCGGTAAAGACCCTGGCCGCCCGGCTCGCCAGGCAGCACGTCTGCGTGCCTGTCAGCCTCAAGGGGAAGAACCTCGTCCTCGCGATGGCGAACCCGCTGGATCGAAAAGCGATTCAGGACGTGGAGTTCGCCTCGAATCGAGAGGTGCGGCCCGTGGTCGCCTCCCGTTCCGAGATCCTGGTCGCCATCGACGAGCACTACGGCGCACCGGCCACAGGCGACACGACGGGCGGGGAGGCGGAACTCTTCAGCGCGCGCGCCGGCGGTGAACGCGACGTCCTGGATCTCGATCTCGATCCGACTGGCCTCCTGTCGCCCGACAGCATGCCGGCCGTGCAGTTGTGCAGCCGCCTCGTCGTGGAGGCGATCGAGATGCGGGCGAGCGACATTCACATCGAGCCGGGCCCGCAGGAAATGCGCGTGCGGCTGCGGATTGACGGCGTCCTGCGCGAGCACCTCCGGCTGCCTCACTGGATGTGCGCGGCGCTCGTGTCGCGGGTCAAGGTTCTCGCCAAGCTGGACATCGCCAAGCAGCGCATCCCGCAGGACGGGCGGATCAAGGCCAGGAGCCGCGAGCGCCGGCTGGACTTGCGCGTCTCGACGCTGCCCACGCAGTTCGGGGAGAAGGCCGTCCTCCGGCTGCTCGGATCGGCGAGCACGCCGACCCTGGGCGCGCTCGGCCTGTCGATCGAGGAGATGGCGCTGCTCGACGACGGGCTCAACCAGCCGCAGGGGCTCATCCTCGTGACCGGCCCGACGGGCGCCGGCAAGAGCACGACGCTGTACTCGATGCTCACGAGCCGGCAGTCCACCGACGTCAACATCGTGACCATCGAGGATCCCATCGAGTATCAGGTGCCGGGCGCCAGCCAGGTGCAGGTGGACGGCAAGGGAGGCCTCACCTTCGCCAGCTGCCTCCGCGCGATCCTGCGGCAGGATCCAGACGTCATCCTGGTGGGCGAGATCCGCGATCTGGAGACAGCAGAGGTCGCGTTTCGCGCGGCGCTGACCGGCCACCTGGTCTTCAGCACGCTGCACACGAACGGTTCGGTGGCCGCGATCGAACGGCTCCTCGATCTGGGCGTCAAGCCGCTGCTCATCACGACCGCGACGAACCTGATTGTGGCGCAGCGTCTCGCGCGGCGAATCTGCATGACCTGCCGCGAGCCGTACGTCCCCTCGGCCCTCGCGCTCCGCAAGCTGCACATCCGGGCAGGCGGCCACGAGTTCCTCCACGGCCGGGGCTGCGACGCATGCGCGCACACGGGGTACTCGGGCCGCCTCGGTATCTTCGAGATTCTCAGGCTGACACGCAAGCTCAAAGAGCTCGTCAACAGCCGTGCGTCCGAATCGGAGATGACCGAGGCGGCGATGGCGGGAGGAACCCGGCTTCTGCTGGACGACGCGCTGTTCAAGGTGCGTCAGGGCCTCACGACCGTCGAGGAAGTCCTGCGCGTCATCCGGATCGAGTCGGCGCAGAACGGCGGACAGCCGAACCGGCTCACGACGTTGCCCAGTAGACCAGTAGACCCAGTGATTCGCCAGCTAGCCAGTTACCGAGTCGAGTCCGTGACGCAACTGGTTCCGGGACTGGGATTAACTGGGACTGGGACTCGATCCCGTCACGAGCCCCGCAGCGCCTGGACCGGGTCGACGCGCATGGCGCGGCGCGCCGGGACGAAGCAGGCGAGGAGCGTCGTCCCGAGCAGGATGACGGCGACGGCGGCGAGCGTGATCGGGTCCGCGGGGCTGACCTGATACAGCACGGTCCTGAAACCGCGCATCATCGCGATGCCGCCGGCCAGGCCGATTGACAAGCCCGATCGCCGCCTGGATGAATCCTTCCCTGAGAATCAGCCGCATCACCGCGCCCGGCTGGGCGCCGAGCGTCATGCGGATGCCGATCTCCGGCGCGCGCAGCGTCACGAGCTGCGCCATCACGCCGTAAATGCCCGCGGCGGCGAGAACCAGCGCCAGCGCGCCGAAGATCGCGAGCAGCAGCATCGTGGCGCGCCGCGCCGCCACCGACCGCGCCGCCACCTGCTCCATCGTCCGCACGTTCGACAGCGGCAGATCGGCATCGACCGCGCGCAGCTCGCTCGCGGACCGCAGCGGTCAGCGCCGCGGGATCGCGATCGGTCGCGAGCACGAACGTCAAGCCGTCCCACACCATCTGCTTCTGCGGCAGGTACATTTCCGGGTTGACCGGCCGGTCGAAGCCCCAGTGCTTCACGTCGCTCACGACGCCGACGACCTCGCGCCATGCCACATTCGCCGGCCCGCGCACGCGCTTGCCGACCGGAGAGACGCCGGGCCAGTAGCGCCGCGCCATCGTCTCGTTGACGATGACGACAAACGGCGACTCGCTGTGATCGGTCACGGCGAAGTTGCGCCCTGACACGAGCCTGATCCCCATCGTCTTGAAGTAGTCGATCGTGACGGCTCGAGGGTGGGCCCGCGTCGGCGAGTCAGGCGTGGGCTCGCGATTCTTCGATGACGATGCCCGTGCGCGAGTCCCGGCCCGACAGAGGCAGGTGGCTCGTCGCGCCGACGCTGCGGACGCCCGGCAGCGACGCCAGGCGGCGCTCGATTTCGTCGTACGTGGCGACGCGCTTCACGTCGTCGCGGTACCGGCCGGCCGGCAGCGTGATGAACGCGGTCAGCACGCCCTGCTGACGGAAGCCGGGCTCGGCCTGGAGCAGCGTCTGAAAGCTGCGCAGCGTGAGCCCCGCGCCCACGAGGAGCAGCGACGCCAGCGCGATCTCGGACACGACCAGCGCCATGCGCAGGCGGCGGCGCACGCCGAGCGGAGCGGCCGCCGTCCTTCAGCGATTCGTTGACGTCCTGGCTGGCGAGGTGCCACGCGGGCAGCAGGCCGAAGAGCAGGCCGGTGCCGATCGACAGAACGAACGTGAAGGCGAGCACGCGCGGATCGAGCCCGACGTGGTCGATGCCCAGCACCGGCACGCCCTGCGGCGCGAGCTGCCGCAGCAGCTCGATGCCCCACTTCGCCACGAGCACGCCGCCGGCGCCGCCGCACAGCGCGAGCAGGACGCTCTCGGTCAGCGTCTGTCCGGCGAGACGCAGGCGGCCGGCGCCGAGCGCCGCGCGTACCGCCATCTCGCGCTTGCGCGACGCCGCTTTGGCGAGCAGCAGGTTCGCCACGTTGACGCACGCGATGAGCAGCACGAAGGCGACCGCGCCGAGAAGAGCCAGAAGGCCGTCACGCACCGGCGCCTGAAGCTGGTCGCGCAAGGGCGACACGTGCGCGCCGTGGTTACGGTTGGCCTCGGGATACTGCTGTTGAAGCTGCGCGCCGACCCGATCCATCTCGGCCCGCGCCCGCTCGAGCGTCACCGCCGGCTTCAGCCGCGCGTAGACGCTCAGAAAGTGATTCGTACGTGACGGCGGCTGCGTGTCCGCCTTCGAGCGCGAGCGGCGCCCAGAGCGTCAGCTCGGTGTCCGGGAACTCGAAGGTGGACGGCAGGACGCCGACCACTTCGTGAGGAATCGCGTTCAGCAGGATCTTGCGACCGACGATCGACGCGTCGGAACCGAAGCGGCGCTGCCAGAGGTCGTGGGACAAGAATCACCACGCGGTGCTGCCCGACGATGGCTTCCTCGGTCCGGAAGTTGCGGCCGAGCGCCGGCTGCACGCCGAGCACGTCGAAAAACGGCGGCGAGACCGCGCCGGCCGCCAGCCTGATCGGCTCGCCGGCGCCCGTCAGGTCGACGTTCACGCCGCTCATCGCGGCGATCCCGTCGAAGGCGCCGTTCATCTTCGACCAGTCGAGGAAGTCGGCCGGGGAGACCACGTTGTCGAGGACGCCTTCGGCCAGCCGCTTCTCGAAGACCATCACGAGCCGATCGGGATCGGCATAGGGCAGCGGGCGCAGCAGGATGGCGTTGACCGCGGAGAAGATCGCCGTGTTGGCGCCGATCCCGAGCGCGAGCGTGAGGATGGCGATGAACGTGACACCGGGCTGTTTGAGGAGCAGCCGGCCGGCGTACGTCAGATCCTGCTTGATGGCACGCATCCACGACCTCCAGCTGCGCACTCCGCGAAGGAACGCGCCGAGCTGCTGACGGGTTTCGCCGAACCGCTCCGCGGCGCCGTGTCCGACGGCGTCGATCGCGGCCTCGGCCCAGAGCGCGCGCTGTGCCGCCAGGCGTCGCGCTCCGAAGCTGCTCGCTCGAACATGCGCAGCATGTCGTCGCCGAACTCGCGGCGGATCCGTCGAGGAAAGGCGAGCAGGAGCAGCCGGTAGAACGCGCGTCGTCATCCGCGCTTCGCGAGCAGCCGCTTGTGCCGCGCCTCCATGACGGCGGCCTCGAGCCGGCGCGCCTCTGCCGCGGCGACGCCCTCGCCCAGCCGCGTGAGCCGGAAGTAGCGCCGGCGCTCGTCGTCTTCATCGGGGTCCGGACGATCGGGCGACTCGTCGATCAAGCCGTCGGCCAGCATGGCGCGCAGCGTTCGATAGAAATTCCCCGGCATGATCCGGCCGAAGCCGCCGCGCTGCTGGACTTCGCGCACGAGGCTCCAGCCGTGGCGCTCGCCGTCGGCCAGCGCGAGCAGGACCTGGAAGACGAGCGGCTTCAACGGCAGGTGCCGCTCGACATCGGCGTGGCTCTCGTGTCGTTTCATCGCAGGGGTCGTAGCCGACGATAGTATCAATTTGACAGTAGTGTCAAGGGCGGGATTCGCCGTCGCTTGTCGCGCGAAGGCGGGGATTCGGGATCAGGGATTCGATGAAGGATTCGCGATGAGGGATTCGGGATCAGCGATTCGATGAGGGATTCGCGATGAGGGATTCGGGATCAGGGATTCGCGATCAGGGATTAGGGATAAGGGATTCACGTGCGGCGAGTTGGCGGCGAGCCCTTCGCTGAGGCTGAACCCGGCGAAGATGGCGTCGGGATCCGATTCCTCGAACGCCAGCCCGGACGCGCGCGTCAGCCAGAGCACACGCGCCAGCCACAGCACCGCAATCGCGAACGTGAAGATCAGGCAGAAGTTCGTGAAGGCCCTGGGGCTCCTCAGCAGCACGTCCGCTTCGAGCGCGGCCGCCGTGTACGTGTACGTCGTGAACCCGACGAAGTAGAACGGCCACATGGTTCGCACGCGCCCCCTGCCTGGGAAATACGTGCAGGTGAACGGCACCTTGCAGAAGCGGATCAGGAGCAGCTCGGTCAGAAGGAGCCCCATCAGCGCGCAGAAGACCGCGTGCGCGAGGCCGAGGGTCGGGCCCCACGGGATGCCGACGGACAGGCCCGCGGCGAGCGTGACCGGCAGGACGCACGCGGCAATCAGCGCGCGCCGCACCCCGGCGACGACGGCCAGTCGATTCCCGGGCTCGCGAAGCCGGAAGATCCAGTTCGCTTTCGGCTCGATCGGAATGGCGAAGAGCGCGCGGAGCCCGACGAGCACGAAGAACATGACGACGAGCGGGGCGGATGTGACGGCGAGGCCGGGGCGCGCGAGCGCGGCCGGATCGCCGCGGAGGATCAGCGGCACGACACCCGAGAGCACGAACGCAAGCGCCAGCGCGACGTACAGACTGAGCAGGAGGCGGTGCTGGCGGCTTCGTACCAGGGACCGAAGCGTGAACGCGCAGACGGCCCGTTTGACCGGCGACGGCCGCAGCCATGCCGGTGCGCTGCCGCGAATGCCCCGCGGCCACAGAGCCCGCGCGCGCACGCCTGCTCCCGGCGGCGTTTCCAGCGCGCGCCGCGTCAGACGCGTATAGCTGGCCGCGTAGAGACCGATCGCCAACGAGATGACGCCGGCCGTGACCGTCACGGCCGGAATGGCCATGCTGTAGATCCCGCGGCCGCCGAACCCGGTGAGCGCCTCGTAGACGGCGAGAAACCAGACGGACGGGAGCACCCGGACGAGCGAAGACGACATCCAGTCGGGCCCGAGGCTGCCATCGCGGATGTCCCGGCCGAGCTGAGGGAGGAACAACACCATCATGACGAGCGACGCGGCAAAGAGCGTCTGCAGTACGACCGCGACCCGCTGCACTCCGGCCCGTCCGAGCACGTTCAACAGCGCGCACTGCATCGCGATCAGCGAGAAGAAGATGAATGCCGATGCCAGCCCCGTGGCGATGACCTGGCCGGCGATGCCGCGCACCACGCCGCCCGGACTGTCGAAGGCGCCGGCGATCAGGCCGAACATCACGGCCGTCGGCAGCTGCGTCACGGCGAAGAACAGGCCGAACATGTAGCAGACGGCCCCGAGCCGCGCGAACATCAGCGTTCGCATGCTGATCGGCAGCGGACCCAGGATGCGCGCGTCGCGCCGGTCGGGAAAGACGCCGTCCCACGTGACGAGTCCCAGGAACCCCATGGCGATCATCGTGTAGGTGAGGAGGAACAATCGATCGGTCGAGATCGCCTGGGCCAGCATGCCCGGGAAATACGACAGCTGCTTGTACTTCGCGGGTCCAGTGACGGGCATGAACATGGCCGGGGCCGCCATGAACACCATCGACCAGATGACGAGCTGCACCTGCGGCAAGCCGGGCGGCATGAGGTCGCTCTCGAACAGCCGTCCGAAGAACGTTCGCCCGAGCAGAACGGTCTGCCGCCACGAGGACATCCCGGACCGAGGTGCCCCGGGTCCCCGCAGCGGCGAAGACGTCACAGCTTCATCACTCCCACGAGGCTGCGCGCGACTTCGTCCACGTCGGTCGCGACCACGACCTTGCGGAACACTTCCTCGAGCGACGACAGCTCCAGCAGCTCGCGCAGCCGCGAGACCGAGTCGTGCGCCACGACGCGGGAGTCGTGGAGAATCAGGACGTCGGTGGCCACCTGCTCGACCACCTCCAGCACGTGCGAGCTGTAGATGATCATCTTGCCCGCCGCCGAGAGCGTCCGCACGAGGCTCTTGAGGATCAGCGTGGACGTGACGTCGAGCCCGGAGCAGGGCTCGTCGAGGACGATGAGGTCGGGGTCGTGCAGCAGCGCCGCGGAGATGAGGATTTTCTGCCGCATGCCTTTCGAGAACGCGGAGAGCTGCGCGTAGCGGTCGTCCTGGAGGCCGAAGATCTCGAGCATCGCGTCGATCTTCTCGTCCAGCGCACGGCGCGGGATGCCCCGGAGCTCGCCGACGAGCGACAGGTACTCGGGCCCGGTCAGATACGTATACAGGTGCGCTTCCTCCGGGACGTAGCCGATGCGCGCCTTGTATTCGAGGAGGCCATTCCGGATGTCGTCCCCGCCGAAGAGGACGTGCCCGCCGGAGGGTTCCAGCAGGCCGGTGACGATCGACACGGTGGTGGACTTGCCGGACCCGTTCGGTCCCAGCAAGCCGAGGACGCTTCCGGGACGGAGCGTGAAGCTGACGTCGCGAACGGCTGGGATGGCCGAGTAGTACTTGGTCAGTCCACGGGCTTCGAGCATGGGGTTATGGACACCGCCCGGCCGTCAAGGTTCCCTGGTGCCTGGTTGAATGCTAGAATCCGGCAAATGGGCCAGCCGTTCGCATGCGCCGCCTTGCTCTGCTGCTGCACGATTGCCCTCTCCTCCCGGTCCCTGCCGCGCGAGACCCTCGACTACTCAGCCTATTACGCGAAGGGGGTCACCTTCGCGGCTTTTCTCGACGCGGCGACGTCCCGTCCGGAGGAGTGGCGGAAGCGCTACAGCAACTCCGCCGTCACCGCCGACACCGTCTCGCGCCTGCGCGCCCTGCCGGCTCGCCGCCTGCTGCTCGTCGTCGCGGACTATTCCTGCAGTGATTCGATCGCCACCGTCCCGTACGTCGCGCGGCTCGTCGACGCCGCGCCGGACCGGATCGAGCTGCGCCTCGTCAACTCTCGCACGGGCCGCCCCATCATGGAAGCCCATAGGACATCCGACGCCCGCGCAGCCACGCCGACCGTCGTCGTGCTGACCGCCGACGGACACCTGGTCGGCGCCTGGTCGGAACGGCCGTCCGTCCTCCAGGCGTGGGTCCTCGAGCACAAGCCGACCCTGAGCCGGACCGAGTTCTCCGATCGCAAGGCGGCATGGTACGCGGACGACGAGGGGAAGTCTGCGGTGGCGGAGATTCTGGCGCTGATCGAACGGTAGACCAAAGTTCAGAAGTACAGGAAGACAGGAGACGGAAGACCGAAGACCGGAAGACCGAAGACCGAACCTGAGACCGAGACCCGAGACCCGAGACCCGAGACCGAAGACGACCGACATGTATTCATCACTCCTGACGCTTCATTCCTTGCTCCGGTGGATCGTGATCCTGGCCGGGCTGCTCGCGTTCGTCCGCGCCGCCTCGGGCGCATCGGGCCGGAAGTCCTGGACGCCGGCCGACGACCGCGCGGGCTTCTGGTTCGTGACCGCGCTCGACGTCCAGATGGTGCTCGGTCTCGTCCTGTACTTCTTTTTCAGCGACGTGACGACCGCGGCGCTGAGCGATTTCGGCGGGGTCATGAAAGCACCGGTCGGGCGTTTCTGGGCGGTCGAGCACCCGTTCGGCATGATCATCGGCATCGCGCTGGCGCACATCGGCCGCGCGCGCGCCCGCAAGGCGGATTCGTTCCGCCGTCACAAGGTTGCCGCGATCTTCTTCGGCCTGGCCCTGGTCGCGATGCTGGTGTCCATCCCCTGGCCGGGCACGCCCAACGGCCCGGCCCCTGGTGAGGTGGTAGGTGGCCAAAAAGCAACCCAACCGCCGACTCGCGACTCCCAAAGTGATGCGGGTCTCGACGGCGCGGAAGTCGCGGCGACTTCACCCCCAAACTCTTCGGGAGTTGGGAGTTGGGTTTTGGTTTTTGGGAGTTGGGTGTTGAGCGGCGCCCTCCTCGCTCAATCGCCGCGCCGTCCCATGACGATCGACGATCTGATCGGCGCGGTGCGGATCGCCGATCCGCAGCTGTCGCCCGATGGCGGCCGCGTGGCGTTCGTCCGTACGACCACCGATCTGAAATCCGGGAAGCGCAACGCGGACATCTGGGTCGTGCCGGCCGACGCATCGGCGCCCGCCGAAGGAGCTGATCGGCGGCGAGACGAGCGAGACGTCCCCGCGTTTCTCGCCGGACGGGCGGCGGCTCGCCTTTCTCTCCACGCGTGACGGCGGCTCCCAGGTGTACATCGCCGACGGGGACGGCACGAACGTCACGAAGCTGACGGCGCTCGCGATGGGCGTTCAGCCTCCGCTCGTGTTCTCCGCCGACGGATCGAAGATCGCGTTCGTGTCCGACGTCTACCCCGAGTGCCGAGACGAGGCGTGCAACGCGCGGAAGAGCGAGGAGGCTGCGAAGAACCCGGTCAAGGCCCACCGGCTGACGCGGCTGCTCTACCGGCACTGGGACGAATGGCGGGAGAACATCCGTCACCACGTGTTCGTGGCGGACGCGACGCGCGGGGGGCCGGTCGGAGGCCGATCGACGTCACGCCCGGCGACTTCGATTCGCCGCCGGCGCAACAGGAAGACGGCGCGATCGCGTTCGCTCCGGACGGCCGCGAGATCGCGTTCGTGTCGAACCGGGAAGGGGGCGACCGCGAGGCCTGGACGACGAATCACGACGTGTGGACCGTGCCGGTCGGGGGCGGCGAGGCGAAGAAGATCACCAGCAACCCCGCGTCCGACCTGCAGCCGGTGTTTTCACCGGACGGCCGCACGCTGTTCGTGCGCGCGCAGCGGCGTGCGGGCTTCGAGGCCGATCGCTGGTACCTGGACGCGTACGATTCGATCGAGCGGCGCGAAGCGCACGGTGTTCACGTCGCCCGATATCTCGGTCGGAGACTACTCGGTGACCGCCGCCGGGTCGATCTGGTTCACGGCCGGGCAGGCCGGACGCGAGAACCTGTTCGTCGTCCCCGCCGCGGGAGGCGTGCCGAAGGCCGCCGTGCAGGGAGGCGCGATCTCCGCGGCACGGCCCGGACCGGGGTTCGTGGTGTTCGCGAAATCGTCGCTCACCGCGCCGGCCGAGATCTTCCGCGCGGCGGAGGACGGCCGGGACGTCAGGCCGCTCACGCGCGAGAACGCGTCGTGGCTGACCGGCGTGGGGTTCTCGCAGCCCGAGAGCCTCACCGCGGCGAACGCGGCAGGCGAGAAGATTCAGTACTGGCTGCTCAAGCCGCCCGATTTCGACCCGGCGAAGAAGTATCCGGTGGTGTTTCTCATCCACGGCGGCCCTCAGGGCGCGTGGGAGGATGCGTGGTCGTCGCGCTGGAACCCCTCGCTCTGGGCGGCGCAGGGCTGGGTCGTCGCCGCGCCGAACCCGCGAGGCTCCACCGGGTTCGGGCAGAAATTCGTCGACGAGATCAGCGGTGACTGGGGCGGGAAAGTGATGGGCGATCTGGAGGCCGTGTTTGCCGCCGTCGCGAAGATGCCGTTCACCGACAGCGGGCGCATGGGCATCGCCGGCGCGAGCTACGGAGGCTACGCGGTCAACTGGATCATCGGGCACACCGACCGCTTCAAGGCCGCCGTCACGCACGACGGCGTGTTCAACCTCGAGTCGATGAGCATGGCGACCGAAGAACTGTGGTTCCCCGAGTGGGAGTTCGGCGGCCGGCCCTGGGACGCAAAGGCGCGTGCGCAGTTGGCGAAATGGTCACCTCACCTCGTGGCGCACCGCATCAAAACGCCGACGCTCATCATCACGAACGAGCTGGATTTCCGCGTGCCCGTGGACCAGGGCCTGCAGATGTTCACGGTCCTGCGCCGCAACGGCGTGCCGAGCGAGGCGCTCGTGTTTCCGGACGAGGGGCACTGGGTCCTCAAGGCGCTCAATAGCCGGACCTGGCATGAGACGGTTTTCGGGTGGATGAAGAAGTATCTGTAGGATCCCGGCGCTCCGCCGGCGCCGGCGAGTAGTCCACTTGAACCGGGGCTGCGCGCCGTAGCGCGTTCTCGAAGTACTCGACCGACAGCCGTCCTGCCCAGTAGTACAGCGCGCCGCGGCTCACCTGTGTCGTCAGTCGTTCGGTTGTCAGGATGCCTGCGCTCCCGGGCGGATGAAACTCGATCCAACCCTGCCACGATCCATCGGCCTGCCGTTCGCCCAGGACCCACACGTGATACGCGATGCCGTCCAGTGATGTGAGGTGCGACGTCAACTCGTGAATCAGCTCCGCCATCAAGCCCCCTCCGGGACCTGACACAGTCAATGGCAGTGCCAGCGGCTGGATTCGTGCAAATGCCCGCAACCTCGTCGCTTTCAACGCTAACAGAGAAGGTACGGCCGCGTTGGGCTCCCATTCGTGAGTGTAAGAACTATACGATCCGGCGCGGTCAAGGCCTGCTATCATCTGAGCTCCCCTTGGAAGACCAGATTTTCCGCGCGCGCGTGCTCGTGGTCGACGACAGTCCCACGGTGCTGAGCCTTTTGCGGGCCGCTCTCGAGGCGCAGCACTACAACGTGGCCACGGCGGCCGATGGCGCCGAAGCCCTGAATACGATCGGGCAGTCCGCCCCCGACCTCATCGTGACCGACAGCATCATGCCGGGGCTGGGGGGGTTCGCTCTGCTGGCCCAGCTGAAGGAGAACGCAGCGACCCGGGGTATTCCCGTGATCCTGCTGACGTCCGATCCAGACGATGCCCCACCCACGGGGGACGCCCAGCCGGACGCGATCATCACCAAGTCGGCGCAGATGGAACCGCTGCTCGCGCAGATCCGCGGGCTGCTTCAGCGGTCGAGCAATGTCCCGTTGTGACACGCGCCCCAGGCAGTTCAATGGCTGTAAAACTATATATATCAGCTAGTTAGCGCCAAACAAGACCCCTGAATTCACGGCGCACGTCAAAATGCTCCACAACGGTACACCCCATAACATATTTAGCCAAAACGACTTAACGTCATTTTAGACTCATCTGACGGTTTCGGTAGTTCCACAGTGGAACACACCGTCGTCCGAGCAAGATTGGTAAGACTCAGCTAAATAGCTCTACTCCAATCAGTTACTGGAAATGATGAGGCGGGCCCTGGCCTTGCGTACGAGGCCACTCCTCGCACCGTTATTGCTCAGTCAAATAAGGAGCCCTGCTCTGATGATGAGGAAGCTGATTGCCCTCACTGCGCTGGTATGGATTGGGGCTCTCGGATGGGTCTGGCCGGCGGCTGGTCCGGCCGGTCCCGTTGCGTCCGTTGCCGCTCATTCCGACGACGGGCTGAATGCCCAGCTCGCGGCGGTTCTCGCCGCCAATGATTTACCGGGAAGGTCCAGTTCTCGCTCGAGGATCGCCTCGGACGCCGCATCAATTCGAAGCTGGCGGATCTTGGCCGGCTGCTGTGGTTCGACAACGCGCACTCGCTCCACCAGGACAACACGTGCGCCGGATGTCACTCGCCGACCAACGGCTTCGGCGACACGCAGAGCATCGCCATCGGCGTGGACAACAACGGCATCGTCGGTCCGCGCCGCTCCGGCGCGCGCAATCAGCGCCGATCGCCGCTCGTCGTCAACACGGCGTTTCTGCGCGCGCTCATGTGGAACGGGCGGTTCAGCGCGCCCTCGCGCGATCCGTTCGACAACTCGGCGGGCTTCCTGTTCCCGGCGCCCGAAGGGGCCACGACGTTCCCGCCAAACGATCCCGTCGTGAAGCACCTGCTGCAGGCGCAGGCGCACATTCCGCCGACCGAGCTCGTCGAAGTGGCGGGGTTCAAGGGCACCCGCGGGACCATCGGGCCGCGCTTCGATCAGTTCGACAACCATCAGGGTCTGCGAGTCCCGCTCCCCGATGAGTCCGGGTTCCGCAACGAGCCGATCCGGCAGAAGGTGCTGCGGATTCTCAATGGGGTCCCCGAATACCGCAAGCTCTTCGGACGGATTTTCCCGAGCGTGCGGCGCGGCGATCCGATCGACTTCACCATGTTCGGCCTGGCGATCGCCGAGTTCGAGTTCACGCTGACGTTTGCCGACGCCCCCATCGATCAGTTCGCCCGCGGTCATCGGAATGCGATGAGCACGTCCGAAAAGCGCGGCGCGCTGCTGTTCTTCGGCAAGGCCGGCTGCGTCAAGTGCCACGCCGTCTCCGGCGACGCGAACGAGATGTTCTCCGACTTCCAGAACCGCGTGATCGGCGTGCCGCAGATCGCGCCGTTCTTCGGCGTGGACGAGAGCAACATGATCTTCGACGGCCCGGGGGAAGACGAGGACTTCGGCCTCGAGCAGATGACCGGCAACCCGGCCGATCGCTACAAGTTCCGCACGGCGCCGCTGCGCAACATCGCGCTGGCGCCCGCGTTCTTCCACAACGGCGCGTTCACGCAGCTGGACGATGCCATCAAGCATCATCTCGACGTGTACGATTCCGCACGCGGCTACGATCCGAGGCGGGCCGGCGTGGATCGGGATCTGAGGATGCGGCTCGGACCGATCGAGCCGGTGCTGGCGAGGCTCGATCCGCTGGTTCGCACGCCGAAGAACCTCTCGAGGCAGGAGCTCGCCGATCTGGTCGAGTTCGTCGGGGACGGGTTGCTGGACAAACGAGCGAAGAAAGAGAATCTGTGCAGGCTGGTGCCCGACTCGGTGCCGAGCGGCTTCCCTGTGCTGAAGTTCCAGGGCTGCCAATAGCTTCAAGAATCCGGAACGCACCCCCGCCGGCGACCGCCGGCGGGAGGTGCGCGTCCGGCTTTCCACCGCTTTCGTTTTCCCGCATACTCAGGGTTTCCCCCGGAGGTCCCAGACCCTGCATGCTGCCGGCAGCAATGGCGGCCTGCAGCGTTGGCGGCCGGGTCGCCCGAATCAAGAGGAGTGAGTGCATGAAGCGCAGTTTCTGGCTGGCCCTGGTGGCGCTGGTGGCCTTCAGTCAACCGGCATGGGCCCAGCAGGACGACGTCACCCGGCTGAGGGCCGAGCTGCAGCGGCAGCAGGAGATCATCGGCCAGCTGCTCAAGCGGCTCGACGATCTCGAGAAGAAGCAGGCGCTGACGGCCACGAACGAAGAGCTCAAGCAGGAAGCGCAGACGCAGCAGGAAGCCGTCGAATCCGTGCGCGAGTCGCTGCTCAGCCGCGTGAACCTGAACGGCTATTACAACTTCCGCCTTGCCGCGGACGAGTCGCCGGAGCCGTTCGCCTTCCAGCAGCACCATCTCGGCCTGCTCCTCAGCAAGCAGCTACAAGAAATTCAACTTCCACATGGAGCTCGAGCTCCAGAACGTGCCCCACCACCCCGAGATCCACGGCGAGGAAGAAGAGGGTGAGGGGGAAGAGGGCGAGCACGTCGAAGACACCGACGTCAGCGGCGAGGGACAGGTCGCGGTCGAGAACGCGTGGATGGAGTACGCCCACAACCGGTTCGTGAACGTCCGGGTCGGCAAGCAGCTCTCCCCGCAGTACTGGTGGCAGAACCACTATCCGAACCTGACGCTCTCGACCGATCAGCCGATCTACCTGCGCGAGCTGTTTCCACCGGAGCTCGTCGGCGTCACGGTGCACGGCGGCGCCGCGAGGCCGTCGGGGCAGTCCGAGCTGGCCCTCAACTACAGGGTCTACCTTTCCAACAACCAGTTCGAAGGGAACAGCCAGACGGACCTGCGCGACGCCAAGTCGTGGGGCGGGCGCGTTGCAGGTGAAGCTGCCGACCGGCGGCCGGCTGAAGCGGTTCGACGTGGCCGGCGACCTCTACCGCGGCCGGATCGCGCTCGTGACCCAGGAGCTCGTCGACGATCACGTGTACGGCCTCGAAAGCCAGATCGAAGTCGACCGCTTTCTGCTCCAGGCCGAATACGCGCGCGGGCGGACGCTCGGCGAGACGCGCTACGGCTACTACGTGCAGCCCGCCGTGCGCCTGCGCGAGAACTGGACGACGTTCTACCGGATCGAGCAGCTCGACAGCCCGCGGATCCAGCGCGCCGAGCGCCGGCACCTGGCGGGGCTGAATTTCCGGCCGTACGCGCAGATCGCGGTCAAGGCGGAGTACTACCGCGGGGTGCCGCTGGAGCGGTCGTTCATCTCATCGGAAGAGGCGCGCACGCCCTTCAATGGCTTCGCGGCGGCGGCCGTCTTCTTTTTCTAGAGGCCTGAGTGTCCAATCGCCAGTCCGCGGTCTTGGGTGCGTGCCTGGCGGCACTGACGGTGCTCGCGCTGGGTTCGATCGCTCTGCCGGCTGCGCCGCCGCCTGATTTCGTGGTCGTCGTGCACAAGGAGAATCCGGTCGCGTCGCTGCCGATCACGGAGCTGCAGCGCGTCTTCCGGAAGCAGACGCGGATGTGGCCGAACGGCGAGGCGGTCGTGCCGGTTGACTGGGACGCGACGAGCGTGATGCGGGAGGAGTTCTCGCGGCGCGTGATGGGGCGCTCGGTGCGCGAGATGGCGGAGTTCTGGGTGCAGCAGAACATCACCCAGGGGCTGACGCCGCCCTCGACGCTGAAGTCGACGCGGGCGATTCTTCGCTTCGTGGTGAGCGTGCCGGGGGCGATCGCCTACGTGCCGGCCGGCGAGGAGGACGACACGGTGAAACCGATCGGCATCAAAGGGCTGCGCTGAAGGTTCGTGATTATTGATTGAAACCACTTCTCGTGTTCGCCCGGAGAGTTCGCGCATGCGGTTGAGCATCAGGTGGCAGTTGGCGCTCGTCTCGGTGGCGTTGTCGCTGCTGCCGATCGCGCTCGCCGGCGTCCTCGCGTACCGGAGCGCGCGCGGCGCCCTCGAGGAGCGGATTCAGTTCAACCTCGAAACGCTCGCGTCGCTCAGCGCGGAGAAGCTCCAGCGCCTGCTGCTCGATCGCCACCAGGCCCTTCGCGGGTGGTCGCAGCTCGGCTTCCTGCAGGACGACACGGTCACCGGAGACACCGACGGCCGCATCCAGCAATTCCTCGGCGAGGCCAAGCGCAATTTCGATCTCTACCAGGAAATCTGGGTGGCGAACGCGGCCGGGACGGTCATCGCCTCGACGCGTCCGGAGCTTCGCGGCCGCGAAATCGGCGATCGCGAGTGGCAGCAGGCGGCGCGGCGCGGCGACCCGTGGGCCGGTCTCCCCGGGCCGCAGGAGCTCACCGGACGGGTGGGCATGCCGCTCGCGTTTCCGATTCGCGCGAGCTTCGATCGCGGCAGGACGGTCGGCGTCATCGTCGCCGTTCTCGACTGGCCGTCCGTCGTCGAGATTCTCAACGGCGTGAAGGTCGTGCCCGAAGGACAGAGCGAGCGCGGCTATCTGGTGCTGGCCGACTCGAGCGGCGTGCTGCTCAGCGCCCCTCCGTTCTTCACCGGCTGGCAGCCCGGGAAGACGGGCCTCAACTCGCACGGGCTCGAGGCGATCCAGCAGCTGCCGGCCAGTGCGGCGGCGGGCAGCGCGACGTTCGACGTGCGCGCCGCCTCGTATCTGGCGGGGTACGCCACGACCGAGCGCCAGCCGTACGTGCCGGGCACGTGGCGCACGGTGCTGCTGATGCGCGCCGACGTCGCCTTCGCGCCGCTGCGGCGTTTGATGTGGACGATCATCGCCCTGTCGATCGTGCTCGCGACCGCGGCGGCCGCCGGCTCGGTGTACTGGGCGAACCAGTTCTCGCGCCCGATCGAATCGCTGGTGCCGTTTCTGCGCGGCGTCGCCGCCGGCGATCTCTCGCAGAGCTTCCAGGTGGCGCGCCACGACGAGCTCGGCATGCTCGCCCAGGCCGCCAACGACATGTCCGGGAAACTGCGCGGGCTCATCCAGGAGCTGCAGAAAGCCGGGCTGCAGATCACGTCGGCGTCCACGCAGATGCTGTCGGCGGCCGAAGATCACGCATCGGGCTCGGTCCAGCAGGCCGCCTCGATCGCCCAGGTCACCGCGACGATGGAGGAGCTGACCGACACGGCGAAGCAGATCGCGCAGAGCGCGACCTCGGTCGAGAAGATCGCCGACGACAGCGCGAACGCGGCGCACGCCGGGTACGACTCGGTCAACGAAGCCCTGGGAGCGATGGAGAAGATCCGCCGGCGCGTGGCGGACATCTCCGGCAAGACGCTGCTGCTCGGCGAGCGCTCGCAGCGCATCTCGGAAGTGCTCAACCTGATCAAGGAGATTGCCGGCGAGATTCACCTGCTCGCGGTCAACGCCGCGATCGAGTCTGCCGCCGCGGGGGAGCACGGCAAGCGCTTCGCCGTCGTCGCCGGCGAAGTCCGCCGGCTGGCCGAGCGGACCCGTGAATCCGCGGAAGAGATCAAGGGGATTGTCGGCGAGATCCAGTCGGCGACGAACACGTCGGTGCTGGCGACGGAGCAGGGCGTCAAGGAAGTGGAGAACGGCGTGTCGCTGGCGACCCGCGCGCGCGGCAGCCTCGAGGAGATCCTGCAGATGGTCGATCGGACGACGCAGGCGATCCGGCAGATCACCTTCGCCACGCAGCAGCAGCGCAGCGCCAGCGAGCAGATCGTCCAGACCATGCGCGAGGTGGCCGAGGTCACCAAGCAGACCGCCGCCGGGATGAAGCAGTCGGCGAGCTCCGTCGCCGATCTGAACGGGCTGGCGGACCAGTTCAAGATTCGGATCCGGGAATTCAGACTGTAGGCGTCAGGACATGGCCAGCGAGGACACGGCGGCAGAATCCCCGGCGATCGGGCCGGAGGCGATTCTGGAGGCAATCGAGCGCCAGCGTGCAGACGACGGGGCGCCGGCCGTCCAGGCGGAGCGCGTCCCGTACCTCGGGTTCTTTCTCGGCGACGACGTGTACGGCCTGCCACTGCAGCAGTTGCGGGAGGTCGCGCGGCTCACGCGCCTGCGCCGCATCCCCGGCGCGCCGTCGCGCGTCGCGGGCCTGGTCAACCTGCGCGGCGAGATCATCTGCGCGCTGAGCGCCCACGCCATCCTCGGGCTGACCGCGTCCGCGCCCGCCGCCGCCGCGTTCTTCGTCGCGTTGCGCGGCTTCACCGACCCGATCGGGCTCGTCGTCGACAACATCGCCGATATCTATGCGATCGATCCGGGCCAGATCGAGCCGCCGCCGCCGACGTGGTCTGCCGAGCGCGCCGCCTTTTTCGTCGGGACGGCACGTGTGCCCGAGGGGCTGATGGGCCTGCTCGATCTCGAGCGGCTGGTGGCTGGCGAGGGCCAACGGACTTCGGACGGGACACTTTGATCAGCGGGAGCGATTTAACAGGAGTTCAGGAGGTCAGGAGATTCATTCTTAAAACCAAAAAACTCCTGATCTCCTGATCTCCTGTTTTAAGACACACGCAGGGTTGACGCCATGAACACACTCGACACGACCGCATTCATCGGCAAGTTCGTCGAGGAGGCACGGGATCGCCTGAAGGGGCTGACGGCCGCGGTGCTGCGCCTCGAGGAAGTGCCGGGCGCGCAGGATGCGATGGCGGAGGTGCTGCGGCAGGGCCACAACCTGAAGGGCTCGGCGCGCATGCTCGGGCTCCTCGACATCGCGCAGGTCGTGCACCACCTCGAAGAAGTGTTCGTGGCCGCGCAGCAGGACGCGCGGCGGCTCGACGCCGTCGCCTTCGACGTCGTCCTCAGCACGATCGACGCGCTGTCGATCCGCGTGGAGCAACTCGCGAGCGGGATCGGCACGCCCCCGGACGTGTCCGCGCTGTGCCGGACGCTCAGCGGCCTGGCGGCGGGCCCGGTGCGTGCCGCGCAGCACGGCGCGGCCCCGGCCACGCCCGCGGACGCGGCATCCGGGCCGGCGCCGCAGGCGCCCGGGTCCGTGCGGCAGTCGCTCCGCGTCCCGGTGGAAAAACTGGACGGCCTGACGCATCTCGCGGCGGAGCTGGTCATCCAGAGCCTCAAGGCCTCGCAGCGGCACGTCGAGCTGCGCCGTCTGGACACCGCGCTCGGCCGGCTGCGCGATCGCGCGCGTGAAGCGCGCCTCGCGCCCGCGGCCGCGGCCGGCGCCGGCCCCGCCTTCGGCGAGTACGCCGAAGCGCTGGAGCAACTCAGCCGGCGCCTCCGGCAGTTCTGCGGCGAGTTCAGCGACGATCGGGTGCGTCTCAACCTCATCACCGAGGAGTTCCGGCAGAACGTGATCAGCCTCACGATGCTGCCGCTGCACACGGTGTTCGACGCCTTCCCGCGCGCCGCGCGCGATCTCGCGCGGCAGTTCGACAAGGAAGTGGAGGTCACGATCAGCGGCCGCGAGACGGAGCTCGACAAGAAGATCATCGAGCAGATCTCGGATCCGCTGATTCACCTGGTGCGGAACGCGATCGATCACGGCATCGAGCGCCCGGCCGAGCGGCTTCGCAAGGTCAAGCCGGCCGCGGGCCAGCTCCTGATCTCGGCGGAGCAACAGGGGAACCGCATCCTCATTTCCGTCCGCGACGACGGCCGGGGCATCGATCCCGAGGAGCTGCGCGCCGCGGCGATTCGCCGCGCGCTCGCGCCCGCCGCGGATCTGGAGCGCTGGAGCACGCCGGAGCTGCTCGAATCTCGTCTTCCGGCCCGGCTTCAGCACGCGCGCGTCCACCACCGACGTCTCGGGGCGCGGCGTCGGGATGGACGTCGTGAAAAACGTCGTCGTCCGGCTGGGCGGATCGGTGCGCATCCATTCCGAGCCGGAGCACGGGACCACGGTCGTCCTCGATCTGCCGTTGTCGCTGGCGCTCCTGCGAGTCGTGCTGGTCGAAACCGGTGACGAGCTGTTCGCGCTGCCGACGGCGTCCGTGCGCCGGCTGCTGCACGTCAAGCCCGAGGACATCACCGCGGTCCAGGGTGGACACGCGATCGATCTGGCCGGCGAGACGATCCCGCTGACGTCGCTGAGCGTGCTGCTCAACGGATCGGCGTCGCCCGTCGCGGCGCGTCAGCCGGTGCTCGTCGCCCGGGCCGGCGAGGCGTCCTTCGGGCTGCTCGTCGAGGCGGTGCACGAGGAGCAGGAGCTCGTCTTCGAGGAGCTGCGCCACCCGCTGCGCGAGCACCGCACGTTTGCCGGCGCCGCCATCCTGGGCAACGGCGACATCGTGCCCATCCTCGACGTCCACGCGCTCTTCGAGCTGGCCTCGCGGAAGCCGTCGATCCAGCCCGGTCCACGCGCCGGAGCGTCCCGCCGCCGCGCGCGTCGGACGCGTGCTCGTGGTCGAGGACTCGCTCGTGGCGGGCGAGCTCGAGAAGAGCATCCTCATCGCCGCGGGATACGAGGCCGAGATCGCGCACGACGGCGTGGAGGCGTTCGAGATGCTCCTGCAGAAGCCGTGGGACCTGGTCGTCGCCGACGTGGACATGCCGCGGATGGATGGCCTGCAGCTCACGGCGCGGCTCCGGGCGGATGAGCGCTTCCGCAACCTGCCGGTCGTCATCGTCACCACGCGTGACTCGATCGAGGACCGCCGGCGCGGGTTCGACGTCGGCGCCGACGCCTACGTGCTCAAGCGCGAGTTCGATCAGAGCCACCTCCTCGACACGGTCAAGCGCCTCATCGGCCGCGCGCTGCCGGACGTCCCGGCTCCATTTCCCGGGACGCCCGATGCTTGAGGCCGTTTCCGCCGCCCGCACGGAAGTTCGCGTCCTGATAGTGGACGACTCGGAAGTCGTGCGCCGGGTCCTCAAGACCCTGCTGGAGCTGGATCCCGAGATTCGCGTGATCGGGACGGCGGCCGACGGCGGCGAAGCCGTCGAGCTGACGGCGCAGCTGCGGCCCGACGTCGTGACCATGGATCTCGTCATGCCGGGCATGGACGGACTCGAGGCGACCTCGCGGATCATGGCGCACTACCCGACGCCCGTGCTGTTCTTCAGCTCGTATTTCGATCGCGAAGGCATGCACTCGCGGTTCGATGCGCTCGCCGCGGGAGCGCTCGACGTCGTGGAAAAGCCGACGCTCACGCCCGACGATCAGTGGACGGCCCAGGCCGGCGCGCTCGCCCAGAAGGTGAAGGCGCTGGCGCGAGTGCCGGTCGTCGCCCACATCCGCGGCGCGCACGTGCAGCCGCGGCAGCCCAATCAGGCTCGCCCGGGCCGCATGACCGGGACGCCGGTGGACGTCGTCGGGATCGGTGTCTCGTCGGGGGGGCCGCGCGTCCTCGAAGAGCTGCTCTCCGCGCTGCCGCCGGCGCTGACGTTGTCGGTCGTCGTCGTCCAGCACATGGCGGAGGGCTTCCTCGTCGGGCTGATCGAGTGGCTGCAACAGCGGTGTCCCGTACCCGTGAAGATCGCCGAAGAGGGGGACCTCATCCTGCCGCGGCGGGTGCTCTTCGCGCCCGACGGGGCGCACCTGGTGGTGCGGTCCGGCGGACGCGTGCACCTCTCGGATGCGGATCCCGTCATGGGCCATCGGCCGTCGGTGGACGTGACGCTGACGTCGCTGGCGAAGGTGTACGGCGCGCGGGCCGCCGGCATGCTGCTGACCGGCATGGGATCCGACGGCGCGCACGGGCTGCTGGCCATCCGGCAGGCCGGCGGCGTCACGATGGTGCAGAATGAAGAAACCTGCGTCGTCTTCGGCATGCCGCGCGCGGCGATCGAGATCGGGGCGGCGCAGCGCGTGCTGCCGACGACGGGCCTCATCGACAGCCTGAAGAGACTGCACACCGATCGTGTCCGGTCCATGGCGCCATGATGAATCGAGCCCTCGCCTCGAGCGTCGCGCGTCCGGCACCCCTGGCCGCCGGGGACTTCGCACGCCTCCGCGACCTCATCGAGGACCGGTGCGGCTTGTTCTTCGGAGAGAGCCGGCAGACCTCGCTGCAGGCGTCGGTCGGCGTCCGCATGCAGCAACTGGGACTCGACGACGCCGGCGCCTACTACGAGCGCCTGCGCGGCGAGGCGGCGGACGACGAATTCCGGAAGCTGATCCACCTCGTCACCATTACCGAGACCTGCTTCCTCCGCGATCCGGCGCAGTTCCGGCTGCTGCGCCATCACGTGATCCCGGCGGTGCTGGCCGATCGCGAGCGCGACGGCACACGCGCGATCCGCGTCTGGAGCGCCGGCTGTTCGAGCGGCGAGGAGCCGTACTCGGTCGCGCTGACGTTGCACGACATGGGCGTGCACCTGACGCATCCGGACTGGACCTTCGACATCCTCGGCACCGACCTGAACACGGAACGTCTCGACGTGGCGCGCCGCGGCGAGTACGGCGCCCGCGCGGTACGCAACGTCGAAGGGGCCTGGCTGCGGCGGTTCTTCGAGCCGTCGGGCGATCAATTCCGCCTGAAGGACGAGATCCGGCGGTCGGTGCGATTCCGCGAGGGCAACCTCACGAGCGATCGCTCGACGGGCGCGCCGCCGGGCCGCGCCGACATCATCCTGTGCAAGAACGTCGCAATCTACTTCCGTCCGGAGGTCACGCGGCGGCTCGTCGAGCGGCTGTACGACGCGCTCAACGACGGCGGCTATCTGCTGCTCGGACACTCGGAGTCGTTGTGGCAGATGGAGTCCGGGCTCACGCTCGTCGAGCACGACGGCGTCTTCTGCTATCGCAAGGACGCGCGAGCCTACGCCGGCTTCTGCGGCGCCAGTCAAGCGAAGACGTCCCCGCCCGTTCCCGCGGCGGCGACAGGCGCGAAGGCGACCGGCCAGTACGAACGCTGTCTCGAGGCGTTTCGCAGTGGTGAGTGGGACCAGGCGGAAAGAGATCTGCTCGAGCTGATTCGAGCGAGCTGGACGTTCGTGCCCGCGCACCTGCTGCTCGGGGGACTCTTCGCGCAGCGGGGCCGCTACGCCGAGGCGCGCGCGCAGGCCGAGCAGGTCCTCGGCCTGGACGACATGGACGCCCGCGCCTACCTGCTGCTCGGCATGATCGACGCGCGCGCCGGCCGATCCGCCGAAGCGATCGTCTCGCTGCGCCGGGCGCTCTATCTCGACGACGCGCTGGCGCTGGCGTACTTCTGGCTCGGCCTCCTCTATCGCGATCGGGGCGACGTCGACCGGGCCTGCGGCGAGCACCTGGAGCTCGTCCGCCGAGACAGTCAGCACACGCTCGACTTCACCGAAGAGTTCGCGCCCGATCTGACGCCCGCCCAGATCGTGCACGCCTGTCTCCAGACGGTGCGCCGGTTGAGGGAGGGCGCATGATCTGGCTGGCCGTGTCGCTGGCCGTCCTGACTGGAGTCGCCGCGGTGCTCGCGGTCGCCGTGTTCCGGCTCCGCCGGACGGTCGCAGCGCTCGAGACCCGCGCGGCGGAGGAGACGGCGAGACGCGCGGAGGCGGATGCGCAAGCCGCGGCGCGCACCACCCTCGAAGGCAGCCTGCTCCTCTGGATGCGCCACGAAATCCGGACGCCCCTCAACGCCGTCGTCGGCATGGCGGATCTGCTGCTCGACCTCGAGCTCACGTCCAAGCAGCGCGAGTACCTCGGCATGCTGCGGGCGAGCGCCGAGGGGCTGTCGCGGACGGTCAACGAGGTCCTGGATCTCTGCCGGCTGGAGACCGGGCGGCTGGTGCTCGACCGTCAGCCCTTCGATCTGCGGAGCGAGGTCGACGTGTCGCTCGATCGCGTGGCCTCGATGGCAGCCGAGCGCGGGATCGATCTCTCGTACCGCATCGACGGGCCCGCGCCGTCCACGCTGCTCGGCGACGCCGCCCGGCTCCGGCACGTGCTGGCGACGCTGCTGACCTACGCCGTCCGGCGGACGCACGAAGGCGGAGTGACGCTGTCCGTGACGACCCGCGCGGTGCCGCCGGATCTGCACGAGGTGACGCTTCGTCGTGCGCGATACCGGCATGGTCATCGCGCCGGAGCGCGCGGCGCGGTTGTTCCAGCCGCTCAGCCGCATCATCTCGTCGGATCGCGTGGCCGATGCGCAGGATCTCGGCCTCACGCTGTGCCACGGCATCGCCCGCCTGATGAGCGGCCACATCGCGCTCCGGTCCGAAGCGCGCGGCGGCTCGACGTTCGAGTTCATCATGATGGCGGAGAACCCCGCGCGCATACTTCAGACGCGGTTGCCCGTGCCGCCGGTCGAATCGGCCGCGCCGGAGTGGTCCGAGCCGCTTCGTATTCTGCTGGCGGAAGACAGCCTGGTCGCGCAGAAGGTGGCGATCGAGGTGCTCGAGCGGCTCGGACACACGGTCCACGTGGTCGGCGACGGACAGGACGCGCTGCAGGCGCTCGAGGCCGAGCGCTACGATGTGATCCTGATGGACATGCACATGCCCGAGATGGACGGCCTGACGGCCACCCGTCGCATCTGCGAGCGCTGGCCGCGCGACCGCCGGCCGCGGATCGTCGCGCTGAGCGCGAGCGATCTGCCCGAAGACCGCGCGCGCTGGCTGGGCGCCGGCGCGGACGGCTGGGTCAGCAAGAGCCTCCCGATCGACGAAGTGCGGCGCGTGCTGTCCGGCCTGGTTCCGCCGGGCATGGCGCTGTCGCAGGCGGCGCCCACGGGCCCCGGCGACGGCCGGCGGCGGCCGCAGCAGGGCGGCGCTCCGGGCACGGCCGTCCACATCATCGAGATCTTCCTCCAGGACGCCGCCGCACAACTGTCGGCGCTCCGGGAGGCCGTGGACCGCCACGACGCCGCGGCCGTCGAGCGCGTGGCCCATACGATGAAGGGAAGCGCCGCCATGCTCGGCGCCTCATCGGTCGCGCGCAGCTGCGCCGAACTGATCCACAATGCCCGGCATCGATCGTTTGACGGGGGCGCCGCGATCGTGTCGCAGCTCGAGGACGAGGTCGCCGCGATTCAGCGCAGCATCTCGCCGCGCCCCGCGCACATGACCCAGACATCGGCGTCCGGACCGCGCGAATGACTGAGCCTGTAGCGAAATTCCCCAAACGGATTCTCGTCGTCGACGACGACGACGCGACCCGGTGCATCACGGAGGCGCTGGTCGAGGCCCTGGGGCACGAGGCGGAAGCGGCGCGCGACGGCATCGAAGCGCTCGCGAAGCTGCGGCTCGGCCCCGACCTCGTGCTGCTCGACGTCGTCATGCCGGGCATGGACGGCTACGAGGTCTGCCGGCGCATCCGGCAGGATCCCCAGGCCGCCGGCGTGCCGGTGATCATGGTGACCTCGATGACGGGCCGCGAAGATCGGCTGCGCGCGGTCGAGGCGGGCGCCAACGACTTCATCGCCAAGCCGGTGGACAAGACGGAGCTTCGCGTCCGGTCCTTCTCGCTGCTGAAGATGAAAGAGGCGCAGGACGCGCTGAAGCGCCATCAGGCCCATCTCGAGGAGACGATCGAGCAGCGCACCGCCAGCCTGCGCGCCGCGCTCGAACAGATGGCCGAGGCGCAACGGCTCGCCTATCGCGCCCAGCTCGACACGGTGGAGCGGCTCGCGATCGTCGCCGAGTACAAGGATCACGTCACCGCCAGCCATATCAGGCGGATGAGCGAGTACTGCGCGGTGATCGCGCGCGGGCTGAACCTGCCGCCCGGCGAGGTCGAGCTGATCCTGCACGCCAGCCGGATGCACGACGTCGGCAAGATCGCGGTCCCCGACTCGATCCTGCGCAAGCCGTCCAGCCTGGACGGCGCCGAGTGGGTCGTGATGCGGCGGCACCCGATGATTGGCAGCCGCATCCTGGACAACTCCTCGTCGGAGCTCCTACAGGCGGGACGCGTCATCGCGCTCTGCCACCACGAGCGCTGGGACGGATCGGGGTACCCCAACGGGATCGTCGGCACGAGCATCCCGTTGTGGGGACGTATCTGTGCCGTCGCCGACGTCTTCGACGCGGTGACGAGCGAACGTCCCTACAAGCCGGCGTACTCAATCGAAGAGGCGCTCCGGATCCTGCGCGAAGGGCGCGGAACCCAGTTCGACCCTCAGGTCGTGGACGTGTTCTTCGATCAGCTCGACGAGATCCTGGCCGTGGTGGCCGAGTATCAGGACAAGAACAACGCCCTCGACTGATCGCTACTTCCGCGTAATCTTCACCCCGCCGTTCGACGTGTTCACGCGCAGCGTCGGCCCGCCGCTCCCGAGGTCGGTCGAGAACGAGCGTCCGATTTTTCCCTGGACCATCACCGGGAAGTCGATCTTGACCGATCCGTTCACGGTGCCGGTTTCGAGGTGCGCGGAGTAGTGGTCCGGAATGGACAGATGCACGCCGCCGTTCGAGGTCTGCACGTCGAGTCCGGCCCCCTGCCAGGTGGCGCCGTCGAGGTCCACGTTGACGCCGCCGTTGGTCGTGCGCCCTTCGACGTCCCCTCCCATGCGCGACAGCTTGACCCCTCCGTTGACGGTCCGGAACTCGACGCGGCTGTTCACGTTGTCGATGGCGATGCCGCCGTTCGTGGTCCGCAGCGACAGCGGCGTCTGGGTCGGCACGTCGAGGCGGTAGCTGACGTGCCAGCCGTCGCGGCGTCCGAGGTTGCGAGGTCCGTCGGCCGTGACGCGGTCGGCCGTGGCGATGATCTGGACGCGCGAGGCGATCGCCCGGGCTTCCTCTTCGGTCGAGGCGGTGCCGACGACCCGGGCGCGGACGAGAATGTCGCCGCGCGACTGGCCGTCGACGCTGATGCCGCCGTTGGGCGACGCGTCCACCGTCATGGTGGCGCCGGCCGCCGGCACGGTGTATTCGCGGACTTCGCAGAAGCCGCGGCGGTCGTCACCCCAGCTTTCGTCGCCGCACCAGTCGTCCCCGCTCGAGTTCCGCTGCGCGGCAGCCCCGCCGCTGAGCGTCAGGGTCAGGCCGGCAAGGATCGCCACAGCCCAGACCGATCGCATTCTCATTGAAACTGCACTCATCGTTCGCTCCCGTGTGATTCCTGTAGCGTCCGGCTTTAGCCGGACCTGTCGGCCCACGCCGACTCCGATGGCCGGATCCTCGTCCGTCCCCCCGTTGGACGAGATCCCCGGCGTCCGGGTTGACCGCTTCCAGCCCGGCCTGGCGATTTCGTCCGGTTGAGCCATCGGCGTCCACCCGCTCACCTGCTATCATCCCGGCAGCGTCGTGCAGCTCGATCTTCCATTCCTCCGCCCCTCGCCGGCCGGAAGCGTCCAGGAGGTGGCCCCCCCGACCGGGGGCCCGGCAGCGTCCGGAATGTCCCGATCCGGCCGGCATGCCGGCGCCGGACCCTCCGGCGATCGACTTCGTCCGGATGAGACGCGCGCGGCGATACGTGCTCCGTGTGCGGCCCGACGGCAGCGTACGGGTCACGGTGCCTCGCGGCGGCTCGCGGGCCGAAGCGGTCCGATTTCTCGAACGGCACGCGGCCTGGATTCAGCGGGAGCGGTCGCGGCTCGGATCGGCGCGGGGCGCCTTTCAGTGGACCGACGGCGCGACGATCCTGCTGCGCGGGGAGCGCGTCACGCTCCGCGTGGCCAACGACGGCGCCGACCGGTGGGCACGCTTCGGCGATCGATCGGTCAGGGTCCCGGCCGGCGCCGTGGATCTGCGTCCGTACATCGAGGCCGACCTGCGCGCGCTGGCGCGCGAGGAACTGGCGCCGAGAGTGAGCGCGCTTGCGGCCCTGCACGACCTGACCGTCGCCGGGGTCTCGATCCGCAACCAGAAATCGCGCTGGGGCTCGTGTTCCCCGAGCGGCCGGATCGCGTTGAACTTCCGGCTGGTGCAGATGCCCCGCGAGGTCTGCGACTACGTCCTGCTCCACGAGCTGATGCACCTCCGGCAACAGAACCACTCGCGGCGCTTCTGGCGCCTGGTCGAGGCGGTGTGTCCGGGCTTCCGCGCGGCCGAGCGCTGGCTCAAGACCGAAGGTAGGGGGCTATTTTGATCAATCGTTACCCGTCTTGAATCACTAATCGTTGAATCGTTGAATCCTGCATCGCACGCCGATGCCGCGGCAGATTCGGCCAAGGTTTTGACCACGAGATACGAACGGAGTAAAGAAAAATTTTGTTTTTCTCCGTTTACTCCGCTAACTCGGTGAAAAACGTGATTCACGGATTCGCGATTGGGGATCGGGATTCCATGGAGCTGCGAGGGACCCGGTGCACGCTTCGGCGGTGGCGTATGAGCGACGCCGAGGCGCTCGTGCGTCACGCCAACAACCTGAAGGTGGCGCAGCAGCTCCGCGATCGCTTCCCGCATCCGTACTCCCGCGCCAACGCGCAGGCTTTCTTGAGAGCCGCGGCGGCCTCCGGTGAGCCGTCCAATCTGGCGATCGACGTGAACGGTGAAGCGGCCGGCGGGATCGGTTTCGTGGCGGGAACCGATGTCGAGCGGTACTCCGCCGAAGTCGGGTACTGGCTTGGCGAGGCGCACTGGAATCGAGGCATCGTGACCGAGGCGCTCGTGCTCCTGACGGACCACCTCTTCGCGACCTCGATCCTCCTGCGGCTGTTCGCGCTGCCGTTTGCCGACAATGCCGGCTCGATCCGCGTGCTCGAGAAAGCCGGGTACATGCGCGAGGCGATCCTGCGATCGAGCAGCGTGAAGAACGGGATTCCGCGCGACCAGGCGCTCTATGCGAAGGTGAACGCCGCCTGGCGCGGGGTCGCCCGGTGAACGGCCGCGCTTGCTTCGCTGCGAGCGATAGGGGCCGCGTGCTTACGCGCACGCGCGAGTGAGTGCGCGCTCGCTTCGCTCGCGAAGCGCGCGCCCCTACCGCTCGCGCGAAGGGGCGCCTCAGCGCTGTCGCTCCGGGACGATGGTCTCGCCGCGCGCCAGCATCGCCACGAGCGCCGCGATTTTCTTCGCGCGCCCGGCGGGCGTCTTCATGTTGTTGGTGCGAAACGCCAGCGCGAAGAGGTTCTGGCGTCCGAGGGTCCGGAACGTCTTTCGCGCCCGCGGGTTCGCCTCGATGGACGCGCGCAGGTCGTCGGGAACCGTGGCCGCGGTCGCGTGGCGCATGGGGGCGTAGGCGGCGTCCCAGCGGCCGTCTGCCTTGGCGGCGTCGACCTGACGTTGGCCGTGCGGGGTCATGCGCCCGGCGGCAGTCAGACGGGCCACGTTGTCCCTGTTGATCTGGCTCCAGACGCTTCGCGCCCTGCGAGGGCTGAACCGCTGCAGGAACGAGGCTTCGTCGAAGGCCTTCCGAATGCCGTCGATCCACCCCCAACACAGCGCCACGTCCAGGGCCTGCGGGCAGGTCACCGTCGCCAGGCCAGAGGCTTTCTTGTGAATCTTCAGCCACACCTCCGTCTCGCGGGCGTGGTTCGCGGCCAGCCAGGCCTCGAATGCCGCCTCCGTACGGAAGCTCTTGATCTTTCGTGGATCGGGAACGATCGGCGCCATCGAAACGGTCCGAGTTGAGGGACGCCCAGGCGATGGCGTGGTGTCAGCCTTCGTACGGACCTGCGTTGCTCGAGATCCCGCGGTTCCGAGCCGGTCCATACGCTCGCACGGTTCTCCGCTCCTCCGGCTCGGCGAGCGCGACAGCCGCACTCCTGCCGCCCGGTCCGCGCTTCCGCGGTTCGCGGACCCCGACATACGGATCCTCCGGGAGCGCGGGAGGCAACCCGTCAAAGCTCCGCCAACTGAGCCGCGCCACCAGTGCCTTCAAGTAGGACAGCATTTGCATTCTCCCGGCAGTATTGTCACACGTGCTGATCGACCAATTCGCCTCAGAACGTTTGCTCCGCTGTCTGTCCGAGTTCATGCGCGGCTCAGTAGGTGAGGTAGAAGGGCGTACCGTCCGGGTCGACGAGACTCAAGGTGCGAGCCGGATACTGGGCCTCCCGGAGCACGCGTTGCGGATCGAATGACCAGCACCTGTCTGGCCCGTCCGGCAGCGACCAGCATGCCGCTGCCACGTCGCCCCTGGATCAATCCGTCGGCCACGAGATGGTCGTACGCCGTCAGCACGGTGTTGCGCGACACGCCAAGAAGCCGCGCCAGCACTCGTGTCGACGGCAGCCGCGTGCCGTCGGGCGTGCCGCCGCGGATGGCCTGTGCGATCTGACTGCACACCTGCTGGTGCAGCGGCCTGGACGATGCCCGGTCGAGGACGATCGCCGGCAGGAAGAGGTCTCGCTGTCGGTTCACAACTGGCCCCCGCAACTGGCTCTTTTCAAACGGCAGACGATGGAAGAGTATCAACCACAGGAGGCATTGTCAGCCATGATTTCAGATGGAAACACAACCGTCTACGTCTCCGACATGGACAGCGCGGTCCGGTTCTACACGGAGCTCCTCGGGCTGAAGCTGACCAATCGCGTCGGCCATCACTGGGCCACGGTCGAGGCGGGGCCCAGCTACTGGAGCCGCCGACGAGGTCGGGGCCGGCCTGGTCATCGGACTGCATCCCGCATCGCCGAAATACCCTTCGCCAGGGACGAAGGGCGCGGTGAGGTTCGGCCTCGAGACCTACGAGCCCATCGAGGGCGTTGTGGCACGTCTCGTCGAACGGGGTGTCCGGATGGTCGGGGGAGATCATCAGATTCGAGGCCGGCAACAGCGTCGCGCTTCGAAGATCCCGATGGCAACGCCATCTACCTGTGGGAGTCCACACCGGAAATGGTGCCGGAGACCGATCTCGGGGCCAACGACGATCCGGCTGAGGACGCATCGTCTGCCATGCTGTCTGGAGGGCACGCCACCGTCTACGTCTCCAACATGGATGCGTCCGTCCGCTTCTATACCGAGGTCCTGGAGCTGAAGCTGACGAACCGCTTCGGAGATCACTGGGCGACCGTCGAGGCCGGCCGCAGCCTCGTGATCGGACTGCATCCCCGGTCGCCGAAACATCCCGAGCCGGGAACACACGGTGCCATCATGCTCGGTCTCCAGATCGACGAGCCGATCGACCGCGTGCTGTCCCGTCTGGCCGGGCGCGGCGTCCGGATTACGGGCGACATCATTCGATCCGGACGGGACAACTTCGCCGGGATCGAAGACCTCGATGGCAATGCGATCTACCTGTGGGAGGTCGAGGCGGAACCGTCGGCCGAAAACGCGCTCGCATCCACAAGCTTCAGCAAGCGTTGAGGCGGCCCAACACCATGCCTACGAGGTTCGCGCCACCGGCGCGGGGAAGCCCGGCGCCATCCGCACCTGCTCCGCCTGCCAGAGATGGCGGCGATCGTGGGCTGCCAGGGTGAGGAGCGCGGTCGAGACCCGCATGCGGATGATCCGAAGGAACGGGTTGGGGAACGTCGCCCGGTTGATGTCCACCTCCGCCGCGCTGGCGATCAACCGCCGGACGGATGTGTGCGCGTCGTGGTAGGCGCCGAGGATCTCCTCGCGGCTCCTGGAAGCCGGCGCCGGCTGCACGCGTCCCGGTGCGCGCAACCGGCGCTTCACCGGAGGCTCCTGCGACGCGACGAAGCGGCGGCCGAAAAACCCCGGCGCCGCCGGTCCCTGCCGCGTCCACCCCCGCGCGCGCGCGACGTCCACGGCCTGCTGGACGGGCTTGCTGTAGAACGCGTTGATCGTGGCCAGGTGATCGAGACACTGCGCGATGCTCCAGCCTTGTCCCTCGCGGGGCCGCCAGTTGAACTGTTCGTCGGTCACCTGGCTGGCAATCGTCTCCCCGGCGCGGTCGGCCGCATCGATGTCGTCGAGAATCCGCTGAAGGTCGGCTGGGAGTGTCGGCATGGTGCGATTTCTCTCGCAAACAGCCGCGGGCTGTCCCGCGCCCGGGATCGCCGCTACGGCCGGGTGCGCGCGAGGTGCGTGTGCCATCCTTGTTGTCGCGGTACCTCAACTTGTCCCGCGGTCGGGTATAGTAGTGGACCCGTGGAATACCTTCTGAAACAGTACCTCGCTCCAGCAGGGGGCGCTCGAGATCCAGTACATCGAGGAGTTCTTCCTCGATTTCCCCAGAAAAAAGACCGCCGCCGAAGTGATCACGCGGCTGGACAGCCGGGACCATCAGATCCTGATGGCCGAGGCGCCTCTCCCCGACGATCCCGGGATGATCGTCCCGGTGTCGTTCAAGGTCGCGCACGAGCTGCGCGCCAACGAGAACGATCCGAAGCTGGCCGACCTCGTCGCGCAGCTCGAGGACTGCGTGCAGTTCGAGGGGCGGCGCGTCCTCTATCAGTGGATCGGCGGGACCCGCAGCGACTGGCGCGGCCAGGGACACTTCCGCGCGCTCACCGAGGAGCAGGAGGTCTGGGCGCTCGCCAACGGCTTCGACGAGATCCTCGTCAAGACGAAGAACCGCTTCTACGAAATGCGCAGCACGCTCGCCCAGCTGCACTTCGACGTGATCCGCTTCGTGCAGCATCCGTACGAGAGCGGCGAGTCGAAGGTGTTCCTCAGCAAACGTCTCGGCCAGCACGTCATCGATCGGCACCGAAGCCGCCGGTCGGTGGTTCGAACCAGCGAGTGATCCCAGCGGAGGTTCTCGCGCAGTACGCGCACGTCGGCGATCCCGTGTGGCTGCGGGCGCACGGCCTCTTCGTCGCCGAAGGCCGGCTCGTCGTCCGGCGGCTCATCGAAGCCGGGCGCTACGAGCCTCTCTCTCTCGTCGTCACGCCGGCCGCGCTCGAAGGCCTCTCGGACCTCCGCGCGCGCGTACGGTGTCCCGTCCACGTCGTCGAGAAGTCCGAGCTCGCGTCGCTGACGGGAATCGATTTCCATCGGGGCTGCCTCGCGCTCGCGAGGCGCCCCGGCGTCCAGCCGCCGCTCGAGGCGTTCGCCGGCGCCCGCCGGCTGCTGGCGCTCGAGTCCGTGGCCAACCCGGACAACGTCGGCGGGCTCTTTCGCGTCGCCGCCGCGTTCGATGCGGGGGGCCTGCTCCTCGACCGCGCGACCGGCGATCCGTTCTACCGGAAAGCCATCCGGACGTCGATGGGCGCGTCGCTCCACCTGCCGTTCACACGCCTGGAGTCCTGGCCCTCGGACCTCGGCCTGCTTCGCCGCCGCGGATTCCAGATTGCCGCGCTCACGCCCGATCGGATCGCGACGCCGCTCGCAGGATATGCCGCCACGGCCGGCCGGAACCGGCCGCTCGTTCTGATTCTCGGCTCGGAGGGGTCCGGCCTCACGCCGGAGGCTCTCGACGCCGCCGACGTCAGGCTGCGCATTCCAATTGCCGACGGCGTGGATTCCCTGAACGTCGTCGTCGCCGCCGGCATCGCGCTCGCGGCGCTGGACGGACTGTAGCGCTGGCCTTCAGGCCAGCCCGATGGCCGTTCCCGACCAGTCCGACCTAAGCGCCAACGGCCTTCAGGCCAGCCCCAACGGCCTTTCGGCCAGCCGAGCCGACCTGAAGGTCGGCACTACGCGCAGAACGTCCCAGGCACAGATCGAGCACGCGCGATGCACGGGCGCCGCTCTCGCCTGTCGATTCGCATCGGCCGCGGCCGTGCAGCTCGTCGACGATCGTCTGGATGAGCGGTTGATGGACGTGGGGAGGGTTCCGGATCGGATACGCGACCTCCCCCTCCGCTGTCGAGACCACCGTGTCGGCCTCGTGAAAGAGCGGGGTGCGCAGTTCACCCAGGGAGCCGGTGAACACCATGCCGTCTCGCTTGCTGCCGGCATTGAAGTTCCAGATGCCCGTGCCCACGACGTCCCCGGCGATCCTGAAGGACGCCGCGATCGCGTCCTCGACCTCGTACGTCCCGCCGGTGTTGACCGGGAAGCCGGCGGCCTCGACGATCTCCCCCACGAGATAGTCGAGCAGGTCGATGCCGTGCGAGCCCACGTCGAGGAACAAGCCTCCGCCCGCGATCGCCGGGTCGAACCGCCAGGCGGCCGCCTGTTCCGCCGTGGCCAGCCGATCCATGACTTCCACTCGCACCGACGTCACGCGACCGATCGCCCCGCCGGCGAGCAGATCGCGAACGGCAACGTACCGGGGAAGCGCGCGGCGGTAATACGCGACCCAGAGCGGCCGGGCGGCGGTGCGGAACGCCTCCACCATCCGGAGGCACTCGCCGTGGTCCATCGCCATCGGTTTTTCCACGAGACAGGGCTTGCCGGCCGCGGCCACGCGAAGCGACAGCTCGCAGTGCGTGGAGGGAGGCGTGGCCACGTACACCGCGTCGACATCGGCGTCGGCAATCAGATCGCCGGCGCTCGCGTGCACGCGCGGGACGTTGTGCCGGCGGGCGAAATCCTCGGCCTTCGCGCGATCCCGCCGCATGACCGCCACGAGCGCGGATCCCGGCGTCTTGTGAAATCCGGGACCGCTCTTCACTTCCGTGACGTCCCCGCACCCGATGATGCCCCAGCGAATCATGTGGAATCTCCCGCTTCGCCCGCTTCCGCTTCCCGCTCTCGGCGTCGCGCTTCCCGCTTCCGAATCCCGAGTCCCGAGTCCCGAGTCCCGAGCGTTCGAGAATACTTGGATTCGGTCCGAATTGGTGCGACGCTATCGGCTCGTTGGCAGAAACACCGCCCCGGCGAGGCGGTAGAGGACTCCCAGGAGCTGACAGGTGAACGCAACCAGACTCTATCTCGTGCGTCACGGCGCGACCGAGCTCACGGCGGAGGACAAGTTCTCCGGCGCCATCGGCGTCGAGCTGTCCGAGGAAGGGCGGGGACAGGCGGCGCTCCTCGGCGAGCGCCTTCACAACGAGGGCATCACCGCGCTCTACGCCAGCCCGCTGTCGCGGACGATGGAGACGGCGCGAATCATTTCCGGCCGCTGCGGGCTGTCGATCGAGACGCGCGACGCCCTGCGTGAGATCAGCCACGGGCGGTGGGAAGGGCTCACGCGCCGCGACGTCGAGTCCCGCTATCCCGCCGAGTACATGGCCTGGGAGGAAGACCCGTTCACCTTCGCGCCGGAGGGGGGAGAGTCCGGCGTGGCGGTGCTCGCGCGTGCGCTGCCGGTCGTCCGCGAGATCGTGACGAAGCACCGGGGTGAGCGCGTGCTCGTCGTCTCGCACAAGGCCACCCTCCGCCTCGTGATCAGCAGCCTGCTGGGATTCGACCCGCGCGGCTACCGGGACCGTCTCGATCAGGCGCCGGCCTGCGTGAACGTGCTCGATTTCCGCGATCCGGTGCGCGTGCGCCTCATGCTCTTCAACGACACGTCGCACTACGCGCACGACCCCCGGGCCGCCGGCCGCAACCTCTCGCGGTGGTGGGACGCGGCGCCGGCTCACCCGGAATGAGGAGGAAACGTGCAGGACCGGTCTCCCAACAGATTAACTGCCAATGCGCAACGTCATCGTCGTCATCGCGGCCGCCGCGGCGCTCACCGCCGGGGCGCCCGCCATCCGCGCCCAATCCTGGAAGCCGCCCGCCGATAGTGCCCGCTGCCCCTCGAAGTGGGGGGCAGGTGACGAGCGGGGCGCGGGCAACCACATGAAGCCCGAAACGGTCCTGCGCGCGGCCCGGTTGATCCGCACGGGCGAGATCTTCGAGCTCGGGCGCGTGCTGTCGTCGGGCATGCCCTTCTTCGGCACCCGGCGTTTCGACGTCTATACCAAGCGCACGGTCATGAATCCGGGCACGAATTCCCGCGGCAGCAACGAGGAGATGGTCGTCGGTGAAATCGGCCAGGTCGGCACGCAGTTCGACGGCTTCAGCCACCAGACAATCGGCAACAGCATGTACAACTGCTTCAAGGTGGACGAGACCTCGACGCGGACCGGTTTCACCAAACTCGGCATCGAGCTGGTCGGCCTGCTCATGACCCGCGGGGTGCTCATCGACGTCGCCGCATTGAAAGGGACCGAGACCCTTCCGGACACGTATGAAATCACGGTGGCGGACTTACAGCAGGCGCTGCAGCGCCAGGGCCTGACGCTGCAGCCGGGCGACGCCGTCATCATCAACACCGGTTGGGGACGCTTGTGGGGCAAGGACAACGGGCGCTACACGAAGAGCAACCCCGGCATCGGCGTCGCCGCGGCCGAATGGCTCGCGCGCCAGGATCCGATGCTCGTCGGATCCGACAACACCGGCGTTGGCGTGAGCCCTGACGTCGATCCGCAGGTGAACAACCCGGTCCATCAGATCATGCTGGTCGTCAACGGCATTCACCTGCTCGAGAACCTGAAGCTCGACGAGCTGGCGGCGAAGCGCGCGTACGAGTTCGCGCTGATGGTGCAACCGCTCAAGATCCAGGGAGGCACGGGCTCGACCGTCGCGCCGATCGCGGCGCGCTGAACACGCGCTGTAACAGGAGGTCAGGAGGTCAGGAGATCCTTTTGAATTAATGATCAAAAACATCTCCTCATCTCCTGTTTAGGCGAACGCGGCGCCGACCATGATCTTCCGGATGCGCAGCCACGGCGACCCGTGCGAGATGCTGTTGGTCTGCGTCGGCTGGCCCTTGGCGTCTCCGCCGGTGCCGAACATCTGCCACGATTCCTTGCCGGAGATCGCGTCGAGGTTCCCCCAGAAGTCGGTCGTGATGGCGTTGTAGGTGACGTTGGTCACCATCCGGGTGCGTTTGCCGTTCTTGATTTCCCAGAACGCGTTCCCGCCGAACTGCCCGTTGTAGCGCTGCTGATCGATTGAGTAGCTGCCGCGGCCGTCGATCATCACGCCGTCCTTCGTGTCGGCGATGATCTGCTCGGGCGTGGGCGATCCCGCGGGGCCCGGCTCGACGTGCACGTTGGGCATGCGCAGGAACGGGTAGTCGCGCCACGAGTTGGCGGACGTGCAGCCCCGGCTCGCCTTCTCGCCGATGAAGTGCGCCGATTCCCGGTTGGTCTGCAGCCCGACCAGGATGCCCTCCCGCACGAGCGGCCACTGCTGCGTCTTCACCCCGTCGTCGTCGTAGCCAATCGTGGCGACGCCGGTCGGGATGGTCCGGTCGGCCGTCACGTTGAACAGCTTCGATCCGTATTTCAGCTTCCCGACGTCCGAGACCTTGACGAAGCTCGTGCCGGCGTAGTTCGCCTCGTAGCCCATGATGCGATCGAGCTCGGTGGCGTGCGCGACGATCTCGTGAATCGTGAGCATCGCGTGCGACGGCGTGAGCACGAGATCCTTGATGCCCATGTCGATGGGCCTGGCCGTGCAGTACTCGACCGCTTCGGCGGCGATGCGCTCGGCGTTCTCGACCAGGCCGGCGGCCTCGGCGATTTCCCATCCGCCCGTGCCCGGCACGCCGGTGAACTGACGCGAGCGCGTCTGGCCGTCCTTGCGCGCCGTCACGCTGAACCCCGGGGTCGTCGTGAAGATCTCCTGCTCGATGTAGGACCCTTCGCTCGACGCGAAGTACTTCCATTCCGCTTCGAGCTGGATCGACGCGTTGACGGACAGCACGTCCGGGACCTTCACGGCCAGGTCGACGACTTTCTGGACGAGCGCCTGCTTGTCCTCCTGCGACACCGACGCGGGATCCTTCTGCATCGGCGTCACCCAGTACTCGGTGTAGGCCGGAACCGGCGCGAGCCTGACGTCGACCTTCTTCGCGATGGCGCTGGCCCTGGCGACTTCGGTCGCCACGCGGGTGATGCGGCGGATCTCGTCCTCGGTGACGATCGGACTGCTCGCGAAGCCCCAGACGCCGCTGTGGATCACGCGCACGCCGAACCCCGCGGCGTCGTTGCTGCCGGCGCCGGCGCCGGCGTTGCCGCCGCCGAATCCGCCGAAGCCGCCCCGCCGCCGCCGCGTCCGCCGCCGCCACGACCGCCGCGGCCGCCGCCGCCGAACCCGCCGAGATCGTCCGCGTCACGGTTGCCGCCGTTGGCGTTCACGCCGCGGCTCGTGCTCCGCGTGAACCGGATGTCGGCGTACGTGCACCCGCCGCGGCGGGCCTCCATCAGCGCGACGTCCGATAGACCCTTGAACTTCGACTCGAGCACGCGCCCGGACGGCGACTGCGCGATCAGATCGGCGATCACATCGCTCGCGGCGACCGCCATCCCCGACATCGCCACGGTTTTGACGAAGTCGCGTCGTTTCATGGCTTGATCCTTGGAGTTGCAGAATTGTTCACCACAGAGTGACGGAGATAGCAGAGAAAAACAATTCTGTCTTCTCCGTTTACTCCGTTGACTCTGTGGTGAATATACGGCTCTAACGCACTCTCAAACCGCCGGGGACACCGACGTCATCAGAAAGTCCTCGATGCGCACCGGCGGCACGAGCGCCGTGCCGGGGCCGTCGTACGATTCGCCGGTGTGGATCGGCACCGGCTCGACCGATCGCGGTGACGTTGTTGTAGCCGACAATCGGCGACATGTTCCAGCGGAAGTTCTGCACCGGGCCGGTGACTTCGCCGTTCTCGATCAGGAACAGCCCGTCGCGCGTCATGCCGGTGTTGAGCAGCGTCTGCTGGTCGACGCCGCGGATGTACCAGAAGAACGTGACGAGCAGGCCGCGCCGCGTGGACTTGATCATCTGGTCGATCGTCATCTCGGTCCCTTCCATGACGAGGTTCGAGTTGACCGGGGTGGTCGTGAGCGGCTTCTTCTGCCGGGCCGCCCACTGGCGATCGTACGAGAGGTTCTTCAGCACGCCCTTCTCGACCCAGGTCACCGGCCGGGCGGCCAGGCCGTCGACGCCGATCGGCGACTGCCGCAGGATCGGATTGCCGACGTCGCTCTTCATCGTGATGGCGTCGCTGAACACCTTCTCGCCGACCTTCGTCGTGCCCGGTCTCCTTGCCGGTGAAGTACGTGCGCGCCAACGGTCCCTCGGCCGATCGCGCGTTGAACAGGCCCGTCATCAACGACAGGAAGCGCGCGTTGGCGCGCGGCTCGAGGATGACGGTGTAGCGTCCGGGCTCGAGCGCGCGCGCCTTCCGGCTCTTCAGCGCCTTGCTCGGACGCCGTCCGCGTGAGCTGCACCGCGTCGATCAGGCTGGTGTCCTTGACGCCGGTGATCCCGGCCCAGCCCGAGCCGGTCGCCATCCGGCGTCCGGCACGTCAGGATGAAGCCGGCCTCCGCGTACTGGTAGTACGCGAACAACCCCTTCGAGTTCGCGTTGCAGGTCGTCTGATGCGTCTTCGGGATGTAGCCGGAGCCGACCACGCCGAGCTTGTCGGAGAGGTCGATGCTCTGGCGCGCGAGCCTGCGCCCGCTCGGCCGGGCCGAAGTTGACGCCGCTCGGCAGCGCCGCGTCGACCGCGATGTAGTCCTGCGGCCCTTCGGTGAGCGGCTGCTGGTCCGGATTCTCGCGGGCCTTCTCCGCGGCGGTCTGCGCCTCGTCCACGATTTTCTGCAGCGACGCGTCGTCGAACTGCCGCGTCGACGCCGAGGCCGATCTGGCGCCCTTGTAGACGGTCACGCTCACCTGACGATCGAACTGGACCATGTTGGCGGTGATCGTCGAGTTGGCGAAGCGTGTGGCGGATCGCTCGCCGCCGGAGAAGTCCACCTCGACGGCGTCGGCCTTGGCCATGTTGATGAGCTTGTCGGTGACCGCTTTGACTTCGTCGCGTGAGTACATATTGGAGTGTCCGACGCCTTCGCTCTGCAGCACTGACAGCTCGAGCGTGTCGGCGCGCAGGCTAGTCGAAGTGGGCAAAGGCTACTACGTCGGTCGGGTGACATCAAGCTGACCGGCTCTGCGAAGTGAGCCGGCCCTTACCGCGCGAGCGACAGTGAGCCGCGGCTGCTAGTTCGGCCGCACCCGCAGCGGCCGGCGCCGCACGCCGGAGCGGTCCGGCAGGCGCAGCCTTCGCTGCGGCTCGAGGCCACGCCGACCATCCCGGGACTGGACAGGCGTTTCGCGAGATTCACGCCCTGGCACGCGGGACATGCTGCGGGACGGTCCGCCGTCACGAACGCTTCGAACGGCTTCTCGCAGTCGCGGCACTCGTATTCGTAAAGCGGCATGACCCACATTCTATCAAGGTCGCGCTAGAATTCCGTTTCCGAGCCCGACTGGAAAGGGAGCAGAACGATGATGACGCGCGCGATCGCGATCCTGACGCTTGCGTTCCTGGCGGCCCCCGCGGCGCGGCGCAGGAGCAGAAGCTCACGACCTACTACCTCGTGGTGCTGCTCAAGGGAAAGGCCTGGACCGCGCAGGAATCGCCGGAGCGGACCAAGCTCCAGGAACAGCACATCGCGCACCTCACGAAGCTCGGCGACGAGGGCGTCGGGCTGGCGGCGGGTCCGTTCGGCGGACGGCGGCGACATCCGCGGACTCCTCATCGTCACCGCGAAGTCAGAACAGCACGCGCGCGAGCTCGAGGCCGCCGATCCGGCGGTGAAGGCCGGGCGCCTGGCGATCGACGTGCTGCCGTTCATGGCCCCCGAAGGATGGTTCCACAAACCCGCGACCCCCTTCGCGATGGAGACGGTGTACTTCGTGTTCCTGAACGGCGGGCCCAACCGCGCGCCGGATCAGGAGAGCGCGAAGCGCCTGCAGTCCGAGCACCTCGCCTACATGGACGCCCAGCACAAAGCCGGCCGCCTGATTCTCGGCGGCCCGTTCGTCGGCGGCGGGAGCCGCGCCGGCCTCGTGGTCTATCGCGCCGCCTCCGCCGACGAGGCACGAGGTTGGGCGACCGCCGACCCGATGGTGAAATTCGGCCGCCTCGAGGCCGAGATCCACGAGTGGTACCTGGCGAAGGGCGTGCTCGAGAATCGCCTAGATCCCTAATCCCGATCTCGGATCCCTCAGTCGAATCCGCCGCCTCCGGTGTGCAAGAGTCAGCGCGACTTCGGCGGAGCCGCGCCACAGCTTGCCGCTACGTGCCGACATCGCGGCAAGCGACGCGGGCCCGAGTCCGAGCCCGTGCCAACCATCCTTGACATGCGTCCGTCATATATGTTGCGATCATACATATGGCGAACGACGCAGGTCAGGCCGGACGTCAAGAAGGGCAGCGCCGAGCTCCTCGTCCTCGCGCTCGTCGAGGACCGCGCCCGCCACGGCTACGAGATCGCGAAGCTCATCGAGGAGCGCTCCGACGGCGTCCTCAAGTTCCACATCGCCTCGCTCTACCCGATGCTCTACCGCCTGGAGCGCCGCGGCCTGATCGCCGGGCCGCTGGGTCGAAAAGGCCGGGCAGCGCCGCCGCCGCTTCTATCGCATCACCGCCGAGGGCCGGCGCGAGCTGGCCAGCCATCGCACGCCGCTGGGAAGAGTTCATCCTCGCGCTGACGCGCGTGGCAGGGATCCGTCATGCCTGATGAAACCGCCGACGCTCGCCGCTCTTCTGGCGCACGCTCGTGCGCTCCCGCCTCGGCGCGGCGAACCTCGACCCCGACGTCGTCGACGAAATCGCGCAGCACGCCGAGGAACTGTACCGATCGTCGCGCGCGGCGGGACGCGGCGACGCGGAGTCGCTGGCGGCCGTCGAGGCCGAGCTGGATGACGTGCCGGCCTTGATCCGCGCCGCCCGCGCGCGCGCGCCGCCGGCGCGGCCTGCCGGCGCCGGAGCCGCGCGGCCGGGGCGGTTCCGCCTGCTCTCAGCCTTCGGCCGCGACCTCGCCTACGGGGTCCGGCTGCTGGCCGCGCGGCCGGCGTTCACCGCGGTCGCCGTCCTGACGCTGGCGCTCGGCATCGGCGCCAACACCGCCATCTTCAGCGTCGTCCACTCGATGCTGCTCGCGCCGCTGCCGTTTCCCGAACCCGACCGCCTCGTGATGCTGTGGGAAACGGACGCCGACGACGAGGCCGCGACGCTTACATCGTGGCGGCGCCGAACTATCAGGACTGGCGAGCGCAGAGCACGTCGTTCGCGCACACGGCCATCTGGGAGTACCTGCGCTTCAACATCTCGGGCGACGGCCGACCCGGAGCAGGTGCCGGGCCTCCGGGTCTCGTCCACGGTCTTCCCGATGCTCGGCGTGGCGCCGCAGCTCGGCCGCACGTTCACGGCCGGAAGAGGACGAGCCGGGCCACGACGTCGCCGTCATCAGCGACGCGCCTGTGGCGGCGCCGCTTCGGCGCGCCGTCCGGACGTCATCGGCCAGACGACGCGGCTCAACGGCCAGCCGTACGAGATCATCGGCGTCATGCCGGCCGTCGTTCGCGTTCTCCAACAGCGCCATGCGCGTCTGGATGCCGATCGCCTTCACGCGAGCAGGACGCGGCAGCGCGGCTGCGCACTCGTTCTACGCGGCCGCGCGCCTCGAGCCGGGCGTCACGTTCGACGACGGCGAAGGTCGGAGATGCGGACGATCGGCCGCGCGTCTCGAGAAGCAGTACCCGACGGAACAAGGGAGAAAGCGCCACGATGACGCCGCATGAGCGAGCTCGGCGTCACGCAGCTGAGGCCCACGCTGTACGCGCTCGCTCGGCGCCGTCGGCTGGTCCTGCTGATTGCGTGCGTCAACGTCGCGAACCTGCTGCTCGCGCAGGCCGTCGCGACGGCACCGCGAGTTCGCCATTCGTGCGGCGCTCGGCGCCGGCCGCGGGCGGCTCGCGTCGCAGATGCTCGCGGAGGGCCTCCTGCATCGCGGTGCTCGGCGGGCATCGCCGGCGTCGCCGCTCGCGTGGGCCGGCACGGCCGCGCTCGCCGGGTCGCTGCCCCGCGAGCATCCGTCTCGCGCCGTTCCGCGATGCGCGGCACCGTGCCGCTGCGATCCGGCGGTCCTGGCGTTCACGTTCGGCCTCGCCGCGATCACCGGCATCCTGTTCAGCCTCGCGCCGATGCTCGGCGCGCGCGGCGCACGCGGGCGCGGCGTTGAAGGCCGCCGGCGACCGCGGCGCGCACCGCGCGCTTCACGCGTGCTGCGAAACGCGCTCGTCGCGACCGAAGTCGCCCTCGCGGTGATCGTCCTCGCCGCTGCCGGCCTCATGATCAAGAGCGTCACCCGGCTCATCGGCGTCGATCCCGGCCTGACGCCGCACAACGTGCTCGTCGATGGAGATCGCGCTGCCGCAGACCGACACCTACGGACCGCCGGTCCGGACGACGTTCTGCGACGACGTCGCAGCGCGAGGTCGGAGCGCTGCCGGGCGTGACCTCGGTCGGCGCGATCAGCCACCTGCCGCTCAGCGGCGCGAACGCCGGCCGCGGCTTCACGATCGAAGGCCGCGCCGATGCCGCCGCGGCCAGAGCGTGCCGAGCGCGTCGTACCGGCTGACCTGTCCCGGCTACTTCAAGACGCTGGGGATCCCGATCGTCAAGGGAAGGGACTTCACGCCCGCGACGCCATCACGGCCGCCGGGCGTCGTCATCATCAACGAAACGACGGCGTCGCGCTACTGGCCGAACCAGGATCCGGTCGGTCAGCGGCTGAAGATCGGGCCGTCCGCTTCCGACGAACCCGTGGATGACCGTCGTGGGCGTGACGCAAGGACGTGCGCCACTTCGGGCTCGACGCCGACGCGCGCCGCGAGATGTTCCGGCCCTACAGCCAGGCGGCCTGGCCGGCGATGACGATTACCGTGAAGACCGCGACCGAACCTCTGGCGATCGCCGGCAGCGTCCGTTCGGCGCTGGCGCGCATCGATCCGGATCAGCCGGTCGTCGCGCATCAGGACGCATGGACCAGGTGATTGAGGAGTCCATCGGGTCGCGGCGATTCCCGATGCTGCTGCTCGCGCTGTTCTCCAGCCGTCGCGCTGGTGCTTGCCGCGATCGGCGTCTACGGCGTCGTCAGCTACGTCGTCTCGCAGCGGACCCGCGAGATCGGGATCCGGATGGCGCTCGGCGCGCGTGCCGGGGAGGTGATTCGGCTCGTGCTGCAGCGATCGCTCGTGCCGATTGGCGCCGGGATCGTCGCGGGCATGGCCGGATCGCTGGCGGCGTCGCGGCTGCTGACGGCGCTGCTCTATCGCGTGGAGCCCGGCGACCCCGTCGTGCTCGGCGCGATTGTCATGCTGCTCGGCGCCAGCGCCGTCGCCGCGTGCCTGATTCCGGCGCGCCGCGCGGCGTCAGTGGATCCGCTGGTGGTGCTGAGGGATGAATGACGGAGACCTTGTGGCTCCGCTTCAGGCGGCTGATGACGCCAAGCACTCGACTTCGGCTACGGTCAACGTGTCTGAGGTCGGACGTCAGCTCTTCGCGACCGCCACCGACGCGGGCCGGAGCACGTCGTCACCGATCGTGTAGCCGTGCCGCACGACCCCGACGACGCGGCCGTCCTGATCCGGCGAGGCGGCGGGGACGGTGCTGATCGCTTCGTGGACGAGCGGATCGAATGCGACGTCCGCGCGTTTCGATTCGCTTCACGCCGAGCCCTTCGAGCTTCGAGAGAAACTGACGGCGCACCAGCTCGACCCCCTGCAGCAGGGCCTCGGGCGAGGTCGCCTGCCTGGCCGACTCGATCGCGCGATCGAGATTGTCGACGACGTCGAGCAGGTCCGCGAGAATCTCCCGGCGGCCGCGTTCGATGTCCTTCGAAATCTCGCGCCGCAGCCGCAGCGCGCGACTCTTCGAACTCGCCCGCCGCCTGCCGGTACTTGGCGATGTACTCCGTCGCGATCCGATCCTTCTCGGCCAGCTGCCGTTCGAGCTCTTCGACGTAGGTCGGCTTCGACGAGCGTGCTGGCCGGGGCCTCGCCGTCGTCGCCGCGCGCCCACCAGCGGCGGTCCACTACCTTCACCGGTATCTCGTGCTCTTTGTCGGTCATTGATGTGTCTTTATGGAATCTGGTGCGCGCTTTGGGCGCGCCGGGTTCATTTCGCCGGTGCCGTGCCGGTGCCGGTGCCGGCGCCGCGACAGGAGCGGGGCGGGCATCGAAGGCGAAGGCGAGCTTGCCGTCCTCGAGGCCGATCGTCACGGTCCCGCCGTGCTCCAGCCGGCCGAACAGGATCTCGTCGGTCAGCGGGTCGCGGACGTCGGTCTGGATGACCCGCGCGAGCGGACGCGCGCCGTAGACGCGGGTCGTAGCCCTTCTTGGCGAGCCAGCCGCGCGCCTCCGGCTCGAGCGCGATCGCGATGCGGCGCTCGGCGAGCTGCGCCTCGAGCTGCAGGATGAACTTCTCGACGATCGTCTCCATCACCGTCGGGCGTCAGCGGATCGAACGATGACGATCGCGTCGAGCCGGTTGCGGAACTCCGGGCTGAAGACGTTGCTCGATCGCCTGCTTCGACCGCTGCTTGCGCGGCCTTCTGCCGGCCGTCGAGCGCGCGCGCGGACGTTCCGGATTCGGTGAAGCCGATGCTGGCGTTGCTCAGCTCGCGCGATCCGGCGTTGGACGTCATGATCAGGACGACCTGCCGGAAGTCGGCCTTGCGGCCGTTGTTGTCGGTCAGCGTCGCGTGATCCATCACCTGCAGCAGGATGTTGAAGATGTCGGGGTGCGCCTTCTCGATCTCGTCGAGCAGCAGCACCGCGTACGGGTGCTGCCGGATGCGCGTCGACCAGCAACCCGCCCTGCTCGAAGCCGACGTAGCCCGGAGGCGCGCCGATCAGCCGGGCGACGGCGTGCTTCTCCATGTACTCGCTCATGTCGTAGCGCGATGAACTCGTTGCCGAGGTGCAGCGCGAGCTGCTTGGCGAGCTCGGTCTTGCCGACGCCGGTCGGACCGGTGAACAGGAAGCAGCCGGCCGGCCGATCGGGCTGGCCGAGCCCGGCGCGCGATCGCTTGATCGCCCGCGCGACGGTTCCGACCGCCTCGAGCCTGTCCGAACACGACGCGTCCCAGTGATTCCTCGAGGCCCTTCAGGCGATCCCGGTCGGACGACGACGCCTGCTTGGCGGGGATCCGGGCCATGCGCGCGACCACTTCCTCCATCTGCTCCGGCGCCGATTTCCGCCGGCGCTGCCGGAGCGGCGGCCTCGCTGGCCTTGCGAAGCGCGGCGCCGACCGTCAGCCGCATCTTGGCGCCCGCTTCGTCGACCAGGTCGATGGCGCTGTCGGGCAGCTTGTAGTCGCGCAGGTGCCGGGCCGCCAGCTTCGCGGCCGCCTCCAGTCCATCGTCGGTGTAGCGCACGCGGTGGTGCGCTTCGTAGCGGGAGCGGAGGCCCTGGAGAATCCTCACGGTCTCGGGAATCGACGGCTCGTCGATCGTGATCTTCTGCAGGCGCCGGGCGAGCGCGCGGTCCTTCTCGATGTGCTTGAACTCCTCGTGCGTCGTCGATCCGACCACCCGGAGCTGGCCCGTGGTGAGGACCGGCTTGATGAGCGTCGCGAGGTCCATCGTGCCGCCGGTCGTGGCGCCGGCGCCGACCGTCGAGTGGATCTCGTCGATGAACAGGATCGGCATCGGCCGCTTGGCCAGCGCGTTGATGACGGCCTTGAACCGCTCCTCGAAGTCGCCGCGGAACCGCGTGCCGGCCAGGAGCGCACCGGTGTCGAGCGAAAAGACCTCGGCCCCTTCGAGCAAGTCGGGGACGTCCTCGCCGAGCAGCCGCGTCGCGAGCCCTTCGGCGAGCGCCGTCTTGCCGACGCCGGCATCGCCGACGAACACGGGATTGTTCTTCCGCCGCCGGCACAGGATCTCCATCGTCCGCTGCAGTTCGTCGGCACGGCCGATCAGCGGATCGAGCTCGCCGGCGCGCGCGCGGTCGGTCAGGTTCATCGCGTACGCGGAGAGCGGATCGCGCGCGGTGGCGGTTCCACGGTCACCCTGGCCCGGCCTCCGCGTCGCCCGGCTCGCCGCCGGGGCGCCGGCCCGCCGCCGGCCAGCGGGACCTTGCTGATGCCGTGCGTGATGAACTCGAGCACGTCGAGCCGCGTGATGCCCTGGCCATCGAGCAGCTGGGCGGCGAACGACTTGTTCTGCTGAAGCGTCGCGGCCAGCACGTCGCCGGACTGCACTTCCTGCCGTCCGGCGCTCTGCACGTGGAGCACCGCCGTCTGCAGCACCCGCCGGAACGCGAGCGTCTGCTCGGGCTCCTTCTGCTGCCCGCGCCCGTACTGCTCGACCGACTCCTTGAGGTACTTGTCCAGATCCCGCCGCAGCGCCGGCAGGTCCGCGCCGCACGCCGAGAGGATCCGCTCGCCGTCCTCGTCGTGGGCCAGGGCGTAGAGCAGGTGCTCGAGCGTCAGATGGGTATGCCGCCTCGACGTAGCCTCGCGGTACGCCACCGTCAACACGATTTCGAGAGCCTGACTGAACATCCTGGAACCCTTAGAACCTCGGAACCCTGGCGAACCCTGACCCTGAACCCTTAGAACCCAGCGGAACCCTGTGGAACCCCGCGGAACCCCGTGGAACCCTTTATTCGGGTTCCATCGCCGCCCGCAGCGGGAACCCGTTCTCCCTCGCGCGTTCCATGACGGCATCGACTTTCGTCTCCGCCACTTCGTGCGGATAGACCCCGCAGAGGCCCTTGCCCTGCGTGTGGACCGCCATCATGATGCGGAAGGCCTCTTCCGTCTGCTTGTGGAAGATCGACTCGAGCACCTCCACGACGAAGTCCATGGTCGTGTAGTCGTCGTTCAGCAGGAGGACCTTGTACAGATCCGGTTTCTTCGTCTCCTGCTTTGACCGCTCGAGGATTTCGCCGTCCGTTTGACGGTCGCTGCCGGCCATGGCTATCCTCATGATTCTAACAGCTTGGATGGGTTCCGACTAAAGGCGCCCACGGGCTCGAGGCGGAGACGGCACAGCGGACTCATCCGGCCGACATTCATGTCCACACTTGCGTCAGGGATCGACTACGTCGACCTCAACTTCCTTGGAAATGCCGAGATCATCGCGACCGCCGTCCTGCAGGGCGCGGGCGGGGTGGCGCTCATCGACCCGGGGCCGTCGACGACGCTCGACACCTTGCGAGCCGCGCTCCGGCGCAAGGGAATCGGCATCGCCGACGTCCGCCAGCTGCTCCTGACCCACATCCATCTCGACCACGCCGGGGTCACCGGGACGCTCGTGCGTGAGAACCCGGCGATCGAGGTGTTCGTGCACGAGCGCGGCGCGCCGCACATGGTCGATCCGTCGAAGCTCCTCGCAAGCGCAGGCCGGCTCTATGGCCAGGACATGGAACCCTTCTGGGGAGAGTTCCTGGCCGTCCCGGCCGATCGGGTGCGCGTGCTCAAAGGCGAGGAGCGCGTCATGGCCGGCGGCCGGGAGCTGCAGGTGACGTATACGCCCGGCCACGCCTCCCATCACGTCAGCTACTTCGACCCGTCGAGCCGCATCGCGTTCGTCGGCGACACGGCCGGGATCTGCCGTCCGGAGTTCAGCTACATTCTGCCGCCCACGCCGCCGCCGGACGTCGACCTCGAGGCGTGGCGGACGAGCGCCGATCGAATCCTCGCCTGGGATCCGGACACGCTGTTCCTCACGCACTTTGGCCCCTTCCACGGCGCCCGCCTGCACTTCCAGGAGCTGATGGATCGGCTCGACGCGTGGAGCCGGATCGCACGGCGGCTGCTCGGCGACCAGACACTGGACGACGCCCAACGCGAGCGCGCGTTCGTCGAGGAGGCGCTGCTCGATCTCAGACGAAAGATCGGGGAACAGGACGCCGAGAGATACAACCGTGCCGGCCGGCTCGACTATTCGTGGCAGGGACTATCCCGGTACTGGAAGAAACGTGAGGAATCCGTAATCCCTAATCCCTCGCGAATCCTTGAATCACTGAGACCTCGCACGCTCCAGATAGGCGCGTCTGCCATCGCGGTATCGCGCTGTCCCGCCTTCGCCCTCCGACAGCTCAGAATGCCGCCGGCCCCGCCGGATCTGCTAATCTGAAGTCCCCAGAGAAGCGGATGCACGAGTGAGCCTACGGCGCTTTGTTTTCGGTTCGCATCCCCGGCGCACGCTGGTGCGCGTGCTGGTCCTCGGGGCGTTGAGCTTCGTGATGTTCCGCTGGGTCCTGATGCCAATCCGCGCCGAAGGCATCAGCATGGAGCCCACGTACCGCTCCGGATCGCTCAAGCTCGTCAATCGCCTGGCCTTCGCGTCCCGCAAGCCGTCGCGCGGAGACGTCGTGGCGATCCGGCTCGCAGGACCGCACGTGCTGTACGTCAAACGCATCGTGGCCCTGCCGGGTGAGCGATTCTCGATGTCCCAGGGCCAGGCCTACGTCAACGGCGCTCCGCTCAGCGAGCCGTACGTGCAGCAGCGCCGGCCGTGGGACGTGCCGGAAGTGACCTTGACGACACGCGAGTACTACGTCATCGGCGACAACCGCGGAATGCGCGCCAGCGACCATGATTTCGGCCGCGTCGATGTCTCGCGCATCGTCGGCAAGGTCGTCTTTTGACGAGACGCCGCGCGCTGCGGATCGGAGGCGGCGTCGCGCTGGCCGCCGTCGCGTTGTTCGTGTGGAGCCGCTGGGGGTCCGGCGACGAGCGCGTCATTCGCGAGCGGATTGAAGCGCTGCGCAGCGAGGTGAACCGCTCCGCAGAGGGCCTCGCCGCCATCTCCCGCGCGACCAACATCGGAAGCTACTTCACCGAGGACGTCGTCGTCGATCTCGGGCAGGGCACCGCGCCCATCCGGGGCCGCATGACGCTCATGGGGATGGCCGAGCGGCTTCAGCCGCGAACCGCCGCATTCCGCATGGAGTTCGACGACGTCGGCGTCGAGATGACGTCCGGCGCCGCAACCGCCGATGTCACGCTGACCGCGAGCTTCATACGGGGAAGCCAGACCGGAGAGGAATCGCGCGACGCCCGCGAGTTCGCGCTGGGCTTCACGAAGGCCGGCGGGACCTGGCGCATCGCGCACGTGACGGCGATTGACGTGTTGAGATAGTCTCTGGTCTTCAGGTCTTTGGTAGGTCTATGGGTCTTCGGTCGATGGTTTTTCGAGCCCAGAACCTGAGACGCGAGACGCGAGACGCGAGACCGAGATCGAGACCTGAGCCTTAGACCTGAGACGATGTCCTTAAAGATCGGCGACCAGGCCCCTGATTTCGAATTGCGCAGCCATCGCGGCGGCACGGTCAAGCTGTCGGATTTTCGCGGCCGGCAGAACGTGGTCATCGCGTTCCACCCGCTGGCGTTCACGCCCGTGTGCGAGGCACAGATGTGCGGGTACGAATCCAATCTCGAGCGGTTCGCACGCGAGGGGGCGGCCGTCCTCGGCATCAGCATCGACGCGCAGCCGGCCAAGGCGGCCTGGGCGAAAGCCATCGGGCCGATCTCGTACGATCTGCTGAGCGACTTCCATCCTCACGGGGAGGTCGCGCAGCAATACGGCGTCTTCAGGCCCAAAGAAGGCTTCTCCGAGCGCGCGATCTTCGTCGTCGACAAGCAGGGGCGAATCGCCTGGTCGAAGGTCTACCAGATCCCCGAGCAGCCGAAGAACGACGAGGTCTTTGAGGCCCTCAAAGCACTCTGACGCGAATTTCACCCCTAGACACTTTGGGAGTTGGGTGTTGGCTTTTTGGGAGTTGAGGATGTGATGTCGAAGGCTGAAGGCCGAAGCCTTCAACCTCCGACAAACCTGGCCGCGGGCGCTTTCGCCCGGGAGCGAGGATGCGAGCCGGCAAATATTGCTGACGAGGCAGGTAGTCAGCATGCCGGCACCGGCGGGCAGAACCCTAAGCCACAGCTATTCGCTCGTGGCGACGAACCGTCGAGAACTGACTCGGCCGGGCCCCATCCAGACGGATGAACGCGCCGTCACGAGTCTGTGCGAGAAATTTCGCGTCAACGAGCGCCCCGAGCAGCGCATCGCAAACGTCGCGCTCGAGACCCCACAGACGTTGTGCCTGTGCCGATGTCAGCCGAAGTCCGGGCATTTCCACGAACTCGCCCTGAATCCGTTGAAGCACGTCGTCGAAGCGCATCAGGCTGCCTCCGCGGCTTCCCTGACATTTCGTCTTACAAGTGCCAGATTGAAAGCAAGGTTTGTACCGGCCCTGTTGAGCTATACGACAGAGGCTCGACAACTTGATGTAAGTTTTTGATAGAACGTAACTTATTTCGAGCGGCCGATCGGACCGCACCAATCAGCAGAGCTTGATTGAGTGTAGTGATCGTGCATTCTGGCCGCGGGCGGCTGTTTGGAAATGCTACTGCCCGGATGAGCTCGACGAACGGGCGCTCTTAGAGCTCTCGAAGGGCCGTGACGATCGGGAGCCGGGCCGCGCGGATGGCCGGCAGCAGCCCGCCGAGCAGGCCCATGACGGCGCATAGACGAGCGCCTGCGCCAGCAGCGTCGGCGTGACCGCGAACGCGAAGGCCACCTGGCTGAACGACTGGAAGTTCATCGTCGACGGTCTGATAGCCGTCGAAGGCGACCCACGCGGCGAGGCCGCCGATGAGGCCGCCGATCAGGCTCAAGCAGCACCGCCTCGATCAGCACCGGACACGACGACGGGGACGCTGCCGAAGCCGAGCGCCCGCAGCGTCGCGATCTCGCGCGTGCGGCTCGCCACCGCCGTGTACATCGTGTTCACCGCGCCGAAGACCGCGCCGATGCCCATCAGCCCGGCGATGATGAAGCCGATCGTGCTGATGATCTGGTGAAGGACCTCCGACTGCTGCGGCGTAGTACTCCGGCTCGCGGATCGGCGGTGACCGATCAGCCGCGGATCGGTCGTCAGCGCGTCCTTGAACGTCTGGAACCGTCTCGGCGCTGTCAGCGCGCGTAGCACCGACTGATAGCTGTTGCCGCGCTGGTAGGCGGGCTGCAGCACCTTGCGCGTCGCACCAGATCTCGGACTCCGCGACGCTTCCCTGCGCGTCGAAGATGCCGACGACGTGCCAGGTGTTCTGGCCCCACTGCATCGACGATCCGACCGTGAGGCCGGCGAACTGCCGCGACGCGGCGCGGCCGACGACGATCTCGTTCGTGCCCGGCGGTGAACATCCGGCCTTCGACGATCTTCACGTCCGGCCGCGGACCTTCAACGCCGCCGGCGACACGCCGCGCAGCGGCACGTTCGCGTCGCTCGGGTCCTTCTTCGTCGGATGGCCGACGATGACGAACAGCTCGGGCGAGGCGATCGGTCCGCTCGCGTCGCGCTGCGATGCCGGGCGTGTCCATGATCGAGCTGCGCATCGTCGCCCGCTCAGGCCGCTCGTCATCTCGGTGTCGCTGCCGGCGCGCATCACGATGACGCGACTGCGGATCGCCGACGTCGGTCATCGCGGCCGCTGAAGCCTTCGGCGATCGACAGCACGGCCACGAACACGACGACGACGCCGGCGATGCCGATGATCGCGACGGCGGACGAGCCGAGCCGCTGCCGGATCGACCGCAGGTTGACGCCGGTGACCGCGAGGATCTGCGAGAGCATTGCGTCAGTGTCCTCCTCAGCGCGTCGACGATGCGCAGGCGCCGGCCTGCCAGGCCGGCAGCGCGCCGGCCGCGAGCCCGAGCAGCAGGACGAGCGCGACGCCGGCGATCAGATCGCGGACCGGGAAGTAGAACGTCGGCAGGAACGCCGCCGGTCGGATCGCCCCAGCGCGATGAGCACCCACGACGACCGCGAGGCCCGGCCACGCCGCCGACCAGCGCGAGCAGGCACGACTCCAGCAGCACCATGCGCCAGCATGCGGCCGTCGCCGAAGCCGAGCGTCTTCAGCACGCGCCAGCTCGCTCGTGCGCTCGCGGATCGACTGCGCCATCGTGTTCGCCGTCACGATCAGGATCATGAAGATGGCCGCCGTCGGCGATGAGCTGCGTGATCAGGCCGATGTTGCCGATCTGTTTCGGCGAAGCCCGCGACGAACGCCTTCTCGCTGTCGGTCTTCGTCTCGGTCGGCGAGTTCGCGAACATCGCGTCGATCTTCTTCGCGATCGCGGTCCGACTGGTCGCGGGTCGTCGACCTTGATGACGTACCAGCCGACCTGGTCGCGCGAAGCCGATCCTGCCGCGGACCGTCTCGTTCAGGTAGTCCTAGTGGAAGAAGAGCTGCGTCTTGTCGGTGCCCTTCACGGGCGAGTCGTAGATGCCGTCGATCGTTGAACTCCCACGCCGTGCCGTCGGGCCTCCGGTAGATCGTCGCCTGCAGCGGCACGCGGTCGCCGACCTTCCAGCCGAATCGCCTGCGCCGTGTCGACGCCCGACGATCGCGCCCGTGCGGTCGGCGAGCCACGCCTTCTTCTGATCCTCCGGCGACGGCGAACTCCGGGTACATCCGCAGCCAGCTCTCGGCGTCGACCGCCATGTTGGCGAACGCGTTCTTCGTCTCCTGGTAGTAGCCGCCGAACCAGTTGGCGTGCGTGACGTCCGTGACGCCCTCGAGCGTCCGGATCGCGCTCGCGCATAGCTGTTCGGCAGCGGCATGATGATGCGAGATCTTGTTGAGGATCATCAGCCGGTCGGCCCCGGCGAGCTCGATGCCCAGCGTGAACGCGGCGCGGATCGCCATCAGGACGCCGAACAGCACGAACGCCACGAAGATCGACAGCAGCGTGAAGATCGTGCGGACCTTCCTGCCGCAGCAGGTTGCGCCAGACGATGCGGAGGAACTTCATGCCACCGCCTCCGTGACGAGGACGCCCTTGTCGAGGTGCAGCGTCCGCTTCGCGCGGGCCGCCGCGTGCGGGTCGTGCGTCACCATCACGATCGTCTTGCCGTGATCGCGGTTGAGCGCCTGGAGCAGGTCCAGGATCTCGTCGCCCGACCTTGCGATCGAGATCGCCCGTCGGCTCGTCGCACAGCAGCAGCGTCGGATCGGTGACGATGGCGCGCGCGATGCCGACGCGCTGCTCCTGTCCGCCCGACAGCTGGCGCGGATAGTGCTTCGCGCGTTCGCCCAGCCCGACGACGCCGAGAGCGGTCTGGACGCGGCGCTTGCGATCGGCGGAGCCGAGCTTGGTCAGGAGCAGCGGCAGCTCGACGTTCTTCGCCGCCGTCAGGACCGGGAGCAGGTTGTACATCTGGAACACGAAGCCGATGTGCCGGGCGCGCCAGGCCGACAGCTTGCCCCCCGACATCTTGTCGATGCGATCTCCGGCCACCTCGATCGAGCCCTCGGTCGGCGTGTCGAGGCCGCCGATCAGGTTGAGCAGCGTCGTCTTGCCGGAGCCCGACGGCCCCATCAGCGCGAGGAAGTCGCCCGACGGGATGTCGAGCGTCACGCCCTGGAGCACGTCGATGCGCTCGTTCGCCGCGGCGGTAGATCTTGTGCAGATCCCTGATCTTGACCAGCGTATCCATTCAACGCTCCTTGACCGTCACCTTGTCGCCGTCCTTCATCGTCGCCGGACCGTCGACCACGACCTTCTCGCCCGCGGTCACGCCGGAGACGATCTCGACCTGATCGCCGTCGGCGGCGCCAGCCGTCACCGCCCGGCGCTCCACCCGGTCGTCGTGGACGACGAACACGACATCACGCCCGTCCTCCGTTCGCACCGCCGTCCTGGGCACGAGCAGCCGCGCGCGCGGCGCCGCGGTCTCGACCGGCGCCTTCTCCGTGAGGAACGACACCTTGACGCCCATGTCGGGGAGGATCCGCGGGTCGAGCTTGTCGAACCCGATCCGCACCTTCATCGTGGCTTTCTGCCCGATCGGCCGACGGGACCGTCGTGATGACGTGCGCCGGGATGCGCCAGTCCTTGTAGGCGTCGAGCACCGCCTCGATCGGCTGGCCCGGCCGCACGCGGTCGATGTACTGCTCGGCCACGTCCACTTCGATCTCGAGCGACGACATGTCCACGATCGTGCCGATGCCGGAGCGCGTGAAGCCGCCGCCGGCGGACACCGGCGAGATCATCTCGCCCGGCTGCGCGTCTTTCGAGATCGCCACGCCGTCGAACGGCGCGCGCACGGTCATGTCCGCCAGATCGGTGCGGTGCTGGTTCACCAGGCTCTCCGACACCTTCACCTGTTGCTGGGACAGCGAGATCCGCGCCTTGATGGACTCCACTTCCGCCCGCGCCGAGTCCAGCTCGGCCCTCCCGATGATCTTGTCCTTGATGAGCTGCTCACGGCGGCCGAGGGTCAGCTCTGCTTCGCGCAGCCGGGCCTCGTCCTCGGCCGCGCCGCGCCGCGAGGCCTCGAGCTGCGCCTCGGCGACCGCGAGCGCCGCCCGCACCTGCGAGTCGTCGAGCCGCGCGAGCACCTGCCCTTTCCGGACCGCCTTGCCTTCCTCGACGAACACCTCGAGGACCTTGCCGGTCACCTTCGACGACACCGTCGCCCGGCGCCGGGCCGTGACGTACCCCGAGGCGTTCAACACCGCGCCGGGGGCCGCGCCGGCCCCGGTCCGCGCGGTCACGGTTGCGATCGTCACGGGCGCCGCATCGACGCGCGTGGTCCAGAGCCAGCCGCCGGCCGCGACCGCAACCGCCACGAGCGCGAGCGCAATCCAGACCCCGCGGCGGCTTCCGCCCGCGCGGGAGGTCTGTTCGATCCGAAGTGAAGCGAGGTCGTCCTTGAGATTGGCCACAGGAATTGCTTCTCTGAGTGCTGTGAGTGGTTCGGGCGGCGGACAGCTCGTGCCGCCCGACTCAAGTATAGCCAGAATTTACGGCGGCCTTCCGGAAGAGGATCACATTGCCCGGCGAGTGGCGGGTTTTCGGCGGCGAACGGGTGCCGGCTGAACCCGGTGGCGTCCGGCTTTAGCCGGACCTGACGGAGCGCCTGACCGCGGTGACAAGGTCCGGCTGACGCCGGACGCCTACCGTGGTGACAAGGTCCGGCTGAAGCCGGACGCCACCGTGGTGACAGCCGGCTGAGCCGCGACGCCACCGTGGTCATCCGGCTGAAGCCGGACACCACGCGAAGCGGCCCCTACCGCAGCGTCCCCGGGATCCAGCCGCGGCTCATGTAGTCGCTCATGCCCAGGCTGAAGAGGATGAGCAGCCAGAAGAACCCGGACATCGCGACGACCCACGTGAGCCGGGAGCTCCAGCGGACGTGCATGAAGAAGAGGATGACGAGCGTGGCCTTCGTGCACGCGATCGTGAGCATGACGATGTTGTTGAACGGGCCCAGGTCCACGAGGGCGACCAGGTAGGTGAGAATCGTCCCCACGACCAGGGCCGCGAACACCCAGTAATACATGCTCTTCGGAGCGACGTGACCAGCTGACATATGTTCGAGCCCTCAGTCGACGACGTGTCCGCCGATCAAGTAGAGCAGCGGAAACAGGAAGATCCAGACGATGTCGACGAAGTGCCAGTACAGGCCGGACACCTCGACGGGCGTGTAGTAGTCGGCGTCGAACTGCCGCCGCCACGCCATGATCGCGATGACGGTCATGATCCCGAGCCCGATGACCATGTGCAGCGCGTGCAGCCCCGTCATGCAGAAGTACAGCGAGTAGAACATCTCCGCCGCGGCCGGATGCTTGCCTTCCCACACGAAGTTGGGGCCGGGGACGAGGTGATGATCGAACTTGTCGGCGTACTCGATGGCCTTGACGCCCAGGAACGCGATCCCGAAAAACATCGTCGCCACGAGCCAGAACACCTGCGTCTTCGGCGGCGCGCTCGTCTGCGCGGCGCGCACCGCGAGCGCCATCGTCAGCGAGCTGACAATCAGGACGATCGTGTTGACGGCGCCCCAGACCACGTTGAGGTGATGGCTGGCCTCCGCGAAGCCCTCCGGCGACGCCGTCCGGTAGACCAGGTAGCACATGAACAGGCCGCCGAAGAACATGATTTCGGTGACCAGGAACACCCACATGCCGAGCGTCGACGCCTCGGCCTGCTGCGCCATGTCGTCGAAATGGTGCTGCAGCTTCGGATGGTGCGCGACGTGCACGTCGGCATGGGCCCGCTCCCGGTGCACCGGCGGCTGGTGCATCGGGCCGGGATAGTGCTCGGAGGGGTGGCCCTCCGAAACTCCCGACCTCCGGTAGTGGTCGGACGGGCGACCCTCAGACAATGCCGACCTCCTTGCTGGGGCCGTACTGATGCGTGCCGTGCGTGACGATGGGCATCTCGTGGAAGTTCTCGGTCGGCGGCGGCGACGGGGTCTCCCACTCCAGCCCCTGCGCGCCCCACGGGTCCGCCGGCGACTTCTCGCCCGCGAAGATCGACCAGGTGAAGTAGATCATCGGCAGCACGTAGCCGACCGAGAGGATCGAGGCGCCAAGCGTCGAGGCCACGTTCAGCACCTGGAACTCGTCCGGGTAGGCATGATAGCGGCGCGGCATGCCCAGGTATCCGGCGACGAACTGAGGAAAGAACGTCAGGTTGAAGCCGACGAACACCATCAGCGCCGCGAACTTGGCCCACCCTTCCGGGTACAGGCGGCCGCTGATCTTCGGCCACCAGTAGTGCAGCCCCCCGAGGTACCCCATGATGGCGCCGCCGACCATGATGTAGTGGAAGTGCGCGACCACGAAATACGTGTCGTGCATGTGGATGTCGAGACCCATCGCCGCCAGGAAGAGTCCCGTCAGGCCGCCGATGGTGAAGAGGCCGAGGAACCCGAACGCGTAGATCATCGGCGAGTCGAGGCTGACCGATCCCTTGTAGATCGTCGCGGTCCAGTTGAAGACCTTGATGGCCGACGGGATGGCGACCACGAAGCTCAGGATCGAGAAGATGAGCCCGGCGTACACCGACTGGCCGGCCACGAAAATGTGGTGGCCCCACACGAGGAAGCCGATGATCGCAATGGCCAGCGACGAGAAGGCCACGAACGAATAGCCGAAGATGTTCTTCCGCGAGAACGCCTGGATGATCTCGCTGATGACCCCCATCGCCGGCAGGATCATGATGTAGACCGCCGGGTGCGAGTAGAACCAGAACAGGTGCTGGAAGAGGATCGGGTCGCCGCCGAGCGCGGGATCGAAGATGCCCATGTGCAGCGCGCGCTCGGCCGCGACGAGGAGGACCGTGATCGCGATGACCGGCGTCCCGAGGATCATGATCAGGCTGGTCCCGTAGTGCGCCCACACGAACAACGGGAGCCGGAACCAGGTCAGCCCCGGCGCGCGCATCCGGTGGATCGTGACGATGAAGTTGAGCCCGGTCAGAATCGACGAGAACCCGGTGATGAACACGCCGAGCGCGGCGGTGATGACGTGGCTGTTGGCCGCCGCCGTGCTGTACGGCGTGTAGAACGTCCAGCCGGTGTCGACGCCGCCGCTCAGCGCCGCGACGAGCGTGAAGATCCCGCCGAGGACGTAGATGTACCAGCTCAGGAGGTTGATGCGCGGGAACGCGAGGTCCTTCGCCCCGATCATGATCGGGATGAGGAAGTTGCCGAGCACCGCGGGAATCGACGGGATCAGGAAGAAGAAGACCATCACCACGCCGTGCATGGTGAACATCTTGTTGTACGTGTCGGACGTCATGACGTCGCCGGCCGGCGTCAGCAGCTCGACCCGGATCATGAAGGCGAACAGCCCGCCCAGGAAGAAGAAGAAGGTAATCGACGCGAGATACAAGAGCGCGATGCGCTTGTGATCTCTCGTCAGCAGCCACGACGCCAGGCCGTGGCCGTTGTTGAGGTAGTTCAGGGTTTCCATAGTGTCCGTTCAGCTGCGAAGCCGGTGCCCCGCGCAACGCGTTGTTCGATCTATTTCGCCGGCGCGTGAGCCCCTGCGGGCGCACCGCCCGGCGTGCTCAGCGACTTGATGTAGGCGATGAGCTGCATCAACTGCTCTTCCGAAACCAGCCCCTGGAACGTCGGCATGAGCGGCTGGAAGCCGGCGACGATCTTGGCCTGGGGATTGACGATCGACTCGCGGATGTACGCCTCGTCGGCGACGACCGTGGCCCCGCCCTGCAGCGGCACGGTGGACCCGAAGATGTTCGTGAGCAGCGGCCCCTGAATCGTCGCGCCCTGACGATGGCAGGCGACGCACCCCTGGCTCTGGAACAGCTTTTCCCCGGCGGCCGCCGGCGTGTCCGAGGATCGGCCGCCCCCCACCCACGCCTGGAACTCGGCCGGCTCCATCGACGATGATCGTCCCGATCATCCCCGAGTGGTTCGTGCCGCAATACTCGGCGCAGAACAGGGGATACCGGCCGGGCTTCGACGCGGTGAACCAGAGCATGTTGTAGCGGCCCGGGATGACGTCGGCCTTCACCCGGAACGCCGGAATGAAATAGCTGTGCAGCACGTCCTCGGATCCCATGATCAGCTTCACCGGCCGGCCGAGCGGGACGTGCAGCTCGTTGATCTCGCGCTGCCCGTCCATGTGCTGCACCTTCCACATCCACTGCTTCCCGACGACGTAGACCTCCATCGCGCCGGCCGGAGCGCGGTAGAGCTCGAAGAAGACCTTCGCGCCCCAGCCGAACATCACCAGCGTGATGAGGAACGGGATGATCGTCCACAGCAGCTCGAGCGCGAGCGACCCGTGGATGGGCACGCCGACCTCGTCTTCGTGGCGCCGCCGGAACTTCACCGCGAAGAACACGACGAGCCCCGCGATCAGCAGGGAGAAGAACGCGGTGACGGCCAGCATGAAGAAATAGATGCCGTCGACCTGCGAGGCCTGGACCGAAGCCTGTTGCGGAAACAGTGGAAAGTTCGTGAACATCGTCAGGTTCGATTAACCGTCACAGTGCCGCGTCGCGTTGCCGCCCGCTCTCGTTTGAGGCTGATGTACAGAAACGACAGGAAAGCCAGCACGGTCGCCACCGCCCCGACGCGGACGGCGGCGATCGCGGACGCGCCGTACTTTCCGGTCGTCGGGTCGTAGTGGTAGCAGAGCAGCAGGGCGCTGTCGACGGCCGTGCCGATCCGCTCCTCGGACGCTTCCATCAGGCCGAACTTGAGATCGCGCGCCGAGAACTCGATCCCGTAAAAGTATTTCGAGATGACCCCGCGGGGCGTGAGCACCTCGATGACGGCGGCGTGCGCGTACTGCTGGATCTCCTCGTCGTACGCGTAGCGGAAGCCGACCGACGCGGCGAGGCGCTTGATCGAGGCTTCCGTGCCCGTCAGGAAGTGCCATCCCTCGACCGTGTGCGGCCGGTCGTAGCGCTCCATGTAGGACTGCTTCTTCTGCGCGGCCAGGGCCGGGGTTTCCTTCGGGTTGATGCTGACCGCCACGACGTCGAACTCCCGTCCGGCGTCGAAGGTCAGCAGGCTGAGCGCGCTGACGGCGGCGTTGAGCACCTGCGTGCAGAGCATCGGGCACTCGTAGTAGCCGAGCACCAGGATGACCGGCCGCTTGCCGAAGTAGTCCCCGAGCCGCACGTCGCGGCCGGCTTCGTCCTTGAAGGCGAGATCGAGCGGGACCTGCTCCTGCAGCCGCTGATCGATGCCGATCTGCTTCAGCAGCCCGGGCTTCGCCGTGGCCGCGTCGCCCGGCTCGGGCGACACGGGCTGCGCGCGCGCAGGGGCCGGCGCGGCCAGCACGATGGCCGTCATCCCGATTGCCCCTATCGCTCTTCTCAACGTCACGGTCTTTTGTCCTGTCGGCCTGATTCCGGTGGCGTCCGCCTTCAGGCGGACCTGCTGGTCCGGCTGAAGCCGGACGCCACCGCTTGTCTGGTCCGGCTGAAGCCGGACACTACCGGATCGCGTGTCCGCTCTACTTGTGTCCGCCGCCATGCGGTTCGGGCGAAGCGGGCGGAGCAGGCGCCGGCGGCGTCCCGACTGCGGGCGCCGGCACTCCGATCGTTCGTCCACCCGACGACTCGCCCATCGCGGGAGCGTGCGTGCCCGCCCGCGGATCGAGAACAGGGGCGGCCCGGACCGGCAGCCCGCGCTGCACGATCAGCTTTTTCGCCTCGGCGATCGGTATGTGCGCGACGCCCGCGGCCTGATTGACCCACCCGTAACCCTCGAGCGCCTTCGCCTCCGTCATCCGGATCTTCGCGAGGGCCTCGGGCTCGTTGGTCTGCAGGTGCGGCCCCGCCGGAAGCAGCTCGGGGCACTTCTCGAGGTCGGCATACGGGCACGTCGGCCGGGCGAGCGGCGACAGCTGCGGGTCGTTCGCGGCCGCCTGGTGGGTGAGGACGCGGAACAGCCCCCACATCAGCAGGAACGCAGTCGCCACCACCGCGACGATCCCCACGCCGAACCGGAGAATCGTCCGGACGTCGACATCCGACTCCTCGTGCGCAACGTCCTCGTTGTCCAGCTCCGGCGACGAATGATCAGTGGACGTCATGCGCGAACGCCTCCTTGAAGAACGGATCGTTGAGAGGCAGAAGCGCCCGGCCCCGGAGCAGACGCGCGAACAGGAAGAGCCAGACGCCGATGAGGCCCATCGGCAGCGCGACGTCCATCCAGTGGATGGGGAACCTGCCGCTCTCGAACATCGGCCCGACGAGCCACACCAGGTCGACGAGCCGCATGACGAGGACCACGGCGGCGACCCTGGCGAGCAGCAAGGGCCGCTTCTTCAGATCCCGCGACAGCAGCAGCACGAACGGGAGCACGAAGTGGCCGAGCAGCACCGCCAGCGACACGTACTGCCAGCCGTGATTCAGGCGGTTCACGAAGAACGGAATCTCCTCCGGCAGGTTGCCCGCCCAGATGATCAGGAACTGCGAGAACGCGAAGTAGGCCCACAGCATCACGAAGGCCAGAAGCAGCTTGCCCAGATCGAGAAAGTGCCCCGGCCTGAGGTACCTGGCGTAGGGCTCGGTCCCGCTGAGCATGGACAGCACGATGATGACGAGCGACAGGCCCGAGAGCCCCTGGCCGGCCACGAAAATCAGTCCGAAAATCGTCGAGTACCAGGTCGGGTCGAGCGACATGACCCAGTCGACGGACGCGAACGTCATCGTCAGGACGTAGACGAGGAGCCCCGGCGCGCTCACCTGGCGGAACCGCAGCGTGTCGCTCGGCTTGACCGCCACCTCGCCGCGATCCTGGCCCGCCGACCATTTGTTCAGCAGCCAGGAACACAGCATCCAGACGGCGAAGTAGAACACCGCCCGGCCGACGAAGAACGGCACGTTCAAGTACGGCGCCTTGAACTGCAGGATGCCGTCGGTGCTGACGAGCTCCGGCCGCGCCCATTTGTAGAGGCTCGGCAGCCCGAACAGCAGCGGCACGAACGCCAGCGCCACGAGCGGGAGGGTCCGCGACGCCGCCTCGAAGATGCGGCGCCCGACGAGCCCCCACTGCCCGCCCGACATGTGCTGCAGCATCAGGAGCGCGAGCGATCCCAGCGACAGCCCGAGGCAGAAGAGGACCCCGATGAGCCAGGACCTGAAGAACTGAGCGGGCGCAAAGACCCCGCCGATCCCCCCGGCCACCAGCCCCCAGAATCCGACGACAAGCGCCCTCTGCTGCAGGCGCGCAAGGGCGGGCACGTCGGTGTTCACAGTGTGTGTTTCCATCCTCAATGCTTCTCGGGCGCGCGCGCGCCACCGCCGGGTTGGGGCGGCTTCGTCGGATCGCCGCCCTCGATGTCGGACGCCGACGCGTGCTGGCTCAGTTGCAGCGCGCGGAGGTACGCGACAATCGCCCACCGGTCGCGGGGCGCGATCTGCGCCTTGTAGTCCGGCATCACGCCGAACCCGTTCGTGATCACGTCGAAGATGTATCCGGCGTCGGCCTGCAGCAGCCGGTCGCTGTGGAACGACGGCGGCTGGCGGTACCCGCGCCGCACCACCATGCCGTCGCCCTTGCCCGTCCGGCCATGGCACGGCGAGCAGTAGATGTTGAACCGCTCCTGGCCGCGATCGAGGACGTGCTCGTCGATCGCAAACGGCAGCTCCTTCACGGTCGCGTTGCTGACCTTGCCGGTGAAGAACGCGTCGTCTTCCTGCAGCGTCCCGCGCGCGACCGTCCCCTCGACCCGCGGCCGCGCGCTCGCGCCGTCGGTGAAGAACACGCTCGGGCGCAGCCCGCGGTACTTGGGTTGATTGTGCATGTCCTGGCGGCAGCCCGACGCGCCAGCGCCGAGCATGGCACAGCCGCACGAGCCTCGCCGAGCGGCGCAGGTCCGCGACCAGCGAGCCATCGCGCGCGCCTCGCGACTTCGCGCTCGGCCCAGCGCTTCTACGCTTCGACATCGTTCACTTCCTTCGCCCCGAGGTCCTGCAGGAACGCCCGCGTCGCCTGCCGATCGAACTTCGGATCGACGGCCTCGATCGCCAGGAAGAAGCTGTCCTGGCTGGCGTGCGCGGTGAACCGCTCCACGTTGAACACCGGGTGATACGGCATCGGCAGCCCGTTCAGGATGAACATCCCGAAGACCGCCGCGAAGGCCGCGAAGAGAATCGTCAGCTCGAACGTGACCGGCACGAACATCGGCCAGCTCAGATTCGGCCGGCCGCCGATGTTCAACGGGTACGCGTAGGCCGACACCCACTCCTGGAGCCCGAGCCCGGTCAGCAGGCCCGCGATCCCGCCGCCGAGGACCAGCCACGGCACCCGCCGATCCTCGAGGTGCATCGCGCTGAAGATGTCGTCGATCGGAAACGGCGAGAACGAGTCGAACTGCCGATAGCCCTCGTCGTAGGTGCGGCGCGCCGCCTCGACGAGCGCCGTCGGATCGTCGAACTCGGCCATCACGCCGTAGAGCGTCGAACCGGCTGGTGTGTGATCCATGGCTCACGCGCTCAGTGCGCCTTGCCTCCCCTCACCTTGGCGGCGGGCACGATCGTGCGCATCTCGAAGATCGAGATCATCGGCAGGAACCGGATGAACAGGAAGAAGAGCGTGACGAACAGCCCGATCGTCCCGAAAAACGTCATCAGGTCCCACAGCGTCGGCCAGTACATCCCCCACGACGAGGGCAGGAAGTCGCGGTGCAGGCTCGTGACGACGATGACGAACCGCTCGAGCCACATGCCGACGTTGACGACCATCGCGATGAGGAACAGCTTGATCGGCGAGGTCCGCACCGACTTGATCCAGAGGAACTGCGGCGTGATGATGTTGCAGAGGATCAGCGTCCAGTAGAACGGCCAGTACGGGCCGGTCATCCGGTTCAAGATCATGTACTTCTCGTACCGGTTGGCGCTGTACCAGCCGAAGAACGCCTCCATCACGTAGCCGTAGCCGACGATCAGGCCGGTGACGAGCATCACCTTGCCCATGTTCTCCAGGTGGCGCATCGTGATGAAATCCTCGAGGTTGTAGAGGACCCGCAGCGGAATCGCGAGCGTCAGCACCATCGCGAACCCGGCGTAGATCGCGCCGGCGACGAAGTAGGGCGGGAAGATCGTCGCGTGCCAGCCCGGGATGATGCCGATCGCGAAGTCGAAGCTCACGACCGTGTGGACCGAGAGGACCAGCGGCGTCGAGAGGCCGGCGAGCAGCAGGTAGGCCGCTTCGTAGCGCTCCCAGTGCCGCGCCGATCCGCGCCAGCCGAGCGCGAGCATGCCGTAGAGCCGGCGGATGTGCAGGCTCTTGGCGCGGTCGCGCAGCGTCGCCAGATCGGGCATCGAGCCCGACGTACCAGAACATCAGCGAGACCGTGAAGTACGTCGAGACCGCGAAGACGTCCCAGATGAGCGGGCTGCGGAACTGCGGCCAGATCCCCATCGTGTTCGGGTACGGGAACAGCCAGTAGGCCGCGAGCCACGGACGGCCGGTGTGAATCAGCGGGAAGATGCCGGCGCAGACCACCGCGAAGAGCGTCATCGCCTCGGCGAACCGGTTGATCGACGTGCGCCAGTCCTGCTTGAGCAGCAGCAGGATCGCCGAGATCAGCGTGCCGGCGTGGCCGATGCCGATCCACCAGACGAAGTTGATGATCGCGAAGCCCCAGCCGATCGGCAGGTTGACGCCCCAGATGCCGGTGCCCTTGATCAGCAGCCAGGTGATCGACATCAACAGGACCATGCACAGGTTGAAGCCGATGAACAGCCCGAAGAACCAGCTCCGCGGATGGCGCCGCGTCAGGACGATCGCGGCGATCTTGTCGGTGACCGAGGCGAACGTGTGCCCCGGCTCGATCAGAGGCGGCGGGTTGTAGTCGTCGTCCCGCTTCGGGTCGTTGTCGTCGCGGTTGGCCATCAGTGTTCTGTCGTCGAAGCGGCCGGTGCCGGTTCCAGCTCGGGATTCGGGTTCCGCAGCGCCGCGAGATACGTGGTCCGCGGGCGCGTGTTCAGGTCCTCGAGCACGCCGTAGTTGCGCTGGTGCGCCTTGAGCTTCGCGACCTGGCTCGATCGGATCGTTCAGGTCGCCGAAGACGATCGCGTCGGACGGGCAGACGGCCTGGCACGCCGTGACGATCTCGCCGTCGCGGATCTTCCGGTCCTCGCGCTTGGCGTCGATGCGCGCCTGGTTGATGCGCTGCACGCAGTAGGTGCACTTCTCCATGACGCCGCGGCTCCGCACCGTGACGTCCGGATTGCGCATCGGCTCGAGGCTCGGCGTGGTCCAGTCCTGATAGAGCAGGAAGTTGAAGCGGCGCACCTTGTACGGACAGTTGTTCGAGCAGTACCGGGTGCCGACGCAGCGGTTGTAGACCATGTCGTTCAGGCCTTCGGAGCTGTGCGTCGTCGCGGCCACCGGACAGACGAGCTCGCACGGCGCGTTCTCGCACTGCATGCAGGGCACGGGCTGGTGGTACGTCGCGACAGGCTGGCCGCTCTCGAGGTCCGCTCCTTCCCCGCGAAGTAATGATCGACGCGAATCCAGTGCATCTCGCGTCCGGCCGCGACCTGCTCCTTGCCGACGACCGGGATGTTGTTCTCGGCCGTGCACGCCATCGTGCAGGCGCCGCAGCCCGTGCACGAGGTCAGGTCGATCGCCATGCCCCACTTGTGTCCCTCGTACGGATGGTCGGGGTACATCGTGAGCGTCCGTGGAAAGCTGTGCCCCTGATGCTGGATGACGGCCGGCTCGTGCGTGTACTCCTCGAGCGTCGCGACGCGGACGGGCGCGCGTCCTTCCATCAGGTGGTGCTCCTGCGTCGTCGCGAGCAGGTAGCGGTCGCCGGTCTTCGAGATCTCGAGGCCGCTGCCGAACCACGGCGCGTCGGAGGTGCGCAGGAGGTAGACGTTGAACGCCTCGGCGCCGGCCGTGGCGGTGCCGACGCGGCCGGCCAGACGCCGGCCGTAGCCGAAGAACGCCGTGACGGACTGCGTCGGGATGGCCGGGGACCCGAAGACCGGCATGCGCGCGGTGTTGCCGCGATAGCGCAGCTCGATCACGTCGCCGTCGCTCAGGCCGCGTTCCCTGGCGAGCTGCGGGCTGATCCACGCCGACGGGTCCCACGTGATCTTCGTCAGCGGCTTGGGCAGCTCCTGGAGCCAGCCGTTGTTCGCGAAGCGGCCGTCCCAGATCGTCGGGTCGGGCCGGAAGATGATCTCGAGCGCTCCCTCCGGCGCGGGCGGCGGCGCGGCGGTCGCGGCCGGCGCGACGGCGGCGGCGGCGGCGACGGCGCGGCCGCGGACGGCGCCGTGAACGGCGTGGCCTGTCCGCCGTCGGCGATCGCGGTGCCGCCGATGAACCCGTCGTGCAGGGCCCGGCGCCAGAACGTGTCGGCGTCCTTGAACGGTTGACCGTCGGCGTCGCGGATCGACCAGCCGCTGGCCCCTGCCGAACGCGCGGGTCCAGTAGTCCTTGACGATCTGAGAGCCGTGGCGATCCGGCTGCGCGGTGAACACGCCGAGCACTTCGTGCGCCGATCGGCCCTCGTAGAGCGGCGCGATCAGCGGCTGAATGACCGTGACCGTGCCGTCGTACGCGCGCGCATCGCCCCAGCTCTCGAGCGGATGCGCCTCGGCGACGTTCCAGTGGCACAGGTTCGCCGTTTCGTCGGCGTACAGTCCGTGAGAGACCGTCATGCCGACCTTCGCGAGCTTCTCTGAGAACTTCAGGTCGGCGGGCGCGGTGAAGACCGGATTGCCGCCGAGGATGACGAGCAGCTCCACCTGGCCCGCGTCCATCGCCGCACGAGATCGTTGAGCGATGCCGCCTGATCGGCCGGCGCGGCTTCGATGGGCGCCGCGTACGTGACCGTCGCGCCGACGTTGCCGAGCGCCTGGTTCATCGCGTGCGCGGCCGCGTGCACCGCCGCCGGCTGGTAATCGCCGGCGACCACCAGCGATGTGCCCGCGGTGCGCCTGAAGATCCTTGGCGACCGCCGCCACCCACTTCGCCGCGTCGGCGTTCGGCGGGACTCGGGACTCGGGACTCGGCCGGAGAGCTTCCCGACCCTGCTCCAAGGCTCCCGGACAACTGGCGCGCGAACCCCTCGATCTCTCCGGCCTTGAGCACGAGGCGGTGATCCGCCTTGGCGCCGGTCAGCGTCGGCGTGCTCTCGATCGCGTAGAAGCGGTTCATCGCCTTGCGGTCGTCGGTGACCCGCCGGCGGGCCGCAAAGTCCTTCTGGTAGCGGACGCAGCCGGGGCCGCAGGCCAGGAAGTCGGAGTCGAGCGACACGACGACGTCGGCCTTGTCGAAGTGATAGATGACGTTGGTCGGCGAGCCCGTCGCGCAGCCGTGCGCCGTCGCGGGTGACCGGATCCCACTGATGCCACTTCGCCTGCGGGTTTTCCGTGCAGGATCGTTGCCAGCAACTCGGCGAGCGACGGGGACGTGATCGGTCCGGTCAGGAACCGGAGCCCCGCTCCCTGCCGGGCCTTCTGGCTCTGCCGCCACCACCATGTCGCTGAGAAACTTGCCCCAGGCCCGGATCTCGCTGCGGTAGGTGATCGTCTGGGCCCGATCCGGGTCGTACAGATCGAGGATGGCCGCCTGGGTGAAGACGTCGGTCGCGCCGAGGCTGGCCGGATGTTGTGGATTGCCTTCGATTTTGGTCGGACGACCCTTGTGGCTTTCGACCAAGACGGGATGGGCGATCCCGGACAAACGGAATGGCGGTCGCGAAGAACAGCGGACGGCCCGGGACGATGTCCTCGGGCTGCTTTACGTAGGGAACGATCTTTTCGGCCGGCTGCTTGGTGCAGGCGCTGACCCCGGCGAGCGCGAGCGACGCGCTCATGAGCTTCAGGAACTGGCGGCGGCCCTTCGGGTCGTTCCACTCGGAGGCCTGCTCGGGGAATTCCCGGTGCAGGTACTCGCGGAACTGCAGCGTGTCGGCCAGCTCGCCGAGGCTGCGCCAGTACAGGCGGCCCTCGGAGCCGGCCAGACGCGATTGGATGGCAGAAGGATCCATGCTCAATTCAGCTTCCAGCTTCCCGCTTCCCGCTACGCCTCCGCTTCCTGACGCTCCAAGCTGGCAGCTGGAAGCTGGAAGCTGGTAGCTTACCTATGGCATGTCGAGCAGCTCGTCAGCTGTTCGACGCTCGCGATCTTGTATTCCTTGACGAGACGCTCGCCGAAGTCCGGGTCGTCGGCCGGGCGCTCCTAGGCCATGTTGAAGACCTGATCGCGCGGGCGGATGTACTTCGCGGGATCGCGGTGGCAGTCCAGGCACCAGGTCATCGTGAGCGGGGTTCTCCTGGTACATGAGCGGCATCTTGTCGACCGGCCCGTGGCACGTGGCGCAGCCGACCCCTTGCTTCACGTGGATGCTGTGGTTGAAATACACGAAATCCGGCAGATCGTGGACCCGCGTCCAGCGCAGCGGCTTGTTGTCGCGGAAGCTGGCGCGGACCGGCTCGAGGATCGGGGCGTTGGTCCAGATCTGCGAGTGGCAGTTCATGCAGGTCTTGGTCGGCGGGATATTGGCGAACGCCGACTCTTCGACCGACGTATGGCAGTAGCGGCAGTCGATCCCCATGCCGCCGACGTGGTGGGCATGGCTGAACTGGACCGGCTGATCGACGAACTGGCTCTGGCCGGTGTTGTAGCCGGACAGATGGAGCAGACCGACCGAGGCGCCGAGGACGGCCACGAACCCTACCGCCGCCAGGATGCTGAGCCGGGAGTAGATGTTCGAGTAGCGATGGAAGATCTGACTCATCGTCTCGACGTCCGCGCCAAGTTCCCAAGAGCCTACTCGAAACCGGGGTATTGCAGAAGCGGACAGCGGCGCCGTGCAGGCCGGCGGGCGGGCCGGCGCCGACCCCGGGACCGTCCATCGCTCGTCACTCATAATGTGAAACTTTTCACAAAGTGTCAAACGGGACAAAACGGTTCTTGGTTCTTGGTTCTTGGTTCTTCGTTTCGGGTTCTTCGTTCTTCGTGAAGTGGCGGCGTAGAGTCCACAGCGCCGTGGTATAGAACGAGGAACGGAAACGCAGAACTGTGCAGAACCGAGACGAACCGAGAACTGAGAACCGAGAACGGAGTGACGTTTCGACCATGAACGATGCCATCGTCCTGCGCGACGTCACCAAGCGCTTCGGCGGCATCGCCGCCGTCGACGATCTGTCCCTCACCGTCCCCACGGGCTCGATCTACGGCTTCATCGGCCCGAACGGCTCCGGCAAGACGACCACGCTCAGGATGATCATGCACATCCTGCTGCCCGACGAAGGGCAGATCGAGGTCCTCGGGTCGAGCGACACCGCCGCGGCGCGCGATCGCGTCAGCTACCTGCCCGAGGAGCGCGGGCTCTACAAGAAGATGACGATCCGCCGGCTGCTGCGCTACTACGGCCGCCTCAAGGGCGGATCGCGCAGCCGCATCGACGCGGCGATCGACGAGTGGATGGCGCGGATGGAGCTGCCGGGGCTGCTCGATCGGCAGATCGAGACGCTCTCGAAGGGGATGTCGCAGAAGGTCCAGTTCATCGCCGCGGTCGTGTCGGACCCGGCGCTGCTGATCCTGGACGAGCCGTTCTCCGGCCTCGACCCGGTCAACGCCGAGGTGCTGAAGGACGCCGTGCTCGAAATGCGGCGCCGCGGCGCCACGGTCGTCTTCAGCACGCACGACATGGCGACCGCCGAGCGCATGTGCGATCGCATCTTCATGATCTTCCGCGGCCGGAAGGTGCTCGACGGCTCGCTCGAGAGCATCCAGGACCAGTACGGCGCCGACACCGTCCGGATCCGCACGTCGGCCGGCGCCGCCGCGCTCGCCGGCATGCCGGACGTGGAGTCGGTCAACGACTTCGGCCAGCTCCAGGAAGTCCGGCTCAAGGGGGATCCGCAGGCGTTCCTCTCGCGCCTCGCCGCGCGCACGGCGGTCTATCACTTCGAGATCACGCGCCCGTCGCTGCAGGATATCTTCGTGCGGATCGCGAAGCCGTAGGGACAGGAGACAGGAGACAGAATTCAGGAGGCAGGAGTGAGAAGGCCGAGCGCGCATCGCTCTGTCTCCTGCCTCCTGTCTCCTGAATTCTTGGAGGATTCATGCACAAGATCCTGATCGTCGCCCAGTCGGAATTCGCCACGCTCGTCCGCAGCAAGGCCTTCATGGTCAGCATCGTGCTGATGCCGGTGATCATGGTGCTGTCGGTGGTGCTCATGCGCGCGACGAAGAACGCGACCGACGGCAAGGATCGGACGTTCGCGTTCGTCGACTACACGGGCGTCCTCGGCGAGCCGCTCGTCGCCGTGGCCCAGGTCCTGAACGCGGGCTCCGGCGATCTCGCCGATCCACAGGCGCTGCGGACCACGCCGCGCTTCATCCCGGTCGAAGTCAAGCCGGACGGCCGGCCGCCCGAAGCCCTGCGCCTGGAGCTCTCCGATCGCGTCCGCCGCGAGGAGCTGTTCGCGTTCGTCGAGATCCCCGAGAACCTCCTGGATCCCGCCGGCAAGGCGCAGATCCGCTACTACTCCGATCACCCGTCCTACAACGCGCTGTCGATGTGGCTGCGGGTGACCGTGAACGGGCTCGTCCTGAACGAGCGGTTCCGGCGGGCCTCGATCGATCGCGCGCTCGTGGCGCGGCTCACGCGGCAGGCGCCGGTCGAGAACCTCGGCCTGTTCGAGCGCGACGCGGCAGGGACCGTGAAGCAGGCCGAGGCAGTCGACCAGGTCCGCGCCCAGGGCGTGCCGCTGGCGATGCTCGTCCTGATGTACATCACCGTGATGTCGAGCGCGCCGCAGCTCCTCAACAGCGTCATCGAGGAGAAGATGAGCCGCATCAGCGAGGTCCTGATCGGCGCGATCACGCCGTTCCAGCTGATGATGGGGAAGCTGATCGGCAGCGTCGGCGTCTCGGTGCTGCTGGCCGCCATCTACATCGCCGGCGGACTCGTCGTCGCGCAGTACTGGGGCGGCTACGCGAGCGCCGTGACGCCGGGCGCGCTCGCCTGGTTCACGTTGTTCCTCGTGATGGCCGGGCTGATCTTCGGCTCGATCTTCATCGCCATCGGCGCGGCGTGCAACGATCTCAAGGACACGCAGAGCATGGCGACGCCGGCGATGGTGCTCGTCATGCTGCCGATGTTCACGTGGATGTCCGTGCTCCGCGCGCCGGACGGCATGACCGCGGCGGTGCTGTCGCTCATCCCGACCGCGGCGCCGTTTCTGATGATGCTGCGCATCTCGCTGCGGCCCGGCCCGCCGGCGTGGCAGATCGCGCTCTCGATCGCGCTCATGGCCGGCACCGTCGTCCTCGCCATCTGGGCCGCGGGCAAGATCTTCCGGACGGGACTGCTGATGCAGGGGAAGTCGGCCACGATGGCGGAGATGTTGCGGTGGGTGAAGGCGAAATAAGGGGTTCCACGGGGTTCCGCTGGGTTCTACAGGGTTCCGCTAGGTTCTGTTCCACGGGGTTCGGTTCCACGGGGTTCTGCCGCGGAGTCGCTGAACCTAGAACCCTGAACCCTGTAGAACCCGGCGGAACAGAACCTTGCGGAACCTAGTGGAACCCAGCGGAACCCTGTGGAACCCTGAATTCACATCCCCAGCAACCGCACCGCGTTCTCCCCGTAGATCTTCCTCTTCACGTCGTCGCCCACGTCGAGCGCCTGAATGGTGTCGATCATCAGCGGGATGCTGCCGATCTGGTGGGGATAGTCGCTGCCTGCCAGGATGCGATCCGCGCCGGCGAAGCTCACCGCGAACTTCACCGCGTCCGGGTTGAAGTTGACCGTGTCGTAGTACAGCGTCTTCAGGTACTCGCTCGGCGGACGGTTGATGTGCCGGCGGCAGTCGGCGAACGCGCGGTAGCCCCGATCCAGCCGCTCCGCCAGGTACGGGATCGCGCCGCCCATGTGCGTCAGCACCCAGCGGATCCCGGGGTGGCGTTCGATCACGCCGCTGAAGACCAGCTTCGACGTCGCAAGCGTCGTGTCCATGAGGAAGCCGACGAGCGGCATCAGCCAGTACTCCAGCATGGCCTCGACGCCCAGCGGGTCGGTCGGATGGATGTAAATCACCGCACCGAGCTCGTCGGCCTTCTTCCAGAGCGGCGCGAACCGCGGGTCGGCGAGCGCCACGTGATTGACGTTGCTGAAGACCATCGCGCCCGGGAGGCCGAGCTCCTGCATCGCGCGCTGCAGCTCCCGGACCGAGGCGGCGGGGTCGTTGAGCGGCAGCGTCGCGAGCGCGGCGAACCGGCCCTTGCTGTGCCGGCAGACGCGCGCGAAGGCGTCGTTGATCTGGGTCGCCAGGCGCGCCGCCTCGGCCGGCGGCTCGACGTGAACGCCCGGCGTCGTGAACGACAGCACCTGGGTGTCGACGTGGTGCTCGTCGAGCACGATCCGGCGGTACTCGATGTCGCGATGGCCGGGCACGAGAACGTTGTAGTCCCCCGGATAGTGGACGCAGGGGTTCGCCTGCTCGTCGTAGGTGACCTTGACGACCGACGTCGAGCTCAGCAGCGCCTCGACGTAGACCGGCGGGTAGTAGTGATTGTGAAAATCAACGATACGCATGCCGCAGATAGTAGATCGGTGCTCCAGCCGCGACCAGCCCGAGCCCGATGGCCGCTTCGGCCGGGGTGCTGATGAACTGGTTGATCACGATGGCGAGCGACGCGACGATGAAGATCAGCGGGACCGCCGGATAGCCCCACGTGCGGTACGACGGGTTGTAGTCCGGCCGGCGCCTGAGCACGAACAGGCCCGCGGCCATCAACGCGAAGAACAGCCACTCCGTGTAGATCACGCGGGTGAAGAGCTCGCGATAGGCGCCGGTCGCGGCCAGGACGCTGGACCAGACCGCCTGCGCGATGATGGCGTGCGACGGCGTCTGATGAACCGGGTGGACGTAGCCGAGCCATCGCGGGGCGAGACCGTCCTGGGCCATCGAGTAGTACACGCGCGGCCCGGTCAGCACGATGCCGGTCAGCCCGCCGATCGACGACACCATCACCAGCGCGGCGAGGACAGCCGATCCGCCGCGGCCGAGCACGGCGTCCGCGGCATCGGCGGCAACGCGCGTCGACGATCGCAGCGCGTCGAGCGGAAGAATGCGCAGGTACACGAGATTGAGCGCGACGTACGAGACGGTGACGATCCCGACGCCGGCGAGGAGCGCGACAGGGATCGTCCGCGCCGGCATCCGCGTCTCTCCAGCCGTGTAGGTGACCATGTGCCATCCGCCGTAGGCGAAGAGTCCGGCGACCATGGCCAGCAGGAAATCGTGGACCGACGCGCCTTCCCGGGCCACCGGCAGCGCCGCACCGGCCAGCGCCCCGCTGGTCCCGCCATTTGACGCGGTGACGCCGACCACGACGACAACCGCAATGGCGGCAAGCTTCGCGCCGGTGAGCGCCGTCTGGACGCGGCCGCCCGCGCGTACGCCGGCGTAGTTCAGCGCCGACAGCGCGAGAATCACGACCACCGCCACTACGCGGACGCCCGTGCCGCCGATCGGCACGAAGAAGGCGAAGTACCGCGCGAACACGACCGCAATGGCCGCGACGATCCCGGAGTGCATGCTCCAGAACATCGCCCAGCCCCACAGGAACCCCGCGAGCGGCGAGAACGAGTCGCGCAGGAACACATACACACCGCCGGTCTGCGGGAATGCGGACGCCAGCTCCGCGCAGACGAAAGCGCCGAACAGCGTCAGCACGCCGCACACCGACCCAGACGAGCATGATCTGGCCAGGCGTGTCGAGGTGACGGGCGATCTCCGACGGCTGCACGAAGATCGACGCGCCGATGATCGTGCCGGCGACCATCGCGATCGCGTTGAGGGGGGTGAGGGATGGACGGAGCCCGATCACGCGCGCCGAATCATACCGCGCGCGGTTCTAGGCTTGACTCCCGGCGATGCAAGATGATAACAAACAGCAACTTTCAACAGTCGGAGCGGGGAAAACGGCTTGGCCCAGACGGAAGCAGAGCTGCTAGACAACCCTGTCGCGGGCCGTCCGACGCTGATCCTGCGTTCGCCGGATTTCCATTCCATCACCGACGTCGTCGCCGAGCCGGTCGAGCGGCCGACGCCAATCGGCTGGTGGCTCTTCTTCATCCCTTCCCTCGCGCTCCTCAGCCTTCTCGGCATCGCGGTCTCCTGGCTTTTCTGGGAGGGGATCGGCATCTGGGGCCTCAACGTCCCCGTCGGCTGGGCGTGGGACATCACGAACTTCGTGTTCTGGGTCGGGATAGGCCACGCCGGGACGCTCATCTCGGCGATCCTCTTTCTCTTCCGCCAGACATGGCGCACCTCGATCAACCGCTCGGCGGAGGCGATGACCATCTTCGCGGTCATGTGCGCGATGACGTTCCCGGGGATCCACGTGGGACGCGTCTGGGTCGCCTACTGGATGTTCCCGCTCCCGAACCAGATGGACATGTGGCCCAACTTCAGGAGCCCACTCCTCTGGGACGTCTTCGCGGTCAGCATCTACGGAACCGTCTCGTTCCTGTTCTGGTACGTCGGCCTGATCCCGGACCTGGCGACGATTCGCGATCGCGCGAAAACCCGCACCCGGCAGGTCGTCTACGGTGCCCTCGCCCTCGGATGGCGGGGCTCGGTGCGGCAGTGGCATCACTACGAGACCGCCTACCTCGTTCTCGCCGCCCTCGCGACGCCGCTGGTCCTCTCGGTTCACTCGATCGTCTCGATGGATTTCGCGGTCTCGCTCCTGCCTGGATGGCACACGACGGTCTTCCCGCCCTACTTCGTCGCGGGCGCGATCTTCTCCGGGTTCGCGATGGTGCTGACGCTCATGGTGATCTGCCGCAAGGCGTTCCGCCTCGAGCACATCGTCACCCTCCGGCACTTCGACTACATGGCGAAGATCATGCTCGTGACGGGGACGATGGTCGGCTACGCCTATGCCACGGAGTTCTTCACCGCGTGGTACAGCGGGAACCCCTACGAGCTCTTCACGTTCCTGAACCGCGCGGGCGGACCGTACGCCTGGGCCGTACTGGATCATGGTCAGCTGCAACGTGATCAGCCCCCAGATCTTCTGGTTCAAGAAAGCGCGCACGAGCATCCCGATCCTGTTCGTCGTGTCGATCGTCATCAACATCGGCATGTGGTTCGAGCGGTTCGTGATCATCGTGACGTCGCTGCACCGCGACTTCCTTCCCTCGTCCTGGGGCTACTTCTCTCCCACGCTGTGGGACGTGCTGTGCCTGCTCGGAAGCTTCGGGCTCTTCTTCACGATGTTCTGCCTGTTCGTGCGCTTCCTTCCGATGGTGGCCACCGCCGAGGTCAAGACCGTCCTGCCGCAGGCCGATCCGCATTACGGCGCCGGCGACGAACACGGCACCCCGGCCCGAGCTTGCCCACCGTAGCGCCGGCTGTGATCGGCGGCGCGGAGGTGGGCGCGAAGGCGGGGTCACGATGGAGCTTCCAGCTGCCGCTCGTCCCGCGGCTCCCGGCCGGGCCGTACTACGGCGTCCTCGGCGAGTTCGCGACGCCGGCGAACCTCTATCACGCGTGCGAGCGCGTGCGCGACGCGGGCTTCACCCGGTGGGACGCCCACACCCCGTTCCCCGTCCACGGCCTCCCGAAAGCGATGGGGCTCCGGCGCTCCCAGCTTCCCTGGATCGTGCTCGTCATGGGACTGATGGGGGCCGCGGCCGGGTTCGGCCTGCAGTGGTGGGTCCACACCACCGCCTACCCGCTCGTGATTAGCGGCAAGCCGTTCTTCACCTGGCCCGCGTTCATTCCGGTCACCTTCGAGCTCGCGGTCCTCTTCGGCGCGCTCGGCGCCGTCTTCGGCATGTTCGGCCTGAACCGGTTGCCGATGCACCATCATCCGCTCTTCCAATCCAAGGTCTTCGAGCGGGTGACCGACGACGCCTTCTTCATCTCGATCGAATCGTGGGATCCCCGGTTCGATCCGTCGGCCACCAGGAAGCTGCTGGAGTCCCTGGGCGCCCGAAGCGTCGAGCTCCTGGAGTCCTGAATGACCCACGACCACGATCGCGCCGCGCTGCGCTCCGAGCAGGTCACGATCCCGCCGGGGCACCCGTGGAACCGCATGCCGGTCATTGCCGCCGTCCGTCGCGCTGGTGGGGGCGGTCGCGCTGCGCGATTCTCGGGGCGGCGAATCCGAAGCAATTCTTCTTCTCGTGGCTCGTGTCGTTCCTGTTCTTTCTGAGCCTGGCCCTCGGCGGGCTCTTTTTCGTGCTGATCCAGTACGCGTCCCAGGGCGGATGGGGGATCGTGCTGCGACGGATCGGGGAGACGATCTTCGTCACGCTTCCAGTGATGGCGGCGCTCTTCCTGCCGCTGCTCCTCGGCCTGCGCGATCTGTACTCGTGGACCGTCCCCGGTGCGGCCGAGCACGATGCCCTGCTTCAGTGGAAGGCGCCTTACCTCAACGTGCCGTTCTTCCTGATCCGGGCGGCGGTCTTCTTCGGCAGCTGGTCCTTCATCGCCCTTCTCTACTACCGCGGCTCGCGCAGTCAGGACGCGACGGGCGATCCCGGGGTGTCGGCCCGGCTGCGCCGCCTCGCCGGGCCCTCCATCATCGTCCTCGCGCTGACCCAGACCTTCGCCTCGTTCGACTGGATCATGTCGCTCACGCCTCATTGGTACTCGACCATGTTCGGCGTCTATTTCTTCGCGGGTTCCTTCGTGGGGTTCATCGCGCTGCTCTCGGTCGTCGTGGTGGCGATGCGCGGGGCGGGGCTGCTGGACACGGTCGTCACCCCCGAGCACCTGCACGATGTCGGCAAGTTCCTGTTCGCGTTCACGGCGTTCTGGGCCTATATCGCCTTCTCGCAGTTCTTCCTCATGTGGTACGGGAACCTCCCGGAGGAGACGATCTGGTTCAAGACGCGGATGGAAGGGTCCTGGCTGCAGGTCTCGCTCTTCCTCATGGCGGGACATTTCGTGGCGCCGTTCTTCTACCTGATGGGGCAGGACCGTCAAGCGGAACGGCACGACCCTGGCGGTCGGAGGAGCGTGGATCCTCACCATGCACTTCGTGGATCTCTACTGGCAAGTCATGCCGACGCTCCATCCCGAAGGATTCCGTCCGTCGGTCCTGGACGTCGCCGCGCTCGTGACCGTCGGCGGATGCTTCGTGGCGGCCGTGAGCTGGCTGATGCGGCGGCAGGCGCTCGTTCCACTGCGCGACCCGAGGCTTGCCGAATCGCTGGCCTTCGAGAACATGTAGGGTTGCACGGACGGCGGGCCGCGGTGTACAGTCGGCCCACTGTAGGATTTTTGCGCTTTGCGATGACCAAGGAGCCGAGCATGCGTAGGACAGTGAACAAGTTGTGGCTGGCGGCGGGGCTGGTTGCGGTGATGTGGCCGGGCATCGCGTCCGCCGCCTCGTCCGTCACCGGAACCGTCACCTTCACCGGGAAAGCCCCGAACATCAAGCCGCTCGCCATGGACGCCGACCCCGCGTGCGCCAAGAAGCACTCGACACCCGTGCCGGGCGAGGCGCTGGTCCTCGGCAGCGGCAACACGATGGGGAACATCATTGTCTGGGTCTCGAAGGGGCTTCCGGCCGGGAAGACCTACCCCGCTCCCGCGACTCCGGTGGTTCTCGATCAGAAGGGCTGTCAGTACGTGCCGCACGCGCAGGGGATCATGGTCGGTCAGTCCTACAAGATCCTGAACTCCGACGGCATCCTCCACAACGTCCACTCCCTCCCCAAGGTCAACCGGCAGTTCAACAAGCCGATGCCGCCGTCGCTCAAGGAGACGACCACGACGTTCGACAAGCCGGAGCCGGTCTTCCAGATCAAGTGCGACGTGCACCCGTGGATGACTGCCTACATCGGCGTCTTCGCCCATCCTTTCTTCTCGGTGACGAGCGCGGACGGGAAGTTCACGCTTTCCGGCCTCGACGCCGGCACCTACGAGATTACCGCCTGGCACGAGAGGCTGGGGACGCAGACGGCCTCGGTCACGGTTGGCGCCACCGGATAAGAAGACCCAGGACTTCAAGTTCGCCCTCCCCGCGAAGTAGCGATCCGGAGAACAGCCTTCATGAGTCAGCCAGGAGCTGTCGCCCCCCCGAGGCCGCACGGCGCGCACGAAGCCCATCACGAGGAGCCGGGCTTCTGGCGCAAGTGGGTCTTCTCCGTCGACCACAAGATGATCGGCATCCAGTATGCCGTCACCGGCCTCCTGTTCCTCCTCTTCGGCTTTTCGCTGATGATGCTCATGCGCTGGCAGCTCGCCTACCCGGGCGCCGCGCTGCCGCTGATCGGCGGCCTCTTCGGCGAGGCGCGGATGCCGGGCGGCACGATGCTCCCCGACTTCTACAACGAGCTCGGGGCGATGCACGGCACCATCATGGTCTTCCTCGGGGTGGTCCCTCTCGCCGTCGGAGGATTCGGGAACTTCGTGGTCCCGCTCCAGATTGGAGCCCCGGACATGGCCTTCCCGAGGCTGAACATGGTGAGCTACCAGTGCTTCTTCCTCGGCGGCGTGATCATGCTGGCCAGTTTTCTCCTCCCCGGAGGGGCCGCGCAGTCCGGGTGGACCTCCTACACGCCCCTCGCCATCATCGCGCCGGGCCAGACGGCGTGGCTCATCGGGATGGTCTTCCTGATCACCTCGTCGCTGCTCGGAGCGATCAACTTCATCACGACCATCATCCAGCTCCGCGTCAAGGGGCTGACCTTCATGCGGTTCCCCTTCTTCGTGTGGACCCAGCTCGTCACGGCCTTCCTCCTGCTCCTGGCCTTCCCGCCGCTCGAAGCCGCGGCGGTCCTGCAGCTGATGGATCGTCTGGCCGGCACGAGCTTCTTCCTCCCGAGCGGCCTCGTCGTCAGCGGCCAGGTCCTCCCCGTGGCCGGCGGAGGCAACCCGATTCTCTGGCAGCACCTGTTCTGGTTCCTGGCGCACCCGGAAGTCTACGTCCTGATCCTTCCGGCGATGGGCATCGTGGCCGAGATCATCGCGAACAACACGCGGAAGCCTCTGTGGGGCTACCGTTCGATGGTCTACTCGCTGGTCTTCCTCGGCTTCATGTCGTTCATCGTCTGGGCGCACCACATGTTCATGACCGGCATGGGGACGGAGATGGCGGCGTTCTTCCAGACGACCACGATGATCATCTCGATCCCGTCGGTCGTGATCCTCACGGCCCTGATCATCTCGCTCTGGGGCGGATCGATCCGCTTCAACACGCCCATGCTCTTCGCGCTCGGCTTTCTCCCGATGTTCGGCATCGGCGGGCTCACGGGGCTTCCGCTCGCCTTCAACGCCACGGACATCCCGCTGCACGACACGAACTACGTCATCGCCCACTTCCACTACGTCGTCGCTCCGGGAACGATCTTCGCCCTCTTCGCGGGGATCTACTACTGGTTCCCGAAGGCCACCGGGCGGACCATGAGCGAGACGCTCGGCAAGATCCATTTCGCCGGCTCGCTCGTCTGCATGAACGTCGTCTTCATGCCGATGTTCATTCAGGGAATGGCCGGCGTCTCCCGGCGGCTGTACGACGGTGGCGCGACCTACGACTTCGCGCAGCCGTTCCTCCACTGGAACGTCGTGTCCTCCTGGGGCGCGTGGACCCTCGGGATCTTCCAGATTCCCTTCATCTTCAATTTCTTCTGGAGCATCTGGAAGGGGGCGAAGACCGGCGCGAACCCGTGGCAGGCCACGACGATCGAGTGGGCCGCTCCCTCGCCTCCCCCGCACGGCAATTTCCTGGTGACCCCGGAAGCGCACCGCGGGCCGTACCAGTACAGCGTTCCCGGCGCGGCCAAGGACTTCCTGCCGCAGCAGGAGGCCTGATCGAGATGGATATTCCCTACACCGTCGAGGTGCGCCGGGACACCGGTCTCACCAACGGCAAGATCGGCATCTGGCTCTTCCTGGCCTCAGAGGTCATGCTGTTCGGCGCCCTGTTTGCGAGCTACATCCTGATCCGGACGGGGGCGACGAGCTGGCCACGGGGCGCCACGATTCTGAACGTCCCGCTCGCCACGTTCAACACGATCGTCCTGATCCTGTCCTCTGTCACGATGGTCATGGCCTGGGCGTCGCTGATGCGCCGCCGCTTCGGGACCTATCGGATCTACATGGGGGCGACGATCCTGCTCGGGTTCGTCTTCCTCGTGGTCAAGTACTTCGAATACAGCGCCAAGTTCGAGCACCACCTCTATCCGAGCACGAACAACTTCCTCGCCATCTACTTCACGCTCACCGGTCTGCACATGCTCCACGTCATGGGCGGGATGGCGGTGAACGCCTATTTCTGGGGCCCCGGCGCGAAGCAGTGGAAGACGAACCCGGAGTGGTTCACCAACCGCGTCGAGCACTCGGGCCTCTTCTGGCACTTCGTGGATCTGGTCTGGATCTTCCTCTTCCCGACCCTGTACCTTCTGTAGGCCATCTCTATTTTTTGTAGGCAATCTCTATTTTTTGTAGGCAATAATGACGAGCGACCACGCAGCGACGAGCGACCACGCCGCCGACATCGACAGACACGTCAGGGTCTACATCACCGTCTTCGTGGTGCTCATGGTCCTGACCATCGTCACCGTGGCGATCTCCTACCTCCACCTGTCCGTGGCGATGGCCGTGACCGTGGCGCTGCTCGTCGCGACCATCAAGGGATCGCTGGTGGCGTGCTACTTCATGCACCTCGTCTCCGAGAAGAAGCTGATCTACGCGGTCCTCGTGCTGACCGTTGTCTTCTTCGTCGCCCTGCTGGCCCTTCCCGTCGTCACCCACAGCAACGGCTACTGGATTCCCGAAGCACCGCCGAGCGACGCGCCAATCGCGCCGGCTCCGAGTCCGCATTAATGAACCTCAGGTGGTTCCACGCACTGCTGATCCTCCTCTCCGCGGCCCTCGCGGTGCTGTTCGGTGTCTGGTGTCTGGGCCAGTACGGGCGGGGGAACGGGGTCGCAAATCTGCTCGCGGCCGTCGCGGCGTTCGCCGTGTCGGCCGGTCTGGTTGTCTACGACTCGTGGTTCCTGCGCAAGACGAGGACGCTGCGATGAAGTCTCCGGTCTCCGGTCTTCTGTCTTCGGTCTTCAGTCTTCAGACGAAAGACCTCAGGATCGGCCGGGTTCTCGCCACAGCCGCGTTCGTGGTGATCGCCGGCAGCTCGAGCGTCCTCGCCTGCCCGGCGTGCTTCGGGGCGGAGGAGACCTCGATGATCGACGGGACGAAGCTCGGCGTCCTGGTGATGCTGGTCATCACCTTTGCGGTGCAGGGCGCGTTCCTGGCCTTCTTTCTCTATCTCCGCAAGCGCGCGAAGCACATCGCGGACGTGGATCTCGACACCGAATGGTCGGAGCTCCAGGGGGCGCCGAAAATATCATGACTGACTGGCTCGGACTCCCGGCGCTCGCCTCGGCTCACGGCGGGCAGATCGACGACATGATCGGCTGGGTTCATGTGTTCATGCTCATCCTGTTCGTCGGGTGGGGAGGGTTCTTCGCCTACACCCTGGTCCGTTTCCGGCGCTCGCGGAACCCGGTCGCGAACTACACGGGGGTCAAGTCGCACACCTCGAGCTATCTCGAGATCGGCGTGGCGGTGGTCGAAATGATTCTCCTGGTCGGATTCGCGATCCCGCTCTGGGCCGCGAGGGTCGATCGCATGCCACCGGACAGCGAATCGCTGGTCGTTCGGGTCACCGCCGAGCAGTTCGCCTGGAACGTCCACTATGCCGGCCCCGACGGGGTATTCGGCCGCACGGACATCAAGCTGCTCGACGCCCAGGCGAACCCCCTGGGACTCGATCGCGCCGATCCTGCCGGGAAGGACGACATCACGACGCTCAATCAGCTCTATCTGCCCGTGAACAAGCCGATCATCATCAGGCTCAGGAGCAAGGACGTCATCCACAGCTTCGGCGTCCCCGAGTTCCGCGTGAAGCAGGACGCCATCCCCGGCCTCACGATCCCCCTCTGGTTCGTCCCGACCATCACGACCGCGGAGATGCGGACCCGGAAGGGGAATGCCGAGTTCCAGTACCAGATCGCCTGCGCGCAGCTCTGCGGTCTGGGCCATTCCGCGATGCGAGGATTTGTCACCGTCCAGACCGCCGAGGAGTTCCAGAAGTGGATGGCGGACGAAGGGGAAAAGCTCAAGGGCGAATCGGACATCTTCCGCTAACAGGCGGTGCGTGAAAATCAACGTCGGTTCAGGCAACGAGCCGCTCGCGGGCTATGTGAATATCGATATCCGCCGCGTGCCCGGAGTTCAGACTGTTGCGGATGTCACCTGTCTGCCGTTCGCCAACGCGTGCGCAGACGAGATGAGAGCCTCATCGCTCCTCGAGCACTTCCTGGACCCTTACACTGTTTTGGATGAACTCCACCGCGTCATGGGTGCTCGAGGCGTTTTTGTGATGCGGGTGCCGACACCGTGGTCGATGGCCGGACAACTGGATAGAACGCACGTCTTTCTCGCGGACCTGAAAATGTGGCGGGCGATTCTGAACGGGTACTACGAACATGTCCGCGTCACCCCGGAAGGGGTTCGCTACCGCGATAACAAGCTGCTCACCGCAGTGCAATATGGAATGATTTACGGCCTTCGGATGTTTGAATTCGCACAAACATGGCGATTCGACTGCCACGGCAAGAAAGGCCTTACAACCCGTGCCTACATTCCATGGTGGTTGGAAGAGAAGTACAAGCTGTGATCACCGGGCAGAGCGACCCTGCCGACGTCAGAATCCGAGCTTGACCATTCCGTAATCTACGCGCGCCGTCAGCTTCAAGCGCGTGTCAGGGACCTTTCTCCAGCCTCTCAGCCCAACTCTTGATGCCGGGTGTCATTCGCTCCAGTCGGTCGAGCAGCTCTGACGTCGTGAGGGAGGGGTTGGCTTTGTCGAGGCCGGCCGCGCGCAGCTCTTTGAACCAGTCCGCATCCGGCGGGTGCTCGAGTACTGCGGCAACCCCGAGATTGATGTGAGAATAAAACCATCCATACGTTTCAGGTCCCATTTTCATCCCGTACAGCCGATTGAATTCGTCCAGGCTTCGCGTCGATGGTTTGAACCCATGAACGATGTCCAATGACACCGCCTTCCACATGTTGAGAGTCGCCGGTTCCCTGCTGCGTAGAAGGATGTGCGCCATGTAAGTGGCCGTGAACTCGTTGAACCAGTGTCGCGTCCACGAAAAGCCGAGTGCCCTCCCAAACACGTGGCCGACCTCGTGAAACACCATCGCATCGATCACCTGAGGGACTGCCATCTCGTGCGACACCCCAAGACTGGCCCAGGCTTGGCGGACCTCAGGCGACGACGCGGCGGCGTGAGTTGCGCGGAAGAATTGCGCCATCACCCCTCTGTCGGGGAACGCGGGCAAAAGGACGACAGGCGGAGCGGCCGAGGCACTCATCCCCCCGTAGGGCCCCCGGCCCATGGCGGCCCAGTGCGGTTCGTTGAGAATTGCCAGGCTCAAGGGCGCTGGAATGCCGTAGCGACTCTCAAAGAAACTGACAGCGTCCCGCACTCGGCGCTGAAGCTCTTCGGCCCGCGGGCGCGCCCCCGGGCTGTAGTAGGTCGGCACAGGGCCTGGCAGGGATTCGACGTCCAGATTTCGCACGCGCTCGAGCGTCGTGTCGTCCTGGGCGAACGCCTCTGGCGGCACCCAGCCAAGGACGATCTGTGTCACGAGCAAGGCAGCAAGCTTTCTAGTCATGTTCGAGTGCCTCCATTTTCGCCTGGTCGAGTGTGTGTTCAATCACGCCTTTGCTCCAGGCCGCAGCTACCCGAACATCTTCGGCGTCGGCATCCGCGCGCGGATCTTCTCCAACTCTTCCACCCTTGCGATTACATAATGAAACACGCCGGGTTCTGTCGAACCCGGCGCGGTAGGAAAACAAGCCCACGTCACGGTCACGCGTCGTGCGCGCAACCCTTCTGAATTGGAGGGCTTACTGCGGGCCGCCGATACGGACGACCAGCACGTCTGTGGCATCCCCGAACTGAATGGCGAACTGGTTTCGCACGTACCACGTGCCCGTGGACGGGCGATAGACCGCCACGTCCGTCGTGCCGTCGCCGTTGTAATCCCCCGGCACCGGCTTGTCGGTGCTGTCGCCAAATTGCACCACGAGCTGGTCGCGCACGTACCACGTCCCGGTGGAGGTGCGGAACACCGCGAGGTCGGTCAGGCCGTCCCCGTTGTAGTCCCCTGCGACCGGCACGTACCCGACTCCCCGAACTGGAACGCGAGCTGGTTCCGCACGTACCAGAACCCGGTCGACGGCCGATAGACTGCGATGTCGGTCACCCCGTCGGCGTTGTAGTCCCCGGGCACCGGAATGTCGCCCGACTGACCGAACTGCACGGCCGGCTGATTGCGGATGTACCAGAACCCATTCGACGGACGGTACACGGCGACGTCCGCGACGCCATCGCCGTTGTAGTCGCCCGGCACTGGAATGTCGCTCGGGTCGCCGAACTGCACCGCGAACTGGTTGCGCACGAACCAGTGTCCGGTGGACGGCCGGTAGACCGCTACGTCCATGCGTCCGTCGCCGTTGTAGTCGGCCGGCACCGGATTGTCGCTGGGATCGCCGAACTGTACCGCGACCTGGTTGCGCACGAACCACTGGCCCGTCGATGGCCGGTACACCGCCAGGTCGGTCACGTTGTCCGCGTTGTAATCGCCGTTGGTCGCCGCGAGGGGATAGGCCCCGCGCGGCACCGGCATGTCGGCTCCCTCGCCGAACTGCACGGTGAACTGGTTGCGCACGAACCACTGGCCGGTGGCCGGTCGATACACCGCGAGATCGGCAGTCCCGTCGCCGTTGAAGTCGCGCGCGATTGGCAGGTCCCCCTGGCTGCCAAACGACAGCGCGAGCTGGTTCCGCACGAACCAGAACCCGGTCGCCGCACGATACACGGCCAGGTCCGCCGACCCGTCGCCGTTGAAGTCTGCAGGCACCGGCACGTCGCCCGGCCCGCCGAACTGGATCGCGAACTGGTTCCGCACGAACCACTGCCCGGTGGACGGACGATACACCGCGATGTCGGCCGTGCCGTCGCCGTTGTAGTCCGCGACGACGGGAATGTAGTCGGGGCCGCCAAACCCTGGGACCGCAAACTGGTTGCGCACGAACCAGCCCCCCGTGGACGGTCGATACACGGCGAGATCGGTCGTGCCATTACCGTCGTAGTCGCCCGGCACCGGGATGTCACCCGGATCCCGAATTGGGTGGTCGACTGATTGCGCACGGACCACGTGCCATTGGACGGCCGGTACACGGCCATGTCGGTCGTGCCGTCGCCGTTGTAGTCCCCCGCCACCGGAATGTAGCCCGGCCCGCCAAACTGCACGGCGCTCTGGTTCCGGATGGACCACATACCGGTCGATGATCGGTACACGGCCATGTCGGTCGCGCCGTCGCCGTTGAAGTCGCTGCCGCTTACCGAGCGCACTGTCAGCGTGGCCGCGTTGCTGGTGGTCGAACTCACGCTGTTCGTGAAGACGGCGCGGAACCACTTGCCGTGGTCCGCGGCCGTCGCGGTTAACGCGTACGTCGTCGACGTCGCACCGCCGACATCGGTCCACATGCCTCCGCTGTTCGTGCTCACCTGCCACTGCACCGTCGGCGTCGGCGTCCCGACCGCGGCCACCGAGAAGGTCGCCAACCGCCCCGCCTTCACCGTCTGATTTGAAGGCTCCGTCGTGATTGTTGGCGGCGTGGACGCGGTCCAGACCCACGCGGCCCCAGCGCTACCGTTGTCGGTCCGCCCTCCGACGATGGCCGTGTTGCCGTCGGCGGAGAGGGACACGGAGACGCCTTGGTCAGCGCTCCCCACGGCGCCCGAGCCGACCAGCTTGGGTCCCTGCTGGGTCCAGACTGCCGCCGCTCCTCGTCCAGACCCACGCGGCCCCAGCGTTGACTGTTGTCGATGGGCCCTCCGACGATGGCCGTGTTGCCGTCGGCGGAGAGGGACACGGAATAGCCTTGCTGAGCGTTCCCCACCGCGCCCGAGCCGACCAGCTTGGGTCCCTGCTGGGTCCAGACGCCTCCGCTCCTCGTCCAGACCCACGCGGCCCCGACGCCGACGGTCGCCGGACCCTCCGACGATGGCCGTGTTGCCGTCGGCGGAGAGGGACACGGACCGGCCTTGTTGGGCGTTCCCCACGGCGCCCGAGCCGACCAGCTTGGGTCCCTGCTGGGTCCAGACGCCTCCGCTCCTCGTCCAGACCCACGCGGCCCCAGCGCCACTGTTGTCGTCGTGCCCTCCGACGATGGCCGTGTTGCCGTCGGCGGAGAGGGACACGGAACAGCCTTGGTGAGCGTTCCCCACGGCGCCCGAGCCGACCAGCTTGGGGCCCTGCTGGGTCCAGACGCCTCCGCTCCTCGTCCAGACCCACGCGGCTCCAGCGCCACCGTTGTCGCCGATCCCTCCGACGATGGCCGTGTTGCCGTCGGCGGAGAGGGACACGGAGATGCCTTGGCCAGCGTTCCCCACGGCGCCCGAGCCGACCAGCTTGGGTCCCTGCTGGGTCCAGACGCCTCCGCTCCGCGTCCAGACCCACGCGGCCCCAGCGTCGCTGTTGTCGCTCGAGCCCTCCGACGATGGCCGTGTTGCCGTCGGCGGAGAGGGACACGGAGTAGCCTTGTAGCGGCGGCTCCCACGGCGCCCGAGCCGACCAGCTTGGGTCCCTGCTGGGTCCAGACGCCTCCGCTCCTCGTCCAGACCCACGCGGCCCCAGCGACCGTTGTCGGCGGGCCCTCCGACGATGGCCGTGTTGCCGTCGGCGGAGACGGACACGGAGTGCCTTGGGAAGCGCTCCCCACGGCGCCCGTCCCCACCAACTTCGGCCCCTGCTGTGAGAACTGCGCGAGGGCTGGGCGGGCAGAAAGCAGCGTGGCGCAGACGAGGACGATCAGCGCAATGGGATGGCGCATTCTCATTTTCATGGGAACCCTCAGAGGAGCCATCCTACACGGCAATCGAGTTGGCCGTTTCTCCGGCCGTGCCCCCGGCATCTATCGGTTCGGCGGCTGTAGTGCCGCGTGCGCACCGCGGCGCGGACGCGGTCGACGAGCTTCGGGAGCGACCCCGATGTCTGGGGCGGAACGAGAGCAACCCCCGGGCGTTATGCGTCGTCCGGTAGCATCGCTGCGGACCCATGAGACATGTGGACCGACTCCTGCACCCGGCGGGTACGCCTGGACGCGCAGCGTACGTCGTGCCGTCGGCCGAGCCCACGAAGAGCCCACAGCACACATCGGCGGCGGTGTGTTAGTGGGGAATCGCGCAGACAGCCACGCGCATGTGCAAGCTGAGGCAACTGCGGTTGCCAATCGGGTCTACCCCAGTTGCGCCTCGGCCTCGAGCCCTCCCTTCGATCCTGCTGCACGACAAATGCGCCGGGGCTCTCGTTAGCGGTGCCGCCCTCCCGGCACCATGGCCCGCGATCGATCGAGAGACGCTCGCGCACATCGACCTGGTGATCACCTGATTCACCTGCCGCCACCCCGATCAGCTCGGCTTGGCGCGGCCCTTGAACTTCCGCAGCCTCTTCCTCGCGGCCTGACGCACGGCCCTGTCGATGAAGACCGTAGGCAAGTCGGTCTGCTGTTTGAGGTCACGTCCAGCTGGGTCTGTGGTTCCGTCGTCCGCGTCTCGTCAACATCAATTCGGTTCCACTCGCGGGGGCTCCTCCGGCCCGGTCCGTTCCGCTCGCCGCAGCTACCCGAACATCTTCGGCGTCGGCATCCGCGCGCGGATCTTCTCCAGCTCTTCCGCCGTCACGCGGTCGAGGCCGTTCCTGCGGCAGGACTCCTCGACGGCCGCTGACGACCATGCCCCGGACGAACGCCGGGATCTTCTTCATACGTTCGGCCGCCGCATCGTCCCATGCGACGGTCGTCGGTGATTCGGGACCGTACTCGATCGCGCGCGTCTCGCCGAGCGCCGCAGGGGCAAGGCGGGCGTGGCCCCGCCGCGCCGCGACGCGCGAAGCGGGGACCCGGCGAACGTGCCGGGGGTGTGGGTGCAGAGCGGGTCTTCGGCCATCAGATCGCCGGTCATCCCGTAGGCCCGCGCGCGGCAGCCCCCACAGTGTCCGTTCATCTCGCACTCCCCGCATCGCCCCCCGAGCGAGGTGCGGCGGCGGATGTCGGCGAACAGACCCGAGGACGTCCACAGGTCCGCCAGACTCGAGCTGCGAAGAGTTCCCGCGAAGACCGGGAGGTACGGGGCACGGGGTGACATCTCCGTTCGGCCGTATCCCCATGTAATGCGTCCCGGCCGGGCACCCGCCGGCCCCTCCGGAGTAGGTCCTGATCCGGGAGAAGGCGCTCGCCGATTCGGCTTGCCCACCGTAGCCTTGGCGAAGGTGGGGATCCGCGGGGATCGGATCGCCCTGCGCGCCGCCGGTCCTGAGCCCGGTCGAAGGGCCTGCCCTGAGCCGTGCTGGGCGGCATTCTCCAGAACGGTCTTGATGTAGTGCGGAGCGCACTTCGCGTTCACGAGCATCCGGCGGTCGTACTTCCTCTGGATCCGGTAGAGCGAGGCGAGAACATCGTCGTACTGCGCGGGGGTGATGTCCGACACGTACTGCCCGCGCCCCGTCGGCACCAGGAAGTAGAGGTTCCAGACCTTGGCGGCGAGGCGATCGTGCGCGAAGTCGGCGATCGCGTCGAGCTCGCCGAGATTGTGCGAGCCCGCGGTCGTCTGCACGATGAAGGGGAGCCCGGTCCGGTTCAGGATCTCCGCTCCCTCCACCGTGTTCCGCCACGCGCCGCGAACATTCCTGAAACGGTCGTGACGATCGGCATCGAGAGCATCGAGGGAGAGCGAGAGCCCCCGCGCGCCGGCTTCCGCGAGCCGCCCGGCCAGGTTCTCCGTGATGCTCACGCCGTTGGTGCCGACGACGACCCAAAGCCCACGCTCCGACGCGCGCCTGACGATCTCCAGGATGTCGCGGCGGAGCAGCGGCTCGCCGCCCGTCAGGATCGTCAGGCATTCAGGCGCGAAGGCGGCGATTTCGTCGATGACCCTGAAGCACTCGTCGGTGCCGAGCTCGCTCCGGTCCGCGAAGTTCTCGGTGCCGACCTGAGGCGCGCCGCCGGCGTCGAGATAGCAGTGCTCGCAGGCGAGGTTGCAGCGGTAGGTGAGGTTCCAGGAGACGACGTAGGGCCGGGCGAACCCTTCGACTCGGCTCAGGGCAGGCGGGATCGTGTCCGGATGCGGCATGGTGTCTGATTAGCGGCGCCTGTGACAGTCAGCTTTACAGGGAGTTCAGGAGGTCAGGAGATTTCTTTCTCAAAACCAAAATAACTCCTGATCTCCTGATCTCCTGTTCAAGACGGTTTGCGGTCAACACAGCCTCACATGCCGAAGAAGTCACGGGCCGCGTCGAGGATCTCTCGTCCACTTCGAGGGTCCCTCTCTCGCGCGCGAATTTCTCGATGCCGGTCCGCGCCATGGGACGGACGAAATCGGGAATGTTGGCGAGCCTGGCTTCGGCGGCGGCCGTCCACCGGACGGGGACCGGATCATCCGGCCGCGCTTCCCCGTTCCCTGGAATCATCGCCGAGAACGGACACTTGCCTCCGGATGTTCCAACCGCCGCTTCGGGCCCAATCCGCACGCCGAGTGACTGAACGACCTGTGTTTCGTACGCGTTGGTCAGCATCGCCATCTCGTAGCCGCACTCAGGGCACGAGTACACGATGGACAGCGATCCGCGCTCGGGCGGGCCGACGGTCTGCAGCTTCATCGGGCTGTCGCAGGGGACACACAGGAACTTCATTGAAGCGTCTCCAGAAGCTGTTGCGCCACCTGGTCGAGGGCTCTGCCGACGGGGGTTCCGGGCAGGTCTTCGAGAGGAAGACCCCGATCGCAGTGCCGTGCCAGCTCGGGATCGAAGGGAACGGTCCCGAGACAGGGGACTTCGATGCCAGAGCGGACGGGTGAATCGAACAGAGGCTTGATGGCGTTGCAGTCGCGGCAGTAGTAGCCGCTCATGTTCTCGACGTACCCGAGGAGGCGATTCGGGCCCCTCGACAGAGCGGCCACCGAGCGCGCGACCACGCCCCGGGCCACCTCGGAAGGGATCGTCACGAGCAGGAACGAGGTCCGTGGTCCGAGAAAATCGGCGTACTGGACAGTCCGCTCGGCGCCCGGCGGCAGATCGAACATCAGCAGATCGAGCGTTCCCCACTCGAAGGCCCCCAGGATCTCGCTGAGGAGAGCGAACTCCCTCGTGGCGCGCCACGTGTGGGACTCGCCCTGCGCCGCGCTCTCGAACTCGAGCGACTCCGACTCCGGGATCATCGAGCCCATCGAGAAGACGCCGATCCCGTTGCTGGTCCGGGGAAGCGCGACTTTGTCGCTGCCGCTTGCCGCGCCGTCCCTCGACGTTGCTCGGGACGGCCCTGAGCTTGTCGAAGGGCCGAAGCCCTTGGGCGAAGGCGGGGGAACGAACAGCGACCCCTGGATGCCCGCCATGCGCGCCTGTGAGGGCCCGTTGAAGTCCGCGTCCAGGATCGCAATCCGAAGCCCCCGGGCGCGCAGAGCGCCGGCGAGGTGCAGCGTCAAGGTGCTCTTGCCGACACCGCCCTTGCCGGAGCCGACGGCCACGAGATGGCGCACCCCGGCGAGGCCGTCGGTAATGCGGGCGCGCTGCTCGGCAACCTGCTCGAGGACTCCGGACCCTCCGTCGCCGACGATATCGTGATAATTCTTCATGCTGCGAGCGTAGCTTACAACGTTCCCGCACCGGGGTCACCGGCGATGAACGGAGTAGACCCGGGAATCCGCGTCCATGTATTCCAGCGTCAATGACGAACCGAACCTGGGCAGACGTTCTTCGATCGAGCCGCGTTCCTCAGGCGGGAACCAGCTGCTGTGGACGATGACGTAGGTCACGCCGAGTTGCGCAAGATGCCGCACGCTTTCCTCGCTCGGAAAGCTCTCGAGTTGCCGGTACAGCTCGTCATGAAGAGCAGGCCGGATCCCGCTGAATCCGTGCACCGTCTTCTGCCAGTGCGCCATGGAATGCAGCATGTAGTTCGAATGGTAACGCTCGGGCCCCGGCGCCGGGACCTCTGCAATTGAGAAAGGCTTCGGCCGGCCGGCCACCCACCGATCGGCGGCGGGGATCTCGAGCCGGTACGGAGTCGCCGTGAACGGGATCGTGGAAAACTCCGCCACCAACAGCCCGCCGGCCACGACGGCAGCGAGGCGACGGCGCGAGCGCGACAGCCAGGCGGTCAGCCAGTCGAATCCCACGCCAGCCAGAACGGCGATTCCGAGAACACTCAGCACCGTGAAACGGGACGGCTCGCGAATGAAATTGAATCCGGGGAGCCAGTAAACGAATTGCCAGAGCCCTGACCGTCCCCCGAGCGCGAGGCCTGCTGAGACGGCGGTCAGCAGCAAGTAGAACGCTGTCGGGCTGCGACGGTACCGGGCGCCCCACGCGGTCCAGGCCGTGCGCCGCCGGGCAAGCCAGGCGCCTGCGCACCACAGTGCGGCCGACGCGGCGACGATCGCGGAGGTGACGCGAAGCCAGGCGAGCGCGCGGAGGAGCACGAGCGCCGAGTCGCTGACCGGCCCCCGCGACAGCGCGCTGGAAGGCACCGGTTGAAAACTCTCATCGTCGCCTTCCCGTGCCCAGAGCAGCCTGAAGACCGGCGATCCGACGCGGTGGCGGCGCTCCAGGAAGATGCGGTGAGACCCCGCGATCAACGCCACGGTTCCCCTACCCGGGGCTTCCACCTGCCCGGCTGGGCGGTCGAAGATCACCTCGTCTCCGATCGTCAGCCGCCACTCCCCATCTGATGGAACACGGAAGGTGTAGCGGCCCGTCTGCGCAATATTCAGGTACCCGGTCCACGCGACTCTATCGTTGCCGTAAGCCTGCGCTGTCAGCCTGGCGCCGGGGCGCACGATCGAGGGAATGAGACCGAGCAAGGCCCACGAGAGCCCGGCGATGAGGAATACACGAAGCGGACTCTTGTATCGACCCGCCGTCGAGAGCCATGTCCTCGCACCGCGGCATCCGCCGGCGCCATGTGCTTGATGCGAGTCGCCAATGCCGCGGCGCTTCCGGCGATCGCGACCAGGGCGAGAAGAATGGGGAGAAGCCCTGGGAACAAATAGGCTGTCACTTCTCCGTCAGGGGCCTGGCTCGTGATGAGCGATCGCAGGAACCTGTCCACGGGTGTCGGCGAGGCGAGAAAATTCGTGAGCGGCGTCCCTGCGGTGGCGAGCACACGCCGGAGTCCCACCTCGACCTGATTCACACGATACGGAATCGCGACCAGGATGACCGGCACCAGCAGCAGCGCGCCCGCGAGACCGAAATCGCGCAGGCGCTTCCCGAAAAGAACCGGTTCGCCGAGGGCGAGCCGGTACGCGAGCATGAGGAGGATGGCGACTCCCGCGAAGACCCCGCCGTGTCCGCTCGCCAGCGTCTGGAGCGTGAAAAAAGCGATTGCCAGGCGCAGATCGCGCGCCCGGCCACCCTCCAGATACGCGTGAAGCGACGCCAGGGCGAACGGAATCCATTGCACCGGCGCGAGATGAAGCTGGCTGAAGCGAAAGAACCGCGGCGGCGAGAAGGCGAAGACGATGCCGGTCAGCAGGGCCGCGGCCGGGGTCAATCCCACGCGCCGTCCGAGCCCGTACGCCCCGAGTCCGCACAACACGCACGACAGGAGCGAGATGACGTTGACGGCGAGCACCGGGTTTCCGGTGAGCCACAGCACCGGCGCGGCGAAGACGGCGCTGCCGATCAGGTTCTCGGAGTACGCCAGCGAGCGGCGGTTCGGATAAAAAATGTTGGCGTCGAAGAGCGACAGCGGCTGGTGCACGAAGGCGTGGGTGTCCCACGCGATCGTCCACATGAAGAGGTGGTCGTCAGGACTGTCGGATGGCAGCGCCCGATGGGCTGTCACCGACAGCGGGTAGGTGAGCACGAGCGTCAGGCCGACAAAGAGCGCAGCCGCCGCCCACCAGCTTTGTCGCTCTGTCATCCCGGGTTCGAGGATCGACCGCGTCCGGTCCGTTACGTGAACGGATTCTCGTCGGCGCTCGGACCGTAAATCGGCGGCACCGGCACGTCGAGCAGTCGAAGATACACCGACAGCTGGCCGCGATGATGGTAGGTGTGATTCATCAGCAGCGCGCGCAGCAGGCCCGCCTTCGGCATCGTCATCAGCGTCTTGCCGCCCGCCGTCGCCGTCCACGAAACGCCGAGGCCCGAGTCGCCGATCTTCTCGAGGTTCGCCTTCACCTGTTCGACGCCGTGGTCGTGGGCCGCCACGATCTGGTCGGTGGACGTGGGCAGCGGCGTCGAATCGCCTTTGAACTCGAACTGGTCGGCGATCGGCCAGCCCGAAATCGTCGCCGGCGCCGACGCCAGGTGCATGGCAAGCCTGCCGAGCGTCATCGATTTCGTATGCGGTGTCCACGTCAGCTTGTCGGACGGGACACGCTCGAGCACGCGGCGCGTCGTCTTGGCTTCCGCCTCGAACTCCTGAACGAGCTCTGCGATGGTCATGATGATCTCCTGTGTGGAGAACTATACCCCGCCACGCCGTCAGGAGCGGCTTCCGTGCCTTCCGGCATTGGTTCCCGGGTCAATGAGCTCCCGAGCCAGCAAACCGCGACCCGCGAGCCGCGAGAAAGCGTTAGTATCAGCCCATACGGAGGCACATATGAGGCATCTCACCGGTCTGGCCGCCGCTGTCGTCCTGTTCTCTTCGACGCCCGCCCCGGCCCAGACGCCGGTTCTTGCGCAGCAGCCGGCGCTCAGCGCGAAGGAGGTCGTCTTCGTCTTCGCAGGCGATCTGTGGATCGTCCCTCGATCGGGCGGCGATGCCCGGCGTCTGACGACGGGGTCGGGCGTGGAGTCGAATCCGTCGTTCTCGCCCGACGGGAACTGGATCGCGTTTACCGGCCAGTACGACGGGAACGTCGATGTGTTCGTGGTCCCCGCACAGGGTGGCGTGCCAAAGCGTTTGACCTGGCATCCCGATCCCGACACCGCGCTTGGCTGGACCCGCGACGGTAAGCGGGTGCTGTTCTCGTCCACGCGAACGAGCTACTCCCGCTTCCGGGAGCTCTATCTCGTCGGCCTCGATGGAGGGCTGGAGGAGAAGCTTCCGCTTCCGATGGGGTTCGAAGCCGCCTTTTCTCCATCGGGCGACCGCCTCGCGTATGTGCCGCTGTCGCGCGCGTTCACGGCGTGGAAGCGCTATCGCGGCGGCCGGGCGACGCCGATCTGGATCGCCTCGTTGTCCAACAGCCACGTCGAGAAGATCCCGCGCGACGCATCGAACGACTATTGCCCGATGTGGGTCGATGACAGGATCTATTTTCTCAGCGACCGGACCGAGCCGGTCACGCTCTACTCATACGACATCAAGACAAAGAAGGTGGCGCAGGCCGTCTCGAACGCCGGCATGGATTTCAAGTCTGCATCCGCCGGCCCTGGCGCGATCGTCCTCGAACAGTTCGGGCAGATCCAGCTGTACGACCTGGCGTCCGGCCGGCTGACGCTCCCTGAAGATCTCGATCGCCGGGGACATCGTCGAAATGCGGCCGAAGTACGTCAACGTCGGGAAGCGCCTGACCAACGCGCACATCTCGCCGACCGGCGTGCGGGCGTTGTTCGAGGCTCGCGGAGAGATCCTGACCGTGCCTGCCGAAAAAGGCGATCCGCGCAACTTGACCTCGACGCCCGGCGTGATGGAGCGCGACCCGGCGTGGTCGCCGGACGGGCAGTGGATCGCGTACTTCTCGGACGCGAGCGGCGAGTACGAACTGCACGTCCGCGATTCACTGGGGAGAAACGAGCCGCGGAAGATACGCCTCGAGCCGAAGCCGACCTTCTATCTGATGCCGCGGTGGTCGCCCGACAGCAAGAAGATCGCGTTTCTGGACGCGCATCTCAACACCTGGTACGTGGACATCGACGAGCGCAAGCCCGTGAAGGTAGACAAGGATCGGTATCTGTTCCCGCCCCCGCAGCGCGTCCCTGTCTGGTCGCCCGACAGCAGGTGGATTGCTTATTCCAAGCGGCTCCCGAACTACATGAGCGCGATCTTTCTGCACTCGATCGCGGAGGGCAAGAGCCGGCAGCTGACCGACGGCCTGAGCGATGCGCGCTATCCGGTCTTCGACAGCGACGGCAAGCATCTCTACTTCACGGCGAGCACCGATTCCGGGCCGTCTCTCGAGGCCGACATCCGCAGCGCGGTTCGTCCCCCCACGCGCAGCATCTATCGTCGTCGTGCTGTCGAAGAACGATCCATCGCCGTTCGCGCCAGAGAGCGACGAGGAGAAGGTCGTGAAGCCTGGGGAGGAACGCGCGAAGCCGGACCCGCCGGCCACGCGTGCCGAACCCGCGGGCGAGGAGCCCGCAAAGCCGCAGGCGCCGGTTGCCACCGCGCGAGTGCCGGAGGTCCGGATCGACTGGGACAGAATCAACCAGCGAATCCTCGGGATGTCGCTGCCGGCGCGCGGGTACGTCGGCCTCCAGGTGGCGAAGGGCGGGAATCTCCTGGCGCTCGAGGCGCCGTCCCCCGCGCCCGGAGTGCCGCCTGCGATGACCGTTCATCGCCACGACCTCAGGCAGCGGCGATCCGACGTCGTGGCCACCGGCGTCCGGTTCTTCGAAGTCTCTGCGAATGGCGAGAAGACGCTCACGGCGCAGGCGGATCGCTGGATGATTCAAGCGCTGCGTCCGATGGCGCCGGCGACGCCTGGCGCCGGTTCCGGGGCACCCGCCGGGCCGGGCGCCTCCGCCGCGCAGGGAGGCGGTCCCGGCGGTCCCGGCGGCGGACCGGGGAGCTTCACGCTGCGTACCGAGGACATCGAGGTCCGCTCCGAGCCGCGCGTCGAGTGGAAGCAGATGTACCACGACGCGTGGCGGATCCAGCGCGAGTTCTTCTACGATCCCAACCTCCACGGCCTCGATCTGCCCGCGGCCATCAAGAGGTACGAACCCTATCTCGAATCCGTGATGTCGCGACGCGATCTCGACTACGTCTTCGCCGACATGATGGGAGAGATTACGGTCGGGCACCTCGGCGTCGGCGGCGGAGACGTGCCGGAAACAAAGACCATCGTCACGGGTCTCCTCGGCGCCGACTACAAGATCGAGAACGGCCGCTATCGCTTTTTCCGCATCTATGACGGCGAGAACTGGAATCCCGATCTCAAGGCACCCGCTCACCCAGCCCGGCGTGAACGCGCAGGAAGGCGAGTATCTGCTTGCCGTCGACGGCCGGGAGGTGCGCGCCGCGGACAACGTCTACAGCTTCTTCGAGGCGACAGCCGGCAAGAGCGTCCTGCTCCGAATCGGACCGAATCCCGATGGCTCAGGCGCTCGCGATGTCACCGTCGTGCCGGTTCCGACCGAGGCGCGGCTTCGGAATCTCGCGTGGATCGAGGGGAACCGGCGCAAAGTCGACGACGCCACCAACGGTCGAGTGGCGTACGTCTATATGCCCGACACGTCGTTCGGCGGCCTGACGAACTTCACCCGCTACTACTACGCACAGGTCGGCAAGGAGGCCGTCATCATCGACGAGCGCTTCAATGGTGGCGGCGCGCTCGCGACCGACATCATCGAGCACCTCAAGCGGACCATGATGAGCCTGGTGGCGACACGTGACGGCGAAGACGAAGTGCAGCCGCAAGGCGCGATCTTCGGCCCAAAAGTGATGATCGTCAACGAGTTTGCGGGCTCCGGCGGTGACGCCATGCCGAACTACTTCCGCCGCGCCGGTGTGGGGAAGCTCATCGGCAAGCGTACCTGGGGCGGCCTCGTCGGCCGCGCCGGCGCGCCGCCCCTCATGGACGGAGGCTTCGTCACCGCCCCGAGCTCCGCGGTGTGGGGTCCCGCCGGCGAGTGGGATGCCGAGAACGTTGGCATCCCTCCTGACATCGAAGTCGAGCACGATCCGGCGGAGGTGCGGCAGGGGAAGGATCCGCAACTCGAGCGCGCCATCGCGGAAATCATGACGGAGCTGAAGAAGAATCCGGTCGCGAAGCCGACCCGGCCGGTGTACCCCAACTATCACAGAAAGAAGACCACGACGACGACGACGACGATCAGCGCGGCGGGTGAGGCTGCTCCGAGATCGGAACCGCCGCCGTTTCGCGTCTGGCTGACGGTTACCTGTCCTCGGACGGCTCGTCCGGCGGCGACAGGTCCGGCGCCGCGCTCGCGCCCCGCACGGGAATCGGCGTCCCGCCCGGGTGCATCCCGACGGACAACGGTGTTCCCCGGCTGCTGGGCGAGCACCTGGAGCAGGCGAAGCTGTATCAGCGCCGGGTTGCGCTCCACCATCTGCGCCGCGTTGGCCAGGTTGCGCAGCGCGGCGGTCTCGCCTCGCGCCTTCTCCAGCGCGGCGAGCCCTTCCTGCCGGGCCTTGACGACCTGCGTGAAGATTTTCTTGAGCTCGCCCGGAAACGTCAGGTCGCGCATGGACGCGTCCTGCA
>CAWGAS010000025.1:0-88418 GCA_963820645.1 uncultured Acidobacteriota bacterium | reverse complement strand
GTATCCGCGATTGAGTACGGACCAACCCCTGCGGGTGGTGGACGTCCGTTTGCCTGATTGCTGTAGCCCGCGTTGTCGGGCACGTCCGAGCGCGTTGGCCATTGATACGTTCGAGCTGAACGACACTGTGGAACCGCAACGCCGATCGTCATCGGATCGTCGCGCGTGCGTGACGCGTCGACGCCAGGGGACTGACCGACTACCACCCGGTCCACCGCGCCGATTGAGCAGCATCTAGGATTGACCTGGCAGTCCCCGACACGATCCGGCCGCGATCGGGTGGACCATTTCCGACGGGTCCCCAGATTCGGCGTGGGCGGCCTCGACCTCGGCGGCGACCCGGTGCTCGAGACCACGCCGCTTCCGGGCGTGGACCACATTTGCGTCAGCGGGTATGTGTCCGATGACGTCAACAGCCACACGCTGTCGCTCACCGGGCCGCTTGCCGGCGATGAGCTCGAGCCGAACTACGGGATGGAGGATGCACGGCGCTGCCTCTCGGAACGACAGTCAGTTCTTTCATCTTCACACGCAATGACCAGGACTGGCATCGCACCGTCACGACGGCGGACGGGCACCTCGTCGTCACGCTCAACGTTCCCGAATCCGTCAACGACACTCCCAGCTCCGGGACGCTCTCGACCGTTTTGTCGGCATTTCCGGGCATTTCATGTAGGCCAGGACGAAGAGTTCGTGACCACCGTTCCCGCCGGGACCTACTTCGCGAGGGTCTTCAGCTACGGCGATTACACCCAGGGACACCGTTACTCTCTGACGGCAGTGTCGGGGACGTTCACCGACACGTTCGAACCGAACAACACGAGAAGCGTCAGCACGTCGAGTCGGGCCCGGAACCCTGGTGTCCAAGATGTATTCCGACAGGACGAGGACTGGTACCGGTTCAACCTCGCCGCAACCGGGACCGTCAGCATCGCTTTGGAGGTACCGCCTTCGAAGCCTGCGATTCGACCTGGCTGAATGGTTCAGGGAACGTCGTCGCCAGCGTCGGCCCATTCCTCTTCGGGGCAGGACGCGTCGCTGGTGCGGACGCTCACCGGCCCCGGTGCGTATTCGTCCGGGTGTTCACTCAATATTCAGCCTCGCTCGAGGATTACACCCTGACGCTGGCCGGCGGCACCATCACGACACCTTCCACGATTCCCGGAGATTTCGACGCCAACGGCGTGACGGACCTCGCCGTGTACCGGTCCGCAACGGGGATGTGGCGCGTGCAGAACCAATCCGACATCCAGTTTGGCGAGCCCGGTGACCTTCCAGTGCCGGGCGACTACAACGGCGACGGCCTGGCCGATATCGCGGTGTACCGGCCGTCGAGCGGGACGTGGCTCGTCCGGAACCAGTTTGCGGTGCAGTTCGGCGAGCCCGGCGATGTGCCGGTCCCCGGGGACTACAACGGCGACGGCTTGGCCGATATCGCCGTGTACCGTCCGTCGACCGGCTTCTGGTAAGTCCGGAATCTCTTCGCCATCCAGTACGGCGAGCGCGGCGACCTTCCGGTCCCGCCGACTACAACGGCGACGGCGCCGCCGATGTCGCCGTCTATCGTCGCGCAACCGGCTTTGGTTCGTGCGCAACCAGTTCGTCGTCGGCCTCGGCGAGCGTGGCGACCTCCCGGTGCCGGCGGACTACAACGGAGACGGTAGCGCGGACGTCGCCGTCTACCGTCCGTCAACGGGTCTCTGGCTGGTGCGGAACCAGCCTTCGCAGCAGTTGGGAGGCCCCGGGTTCCGGCCCGTGCCGGGTGACTACAACAACGACGGCATCACGGATGTCGCCGTGTACGAGCTCGCCTCCGGAACGTGGAGCGTGCTGAATCAATTCGCCGTCCCGTTCGGCGACGCCGGCGACCTGCCGGTTCCGCGGCCGCTCGTGACGTTGATCGACCCGCATCCGATTTCGATGGCGACGGCACGACGGATGCCGTGTCATCGGCCATCCACCGGCCAGTGGCTCGTGCCAACATCAGCTGACGGTGCAGTTCGGCGACGCCGGCGATTGTCCGGTCCCGGCCGACTACAACCGTGACGGCGTCGTCGACGTCGCGGTCTACCGGCCGTCCACGGGCATGTGGTTCGTGCGGAATCAGTTCGCGGTGCAGTTCGGCGACTCCGACCGACATCCCTGTCCCCGGCGACTACAACGGTGACGGCGGGGCCGACATCGCGGTCTACCGGCCGTCGACCGGGACGTGGTACGTGCGCAACCTCCTCGCGGTGCAGTTCGGCGACGCCGGGCGACATCCCGGTGCCGGGCGACTACAACGGCGACGGCATCACCGACCTCGCGGTCTACCGGCCGTCGACGGGAACGTGGTACGTTCCGCAACCTGCTCGCGGCGCAGTTCGGCGATCCCGGCGACGTGCCCGTTCCCGGCGACTACGACGGCGACGGCAAGACCGACCTGGCGGTGTTCCGCCCCTCGACGACGATGTGGCTCGTGCGCAATCAGCTCGCGGTGTCGTTCGGGAGCCGCTGACGACACCCTCGTGCCGGGTGACTACAACGGCGACGGGGCGACGGACATCGCCGTGTACCGGACGTCGACCGGCACGTGGCTCATCAGAAACCAGTTTTCGTTGCAGCACGGCGACGCAGGCGACGAACCGCTCGTGCGACGCCCCGGCGCGTTCTAAAGAGGTATCCGCAATTGAGCACCCACCACCGCCCGCGCTGGACGTCCGTTTGCGCGCTCGCCATAGCGGCGCTTGCCGTACACGTTCCGAACGCGTCGGCGATTGACACGTTCGAGCCGAACAACACACGGCACTCCGCGACGCCGATCGTCGGCGGGTCGCCGCGCGTCTCGTACCTGTCCACGGCAGGGGATTACGACTACTACCGGTTCACCGTCTCGAGCCCGCAGCATGTGCGGATTGATTTGGCAGTCCCTGACGCGGTGAACGGCTTCGTGTGGTTGTACAGTACGGTGGACGGCTTCGATTGCCATCGACGTCGTGGGTGGCTTGGGCGCCGGCGTCGACCTGGTGCTCGAGACACGCTTCCCGAGGGGGTGTACGACATCCTCGTCAACGGGTATGGGGCCGATGACGTCAACAGCTACACGCTGTCGCTGACCGCGCCGCTCTCCGGCGATGACTTCGAGCCGGACAACAGGAAGGAGGATGCGACCGCGCTGCCACTCGGCACCACAGTCAGTTCGTTCATCTTTACGCGCAATGACGAGGACTGGTACCGCATCGTCACGACCGCGGAGGGCCACCTCGTCGTCACGCTCAACGTTCCCGATTCCGTCGACTACGAGCTGACGCTGGTAGACAGTTGCGGCTCCTATGTCGGCTCTTACCCTCGAATACGGGGACGGCGTGGACGAACAGGCTGTTGCCACCGTGCCCGCCGGGACCTACTTCGCAGTCGTCAAGGGGTACCACGACGAAGTCTTCTCCGAGGACGAGTTGCCAGGCGTCTACTCGCAGACGCAGCGATACTCTCTGACGGCGATCTCGGGTACCTTCACCGACTCGTTCGAACCGAACAACACGAGAGCGTCGGCACATCGAATCGGGCCGGGCACCCTGATCTCCATGGCGTATGGCACGCGGGGACCACGACTGGTATCGGTTCAACCTGTCTGAAACCGGGACCGTCAGCATCGTGTTGGAATACCACCTTCGGCAGACCTGGCAACTCGACCTGCTGAATGGTTCAGGGACCCGCATCGCCCGCGCGATCACGTGGGGCTACGGGGTAGACGAGTCGATTGTGCGGACGCTCACCGGCCCTGGTGCGTACTACGTCCACGTGCATCGCTCAGGCTGTGACCCAGTCGCCATCAGAGTACACGCTGACGGTGACCGGCGACACCATCACGACGCCTCACACGGTTCACGGAGATTTCAATGCCGACGGCGCGACGGACCTCGCCGTGTACCGGTCCGCGACGGGAATGTGGCGCGTCCGCAACCAGCCCGACGTCCAGTTCGGCGACCCGGGCGACTTGCCGGTCCCGGGCGACTACAACGGCGACGGCCACGCCGACATCGCGGTGTACCGGCCGTCGAGCGGGGCGTGGTTCGTCCGGAACCAGTTTGCCGTGCAGTTCGGCGAGCCCGGCGATGTGCCGGTGCCCGGTGATTACAACGGCGACGGATTGACGGACGTCGCGGTGTACCGGCCGTCGACCGGCTTCTGGTACGTCCGGAACCTGTTCGCCATTCAGCACGGCGAGCCCGGGGACCGTCCTGTCCCGGCCGACTACAACGGCGACGGCGCCGTGGATGTCGCCATCTATCGTCCCGCCACCGGCTTCTGGTTCGTGCGCAATCAGCTCGTCGTCGCCCTCGGGGAGCGCGGCGACCTCCCGGTGCCGGCCGACTACGACGGAGACGGCAGGGCGGACGTCGCGATCTATCGTCCGTCGACCGGTCTCTGGCTGGTGCGCGACCAGCCGTCCAGGCAACTGGGAGGCCCCGGGTTCCGCCCGGTGCCGGGCGACTACAACAACGATGGCGTCACCGACGTCGCCGTGTACGAGCTCGCGCTCCGGCATGTGGGGCGTGCCGGATCAGTTCGTCGTCCAGTTCGGCGACATCGGCGACGTGCCCGTTCCGCGGACGCTCTTCACCCTGAATCGAGCGGCATCCGACTTCGATGGGAATGGCACGACGGATGTCGGGATGTACCGGCCGTCGACCGGTCAGTGGCTGATTCGCAACCAGGTGACGGTGCAGTTCGGCGACGATGGCGACCGTCCCGTGCCCGCCGACTACAACCGCGACGGCGTCGTCGACGTGGCAGTGTACCGGCCGTCCACCGGCATGTGGTTCGTGCGGAACCAGTTTGCGGTCCAGTTCGGCGACGCGGCCGACATACCCGTGCCGGGCGACTACAACGGCGACGCCCGGGCCGACATCGCGGTCTACAGGCCGTCGACGGGGACGTGGTACGTGCGCAACCTGCTCGCAGTGCAGTTCGGCGACGCCGGGCGACATCCCCGTGCCGGGCAGACTACAACGGCGACGGCATCACCGACATCGCGGTGTATCGACCGTCAACGGGCGTATGGTACGTCCGTAACGTGCTCGCGGCGCAGTTCGGCAATCCCGGCGACGTGCCCGTTCCCGGCGACTACGACGGCGACGGAAAGACGGACCTCGCGGTGTTCCGGCCGTCGACGACGACGTGGATGGTGCGCAACCTGTTCAACGTGTCGTTCGGAAGCGCTGACGACGTCCTCGTGCCGGCGACTACGACGGCGACGGCGCAACGGATCTGGCCGTCTATCGCACGTCCACCGGAACGTGGCACATCAGAAACCAGTTCTCGCTGCCATTCGGCGACGCCGGCGACGAGCCGCTCGTTCGACGGCCCGGCACATTCTAAGGTTCAACCGGTGGCACCGGCTCCGCGTGCGTTGTCGAATCGTCGCGTGGCCGGGTCTGAGCCGCTTGGCGATTCTTTTGCACTCGCCGGGCTGCAAACTCGGCCGTTCGTTATATACTCGACAGGCCTCCCAGCTACATTTTCAACCGCGAAGAGGTACTACCCCTTGTCCACGAACAGTTTCGCGCGCCGGATATCCGTCTGCGCGCTCGTCGCAGGGGCGCTTGGCCTCCACGTTCCGAGCTCTGACGCCGCTGACACGTTCGAGCCGAACAACACGCTGGAGACCGCGACGCCGATCGCCAGCGGTTCGCCGCGTGTGTCGTACGTGTCCACGTCAGAGGATATCGACTACTACCGGTTCACGCTGTCGAGCTCGCAGCACGTCCGGATCGATTTGGCCGTCCCCGGCACGGTGGACGGCGCTGTTCCAGTTGCTAGACGGCAGCGGCAACAGTGTTGGATCCGGTTCAGGCGGTGGCCCCGGCGTCGACGAGCGGATCGACATCACGCTTGCGGCGGGCGTCTATTACATCCGGGTCTTCTGAGTTCCCCCACGACGACGTCAACAGCTACACCCTGACGCTGACCGCACCGCTCCCCGGCGACGACTTCGAGCCGAACGACACGCAGGAGACGGCCACTGCACTGCAACTCGGCACGACCGTCAGCACGTTCCTCTTCACGCGCAACGACGTCGACTGGTACCGCATCGTCACGCCTGCCGACGCGCACCTCGTCGTCAACCTCGACTTTCCCCTTGCCGTCAGCTACAAGTTCTCGCTTTGGAACGGAACCGACTCTCGCGCCAACTCCAGTGACTCCGAAGACGGCCACGGCGAAGAGATGGCGATTACCCTTGTCGCCGGGACTTACCAGATCGCTGTCGAGTCGTTCGGCGTCTACTCGCAGGACCAGCGCTACTCCCTGACAGCGGCCTCCGGCAGCTTCACCGACTCGTTCGAACCAAACAACTCGAGGCCGACAGCACGACGAGCCGGGCCGGGCACCCTGCGGGCCAAGGTCTATACCTCCAACGACGACGATTGGTATCGGTTCAACGTGGCGGCCACCGGGACCGTCAGCGTCGTATTGGAAGTGCCGCCGTCGGCCGACCTGCGTTTCGACCTGATGAGGTAGTTCGGGAATCATCGTCGGCAGCTCCAGCAATTTCGGTCTGGGACAGGACGAGTCGGTGGTCCGGACTCTCCCGGGCCCGGGTGCCTACTACGTACATGTCTCCGGGTTTTCGGCCTCGAGGTCAGAGGACTACGCGCTGACGCTGTCCGGGAACACGATCAGAACGCCGTACGCGACGCCAGGGGACTTCGACGGCAATGGCGCGGCGGACATCGCCGTCTTCAGCGCGTCGATGGGCATGTGGAAGATACGGGACTGGTTCTTTTCCGTCATAGGTCAACCGGGGGACATTCCCGTTTCCGGCGACTACAACGGCGACGAGAAGGCCGACGTCGCCGTTTACCGGCCGTCGACCGGGACGTGGTACGTCCAGAATCAATTTACCGTGCAGTTCGGCGAACCGGGCGATGTGCCCGTGCCCGGTGACTACAACGGCGACAGGTTGACCGACATCGCCGTGTATCGCCCGTCGACCGGCTTCTGGTACGTCCGGAACCTGTTCGCCATACAGCATGGGGAGCGCGGCGATCTTCCCGTGCCGGCCGATTACAACGGTGACGGCGCGACCGACGTCGCGGTCTATCGTCGCGCGACCGGGTCCTGGTTCGTGCGCAATCAGTTCGTCGCTGTCTTCGGAGAGCGGGGCGACATTCCGGTGCCGGGCGACTACGACGGAGACGGCAGCGCGAACGTCGCGGTCTACCGTCCGTCGACCGGCGCCTGGAACGTGCGCAACCTGCCGTCGGTCCAGCTCGGCGGTCCCGGGTTCCGCCCGGTGCCCGGTGATTACAACAATGATGGCATCACCGACATGGCCGTGTACGAGCTCGCCTCCGGCATGTGGAGCGTGCTGAATCAATTCGCCGTTCTGTTTGGTGACGCCGGCGACGTGCCCGTTCCGCGGCGTGCTGTTGACGCTGAATCAAGCCGCATCCGATTTCGACGGCAACGGCACGACGGATGTCGGCATGTATCGGCCCTCTACCGGCCACTGGATGTTTCCCAACCGGCCGACGGTGCAGTTCGGCGACGCCGGCGATCGTCCTGTCCCGGCCGACTACAACCGTGACGGCGTCGTCGATGTCGCCGTCTACCGGCCGTCCACCGGCATGTGGTTCGTGCGGAATCAGTTCGCGGTGCAGTTCGGCGACCCGACCGACATCCCCGTGCCCGGCGACTACAACGGCGACCGCCGGGCCGACATCGCGGTCTACCGGCCGTCGACCGGGACGTGGTACGTCCGCAACGTGCTCGCGGTGCAGTTCGGCGACCCGGGCGACATTCCCGTGCCGGGCGACTACAACGGCGACGGTATCACCGACCTCGCGGTCTATCGGCCGTCAACGGGCGCGTGGTACGTCCGCAACGTGCTCGCCGCGCAGTTCGGCGATCCCGGCGACGTGCCCGTTCCCGGCGACTACGACGGCGACGGAAAGACGGACCTCGCGGTGTTCCGGCCCTCGACGACGACGTGGATGGTGCGCAGCCTGTTCAATGTGTCGTTCGGAAGCGCTGACGACGTCCTCGTGCCGGGCGACTACGACGGTGACGGCGCGACGGACCCGGCGGTCTATCGCCCTTCGACCGGCACGTGGCACATCAGAAACCAGTTTTCGCTCCGATTCGGCGAGGCCGGCGACGAGCCGCTCGTCCGACGCCCCGGCACGTTCTGAAGAAGGTAGCTGCCATTGACTACGCCACACCGCGCCCGCCGGATGTCCGTCTGCGCGCTTGTCGTCCTGGCGCTGGCTTCGTACGCCGCGCCGGCGGAAGGCGCCGACACGTTCGAGCCGAACGACACGCGCCAGACCGCGACGCCGATCGCCAGCGGCTCGCCGCGTGTGTCGTACGTATCCACATCAGTCGGACGACGACTACTACACGTTCACCATCTCCGAGCTCGCAGCACGTGCGGATTGATTTGATCGCCCCCGACACGTCGGACTATCAGATCACCTTGTACGACTGCAGGGGTGACTTTATCGGCGAGCTCCAGCGCCTTCGGCGCAGGCGCCGACGATCGGCTCGACAGGACGCTGCTCGCGGGTGTGTACTACATCCGCGTCAACGGGTCCCCCCACGATGCCGTCAACAGTTACACGTTGACGCTGACGGCGCCGCTGCCCGGCGACGACTTCGAGCCGAACAACACGCAAGCGACCGCCGCTGCCCTGCCACTCGGGACGACAATCGGCGCGTTTCTCTTCACGTCCAACGATGCCGACTGGTACCGCATCGTCACGGCTGCGGACGCGCACCTCGCCGTCACTCTCAACGTTCCCGATGGCGTTGACTACCAGCTCAGCGCTGAGAGACGGTTCGGGGAGTTTTTCCGAGTTTTCGAGCACCTTCGGGCGCGGCCAGGACGAAGAGATTGTGACCACCGTGCCCGCCGGTACCTACTTCATCGAGGTCAGGACGATTCGGGAATTACTCGCAGGGGCAGCGATACTTCCTGACGGCGACCTCGGGTGCCTTCACGGACTCGTTCGAACCGAACAACACGAGGGCGTCGGCACGACGGGTCGGCCCGGGAACCCTGCTGTCCAAGGTGTATACCTCCGAGGACCAGGACTGGTATCGGTTCAACGTGTCTGCGACCGGGACTGTCAGCATCGTGCTGGAAGTGCCGCCGTCGGCCGACCTCCGTCTCGAGCTGCTGAGTGGCTCGGGAAGCTTCATCGCCTTCGTCCAACACTTCGGGCTTGGGAGTGGACGAGTCGATCGTGCGGGCGCTCACTGGCCCGGGCGCCTACTTCGTCAGCGTGACCGGGTCTACGCGCTCGAGATCCGAAGACTACGCGCTGACGTTCGCCGGCAGCACCATCACCACGCCTGTTCACGGTGCCGGGAGATTTCGACGCCAACGGCGTGACGGACATCGCCGTCTACCGGTCCGCGACCGGCATGTGGCGCGTGCGGAACCAGTTCGACGTCCAGTTCGGCGAACCGGGCGACCTTCCGGTCTCCGGCGACTACAACGGCGACGACGTTGCCGATATCGCGGTGTACCGGCCGTCGACCGGGATGTGGTACGTCCGGAATCAGTTTGCCGTGCAGTTCGGCGAGCCTGGCGATGTGCCGGTGCCGGCCGACTACAACGGCGACGGGGTGACCGAGATTGCCGTGTATCGGCCCTCGACCGGCTACTGGTACGCCCGGAATCTGTTCGCCATCCAGTACGGCGAGCGCGGGCGACCTTCCGGTCCCTGCCGACTACAACGGTGACGGCGCCGTCGATGTCGCCGTCTATCGTCGCCGACCGGATTCTGGTTCGTGCGCAATCAGTTCGTCGTCGCCTTCGGGGAGCGAGGCGACGTCCCGGTGCCGGGAGACTACAACGGAGACGGCAACGCGGACGTCGCGGTCTACCGTCCGTCGACCGGCGCCTGGAACGTGCTCAACCAGCCTTCGAAGCAATTGGGAGGCGCCGGGTTCCGGCCCGTGCCGGGCGACTACAACAACGACGGCCTCACCGACGTCGCCGTGTACGAGATCGCCACCGGCGTGTGGAGCGTCCTGAATCAGTTCGCCCTCAGGTTCGGCGACGCGGACGACCTGCCTGTTCCGCGTGCATTCCTCGACTTTGAATCGGGCGCTATCAGATTTCGATGGCGACGGCACGACGGATGCCGGCATGTATCGGCCGTCGACCGGCCAGTGGCTCGTTCACAACCAGCTGACGGTGCAGTTCGGCGACGCCGGCGATCGTCCTGTCCCCGCCGACTACAACCGTGACGGCGTCGTCGACGTGGCGGTCTACCGGCCGTCCACGGGCGTGTGGTTCGTGCGGAACCAGTTCGCGGTGCAGTTCGGCGACCCGGCCGACGTCCCCGTGCCCGGAGACTACAACGGCGACGGCCGTGCCGACATCGCGGTCTACCGGCCGTCGACGGGGATGTGGTTCGTCCGCAGCGTGCTCGCCGTGCAGTTCGGCGACCCGGGCGACATTCCGGTACCGGGCGACTACAACGGCGACGGCCTCACCGACCTCGCGGTCTACCGGCCGTCAACGGGCGCATGGTACGTCCGCAACCTGCTCGCGGCGCAGTTCGGCGATCCCGGCGACGTGCCCATTCCCGGCGACTACGACGGCGACGGAAAGACGGACCTCGCGGTGTTCCGGCCCTCCACGACGACGTGGATGGTGCGCAATCTGTTCAACGTGTCGTTCGGAACGTCGGACGACGTCCTCGTGCCGGGTGACTATAACGGCGACGGCGCGACGGACCTTGCCGTGTATCGCACGTCCACCGGCACGTGGCACATCAGAGACCAGTTCTCGCTGCGATTCGGCAACGCGGGGGACGAGCCGCTGGTTCGGCGGCCCGGCACGTTCTAATCCGCAGCACTTGTGGCTTCAACACCTGCAGGTGGCAGTCGGTCGCGGCGACTCTCCGGCTTCAGCCGGAGCCACAAGAGGCAGACATCTTTTGAATCCGCCTTCAGGCGGAAGGATGCGGCGGACGCTGACTACAGCGCCTGCGCTCCGCCTGAGCTGTTTTGGCCGCCCTTCGCGCCCTACCGGGTAACGGAGGGAAACCATGACAGCAGTGACAGGAGCTCTGAGGGCCACGGCGGGGATGTGCGCCGCGATCGCGGTGATGACGGCCGCCACGGCCTACGGACAAACGATCGCGTCACCTGACGGCGCACCCGCGCAAAACCATCCGATCGAGTTGCTTCGCCTGAACAGCGTTCCGGGCGTCGAAGCCGGCGCGTTCAGGATCCGGGACTGGCAGTTGCGCGGGACAGACGAGCCTCTGTGGGCGCTATCGTCGACACAACGGCCGCTCGGACCATCGGCCCGCCTCCCGCGGCCACGGGGACCAAAACGCTCTGGGGCATACCGGGACGCGCAGCGCGTGATGGCAGCGGTCGCCCTTGGCATTGTGGGCACCTTCGCCGGCGGGATAGTCGGCGCCGTCGTCGAGGGAGACTGTCACTGCCCGAATCGTGGGATGCGAGGACTTGTCATCGGCGCGCCCATCGGCGCGGCGGCTGGCGCTGCACTCGGGTTCGTGATGGTTCGCTGAGGCGCTGTCCGACGTGCGCCGGCCTACCGGCGGATTCCCGGCGGAAGGTCGTCGGGCTCGACGCGCGGGCGGTCGAGCGACGCCAGCGTCTCGGCGACGGCTCGCAGCTCCAGCAGATTGCCCGGCCACGGATGCGCAACGAGCTGCTGATGCGTGGCGGTGGACAGGAGGGGAACCGGTGCGGCCGCGCAGGCGGACAGAAACTGCTGCAGCAGCGCGGGAATGTCCTCGGCGCGGTCCCGCAGCGGCGGAATGATGAGGTGGATCGCGTTCAGGCGATAGAACAGCGACTCGCCGAACTGACGGCCTCGCACGAGCGCGAAGAGATCGCTGCTGGTCGCCGTGATGAAGCGAACCTGGCTCCCACGCGCCACGACCGGTTCGGCGGACGACGGAATCGGCGGCCGCTCGACGAACTGGTGGAGCCGCGACTGCATCTCCGGCGACAACCGTTCGGGATTTTCGAGGAGCACGGCGCCGTCCGGAAAGGCCTCGAGCAGCGCGGCGTCGAAGCTGTCCGGCGGCTCGAGCCCGCCAGGCGAACGCGCGACCACGAGGGGGACGGACGCGCGGCCGCTCTGCTGGTGAATCCGGTACGCGACCGACTTCTTGCCGACGCCCTTCTCGCCCGTGATCAGGACGTTCAAATTGCAGCGAACCGCAGCCGCGATGTCGGCTTCCATCTCGCGCATCACGACGCTCGCCCAGACGGGCGGGTCGAGACGGTGCGCGAGGGAGGCCGAAGCGGGCGTTTTGAGGTACATCGTATGAGGTCCCGCGGCCGCGCAGATGCGCGAGCACACACGAAGTGAATGTCAGTGAATCAGGCCGCTCGCCACGCTCGGCACGGACGCCAATCCCGCAACGGGCCCTGACCCGAGCGTCCTGGAAATCGGCGCCAGCCACTCGGCCGGTGTCTGCGGTTTCAGCATCCACTCGACGTTGAGGTTTCGCGCGTCGGCCTCCAGGCCGCGGCTCTTCACCGGCGTCGTGACGATCGCCGACACGTCGGGATGAATCGCGCGGGCCCGCATGATGATGTGCAGCCCGTTGTATGCGCCCAGGCATTCGTCGGCAATCACGAGATCGGGCGATGCGTCCGCCAGGAACCGTTTGGCCTCCTCGAAGCTCGAGGCGCCGCTGCGCCTGGTAACCGGCCTCGTGCAGCGCGGTGAGCGTGTGAGCCAGACCGACTCCGTCGTTGCTGACAACCAGAATCCCGGACATGAGTTCCCCCCGTCGATGACCGTCGAGTTGAATTCGTGAGACGCGAGATGAGGATCCAAGATCCACACCGTGAGTGTTCGAACCGGCCGGCCGTGCCAATTCCTGCGCTAACCCTTGCAGACGTGGCTGCTTAGCAGATTCTGTCGAAGGACCGTCGTACCGGGCGAGTACGGATATCCAGTATTCAGCTGGGCCAGGGATTGCGAACTTAGTATGCAGGCCATCACCGGCGAGCGCTGACGCGGTCAGGCCCGGCTGACTTCGCTCCCGCGGTAGGTGCCCTTCGACTCGCGTGATCCGTGCGCTCGCTCAGGGCAGGCCGGCCCCCTTCAGCCTTCGCGAAGAACGGCGGCCGGATCGATCCGGGCCGCCCGGCGGGCCGGCAGCCACCCGGCGGCTGCGGCGACGACGGCGAGTCCGAGTGCCGCGGCAACCAGCGTCGACAGGATCCCGCGACGGGATGCTGAAGAGGAGCGTGGCAGACAAAACGTGCCGCCCACAAGCTGGCGAGCGAACCAACCACGATTCCCGCGGCCGCCAGCAGCGAGACGCGCCAGAGCACCATCCGCACGACCGCTGCCGGATCCGCGCCGAGCGCCATCCGGATTCCGATTTCCGTGCGGCGGCGGCTGACGGAGTACGCCGCGACGCCGTAGATGCCGAGCCCGGCCAACAGCAGCGCGAGCACGCCGAAGAATCCCGAGAGCAGCGCCAGGAGACGCTCGCGAATATAGAAGAGGCTCAGCTGCTCGCTGACCGTCTGAAACGTCACGGCGAGATCCCGGTCCACGCCGCCAATCGCCGCGGCCACGCCGCCCGTCAGGCGTCGCGGGCGACAAGCCCTGCCGCGCGCGGACGCTGACACTGATCGGAGGGACGAACGACAGTTCGTCGAGCCGCTGCGCGAGCGGTTTGTAGATCGTGGGCCCGACCGGTTCGCGGACGGAGGCGAAGGCCGCATCCTCGACGAGGCCGACGATCTCGAGCGGCCGGCGATCGGCCGGCCCGGCCACCTCCACAAGCGTGCGTCCGAGCGGCGTCGCGCCTTCGAAATACGTGCGCGCGAACGCCTCGTTGACGATGACCACGCCCGGAGCGCCGGCGCCATCGCGCGCGTCGAAGTCGCGGCCGGCGAGGATCCGCGTGCCGAACGTCCGGAACCAGTCCGGGCTCACGGGGTTGGTGAGGATCCTCACGTTCCTGCCCGCCGAACGCCGCATTTCCGGGCGCCGTGATGTCGGGCGTGAAGCGCACGCCGGCGCTCCCGAGAGGCGTCGCCATCGACGTCGCCGCGCTCTCGACACCGGGCACCGCCGCAACCGCCTCGCGGACGCGCTCGTACAATCGCGGCCCGGCCGGCGGCCGGCACGGCGCTCCGCCGCACGTCCACGACCGCCACGAGCACGCGGCTGCGATCGAATCCGAGATCGCGATACGCGAGCGCCGCGAACGAACGCAGGAAGAGCCCCGCGCCAACCACCAGCACGAGCGACAGGGCGACCTGCACGATCACGAGCCAGCCGCCGACGCCGTCGTGGCGCCGCCCGGCGTGCCCGCGCGGTTGCCGCTTCAACGCCTCGATGGGCTGCACGCGGACCGCCCCGACGGCAGGCACGTGTGCCGAAGAGCAGCGCCGTCGCGATCGTCGCGGCGGCCGTCACGCCGAGCACGCGCCAGTCGACCGACAGATCGAGGACGGCGGTGGACGCCCACGTGGACAGCTGCGCGACGAGCAGACGGCTGCCCCAGCGTGCGAACGCGAAGCCGAGCGCGGCGCCGATGGCCGACAGCAGCAGGCTCTCGGCGAGCAGCTGACGGACGAGACGTCCGCGCGACGCGCCGAGCGCCCGCCGCACGCTGAACTCGTACCGCCGCGCCGCCGATCTCCCCAGCATCAGCGTCGCGATGTTCGCGCACGCGACGAGCAGCACGAGGCCGACGACGCCCAGAAGCGTGAGCAGCGCGGGTCCGTATTGCCGGCGCAGGCGCGACACCCCGGCCGGCGCCTCCCGGGCGATCCAGTCCGCGCGAAGGTAGGCATCGCGATCCTCTGCGTGAGTGAAATCCGGCATCGTCGCGGCGCGGATCTGCGGCTGCGCTGCACGGAGACCGGCCGTCAGCGACTCCGCCGTCTGGCCGGGACGCGCGCCGCGCCATGATCTGCAGCCACGTCCACGTTGCGGATTGAAGTCGAGGAGGCGGTACGCCCGAGGAGCGGTTCGGTCTCGATTGGAAGGATGACGTCGAACGCGGCGCCGACGTTGAGCCCCGAAGAAGCCCGGCGGAGTGACGCCGACGATCGTGTAGGGCACGCGCTCGATGGTCAGGGTCCGGCCGATCGTGTCCGGTGCGCCGCCGAAGCGCCGCTGCCAGAATCCGTGGGCGATGACGGCGACCGGACCGTCCGGCCCGCCGCCACGGCGGTCGTCGCGCGCGTCGAAAGTGCGGCCGAGCGCCGCAGGCAGGCCGAGCACGTCGAACACATCGCCGGTCGCCCAGATCGCCTCGGCGAACTCGAGCTCGCCGGTCTCCGACAAGCCCACGCGATCCGTCCCCCACGCGAAGGCCTGGTCGAAGATACGCCGCTCCTGGATCCCCTTCCACACGGGATAACTGAAGGCAAACCATTCAGCCTGATCGACGGCGCCCACGACGACGAGCTGGCTCGGCTCGCGGACCGGCAATGGCTTGAGCAGGAGGCTGTTGAGAATCGAGAAGATCGCGGTGTTCGCGCCGATGCCGAGAGCGAGGGAAAGGATGGCGACCGCAGACACGAGCGGCGCGGCGCGTAACGCGCGAACGGCGTCGCGAAGATCCTGCACGGCAGCCTCCATGACTATTCTACAATCTGCCGGTGATGATGAACCCAATGAAGACCAAGAAGCGACGCTCGTCCTGCTGGCAGCCATCGCGCTGGCGCTCGGCACTGAGATTTCCAGTCAGAGCACCGAACAGACCGCTCCGCTCCGCATATTCCTCCGCGGCGGACCCAAAACCCACGGGCCGGCCGGCAACGGCCTTCACGACCACGAGGTGTGGGCCGGGCAATGGCAGACGCTGCTGGCCTCGCGCGGCGCCAGGGTGGACAGCGCCCTGCGGTTTCCACTACCCGAGCAGCTGGAGAACACCGACGTGCTCGTCATGTTCGCCGCCAACGCCGGGACGATTCTCGGCGCGCAGCGCGCCAGCCTCGACACGTTTCTCAGGCGCGGCGGCGGCCTCGTCGTGCTGCACGACGCGCTCGTGACGGCGCAGGAACCGCACTGGTTCAAGACCATCGCCGGCGGATCGTGGGAGAACGGCGTGGCCAAGTACTTCGAGGGAGAGAACACGATCTACTACGTCAACACCGAGCATCCGATCACGAAGGGCGCATCGAATTTCACGATCACGGACGAAGTCTACTGGGATCTGCACATGACGGCCGAAGCGCACGTGCTCGCGGCATCGATGCAGCCGGTGAGGCCCGGCCGCGGCAACGAGCCGCCGCCGGCGCCGCAGATCGGCAGGCTGATCCCGCAGATCTGGGTCTACCAGAATCAGCTCGAAGGGGGGCGGCCGTACCGCGCCTTCGTCTCTCTCCTCGGCCACCACTTCAGCACGTTCTCTTCGCCGCACGTGCGCGGCGTCCTGCTCCGGGGCATCGCCTGGGCCGGCAACCGCAACCCGGATTCGCTCGCGACGCCGGAGGAGCTGGCGGCGCTGCGGTAGGAGCGTGTCTGAGAAAAGCCTGACACGCTCCTAGGAGTCCGTCAGGCATTACTCGGACGGACTCCTAGGCGTCACGGTGGGGATCAGCCGGGCCCGGCGCGGCGCGGCAGCCGGCGATCGTCGTCCGCTCCCGCGTCGGTGCGGCCGTCGAGGAGATTCCGCACCGCGCCCGCCAGGACCGCGCCGGTGAACGGCTTCTGACAGAAGACCGCGTCCTTCTCGAATGCCTGCAGCGCCACGGCTGTTCTGGAGTACCCGGAGATGAACACGATCTTCAGATCGGGGGCCCGGCCGCGCAGAATCGTGGCGAGCTGCTTCCCGTTCATGTCCGGCATCGACACGTCGGTCACCAGGAGATCGATCCCGTCGTGCCCCTCGGCCATCGCGCACGCCTCCTCTCCGCTCGACGCTTCCAGCACCCGGTAGCCGTGCCGCTCGAGCGCCTGGCGCGCCAGAAAGCGCACCGGCCGTTCGTCCTCGACGAGAAGAATCGTCTCCGTCCCGCCGAGCGGCCGCGCGGCCGATTCATCTTTGACGCTCGCGCCGGCCGCGCCGGTCGCGACCGCGGCGCGCGGCAGATAGATGCGGCAGGTCGTGCCCGCGCCCGGCGCGCTGTCGACCAGGATGTGTCCCCCGCTCTGCTGCACGATGCCGTAGACCATCGCCAGGCCCAGGCCGGTTCCCTTCCCCTGCTCCTTCGTCGTGAAGAACGGCTCGAAGATGTGCGCGCGCGTCGCCTCGTCCATGCCGCTCCCCGTGTCGCTGACCTGCAGCAGCACGTACGGGCCGGGGGCAGCATCGGACCGACGGGTGCCAAATGCCGGCGGAAGGAACTCCACGTTGCGGGTCTCGATCGCGAGCACCCCGCCATCGGGCATCGCGTCGCCGGCGTTGACGACGAGGTTGACGAGGACCTGCTCGAACTGTGCCGGATCCACCTTGACGGGCCACAACGCGGGCTCCATCACGGTCCGGATCTCGATCGATTCGTCGAGCAGCCGGCGCACCATCTTCTCGACGTCGCCGATGATCGCGTTGAGATTCAGGACCGTCGCCTGCAGCGCCTGCTTCCGGCTGAATGCCAGCAGCTGACGGGTCAGCGTGGCGGCGCGCTCCCCTGCCCGCGTGATCTCCTGGACCTGCTCGCGAAGCGGGCCGTCCACCTCGGACATGACCAGCTGGCCGTACCCCAGAATCACCGTGAGGAGGTTGTTGAAGTCGTGCGCGACGCCCCCGGCGAGCCGGCCGATGGTTTCCAGCTTCTGCGACTGCTGCAGCTGCGCCTCGAGTTGCTTGCGCTCGGAGACGTCGCGCCAGATGAACAGGTGGCGGCCCGGCATGACGGCCGCGGTGAAGCTGAATTCGACGGTGCGTTTTCCTCCTTCCGCCAGAAGGATCAGCTCGCCTTTGTCCTGCCGGGATCGCAGGCTTTCGGGCCATCGCTCGGCGATCCCCGCCGCCGACGCCGGGTCGAGGAACGTCTCGATGGCAATGGGCGGCAGCACGTCCGACGAGACCTTCAGCATCGTGCGGGCCGCCGGATTGGCATCCACCAGCCGCCGCTCGTCGTCGACCACCAGCAGCGCGTCGAGCGCGTTGTCGAAGACCGCGCGGAACTGCTGATCGCGCTCGCGCAGCACCAGCTCCGCCTGCAGGCGGAGGCTCTGCTGCTCGTGCAGCTCGCGTGTCTGCTGGTTGACTTCCTCGAGGTGCCTGACCCGATCGGCATGATGCGCGAGCCAGGTGTGCACCGCGCGGTACACGAGCACCCCGATCGCGGCCGTGGTGAGGGCCCCGATTATCCAGAGGTATGTCAGCGAGCACCCGGCGCCGCCAGGAGGGTCTCCACCAGCCAGCTCATCGCCGGCACGGACGTGTCAGATGTGTTCAGTGGGGACGCCATCGGCATGGCGTCTCTGCATTAACCGCTCCGCTCCCGGGGTACGGAAGTCACTCCGGCTCATCATTGTTCCCGGCTGGAAAAACGCAATGGACTTCCGCACGCGGTCGCGAGGGGCGGCGACTGGTTTGTCAGGAGCCATTGGCGACCGAGTCGCGCCGCCTGTTTCCGCTACACACGGAGGGGCCGCGGGCTACTTCAGCCGCCTCAACAACGCGCTGGCCTTGCGGAACCAGCCACGCTCACGCCGGCGGACGTACGCCGGCATCGTCGGCTTCTTGGCGAGGATCCGCTGCGCCCAGACGCGAGCCTCGTCGGGCTTGCCCTCGGCGGCCAGAAAGCTCGCGTACAGATACTGCGTCTCCGAGAGCGTCGAGATCCGGGTCACGTCGGCGAAGAGCTGATGCGCCTCGTCTCGCCGGGCGACCTTGCCGAGCGAATGCGCCAGCAGACCGGCCGCGCGGTGGTAGTCGTATTTCGGTTCGCGCCTGATCACTTCTTCCAGATCCGCGGTGGCGGCCTCGAAGTCGTTCAACTCGATCTCGGCGAGCGCCCGGCGGTAGTACGGATCGACCGAATCGGTCCGCATCGCGATGACGCGATCCAGCGACTCGCGCGCGCGGACGAACTGCTTGTCGTCCAGGTACAGGTCGCCGAGCTCTTCGTAGTTGCCGGCGGATGGGTTGTCGAGGATCGCGAACTGCAGGGCCTTGATGCGCTTTCGCCTCGGGAACACCTCGAACGAGCCCCGCAGGAGCCCGAGATCCGGGATGACCTCGATGAGGATGTAGGCCAGGGCGCCGACCCATCCCCCCATGAAAATAATGAAGAGCCAGTAGGTATCCGGCCGCCGCCGCACGAAGTGGATGATTGCCAGGGCCTGCAGAATCATCCCGTAGCCGTAAAAGAATCCCAGCATCGGCAGGGGCGACTATACCAAATAGGGCCTCGGCGCTTCGCGCCTCGGTAAAAGGCGGCCTGCCCTGAGCGAGCGCTGTACTCGAGTCGAAGGGCTCGCTTCCCTCGCCGTAACGGCCGCGGCCGACTTCGCTCCCGCGGTAAAGGCCGCACTCGCTGCGCTCGTGCGGTGGGGCCATACTGGTAGACTGAAGTCTGCCTGTCGAATGACTTGTGCCCGGCGGCACCGGCTGCCGGCCGCCGACGGCAGGCAATCGGCGCGCGCTGGTGGTCAGATCTTTGCTCTGGATCCCGAAGTACTGCCCGCCGGGCGTCCTTCACCTTACATATATGTACAACGTAGATTGGGCCGGACTTCTGTCGCGTGCCCCCGCCGCAGGGTCTGCCCGGCCAGACGCTCCCGACGGGGCGGCGCGCAAGGGTCCGCTCGCCCGGCTGATGTCGCCGGGCGTCAGCCGGACGGTCTGGTGCCTGGGGCTCACGAGCTTCTTCACGGACGTGTCGTCCGAGATGGTCGCCAGCATTCTGCCGGTCTATCTCGTGCTGCACCTGCACCTGAGCCCGCTCGCCTTCGGCCTCATCGACGGTCTCTACCAGGGCTTCGCGGCGGTCGCCCGGGTCGCCGGCGGATTTGTCGCGGATCGGTGGCGGAGCCACAAAGCCGTGGCGGCCGCGGGCTACGGGTTGTCGGCGGTCTGCAAGCTCGGCCTGCTCGCGGCCGGCAACGTGTGGAGCCTGCTCGCGCTGACGATCGCGCTCGATCGCACCGGCAAGGGCATCAGGACCGCGCCGCGCGACGCGATGATTTCGCTCAGCACGCCGCGCGCCGAGCTGGCCACGGCGTTCGGCGTGCATCGCGCGCTCGACGCCGCCGGCGCCATGGCGGGTCCGCTCGTCGCCTTCGTGCTGTTCGCGTTTCTTCCCGGCGCCTTCGACGCCGTGTTCGTCGTGAGCTTCTGCATCGCGATGATCGGGCTGGGCGTGATTCTCTTTCTCGTGGAGAGGCCCGCGGCCGTCGCGCCGGATGCCAAGCCTGTCGTCACCCTGAGCACCGCCGTCGCGCTGCTGTGGATGCCGGGCTTTCGCGGGCTGCTCCTCGCCGGCGGCGCCCTGGGGCTCGCGACCGTCAGCGACAGCTTCGTGTTTCTGACCTTGCAGCGGCAGATCGGTTTCAGCGCGGCGTACTTCCCGCTGCTCTACGCCGGTGTCGCCGCCTGTCACGGGATGCTGGCGATCCCGATCGGACGGACGGCCGATCGATTCGGACGGTGGCGCACGTTCCTCGCCGGCCATGCCGTGCTTCTGCTCGTGTACCTCGTCCTCGTCGGGCCCGGGCCCGGTCTGCCGCGCCTGTTCCTCGCGCTCGTGTTGTTCGGCAGCTACTACGCGGCCACCGACGGCGTGCTGGCGGCGATGGCCAGCGCCGTCCTTCCTCCGCGCCTGTGCGGAAGCGGTCTGGCGGTGCTGTCCACGGTGACCAACGTCGCGCGGCTGCTCGCATCCGTGGTGTTCGGCGCGATCTGGACGTGGGCGGGGCTGAGCAACGCGATCGTCGCGTTTGCCGGCAGCCTCCTGCTGGCCATCGTGGCCGCTCGTCTTGCCCTGCGGCCGGCGGTCGATCCGCCCGGCCGCCCCGTGCTTTGAAAGGCCCGAGTCATGCCGACCGTTCCCCGCGCACCGTCGCGTCCGCTCATGTTCGCCGCCTTCTGCGCGGTCTTTCTCGCGATCGCGGCCGTCTACGTCTTCCGCGCGCGGGTGAACTCGTCGGCGCCGCCGGCCGCCACCGCCGCGGCCGAAGCGCCGGTCGTCGCTGACAGCCTGACCGTCCTCGGCGACCGCCCCGGCTTCCTCTTCAGCAGCACCGCGTTCGACCGCACGAACGGATACCTCGGCGTCGAGTCGCTGGGCGGATCCGGCACCGCCCGCTACGAGACGACGCTGCGGTGCGAGCGCGTCCATTTCGCCCGCGGCGTGGGCGTCTGCCTGACGGGCGAGCGCAAGGCCATCACGACGTTCGCGGCCAGCTTCTTCGGACCCGACTTCAAGGTTCGGCACACGGTGCCGCTGGTCGGCACGCCGAGCCGGGCGCGCATGTCGCCGGACGGGCGGCGCGCGGCGGTGACCGTCTTCGTCAGCGGCGATTCCTACAATGCGGCCGGCTTCTCGACGCGCACGACGCTCATCGACGCGCACACCGGCGCCGTGATCGCGGACCTCGAGACGTTCGCCGTCACCAGGGACGGGAAGCCCTTCAAGTCGATCGACTTCAACTACTGGGGGGTGACCTTCGCGCGCGACGGCAACCGCTTCTACGCGACCCTTCGCAGCGGCGGCAAGAACTACCTCGTCGAGGGGGACGTGGACGCCCGGACGGCGCGCGTGCTGCGCGACGGGGTCGAATGCCCGTCGCTCTCGCCCGACAACACGCGGATCGTCTTCAAGGCGCGCGTCACGGCGATGACCTGGCGCCTGCACCTGCTCGATCTCGCCACGCTGCGCGACACGCCGCTCTCCGAAACGCGCAACGTGGACGATCAGGCGGAGTGGCTCGACGACGAGTCGATTGCCTACGGGTTGCCGAGCGAGCCGATTGCCGCGGCGGGTGGCGACATCTGGACGCTCGCGGTCAACGGCCAGACGCCGCCGCGCGCGCTCGCGCGCAAGGCGTACTCCCCGGCGGTCATCCACTAGGCCGCGCCGCGTCAGCGTCAAGCACAGTCCGTGGCTTCCGCCTTCAGGCGGAAGAATGCGGCGGACGCCGACTTCCGCCTAAGGCGGAAGCCACAAATTCGTTCGCAAAGGCTCTGAAGGCCTGCGCTACGTACCCGACACCGCCCGCCGAAATGTGCGACAATCCGCCCCGTCATGCACAGATTCCTCACGACCCGCTTCGCCGCGACGCTCGTCGTCGCCGCGCTCGCCTTGCTTCCGTTCACGGTCGCCGGCAGTCCGGCAAAGCCGCCCCGGCAAGAACGACCTGCTCGTCTACATCGGCACCTACACCGGCGCGAAGAGCCAAGGCATCTACGTGTCGAGGCTCGACGCCGCGTCCGGCGCGCTGAGCCCGCCGGAGCTGGCGGCGGAAACGGCGAGCCCCAGTTTCCTCGCCGTTCATCCACGCGGCGGCTTCCTGTATTCGGTGAACGAGGTCAACACGTCCGGCGGCAAGCCCGGTGGCGGGGTCAGCGCCTACGCGATCGATCGGACAACGGGCAAGCTCACGGCCCTGAACCAGCAGTCGTCGGGCGGCGCGGGCCCGGCGCACCTGATCGTCGACAAGTCAGGACGGGACGTGCTCGTGGCCAACTACGGCGGTGGAAGCGTGGCGGCGCTGCCGATCGAGCCGGACGGCCGGCTCAAGCCGGCGACGGCCTTCATCCAGCACACCGGCTCCAGCGTCAACCCGAACCGGCAGAAGGGGCCGCACGCGCACTCGGTCAACGTCGATCCGAATAACCGCTTCGCGTACGTGGCCGACCTGGGTCTCGACAAGATCCTGATCTATCGCTTCGACGCGCGGCGGGGCACGCTGACGCCGAACGACCCGCCGTTCGCCGCGGTCGACGCCCGGCGCGGGTCCGCGCCACTTCGCGTTTCACCCCAAGGGGCGCTTCGCCTACGTGATCAACGAGATCGATCTCACCGTCACCGCGTTCAGCCACGACGCCAAACGGGGGGCGTTGACGGCCCTGCAGTCGGTGACCACGCTGCCGGAAGGCGTCGCCAAGGTGCCGTCCTACAGCACCGCGGAGGTGCAGGTGCACCCGTCTGGGAAGTTTCTGTATGGATCCAATCGCGGGCACGACAGCATCACGGTGTTCGCGATCGACGGGAAGACCGGGAAGCTGACCTACGTGCAGAACGAGCCCACGCAGGGCAACACCCCGCGCGGGTTCGGCATCGACCCGACCGGGACGTTTCTCCTCGCCGGCAACCAGCGATCGGATTCGGTCGTGGTCTTCCGGATCGACCAGCAGACCGGACGGCTCACGCCGACGGGTCACAAGATCGAGGTCGGCTCGCCGGTGTGCGTCAAGTTCGTGCGGCCTGGCCGGTGAGGGAAGGCCGCGGCTGCTTTCGCCCGCATTTAACAGGAGATCAGGAGGTCAGGAGATTTGTTCTTTGAAACCAAAGAACTCCTGATCTCCTGATCTCCTGTTCAAGGACTTTCACTTCCCCGGCTTGCCCGTCTCGTTCCAGTAGATCTTGACGTTCCGCGTGGCGCGGCCCGAGGCCACGATGTCGGGCCGCTTGTCGCCGTTCAAGTCGGCCACCACGAGATCCTCGGTCGCCATCCCGCCGTCGTCGATCATCGTCTTCGATTTGAGCGCGCCTTCACGATCGACGGCGTAGATCGCCACGCCAGGTTTCGGCGCGTCGCGCCAGCCGGCGGCGAGCTCGTCGCTGCCGTCGCCGTCGAAATCCGCCCAGCCGAGCGCATGCCCGCCGGTGAGCTCCGATTCGATGACCGCGCGGGACCACACGCCGGGCCGGTCGGCGTAGACCACGATCGACTTGCCGTGCCACGGCTCGACCGTCGCCAGCATCCGGCGGCCGCCGACGCGGCCGAGTTTGACTTCGCCGGGCGCCCCTTCCCCGATCAGCGTGCGCGACCACGTGCCGGCGGCCGCCCGCTTCATCGCGTGCAGCCCTTCCTTGCTGGCGGTGATGATTTCTTCCTGCGCATCGGCGTCGAGGTTCAGCGGCAGGATGTTGTGCTGAATGTGGTTGGCCTCGGTCGCGACCTCCATCGGCCAGGGATCGGTCCGCGGGTTGGCGGGCGGCCTGAACACCAGCAGGCGCGCGCCGGGGCCGTCCCAATTCGGCGCCGTGGACCCTTTGCCCTGCAGGGGGGCCACGATCAGCTCCAGGTTGCGATCGCCGTCGACATCGGCCCAGCGAATCCGGTGCAGCGACTGCTCGGCGCCGATCGGGAACACTTCCCAGGCGGGTGTGGCGCCGGGCGCGTTCTGCCTGACCCACTGCAGCGTGCCGGTATTCTGGCGGGTCCAGCCCGCGCCAAGCGCGACGTCGAGCCGCCCGTCGCGATCGATGTCGTGCGCGGCGATCGTCACGTTGTCGGCGACCGTCGCACCCGCGGCGAGCATGACGTGCTTCTCCCACGCCGGCGCCTGGAACCAGACCAGGTCGGTTGCGTTGATGGCCAGGATGTCGGTGCGGCCGTCGCCGTTGACGTCGCCGGTCGTCACGGCGTAGCCCACGCCGAAGTCGGCGGCGATCTGTTCGGCGCGAAACTGAAACGCGCCGGCCGGCGGCGCGGCCTGCCCCGCGGCAGGCGGCGCGGATTGCCGCGCAGCCAGCGGCGTGGGTTGCAGCGCAGCCAGCTGCGTCGGTTGCAGCGCAGCCAGCTGCGAGGGTCGCGCAGCCAAGAGTGCGGCCGCGGACCCGAGGACGGCGGCGGCGAGCGTCGGAATGGTGTGGGATGTCGTCATGGCGCGGACATTCTAAGCCACGGATGACACGGATTGCACGGATTCGACGCGAAACGGAGCACGTGCGGCTGCCTCATCAGCGCCCCGCCGGGCTCGCGGGGACGCTTTCGTCCGGACTTGACCCGAATCGTTACACCGGCGACGGGGTCCGGGGCGAATTATCGCGGAATTTCTCGACTCCGGGGAGGCATCAGTTTTGAACTTACACGCTCATCGTGCGAGCCAAATTCACCGCCCCGCCGAGGCGCAAGTGCCCCAAGTGCAGCGCGGAGCGCAACGTCGTGATGGCAAGGTCGGCGTCCCCGCCGGCGTCGTACGTCCGCTGCATCGACTGCGGCCACGTCTTCGTGGTCGCCGCCGCCGCACCGGCGAACTGACATCCCCATGTTCTATTTCTTCCGTCGGGATGAGAAATACATCCGCTGCGAGATTCGCGGCGCGATGGATTCTCTGAGCGACTACGAGCTCGTGATCGTGCAGCCTTCCGGCGACGAGGAGATCGAACGCTTCACGTCGTCGACAGCCGTCCACAACCGGTGGCTGCAGCTGCAAGACCACTTCGTGCACGCGGGATGGTGGGGACCTCTCGGCCGCGAATAGCTCCCCAGCGGTCCGTCTCCCAACAATGAGGCTGGAAGGAAGCATGAAGCGAACTTCTCCGCTCGGCTGGCACAGGTCCGCGTCCGTTGCGGTGTTTGTTGTTCGCGACGCTCCTGGGTTTGTCCGGCCAGCCGCGAGTATCCGCCGCGGCTGCCTGTCCAGGCTGCTGTTCGGGCCTACTCACAGCGGCATCGTCACCGTGGTGTTCGGAGATCCGGCTCCCGATTCCGGCCAGCCGGCGAAGATGGTGTTCTCGCTCGACACGGGCCAGGAGAGCCTCGAGCTGGTCGTATCCGACAAGGTGCTGGAGTCGGCTGGTGGACTCGCGGCGCTCGTCGGCGCGCGTGTGCAAATCACGGGAGAACCGTCGGCAACCACCGGCGCGCTGTCGCTGTCGCGGCGCTGGTTGCGCAGCACATCGTCCGGCTGCCCTCGGACGGCGTCGGCCAGGAGCTGGTGAGCGGCGCGCACCCGTGGGTCACCGTGCTCTGCAACTTCTCCGATACACCGGCCGACACGCCGAAGTCCGTGGCGTACTACCAGTCGATGATGGCCAATACCAATCCTGGCCTGAATCACTACTGGCGCGAGCTGTCGTACGGCGTCGCCAACATCGACGGCAGCACGGTGGTCGGCCCCTTCGTTTTGCCCAACCCGCGCAGCTTCTATGTCAACGCCACGACCACGTCAACTCAGATGCTAAACATGCTCGCGAACGACTGTGCGCAGGTTGGCGACGCGAGTGTGTTCTACCCCACCTACGACGGCATCAACTTCGTCTTCAATCAGGATTTGGACTGCTGCGCGTGGGGCGGCCGCAGGACCATGACGCTCGACGGCACGACACCGCACGTGGCGCACGACCTGGATGCCGCGCTGGGCGAACACCATGAGCGTCTTTGCGCACGAAATGGGACACGGATTCGGCCTGCCGCATTCGTCGGGTCCGTACGGACAGACCTACGATTCCGACTGGGATCCGATGAGTGGCGGTGGCACGAGCCATCCCACGTTCGGCAGCATTGCACCGCACACGATTTCGTACCACAAGGACATCCTCGGATGGATCCCGGCCGCGGTGAAATACACCGTGGGTCCAGGCACGTCGCAGACGATCGAGATCGAACGGATCGGCCAGCCACCATCGTCCCCGGGCAATTACCTGATGGCGCAAATCCCGATCACGGGGTCGCAGTTCTACACCGTCGAAGCGCGCCGGTTCGCCGGATACGACACGCGCATCCCTGGAGAAGCCGTCGTCATTCACAACGTCCTGCCAGGCCGGTCGTCCCCCGCCTGGGTCGTGGACCCTGACAACAACGGCAACCCGAACGATGCGGGAGCGATGTGGACGCCGGGGGAGACGTTCACCGACGCGGCGAACGGCATCACGGTGACGGTCAACGCGATGAACGCGAGCTCGTTCAACGTGACGATCGTCAAAGCGGGCACGGCGCCCCCGGGGATCAGCACGCAGCCGCAGAGCCAGACGATCGCGTCGGGTCAGACGGCGACGATGTCCGTCGTCGCGACAGGCGCCCAGCCGTTCACCTATCAGTGGTACGCCGGCGCCAGCGGGAATACGGCGAGCCCGATCGGCGGGGCGACGTCGAGCAGCTACACGACGCCGGCGCTGACGAGCCGCGGCGAGCTACTGGGTGCGAGTGTCGAACACGGGCGGCCAGGCGAACTCGAACACGGCGACGATTTCGATCGGCGTCGCCCCGTCGGTGACGGCGCACCCGTCCAGCCTGACGCGGAAGGCCGGTAAGCCGGCCGCCTTCTCGGCAGCGGCGACCGGCTCGCCCACGCTGGCGGTGCGGTGGCAGGTGGGCGCAACGAGCAGCGGCCCGTGGACCGACGTGGCCGGCGCAACCTCGACGACGTTGACGTTTGCCGCGACAGCCGCCGACCACGGCAAGTGGTTCCACGCCGTGTTCACGAACGGCGTCGGCCAGGCAACGAGCAATGCGGCGTCCCTGACGGTGCGCTCGGTGAGCGGCAGCGACTTCAACGGCGACGCGCGCGACGGACCTGGCGGTGTACCGCCCGGCGACCGGCGAATGGTTCGTTCGGAACCAGCCGACAGTCGTGTTCGGCGGCCCGGGACACGTCCCGGTGGCGGGCGACTACAACGGCGACGGCACGACCGACCTCGCGATGTACCAGCCGTCGACCGGCACGTGGTTCGTGCGCAACCAGCTCGCGATCCAGTTCGGCGACCCCGGCGACCTCCCTGTGCCGGGCGATTACAACGGTGACGGCACGACCGATCTCGCGGTGTATCGGCCGTCAACCGGCGCGTGGTTCGTGCGCAACCAGATGGCGGTCACGGGGTTCGGCGGCCTCGGTTTCCAGCCGGTGGTGGCCGACTACAACGGCGACGGGACGACCGATCTCGCGGTGTATCAGCCGTCCACCGGCTTCTGGTACGTGCGAAACCAGTTCGCGATCCAGTTCGGCGGGCCGGGCGCCGTGCCGGCGCCGGGCGACTACAACGGCGACGGCGCGGCGGATCTCGCCTTCTACCGGCCGGCGACCGGATTCTGGTCCGTGCGGAACCAGTTCACGCAGACCCACGGCAGCGCGGGCAATCTGGCGGTGGCGCGCGACTTCGACGGCAACGGCACCACCGACGTCGCGGTCTATCGGCCGTCGTACGGGCCAGTGGTTCGTGAGCGGCCAGCCCACGCTGACGTTCGGCTCAGGGGCTGACGTGCCCGTGCCGCAGGGCGTCATAGCGCTCGCGGCGACCAACGGCGACTACGACGGCGACAACGCCACCGACCTGGCGGTCTACCGGCCGTCGACGGGCCAGTGGTTCGTGCGGAACCAGCTGGCGGTGCAGTTCGGTGACCCGACGGACACGCCGGTGCCGGCCGACTACAACGGCGACGGGCGGATGGACGTAGCCGTCTATCGGCCGTCGACGGGTCAGTGGTTCGTGCGGAACCAGCTGGCGGTGCAGTTCGGCGAGCCGGGGGACATCCCGACGCCCGGCGACTACAACGGCGACGGGCTGGGCGACGTGGCCGTCTATCGGCCGTCGACGGGTCAATGGTTCGTGCGGAACCAGCTGGCGTTGCAGTTCGGCGAGCCGGGAGACATCCCGGTGCCCGGCGACTACGACGGCGACGGGATGACGGACGTCGCGGTGTACCGGCCGTCGACCGGCTTCTGGTACGTGCGGAACCAGTTCTCGTTCCAGTACGGCGACGCCGGGTATGAGCCGGTGCCCGGAGACTACAACGGGGATGGCCTGACGGATCTCGCGGTGTACGCGGCATCGACGGGGACGTGGTACGTGCGCGGACAGCTCGTCGTCCAGTTCGGCGACAGTGGCGATCGCCCGGTGCCTGGCGACTACAACGGCGACGGGACGACGGACCTGGCGATCTATCGCCCGTCCACCGGCACGTGGTACGCGCGGAATCAGTTCGGGATCCAGTTCGGAGATCCGACGGACGTGCCGGTCGTGCGCATCGGGGAGCCACGGTAGGCGGCCTGCGGTAGGCCCCACCGCTTCATCAGAGCGACCGTGGCTTCCTCCTGTCCTTCATCCCCCTTCGGGACCACGCCGTAAATCCGTATAATCCGTGTGCTCCGTGTCAATCCGTGTAAACGGAAGGCGGCTTCATGGATCCGATCCGCGCGTATGACCGCACTGTAAACAGACTCTCGCGGCGGGAGCTGCTGAAGATCGCCGGCAGCGTCGGCCTGGCGGCGATCGCGCGGCCGATCGCGGCACGGCAGACGCTCGCCCGTCCGCTCTTCATGACGTATCCGTTCACGCTTGGAGTGGCCTCCGGCGATCCGCTGCCGGACGGCGTCGTGCTCTGGACGCGGCTCGCGCCGGAACCGCTCGAGGGCGGCGGCATGCCGATGACCAACGTCGAAGTGCAATGGGAGATCGCCGCCGACCGGGCCTTCCGGACAATGGCGCAGAAAGGCACGGCCATCGCCCGGCCCGAGCTCGGTCACAGCGTCCACGTCGAAGTGGCAGGCCTGCAGCCCGGCCGCGATTACTTTTACCGTTTCCGGGCCGGCGACGAGATCAGCCAGATCGGCCGGACGAAGACCGCGCCCGCGGCGGGATCGGCCGTCGACCGTCTGCGATTCGCGGTGTGCGGCTGCAGCCACTACGAGACCGGGTACTTCACCGCCTACCGCCGGATTGCCGAAGAGCAGTTCGATTTCATCTTTCACACCGGGGACTACATCTACGAGGGGCGGGGACACGGCGGGCGCTCTCCGGCCGCGGTGCGGCAGCATCAAGGGCAGGAGATCTACACGCTCGTGGACTATCGCAACCGCTACGCGCAGTACCAAGTCGGATCCCGATCTCATGGCGGCGCACGCCTCCGCGCCGTTCATCGCTTCGTGGGACGATCACGAGGTCGACAACGACTACGCGGGCGATCTCGACGAGCAGAACACGCCGTCCGAGCTGTTCCTCCTGCGGCGCGCCGCCGCGTACCAGGCGTACTACGAGACGATGCCCCTTCGTCGTCCAGCGCTGCCGGACGGGAGCCGGATGCGCTTGTACCGCCGGCTGCAGTTCGGCAGGCTCCTCGATCTCAGCGTGCTCGACACGCGCCAGTACCGATCGAAGCAGGCCTGCGGCGGCGGCTCGAAGCCGGCCTGCGCCGAAGCGATCGATCCCGGCCGGACGATGCTGGGAAGCGAGCAGGAGAAATGGCTCTTCGGGAACCTGGCGAGCGCGCGGAGCACGTGGACGGTGCTGGGGCAGCAAGTCCCCACCTTCGCGCGCGACGCGAAGAGCATCGATCCGGCCACGCGTTTCCCGATGGACAAGTGGGACGGATATGTCGGCCGCCCGCAACCGGCTCTACGCGAGGCTGAAAGAGACGAACGCGCCGAACCCCGTGCTGCTCTCCGGCGACGTGCACCAGCACTACGGCGGCGATCTGAAGCTCGACTACACCCGGCCGGACTCCGAGACCATCGGCGTCGAGTTCACGAACACGGCAATCACGTCCGGCGGCGACGGCGTGGACACGACCCCCGCCTGGGCGCAGATCAAGAGCGACAACCCGCACATCAAGTACAACAGCGCGCGGCGCGGCTACATCGCCTGCACCGCGACCCCCGCGTCGATGCGCGCGGACTTCAAGGTGCTCGACCGTGTCACCGTCCGCGACCAACCCATTCGCATTGGCGGCTCTCTGGTCGTGGAAGCCGGCCGGCCGGGCTCGTCGACGCTGTAGTTACATGTGGCGTCCGGCTTTAGCCGGACCAGATCCTTGTGGCGTCCGGCTTTAGCCGGACCAGATCGCGTGTCGGCGTCCGGCTTTAGCCGGACCCGAGATCCTTGTGGCGTCCGGCTTTAGCCGGACCAGAATCCTTGTGGCGTCCGGCTTTAGCCGGACCGATCTGTGGCGTCCGGCTTTAGCCGGACCACTCGCGGTCTCCGGTGGCGTCCCCGGCCATTCTGTCCTCGAACCCGTCGCTCGGCGTAATGGTCCGGCTAAAGCCGGACACCACCTGCGCAGCAAGGTCCGGCTAAAGCCGGACGCCACCTGAGAGCTGTGCGCCATGCTACGATGCTTGGACCGGGACAGATCCGGACCGCTACACTGTGACTTCAGAAGGTCCGGCTAAAGCCGGACGCCACAAACAGGAGGGCACCGTGCCGAGCGATCACGACAACCAGACCGGCATCTCACGGCGCGACTTCGCCTCGCGGCTCGGCGCGGCGGCTGCGGGCGTTGCGCTCGGCGGCGAGTTCTTCCGTCCCGGGCTCCAGGCGTCGCCGCACGTGAGCGGCCGCATCCTCGGCGCGAACGGCAAGGTCGTGGTCGCCAGCATCGGGGTCCACGGTCAGGGGAACGCCGTCAAGCGCGGGTTCGCCCAGCTCGCGAACGTCGAGATCAAGACCCTCTGCGACGTGGACGCGAACCTGGCGCCCGAACGCATCAACGACCCGCGGCTCAAGAATGTCGCCACGTTCAAGCCGGGGTTCGTCCAGGACCTGAGGCGGGTCATGGACGACAAGGACATCGACGCCGTCATCATCGCCACGCCGAATCACTGGCACGCGCTCGCCACCGTCTGGGCCATTCAGGCCGGCAAGCACGTGTACGTCGAGAAGCCGTCGTCGCACACCGTCTGGGAAGGACGGAAGATGGTCGAGGCGGCGACCCGATACAACAAGGTGGTGCAGGTCGGCACGAACAACCGCAGCAGTGCGGGGGTCCGCCAGGCGATCAAGTTCATCCACGACGGCGGCATCGGCAAGGTGTACATGGCGCGGGGCCTCTGCTTCAAGCCGCGGCCCTCGATCGGCAAGTACCCGGACGGCCCGATGGCGCCCGGCGAGAAATTCGCGCTGAACGTCATGGCGTCGCCGGAGCCGGTGACCTACGACGCCGAGTACCTCTCGAAGGTCGACTACGACCTGTGGCTCGGGCCCGCCCCGAAGCAGCCGTTCAACCGGAACCGCTTTCACTACAACTGGCACTGGCACTGGGACTTCGGCAACGGCGACACCGGCAACCAGGGCCCGCACCAGTTCGACATCGCGCGCTGGGGCCTGGGCAAGCAGGAACACCCGATCCGCGTCCGATCGGTCGGCGGCTACTTCGGACCCGAATCCTCGCAGGAAACGCCCGACGTGCAGACGTCGCTCTACGAGTACGCGGACGGAACGATCCTGGAGTTCGGCACGCGCGGCGAGTTCACGAACGACGAAAACGGCGTGAATGTCGGCAACCTGTTCTACGGCTCGAAGGGCTGGCTCTCGATCAACGGGAGCAGGTGGCAGTCGTACTTCGGCCCCAAGAACGAGAAAGGGCCGGGCTCCGATTCGCCTGGCGCGGGCGGCGACCAGAGCGTGAACTCGTCGGAGTTCCCGCACTACCAGAACTTCGTGGACGCGATCCGCGCGAACGACCCGAAGATCCTGACCTGCGACGTGCTCGAAGGGCACCTCTCTTCGACGCTGCCGCACCTGGCGAACATCTCGTACCGCGTCGGCCGCGGGCTGGTCTTCGACGGCAAGTCGGAGTCCTTCGTGGACGACAAGAAAGCAGACCGGCTGCTGACCCGCGAGTACCGGAAGGGATTCGAGGTTCCGAAGTCGTTCTCGTAACGCGGGACTCGCGGGCTTTAGCCCTACCGAGCGCGTAGCGCCGAGGCCCTCCGCGCGACGCGGAGCGAGCCGCGGTCGCTTCGCGCGCCGAGGCGGGGCGAAAGCCGCGACGACTCACGCGTTCACTTCTGCGGCGGCGCGAGCTTCTGCAGCGGTACGTCCAGCGTTCCGTACTTTCCGGTGATCACGTCCCGCACGACGACGCGGAGCGACACCGCATCCGGCGCCGGTTTCCAGCGGCGCTCGTAGGTGAGTCCTTCCCGCTGCGCCGCTTCCCACTCGCTCGGCGACGACCTTGACGGTGGCGGCGTCGGTCGTGAGGCGTGCGGTGCCGTCCGGAGCGCGCCCGGCGAAGATGACCTGGACATGCGCCTGCAGCTCCTGGCCGGCCGGTTGGAATCGCAGCGAGTCGGCTTCGATCCGCAGCTTCACCTGAACCGTCCCGGGCTCGCCGTCGGCGGCGGGCGCGCAGTAGGCCGTCAGCTGCACCGCCGAGGAACCGATCGGATTGGCGATCACCGCCATCGCCATCTCGTTCGTCCACAGCGTCGGCGTCGAGGCGACCGCCTCGGCGAGGTATCCCCGGCGATGCCGGAGGTTCACGCCGGAGCGCGCGACGCTCGCCTTCAGGTCGTGCCACTTGCTGTCCGGCTCTTCGGAGCACGTAGAACCCGAGCGTGTAGCTCCCCTCCAGGTCCGACGCGGCTTTCTTGAACCCCTCCATCAGATCGTTGGTGTTGTACAGGTATCGTCCGCCGGTGGTCGAGGACATCAATTCCATGGCCGGCTTGGTGTCGGTGCTGATGCTCTCGGCGTCCTGCTGCGGCTCGAATCGCCCGCGGCCGCGCACCGGCATGGCGCCGGACACCGACGCCGTCATCGACAGCGGCACCTCGAGTCCCTTCGCGTCGACGATGTACAGCACGATGCCCTGCTGGGCCAGCTTCTGCGACGTCCGCTTCACCTTGTCTTCGAAGCTGCTCGATGCTGCCGCGCGGGCCCATGCCCATCGCGCCGGTCACCGAGACCATCGAGACCCCGCCGCCGATCCACACCAGGCTCTTGCGCCCGGGGATCCCCGCCAGGTGCTGCCCGAGACTCTCCATCGACGCCAGCGTCCTCTCGAGGCGGTCGCGCCGTGCCTGCGCGTTCATCAGCATCTCCACTTCGAGCTGGTGGCGCGCCATTTCCGCCATCATCGCTTCCATCTGCGGGTCGCCGCTGAACATGTCGACGAACTGCTCGGCCTCGATGATCGAGCGTATCGAACTCGGTCTCAGCCTGCAGCGGCATGGTGAGCACGGCCTTCTCGATCCGCGCGCGGAGCGAATCGGCGTCGTCGGTGAAGTCGTGCAGCACGCGCACGTCGGGCGCCCATGTGAAACACCGCCACGCGGGTCTGCGGAGCGAGCGCCTTGAGGTATCGGGTCACCATGGCGCGCACGCGCATGCTGTACTGCGGCGGAGTGTTGAGCTCGTCCAGCACGAGCGCCGTGATGTTGCGCGGCGGCCCCGGCGTGAACTCCACGCGGTTGGTGAAGACGCCGGCCGGAAGCGGGATGGCCTTCGGCTCGACGGGCGGCCCGCCGTCGTATCTGAAGAACGCAATCGGGCGGGACTTTCCGTTTTCCTTGATGGTGAAGTCCTCGAGCCGCAGATCGGTGACGGCGTTCCCTTTCTTGTCGAGCGCCGTGACCGTCAGCTCCACCAGGCGCGTGCTGGTGCGAAACGTCGGCGCCTGTTGCTGCGCCGCCAGAAGGGCGAGGAACACCGCGAATGTCACCGCTGCAGTCATGGGGGTACTCTACCATTCGAGGCACGCGCCAGACCGGTTTTACAGGAGATCAGGAGATCAGGAGGCCAAGAGGTTTGATCTCAAAAACAACAAAACTCCTGATCTCCTGATCTCCTGTTCAAAACACCGCGCGCTGGGCTTTCAGCTTCGCCCCGAGGGCGGCCGCGTCCACGTCCTGCACCGCGACGTTGCGGTCGATCGCCATCTTCGCGGCCACGCCCGCGGCCTGCCCGATGATCATGTATTGCGGCTCCATCCGCAGCGTCGAGTAGGCGACGTGGGTGGCCGAAAAGCAGACCGGCACGAGAAGGTTCGTGGCCTGGGTGCGTTTGGGAAGCATCACGCGATACGGAATCTGATACGGCGAGACGCGCACCTGCATGTCCCCTTCGTTCTCGACGGCCGTGCCGTCGGCCGTGGGACGCCGCTGCACGTTGTGCGAATCGCTGTTGTAGGACCCCATGCCGATCGGATCGGGCTTGGTGAGCTCGGTCTGGATGTCTTTCTGCGACATCACGTACTCGCCGACCATCCGGCGCGCTTCGCGGACGTAGAGCTGGTACGGCCAGTTGTCCGCGTCCACGAACTCGTCGCGGCACAGCCCCCATTGCTTCATCTCGGACGACAGCGCGGCCGGCACGCGGCCGTCGGTCACGAGGAAGTACAGGAACCCCTGGATGTAGTCGACGTGCGCCTGCCGGATACGCGCGCGCGTGGCGTAGTCCGCGTTCGGGTAGTCGTAGCTGCCGCCGATGTAGTCGGTCGAGAACGCCCCGTTGTTGTTGGTGTCGGTCTTGCCGTTCTGGAGCACATCGGCTTTCATCACGTCGTTGATGGCCAGCGGCCGGCCCAGTTGGGCCTCGAAGGCCGGGCAGGTACCGCGCCAGCAGCTCGTATCGCGCGGGCTGATAAGCGGCAGGCCTCGGCCACGGCACGCGGGTGTCGGCCTTCGTCATGCACAAGCGGAAGTTGTAGGCCTGCACGCGGCGATCCGCGGCACCGATCGGGTCGGCCGTCCGCGGCATGATTTCCGGCAGCAGTTTCCCGGACGAATCGAGCGGCGACACCTGGGCGCGAAACTGGTGCAGCGGCGTGTGCTCCCGCACGCCCGCGAGCGACTCGTTGTACTCGCTGGAGCCCTCGCGGCCCCAGGTGTACGACACACCCGCCTGCGCCATGAGGTCGCCTTCGTAGGTCGCGTCGGCGAACACCTTCGCGCGAAACGCGGCGCCGTTTTCCATCTGGATGTCCGACAGGCGCGCGCCCGCCTTGCGCACGCCGGTCTTCTCGCGCAGCCGGTGGTCGAGGAAGACTCGAACGCGGGCGTCCTTGACGAGCTCGCCGAACACCGCCTCGGCGACGTGGGGCTCGAAGTGCCACTCGACCGGGCGCCCGTATTTGCGCCCGACGTGCTCGAAGAACTCGAGCGAGTACCCGCCGATCACTTCCTTCCGGCCGTAGTCGGTCCAGCCGAGGCCGCCGGACACCATGCCCCCCAGGTGCTTGCCGGGCTCGAGGAGCGCGACGTTCAGCCCTTCGCGCGCCGCCGCGACAGCGGTGATCACGCCGCCGGCCGTGCCGCCGTACACGACGACATCGAAATCCTGCGGCGGCTTGTCCTGGCTTCGAGCGTCAGCCGGCTTGGCCGGCGCCGCGGCGGGGTTCTTTCGAACCGGCGCGGGGAACGGCAGCGTATCGGGGACGACGCGTACGCCGCTCGTGATCTTGAAGGGATACTTGCCGCCGCTCGGAAACGTCATCTCGACGAAGAACGCCGTAAAGCCCTTCGGCGGGCGCCGCACGCGTGCGACCCACGTGTTCGGGCCGCTGGGGGTCAGCGGCGTGCTGGTGTAGGCGTTGCCGATCGCATCCTGCCGGAAATTGCGCGCGGCGGGATTGGTGGCCTGCCACAGGAGCACGGTGTCGGGCCGCTGCCGGGCGACGACCTTGATCGAGCCGTCGCGCTCGAACGTCCACTTGATGACCGGGCGCGGCGTGCCGGCCACGACGAGGCGTAGAACGCCTGCACGCTCTCGAGCGCGTCGGTCTTGTCGAGCGAGTGCGACGCGTTCGGCACGTAGCGAAGGTTCGTCTCGCCGCGCAGGTCGTCGAAGTAGAAGCGCGAGGAGTCGGGCAGGAAGAACTGGTCCCCCGACGCGTTCAGCAGGAACTTGGGCAGCGTCAACCGGTCGCGGTACTCGTAGGGCTCCTCGATCCGCATCAGCGCGCGGAACTGGGGCGTCCCCATCCAGTCCATGATCCCGTGCTCGACGTAGTCCTTGACGGCCTCGGACCACGCGCCGTAGACGCGCCAGTGGTGCACGAACGACGGCTCGACGTTGAGCATGTCGATGACGGCCGGCGCGATCGCGATGACGCGCGCGTCCACCGCCGCCGTCGTCCACGTGGTCCACCCGCGTTTCGAGGCGCCGGAGACGACGAACCGTGACGACGGGCTGGCCGCCGGTTGCGGCAAACGCCGTGATCGCGTCCATCGCGCGCACGGCGCTCTTCGTCATCGGCAGGCGCGCCGGCCACTTCTCGTCGCCGGTGCGCAGGAACTTGTCCCACGTGTAGGCGATGAAGTCGTCCTCCGATCGCGGCTTGCGCGCCGGATCGTCCTGTGAAGATCACCGGCTGGTTCGGCACCAGCCGGAGCTCGGCGGTGACGGTCCCGGTCTCGCGCGCCACCTCGACGAGCCAGGCGGGCGGACGGGCCGGCGGCTGCCGGTCGTTGCTGCCGCCGCCGATGAACAGCAGCGCGACGTCGCTCTTCAGCGTCGCCGGCCGCACCACGGTGATCCAGTGCGTCCAGAGCGGGCGCTCGACTTCCTGCTCGGTCAGCCAGCGCTGCGACGTCATCTCGATCAGCGTCGCCGTGGCCCCTTCGGCGGGAAGCTCGCGCACGACCTTCCACGTGAAGCTCGGATCGGGGGCCGCGACGTAGCGATCGAGCGCGGTTTGCGGCGACGTCGCGCGCGCGGGCTGCGGGGCCGGTTGAAGAGGCGCAAGCAGCAGCGCGGCAACGATGAGCGGCGTCAGGATGTGAAGCATGGGCGTGATTATAGCGACTCGGCCTCTTCGGAAGCGGGATCGTGCCGAGAGCGGAGCCTTGAATCGCGCGGCGGGACTTGTCAGTCCCGCCGGGGTCGAAAAGGCGGGCTATCGGGCGTGAGAGATGCGGCGGCCGGAGCCACCGCATCTCCCGTGTCACTAGAACAGGTAACGAATCGCCAGCTGAATGTCGCGCCGCGTCCCGTCCTTCGTCACGATGCGTCCGAAGTTCGAGTTGGTGATGTCCGTGATCGGCCCGCTCAAGATTCGGATGGTTCGAGAAGTTGAAGATCTCCACCCGCAGCTGCATCCGGTGTGCGTCCCGCGAAGGAGAAGTTCTTGAAGAACGCGATGTCCCACTGCTGATCGCCAGGGTTCATGAGGATGTTGCGCGTCGAGTTCCCGAACTTCCCGACCGGGGCCTGCGCGAACGCCTGCCGGGTTGAAGGCGAAGTTGGTGTCCGTGCCGGTCGAGAACTGGCCGTTCGTGTTCTGCGTCCGGATCGCCGACGATGTCGACCGGCTGCCCGATGCTGCCCATCGCCGACGCCGCGCGCGATCGTCGCGCGCGCGTAATCGAGAACGGCGTTGCCCGTGCGCATGAACGTCGCGCCGGAAATCTGCCAGCCGCCGAGGATGTTCTGGACCAGGTTCGCCGGACTGCGCCAGAACGGCAGATCGTAGATGTAGCAGACCGACAGCACGTGCCGTCCGGTCGAAGCTGGACGGTCCCTCGAAGTTCGTGTCGTCGTACGTGTTCCAGAGCACGTTGCGCTTGTCGCTGCGCGTTGTCCTCCGACTTGCCGAGCGTGTACGCGACGCCGACCTTGAGCCCGTCGGCGTAGCGCCGCTCGACGCTGAGCTGCAGGCTGTTGTACTTCGAGTAGCCGGAGTTCTCGCGAGAGGCGGATGACGCCGTAGCCCTTGTACGGCGCGGAGCGCCGCGATGTTCGACGGTCGGAGTTGGCGATGCGCGTGCCTTCCGGCAGCTGGTTGATGTTGCGCTCCCGCTGCAGGTAGAGGCCGCGCCGGCCGACGTAGGTCGGCGTCGACGACGAAGCCGCCACGGAATTTCGCGCTGCACGCTCGTCGACCACATGTACGACGTCGGGTGCTTGAACTCGAGGTCAATGCGCCTGCATCGCGAACGGCAGATCCGTCGCGCCGCCGCCGCCGCCGCCAGGGATTGTCGACCGATCCGTTGGCCACGGTGACCATCGGCTGGAACGGCGGATTGCCGCCGAGCAGCAGCGAGTCGTTCAGCGTGACGCGGTTGTGGAACATGCCGGTGCTCGCGCGGATGATCGTCTTCGGGTTGAGCGAGTAGGACATGCCGAGGCGCGGCTCGAACACGTTGCTAGTGCGTCTTCGAGAACCCGCGCGGGCCGCCGCGGAAGAGCGCCTGCACGCGCGGATCGCTGCGCGACGACGAGGTCGTTCGCCTTCGCCCTCGAATCCGTCGCCCGGCAGCACGATGCCGTTGTAGCGGCTGCCGCCGACGATGCGTCCGGTCGCCGGATTGATCACCGCCGCCTGCGCGGGGTCGTAGACGCGACGGGTCGAAGTTCGCGATGTTGTTCGTCGTCGAATACCACGGCGGCCAGTAGCACCCAGCGGACGCCTCCCTCGACCGTCAGGTCCGCGGTCGGCTTCCACGAGTCCTGCACGAAGACGTCGGTCGCCAGCGAGCGCCACTTGGTGAACGCGCGCTCGCCGATCTCGGCGTAGTTCGTGAAGAGCCCGAGCGCCAGGTCCGCGATGCCGACGCCGGTGCGGTTGGCGCCGCCGTTGCGGAACTCGAACTGCCCGTTCTGGTTGTTGGTCCCGCCGGGGATCGAGTGGACGTTGATCTGATCGAAGTCGTCCTCGCCCGAGTACTCGACGACGATGCCGGCCTTGAAGGTGTGACGGCCCTTGACCCACGTCGTCGCGTTCGAGAAGGTCGTGATCGGTCCGCGCGAGAAGGCCGGATACGGTCCGCCGTTGATCGAGCTGAACGTGTCGAGGTTGACCGTCGGAATCTTCTCCTCGATCTCCTTGCCCGGGAAGATGTACGGATAGTCGACGCCGGTGCGCGTGCGCAGGTGCTGTCCCTGCTCCGTGAAGACGTCGATGAACACCTCGTCCAGCGAGCGCGCGAAGCTGAACTCGTTGATCAGGGTGCTCGTGATGGTGCTCGTCCAGTTCAGGTTCTGCGTGGTGTTCGGACGATCCCAGTCCGTGCGCGCGAACGGGAACGTCCCGCCGAACGCGTCGAGCGCCACGTAGTTCTGCTTCGATACCGGTAGGTGAACTGATTCTTGTCGTTCAGCCGGTAGTCGAAGCGGAGGTTGTCCTTGCGCTGATCGACCGGGTTGTTCGCCGAGAAGATCGCGTTGGCCGTGTCCTGCCGGAAGCCGGGCGTCGGCAGCGGATACAGCTTCATCAACGCGATGCCGTTCGCGCGACAGGCGCTCGGTCGGGATGACGTTGCCCGGGAACGGCTGCCCCGTCAGCGGGTCGCGGATGATCTGCGCGCGTGCTGAAAAACGCGTTGGATGGCGACAGCAGCTCGCTGAAGTCGCCGCGCCGCATGGCCTCGGTCGGCACCGTCGCGGTGTTGGTCTGCACCTGGAAGAAGTTCGACCCACTCCTGGGCGACGAAGAAGAACAGCTTGTCCTTCAACGCGCTGCCGGGGACGGACCGCCGAACGAGTAGCCGTACTGTTTGTAGTCGAACGGCGCCGGCCCGTCGGTCTCGGTCGCGTTCGGGCTGCGATTGCGCGCCCAGGTGTTGGCCTGGAGCGACTCGTCGCGCAAGAAGAACGACGCATTGCCGGTGTACCGGTTGCTGCCGCTCTTCGTGATGAAGCGGATCTGCCCGCCGCTGGCGCGGCCGTACTCCGGCATGTAGTTGGCCGGTGAGCACCTGGACTTCCTGGATCGCGTCGACGTTCTGCACGCCGATCATGGTGCCGGCCGACCGGGTGCGGATCGCGACCGCGCCGTCCACGGTGATGGTGTTCTCGTCGGGCCGGCCGCCGTTGATGCTGAACCCGCCGTTGGTGAACGCGGCAAACCCGGAGTTGTTGAAGTTGCCGCCGACGACGCCCGCCTTCAGCGCCGGCGACGCCGATCGGGATTGCGGCCCGAGAACGACAGCAGCTCGATGTCCTTCGGCTTCGACGGTCTTGCGGACCGCCACGTCGCTCTGCAGCATCGACGCTTCGGCCGTGACGGTGACTTCCTCCGCGAGCGAGCCGGTTTCCAGGCCGAAGTCGAGGCTCAACGCGGACGCCGCGTCGACCTGGACGCCGGTGCGGCTGGCCTTCTTGAATCCCTGGAGCTCGGCGGAGATGTCGTACCTGCCGGGCTGAAGGTTCGGGAACGTGGTAGAAGCCGCTCGCCGTCGGTGACGGTCGTGCGGGTCTGCTGGGTGGCCGTGTTCGTAATCGTCGACCGTCACGCCGGGCACCACGCCACCCTGCGCGTCTTTGATGGTACCGGAGATCGTGCCCCGGTCGAACTGCGCGTACGCCGACGTCGCGCCGAGCACCAGCAGCAGGAACGCCCACATGCCGCATCGGCACACGTCCCGCCACTGGCGCTTCGCCTGACTTCCCATACAGATCTCCTCCTTGAAGGTAACGGCTTACAAAAGACAGCTGAAATCGATTACAACTGGGACCTCGAACGCTTGCGCCGACAGGCCGGTCGACAGACTACACCCAGACGGCTGAAATCTCCAGCCACGTCTGTGTGACAGGAGGGCAAGACTCGGCCGCACTCGGGCTCCGCCTTCAGGCGGAAGGATGCGGCGACGCTGGCTTCCGCCCTACAGGCGGAATCAACGGCGGACGCGCCGACTACTTGGATTTCGCCACTTCCACCGCGTACACGTGCGTCGCGCCGTGCATGTTCGAGCGGAAGACGATCCACTTGCCGTCGGGCGTGAAGGTGACGTTCGGCTCGAGCTGGTAGTCGTGTTTGGACAGGTCCACCAGCCGCTCGGCCGCGAGCGAGCCGCCGGCGGACGGCGTGAACAGGTAAATCCACTGCCCGTTGCCGGGCGCCGCGACGCTGCGCGGCCCGCCGCCGTCGCCGGCGAAGCAGCGTGCCGTCGGGCGACGACGTTGAAGTGCACCGACCAGTGCTCCCGGTCCACGTGGTAGCGCGTGCGTCTTCCCCGTGGCGACGTCCACGCCCGCCAGCCAGAACACCTTGCTCCTCGGCGTCTGCAGGTCGTACCAGATCGTCTTCCCGTCCGGGCCGAAGAACTCGTGGCCGGCGATCTCCATGTCCATCGTGCGCGCGTGCATCAGCCGGCGGTTCGAGCCGTCGGTGCGGATCGTCCAGATGCGGTCGACCTTGTGCCAGGGGCCTTCGTGGCAAAACATGATGAGCGACGGGATCGGTCGGCGACATCTGCACGTGGTTCAGCCAGTCCGTCGATTTGTGAATCACGTTCAGCTCGCCGCTCTTGACGTTGATGGTGTAGAGCGCCATCGGACGCCGCGCCAGCCAGCGGGCCTCCAGGCTCAACGCGGCCGGCGGCGGCGTCGCCGACGGATTTGGCGGCGGCGCGACGTTGGCCGGCGGCGCCCGCGCCCGGCCGCGTCTTCAATCACGAAGCTGCCCGCCAGCACGGTCTCGTCGGCGCTCAGGCCAAAGCCCGATCCGGTACGCAGCCGCGGATGGGACAGGATCTTGCGCGCCACGCGCGTGCGTCAAGTCGGCCGCGTAGACGGTGTCGTTCTGGATGTAGAAGGCCTGCCGCGTCTTCCGGCCGACCACGAGGTGGCTCGCGCGCCCCTCGACCAGCGGCGTGATCGTGCGGGTCGCGAGCGCGATCGTCGCCAGGCCCTCGGGCGTCGAGACCACCATCATGTCGCCCGACGCCGTGTACGGGTTCTGGTGAAAGTACAGGCTGGCGGTGCCGGGCCGCTCGGACAGCCTGATGACGCGGTGGCCCGTGGCGGGTTCGATCCACTCGCGCGGCGGATCCTCGGCGCCGAGGATGGTCCACGCCGCAGAGCGCAAGGCCCACGCCGCACAGCGCCGACGCACGCATGATGGCTCCTGACGTTGGAAGGCCGCGGCTGGACTTGCCTGTCGCTGAAACGGCAGGCCCGGCTAAAGCCGCGCCACTCTACAGGCCGTGACTCGTCCGGCTGAAGCCGGACGACTTTCACCCCAGATATGTTGGGAGCTGGGAGTTGGTCCTTTGGAAGCTGCCACCGTAATTTCACCGATCGCCCATCACCCAGCGAACCAGGCGGTCCGGCTCGGGCGGCACGTCGCGGACCACGACGCCGGACGGGCGGCGCTTCCCGGCCTCGGATGCCAGAGCGGCCGCCGGCGCCCGGTACAGCTCGGTCTGGCCGGCCGTGATGAGAGGCAGCAGGCCGCCGATGCCTCCGTACTTCACGGCGCCCGGCAACATCATCGCGTCGAACGGATCCTGAACGGCCTCGAAGTCGAAGCCGTCCAGATCGATCGACGCGCGCGCGATGGCGTCGCCGGCGAGCGCACGCGACAACAGGGCCCACACGCCGGCCCGATCGAATGCCACGAGATGGACGGCGCGCGGCTGCCGCGATTTCGCGAACACCACCGTCGTCAGGAGATCGCGCACGCGCTCGGCGAGCAGCGCGCGGTTGTAGCCGTAGTTGTACGGCGGGAACCGCTCGTCGTCTTTGACACGCGGAAGCCGTCCGCCTGCCGCGCCCGCCGGCGACGCGCCCGTCAGGAACACGTCCGGAGACACCACCATGGCGCCCCGGTCGACCAGGAACTGCGCAGCGGGCACAGGGGTCACGCCGTCGGGGCCGAACAGGCTCGACTGGCCCGCCGGGTGCGTCCAGATGACGATCGGTCCGCTCTTCCACGTCCGCGGAGCGAGGGTCGTCACCGGGACCGCGCCGGGGCTGCCGGATCGCCGCAGTTGAAGACGTTCCGTGGCCACGCCGGTGGCCGGGCGCGGAGCCGCCGCGGTCTCGCTTGTGACATCGACGCGGGAGGTGGCGAGCGGATCGTTGATCATCGCCTGGAGCGCGGTCGCCACGACCTCGCGATAGCGGGCGGGCTCGCGCGCCAATGCCGCCATCTGATCGTCGGACGCGCGCGCGAGGTTTCGCCGCAGCGCGGGAGCGTCGAGCTCATCGGACGGCCGCGGATGCGCCGCATCGAAGACGGTGAGCTCGGCCGGCGGCACCGGCTTGAACGGAGGCTCGACGACCGGCCCGGTGTGCGGCCGGTCCGGCTGCAGGTACGTCGAGAACCAGGAGTACATCCGCTCGCGGCTCGGGAGATGATCGCCGTGCTCGAACGGCATGTACATCGCCGTCACGCGATCGTCCGCGTCGAACAGCCGGTAGATCGTCTTGATCTCCGGGAGGCCGAGCTTCAGGAGATCGCGCGTCCAGTCGTTCGCCGAGGACATGCCGAGCGGCTTGGGGGCGAACAGGGCCGCGAGCTCGATGTTGTTCGTGCCGATGCGCAGCAGCGGCGCGTTCTCGCACACGCAGCCGCCCTGCATCGCGCCCGACACCATGACCAGCGGGAACGACGCGGTGAGCCGATCGTCGATCGCCGACAGCAGGATCGTCTGCGTCCCGCCGCCGCTCTCCCCCGTCATCGCGACGCGGGACGGATCCACGTCGGGAAGACTCGTCACGAAGTCCAGCGCGCGCACGCTGTTCCACGTCTGCAGTCCCATGTTCGACTGCAGGCGCAGCATCGCGTCGGCGTCGGCGAATCCTTCGCGGTGGACGAGCGGCTTGCTGTCGGCGTAGCCGACCATGTCGTAATGAAAGACGACGAAGCCGAGGCGCGCGAGGTTGGCCGCCCTCGCCTGCAGCGGATAGCGGGCCGCTTCGGGCGTCCGCTCGGCCCCCTTGCTCACGAGCGCCTGGACGTTCTTCTCGGGCCGCTCCAGAAAGCGGCCGCCCTCCCAGTGTCCGTGCGGCGAGAGCACGGCCGGCCGCTTGCCCTCGCGACCCACCGGCCGATAGAGGTTCCCCGTCACGTAGTGACCGGGCGTGCTGGCAAAGAACACCTTTTCAATCGTGTAACCGTCGCGATCGATGCGGCCGTGGACCACGGGCGCCAGCGGCGTACGGATCGGCATGGGCCACAGGCCGACGGCGACGAGCACCTGCGTCCGCAGGGCATCCCGCCGCGCCAGCCACTGCTCTCGTGTCTTGAACTCCGGCGTGAACGTGAACGGATGATCGAGATCGTACCGCGACGTCAGCCGTACATCCTGCCGCGCCGGCGCCGTGCTGGTTTCTCGTACGGCCGGGGCGGCGATCACCATGAGCACGCCGGCCATCACGAGCGAAGATCGCGACATCACATCTCCAATCGAACTTGGCGCCCGGAGCGAGCGCGCGGAATTACACCAGTCGCAGGGCCCTGAGCGAGCGCACGAGACAACGCGAGTCGAAGGGAGCACGAACTACCCGAGCCACCGTCGAGTTCGACATCCGGTTCCGCGATGCCTATCTTCTAGCCGTCGCGCGCTGCGATCAACATGCGCGGCACTCACGTGAAAGGAGCATCACCATGGGAGCAGTTCGAATCATCGCGGGGCTTCTCGCCCTGCTCATCGTCTCGTCGTTGTCCGGGCACGCGACGCTGTCGGCCGATCAGATCAGGAGCGCCAGAGCCTCGATCAGCACGTGCACGACCGATGGTACAGCGGGAGCGCCCGTTGGCACGGCGATTCTGGTGGAGCGGCCCTCTTCGGAAGGAGGGAAAGTGGTGGACGTGCTTCTGTCCGCGGAAGGGCTCGCCCCCGGCAAGCACGCCGTGCACATCCACGAGATCGGCGCGTGCAGTCCGTGCAGCGCCGCCGGAAGCCACCTGGACCTGGGTCCCTTCGGGCACAACGTGCCCGTCACCACCAACCATCCGTATCACTCCGGCGATCTCGTCAACCTCAGGGTCGATGCAGAGGGCAAGGGAGCGATGGCCACGTCGTCGAACCGGATCGCGCTGACCCCGGATTCGCCGGACCGCGTGGCGTCCGACCGCCGGTTGAGCATCCTCGACGAGGATGGCAGCTCCATCATCATCCACGCGCTGCCGGACGTTTACTGTCCCGATCCGGCCGACCCGAATTGCGCCGGCGGAGCCCGCACCGCGTGCGGAATCATCCGGCCGACCCGCTGAGCCTGCGCGCCAGCCGGCCGGGGCAACTACGCTGACCGAAAAAGTGAACTGCGAATGGTGAAGAGGTGGCACTGCCGACCGGCTCACGGTTCGCAGTTCACTGCACCCCACACCGGCAGCTCAGCGGACGGCCGCCGGATCGACACGCCGGAACTTCACGGGGCCTTCCTGCCGGTCGATGCGCACCAGGTGAAACGGCGAGGTGATCATCTGCGTGACCATCTCCCGCGGATCGGGCCTGCTCTCGCGATAGCTCACGACGAGATCGGCGCCCTCGCGCTGGACGGCCGTGATCTCGATCGCGTGCCCGCCGGTCGGCCGCGAGCCGAGGAAGATCCCTACGACCATGGAGCGCGTGAAGTCGATCGGCGGCGGCTTCTGCCCCGGCTGGTGCTGCTTCCACAGCGCCGCCCACTCGGCCGCGGTCTTGACGACGGCCTCGCGCCGCTCCTCGATCCCGCTGAGATCGCCGCGCTGGACCGTCGCCAGCTTCATCTGGACCGCCTCGGCTGCTTGACTGCCCAGAGGAAAGAGAACGCAGAGGACCGCCCACAACACCATGCTTCGACCCCCTGCGTTCTGCAACGTCACTGCGCGCCAGACCGGAACAGCAGGCGGTTGGCGGTTCCCGCCGGGATGCCGCTGAGCTGGTTGAGCGAAGCGTGCGGCCACGAGCGCGTTGCGGACCGTCGCGGGCGACGCCCCCGGTTGCTCTGCAGGATATCGCGCGGCCACGCCGGCCACGTGCGGCGCCGCCATGGAGGTCCCGCTCAGCGAGGCCGTGGCGGTGTCGCTCGTTCTCCAGGCGGACAGGATCGCCGACCCGGGCGCGAAGATGTCGACCACGCTCCCGAAGTTGGAGAACGACGAACGCGCATCGCTGCTCGTCGAGGCCCCGACGGTGATGGCCTGGGTCACGCGCGCCGGCGACGAGTTGGCCGCATTCTGATTCGAGTTGCCGGCGGCGATCGCGTAGGTCACCCCTGCGGCGATGGAGTTGCGCACGGCGTTGTCCAAGGCGGTCGACGCGCCTCCACCGAGGCTCATGTTCGCGACCGCCGGATTGATGTGATTGGCCGTGACCCAGTTCACTCCCGCGATGACCCCCGAGTTGGAGCCCGAGCCGCTGCAGCTGAGGACGCGCACGGCAAACAGCCGCACGCCCTTCGCGACGCCGTAGGTCGATCCGCCGACCGTTCCGGCCACGTGCGTGCCGTGACCGTTGCAATCGTTGGTGTTCCGCCCGTCGCCGATGGCGTCGAACCCCACGAACGCACGCCCTCCGAACTGCGTGTGCGTACGTCGAATGCCGGTATCGATGATGTACGCGTTCACGCCGGAGCCTGTGGTGGTGTACGTATACGTCGTGCTGAGCGGCCGGTCCCGCTGGTCGATCCGGTCCAGCCCCCACGGCGGGTTGTTCTGGGTCGCAATCGCTTCGACGACGGAGTCTTCCTCGACGAAGGCGACGCGATCGTCTTGACTGAGCTTCAGCGCTTCCTCCTCGGTCATCTGGGCAGCGAATCCGTGAATCGCACTCGTGTAGACGTATGTCGGCACCGCGCCGACAGTGCGCATGACGTCATCGGCCCGCTTCTCTATGGCGAGGACGTCCGGTGCCACGCCGAACTTGTCAGGGAGGGACACGTCCTCGTCGAGGACGACGATGTAATGGTTCGGAATCGCGCGGGCGCCCTGGCGATGAAACTTGGCCGTGTCGCTCTGCAGATCCTTCAGACCCGCCGCGTCCTGCTGTTGAGCCAGCGCGGGCAACAACGCCAGCGTGCCGAGCAGCAGAGTGACCATCGCGAGACTCTTTTTCATCGGGACTCCTAATCGAAGAGTCCGGTCGCCTTCGATGCCGGGCCGACCCTCACAACAGCTCCGCAGCGGCGGCATCATACGCTCCCACTCCTGACGTGTAAAGCCCTTCGACTCGCCTGAGCCAGCGCTCGCTCAGGGCCACGGATTACAACATGCCCAGCTGCCACATGACGAAGAGCCGCTGATCGACGACGTCGCGGAGCTGCAGATTCAGCGGCTTGCCCGCGTGGCGTCGTCGCGATCGACCCACAGCAGCACCGGCTGCTCGGCCGGATCCGAGGCGGTCGCCGCCTGCAGCGCGGCCGCCATCTTGCGCGCGTGCAGCGCGTGCACGCGCGTTCGTGCTCGCCGGCGGTCAGCAGCACCGCCGGATACTTCGTGCCCGGCCTGACGTGCTGATACGGCGAGTACGCGCGCAGGAACTTGAACTGATCGGCGTCCTCCGGCCGAGCCGTACTCGGGCACCCAGTACGCGCGCCATCAGGAACTGCTGGTACCGCAGCATGTCGAGCAGCGGCACGAGGACGAGCGCCGCGCGAAACAGATCGGGCCGCTGCGTGAGCGCGGCGCCGGTCAGCAGCCCGCCGTTCGATCCGCCGTGATCGCCAGCTTCTGCGCGTTCGTGTACCCGTTCGCGATCAGCCACTCGGCCGCCGCGATGAAGTCGTCGAACGTCGTCTGCTTCTTGTCGAGCATGCCGGCCTCGTGCCAGGCGTCGCCGTACTCGCCGCCGCCGCGCAGGTTCGGCAGGGCGAAGAGCCCGCCGGCGTCGAACCATTGAAAGAGCGTCGGCGAAAACGCCGGCGTCTCGCTGACGTTGAAGCCGCCGTAGCCGGTGAGCAGCGTCGGCGTGTCGCCCGTCCGCGCGAGTCCCTTTCCTGTGCACCAGGAACATGCTGATCCTCGTGCCGTCCTTCGACGGATACCAGACCTGCTCGACCTCGCACGGTCGACGGATCGACCGGCACGTCGGGCGCCTTCCACAGCGCCGGCGCGGCGCCGGGCTTCGTCAGATCGACGCGGAAGATCGTGGTCGGAAGTTGAAGCTCGTGAACGTCAGGTAGGCCTCGGTGCGATCCTCGTCCGCGCGATGCTCGCGGCGCCGATGCCGGGCTGCGTGAGCGTCCCGCGCGGCTTGCCGGCCGAGTCGAACACCTCGATGACGTTGGACGCGTTCTTCGAATACGTCACGGCGATCGTCGCGCGCCCGAACGAGACGCTCTCGATGACGGCATCGCTGCCGCTCGGGCACGATGTCGCGCCAGTGCGCCTGGCCGGGCTCCGCGGCGCTCGACCGCGACGACGCGTCCCCGCGGCGCGCCCTTCGTCGTCTGCAGGAACAGCGTGCCGTCGATCACCGTGCCGGACGCCGTGCCGGTCGGCGCCGACGGTCACCGACCTTCGCCGGCGAGCTTGCCGGTCTTGCGGAAGGCGTCGAAATCCACGAGCCAGAGATCGTTCGACGTGCGTGTCCACCCAGTAGCCGAGCACGAGCCAGCGGCCGTCGCGCGAAAGCGCGCCGAACGGGCCCCAGTCGTCGCCAGCTTGCGCGTTCTCGGCCGTCGTGAACTGCCGGAACAGCACCACGTCGCGCTCCGGCTCGGTGCCCATCCGATGGAACATCACCTGGCCGCTGTACGGATCCTTCGCGCTTCTCAAGTTCTGATAGACGAATCCGGATCCGTCCGGCAGCCACTGCCGGCGCCTGGGTCCTGTTCGGAATCTCGAGCGGCAGCGGCTTGCCGGTGTCGACGTCCAGCAGGTGCAGCGTCGTGTTCGCGTCGCCGGCGCGATACGTGCCGTACGCGAGGAGCTTGCCGTCGGCGGACGGCGAGAACCATCCGACGGTCGTGAGGCCGGATGGATCGAGCGCCGCCGGATCGATGAGGACGCGTGTCGGCGCCGAGCGCGCCCTCGCGCCAGTAGACGATCGGCCTGGTTCTGCGTGGCCTCGCGCTTCGAGAAGAAGTACCGGTTGCCGCGCACGATCGGCGCCGTCACCGAGCCGACCTTCATCAGCGGCGCAGCCGATCCTCGAGCGCCTTGCGGCCGGGCAGGTTGTCGAGCACGCTGCGCGTGTAGGCTGTTCTGCGCGTCGGTCCAGGCGGTGACCTCGGGCGTCATCCTGCCCGGGTCGTTCGGATCGCTGTTGTCGCCCTCGAGCCAGCGATAGCGGTCGACGATCTTGACGCCGTGCATCGTGTCCGTGACCGGCGCGACCCGCGTGGCCGGCGCTCTCGCCGACGTCTTCGCGATGCGGCCCTCGCGCGAACAGGCCGCCATGGTGAGACAGAGGATGAGCACGACGACAGACCGGATGCGGTTGGCTGGCCGGCTGTAGCGCCGACCTTCAGGTCGGCCGGCTGCCCGGACGACTGGCTGGCCTAAAGGCCAGCGCTACACCAGCCGGCATCACCGCCCCACCCCGCGCTCGACGGCGTTCTTCAGCGCCTGGACCGACGCCGGCGACCCGGTGAAGAGATGCTCCGGGAATTTCGCGTGCTGCAGCATCTCCGCATAGATCGATCCGCTGCGGTACTGGTTCATGCCCATGCCGGCCAGATACTGCAATCGCAGGTTCCGATCGCGATTGATCGTCGCGTCCGCGAGCCACGGCGCGAGGTCCGCGGCCGACCCGGCGTAGTTCGCCAGCAGCTCGACCGCCGAACCGATCCCGATCTCGCGCAGCGAACGCGCGACCTCGGCGTACGGCGGGCTCTCGAGCCTCGCCTGCCATTGGTCGACGTCAATCCGGAACGGTTCGACCTGGCCCGTCAGCACGAGGTCGTACCCCTGCCCGTCGTTCGGATTGCCCCAGACGATCGTGTTGGGAAACACCTCGACGAACGTGGCGATCTCGCTCTTGACGGCTTCCGTGTTGCTCTCGTACAGCTGCACGAACTGGGTGACGACGCCGCCAGGGTTGAGATGGCGTTTGACGAGCTCGAAGAACTCGCGGGTGAAGAGCGTCGCGACCCCCTTGACCCACGGATCGACCAGGTCGGACGTGATCGCGTCGAACGTCTGGTTCGTCGTCAACAGGAAATGCCGGGCATCGTCTATGTGGAGCGCGACCTTCGGGTTGTCCACGACGCCGTAGTTGGAGTCCTCGAAGTAGCGCGACCCGATCACGGCGAGCCCTTCGATCTCCGCGATCGTCATCCGCTCGACGCCGGGCCCGATCGAGACGGCGCCGGCCGTGGCGCCCGCGCCGAGCCCGATCACGAGCACGTTGCGCGGCCGCGCCGGCATGAGGTGCGAGAAGTGGCCGAGCATGCGCTGCAGGCGCATGTCCTCGCCTTCGCTCGACGCCTGCACCTTGCCGGCGGCGTGGTAGCTGAGCACGCCGGTCGGGCCGCGCGAGACGGCGATGAAGGCGTTCAGCCCCTCGCCGACGTACAGGATCGTCGCCACATCGTTCCACGTGGCGGAGTACCGGCCGTACGCCGCCAGACTGCCCGGAATGGGCGGCACGCGCCACGCGGCAAATCCCACCACGGCCGCGGCAGCCAGCACCCGCGCGATCGCGGCCGGTGTGGCGTCCGGCTTTAGCCGGACCCTGGCGATTCCGAAACCGAAGAGCCGCGGCGTCAGCAGCACGAGCCCCGACAGGATCGACACGAGAATCAGCAACTGTTGCGCGTGCTGCGTGCCAAGAACGCTGACCATGATCAGGCTGGCGGCAAGCGCCCCAACTATCGCGCCCGCGGTGTTGGCCGCGTAGACGCCGCCCACGAGGCGGCCGGGATCCTGTCCGGGCTTCGCGGCCGCCGCGAGCGCGAGCGGAAAGCTCGCGCCCCACAGAATCGCGCCGGGAAGGACGACCGGGAGGCACCGCCACAGGTCGAGCTGAAACCGGGCCCACGGATCGGCGATCGCCTCGTTCGGCAGATACGGCAGCCACCCGGCGATCAGGTGCCCGGCGCCCGCCATCGCGCCGCAGAGCAGCAGCTGGCACCAGCCGAGCGCGACGCGCGGATCTCTTCGCGTCCCCAACGCCGCCCCCGCCGCGCTCCCGATGCCGAGGCCGGCAAGGAACACCGCGAGGATCAGCGAGAAGGTGTAGACGCTCGCGCCGAACACGAGCGAGAGCAGGCGCGTCCAGATGACCTGCGACGCGAGCGCCGTGAGCCCGGACACCGCGGTCGCGAGATAGACGATGGCATGTCCGGCTGACGCGCGCGACGCCGGGGGCTCGTACGCCGCCGGCCGATAGGGCGCGCGCCTCGACAGCCGCAGAGCGGCCAGCGCGACGCTCACGTTCAGGCCGGCCGCGACATAGGTCGCAATCGCCATGTCGTGCACGCGCAGGAGGTAGAAACCGGCGAGCAGGCTGCCGAGCACCGCCCCGCCGATGTTGCCGGCATAGAAGACGCCGAGCCACGATACGCCTGCCGGCGTGCTCCGCACCCACCGCGCGATGGCCGGCAACGTGGCGCCCATCAGCAGCGTCGGCGGCAGCAGGCAGGCGGCCGCGACGAGGCCGCGAAACGCGACGTGGCCGCCTCCCACAGCGGCATAGAGCGTGTTGACGAGCGGCATGCCCCAGAGCAGGAGCAACCCTGCGGCGCCTATGCCCAGCTCGAGGCAGGCGTACACGCGCAGCGGGTGATACCGGGGATCCACCGACCGCGGCAGCAGGAAGCTGCCGAGACACATCCCGCCCATGAACGTGCCCAGCAGCACGCCCAGAGAGACCGCCGACGAGCCGATCACGAGCTGCAGCAGCTGGAGCCAGACCACTTCGTAGACGAGCGCGGCGCACCCGCTGCCGACGAAGAGCGGAATCCCTAATCCCTTATCCCTCATCCCGAATCCTTGATCCCGGATCCCTGATCCCGAATCGCTGATCCCGGATCCCTTCCCCGATCGTGACCTAGGGGACGGGCTCACGATTAGGGACTCGCGATTCGAGGGGATTCACGATGAGCGCGGATTGCGCGGATCGACGGGATTGCGAGGCGCCGAGCGCGGGATCAGGGATTCGCGATTCAGGATGATTCAGGGATTAGCGATTCGCTCTTACCTGAACCGGCGCTGCAGTTTCTCCAGCTCCGCGCTGCCGGGGCACAGCGTCTCGTACTGGAGCTGCGTCAGGGGGGTGGTGACCGTGTTGATCTGCTCGTGCAGATCGTTCGAGTCGCCTGACAGATACAGCAGGCCCGTGACCACCTCGCCGTCTTTCTGCCGCTCGCGGATGTAGGCGTAGGAGCGATCGCGATCGGTCGGATCGTAGTCCTCCGCGATCTTGCGCAGCCGGACCCAGCTGCCGTCGTGCAGCAGGACGCTGCGCACGGTGCCGGGATCGTAGGCCGTCGTGATGGAGGCGGCCGGCGGGACGAAGTCGGCCTGCACGACCTCGACGTTGTTCTCGCGCGTGTACGCGTAGCTCTTGGTCGATCCTTCGTGATCGTTGAACGTGACGCACGGGGAGATCACGTCGATGAACGCGAAGCCCCTGTGCATGAGCCCGGCCTTGAGGATCGGCACGAGCTGCGTCTTGTCGCCCGAGAAGCCGCGCGCCACGAACGTCGCCCCGAGCGTCAGCGCGAGGAGGCAGCCGTCGATGGCGCCCATCGTGTTCTCCTCCCCCTTCTTGCTGAGCGAGCCCGGATCCGCCGAGGCGGAAAACTGCCCCTTGGTCAGGCCGTAGACGCCGTTGTTCTCGAGCACGTACAGGACGTTCACGTTGCGGCGGATCGCATGGCAGAGCTGCCCGAGGCCGATCGAGAGCGAATCCCCGTCGCCCGACACGCCTATATAGATGATGTCGCGGTTGGCGGCATTGGCGCCGGCGACGAGCGCCGGCATGCGGCCGTGGACGCTGTTGAAGCCGTGCGCCTCCCGCAGGAAATACGCCGGCGTCTTCGACGAGCACCCGATGCCCGAGAGCTTCGCCACCTTGTGCGGCGCAATCGACAGGTCCCAGAAGGCCTGGATGATCGCCGCCGTGATCGAGTCGTGCCCGCAGCCCGCGCACAGCGTCGTGATCGCGCCTTCGTAGTCGCGGCGCGTCAGGCCGAGCGCGTTCTTCTGCAGCGCCGGATGGTGCACCTTCGGTTTGGCGATGTAGCTCATGCCGCCTTCTCCGTCCGGCCCTTCACGCCCGCAATCACGTGCTGCGCGCTCATCGGGAACCCCCCGTAGTAGCGCACCGACTCGAGCTTCTCGACCCCGACGCCGGTCTCGAGCATCAGGAGGCTCCGCAGCTGCCCGTCGCGATTCTGCTCGACGATGAAGTTGGTCTCGTGCGAGTCGAGGAACTTCGTCACCTCGTCGCCGAACGGAAACCCGCGGACGCGCATGTAGTCCATCGGGATCCCCTCGGCGGCGAGCAGATCCAGCGCTTCCATGCACGCGGCGTGGCAGCCGCCGATGGTGACGAGCCCGAGCTTCGCCCCCGCCGCAGGGCGGATGAGCGGGGCCGGAACGGCGCGCGCGGCGTGCTGGATCTTGCGATCGATGCGATCCATGACCTCGACGTACTCGTCGGCGTCCTCGGTATAGGCGCCGAACCGGTTGTGGCCGGAGCCGCGGGTGAAGTACGCCCCCTTGGGGTGCACGCCCGGGAGCGTGCGCTGCGGGATGCCGTCGCCGTCCCCGTCGAGGTAGCGGTAGAAGACCTTGACCTCGTCCAGCTCCTCCGCGGAGAGGACCTTGCCGCGGTCGGGGCGGTAGCGATCGTCCCAGGTCAGCTTCGGGATCATCCAGTCGTTCATGCCGATGTCGAGGTCGCTCAGCACGAACACCGGAGTCTGATAGCGCTCGGCGAGGTCGAACGACGCGACGGCGAACTCGAAGGCCTCGCGCGGATCCGACGGGTACAGGCAGATGTGCCGCGTGTCGCCGTGCGACGCGTACGCGCAGAGCATCAGGTCCCCCTGCTGCGTCCGCGTCGGCATCCCCGTGGACGGACCGGTCCGCTGCACGTCGAAGATGACCGCGGGGACTTCGGCGTAGTACGCGAGACCGATGAACTCGGTCATCAGCGAGATCCCGGGACCCGCCGTCGGCGTGAACGCGCGCGCGCCCGCCCACGACGCGCCAATCACCATGCCGATCGCCGCCAGCTCGTCTTCCGCCTGGAGGATCGCGTACCGGTTCTGCTTCGTCTCCGGCTCGACGCGGTATTTCTGGCAGAAGCCTTTGAACGCTTCCATCAGCGACGTGGCCGGCGTGATCGGATACCACGCGCCGACGGTCGCGCCCGCATACAGGCAGCCGAGCGCCGCCGCGGTGTTGCCGTCGATCAGGATCGAGTCCTTCGTCTTGTCCGACGCCTCCAGGCGGATCGGCAGCGGACACTCGAACCGTTCCTTCGCCTGATCGAAGCCGAGATCGATCGCCTTCCGGTTGGAGTCCATGAGCGCCGGCTTCCGCGAGGTACTTCTCGGTGAGCAGGGCCCGGATGATCTCGATGTCCATGTTCAGGAGCGCCGCGATGGCCCCCGCGTAGGCGATGTTCTTCATCAGGATGCGCTCGCGCACCCCGTCGAACTGCGCGTTGCACATCTCGGCGAACGGGATCCCCAGATACGTGATGTCGGGCCGGACGAGCCGCTGATCGAGCGGCCACGTCGAGTCATACAGGAGCCAGCCGCCGGCCCTGATCTCCGTGATGTCCTTCTGATACGTCGCGGGGTTCATCGCTACCATCAGATCGAACTGCGGCGTGCGCGCGGTATACCCGTGCTTGTTGACGCGGATCTCGTACCAGGTGGGGAGCCCCTGAATGTTCGACGGAAAGACGTTCTTCCCCGTGACGGGGACGCCCATCCGGAAGATCGCCTGCATGATCAGGCCGTTGGCCGAGGCCGACCCGGTCCCGTTGGCCGTCGCAATCTTGAACGCGAACTCGTTGGTTTGGTCCATATGTGAATAGCTACCAGCTTCCCGCTACCAGCTTCCAGCTTCCGGATCCCGAGTCCCGAGTCAAGCTTCCCGCTACCAGCTGCCAGCTTCCCGTTCCGGCATGCGCTTCCCGCTTCCAGCTATCAGCTTACAGCCGCCAACTGAAGCTCGAGCTCCGAACCTGAGAGCTGGAAGCTGGAAGCTGGCAGCTGGCAGCTACCATTCACACCGCGAGCAGGGGTATCACCCGGCCCGCGCCGGTGTACGGGATCTGCAGCACGAACTTCCGCATGTCCCACGCGTAGGTCGGGCAGCGCTCCGCGCACAGCCCGCAGTGCACGCAGATGTTCTCGTCCTTCGCCATCACCCGCCCCGTCTGCTTGAGCGGGGGCGAGGCGAACAGCGGCTGGTCGAGGTTCTCGGCCGGCGACAGGAACCGCGTGCGCAGCTCCGGCTCCTCGGCATTCGGCGTGATCGTGAGGCAGTCCACCGGGCAGATGTCGATGCAGGCATCGCACTCGATGCACAACGACGGGATGAAGTGCGTCTCCATGTCGCAGTTGAGGCACCGCTCGACTTCCACCCTCGTCTGCTCCGCCGTGAACCCCTTCTCCACTTCCGTCGTCATGCTCTGGAACCGGACCGGCAGGTCGACGTGCCGCATCTTCTGGCGCTGCGCGGGATCGTAGTTGTTGCTGTACGCCCACTCGTGCAGCCCCATCTTGGTGCTCGTCAGCGACATGCCCTGGGCGGGCCGCTCCGTCACCGCGATGCCGCGGCAGTAGTTGTGGATCGAGATCGCCGCCTGGTGCCCGTGCTCGACGGCCCAGATGATGTTCGCCGGTCCGAACGCCGCGTCGCCGCCGAAGAACACCCCGGGGCGCGTCGACATGAACGTCGTCTTGTCGACGACCGGCATGTCCCACTTGCCGAACTCCAGCCCGATGTTCCGCTCGATCCAGGGGAACGCGTTGTCCTGGCCGACGGCGAGCACCACGGAGTCGCACGGCAGGATCTCGCGGCCGATCACTTCCTGCTTCAGCCCCTTGTCGGTCTCGACCGAGTGGAACTTGTCGAATTCCATCCCCGTGAGCGTGCCGTTCTCGACGATGAACCGGACCGGCTGGAGGTTCTCGATGATCTCGACCCCTTCTTCCTCGGCGTCTTCGAGCTCCCACGGAGAGGCCTTGAAATACTTGCGCGTCTTGCGGGCGATGACCTTCACGTCGGTCGCGCCCAGCCGCTTGGCGGACCGGCAGCAGTCCATCGCGGTGTTGCCGACGCCGATGATCAGCACGCGCGTGCCCACCGACTCGACGTGGCCGAAGTGAATCGCCTCGAGCCAGTCGATCCCGATGAAGATCTGATCGGTATCGTGCCGGCCGGGCACGTCGAGCTCCTTGCCTTTCGGCGCGCCGCTGCCGACGAACACGGCGTCGAACGCCTGGCTGTCGACGAGCTCCTTCAGGCTGTTCACGGGCGTGTTGTACCGGACGTCCACGCCCATGTCGACGATGTAGCCGATCTCTTCGTCGAGGACCTGTTCGGGGAGCCGGAAGGCGGGGATGTTGATGCGCATGAGGCCGCCCGGCCGTGGCTGCTTCTCGAAGATCGTGACCTCGTAGCCGAGCGGCATCAGGTCGTTGGCGACCGTCAGCGACGCCGGGCCCGCGCCGATGAGCGCGATCTTCTTCCCGTTCTTCTCGGCGGCCGCCCGGGGGAGCAAATCCGTGATGTCGCCGCGGTTGTCCGCCGCGACGCGCTTGAGCCGGCAGATCGCGACGGGCTTCCCGTCGACCCGGACGCGGCGGCACGCCGGCTCGCACGGGCGATCGCAGGTCCGGCCGAGAATCCCGGGAAACACATTCGATTCGCGGTTCACCATGTAGGCTTCGGTGAAACGCCCTTGCGCGATGAGCCGGATGTACTCCGGCACGTTCGTGTGTGCCGGACAAGCCCACTGGCAATCGACGACCCGGTGGTAGTAGTTCGGATCCCCAACGTCGGTTGGATGCATGTCATTGAATTATAGGGGATTTCGCCCTGCGATCGCCCGGGCGTTTCGCAGTGAAGAACGCCCCCGACTGCTGTGGTAGTCTCGGTGGCGTCCGGCTTCAGCCGGACCTGTTCCATTTCGGTGGCGTCCGGCTTCAGCCGGACCTGTATGGTCACCCCCCTGATGGTTCGTTCCTTGACGCCGCCTACACCCCCCTCCCTTATCGCGACCCTCGTTGCCCGGCTCCGGCAGGTCAGCCCGCTCCGGTTGCTACAGATTGCCGTGGCCGCGGCGCTGGTCGCGCGCGTGGGAGGCGTCGGCCGCAGCTGGCTCCCCGGAACGGCGGTGCTCCTGGTGGTGCTGGCCGTTCTGCACGCGATCGATCTTGGACGGCGACGGCCGCCGGCGGCCGGGTGGCGCGCCGCGCTGCGCCCGCACTTCTTCACCATCGGCGTGGCGATCGCCGCCGCGACAGCCGTCCTCGTCCGGTGGCCGGCGCTCGGCGGCGACATCGGCCACGTGCCGCTCGACATCGACGAGGCGCGTCTCGCCTCCAGCGTCCGGCACTTCTTCGTGAAGGGAGAGATCCTCCACGAGACGGTCGAGCACTATCCGGGCCTCGTCTACTGGCTGCTGGTTGCGGGGTCGCTGATCGAGTACCTGCGCGCGCTGACGAGCGGCGCCATTCGAGCGATCCTCGAAGCCCCGATCGGCATGTTCGTGCTCGCCGCGCGCATGACGAACGTCTGGATCGCGGCCGGCACGGTCGTGTGCACGGGGCTCGCCGGGCGGACGCTGTCCGGTTCAGCGGCCGGGCTCGTGGCCGCTTTCATCGTCGCGGTCGTCCCCTTGGCCGTTCAGACCACGACCGTGGTGCGCAACGATCCGGGCCAGGTCCTCTTCATTACCGCTGCGATGTGGGCGTCGCTGGTCCTGTGCCAATCCGAGAGGCGGGCGTGGGGAGCCGTCGCCGGCACGCTGGCCGGGATTGCCACGGCCATCAAATACTCCAGCATGTTCGCGGTAGTGCCGGCGCTCATCGCCGCGCTGGCACGCGGAACCACGACCGCGCGGTTGTCGCGAGCCGCGCTCGTGCTGGGAGGATTCATCGTCTCGGTTCTGGCGACGAACCATTTTCTGTGGAGCGATTTTCCGAACTTCATCCGGCAGTTGTCCGCGCAAATCGCGCTGACCGCCGCGGGACATTGGGCGGCGCTGGAGAATCCGGCCGGCTTCTACACGATGATCCTCGGCCGCTTCGGACCGGGATGGCCGCTGCTGTTCCTGGCTGCCGCGTTCGCGGTCCACGGGCTCTCGACCCGGCGCGTCGAGATGTGGGTCTTCCTTTCGTTTCCACTGCTCTACATCTCGTTCATGACCGGGCGGCCGGCCCAGTTCCCGCGCTGGGTGTACCCGCTGGTGCCGTTCGTCGCGGTGGCCGGCGCCTCGGGCCTCGTGGCCGTGATTCGAGTCCTGCGCGCACGCGCGAGCGCGCAGCCTCGTGGGCCCCGGCGAGTCTTCTTGACGTGCGTCACCGCGGCGCTCGTGGCAGTCGTACTGGCGCCGCCCGCCTGGAGCGGAGCCGTCGCCTTCAGTCAGCGGCTGACGCCCCCGACTCACGCGCTCGCCGAGAAGTGGCTGGTGGAGAACGCGGCGCCGGGGGACGTCGTGCTCCTCGAAATCCACTGGCTGGATCTTCCGGAGTCGAAGCTTCGAGTCAGACGAGTCGAGAATCTGCCGGCGGTGCTTGGCGGAGGACTCTACCGGCTCCTCGCGCACAACTGGATCGTCGTGCCCGAGCCGTATTTCGGGAACGCCGGGCTCCGGCGGCTGTCCTTCGTGCAACGGTTCCACGCGGATTCAGCCTCGTTCGGCGGCCACGCGGGCTACGACTTCGAAGTGTACGCGGCCCCGAAGGTTCCTCCGTCCGTGGACAAGGCTGACGTCCGGCTCGACTCGCCGGAGGCGGCGCCCTTTCTTGGTCCCGAATGGCGCCCCGACGGCACCGCTGCGCCGGGCCTGACGCTGCCTGCCCGCGGGGCGAGTCTTTTCTTCCCAGCGTCTTTCGGCCGGCCATCAACATCGAGCTGGACATCACCGGACCGCAGAACCCGCCGGCGGCCGCTCCGATCTCGCTCGTCGTCGCAGGAACGCCCGTCGTGCTCATGGAGAAGCCAACGTCCGAGCCTGGGAAGCGCACGCTCGCTGCCGTCGTTCCGATCGATCCCGCGGCGCGAGGCACCGAGCTTCGGCTGGAGCCCGTCCAGCGCAACGATCAGATTCGCATCGTTCGGCTGCGCATCGGCTGACTACGAACCGTGACTACGACCCCCGCCCCGCCGCCACATGTCGATGCTGCGGCTCGTACACCGCGGCCGATGCGCTGACGATCGGCAATGCCGCGTGCGGAACGATCGCGATCTTCCTGTGCCTCGACTACCTCGCAGCCGACAACCGCCGGTTTCTGTGGGCGGCTTTTCTTCTGCTGCCGCTCGCGCTCGTCTCGACGTCCTCGACGGCTACGTCGCGTCTACGGCGCGTCGCGCCGAACAGGACGCGTCAGTCCGTGCTCGGCGCCGACCTGGATTCGCTGGCGGACGTCATCTCGTTCGGGGTCGCCCCCGCGGTTCTCGGTTTCACCCTCGGGCTGCGCGGCGGGTGGGACATGGTCGTGCTGACGTTCTTCGTCATCTGCCGGCGTCAGCAGGCTCGCGCGGTTCAACGTCACGGCGGCGGCTGCTGTCCGACAGCGAGACCGGAAAGGTGAAGGTCCTTCGAAGGCACGCCGATTCCCACGAGCATTGTCATTGTCGCGCTCCTCGGCGTGGCGATGTTCCTGGGGCGAATCGACGAGCGGGTCTGGCTCGGCGCGGTCCAGATTGGACCTGCCCTTCTCCATCCGCTGACGCTCGTCTACGGCGCGAGCGGCAGCGCCATGATCAGCGCGACGCTCAGGATCCCGAAGCCGTAGGTCCCAAGGCGCTCGCCTGCTCCTGAGCGAGCGCACGACGTCGGCGACGTCGAAGGGCTCGCTCGCCGTACGGCCGGCTGACTTCGCTCCCGCGGTCAGGGCCGCGGCTGCTTCGCGCCTCGCCGTAGGGCTGCTCGACTCCGCTCGCCGTAGGCGCGCGGCTCACTTCGCTCGCTAGGGCAGGCCGCTCCAGTTTTCGTGTTCTAAGTTACAGAAGAGTGTGCTCAAACGGTCACGCCTTCGCAGAAGCCGGTTGGCTCTACTGGCATGCGTTTGGCAGCCGGGAGTTTCACCCCGGCCGGGACCCATTGACACATGAGATTGCTCGCGACACGTCTCCGCCGGACGCCCCTCGCCGTCGTGCTGACGGCCGGCCTGCTCTGGGCGCTGTCGATGCCGGCCGCGCAATCGCAGGCGCCACAGGTGGTCGCAGGGCATCCGCGAATCTATCTCCGGCCAGCGGCTCTGCCGGCGCTGCGCGCGCGCGTGACGCAGGCGCCCGTCTCGACCTATTACAACCAGCTGCGATCCCGGATGGACGGCACGTCCGCGCGCCACACCAACAACGAGGTCGCCGGCTTCGAGCTCGAAAGCCTGGCGCTGCTCCACGCGATCGCGGGCGGCACGGCGTATCGAGACAAGATCCTGACGACCTGGCGGTTCCCTGCCTACACCGCCGGCCAGATTTCGCATTGGGATCTGCCCTATCAGGTCATGGCGCACTCGCTCGCCCTCGACTACTTGTGGAACGACATCTCGGCGGCGCAGCGGACCGAACTGGGCAACGTGATCGTCGCGATGATGGACGACCTCTTCAACTACGCCCCGTACGACGTCACGTGGGCGAATCAGATGTCGGACTACTCCAACCAGCTGTACTACCACCTGGGCTCGCTGGCGTTTGCGGGTCTCGTGCTCTCGGGCGAGGGGATCAACGATGCCCGCGCGCAGTTCTATTTGTCGGAGGCGGAGACACTGCTGAACGAACACATGATCCCGGCGATGAACCAGGAGGCGGGCGGCGACGGAGACTTGACGCGCCGCAGCGGCTTCACCGGCAATGGCGGATGGGGAGAGGACATGGGGCACCTCGACATGACCCATCCCCTTTTCGGCCGGATGGTCGAGGCCTGGCGGACCGGCTTCAATCAGGATCTGTTTCCGTCGATCAACGGTCTCGCCAAGTACGCGCAGTACATGGTCTACATGCGCCGTCCCAACGGCATGCTGGCGCCGAAGGGCAACTCCACCTACCAGACCGGGATGAGCGACAAGAACGTGGGGACGCTCGGCTGCCTGCTCAGCGCCCGCTACAACGATCCGTTGGGCAAGTACCATCAAGGACCTCACCTACTCCGGAACGACGTACGGCTTTCACCAGCTGGGCGCCGTCCTCTGGTGCAACGCCGCGCTGCCGGGTCCGAACCTGGCGGCGATGCCGAAGGCGGTGCACTTCCAGGGACAGGGCGAGGTGGTGATGCGTTCGGGCTTCGGGCCGCAGGACACGTGGGTCTATCTGCGTGCGGGGCCGATCTACAACGGGCACCAGCACGACGATCAGGGCAATCTGCTGATCGAGGCGTACGGCGGCGAGCTGTTCGTCGAGAACGCCGGCTCGGGCATCAACCACGAAACGGTCTATCACAACAGCATCCGCGTCGCCGGCAGCGATCAGATTCCCTACGGGAACAACGAGGTTCAGCGGGCGCAGCCGCTCGCCGGCACGCCGCACGAACGCGGGCGCGTCACGGCGGTGCAGACGAATCCGGCATATACGTACGTCGCGACAGACTTCGGCAACGCCTACCCGGACGCCGTCGTGCCCGTCCCGAAGTCCGGCAAGGTGACCCGCGAAGTGGTCGTCATCTACCCGGACGTGGTGGTGGTGCGCGATCGGGTCATCGGTGCGGGCAACCTCGACGTCCTGTTCCACGTGTGGAGCGGCGCCGGCACGCTCGACGCCGGCGCACGGACGCTGACGGTGGCGCGTCCGGCCGGGCGCGGCTGGCTGAAGACCGTGTTCCCGGCAAACGCCACCGTGCAGATGGGCGCCGCAGGGCGCGACGGACCTGCTGACCGTCAGAGCGACAGGATCGGCATCTGCCGTCGATTTCCTGCACCTGATCCACCTGTCGCCGACTGCTGCCGGCGTCGTACCGACAGAGGTCACGCCGATCGCGACCGCTACCGAGATTGGAGTATCGCTTCGCGACCGGCAGGGCCGCCAGATCTCGGTGGCGTTCCACCGCGCCGGTGTCGGGCTGGCCAGCGCGAACGTCGGTGGCACTCAGCCTGTCCCCCCGCCAAACCTCCGGATCATCCGCTGATCCTTACTTCACCGTGATCGTGATCTTTTCGGACACCACGGGCTTGTCATGCGGAATGTGGAGGTAATCGCCGAGCACGAGTTGAAGCGTGTGCTTGCCTGGCGGAAGCGTCAGCTCCGCCTCGGTTTGCCCGGCGCCGAAATGCCTGATGTTCTCGGTGACCGGCAGCGCCGCATTCAGGTCTGGCGGCTGCGCGACGTCGACCAGCAGGTGATGATGCCCGGTGTTCGGGTGGTTGACACCCGCCGGCGCGATCCCCATGCTCTTGAGGCCGAACTGCACGGTGAACTGGCGATGTCACCGTGCTGCCGTCCTTCGGGGACACGATGTAGACCCTCGTACCCTCGGCAGCCTTGGTTTTCGGCAGCACCTGGGCGATGACCAGACCCGCGAGGGCGACGGCTGCCAGACCGCTGATAAAGAGACGTGTTTGCATTGTTCTGATCCACATGAGAGACGTTGCTGAGCTCCACCCCGGCCCGCGACGGGCGGCGGTCCGGCGCTTTCAGTTGTTTTATACCAGATCTCAGCGCCGGGCCGTCACCGCCTCCTTCTGCGCCGCCGCCCACGCCTGGACGCGCTCGCGGTACGCCTCGACGCGCTGCGGAGAGTCCTTCGCGCGATCGCGGGTCTCGCCGGGATCCTCGCAGACGTCGAACAGCCGCGACCTCCGCGAATCGATCTCGTAGAGAAACTTCCAGCAGCCGTCCGTCAGGCCAAGCCAGCCAAGCGAGTAGTCGGTGTAGAAGAGCGCCATCCGCGATTCGGGACGGAGCAGGGACGCGCCCTGATGCCCGGCGGCAGCAGGCAACCCGAGCAAATCGATGATCGTCGGCGCGGTGTCGATCACGCTGGCGACGCGTGTGACGCGGATCGCCTCGTCGATCGCGCCAGGCGCGGCGATGACGTAAGGGACCCGGACGTTCTCCTCGTGAATGAACAGCGTGTGCGCGAAGTTCCCCTGGTGCTCGCCGAACGCCTCACCATGGTCGCCGAAGACGACGACGAGCGTGTCGTCGTCGAGCTGCCTCTCGCGCAGCCCGCGAAGGAGCTGACCCAGCGCGGCGTCTCCTTCGTGCACGGCATTCATGTACCGCGCGAAGTCGTCGTCTCCCGTGAACGGGCCATCCGTGCTCGACGCGTACGGGTGGTGGCCGGCGATGGGCATGTAGGTGACGAAGAAGCGCTCCCCCTTGGGCAATGAGTCGATCCAGCCGAGCATCCGCTCGACGGCCGATGCCTCGTCCACCCCGAAGCTCGAGTCCACGCGTCCGCCGATGGCTCCCGCATCCTCGAGAACCGCGAACCCGCGATGGTCGATCACCGACCGCATGCCGAGATAGGCGAATCGCCCCGAGTGGAACAGGGCCGTGCGGTACCCGGCGGACGCCAGCGTGGCAGGGAGCGAGACGCAGGGCACTTCGGCGTAAAGCTCGGGCGGCGTGTCGAACGCCGGGTATCGCGAGCACAGCGTCGCGAAGAGCCCCTTGATGCTCTCCGGGTACACCGCGTAGGCCCGCTCGAACAGAATCGATCGCCGCGCGAGCTCTGTCAGGTTCGGCGCGGGATCCGGCGTGCCGCCGTAGAGGCCGAGGTGGCGGGCGCCGGTGGACTCGAGGATCACCAGCATCACGTTGCGTCCGCGCATCGATCCACGAAGGTGCGTCAGGTCCTCTCCCGTGCGTGCGCCGAACGGGCTGGCGCGCCAGTCGCCCGTGCCGGGCCGCGGGGCGAGCACGCGAGACGCTCGTCGCCGCGAGCGCCCCGATGGCATTCCGATGCCATCCCCGCGTGTCGACGCGGGAGACGGCAAGTGGACCCGAGAGGACGATCGCGGACGCGGCGATGAGCGACCCATCGCGGCACGTGGATGGCGCGCCGCGCCAGAAGGAGCGGAAGCGCGAGGCCCACCGCAGCAGGCAGCGCGAGCGCGGTCAGATTCCGCACGGTCGCGGCGTGGACGATCGAGTCCGCAAGAGGACCGCCGGTGGCTCGCAGGATCGTCCACGTCAGCGGCGTGGAGAGGACGAGCGTGATCGGCACGTTGATGGCGATGTACCCGACGAGGACGGCGTAGGCCGCCCACGCGATCCACGGCCGTTGCAGTCGCCGGAGAGCAAAGAAGAACAGGAGCGCAACCAGGACGTCCTGCCACAGGTAGGCGATGGGGGACCAGAACGAGAGCGCGACATCTCCGCCGCCGGGACGGCCGAAGAGGATCAGCGCCCGGGCGGTCAGGAGGACCGCGAAGAGGCAGAGCGCTCTCAGCGCGTGACGAGATTCAGGCGTTTGAGCAGCAGCCACGACACCCGCACGCCCCCGCCGCGCGTCTTCCAGATCCAGTCGTGGACGAGCACGACCGGTGCGGCCGGCTCGCGGTAGACCCGATCCCGGTCGCCGATGAACGACAGCGGGATCACGACGAGGTCGGCACGCTCGGTCGAACCCGGATCGAACAGTTCGTGCCGGAGCCGGACGTTGCTACTCCGGGGGCCCCTATCCCCCGGTGTCAGCCGTGAAGGAACGTCCGCGCGACCTCGAGATGCTCGAGGCTCGCGTCGACGATCGTCAGCGTCGCGCCGGGCAACACTCTCTGCAGCGCGAGCGCGGTTCTCGGGAAGAGACCGCCGCCGATGATGGTCACGCGGTGCACGGGCGGAACGTCGCAGGAGCAGCGTCCGGAACGCCCGCTCGTGTGCCGCAACCATGAACCGCTGCAGCCACGGCACCCGCAGCACGATCCGCTCGAGCGACTCGAGGCTGAACGCGTCGAGCCAACGCAGCACGGGCGGCCATCGGCTGACGTGGGCGCGGACGTGCGGCTGGTGCGGCAGCCGCGTCCAGTGCTCACCCGGCCGCAGGTGATGCTCGGCATGATACCCGTCGTTGAAGAAGCACCAGTTGTACAACCACCCGTAGTGGCTGGTCGTCCCGCGCGCGTGCTCGAAGTGCCCCTGGAGGAAACAGAGCGCCAGCCCGAGCGCGTATCCGGGGATGTACACCGTCGCGAAGAACCGGGGAGCGGCAACCGCAAGCGCCAGCCACAACGCGGCCACGACGGCGGCTTCGAGCCGTCATCTCGCGCGTCCAGGGGCCGGCGCCGTGCCTGCCCGCGGTGATGCCGCAGGTGCCGATCGCGCCACAGGCTCTGGGGAATTCCCATGACCGCGCTGAGGTACAGCGAGTACAGCGCGGTTCAGCGCGGCGTGAGCGGAAGAACGGCGTGTGGATGAAGTTGTGGGCGGCCGTGTTGGCCGTCCACCAGAGACCGATTCCCACGACAGGGATGGCCGGGATGACGATCAGAAGCGCGGCGTGCACGAACGAGAACCCGACAAGGACGGCGTCCCACGGCGAGTGGCGCAGGATGCCGCTCGTAAGGGCGTCCCCATCCTTCTGTTGATCACGGCGGGGGCCCACTCTGTTTCCCGCTGTCGTCGTCGTCGATCGTGCCAGCACTGTGACGGCCATGAGCTCATCCCTCCCAGGGTTGCGCGTTATGACGGGCCCTTGAGCGCCGCTTTGAGGCGATCGACGACGGGCAGCGTGGAACGGAAGCCGGTCATGCGCACGACGCCGAGCTGGATGGGATACGTGTCGGGCGAGGCGACCTTTTCGTCGAGCTTGCGGACCTTGCCGAGGTCCTTGTAGCGGCCGCCGAATCCGATTCCGGTGTTCTTGCCCGCGACGGTCTTCAGATCCGCCCACTCGTTCCGGCAGACGCTGTCCTGCCCCTGCGGGCACGAGTAATAAAGGTAGCCGCGCTGCGCCGGCCCGTAGGTGTCCGCGTCGCTGCGGTCGGCCATCGAAAACGCGCCCCAGATCTGCACGCGCTGCGGGGCGGCATCCGACGGTTCGAGGACGATTTTCTCGACGACCGCGTACACGCCGACCGGGTCGCTCGCCCGCAGCGTAACGGCCCAGCCGTACACGCCGCGCTCAGGATGATCAACCCTGCGATAGTGCGACTTCTCATGGCTCTACCTGTCCTTTCCACAACGGTTTTGCGGCCGCAGTGCCCTGTTCCGCCTGAACGCGGAAGGAAACTCGGCCCTTGGGACGCCCCGCCAAACCCTCCGGCCGGGGGACGGCTGTTGAAGAGGACGCCGCGGATCGGCAACCGTTATCCGGCTACTTCGTGCCGCCGCCCTTCGGGAGCTCGGTTCGGGCGCGGACCTTGATTCCTGCGCGTGTCGTCGCCACGTTGATCTTCTTCGGCAGGGCCGAGCCCTTCGGGGCGGCTGTAGACCACGACATACTGTGACGCCAGCTCTTCGGCCAGCGCCTTCATCGCCGCCGGGATGCCCGAGTCGGCGAGCACCTGCTCGAACCGGCCCCCCGACTGCCGGGTCCCGTCTTCGAGGAACTTCTTCCGGTTGAGGTTCTCGTCGAGGTTCTCGCGCAGCGACTGGCTGGGAGGCTCGTTCCACGACGTCATGGTCTTCAGCGTCGGTTTGCCGAGCGCGACGACGTGAATGGTGGCGGCGCTGCGCGTCAGCTCCGCGAGCAGCCGGTCCGCGCGCAGGTTGCTGAATTCAGGCCCTTCCAGCGTAAGCACGACAATCACCGGCCGCTCGGCCTCCCGCTTGTTGAGGGCGCCGATCGCATCGTGGACCCCGTCGAGCAGGTAGGCGCCCGTCGTCGTACGGGTGCTGAGCTGACGGACGCCTTGATAGAGCGCCTCGAGCTGCCCCGTGAATTCGACGATCGTGGTATTTCGGCCGCCGGTGCTGATGAGGGCCATCTCCGCCAGTCCGGCGAGCCGGTACATGAACGCTCCGACCCCTTCGCGGATGGACCGGATGCCCGGCCCGGTGTCGTCAACGAGCAACGCGATCGTCAGCGGAGCCGTCGCCGGCTGAACGCCAACCACGTCCCGGGTGGCGCCATCCTCCCGGATGGTGACCTCCTTCGTCGTGAGGCCGGTCACCGGTCCACCCTTCTTGTCGATCGCGCTTATATAAATGTGGCGCGTCCCCGGCGAAGCCGCCTGCTGGAGGCCTGTGCCCCGCAGCGCTGCTCCCGTCGAGGCGCAGGAGACCGCGGCGAGGAACAAGGCGAGACTCGATCGAGTCATGGCGACCTCCCGTGCAAAGGGTGACTTTCCGGCTGATGACGGGCAGCGTATCCCCATCGCGGAGGTCCTGCAAGGTGTGGCACGGCGGAGACAATGCGCCCCGCGGGCGAGCGGCCGACAGCGACACACGCGCCGCGCTCGGCTATGATGCAGTTCGCTGATGGAAGAAGCCCCGACGGTCCTGGTCCTGGACGACGACCCTGGCGTGCGCTCCTCGATGGAGCGGCTGTTGAAGATCTACGGCTACGGCGCCGTGTCGGTGTCCACGCTCGATGAGGCGCAGGACGTGCTGCAGACCACGCCCGTGCAGGCGCTCATTCTGGATGTGGGCCTGCAGGGCCCCGGCACCGGCATCGACCTGCTGATGAGCATTCGCCAGCGGCCGGAATTCAACAAAGCCCAGGTCCTGATTTTCACCGGCGGCGTCCTCACCGACAAGGAGGAAGCCACCATCACGGCCAACCGCGCGTTCCTGTTCTACAAGCCGGAAGGGTTCGACACGCTCGTCAAGTTCCTCGACACGCTGACGGGCCGCGACCGGCCGAACTGAGTTCACGAGAGATCAGAGAAAATTGATCTTCTGTTCTCCTAAAACTCCTGCCCTCCTGTTCCCCCTCGTCCGCCTCGACCCGCGCCAGTGGCCGGCAGCGGCTTGCGCGGCAGCTTCTCGTCGCGATTGGCGGTCAGGTAGGCGAACGCCGCCGCGATCGTCGCGTTCTTCATCATGTCGGTCGGCTGCAGCCGCTCGTAACTGTCCAGGTTCGTGTGGTGCGTCATCGTCCCGTACTCCACATCGTCCTGAATGAACTGGAAGCCGGGCAGGCCGACGCCGTCGAACGACTGGTGATCCGTGCCGCCGGTGTTGCGAATCGTCAACGTCGACATGCCGAGGCTCCGGAACGGCTCCATCCACTCGCGGAAGATCGGCGCCACGGCGTCGTTGCCCTGCAGGTAGACCCCGCGGATGGCGCCGGTGCCGTTGTCGATGTTGAAGTACCCGGCAAACTTCGCGTGGTTCGGCTTCAGCTCGAGCGGGCCCTGCGGTCCGCCGCGCCCGCCGCGTCCAGCGCTGCGGCGTGGCCGGCTCGGGCGGCGTGCCGGGCGGCGGAGGCGGAGGTGCGCCGCGCCCGGCGAAATGCGCCGCGACGTAGTCGCGCGAGCCGATGAGCCCCTGCTCTTCCCCGCACCACAGCCCGATGCGCACCGTCCGCCGAAGGCTGACGCCGCTCTGCTTGAGGATGCGCATCGCTTCCATCATCGCGGCGGATCCCGCGGCGTTGTCGGTCGCGCCGGTGGAGGCGTGCCACGAGTCGAAGTGGGCGCCGAGCATCACGATCTCGTCGGCCTTGTCCGTGCCCGGGATCTCGCCGACCACGTTGAACATCGTCGGGTTCGGGTAGTACGTGTTCTTGATGTCCGCTTCGATCGTGACCGGCAGGTTCTTCGCGAGCATGCGCGCCATGCGGCCGTACTGCTCAGCGGGGATCGAGATCGACGGGACGGTCGTGGCCGGATCGGCGTTGCGGTTGCCGCCGATCAAGTAGACGCCGTGCCCGCGCGGCGTCGTCGCCAGCGTGCCGAGCGCACCTTCGGTCTTGAAGAACGCCGCGCGATCGAACCCGCCGGCGCCGCCCCGCCCGCGGCCGCCGCCCGGGGCCGCGGGAGCACCGGGACGCCACGGCCGCCGCGTCCGCCCGGAGCGCCACACCGAACTCGAGGCCGGGCGCCGTCGCGAGCTCCATCTGCCGCAGCTCCTCGGGCGTCTCGCGCGTCGCGAGCGGGTTCCAGAACGCCGCGACATCGGGCGCGGCCTGCGTCATGATCCACTTGCCCTTGAGCGTCCCGGCGTACTTCTTGCAGATCTTCCGCCGTCGTCTCCGTGACGAGCACGACGTCACCGCGCACGAGGCCGTCGGTGCCCGGCGTCCAGGCGATCGGCGTGCCGGGAATCGGGAACGCCTGCGGCGACACGGCGGCCAGGTAGAACTTGTCGTTCGACCAGCCGTTCGTGAAGCTCTGGTTCGTCCATTTCTCGAGCGCCACGTTCTGCAGTCCCCACGACTTCAGCTGCGCCACCGCCCAGTCACCCGCCTTCTGGATGTTGGGCGAGCCGCTCAGGCGCGGGCCGTGGACGTCGGTGAGCCAGCTCGAGATCTCCATGACCTTCGAGTTCTCCGCCTGCATCCCCTGGGCTTTGATCTTGTTGATGGCCTCGTAGTCGATCTTCTCGCCGGCCGCGCCGAGCGGCAGCGCGGCGAGAAGCCCGGCGCCGGCGGCGAGCGCCAGCCTGCGGTAGTTCCCTCTCATGCTGTCTCCCCCTCCCGAAGTCGTACAAAGAATGACGTCTTGCAAATGAACTGGAGGCCGTCAATATATCTCCCGTGCAGGACGGCTGACCAGAAGAAACCGGAAATGGACGGTTTCGCGTTACAATAGATGGTTCTAGCCGCGCGCTTTTTGCCCGACATCCGGCCGCGTGCACGCTTCGGCGGACCATCGCCCAGGATTCTCAAATGATTTCAGTCCACGGCATATCGATGCGGTTCGGGTCGAAGGTGCTCTTCGACGACGTCACGACGACCTTCTCGACAGGCCGCCGCTACGGCCTCACCGGGCCGAACGGCGCCGGCAAATCCACCTTCATGAAGCTCCTGACCGGCGAGCTGACGCCCCAGCAGGGGACGGTCGTGCGGCCGGCCAAGCTCGGGATCCTGCGCCCAGGATCAGTTCGCCTTCGATCGGTTCCGCGTCATCGACACCGTCATCATGGGCAACGCGCGGCTGTGGGCCGCCCTCGAAGAACGCGAGCGGCTCTACGCGAAGGCCGAGATGACCGCACGACGACGGCATGCGGCTCGGCGAGCTCGAGGGGATCGTCGGCGAAGAGGACGGATACACCGCCGACAGCGACGCGGCGATCCTCCTGCAGGGCCTCGACATCCCGGACGATCTCCACGAGCGCCCGATGGGCGAACTGCAGGGCGGCCAGAAGGTCCGCGTCCTGCTCGCCCAGGCGCTCTTCGGGCACCCGGAGGCCCTGCTCCTCGACGAGCCCACGAACCACCTGGACCTGGATTCGATCCACTGGGTGCGCGAGTTCCTCGTGCGCTACGACGGCACGCTGATCGTCATTTCGCACGACCGGCATTTCCTCAACTCGGTCTGCACGCACATCGCCGACATCGACTACCAGACGATCATCACCTACACGGGCGGCTACGACGACATGGTCGTCGCCAAGACCCAGATCCGCTCGCGGATCGAGTCCGACAACGCGCAGCGCGAGAAGAAGATCGCGCAGCTCAACGACTTCATCGCGCGTTTCGGCGCCGGCACGCGGGCGAGCCAGGTCACGTCGCGGCGCAAGGAAGTCGAGCGGCTGCAGACGACGGAGCTGGCGCGGTCGAACATCCAGCGTCCGTACATCAAGTTCCCGATGAACCGGCCGTCGGGCCGCACGGCGATGGAGATCAAAGGCGTCAGCAAGGCGTACGGCGACCTGACGGTCGTCTCGAGCTTCAGCGCGATTGTGAATCGCGGCGAGAAGATCGTCCTCGTCGGCCGCAACGGCCTCGGCAAGACGACGATGCTCAGGGCGCTGCTCGCCGATTCGCCGAACCTTCCGCCGTCGCCGGGGGATCTCGACAGCGGGAACGTGCGGTGGGGGCATGAGGTGTCGATCGGCTACTTCGCGCAGGACCACACCGGGGCGATCGAGAAAGGGATGACGGCCGTCGAGTGGCTGCACCAGTTCGATCCCGACGCGGCGCGCCAGGACATCCACGGCCTGCTCGGGCAGATGCTGTTCAGCGGCGAGGAAGGGCTCAAGCCCACCGAGGCGTTGTCGGGCGGCGAAACCGCGCGGCTGCTCTTCTGCCGGATCATGCTGCAGAAGCCGAACGTGCTCGTGCTCGACGAGCCGACGAACCACCTCGACCTCGAGTCGATCAACGCCTTGAACGTGGCGCTGCAGAAGTTCGACGGGACGGTGCTGCTCGTCACGCACGACCAGGACCTGATGGAGGAAGTCGGCTCGCGCGTGTGGCACTTCGATCACGGCGCAATCACCGATTTCAAGGGCACGTACGAGGAGTTCGCGGCGACGCTGGCCTGACCCGGGGCTGAGGAATATTGCGAACCGCGCCGCACGGCTTGGTATCTCGGTAGCAGGGGTAGCGCTGAAAGGGCTCTGCTACGGACTACGCCCCGGCCGTGCGATAATCACTCGCGGTGTTTTACTTCTTCAAGCGCGGAACCGACACGGTGCAGTGCGAAGTGCGCTCGGCCGTACACGGGCCGGGTTACGAAATCGTCATCACCGAAGCCAGCGGCCACGAGCGGCTCGAGCACTACCCGACGTCCGACCTGGTCCACAAGCGTTGGATCGAGCTGCACAAGAGCTTCGAGCACGAGGGGTGGTGGGGCCCCGCAACGCAGGACGGCCGTGGCTGACCCTTCCGCAACTTCAACTTCCACCTTTCGATAAGCGTCAGGCCGTCGCGCGCGTCGACGACGAGTTGCCTTCTCGCCCGGATGCCTGCGGAGGACATCGTCATCGTCGGCGCCGGCGCCGCGGGGCTCGCGACGGCGATCTTCACGCGGCGGCAGAACCCGTCCCGATCCGTGCTCCTGCTCGACGGCGCCGCCAGGCCGGGGGCGAAGATCCTCGTCAGCGGCGGCTCGCGGTGCAACGTCACGAACGTCTCGGTGACCGAGCGCGATTTCGCCGGCGGGAAACCAACCATCGTGCGGCGCGTGCTGCGCGGCTTTTCCGTGGCCGAGACGGTGGCGTGGTTCGCGCGGCTGGGCGTTCCGCTTCACGAGGAAGAGCACGGCAAACTGTTCCCGGACTCGAACCGGTCCCGCGACGTCCTCGACGCCCTGTTGCGAGAGACCGAGGCGTCGGGAGCGGTGCTTCGCGCGGCGACTCGGGTCACCGGCGTCCTCTCGGCCGGCGCCGGCTTTCGAATCGACACCTCGCGAGGCCCGATCGACGCTGCCACGGTCGTACTCGCGACGGGCGGCCAGTCGCTTCCGAAGACGGGGAGCGACGGCGGCGGCCTCGAGATCGCGCGCGGGCTCGGACACTCGATCGTACCGACGACGCCGTCGCTGGTGCCGCTCGTCGCCGCGGACGCCGACAGCCCGCCGTTTCCGCAGCTCCGCGGCGTGGCGCACGACGTCGTGCTGTCGGTGTGGGTCGATGGCGCGATCGCCGAGCGCGTGCCGGGCGCGATGCTGTGGACGCACTTCGGCGTCAGCGGACCCGTCGTGCTGGACGCGTCGCGCTACTGGCTGCGGGCCCGCCTCGAAAACCGCGATGCCCGGATCACGGTGAGCTTCTGTCAGAACGAGGCGTTCGAAGTGGTGGACACGAGGTGGACCGCGCTGGCGGCGGATCGGCCCCGAGTCTCGCTGCACAACGCCCTCGCCGAGCTGCTCCCGGCTTCCCTTGCGGCGGCGATCCTGCAGCAACTGGGCCTGGACGCGTCGGTGACGCTGGCGCGCCTGACGCGGGCCGACCGGCGCCGCCTCGCACACGCGCTCGTCGCGTGGCCGCTCGACGTCACCGGCAGCCGCGGCTACAACTACGCCGAAGCGACCGCCGGAGGCGTGACGCTCGACGAAGTGGATCCGGCAACGATGGCCTCGCGCCGCTGCCCTGGTCTGTACCTTGTCGGCGAGATGCTCGACGTCGACGGACGCATCGGCGGCTTCAATTTCCAGTGGGCGTGGTCGAGCGCGATGGTGGCCGCGCGTGCGCTCGACGGTTCGGCTGAAGTCCAGCTTCGCGTACCGGCGGGTGAAGCCGGAGCAGCGCGCCCCGTACCGACGAGCAACCTGGTCCGGCTGAAGCCGGACACCACCGATGCGTCAGTCAGCAGCGGCCCCCGAGCACCAGCGGCACCCCCGGCATCGGCATTGCGCCCTGCCCCGGAAGCACGTGCAGATTGCCGAGGACGAACCAGATCCAGAACGCCCGGCCGCGTTGCTGCGCCAGCAGAATATTGAAGCCGAACGTCAGCGGCAGGACGACCCGCGTGATGGCGCCCGGGTATCCGTCCCAGACCACAGAGTGGACGATCACCATCAGCCCCGCATAAGCCACCGCAAGCCGCCACCAGGGCTGGTCGAACTGCCGCGACCAGATGAGGAACATCGCCTGAACCGTCAGGGAGATGACCACCAGCAACGCTTGCATCGGCAGCGACCTCGCGCCGTGAAGCTGCACCCCCAAGAGAGCAGAGTGCCAGTTACCCAGGTAGGCGCGGAACGGCGTCGTCAGCTGGTTGCCGCCCACGAGGCTCCGGCTGCGGTAGATCGAAAACAAGTAGTCCTGCCAGATCGCCAGCGGCACCACGACGATCGCGAGCGCGGCGGCGAGCATCAGCCAGCCTCGCACACCGCGCGGCCACGGGAGCGCGGCGGCGCCCAGCAGGTTCGTTTCGCGCCCGAGTCCCGCGAGACCGACGAGCGCGGCCGTCGTCCACGTGCGATGGCGCTCGGCGGTCAGGACCGCGACGGTCAGAACGAGGACGCTGGGACCGTCGAGCAGCGAGAAGCGGACGGACCACAGCAGCCCGTGGCTGAACATGCACGCGGCCCACAGCGCGAACGACCTCGGCGAGTCCGGCGGTATCCAGCGCGTGATGAGCCACGCGAGCACGAGCCAGCAGAGCACGTTCTGAAGCGCGAAGGCCTGGAGGATCCACGCGGGACGGCCGAGGCCGAGCGCATAGGCCGTCCAGCTGAACAGAATCCGCCGCCCACGATAGCCCGGCAGATCCAGCGCGCGATCGATCGCCGGATCGCGGAGCAGCGGTTCCAGCGCGAGCTGCGCGTAGAACTGGCCGTCGTAAGCGATCGTCGGGTAATCGAGATGCGGCAGCGCGCGCAGCGCCGGGAGCTCGGAGTCGTGGCCGGCCGCGGGGAAAGCGATCAGCGCCGTGAAGCCCGAACCCGGATGGTAGAATCGCGCGACGGATGCGAGGAACAGCGCGCACAACGCCAGCGCGAGGAACCGCCAGGCGCGTCCGCGCGGCGCAGGCGACGACGTCCCGGACGCTGGGGTCACCCGCCGGCCCGCCCGGTCGTCAGGTCCAGCGCGGCGGCCTGCTCGCTCTCTTCGCCATCAGCGCCGTGACCGCCGCGTGCGCGCGTCACCCGCCGGAGACTCCGGTACGGGTCGTCGATTTGCTCAAACAGATCGGCCACGCGGAAACACGTCCTCTCGGCGCCTCGATTCAGATTGGCGAGCATACCTTCGACGGGCGTTCACGGGCCAGCCTGGTCGTGCCGGTACCGAGCCGCATCACCTTGACGCAGGCGCTGCCCGTGCGCGGCGTCCTCCGCGTTGACGCAGCCGTCCCCGACGAGCCGGGTCCAGCCGTCGTGCTCTTCCGGATCGGGATCAGCGACGACCGGGTCTACGAAGCGCTCGTCGAACGTCAGATTGCGAGCGGGGACTCGTCACGGCAGGGATGGACACCGATCAGCGTCGACCTCTCGGGCTACGCCGGCCGCAAGTTCAGTTTGTTCTACCGTCCGGACAACCGGCGGTGGCGGATCGTGTTCGGCGTGTACGCGGTGAGCGGCGCCAGCGGATCGGTCTATTGGGGTGCGCCGGGAATCGACACTGACGTCGATGCCGCGAAACGCTACGTCAAGCAGCACTCCGTGCCGCAGCGGTGATCAGCCCTTCAAGCGCTTGAGATCCTTTGCTTCCAGTGCCCCTGCTTCATCAGCGCCGTGACGGGGTCGTCAGCCCGGGCAACGCCGGGAATCCAGAGCAGCCCGGTGATGCACAGGGGCGCCGCGAGACCGGCGCGCATCACGAACGCCAGCCGGCGAGCCGCACGGCGGGACCGGGCGCGCTCATGCGTCCTCTCCGTCGCGCTCGATCCGCCGCCGCTTCTCGCGCACCATCGCTTCGAGCGCTTGCAGGAGATCGAGACCGTCGTCCTGGCTGCCAACAGCGTCCACGAGGTTCGAGAGAATCGGCATGGCCGCGCCGGTGGACAGCAGAGTCGGTCAGCACTCCGCTGGCGACCGCTGCCTCGGCCTGCGCGCGCGATCCGGTCGCGCGGTAGACGAACGCGCGTCCGCAGCGCGTCCGCGCGACGAATCCTTTCTTGAACAGACGGTCGAGCGTCGTCATGACCGTCGTATAGGCCACGGGCCGCTGGAGCCGGCTCTGCACGTCGCGCACGGTGACCTCCTGCGCGCCCCAGACGATCTCCATCACCGGGCGTTCGAGCGTGCCCAGCGCGGCGCGCAGCGGATCGCCGTCCGCCCGCCGCCATCGCCGGCCCCAGAGTCCCTTGAACATGTGCGAAGAAGTATCGCGGCCGGACGCACCGAGTGTCAAACAGCCCGCGGGACGAGGTCAGGTCGGCGATTCGTCGGGTGTATCGTGCCGATCCTCGGGGCGCTCGTCCCAGACCTCCGCTTCGGCGATCGCCGCGATCTCCGGCAACTGCCGCGCGTTGTCCACGAGCGCGTCGCGCGGGCTGGTGAATCCCCATTCGCGCACGTCGATGGCGAAGCTGAAACGCGAGATGAGCGGGCCGCGCGTGAACTCGAGCCCCTCCTCGTCGCGGCCGATCTGGGCGCGGGCCCTTTCGAGCAAGCGCTCCGGCACCCAGCTCGGGACGTTCGTGCGGTACCCCGGGTACACGTAGCTGAACATCAGGACCTGCGACAGGAGCAGCGGCCAGTTGTCTCCCGTGCGCGCGAGAATGCGCTCCCAGTCGAGGGTCTCGCCCTGGGAGAGAACCAGGTGCACGATGTCCGACATGTCGTGGCGATGGCGCTCGCTGATGAACAGCCGGTGCCACATCAGTTCCTCCGCCGGCGCGATCCTGACCGGGCACCCCGCGAGGATGCTCGGGTGGCTGTGCTCGATCCACCCCTCGTCGATGCGCGCGATGCCGTTCCCCATGCCGTAGATCAGATCGACGAACCACTGCCCCGACGTCGCCTTGGCGAGCCAGTGGAGATCCTCGAGGCGCGTGATGAACCCGGCGGCGCGAAGCGCGCGCGCCGCGGGCACGACGGCCTTCGGCTCGAAGAACAGGTCGAGGTCCTTGGTCTTCCGGTAAATGCCGGTGTGCTCGTAGATCGCGTACGCCCCCGCGACGACGAACGGCACGCCGGCGGCGTTCAGCGCTTCGAGCGCGCGCCTGTAGACGTCGCGCTCGGCCTCGGGGATCCAGAAAGCGCCGTGCGTGACCGACTTGCGTTCTTCGGGCGTCAACGGGGATGGCCGTCGCCTCGCGTTCGACACATCCACCTCGTCAGTCACCTGGACTTGTCAGCCGCCGAGCTCTTCCTGCGACGGGAAGCCGTGCTGCGCGCGCCCTTCGACGCCATCGTGCTGCGCGGTGGTCTTGTACAACTCGAAGCGTCCGTCGGCCGCGTGTGCCGCCAGCCGGCCGCGGTAGCCGTCCATCTGGGCGCGCGTCATCGGCTTGAAGCCCTGCGCGATCTTGAGGTTCTGGGACAGGACGCGCATCGAATCGATCCCGCTGATGGTCGTCGCCACCGGCAGGCTCATCGCGTAGCGAAGCGCGTCGGCCGGCGTGACCGCTTTGCTCGTGACCGCTGCGCCGGCTCCCAGGCTCTTCATCCCGAGCGCCGCGATCTCCTGCCGCTTCAACTCCGGCAGCACGCGCTGCTCGAAGCTGCGGAACGTCGCGTCGAACCCGTTCAGCGGCAGCTGACAGCTGTCGAAGGGATACTCGTACGACAGCATCTCGAGATGAATCTCCGGATCCTTGTGACCGGTGAAGCCGACGTAGCGGACCTTCCCCTGCTTGCGCGCCCGCTCGAGCGCCTCGACGACGCCGCCCTTCGCGAAGTGCTTCTCGGGATCGTTGTAGTAGGCGCACTCGTGGATCTGCCACAGGTCCAGGTACTCGGTCTGCAGCCGCCGCAGCGACTGCTCGAGCTGCCGCATCGCCGTCTTCGCGTCTCGCCCGTGCGTGCACACCTTGGTCATGAGGAACACGCGGCCGCGGCGGTCCTTGATGGCCTTCCCCATCCGGGTCTCGCTCTTGCCGTCGTGGTATTCCCACGCGTTGTCGAGAAAGGTGATGCCGCCTTCGATGGCGGCGTGCACGAGGCGAATGGCTTCGCGCTCGGTGGGGATCTTGCCGACGTGAAAGCCGCCGAGGCCGAGCGCCGAGACCATCTCGGCGTGGCGGCCGAAGGGACGAAGAGGAATTCGATCAGTGCTCATGACGCCTGCGGTGCAAGCCAACGTCCAGCGTGCTCAGGGCCACCTTGCGCCCGATGAAAAACGGTCCGAGGCGATCGAGATAGAGCGACGTCTGTTGCGTCTTGCGCATGACTTGGACCACCGCCGACAACGGGTACAGGTCCTTGCCGATGAGCCCGATGACGAAGTCGTTGTCGTCCCGGTCGAGGCCGTGGCACGCGAGCCGGACATCGTGGGCGTAGTCGGCGGCGCCGAACGCGATGCCGATCTGGCTGTGCTCGGCGAGGATCGTGCGCTGCTCGTCGTCGGGGAGCTGGGCAAATCGCCCGCTCCGGCGCAGCGGATACCAAATCCCCCACGGCCAGTCGGGATTCAGCAGGGTGCGGCGCGGCCGCTCGAGCAGCACTTCGCGCAGGTCCGGCTCGTAGCCGATCGCATACGTGCGGCCGAACATGGTGTACTGCGGTTTCTGCGAAAGGCCTGCCATCGGGCCCGCCGACAGCCGCGGCCGCACGTGTTCGACGAACGTGTTCGGATCCGGGCTGACCGTCACCACGGCAATGCCGCGGGGGTCGTTCAGATCCTCGTAGACGACGACGGCATCGGCGGCCCCGGCGAGATGGCTCATCACGGCCCGCGCGTCGTCGCACTCGCCGAATGCGAGGAGCTGCACGAAGAGCCGTTCGTCGGAGCGCTGCGGCCGGCCGTCCCGGACGCCGCCCTTTTCGCTGATATCGGGGGGCTCGATCCGGGCGCGTCCCGTTGGCCGCGCGGTTTCGGCTGGTATCTCGGCCATACTGTTCCTACGATCGCTTCGGAGATAACAAAGTCACAGAGGAATACTATGTCAACGAACCCCGATCCCCGTAAAGCCGCCGAGGAGAGCCTCCAGACGCTCGTGGCCGCGGTGAAGGCACAGCCGCCGAGCGACACGCAGGAAGCGTTCCTTGCCGAATGCACCGCGCTCGCCGTGGCCATCCGCGCGTTCCACATGGAGGCGATTCGCTTCCGCATGTTCAACGTCGATCGCGCGATCGCCCGCGGCGCCCTGACGCTCACCGACGACGCCCGCGCGTCCTTTGCCGACGTGCGCCGCCATCTCGAAGCGGCGGGCTTTCACACGCGGTCGCACCAGGCGCCGGGGTGAATCGTGCGTGGACTCGGGACTCGGGACTCGGGACTCGGGACTCGGGATTCGAGGATTAGGGATTAGTGATTCGCTCTTGCTACAATAGTGTTCCCCAGCTAATGAAGCCGTTGACCCATTTGTCCCACATCGACGAGCTCGACGCCGCCATCGCGGAATCGCTCGATCGGCCCGTGCTGCTCTTCAAACACAGCCGTTCGTGCGGTGTCAGCTGCGAGGCGCTGGACGAGCTTCAACTCCACGTCGAGCGTTCCTCCGCGCGCGCCGCATACAAGCTCATCACCGTCCAGAGCCATCGACGCCTCTCGGACGAGCTCGCGGCACGCTTCGGCATCCGGCACGAAACGCCGCAGGCGATCCTGCTTCGCGACGGCGTCCCCGTCTGGACCGCGTCGCACTTCAGGATCACCGCACGGCACCTCGACACCGTGGTCGGCGAAACGCACTAGCGCGCCGCACAGGCAGGCCTGAAGGGCTTCTGAAAGAATCCACTTGTGGCTTCCGCCTTTAGGTGGAAGTCGGGGCGCCGGCGGCATCCTTCCGCCTGAAGGCGGAAGCCACGAGAGAAAGTTTGTAGAGGCCCGCTCACGGAATAATTCACAGGCCTGAATGAAGGCCTGCGCTACGGCTGTTCGCTCGACCACAACCACGCCGCTCCCCGAACCCCGCTGGAGTCGCCGTGCTGCGCGCGGAGGAGCGTCGTGGCCACGTGGTCCGAGAACACGAACCGTCCCCACAACCGTGGAACACGTTCGTACAGACGTTCGATGTTCGACACTCCCCCGCCCAGCACGATGGCGTGCGGATCGACGACGTTGATCACCGAGGCCAGCGCACGGGCGAGACGCCCCTCGTAACGCGCCATCGTGGCGCCCGCGGCGAGGTCGCCGGCGGCGGCGCGCGCCGCAATGACGCTCGCGTCGAGGGCCTCACCCGTCGCGGCTCGATGATCGCCCGACAGTCCCGGTCCCGAGAGGAACGTCTCGATGCAGCCTGTGCGGCCGCAGTAACACGGCGGTCCCGGCCACTCGTCAGCCTCGGGCCACGGCATCGGATTGTGCCCCCACTCGCCGCCGATTGCGTTCGTCCCGATCAGTACCTGACCGTTTGCGACAACGGCGCCGCCCGTGCCGGTACCGATGATCACGCCGAACACGATCGGCTGGCCGGCCGCCGCGCCGTCGACCGCCTCCGAGAGCGCGAAGCAGTTGGCATCGTTCGCGATGCGGACCTCGCGCTGCAGCCGGCCCGACAGATCCTCACGCAGTGGACGGCCGTTGAGCCAGGTGGAGTTGGCGTTCTTGACCAGGCCGGTCGCCGGCGAGACCGCGCCCGGAATTCCGACGCCCACGGTCGCCGATCCGACCACGCCTTCAGCCTCGCGTACCAGTCCCACGATGGCCGCGAGCGTGGCCTCGTAGTCGCCGCGCGGGGTCGGGATGCGTCCGCGGAACCGCTCGACACCGGCGGGATCGAGCGCGATCCCCTCAGTCTTCGTCCCGCCCAGATCGATTCCGATGCGCATCGAAGACCATCCTTATTACTGCGTCGGGAGGCTCGAGCCCCTCCAACTGGGGCACGTCCGCCTCGCCCTCCGGGACCGCCTCGTGACGCGGATTGAGCCAGATGGCGCGGATGCCGGACGCGCGCGCCCCGGCGATGTCGGCCGGCCAGGAATCGCCGATCATGACGGCATCCCCGGCCGCGCACCCGAGACGTTCGAGCGCGAGCCCGAAGATAGCAGGATCCGGCTTCGACACCCCGGCTTCTTCCGACACGACGAGCACCTCGATGAAGCCGTCGAGCCCGCACACCCTGAGCTTGTCGCGCTGCTCTTCCAGCAGGTTGTTCGAGACGATGCCGATGCGCGCGCGGGCGCGGACGAGGCGCAGGACGGTGGCGGCGCCCGCGACCGCACGGCGCGCGGCCGCGTAGCGCTCACGGTACGTCGACGCGGCAAGCCGGGCGAGGCCGTCCGCGGCCGTCACACCTGCCGCGGCGAACAGCCGGCGGAAGCGTTCGGTGCGCGCGGCCTCCAGCGGCACGCGTCCGGTCATGACCTCGCGGTGCAGCTCCTCCAACAAACGCGCGTGCGCCTGCTCCAGATCGGTGAAGGCCATCTCGCGGAAGCAGGGATGACACGCCTGCACGGCCTCGAGCGCGTCGCGCGCGCAGCCGCGATGGTCGAAGAGCGTGTCGTCGAGGTCGAACAGAACGGCCTTGACCATCGCTTCGCAAACACGGAGTTCAGGAGTTGAGGAGTTCAGGAGGGTGGCGGTCAGCGTTTACGGGCCGGCCGGTCGCTCGCCAGGATGCTGGACCCCAGCCAGATCGCGCCCCCGGCCGCAACGAGAAAGAAGACCATCGCAAAGCCCGGATAGCCGAACAGGCGGAACGGCGTGTCGACGCGCATCAGCATCGCGGCGCCGATGATCAGCGAGGCGAGCAGCAGGCCGAGCGTGATGCGGTTGGCCACCTTCTGCAGGCCCTGGATGACCGCGCCTTCGTCGATCACCTCGATCTTCAGCTTCACCTCGTTGTGCGCGACGGCGTCGAGCAGCCGGTTGACGCGGCCGGGAAGCTGCTCCACGAACTCCTTCGTTTCGAGCGCGGCCGCGAACACGTTGGCGGTCGACACGCTCTGGCGCATCCGCTGCTGCATCAGCTGCGGCCCCTCGCTGCGCAGCGCCGCGTTCACGTCGAAGTCCGGTGCGAGCGTCTTGCCGACCTGATCGAGGTTCAGCAGCGTCTTGCCGAGCATCGTGAGCTCGGACGGCAGGCGGATGCCGTGCAGGCCGGCCACAGCGGAAATCTCGAGCACGGCCCGGCCGATCTGCAGCTGCTGCGAGCGACAGATCCTGATATCCCGAGACGAGCTCCTGGACATCGCGGCGCAGCCCCGGCTCGTCCAGATCGCCGTGCGCCTGGCCGACCTGAAGCGCCAGCGTCGCCGCGCGATCGCCATCGCCTTCGCTGATCGCGAGCAGCAGCTTCAGGAGCTGATCCTGCCGGGACGGCGACAACCGGCTCACCATCCCGAGATCGACGAGCGCGATGCGGCCATCGTCGGTCAGGAAGACGTTGCCGGGATGCGGGTCGGCGTGGAAGAAACCGTCGATGATGATCTGATGCAGGTACGCGCGGAACAGCTCCCGCGCGAGCGCCATCCCGTCGATGTCCTGCCGCACCAGCGGCGTGATCTCGGTGATCTTCCGTCCGGTGATGAAGCTCATCGTGAGGACGCGCGCGCTGGAGTAGTCGTCCACGGGGCGCGGGATGACGATGCGCGTGAAGGTCGAGAGGTTGTCGGCGAGCCGGACGAGGTTGTGCGCCTCGCGCCGGTAGTCGAGCTCCTGCGCGAGCGTGCGCCGGAACTCCCTGACCATCTCCACGAAATCGAACTGCCGCCCCGCGCTCGTATGCCGATCGAGAAAGCCCGCGATGTCTTCCATCGCGGCGAGGTCCTGCACCAGGCCTTCGCGGATGCCCGGCCGCTGCACCTTGACGGCGACGTCGCGTCCGTCGCGCAGCGTGGCGCGGTGCACCTGTCCGAGGGACGCGGCGGCGAGCGGCTCCGCGTCGAACGTGGCAAACCCCTTCGACAGCCGGAAGCCGAAGTCCTCCTGAATGACGCGCTCGACGTCGGCGAACGAAAACGGCTCGACGCTGTCCTGCAGGCGGCTGAGCGCCTCGAGATAGGCAGGCGGCAGCAGATCGGCGCGCGTCGACAACACCTGTCCGAGCTTGATGAACGCGGGACCGAGCCGCTCGAGATCCGCCGCCAGTTCCTTGGGCGCCGGCGCCCCGGCGCCCGACGGCAGCACCTCGCCGGCCAGCGCGTCGTCGAGCCCGGCGCGGGCGACGCAGGTTGCCGCGGCCGTACTTGAACAGCAGGCGGCGCGACGTCCTTGTAGCGCTTGAGCCGTTCGGGACGCAGGGAAAGTCCCACCACCGACATTATAGTGACGATGGTCCGGACGTTTTGACGCGTGATACACTCCGCGGATGCCCGCGGTCGTTATTGCCGCTACGAATCTGATGCCCGCCCTGCAGGAGCGTCTTGCCGGCGAGGGCGAGCTCCTGACGTTTGCCGACACCGAGCCCATCCAGGCCCTTCAGGCGATCCTGGAGCAACGGCCGGCGCTCATCGTGCTGGAGCGGTTGTTTGCCGCGACGCCGCGAGGCGCCGCGCTCATCAACCGCATCAAGACCGATCCGCAGCTCGGAAACGCCGAGGTCCGCGTGATGTCCCACACGGGGGACTACTCGCGGCAGGTGGCGAAGCCGACCAAGGTCGAAGCGCCCGCCCAGGCTGCCGCGAGCACGACCGCCGGGCACACCGGATCGTCGGGCGTGGCGATCGTCGAGCCGGCCAAGACGCTCGACTGGCAGGGCACGCGCCGCGCGCCGCGCTATCGCGTGCGTCCCGGCATCGAGATTCAGGTGGATGGCAATCCGGCAACCGTGGTCGACCTGTCCACCGTCGGCGTGCAGGTCCTGTCGTCGACGATTCTTCGGCCGAATCAGAAAGTGCGCGTCAGCATCCCGAACGACGAGTTCGTCATGCGGTTCCGCGGCGCGATCGCCTGGGCCAAGTTCGAGCTGCCCAAGCCGAACGATCCGCCGCGCTATCGCGCCGGCGTCGACTTCGCCGACGCCGATCCCGCCGCGGTCGAAGACTTCTGCGCCAAGGTCAAGGTCTAGCAGACGTTCTTGGTTCTGCGTTCTACGGTCTCGAGTGTCTCGTTCGCGTTCTCCCAAGCTAAGCACCCGAACGAAGAACCAAGAACGAAGAACGCAAGAACCAAGAACCCAGAACGGCTCTACTTGAACCACCCTGCCGCCACCGATCCCTCTCGAATGATCGTGTCCTCGCGCGCCGAGCCGGTGGAGATGATCGCGGCCGGCACGCCGGTGACTTCTTCCAGCCGCGCCACGTAGCGCTGCGCCTCGCGTGGCAGGTCGTCGTAGCGGCGGACGCCGGCGGTCGGCGCCGTCCAGCCCGGCAGCGCCTCGTAGACCGGCTCGCACTCGGCGAGCTGCGCGACGTCGCCGGGCATCTCGGTCAGGATCGCGCCGCGGCAGCGGTACGACGTGCACACCTGGAGCTCCGGCAGCCCGTCGAGCACGTCGAGCTTCGTCAGCGCCAGCGCGTCGAGGCCGTTGACGCGCACGGCGTATCGGACCGCCACCGCGTCGTACCAGCCGCAGCGGCGCGGCCGTCCCGTCACGGCGCCGAACTCCTGACCGCTCTCCCGCAGCCGGTTGCCGAGCTCGCCGGTCAGCTCCGACGGCAGCGGTCCCTCGCCGACGCGCGTCGTGTAGGCCTTCGCCACGCCGAGCACGCCGTCGATGGCGCGCGGCCCGACGCCGAGGCCGGTGCAGACGCCGCCGATCGTGGCATTCGACGACGTGACGTACGGATACGTGCCGTGGTCGATGTCGAGCAGCGTGCCCTGCGCGCCCTCGAACAGGACGGCGCGTCCCGATCGCCGCGCGCGCTCGAGGAACAGCGAGACGTCCGTGACCCACGGCCCCATGCGCTCCCACGCCCGCGCCAGCTCGTCGAGCACCTGCCGCCAGTCCATCGTCGAGTCGCCGATGATCCGGTTGCGCGCGGCGACGTTGTGCTTGACGGCCTCGGCGAGCGAGGCCGGATTCGCGAGGTCGCCGACGCGCACGCCGCGGCGCGCGATCTTGTCCTCGTAGGCCGGGCCGATGCCGCGCGACGTCGTCCCGATCTTGCGCTCCCCGCGTCGGGCCTCGCTCAGGAGATCCAGCTCGCGGTGATACGGCAGGATCAGGTGCGCCTTGTCGCTGATGACGAGGCGCGTAGCCGATCGCGATCCCGGCCCGCTCGATCTCGTCGATCTCCGCGAACAGCGCCTGCGGATCGACCACCACGCCGTTGCCGATCACGCAGGAAATGCCGTCGTGCAGAATCCCCGACGGCAGCAGGCGCAGCACGAACTTCCGCCCGTTGGCGTAGACCGTGTGGCCGGCGTTGTGGCCGCCCTGGTACCTGGCGACGATCGAAAAATTCGGCGTGAGCAGATCGACGATCTTGCCCTTTGCCCTCGTCTCCCCACTGCGCGCCGAGCACCGCGATGTTCATAACTGCAGTATTCTACCTTTTTAGATGATTCTGCTCGACGGCCACTCGCTGACGCTCGACGGCCTCGTCGCGATCGCGGACGAAGGCGCCGCGGTCGGGCTCGCGCCGGCCGCCGCCGCGCGCGTCGACGCGGCACGGGCCGTCGTCGATCGCAAGGCCGCGGGCGACGACGCCGGTCTACGGGATCAACACCGGCTTCGGCGCGCTGGCCGACACCGCCATTCCGCGCGGCGCGCTCGGCACGCTCCAGCTCAATCTGCTCCGCAGCCACGCGGCCGGCGTCGGCGAGCCGCTCCCCGTTCGCGCGGTGCGCGCGTCGATGGCGCTGCGCGCCAACGTGCTCGCCAAAGGATTCTCCGGCATCCGCCGCGTCACGCTCGAACGCCTGATCGACCTGCTCAACCGCCGCGTGCACCCGCAGGTGCCGAGCCGGGGCTCGGTCGGCGCGAGCGGCGACCTGGCTCCGCTGGCGCATCTCGCGCTGGTGCTGGTCGGCGAAGGACAGGCGACCGCCGGCGACGGCACCGCCGCGCTCCCCGGCCGGGACGCCCTCCGTGCCGCCGGGCTCGAGCCCGTGGCGCTCGAACCGAAGGAAGGGCTCGCCCTCATCAACGGCACGCAGCCGTCCACCGCCGTCGCGGCGCTCACGGTGTGCCGGCGCCGGGCGCCTGGCGCGCGCCGCCGACATCGCGGCGGCGCTCTCGATCGACGCGCTGCGCGGCTCCCTGCATCCCTTCGACCCGCGGATCCACGACGCGCGGCCGCACGCCGGCCAGTCCATCTCGGCCGCGAACATCCTCGCGCTCCTGTCCGGCAGCGCCATCAACCGATCCCACGAGCACTGCGGCCGGGTGCAGGACGCCTATTCGCTGCGCTGCGCGGCGCAGGTGCACGGCGCGGCGCGCGATGCGCTGCGGTTCGTTCGGGACACGGTCTTGATCGAGGCCAACGCCGCGACCGACAACCCGATGGTGTTCGCCGCCGAGGACGAGATCGTGTCGGGCGGGAACTTCCACGGCGCTCCGGTGTCGCTGGCGTCCGACGTGGCGGCGATTGCGCTCGCTCAGCTCGTGACGATCAGCGAGCGGCGGTCGGATCGGCTCGTCAACCCGGCGCTGAGCGACCTGCCGGCGTTCCTGACGGCGGACAGCGGATTGCATTCAGGCTACATGATGGCGCAGGTCACGGCGGCGGCCCTGGTGTCCGAGATCAAAACACTCTGCCATCCCGCCAGCGTGGACACGATCCCGACCTCGGCCAATCGTGAAGACCACGTGAGCATGAGCATGGGCGCCTCGCTCAAGGCGGCGCGCGTCCTCGAGCTGGCCGTCCGCGTCATCGCGGTCGAGTTGCTCTGCGCGTGCCAGGCGATCGATCTCCTCGCGCCGCTGACGACGTCGCGCGCGCTGCAGCAGCGTGCACGCGCGCGTGCGATCGATCGTGCCGCCGCTCGCCGGCGACCGTCCGCCGGCGCCCGACATCGAGGCGATTTCCGCTTTGATCGTCGCGGGCTCGCTCGAAACGTCGTGCGACGTGGAAGTCAAGTAAGAAATTTTTCAATTTCGAATTGACAACGCACCCGTACGTTTCTAGATTGCTATCCTTCGACTCGCGCTTCCCAGCCGCTCGTGACCCTGGAAGAGCAAACACTCATCCGCCGATGAACATCGTCAGCCGTCATGTCAGCGCCCCGCGGGGTGCGACGCTTTCCTGCAAAGGCTGGCCGCAGGAAGCCGCGCTCAGGATGCTGATGAACAACCTCGACCCGGAGGTGGCGGAACGGCCCGACGAGTTGATCGTCTACGGCGGATCCGGCCGCGCCGCGCGCAGCTGGCCCGCGTTCGACGCCATCGTCGCCACGCTTCGGCGGCTCGAGCACGACGAAACCCTGGTCGTGCAGTCCGGCAAGCCCGTCGCCGTCTTCCGTACGCATCCCTGGGCGCCGCGGGTCCTCATCGCCAACGCGCTGCTCGTGCCGGCCTGGGCGACGTGGGACACGTTTCGCGACCTCGAGGACCGCGGGCTCACCATGTACGGGCAGATGACGGCCGGCAGCTGGATCTACATCGGCTCGCAGGGCATCCTGCAGGGCACGTACGAGACGCTCGCCGAGCTGGCCCGCGCGCGCTTCGGCGGCGACCTCACGGGCCGGCTGGTCGTCACCGCCGGGCTCGGCGGCATGGGCGGCGCCCAGCCGCTCGCCGTCACGATGAACGGCGGGATTGCGCTCGTGGTCGAGGTGGATCCCCAACGGATCGAGCGCCGGCTCGCGACCCGCTACGTCGACGAGCGCGCCGGCGGGCTCGACGACGCGCTCGCGCGGGTGGAACGGTATCGTGCCGGCGGCGTCGCGCGTTCCATCGCGCTCGAAGGGAACGCCGCGGACGTCCTCCCCGAACTGGTCCGCCGCGGCATCGTCCCCGACGTCGTCACCGATCAGACCTCGGCGCACGATGCGCTGAACGGATACGTGCCCAACGGGCTGACGCTGGCCGAAGCGGACTCGCTGCGGCGGACGGATCCGGCCCAGTACGTTCGCGCGATCGACGGCGGCCATGGCCGCGCACGTCCGCGCCATGCTGGCGCTGAAGCGCAGGGGGGCCGTGACCTTCGACTACGGCAACAACATCCGGGCGCAGGCGGAGAAGGGCGGCGTCGGCGACGCGTTCGAGATTCCCGGGTTCGTGCCGGAGTACATCCGGCCGCTGTTCTGCGAGGGCAAGGGACCGTTCCGCTGGGCCGCGCTCTCGGGCGATCCGGCCGACATCGCCGCGACCGACGCGCTCGCGCTCGAGATGTTCGCCGGCAATGCCGCGCTCTGCCGCTGGATTCGCCTGGCCGCCGAGCGCGTCGCGTTTCAGGGACTGCCCGCGCGCATCTTCTGGCTCGGCTACGGCGAGCGCGCGCGGTTCGGGCTGGCGATCAACGATCTCGTGCGCCGCGGCGCCGTCACGGCGCCGATCGTCATCGGCCGCGATCACCTGGACGCCGGATCGGTCGCCTCGCCCAACCGCGAGACCGAGAACATGCTCGACGGGAGCGACGCGATCGCGGACTGGCCCGTGCTCAACGCTTTACTGAACACCTCCTCGGGCGCCACGTGGGTCGCCGTGCATCACGGCGGCGGCGTCGGCATCGGCTACTCGCTCCACGCCGGCATGGTCGTCGTGGCGGACGGGACCCGCGAGGCGGACGAGAAATTGCAGCGCGTGTTGACGTGTGATCCCGGTCTCGGCGTGGTGCGCCACGCGGACGCCGGGTATCCGGAGGCGATCGACACGGCCCGGCGCCACGGCATCGACATGCCGTCACTTTCGGTTCACGGGGGATCGGGGCGATGATGATTCCGGAGCGGCCGTCGCTCGAGCGGCGAATCCTGTCGGCGCTTGACGGATCGGCCGGAGGCGGTCCGCGCATCCCGGTCCTACCTC